>NZ_JBHTDJ010000003.1:0-1305098 GCF_042666395.1 Knoellia pratensis | reverse complement strand
CCATCACCCAACCCATCCGGGCCAGACTCCAGGGCAACTCTCCAAACTTACCCACGGCCACACTTGGGCGTCAAATCCGTGACCCACTCTCTGAGTGGCCGAATCCGACGCGCTTGGATCTTCGCGGGGCACCCACACTAGCAACCTTGCGGCCGCTGTTCCAAACCGGCGTTTCCATCGGTTCTTGTTGCGGGGATCAACCTTGGGGACCGGCCTACTTCGTGTGAGGCGGCGAGCCTCACGCGGTGGTGTCCGTTCCTCCCTCTCGGGCTGACATCGAGAACATTAGATGACGTTCTCCCCAACACCAAATCGGCCACCCGAAACGGCCGGCGGGAGCACACGGCATACCGAAAAGCCTTGTGCCACAACGGTTCTAGACCTTGCGCGCAGCTGCCATGGACTTGCGGCCACGACGGAGGATCGCCACGGTGCCGTGGAGGAAGTGCTCGTCGCCGAGCGTGAACTCGGGATCGGTGACCTTCTCCCCGTTCACGGAGGCCCCGCCATCACTGATCGCGCGTCGTGCGGCATTGCGTGAGTCGACGAGGCCGACGGCCACCAGGGCGTCCGTCATGGTCATCCCCGACGACACCTCTCCCCCGGGGAGCTCCGCCGTCGCATCCCCGAGCGTCCGAGGATCCAGAGCCGCCAGGTCGCCCTTGCCGAAGAGTGCTTCGGACGCTGCTTGGACCGACGCCGTGGCCTCGGCACCGTGCACCAAAGTCGTCACATCAGCAGCGAGCGCACGCTGGGCGGCACGACGGAAGGGTTCCTCGCTCACCTGGCGTTCGAGCTCTGCAACCTCGTCCTGCGTGCGGTCGGTGAAGATCCTCACGAGTTTGATGACCGAGGCATCCTCGACGTTGAGCCAGTACTGGTAGAAGGCGTAGGGGCTGGTCATCTCGGACGACAGCCAGACCGCGTTGCCCTCGCTCTTGCCGAACTTGTTGCCCGCCGAGTCGGTGACGAGCGGCGTGGTGAGCAGGTGGACCGACTCTCCCTCCACCTTGTGGATGAGGTCGGAGCCGGCAGTGAGGTTGCCCCACTGGTCCTGGCCGCCGGTCTGCAACGTGCAGCCGTGCGCCCGGTAGAGCTCGAGGAAGTCGAGCCCTTGAAGGATCTGGTAACTGAACTCCGTGTAGGAGATGCCCTCGTCCGAGTTGAGGCGGGCCGCCACGGCATCCTTCTTGACCATCTGGTTGACCCGGAAGTGCTTCCCGATGTCACGCAGGAAGTCCAACGCCGACATCGGCGCGGTCCAGTCGAGGTTGTTGACCATGATCGCCGCGTTGTCGCCCTTGAAGTCGAGGAAGGGCTGCACCTGCTGCTGGATGCCGGCCACCCACTCGGCCGTCTGCTCCTTGGTCTTGAGCACGCGCTCGGCGCTGGGCCGCGGATCTCCGATGAGACCGGTCGACCCGCCCACGAGGCAGATGACCTTGTGGCCGGCCCGTTGGAGGTGCCGCATCACGATGAGTTGCACCAGGTTGCCGAAGTGCAGCGAGGGCGCCGTCGGGTCGAACCCGCAGTACGCGGTGATGGGCCCGCTCGTCAGGGCGTCGCGCAGAGCGCCTTCGTCGGTGGTCTGCGCCACGAGGCCGCGCCACTGCAGTTCAGCAAGGATGTCGTTCACGAAGCGATAGCCTGCCACGGGCAACTCGCTGGACGATGCGGCACGTCGACGTGTGGGATGGGCTGATGCCAACACTGTTCGAGGGCGAGACCCCTGTCGATCTCGACATCGTCGGAGCCCTCGTCGCCGACCAGTGTCCGCAGTGGCGCGATCTGCCGCTGCGTGCCATGTCGACCTCGGGGACCGAGCACACGACCTACCGCCTCGGCGAGGAACTGCTCGTGCGCGTGCCTCGAGACGCCTCCGCGGAGGCCGGGCTGAACAAGGAGATCGACTGGCTTCCGCGACTGCGCAACCGGCTCGCACTCGAGGTGCCCGTCATTGAGCACGTCGGCGAGCCCTGCGCGGAGTACCCGCACGTCTGGAGCATCAACCGCTGGGTGACTGGGGAGGACGCCTCAGCACGGGTCCTCGCGGGAGACATCCCGGCCTCGTGGGCCGACGTCCTGGCCGGCGTCGTCGCCTCGTTGCGTGATGTCAACCTTGGCGCAGTGGCAAAGAGGCACGTGCCGCAGGGCCAGCGCGGCGGCCACCTGCGGGTCAGGGTCGACGCTCTTCGGGGCCGGACCGATCCGGTGTCCGGGCCGCTCGATCCGACGCCGGTCATGGGACTCCTCGAGGCCGCGCTCGATGCCGGGACGCCGGAGCCGGAGCCCGTCCTTCTCCACGCCGACCTCATCCCCGGCAATCTCGTCGTGCGCGACGGTCGGCTCGTCGGGCTTCTCGACTTCGGCACCCTGACGACCGGGTATGCGGCGTGGGACCTCACGCCTGCATGGTGGGTTCTCGACGCTGCCGGTCGCGAACGCTTCCGGAAGCGCCTCGACGTCGATGACGTGTCCTGGGCCTGGGGCAAGGCCTTTGCCGCATCCCAAGGGCTCCTCGCCGACTGGTTTTACGCCCCCCGTGGCCACGCCCTGGCTCCGCTGGGTGCGCGAGCCGTGGCCGAGGCCCTGGCCGGCTGACAGACTCTGACCATGCGGGAGAGCACATGGTTCGACGAGGCCACGGATGCACCAGAGATCGGCCGGGTCGCCGTTCTGTCGGATGTGCACGGTGTCCTGCCCGTGCTCGAGGCCGTCCTCGCGGAACCGGACGTCGCGAGTGCAGACCTCATCGTCGTCACGGGCGACCACACGGCCGGCCCGATGCCCGTCGAGACGCTCGACGCGCTCACGGCACTCGGCGATCGGGTCGTCCTCGTGCGAGGCAATGCCGATCGTGAAGCCGTGGGGATCTCCGAGGGAGCCGACTGCCCCCACCCCGAAGCCGTGTGGGCCGCTCATCAGCTGCGCCCCGACCAGGTGGACCTCCTGAGGGATCTCCCCCACCCCGTGGTCATCGAGATCGCAGGATTCGGGCAGGTGCTCTTCTGCCACGGGTCCCCCCGCGACGATGACGAAGTCGTGCTCGTCGACTCACCGGTAGCCGCCTGGCAGAGCGCCCTCTCGACCGTCCCGGAAGCCGTGCACGCCGTCGTGTGCGGCCACACCCACATGCCCTTCGTGCGTCTGGTTGATCGTCGGCTCGTCCTCAATCCGGGCAGCATCGGCATGCCCTACGGCCGAGCTGGCGGTGCCTGGGCCCTTCTCGACAACGGCCAGGCCTCGTTGCGCCACACCGAGATCGACATCGAAGCCGTGTGTGCTCGCATCGTCGCCCAGTCCGGCTACCCCGACCGGGAGGCGTGGGCCGACGAGTACGTCCGGTCGCGCAACAGTGACCTCGACGCCCTCGCGGCCTTCACACCGAGGGTGGGCACCGCCCCCACGGCGTGACTGGCAGACTTCGACGCATGGGTGAGCGGGCGGCATACACGGAGTTCATCGCAGGGCTGCCGAAGGCAGAGCTGCACGTCCACCACGTCGGCTCGGCGCGGCCCGAGACCGTGGCACGGTTGGCGCAGCGACACCCGGATGCCGGTGTGCCGCAGGGCATCGAGGCACTGCGCGACTTCTACACGTTCTCGGACTTCGGTCACTTCATCGACGTCTATCTCGGCGTCGTCGGGCTGCTGCGCACACCCGAGGACATCCACCTGCTGACCTACGAGGTCGCCGAAGGCCTTGCGGCACAGCAGGTTCGCTACGCCGAGCTGACGATGACGCCCTTCACGAGCGTGCGGATGGGCATCTCGATCGAGGCCTACACCGAGGCGATCGAGGACGCGCGACGAGCCGCCGAGCGCGACCACGGCATCGTCCTCCAGTGGATCTACGACATCCCCGGTGAGGCCGGCCTCGAGTCTGCCGATGCGACTCTCGGCTACGCCCTCGACCACGGCCCGCAGTCGCTCATCGGCTTCGGTCTGGGTGGTCCCGAGGTCCCACGCCCGCAGTTCAAGGCGCACTTCGACCGTGCGCGCGCCGCGGGACTGCGCTCCCTCCCCCACGCCGGTGAGTCGACCGACGCCCAGTCGGTGTGGGACGCGCTCGATGCCCTCGGAGCCGAACGCATCGGCCACGGCATCCGCTCCATCGACGACCCGCGCCTTGTCGAGCGGCTCGTCGCCGAGCGCATCCCGCTCGAGGTGTGCCCGACGTCCAACATCGCGACCCGGTGCGTGCAACGGCTCGAGGACCACCCCATGCGAGCGTTGCGCGATGCCGGCGTCGTCATCACCGTCAACAGCGATGACCCGCCGATGTTCGGCACGACGTTGAACCGCGAGTACGAGATCGCCGCCGACCTCCTCGAGCTCGACGAGCCTGGGCTCGCTCAGCTCGCCATCACTGCGGTCGACGCGAGCTATGCGCCTGACGACGTGAAGCAGCGGATCCGCACCGAGATCGAGGAGCACACAGGTCAATAGGTGGTCGCTCTGCGCTATCGGCTGCCGGCCACATAGCGCTGCACAGTGGGCCCAACCCAGCCGACGATCTCGTCGTGCTCCATCGTCACCAGTGGCGGGAGTGCGAGGACATACCTTCCCAGGGCCATCCCCAGGACCTGCGAGGCGACGAGACTTGCTCGCGTCGGTGCCGCTGCAACGTCGCCCGTCACACTCGCGATGATCGGGGCGAGCTGACTCGCGAAGATCTGCCGCATTCGCTCTGCCACCACTTCGTCGGTGATGCCGGCTCGAAGCAGGATGAGGAGGGCCTCGTCACGTTCCCAACGCTCCAGGAAGTGAGCAACGAGGCTTGCCCCGAGCTGATCACTCGGCACCTGACTCAGGTTCGGGAGCTCGAGGTCGAACTCGGCCGCGGCGGCGAACAGGCCCTCCTTGTTGCCGAAGTAGCGCATCACCATGGCCGGGTCGATGTGGGCGTCTGTCGCGATCGCTCGAATGGTGGCCCGGTCGTAACCGTCTGCGGCAAACCGCCGGCGGGCCACGGCGAGGATCGCCGACTTCGTCTCTGCTGCCGAGCGTCTCATGGCAACGACTCTATGCCAACACTCGTTGACTAGGCCGTGGATGAGCGTTACGTTTGTTGTCAACAAGCGTTGACAACAAACGGCTTCTCACAGGAGGAACGATGCTCACTTCGGAAACAGAGGTCCTGGTCGTCGGTGCGGGGCCGGTCGGCCTCACCACCGCCACTGTCCTGCGACACCACGGTCACGAGGTGACGGTCGTTGACAGCCTGGCCGCAGGCGCCAACACGTCACGTGCGGCAGTGGTGCATCCACACACTCTTGAGGTGCTGGAGCCCTATGACGTGGTGCCTGCGCTGGTTGAACGCGGCGTCCATACGCCGACCTTCGCCATCCGAGATCGCGACACGTTGCTGATGTCCGTGCCGTTCAGCGAGCTGCCCACCCATTACCCCTACACCCTCATGATCTCCCAGGCAGACACCGAGGCATTCCTCCTGGCTCGACTGGAGGAGCTCGGTGGCAAGGTCATCCGGCCGTTCACCGTGACAGCTATCGCACAGGACGCAGACCGCGTGACCGCGACGCTGGACGACGGGCAGCTGATCAGCGCTCGCTACCTCGTGGGGGCGGACGGAATGCACAGTGTCGTCCGCGAACAGGCTGGCATCGACTTCATCGGCAGCACCTACGCCGAGTCGTTCAGCCTGGCCGACGTGCACCTGTCCGGCGGTGTCCCCGACGACGAAGTGATCCTGTACTTCTCGCCCGCTGGGCTGGTTGTGGTGGCACCCCTTCCTGACAACACGTTTCGCATCGTGGCCACGGTCGACGAAGCACCGGAGGAGCCGGACATGGCGTTCGTCCAGAGTCTGCTCGACGAACGTGGGCCCGAGGCCGAGCCAGCCATCGTCGAAGAAGTCCTGTGGGGGTCTCGGTTCCGTGTGCATCACCGCGTTGCGGACTCGTTCCGCGACCGTCGGATCCTGCTCGCCGGCGACGCGGGCCACGTGCATTCGCCTGCGGGTGGGCAGGGCATGAACCTGGGCATCGAGGATGCTGTCGAGGCTGGCGAGCGTCTTTCACGCGTGCTGGCCGGCGAGCCTGACGCACTTCTCGACGAGTACGCCCACTCACGTCGCGAGGCGGCCCAGAGGGTGGTCGCCCTGGCCGACCGGCTCACGAGCCTCGCCACCGCACCCACGTCCCGCCGCCGGTTCCGCAATGTCGTCATGCGGGTCCTCGGCGCCATCCCCGCAGTGCGACACCGCGTGGCCCTGCGCCTCTCAGGCCTGGATCGTCGCTGAGATCCAACTCCGACACGAGAATTCGCCGTGGTACTCGTGAAGGAGCTCGCGGAGCGGATCTCGACGTCGGTGAGGAGCTCTCTGCTCATCCCGATGTCGTCGAGGCCACCACGTTCCGCGGGGTGCTGCGCCCGCCGGGGGGGAATCGACGATGTCGACCACCGCTCGAGGCCTGGTCAGTCGTCACCTTCTTTGCGCGGACGACACCACGACGCTGCTGGCCACGTGGGAGCACACCGCCGGCTGGTCCCAGTGGGCGACGAAGCCCCAGGACTCGGCGCTGATTGCTTTCGCTGGCGCATCAGGCGGGCGCAGCCCGCATCATCAACCACCCGAGCTGGCCCACGCTGCCGGAGGTCAGCTGGTCCGTCGGCGGATGACGCCGGGCCGGTAGGCGCTCACCGTCGGCTCCGTGTCGATCCAGAACCGCCAGGGGTATGCCGTTCCGTCGCCACCGGGACCACTCACGCCCACGCGTGGTCCGGTCTGCACTCGTGAGTCCTCGACGGGGTCTCCAGCCGTGAGGGACAGCGCGATCGGCGGCACCTCACCCAAGGGAGGCCGACAGAAGTCGCGGGCAGTGTGGGACCCGTCAAGGGCCAACGTCGTCGCGAGGCGGGCAGGACCGCGGCACCAGTCACGCTCACGGACACCGGAACGGCGCTCGGCAGCCACCTCGTGCCCGTCAACGACCTCACCGGCACGCACGAGGACGGCCTCGGCGCTGCCCGGCTGACCCGTCACGAGGCAGAGCATCCAGTGCATCCCGTAGGTGAAGTAGACGTAGGTGACGCCAGCCGGGCCGAACATCGGCGCCGTTCGCGGCGTCTTGCCACGGAAGGCGTGGGAGCCCGGGTCGCGGTCACCGGCATACGCCTCGGTCTCCGTGATGCGCACGGTGACGCCGCCGTGCGTGAGGTGCGCGCCAAGGAGTTCGCGCGTCACGTCGAGGACGGGGCGCGCGAAGAACTCTCTCGGCAGGCGGGTCACCGGATGGTCGGCTGGCTCGCTGCCCAGGTGCGGGCCTCGTCACGGTGGGCTGCGGCCCGAGTCACCTGTTCGGCCACCCGCACCGGTGCAGTTCCACCCTTGGCGTCGCGTGAGGCGAGCGAGCCCTCGACCGTCAGTACCTCGCGCACCGCGGGGGTGAGGTGCCCCGAGATGCCCGCAAGGTCCTCGTCGGTGAGGTCCCACAGCTCGATACCCCGGCCCTCGCAGACCCGCACGCACTCCCCCGCGACCTCGTGGGCGATGCGGAAGGCAACGCCCTCTCGGACCAGCCATTCGGCGATGTCCGTGGCGAGCGAAAAGCCCTGAGGTGCAAGGGATTCGAGGCGTTCTGTGTTGAAGACCAAGGTGTCGACCATCCCGCTGAAGGCCGGCAGCAGGACTTCGAGCGTGTCGATGGAGTCGAAGACCGGCTCCTTGTCCTCCTGCAGATCACGGTTGTAGGCCAGCGGCAGTCCCTTGAGGGTCGTGAGCAGCCCTGCAAGGTTGCCGACGAGCCGCCCTGCCTTGCCTCGAGCGAGCTCGGCGACGTCGGGGTTCTTCTTCTGCGGCATGATGCTCGACCCCGTGGAGTAGGAGTCGTCGAGCGTGACGAAGCCGAACTCCTTTGTCGCCCAGAGGATGACCTCCTCCGCAAAGCGCGAGAGGTCGATCGACACCATCGCGGTGACGAACGCGAACTCAGCCACGACGTCGCGCGCAGCGGTTCCGTCGATGGAGTTCTCGACGGCGGCGGTGAAGCCAAGGTCCGCGGCAACGGCTTCCGGGTCGAGGCCCAACGAGCTGCCGGCCAGGGCACCGGAGCCATAGGGGCTGAGCCCGGCGCGGGCGTCCCAGTCACGCAGACGGTCGACATCGCGCAGGAGGGGCCACGCGTGCGCGAGCAGGTGATGGGCCAGCAGCACCGGCTGGGCGTGCTGGAGGTGCGTGCGGCCGGGCATGGCCACGGTGGGGTGGCGCTGGGCCTGGGCGATGAGGGCGTCGACGACGTCGAGGACCAGGCCAGCGACGGCGCGGGCGTGCTCGCGCAGATACATGCGCACGAGCGTCGCAACCTGGTCGTTGCGTGAGCGACCGGCTCGCAGGCGTCCCCCGACGTCGGCTCCGGCGCGCTCGATGAGGCCACGCTCCAGTGCCGTGTGGACATCCTCGTCGCCGGGAGCCGGCACGAACGACCCCGACTCGACGTCCGTGGCGAGCTGCTCAAGTGCGGCGAGCATCGCAGCCAGGTCGGCGTCGACCAACAGACCTGCGGAATGCAGGACACGGGCGTGTGCGCGCGAGCCGGCGATGTCGTGCAGGGCCAGTCGCCAGTCGAAGTGCGTCGAACGCGACAGCTCCGCCAGGGCGTCGGCCGGGCCGCCGGTGAAGCGACCTCCCCACAGGCTCAGGCCAGACTGAGGCTGGTTGACGTCCGTCGAACTCACGCGTTCTCCTTGCGGGTGTAGGCCATGAGGCGTGCGGCGACCTTGCGGGACGCCGCCGTGCCTGTCGTGATCACCATGATCGTGTCATCCCCGGCGATGGTGCCGACGATGCCCGGCACGGTCGTGTGGTCGATCGCCGAGGCGAGGAAGTTGGCTGCGCCCGGTGG
This sequence comes from Knoellia pratensis, assembly GCF_042666395.1. Taxonomy (NCBI): domain Bacteria; kingdom Bacillati; phylum Actinomycetota; class Actinomycetes; order Micrococcales; family Intrasporangiaceae; genus Knoellia; species Knoellia pratensis. The sequence goes on along the minus strand of NZ_JBHTDJ010000003.1, from coordinate 1,296,235 downwards.
TGTGCGAAGGACGACGAGGTTCGCCGACACCTCCGCAGACACGAGGAGCTCGTGGCAGCGCTGCGCCAGACGGTTCGTCGTCTCCTGACCGTCGGGAGCGACGCGGACGGTGCGGTCACCGCCCTCTCCGGGTACGGCATACACCAGGAATTTGCCCACGCGGACCTTCTCCGCGCCGACGTCCACGAGGTCGCGCGAGAGCGTCGCCTGGGTGACGTCGATGCCGTCCTCGCCCAGGATCTCGAGGAGCTCGGTCTGCGATCGGACAGATCGGCTCGACAGGATCTCGATGATGCGCTGCTGGCGCGCCGTGCGGGTGCCGGAGACGGTCATCGGCGATCTCCGCCGGACTTCTCGATCAGCCAGGACAGGACGGCCTTCTGCGCGTGGAGCCGGTTCTCGGACTCGTCCCACACCACGGACTGCGGGCCGTCGATCACGGAGGCATCCACCTCGAAGCCGCGGTAGGCGGGCAGGCAGTGCAGGAAGATCGCGTCCGGCTTGGCCTTCGCGAGCAGTTCGGCGCTCACCGCGTAGGCCGCGAATGGGCTGGCCGAGCCCTGACGGGACTCCTTCTCCTTCTCGAAACCCATCGAGACCCAGGTGTCGGTCGCGACGACGTCGGCGCCTGCGACGGCCTCGGCGGGGTCCTCGACGATCGTGATCGATCCGCCCTGCGTCGCGGCGATCTCCGTCGCGCGCGTCAGCACGGAGGGGTGGGGCTGGTAGTCGAGGGGCGTGCCGATGCGCACGTGGAGTCCGGACATGGCCATGCCGAGGAGGTAGCTGTGGCTCATGTTGTTGGCGCCGTCACCGACGTAGGCGAACGTGAGACCGGCCAGCGTTCCCTTGTGCTCCTTGATGGTGAGAAGGTCGGCCAGGATCTGGCAGGGGTGGAACTCGTCGGTCAGCGCGTTGATCACCGGCACGCTGGAGTGGGCGGCCATCTCCTCGATGCGCTCCTGCCCGTAGGTCCGCCACACGATCGCACGCGCTTCACGGGTCAGGACTCGGGCGACGTCGGCGATCGACTCACGCACGCCGACCTGGGCGAGCTTGCCGTCGATGACGAGCGGGAAGCCGCCAAGGTGGGCGATGGCGCCGGCGAAGGAGACCTGGGTGCGCAGGGTCTGCTTGTCGAAGAGGACCGCGACGACCTCAGGCCCGGCGAGGGAGCGGTCGCTGAACGGGCGCGCCTTGATCGCCGCGGCGCGGTCGAGGATCTCGGCCTGCTCCTCGGGTGTGACGTCGTCGTCCCGTAGGAAATGTCGGACTGTTGCGGTCATGCGGGGTCCCCGCGAAGTATCGGAGGAGCGAAGCGGGGGAGAACTTTGTGGGGTACTCATGGGGTCGACTCCTTGGCAGTGGCGATGAGGGCCGGCAGAGCGGCGACGAACAGATCGAGCTCGTCGCTCGTCACGACGAGGGGTGGCACGAGGCGAATGGCATTGGGCGCCACCGGATTGATGAGGAATCCGGCCTCGCGTCCTGCCGCCGCGACAGCCGCGGAAAGGTCGGAACGCAGGACGATCGCGCGCAGCAGACCGCGTCCACGCACCCCCTCGATGTCGGGGTGACCCAGCGCCTCGACGGCCCCGACGAGGTGCTCGCCCATCTCGGTCACGTGGTCCAGCAAGCTGTCGGCCTCGATGGTGGCAAGGACGCTCAGACCTGCGGCAGCGACGAGGGGGTTGCCACCGAACGTCGAGCCGTGCTGACCTGCCGTGAGTAGACCTGTGACGGCAGGCCCGAAGGTCACGAGGGCACCGATGGGCAGGCCGCCTCCGAGTCCCTTGGCGAGGGTGATGGCGTCCGGGACGATGCCACTGCTCTGGAATCCGAACCAGTCGCCCGTGCGACCGACGCCGGTCTGCACCTCGTCGATGATGAGCAGGGCGCCCGCCGCTGTGGTGATCTCCCGAGCGGCCTGCAGGTATGCCGGGTCCGCGACGATCGCTCCCGCCTCACCCTGGATGGGTTCGAGGACAACCGCCGCGGTGTCTGACGTGACCGCGGCCCGCAACGCCTCGGGGTCGTTGTAGGGCACGTGCGACACGTCGGGGATGAGTGGTGTGAACGGATCCCGGTAGGCCGCCTTGTGCGTGAGCGCCAGGGCACCGGTGGTCCGTCCGTGGAAGGCACCCTCGGCCGCAACGATTCCAGTGCGACAGGTGCGTCGGGACAGCTTGATTGCGGCCTCGATCGCCTCGGCGCCGGAGTTGGCGAAGAAGACACCGGAACCCTCAGGAGCCTGGGCGATCTCGAGGATCCGCTCGGCGAGCTCAACCTGGACGCGCGAGGTGTAGAAGTTCGAGATGTGGGCCATCTCCCCCACCTGCTTGGAGACGGCGGCGACGAGCGCGGGGTGGTTGTGCCCCAACGCATTGACGGCGATGCCACCGACGAGGTCGAGGTAGCGCTTGCCGTCGGTGTCCCACACCCAGGCACCATCACCTCGCTCGAGGACGAGCTGCGGTGCCCCGAAGACCGTGATGAGTGAGCGGGCGTAGCGGTGAAGGACCGCCTGCTGTGACTCGGTGCTGTCGCTGGTCGTCATGTGTCCTCCTCGATGAGGGTGCCGATGCCGTCGGAGGTGAAGACCTCGAGCAGCAGGGAGTGTGGTTCGCGTCCGTCGATGACATGCGCTTGGGGCACGCCCTCGGCGACGGCCCGGATGCAGGCCTGGAGTTTGGGGATCATGCCGGCGTCAACGGTCTTGACGAGTTCGCGCGCCTGGCTCAGTGGCAGGGTCGAGAGAAGGGAGGACCGGTCGGGCCACGCGGCATACACGCCTTCGACGTCCGTCAGGACGACGAACTTGCGCGCACCGAGCGCGACCGCGAGGGCGGCCGCTGCGGTGTCGGCGTTGACGTTGAGCACCTGTCCCTCGTGATCGAGATTGGGTGCGATGGTCGACACGACGGGGATTCGGCCCACGTCGAGCAGGTCCATGACGGACTGGGTGTTGACCGAGACCACGTCGCCGACGAGCCCGAGGTCCTCCTCGACACCGTCGATGACCACACCGCGGCGGCGGGCTCCGAAGAGCGCACCGTCCTCGCCGGAGAGGCCAACGGCAAGGGGTCCGTGCTGGTTGAGCAGGCCGACGAGCTCACGACCGACCTGGCCGGTGAGCACCATGCGGACAACGTCCATGACCTCTGGCGTGGTGACGCGCAGGCCGCCCCTGAACTCGCTCTCCAGGCCCAGGCGGTCGAGCATGGACTTGATCTGCGGGCCGCCGCCATGCACGACGACGGGGCGCAGACCGGCATAGCGCAGGAACGCGATGTCCTGGGCGAAGGCGAGCTTGAGCTCGTCATCGATCATGGCGTTGCCGCCGTACTTGATGACGACGAGGGCTCCCCGGAAGCGCTCGAGCCAAGGCAGGGCCTCGACGAGCGTGCTCGCCTTGAGCTTGGTCAGGTCGTCGGTCACCGGGGCATCCTCATGAGCTGTAGGCGGAGTTCTCGTGGACGTAGTCGTGGGTGAGGTCGTTGGTCCAGACCGTGGCCGTGGCGTCGCCGGCGTGCAGGTCGATGACGACGCGCACCTCCCGCGGTTCGAGGTCGACGAGCTCCCGGTCGTCACCGATGCTCGCGGCGCGGCACACCTGGACACCGTTGATCGCCACGTCGAGAGTCGTCGGGTCGAACTGCGCCTGCGTCGTGCCCACAGCGGCGAGGACTCGGCCCCAATTCGGGTCCTTGCCAAAGATGGCGGCCTTGAACAAGTTGCTGCGGGTCACGGACCTGGCGACGTCAACGGCGTCGGACTCCGTTGCGGCAGATCGCACTTCGACAGCGATGTCGTGGCTGGCGCCCTCGGCGTCCTCAATGAGCTGACGGGCCAGCGAGTCGCAGACGTCCGTCACAGCGGCGGTCAGTTCAGCCATCCCGACGGTCACGCCTGAAGCGCCGGAGGCCATGAGCACGACCGTGTCGTTGGTCGACATGCACCCGTCGGAGTCGACGCGGTCGAAGGTCACCGCTGTGGCAGCGCGAAGCGCCTCGTCGAGGGCGGCAGCGTCGGTCACGGCGTCGGTGGTGATGACGCAGAGCATCGTCGCGAGGCCGGGCGCGAGCATTCCCGCGCCCTTCGCCATGCCACCCACGGTCCAGCCGTCACCGGTGGCGGTCGCCACCTTGTGGACCGAGTCCGTGGTCATGATGGCGCGAGCGGCGTCGACGCCGCCGTCGCGCCCGAGTGCGACCGAGGTCAGTTCGACACCGTTCTCGATCTTGCCCATCGGCAGGAACTCTCCGATGAGCCCGGTGGAGCAGACGACGACGTCCATCGCACTGCAGGACAGCGCGTCGGCCACGATCTCGGCCGTCCGGTGGGTGTCCTGGAAACCCTGGGGACCGGTGCACGCGTTCGCGCCACCGGAGTTGAGGAAGACCGCGTCGGCCCGTCCGTCGCTGACGACCTGACGGGACCAGGTGACGGGGGCCGCCTCGACCCGGTTGGACGTGAAGACGGCCGCGACGTGGTGGTGCGGACCGTCATTGACGACGAGAGCCACGTCGCTGGACCCCGAAGCCTTGATGCCCGCGGTGGCACCGGAAGCGCGGAACCCCTGTGCCGCAGTGACGCTCACGATCCGCTCCGTCCCGTGAGCACGGTCGGTGTCACGATGAGTCCGGCCTTGCGCCAGACCTCTCCCGCCCTGTCGATCTCCCCCTCGGGGACGAGGATCCAGTCGGTGTCGTAGGTCGACATGGCAAGGACACTGATGCCCGCAGGCACGAGCGGAGCGAGAATGCCCGCCATCACACCAACGGCATCGAAGGCCAGGGGTCCTGCGACCTCGACGGCACGGAACGGGCCCTCGGTCACCACGCCTGCCGGCACGGCGTCCGCGAGGCACACGATGGAGGTCTCCAGGGGTGATCGGCTGAGGGAGGCGAACGGGCCCGCGGTCCAGTCCCACGTCGGCTCGGTGCCGGCGTCGAGCCGCGCCATGCCGAGCGACTCGGGGTGGGTCATGAGGTGCAGGCGCATGGCGCTCACGGCGCCACCCCCGATCCGAGAAGGCCGGTCGACTCAGGGAGGCCGACGGCGAGGTTGAGGCACTGCACCGCGGCTCCGGCAGTGCCCTTGGCGAGGTTGTCGATGGCGGCGACGGCGACCACTCGGCCGACCCGCTCGTCGAGTGCGATCTGGACCGTGACGTGGTTGCTGCCGATGACGTGCGCGGTGGTTGGCCATGTGCCCGGCTGGAGGAGGTGGACGAAGGTCTCGTTCTCGTATGCCGCGTGCCAGGCCTCACGGACCTGCGCAGCGGAGACTCCGGGCACGACCTTGGCCGTGCAGGTCGCGAGAATGCCGCGGGGCATGGGGGCCAGCGTCGGCGTGAAGGACACCGTGACCGGCGAGCCCGCAGCGGCACCGAGGTTCTGCTCGATCTCGGGCGTGTGGCGGTGCCCTCCGCCGACGCCGTAGGGCGACATGGAGCCCATGACCTCGGAGCCGAGCAGGTGCGGCTTGAGCGATTTGCCTGCCCCAGACGTCCCCGACGCCGCGACGACGACGACATCGTCGGTCTGCACCACTCCGGCGGCGAATCCCGGAGCCAGTGCCAGAGTCACTGCCGTGGGGTAGCAGCCCGGAACCGCGATCCGGTTCTGCCCAGCAAGAGCGACCCGCCCAGAGCCACCACCGGTCAGCGCAAGCTCGGGCAGACCGTAGGCCCACGACCCGGCATACGGAGTGTCGTAGAAGGTGGTCCAGGCGGACTCGCTGCGCAGCCGGAAGTCGGCGCCGCAGTCGATGACCACTGTGTCGTCCCCGAGAGCCTCGGCCACCGCGGCCGAGTGTCCGTGAGGAAGGGCGAGCACGACGACGTCGTGCCCGGCCAGGACGTCGGCCGTCGTCTCGTCAAGGACTCGGTCGGCGAGATGGAAGAGGTGTGGGTGGATGTCACCCAACCGCGAGCCGGCGTTGCCACCAGCCGTCACGGCACCGATCGTGACTTCAGGGTGGTGCAGCAGCCAGCGGAGTGCTTCGCCTCCGGCATAGCCGCTTGCTCCAGCAACTGCGACGCTCACCATGTGCATAGTCTTGCATGAGATGGCAACTCTATGCAAAGACGTTTCGTCAGCGCAGGGGGTCGTCGTCTCCCCATGGAACCAGACCCAGGGTCCGATCGCTTTCTGCCAGACCGGCTTCCGCGCGGGCGTGCAGTGATGCCACGGTGTCGCTCCCCGCTCGCATCATCCGGCCACTCCACGCATCGAGCTCTCCTCGCGCGATGGCGAGGAGCAGATCGGTGACCTCTGCGGGGGACGTCCACTCGGTGCGGTCGCGGTGGGCTTCCATGGACTTGGTCATGTCGGTGCGGACCACACCCGGAGCAAGGTCGAAGATCAGGGCTGTGCGATGCGGCCCCAGCCCCAGCCCGGAGGTGATGCGGGCCAGCGCACCCTTGCTCACGTTGTAGGCCGTGGCGATGTCGTAGTTCTTGTAGGCAGCGCCGGAGTTGATGTTGACGATTCGGCCCGCCGGACCAAGGTGCGGCAGGACCGCACGAGTCATGAGGTAGGGCCCGCGCACGTTGGTCTCGACGGTCGCCCACCACTCATCGGGGTCACTGTCGGCCAAGGCCACCTCGGCGTCGATGACACCGGCGTTGTTGACCAGCAGGTCGATCCGCCCGTGGCGTGCCACGACGGTAGCGACCCACGCGTCCACGGCCACCCGATCGGTCACCGGCGCCGTGGAGCGTGAGCCGCGCTCCACGGCATACCCGGTGTCCTGCAGGGCATCGGCGATGTGCGCACCGATCCCTCGTGAGGCTCCGGTGACGATCGCGACCGGCTGGGTCATCGCTGGACGGCTCCCGTTGCCGACGCGGCCGAGGCGACTGCCGCGTCACGCAGGACCGACACCTCGTCGGTCTTGAGGGTGCGATCGGCACGGAAGGTCAGCCGGTAGGCCAACGACTTCCTGCCTGCATCGAGCTGGTCACCGCGGTAGATGTCGAAGAGGGACACCGACTCCAGGGACTCCCCCGCACCGGCGCGCAGGGCAGCCTCGACGTCAGCGGCCGCAGTGGACTCCTCGACGACCAGCGCCACGTCCGTGTGCGCCGCCGGGAAGGTGGACAGCTGGTGCGCCTGAACGGCAGTGCCCGTCGCAGCGACGAGGACGTCGACATCGAGCTCTCCCCCGACGGTCGCCACGGGCAGATCGAGGGCCGCGACGACCTTGGGGTGCAGCTCGCCGACGTGGCCGACTGCTGTGCCATCGGTCAGGGTGATGGCCGCGCACCGTCCCGGGTGGAACGGCGCACGGTCACGGGCTGCGACAACGGACAGCTCGAGCCCCAGGGCGCGGCCCACTGCCAGCGCCCAGCCGACGGCGTCCGAGGCCTCTGCCCGGCGCGATGGCCCCCACGGGCCACCGCGTTCGATGTCGCCCGCAGCAGCGAACGCGACGTGCCGAGGCTGTGCAGGCACGGCCCCGAGAATCTGCGCCAGGGTCGCGTCGTCAGGCCGCGCGTCAGCAGTGGGAACCGGTGCCGACATCGGGGATGCCGAGCCGACCGTCACGAGGCCCACCTCATAGACCGCGACATCACGAGAACCACGGGAGACATTGCGGCGCAGCGCATCGAGCAACGTGTCAAGGATCGAGGTGCGCATGAGCGGCGCCTCGTCGGACAACGGATTCGCGATGCGCACCGTCGAGCGGCGAGCATCGTCCGACGCATAGCCGAGCTGGTCGAACCTGCCCTCGCCGATGAAGGGGTAGGTCAGCACCTCGACGAGACCCTGGTGCGCCAAGGTGTTGGCGACGGTCCGCCGGACGCGCTGCCCGTGGGTGAGGCCACGACCCGCGCTCTTGGGCTGCGGCAGGACGGAGGGGATCTGGTCGTAGCCACGGACCCGGGCCACCTCTTCGACGAGCTCTGGTCCGTCGGTGAGGTCGGGTCGCCACGTCGCTGCTGCAACGGAGACGACATCGCCGTCGCGTTCCTCGACCTCGCACCCGATCGCGCGCAAGGTGGTGAGGACCTCGTCACGCGAGTAGTCCAGACCGATGTAGCGCGTGGGCTGCGTGACGTCGAAGTCAAAGGCTCCACGGTCAATACGGTTGTCGACGTCGGTGACACCGGCATCCGCAGTGCCGCCACCGTGCTCGACGAGCAGGTCGACGGCCAACTGGGCCGCGGCCGCCGTGACCGCCGGGTCCACGCCACGCTCGAAGCGCTTGGATGCCTCGGTCGTGAGCTTGTGCCGACGGGACGAGCGCGCCACGGTAACAGCGTCAAAGTGAGCGGCTTCGATGAGCACGTTGGTGGTCGAGTCACTCACCTCGGAGGACTCGCCACCCATGACCCCGGCGATCGCCAGGGCCGTGTCGGAGCCGTCGACGATGAGCAGGTCCTCGGGGTCGAGGATGCGCTCGACGTCGTCGAGGGTCGTGAGCCTCTCCCCCGCCCTGGCACGACGCGTGCCGATCGACCCCGAAAGTGTGTCGAGGTCGAAGGCGTGCAGCGGCTGGCCGAGCAGCATCATCACGTAGTTCGTCACGTCGACCGCGAGCGAGATGGGACGCATCCCGACCTGGGTCAGGCGCTTCTGCATCCAGGCCGGGCTCGTGGCCGTGGTGTCGACCCCGCGAACGACCCGGGCCACGTAGCGGTCGCAACCCGCGCGGCCGTCGAGCGGACCCTCGTCAGCCAGCGACACGGCATACCCGTCGCCGTTGGCCTCGGCCACGTCAAGGCGAGCCGGGTCACGGAACTCGCGCCCGGTCGACAGGGCGTACTCACGCGCGATGCCACGCAGGGAGAAGCAGTAGCCGCGGTCGGGCGTCACGTTGACCTCGACGACCTCGTCAGCGAGACCGAGAAGGGCGATGGCGTCGTCGCCCGGCTGCAGGCTGGAACCAGCTTCCGCGCCCAGCAACTCGGTCAGCACGATGATGCCGTCGTGGTCCTCACCGAGGCCCAGCTCAGCGGCCGAGCAGATCATGCCGTTGGAGACGTGCCCGTAGGTCTTGCGCGCCGAGATCTCGAAACCGCCGGGCAGCACGCCACCGGGCAGCACCGTGACGACCAGATCACCCGGAGCGAAGTTGTGGGCGCCGCAGACGATCTCCTGGGCCTTGCCCTCGGTGACCATCTGGCCGTGGTCGCCCACGTCGACGGTGCACCAGTTGATCGTCTTGCCGTTCTTCTGGGGTTCGGGCTGGACGGTGAGGACGCGGCCGACGACGAGCGGACCGGCGATGTCACCACCGTGCAGGCCCTCCTCCTCGAGGCCGACGCGGACGAGGGCGGCCGCGATGTCGACACCCTTGGCGTCGGCCGGGACGTCGGCGAGCTCACGCAACCACGAGACGGGGGCGTGCATCAGATCTCCATTCCGAACTGGCGGGAGAAGCGAACGTCTCCCTCGACGATGTCGTGCATGTCACCGATCCCGTGACGCAGCATGAGCGAACGCTCGATGCCGAGGCCGAACGCGAAGCCCGTGTAGCGGTCCGGGTCGATCCCGGCGCTGCGCAGCACGCGACGGTTGACCATGCCCGAACCACCGAGTTCGATCCACCCGGTGCCGCCGCAGGAGCGGCACGACGGGTCCTGACCACGGCAGATCCAGCACTGGCAGTCGATCTCGGCGCTGGGCTCGGTGAACGGGAAGTAGTTGGGTCGCAGGCGCGTGACGATGCCGTCACCGAACAGCCGCTGGACGAAGGCGTCGAGCGTTCCTCGCAGGTGCGCCATGGTGATGCCCTCGTCGACGACCAAACCCTCGAACTGGTGGAACACGGGGGTGTGCGTGGCATCGAGATCGTCGGTCCGGAAGGTCTTGCCCGGGCAGAGGACATAGATCGGCGGCTCGCGATCGAGCATCGAGCGCACCTGGACGGGCGAGGTGTGCGTGCGCAGGACCAGCCCGGAACCTGTCGGCGCGACATAGAAGGTGTCCTGCTCCTGACGTGCCGGGTGATCCGGTCCGATGTTGAGAGCATCGAAGTTCAGCCACTCCGACTCGACCTCCGGTCCCTCGGCGATCTCCCAGCCCATGGAGACGAAGATGTCCTCGACGCGCTCGGAGACGAGGTTGATCGGGTGGCGGGCACCCACCGGCCGACGGCTGACGCGGACCGTGAGGTCCTCGGTCTCCTCGACGAGGACGCGTTCGTCGCGCTCGGCCTCGAGCTCAACCTGGCGCGCGGCGAAGGCCTGGTTGACACGACCGCGCGCCTGACCGACGCGCTTGCCGGCCTCGGCCTTCGCGCTCGGGGGCAGGGCGCCGATCTCACGGTTGGCCAGAGCAAGCGGCGACTTGTCACCGGTGTGCGTGGGGCGCAGGGTCTTGAGGTCGTCGAGCGAGGTCGCTGCGGCCACTGCCTCGAGCGCGCCGGTGACGGCCGCGTCGATCGTCTCGGGGTCGAGAGCTGCAACCTCGACGGGATCGAAGTTCGTGTTGGGTCCAGACATGGCTTCCACTCTCATCGCGGGCGCACCTCGTGGGCGCCCTGCGGGCTGGGACATCGGATGCGTGAAGGAGGTCACGCGCCCCCGGGCCGGACGTGGGACGCCGGCCTTCGATCGGGCGAAGTCAGGCGGTCCGCGTCACCGCGCCCGAGGGCACGGTAAATCGGCGCACGGCACGGGGAGTGCGCGAAGCCGAGGCGGGAGACATGGCAGCCAGCCTAGCGCGCGGGCGCATGCCGGCGTCGGCGGGTTTGTGCGGCCACGGCCCCGAGGACCGCGACGACGAGGCCCACTGCGGCCGGGGCCACGAAGCCTCCACCGGCGCCGACCTCGTCGATGGCGAGACCGGCAAACGGCGCGCCCATCGCGCCACCCAACGTCAACGACGAGCCGTGCCACCCCATCGCCTCGCCGCGCGCCGATGCCGGGACGATCCGGCTGGCCTGGTCGACGCTCGCCGTGATCGTGGGCGCGCAGAGCAGCCCGGCGATGAAGGCCAGCACCGACAACGAGACGAGCCCGTGGGCCAGTCCCATCGGCAGAGTCACGAGGGCGAGGGCTCCGAGCAACCAGAAGGTCGAGATCGGGCGGCTCAAACCTCCGTAGACAAGGGCACCCACCAAGGAGCCGAGCCCCCAGAGCCCAAGGACGATGCCGATGGCCGTGGGCGACCCCAGCTCGCGCATCCGGGCGACGATGCCAAGGTCGGTGCCCGACAACACGAAGGTCGCACATGCCGCCGCGCAGCAGACCGCGATGAACGGCACACCGAACCATGCCGATCGGGGTGGATGCTCCCCCACGCCCTCCTCCTCGGCGTCGCTGCGCAGCGGCAGGTTGACGAGCCACAGAGTCAGCCCGCCGACCACCCCGAGCATCTGGATGGCGAACAGCACCCAGCGGGTGTTCCACTGCGAGGCGGCCCAGATGGAGGCCGCTGGCCCGATGATGAAGGCGATCTCGACGGCCACGGCATCGAGTGAGATCGCGGTCCGACGTTCCTGGCTCGGGACGGCAGCGATGACGGCCTGCCGAATGATCGAGAAGCTCGGGATGACGAACAGGCCTGCGACACCGGCGAGGACGAGCAGTGGCAGGTAGTCGACCCACGGGGCCACCGACCAGCACGCGAGGGCGACCACGGTGGAGGGCAGGACGACCCGGCGCAGACCGATACGGTCAAGGAGGCGTCCACGCCACGGTCCGCTGATGGCCACGGCGATGGTCGCGACGGAAGCGAGCAGGCCCGCAGCGGCATACGAGCGGTCGAGGGTGGTGACGACGTGGACGGTGAGCAGCACGCCGGCGGAGAACACGGGGATGCGGACGAACGACCCGAGCAGCAGGGCCAGCCGCAGGTCTCGGCTCGCCAGCGCCACCCGGTAGGGCGCGATGGACACGACCGACACCGGACACCCCTCTCCCTCAATAGGATTCGTTGCTGATCTCTTGGAGGGTATGCCGTGTGGCTCGGTCAGCCCAACTGTCACTCAGACGGGCTCACTCGGCAGGTAGACCCGGACGACCGCTCCTCCACCCTGGGCGTCGTCGATCTGGGACCAGCCGCCGTGCGCCTCGATGACGCCCTTGACGATGTAGAGGCCCAGACCCGTGCCGGTGCCGCTCGGACCGTGCCAGAAGCGACCAAAGACCGCCCGGCGCTGCTCAGCCGGGATCCCCGGCCCGTCGTCGGCCACGCTGATGACGACTCCGGTCTGACCATCCGCCGAGTGCGGCGCTGCGGAGAGGGTCACCTTGCTCTCGCAGTGCCGGATGGCGTTCTCGACGAGATTGGAGATCACCTGGTCGAGCCGATCGCTGTCGGCGTAGAGCTCTTGGGCTCCGCTCTCGACGCTGACGGAGAAGCTGTCTCGGTCCTGCCCCCCGGCAACGGCGCGGTCGACGTGACGGGTCAGCATCGTCTCGGTAGGGACAGGGACCTCGTGGATGCGCAGCTTGCCGGTGTCGATGCGCGAGACATCGAGGAGATCGGTGATGAGCCGGGTGAGGCGGTCGGCGTCGGAGTCGATCGCCTCGAGCATCGTGATGCGTTGCTCCTCGGTGAACTGGTCCCACCGGCGAAGCAGGGTCGAGCTGAACCCCTTGACGCCGGTCAACGGGGAACGAAGCTCATGGGCGATCGTCGAGATGAGCGCGGCGTGGTCGAGTTCGGCACGCCTGCGCGCCTCGGCGTCGCGCACGCCCACCATGATGGCGCCCAGCGGCCCGGCCCGGCCCGTTCGGAGGTACTTCGAGGTGATGAGCAGCTCCGTGCCGTCTGGCAGGAGCAGGAGCTTCTCGCGGTGACCCGTGCGGATGCGCAGCCCACCCCAGGGATCGGTCAGCGTCCACCACGACTCACCGTTGCGCGTCTCGAGCGGCAGCACCACCCGGATGTCCCGCCCGATGAAGTCAGCGGCTGGACGGCCGAGGATCTGCTCGGCCCGATGGTTCACCAACAACACCACGCCCGCCGCATCAGCGCTGATGAGGCCGTCGGGGAGCATCTCCGCGGCCGACGAGGCAACTGAGCTCGGAACGGTCAGGAAGGATTCGGACGTGGGCGGTGCATCCATGTGGATATCCCACCACGTTCGGCTCGCGTCGTCAGGACCGACGCGTCGCTCCCGCCGACGTGGCCAGGCAGATCGTCGCCGCCATGGCGAGATTGAGGGATTCGACGCGCTCGTGGATCGGCACCCGGACCACGTCAGTGCACCGGTCGCGAATCTCCGCCGGCAGGCCCCAGGCCTCGTTGCCCATCACCCAGGCATGCGGCTGGCTCACGTCGACGTCGGGCAGCGCAGTCGTGCCGACTCCGTCGGCGGCATACGTGCGTATGCCGTGTGCCGCCAGGGCCTCCAACGTCTTGTCCACGTCGAGTCCGGTGACCACCGGCAGGTGGAAGAGGGACCCCACGGTCGAACGGACGACCTTGGGCGAGAGGACGTCGACCGACCCGTCGGAGACGAGCACAGCATCGGCGCCGAAGGCATCGGCACCACGGATGACCGTGCCGGCATTGCCGGGGTCACGAACGTTGGTCAGCAGCACGACCAGTCGCGGCATGTTCGCGAGCACCTGCTCGAGGGTGTGGGCCTGTGCGACAACCACGGCGAGCACACCCTGCGGCGACTCGGTGTCGGACATCGCATCCAGGACGGCGTCATCGGTCTCGTGCAGGTGGATGTTGGCATCCTGCGCGGCGGCGATGAGGCCCTGGTGACGCTCGATCGCATCGGCGGCGACGTAGATGTCGTCGACGCGCTCCGCGGCATACCGGATCGCCTCGCGCACGCCCTGCGGACCGTCGACGACAAAGCGACCAGTGCGCTCACGCGCCGAACGCCGGGAGAGCGATCGCACTGACTTGACCCGATCGGATCGGATGTTGGTCAGCACGGCTCTCCCGGCGTTCGGTGGTGCGAGCGGGCTCGCAGGCTCAGACGGCAGCCTTGTCGACGACCGGCTGGGCCGGAACGTTCGCCTTGGCGATCTCGACGAGGGCCACGAAGGCCGGCATGTCGTTGACGGCGAGCTCGGCGAGCATGCGACGGTCGACCTCGATCTCAGCGATCTTCAGACCCTGGATGAGGCGGTTGTAGGTCATGCCGTTGGCGCGGGCCGCAGCATTGATGCGCTGGATCCACAGACGACGGAAGTCACCCTTGCGGGCGCGACGGTCGCGGTAGGCGTAGCCGAGGGAGTGAGTGACCTGCTCCTTGGCCTTGCGGTAGAGACGGGACCGCTGACCGCGGTAACCACTCGCGCGCTCGAGGACGACCCGGCGCTTCTTATGGGCATTGACTGCCCGCTTCACGCGTGCCACGTGATGCCTCCTTGCTGTTCTTGGACGTTGGGGGGTGCCGGCTCAGATGCCGAGAAGCTTCTTGACCTTCTTGACATCGGCCTTGGACACGAGAACGTCCTTGCTGAGGGCGCGGGCCTTCTGGGGGGTCTTCTCGTGGAACTTGTGGACGTGACCGGCCTGCTCGCGCATGACCTTGCCGGAACCGGTGACGCGGAAGCGCTTCTTGGTGCCGCTGTGGGTCTTGTTCTTCGGCATGGCTGCCGATCTCCTTCGCTGTCGGTGGTGCCGTGGTGCTGCTGTGAAATCTGTGGTTGACGCCTATTCGGCGGCAATGGCCTTCTTGGGGGCCTTGGGCTTCGAGTCGACCTTCACGGCCGGCTTGGGCTTCGCAGCCGGCTTCGGCTTGGCCGGCGCGGCGACCGGCTTGGCCTGGGCGACGGGCTTTGCCTCGACGGGCTTTGCCTCGACGACCGGCTCGGCTTCGACGACCGGCTCGGCTTCGACGACCGGCTCGGGCTCGACGACCGGCTCGGGCTCGACGACCGGCTCGGGCTCGACGACCGGCTCGGGCTCAACGACGGGCTCGGGCTCAACGACCGGCGCGGTCTCGATGACCTCGACGGACTGCTCTGTCTCCATCGCCGCAGCGATCTCGTCATTCAGCTCGTCCTGCGAGTCCTGCACGTCGGCTGCGGCTGCCGAGTTGGCGTCCGCAGTCTCGTCGTGCTTCTTGCGACGCTGCTCGGCGCGAGCCTCGGACTTCTTCTTGGTCGGTCCCAGCACCATGATCATGTTGCGACCATCCTGCTTCGGAGCCGACTCCACGGTGCCCAGCTCGATGACGTCCTCGGCCAGCTTCTGGAGGAGGCGGTAGCCGAGTTCGGGGCGCGACTGCTCGCGACCACGGAACATGATCGTGACCTTGACCTTGTCGCCGCCACCGAGGAACCGAACGACGTGGCCCTTCTTGGTGGCGTAGTCGTGCGGGTCGATCTTCGGGCGGAGCTTGATCTCCTTGATGACCGTGTTGACCTGGTTCTTGCGCGCTTCTCGGGCCTTCATGGCGGCTTCGTACTTGTACTTGCCGAAGTCCATGAGCTTGGCGACCGGCGGCTTGGCCATCGGGGCCACCTCGACCAGATCGAGGTCTGCCTCGGCCGCGAGACGCAGAGCATCCTCGACGCGGACAATGCCGACCTGCTCGCCGTTGGGGCCAACCAACCGCACTTCCGGAACCCGGATGCGGTCGTTGATACGAGGCTCGCTGATGTCGAACTCCTTCTGAAGGGAACTGAAGACTGTGCTGTGGCCCGAAACGAGTCCGCCACTCAAAAATGAGAAAAGAGGCTTCTCGCGCAGCGCACGAGAAGCCTCACATCCGTCCACGAAGAGCACCCACGACACAAACTTCTGCCGTGGACCGTGTGGAGAAACCCGGCGACCTGAGGTCGACGCGGGTGGAAGCGAACTTCACTTGCGCACTGTGTTCATCACCTGGAGGGTGGCGACACAGCCGGTCCGGCAGCAAGGTTAGCAGTCCCCCGCCATGGGACCAATTCGGCGTATGCCGAACCCCTCGTGATCATTCAGAACCGCACGACGCAAGGGGCGAAGCCGAGGGGCGCGGCGGGTCAGGTGATGCGGAAGGCGAGGCCGTCGATGCGGACGCGGAGCTCGCCATCCGTGGCGAGGCGCTCCCCCACCCGGGTGGCGATTTGCTGGATGTCGGCGGGGTCGAGGCCTTCCGTCAGTTCAAGGACGAGGCCCAGGATGCCCTGGCCTGCGGGGGCGCCCTCCTCGATCCGGTGGCTTCTCACGGCGCTCTCCTCGGCGAGGGCTGCTGCCACGGCCTTGTCGACGAAGGGGTCGAGGTGCGGGATGAGCCAGTCGCGTTCCTGGGCGAGGGCCCACACCATCGATGGTCGCAGCACGGTGGTGCGGGGGCCGGCGACGTCGATGACGATGACGTCGCAGAGCTCGCTGACCGCGGCCTGCCCGGCTCGCGCCGAGGTGACGGGGACGGGTCGGGCCTGCGGGTCCCAGGCCGCGAGGGCAGCGAGACCGGTGAAGACGGGCAGGGCGCGTTCGCCGTCGGGGGCGAGGAGGGTGACGGCGGCCAGGTCGGTCTGCTTGTCGACGGCGAGCCCGTCCTGGACCTCGGTCTCCACGGGTTCGGAGACGATCGGCACAAGCAGTCGTGCCCCCTGCAGCGCAGCCATGAGGGCGCTCGGGTCAGCCGCCTCAAGGGCAGCGGCGAGGGCTGGGTCGGCGGCACCGTCGTCGCCCGCGAACCCGGTGAAGACGAGGTCGCGGGTCACGGGCGGCCGGCGACGTCGAGTGCGTCAGGCAGCGTGAAAGCACCGCGGTAGAGCGCCGAGCCGGTGATGGCTCCCTCGACCCCGTCGCCCACCATCGTCCGGAGGGCTTCGATGTCGGCCAGGGTCGAGACTCCGCCGGAGGCGATGATCGGCCGGTCGGTGCGGGCGCAGACGTCGCGCAGGAGGTCGAGGTTGGGGCCCTTGAGCATGCCGTCCTTGTTGACGTCGGTGACGACGTAGCGAGCGCAGCCCTCGGAGTCGAGGCGCGCGAGGGTCTCCCACAGGTCGCCGCCCTCCTGCGTCCAGCCACGCGCGGCCAGGGTTGTGCCGCGCACGTCGAGCCCCACGGCGATGCGGTCACCATGCTCGGCGATGGCGCTGGCCGTCCACTGCGGGTTCTCGAGGGCCGCGGTGCCGAGGTTGACGCGCCGGCACCCGGTTGCGAGGGCCCGGTCGAGGGTCTCCGCGTCGCGGATGCCGCCACTCATCTCCACATCGATGTCAAGCTGTCCGACGATCTGGGCGAGCAGCTCCGCGTTGTCGCCACGGCCAAACGCGGCGTCGAGGTCGACGAGGTGCAACCACTCGGCGCCCTCCTCCTGCCAGCGCAGGGCGGCCTCGACCGGCTCACCGAACTCGCCGCCGGACCCGGCAACGCCCTGGACGAGTTGGACGGCACGCCCTCCGGCGACGTCGACGGCGGGCAGGAGCTGGAGGCGAGGGGTGGTCATGGCACCTTCACTGTTGTGGTCACGCTCTGCGCGTGGGGACGGGGTTATGGCAGTTGGGGGGGCTGGGTCAGAGTGACCGGACCCAGTTCTCGAGCAGGTGCAGCCCAGCCTCGCCCGACTTCTCGGGGTGGAACTGGGTGGCTGACAGGGGGCCGTTCTCCACGGCGGCGACGAAGCGCTCGCCGTGGGTCGCGTGCGTGACTCGGGGTGCGACGGCGGCGAAGGCACCCGTGGGTTCGGGAAGCATCCAGGTGCGGACGGCATACGAGTGCACGAAGTAGAAGCGCTCGGACTCGACCCCGGCAAAGAGCGAGGAGCCGTCAGGCACCTCGACCTCGGTCCAGCCCATGTGCGGGACGATCGGCGCCTGCAACCGCTCGACGGTGCCCGGCCACTCGGCGAGGCCCTCCTCGGTCGTGCGACTGGGCTCGGTCGAGGACTCGAACAGTGCCTGCATGCCGACACAGACGCCGAGCACGGGCCGACCACCGGCGAGGCGAACGTCGACTATGCGGGGAGCTTCGGCTGCACGCATCCCGCGGACGCAGGCATGGAAGTTGCCCACGCCCGGCAGAAAGAGCCCGTCGGCGTCGAGCGCCCGACCGCGATCGGCGGTGAGTTCGACCTGGGCGCCGACCTGCTCGAGAGCCCGAACCGCGCTGTGGACGTTGCCGCTGCCATGGTCGAGGACGACGACCCGGCGGCCACTCATCGCTCGGTCTCCGAGCGGTGCGCTGCCTCCTCGGCGACGAGCGCGTCGAAGGCTGCGATGGATCGGGGGCTGGGGTCGATGCGCTCGTGGCTCTCGTCGGTCGCGCCGAGGAGCAGTTCCTCTCCGGGCAGGCCGAGCAGTCGCATGAGTCCGATGAGGACGTCGATCGGCTGCCCCTGGGTGTCGGCGAAGTGCTCGGTGATCGCGGCGGCGGTGGTGCGGGAACGCGCACCGGCCACGTCGACGACGAGTCCAGCTGGCAGGGCGGGGAGGTCCGGGGTTCGGCGGATACCCGTGCCGGGCTCCCAGACGATCCACCGTTGCTCGAGGCGCCATCCGCGTGCCTGGACCGTCACCACGGCACACCCGTCGATGACGAACAGCCCGATGGCCGGCCGGTGGCGAGTGGGCACGCGTCGGGCGGCGAGGATCTCGAGCCCGACGTCATAGGGCGCGACCGACAGGGCCCGGTCCTCGGCGAGATAGACGCCGGTCCACCCGGAGAGGGGAACGACGCGCACGGCCACGAGACCGCGACGCACCCAGCGAGCCGAGGCCGCAGCCCCACCTCGGACGAGGACGACACCGTGCCCGAGTTCTGGTGTCTGGTCAGGTGTGGCCACGGCTCAGAGCGCACCCTTGGCACTGGGGATGCCGTCGACGCGGGGGTCGCGCTCGATGGCGGCACGAAGCGCGCGGGCGACGGCCTTGAACTGGGCTTCGACGATGTGGTGCGGGTCGCGGCCGGCGAGGACGCGCACGTGCAGCGCGATGCCCGCGTGGTAGGCGAACGACTCAAGGACGTGACGAGTCAGCGAGCCGACATAGTTGCCGCCGATGACGACGTACTCCTGCCCCGCAGGCTCACCCGTGTGCACAACATAGGGGCGACCGGCGACGTCGACAACCGCGTGGACCAGCGCCTCGTCGAGAGGCACGGTGGCGTCACCGAAGCGGGAGATGCCGCTCTTGTCGCCGAGCGCCTCACGCAGGGCGTCACCCAGGATGATGGCGACGTCCTCGACCGTGTGGTGCGCATCGACGTCGACGTCACCCGTGGCCCGAACGCGCAGGTCGATGAGCGAGTGCTTGGCCAGCGAAAGGAGCATGTGGTCGTAGAACCGGACTCCGGTGCTCACGTCGCCGACACCGGTGCCGTCGAGGTCAAGGGTGAGCTCGACGCTGCTCTCGGAGGTGGAACGCGTCACCGTCGCGGTGCGGTTGATGGTCACGACTGTCCTTCCAGGTGTTCGGGGCACAGGTGGTCGGGCGGCAGTGCGGCCACGGCATCGAGGAAGGCTGTGGTCTCCGCCGGTGTCCCGGCAGTCACTCGAAGATAGTGCTCGATCCCCACATCCCGAACGAGAACCCCCCGGTCGAGCAGCGCCTGCCACGTCACGTGGCTGTCGCGCAGTCCGCCGAACAGGACGAAGTTGGCGTCGCT
Source organism: Knoellia pratensis (assembly GCF_042666395.1). Classification (NCBI taxonomy): domain Bacteria; kingdom Bacillati; phylum Actinomycetota; class Actinomycetes; order Micrococcales; family Intrasporangiaceae; genus Knoellia; species Knoellia pratensis. Next base: position 1,276,766 of record NZ_JBHTDJ010000003.1, on the reverse strand, counting down.
GGGTACGGGGTCGAGGCGCAGATCCGTGAGTTCCGCGACGATCCGGTCACGCTGGTGCTTGATGACATCGACGGTAGCCAGCATGGCGTCGGCGTGCCTGAGCGTCGCGCGAGCGATCGCCTGCGCGGGTGAGGACAGGTGATAGGGCATGCGCACGAGCCGGAGCGCATCGACGAGCTCGGGGTCCGCGGCCAGATAGCCCAGCCGTCCACCGGCGAACGCGAACGCCTTGCTCATCGTGCGCGTGACGACGAGCCGCGGACGCCCCTCGAGCAGGCTCAGCGCGCTGGGCGTCCCCGGCCGGGCGAACTCGGCATAGGCCTCGTCGACGACGATGATCGCCCGCGGCGCGGCATCGTGGACCGCCGTGACCACGTCGAGGGTGAGCGCCGTGCCGGTCGGGTTGTTGGGCGAGCACAGGAAGACGACGTGCGGATCGTGCTGCTGCGCCTGCGCCACGGCGGACTCGACGGAGAGGTCGAAGGCTCCCCCTCCCTCCACGCCACGCAGACCATCGACCCATGTCGTGCCGGTGGTGGCGGAGATGATCGGGTGCATCGAGTACGCGGGAGTGAAGCCGAGGGCGGTCCGTCCCTGGCCACCGAAGGCCTGCAACAGGTGCAGGAGAACCTCGTTGGAGCCGTTGCCGGCCCAGACCTGCTCCGGGCTCACCGGTGTTCCGCTGCGCGAGAGGTATGCCGCGAGGTCACCTCGCAGGTCCGTGAACTCGCGATCGGGGTAGCGATTCAGACCCGAGGCCACCCCGGCCACAGCGGCGACGATCTCGTCGACGACAGCCGGGGGCACGGCATACGAATTCTCGTTGGTGTTGAGGGCGACGGGGACCTCGAGCTGAGGGGCGCCGTATGCCGTCCGGCCGCGCAGGTCCTCGCGCAGCAACTGCTCGATTTCGCTCATCGGGGTCCCCGCGAAGTATCGGAGTGACGAAGGAGCGCAGAACTTCGTGGGGTGATCATGCGAGCTCGGGCAGACGCGCGATGACGGCCTCGCCGTGGGCGGGCAGGTCCTCGGCGTTCGCGAGGGTGACGACGTGGGCGCCGACCTCACGCAGGGCGGCCTCGGAGTACTCGATGACGTGGATTCCGCGCAGGAACGACTGCACCGACAGGCCGCTCGAGTGCGCAGCGCACCCCCCGGTCGGCAGGACGTGGTTGGAGCCGGCGCAGTAGTCGCCGAGACTCACGGGCGACCATGTGCCGACGAAGACCGCGCCCGCGTTGCGTACCCGTGCCGCGACTGCGGCTGCCTGCGCCGTGTGGATCTCGAGGTGCTCGGCGGCATACGCATTGACGACATCGAGGCCGACGTCGACCGAGTCGACGAGAACGACCGCCGACTGGCGGCCCGTGAGGGACTCGATGACGCGCTCGGAGTGCTTGGTCGCGGCGACCCGACGCTCCACGGCGACCTGGACGGCGTCGGCCAGGTCGGCGCTGTCGGTGACGAGGACGGCGGCCGCCAACGGGTCGTGCTCGGCCTGGCTCATGAGGTCAGCGGCGACGTGTTCGGGGTCGGCGGTGGCGTCGGCGAGGATGGCGATCTCCGTGGGGCCGGCCTCGGAGTCGATGCCGATGAGTCCCTTGAGCAGACGTTTGGCTGCGGCGACGTAGATGTTGCCCGGACCGGTGACGAGGTTGACCGGCTCGAGCGGCTCGGCACCGTCGAGTCCGTGGGCGAAGGCCGCCACGGCCTGGGCGCCACCCATGGCCCACACCTCATCCACTCCGAGCAGCGCGCAGGCGGCCAGGATCGTGGGGTGCGGCCAGCCGCCGAAGTCCTTCTGGGGCGGGCTCGCGACGGCAACCGACCCGACCTCAGCGAGAAGTGCCGGGACGACGTTCATGACGACACTGCTCGGATAGACGGCTCGCCCACCGGGGACATAGAGGCCGACCCGATCGACCGGCACCCAGCGCTCGGTGACCGTGCCACCGGTCGTCACCGTGGTGGTCGACTCGGTGCGGCGCTGCTCGGAGTGGACCACTCGGGCCCGGCGGATGGACTCCTCCAGTGCCGCGCGCACCTGCGGGTCGAGATCGACGAGCGCCCCCGCGAGGACCTCGGCCGGGACGCGCAACGAGGCCGGGCGCACGCCATCGAACCGCTCGGAGGCGTCGAGGACGGCTTCACGACCGCGGACGGCGACGTCATCACACACAGGACGGACCGCGGCCAGGGCCGCTTCGACGTCCAGCTCGGCACGCGGCAGGGTGCCCCTGAGTTCGCGGACAGAAGGCGTGCGTCCGCGAAGGTCGAGAACGGTGATCATGGATCCCAGTCTAGGTAGCGTCCCCGTAGAAGACGTGCTCGGCCGCATGTCGGGCACGACGCGCGACCCGGCGGTAGCGGTTGGCCAGCTCCTGTCCCGATCGAGCCGGCAGACCCATGATGCGAGCCATGCCGTCGGCGTCGCGCACGTCCGACGGGACGGAGTCGACCGTCCGCCCTCGAGAGAGCAAACCGGCATTGCGCATCTGGGACGCGAGCCGCCATGCCTCGGCCAGAGCCACGGCGTCTTCAGTCCCGATGAGACCCTCGGCCTGGGCCGCGGTCAGAGCCTCGAGCGTCGACGTGGTTCGCAGACCCTCATGGGCGTGCGCGTGCTGCAACTGGATGAGCTGCACACACCACTCGACGTCGCTCAGGCCGCCGTGACCCAGCTTGAAGTGGGTCTTGCGGTCGGCTCCGCGCGGGAGGCGCTCTGACTCCATGCGCGCCTTGAGGGTGCGAATCTCACGCACCTGTCCGGCGTCGATGCCGCCCTCGGGCCAGCGCAGCGGGTCGATGAGCTCGATGAACGCAGCGCCGAGATCCATGTCGCCCGCCACCGGCGCCGCGCGCAGCAGCGCCTGCGACTCCCACACGAGGGACCATCGTTCGTAGTAGGCGCGATAGGAGTCGAGCGAACGCGTCAGCGGACCGTTCTTGCCCTCGGGTCGCAACCCGGCGTCGACCTCGAGCCGGGGATCGGGCGCCGCGAGACCGAGGAGGCGGATGAGCTCCTTGACGACGTCGAGCGCCTGCTCCTGGGCCGCCCTCGCCTCGACGCCCTCGGTGGGGTCATGGACGAAGAGCACATCGGCGTCGCTGCCGAATGCCGACTCACCACCGCCGAGCCGACCCATGCCGACGACGAGGTGGCGGCTCAGCGGCGGAGCGCCCGTCTGCTTCTCGACCTCCGCGAGCACCACCTCAAGGGTGACGTCGATGAGTGCCCCGCTGAGGTCGGCGAGGGCCCTGCCGAGATCGTCGAGGGTGATGTGCCCGAGGAGCGAGGCCACCGCGAGCCGGAAGAGTTCCGAACGCCGGACGGCTCGCGCGGCGAGCACGGCCGGCTCTGAGCCGTCCTTGCGTCGGGCCGCAGCGCGCATGCGCACCTGGACCTCGTCGCGGGTGCGTGGCCGCAGGCCGGTGGACTCGCCGAGGAACTGAACCGACTCAGGTCCCTGCTCCAGGAGCTCGGCGGCATACCGGCTCCGACCGAGGGTGTGAGCGAGCCGCTCGGCGGCACTCCCCTCGTCGCGCAGCAGCCGCAGGAACCACGGCGTCGTGCCGAGCTCGTCGCTGATGCGTCGGAAGGCGAGGAGACCGGCGTCGGGGGCGGCCTCGTCGGCGAACCAGCCGAGCATGACGGGCAGCAGCTGTCGCTGGATCGAGGCTCGTCGGCTCACTCCCCCGGACAGGGCCTCGAGGTGGCGAAGCGCTCCACGAGGATCCGTGAAACCCAAAGCGGCCAACCGTTCGCGCGCGGCCTCGGGAGCGAGACGCACCTCGTCGGGGCCCAGTCGGGCCACCGCGGACAGCAGCGGGCGATAGAAGATGCGCTGGTGCAGGCGGCGGACCTCGCGAGCAGCCGCCCGCCATTGGGCCGTGACCGAGTCCTCGGGGTCCCGCTGGTGACCCAGCGCCCGTCCCAGCCGCCGCAGGTCGCTGGGGGCCGTGGGCATGAGGTGGGTGCGGCGCATGCGATAGAGCTGGATGCGGTGTTCGAGAGTGCGCAGGAGCCGGTATGCCGCCTCGAGAGTCTGTGCGTCCTCTCGCCCGACGTAGCCACCCTGGGAGAGGGCGGCCAGGGCGGTCAGCGTGGTGCCCGAACGCAACGACTTGTCGGCGCGACCGTGGACGAGCTGGAGCAGCTGCACGCTGAACTCGACGTCACGCAGCCCGCCCGGACCGAGCTTGAGCTGACGGTCCGCCTCACCCGAGGGGACGTTGTCCTCGACGCGACGACGCATTGCCTGGACGTCCTCGACGAAGTTCTCGCGCGAAGCGGCCGACCAGACGAACGGCGCAACGGCCTCGACATAAGTCCGGCCCAGGGCCCGGTCACCGGCGATGGGGCGGGCCTTGAGCAGGGCCTGGAACTCCCACGTCTTGGCCCAGCGCTCGTAGTACGACACGTGGGACTTCAGGGTGCGGACCAGTGGGCCGTTCTTGCCCTCCGGGCGCAGTGCGGGGTCGACCTGCCACAGGGCACCTGCGGCTGTCTGGCTGGAGCAGATCTTGATGATGGCGGTGGCGAGCTCGGTGGCGGCGGCCAGGGCAGCGTCCTCATCACAGCCCTCGGACGGCTCGGCGACAAAGATGACGTCGACGTCGCTGATGTAGTTGAGCTCGCGTCCGCCTGTCTTGCCCATGGCGATGACGGCGAAGCGGCACTGGTCGGCGGTGGGCCCGAGTGCGGCACGAGCCATGACCAGCGCGGCTTCGAGAGCTGCCTCGGCCAGGTCCGCGAGGGCCGCCGCGGTCTCGGGGAGGCGGGCCTGCGGGTCCGGTCGCGACACGTCGAGGGCAGCGATCCCGAGGAGTTGGCGGCGATACTCGATGCGCAGCGCGTCCTCGGATGTGGTGCCCTCGTCGGGACTGGTGACCGCAGCCGTGAGGAGTTCGATCCGTTCCTCGACCTCGAGCTGGACGGCGTCGACGACGGCGGTCCAGTGCTCGGGGCGGGCAATGAGGTGATCACCCAGGGCGGTCGATGCGCCCAGGACGGAGAACAGTCGGTCACGGGCGCGACCGGGCTCGCGCAGAGCGGGGACGAGCGCCTCACGCAGGGCGGTCTGGGCCGGGGTGGCGACGCGTTCCATGAGCCTGACGAGGGTGAGGAGGGCCTGGTCGGGGTCGTTGACCCGGGCCAGCGTCACGGCGAGTCCGTCGGTCTCGACGCGCTCGCGATCCTTGACCAGGGGTGCCAGGGCGGGGTCCGCGAGCAGCGTGTCGGCCCGCCGGGGTTCGGCGAAGCCGAGCCGGGTCAGGTCGCCGGGCACGGACGGCACACGAGCGCTCACAGTGCGCTCCTCACAGTCGCGGGAGGTACCGCTCGAGCTCGAACGCGGTGACCTGTCCGCGGTAGTCGGCCCACTCGGCGCGCTTGTTGCGCAGGAAGAAGTCGAAGGTGTGCTCGCCCAGTGTCTCGGCGACGAGCTCGCTCTCCTCCATGACCTCGATCGCCTCGCTGAGGCTCGCCGGCAGGGGGCGGATGCCCATCGCCTTGCGCTCGGAGTCGGTGAGGCCCCAGACGTCGTCCTCGGTCTCGGGGGCGAGCTCGTAGCCCTCCTCGATGCCCTTGAGGCCAGCTGCGAGCAGCACAGAGAACGCGAGGTAGGGGTTGCACGCGGGGTCGAGGGAGCGGACCTCCACGCGGCTGCTCTGACCCTTGTTGGGCTTGTACATGGGGACTCGCACGAGGGCGGAGCGGTTGTTGTGTCCCCAGGTGAGGTGCGCGGGAGCCTCGCCACCACCCCAGAGCCGCTTGTAGCTGTTGACCCACTGGTTGGTCACGGCGGTGATCTCGGCACCGTGGTGGAGCAGACCGGCGATGAACTGCCGACCCGTCCTGGACAACGAGTAGGGCGCACCCGCCTCGTAGAAGGCGTTGCTGTCACCGTCGAAGAGCGACATGTGGGTGTGCATGCCCGACCCCGGGTGCTCGGCAAGAGGTTTGGGCATGAAGGAGGCGAAGATGCCCTGCTCGAGCGCGACCTCCTTGATGACCGTGCGGAAGGTCATGATGTTGTCGGCCGTCGAGAGGGCATCGGCGTAGCGCAGGTCGATCTCGTTCTGACCCGGTGCGCCCTCGTGGTGGCTGAACTCGACGCTGATGCCCATCGACTCGAGCATCGTGATCGCGGCGCGGCGGAAGTCCTGGGCCGATCCGTGCGGCACGTGGTCGAAGTAGCCGGCCTGGTCGATCGGCGTCGGCTGCTCCCCCGGCCTGAAGCCCCTCTCGAAGAGGAAGAACTCGATCTCGGGGTGTGTGTAGAACGTGAAGCCTTGGTCGGCCGCCTTGGCGAGCGTGCGCTGCAGGACGTGGCGCGGGTCGGCCATGCTCGGCGCGCCGTCAGGAAGGGTGATGTCGCAGAACATCCGCGCGGTCCCCGGGTTGTCGCCACGCCACGGGAGCACCTGGAACGTCGACGGGTCCGGCTTGGCCAGCATGTCTGCCTCGTAGACCCGCGCGAAGCCCTCGATCACCGAGCCGTCGAAGCCGATGCCCTCGGAGAAGGCCCCCTCGAGCTCGGCCGGGGCGACGGCAACGGACTTCAGCCCACCGAGGACGTCGGTGAACCAGAGGCGGACGAAGCGGATGTCCCGCTCCTCGATGGTGCGGAGAACGAACTCCTGCTGGCGATCCATGTTCGGCATCCTAGGGGAGGCAGGCCAAGGGCCCCGAAGCATCTCGCTTCGGGGCCCTTGTCCTTTGTGGCAAGTGATCAGCTCACAGGGAGCTCAGGTCACTTGAAGGAGACCTGCACCTGCAGCTCGCTGCCGTCGGCGCTGGACTTGTTGACCTTCAGGACGGTGCCCGAGCCGGCGACCTTGACCGAGTTCCACGGGTTCGTGGCGTCCCAGTAGGCGTTCGGGTTCGAGTCGTCGAAGGTGGCGATGCCCGGACGCGACGGAACGAGCGTCGGAACACCGTTGCGGTGGAAGGTCACCGCGTCGGTCTTCTCGAGGCCGAACGTGGCGTCGAAGGGCTGACGACGGTTGCCGAGCTTGACCCCTCCGTCGAGCACGACGGGAGCCGGACGAGCGTCGACCGGGAGCGACTGACCGCCACCGGGGTGACCCGACGTGTTGTTGTCGGTGAACTCACCGTTCACGTACCAGACGAGCATGCCGTTCTGGTACGGGAAGCGCTCCACCCAGTCGGGCCGGGTGTTGGCGAACCCAAAGTTGTACGGGCCCGTCCTGAGCGTGGCGTCGTAACCGGTGTAGGTCCGGTTCTCGGCCAGGTAGTAGTGGCTGACGACCTCGGACGTGGAGCCGCCCATGCGGGTGAACCCCTTGGCGGTCCAGCCGTTGGTGCCACCCTCGACGTCGTCGGTGACGGTGGTGCCGCCCACGGTGATGGCCAGGTCATCGAGGAACGGGCCCTGGAAGTGCGTGCCACCGTCGGTGGCGTAGCGGAAGCGGAACTGCACGGACTTGCCGGCGTAGGGCGTGAGGTCCCACGTCTTCTGCGCCCACGGGGTCAGACCCGCGTTGTCGGCCGGACCGGAGATCGGCGCCGCCGCGTCCTTCCAGGTCGCACCGGCGTCGGTGCTGACCTCGGCGTAGAGGTAGTCGTAGTCCTGCTCGATGTTGTACTGCAGCCAGGCCGAGACCGAACCCGTGGTCGCGCCGGTGAGGTCCACCGTGCGGGTCAGGGTGTTGTTGAGGCTGTCGTTGGCCCCACCCCACCACTCGAACGAACCCGAGCGAGGCGTGTTGTAGTCGGCCTTGACCGTCTTGTCCGGCAGGGTCACTGCGAGGGCCTGGTAGCTGGACTTGGAGGCAGGCTTGTCGGCCGGGCCGAGCTTGACCGCAGCGTCCGTGCCGTACTTGACCGTCTTGACGTCGAGCCAGCCGAGCTGGAGCTTCTCGAGCGGGCCCATGTAGCCGGGGGTGGTGCCGATCGAGTCGGTGCCGTGGTTCAGCCACGAGCCACCGGACATGAGGGTCCAGAAACCGGTGCCGTTGTCGCCACCCGCGGTGTCGTAGTAGTCCGGGAGACCGAGGTCGTGACCGAACTCGTGGGTGAAGACGCCGAGGCCACCGTTCTCGGGCTCGGTGGTGTAGTCACCGATCCAGATGCCGGAGTTGCCGAGCGGCACGCCGCCGAGCTTTGCGCCCGCCGGGCCGGTCTTGCCCTGGTCGGTGGAGTAGGCGTACCAGCGGTGCGACCAGATGGCGTTGGTGCCCTGGGCTCCGCCGCCGGCCTCTTCGCCCTCACCGGCGTGGATGGCCTGGAAGTGGTCGATGTAGCCGTCGGGCTCGTTGAAGTTGCCGTCGCCATCGGCGTCGTACCGGTCGACCTTGTCGAACTGCTTGAGGTATGCCGTGATCTGGGCGTCGGTCTTGCCCGCTGCCTTCTCGGCGTTGTACCAGGAGGTGGCGGTGTCCTTGACGTAGTTCCAGTAGCCATCGGCGTCGTTGCTCTTGCCGTAGCGGGCCTCGTTGAACGGCACGGTGACCCAGTTGGAGACGTCGCCCTTGGCGAGGAAGCGGCCGTTGGACTGCTTGAGGTAGAAGTCCTTGAAGGACTCGCCCTCGCCGAACATCATCTCCTGGTAGTGGTCGCGGTTGAAGTCCGCGGTCCACGCCGTCGAGTTGTCGTCGGTGGCGTTGCCGTCCCAGTTGCGGTCGGGCGCGGGGATCTTGTTGTGGACCGGGCCGGGCGTCGCGTCGAAGCCCGCCTTGGTCTGGGTGCCGAAGTCGGTGAGGACGGTGAAGATGTCCTCCTCGCGCTCGACCGGGTAGGAGACGTAGCGGGGCTTGCCCGAGCGGCTGCCCTTGGGAGCGTGCTTGTTGCCGGCGAGCTTGATGACGCGCTGGCCACCGCGCATCTCGGTCGTCGCCTCGCCCTTGACGAGCTTGTCGACGGCCTCCTTGCGCAGGGCGCGCTGGGCGTCGCCGAGCGGGTTGGGCAGGTCGTCCTGCTGCTTGGTCGAAGCCTTGGTGTCCGAAGCCGGGGGCGCGGCGTCCTTCGCCTGCGCACCCATGGGGGCGAGGCTCACCAACAACGCAGCTCCGGCCAGTCCGGCCAGGGAGCGACTGTGTCGTCTTGTCACGGTTCCTCCGAGTGTGATCGCTCGCCAGGGGTCAGGCGTGCCTCTGCAGAGAAACATGTGCAATCGGATTGCACAATGGTTTGTGCGGTTCTTTACCTGCCCTTTACCTTCCGGGCGCGGGGCCGAGCGTGACCGGGACTCTGACAGGATCGGCCCATGAGCGATCAGCCGACTCCCCCCGCCGAGACGATCAACCCCTACGGCACCGGCGCGCAGGCAGCCCCCCAGAGGCGCATCCGCGTCCCGCATCTCCAGAAGATGAAGGAGACCGGCGAGAAGTGGGCCATGCTCACGGCCTACGACATGTACGCCGCCGAGATCTTCGACGAGGCCGGCATCCCCTGCCTGCTCGTCGGTGACTCGGCCGGCAACAACGTCTACGGCTTCGAGACGACCGTCCCGGTGACGGTGGACCACCTCGTGCCGCTGTGCCGCGCCGTGACCTCGGCCGCCAAGCACGCCATGGTCGTCGCCGACCTGCCCTTCGGCTCCTACCAGGCCAGCCCGCAGCAGGCGCTGGCCACGGCCACCCGCTTCATGAAGGAAGGCCTTGCGCACGCCGTCAAGCTCGAGGGCGGCAAGGCGATGGTCCCCGAGATCGAGCTGCTCGTGCGCGCCGGCATCCCCGTCATGGGGCACATCGGCTTCACGCCGCAGAGTGAGCACGTCCTCGGCGGCTACCGCGTCCAGGGACGGGGCGACGGCGCTGACCGACTCCTCGAGGATGCCCTCGCCCTTGAAGCGGCCGGCTGCTTCGCCATCGTCATCGAGATGGTCCCGGCACCCGCAGCCAAGAGGGTCGCGGAGGCGCTGCGCATCCCGATCATCGGGATCGGCGCCGGACCCGACTGCGACGCGCAGGTCCTCGTCTGGCAGGACATGGCCGGGCTGCGTGGCGGCCGCGCCCCCCGCTTCGTCAAGAAATACCTCGACATGCGCACCGACCTCGGCACCGCCGCCAAGGAGTATGCCGCCGAGGTCGCCTCGGGCGCGTTCCCCGCCCCCGAGCACAGCTTCGAGGAGTAGGCGACCCAAGACACCACGAGAGGCGGGTATGCCGGGTGCGCACCCGGCATACGCCCCTCTCGTGTGGTCTAGTCCTCGAGGTCCTCGTCGGTCCCCTTGTCCCAGGCGCGGTCCTCCGCGTCCCACTTCTCGGTGTTCTGGGCGGCGGTGGCCAGGGCGTTGCGCGCCTCGTCCTCGGTGTCGTAGGGACCCAACACGTCGTCGTTGCGGCTGCGGCTCTCGTCGGCCTCAACCTGCTTGGTGGTGGTGTTGTACCAGTACGCCATGGTGTCCTCCTGAGTGTCTGAGCAGGCGCTCTGCCTAGACTCCACCGTATGCCGATGACGTACGGAAGTGTCGCTCCCGGTGAGGTCTCCGCAAGGCGCGCCGTCCCCTCGAGCATCGAGCGCCCCGAGTACGTCGACAAGCCGACGCCGGACAAGAACCTCTCCCCCGAGGTCAAGGACGCCGAGACGATCGAACTGATGCGGGTGGCCGGTCGCATTGCGGCTCAGGCGATGGAGGCCGCGGCCGCTGCGATCGCCCCGGGAGTGACCGCGGACGAGATCGACCGTGTCGGTCACGAGTTCCTCCTCGACCACGGCGCCTACCCATCCACCCTTGGCTACCGCGGCTTCCCCAAGTCGCTCTGCACGTCGGTCAACGAGGTCGTGTGCCACGGCATACCGGACTCTCGTCCTTTCGAGGACGGCGACATCGTCAACATCGACATCACGGCCTACATCGGGGGCGTCCACGGTGACACCGACGCGACCTACCTGTGTGGCGACGTCGACGAGGAGTCGCGGCTGCTCGTCGAGCGCACCCGCGAGGCGATGATGCGCGGCATCAAGGCCGCCATCCCCGGCCGCCAGATCAACATCATCGGGCGAGTCATCGAGAGCTACGCCAAGCGCTTCGGCTACGGCGTCGTGCGTGACTTCACCGGTCACGGCATCGGTCGTTCGTTCCACTCCGGGCTCGTCGTGCCGCACTACGACGCGGCGCCGTCGTACGACACGGTCATCGAGCCCGGGATGACCTTCACCATCGAACCGATGCTCAACCTGGGCACCGAGAGCTGGGAGATGTGGGAGGACGACTGGACCGTCGTCACCGCGGACCGCCAGCGCTCGGCCCAGTTCGAGCACACCATCCTCATCACCGACACCGGCAACGAGATCCTCACCCTCCCCTGACCTCGTCGCCCAGCACCCTCCACCCACACCACGGACGAAGGAGTCCCCCATGAGCAAGAAGAATGTGCTGCCCCTCGGAATCGACGTGGGCGGGAGCGGCATCAAGGGCGCACCGGTGGACCTCCAAAAGGGTGAGTTCGCGAGCAAGCGCAAGCGGATCGACACCCCGGCGAAGTCCACCCCCGAGGCGGTCGGCGACATCATCGGCGAGATCGTCGAGCACTTCGACGACGTGCGCGGCGACTCCCCCATCGGCATCACCATCCCGGGCGTCGTGACCAGGGGCGTCGTGCGCTCGGCCGCCAACATCGACAAGTCCTGGCTCGACTTCGAGGCCGAGAAGATGCTTGAGAAGAAGCTCGGTCACGACATCGTCCTCGTCAACGACGCGGACGCCGCGGGTGTCGCCGAGCTGCACTACGGCGCAGCCAAGGGCCAGAAGGGGCTCGTCATCGTGACGACCCTCGGGACCGGCATCGGCACCGCCCTCATCTTCGACGGCACGCTCATCCCCAACTCCGAGCTCGGCCACCTCGAGATCGACGGATTCGACGCCGAGAAGCGCGCCGCCTCGTCGATCAAGGACGTCGAGGGCCTGACCTATCCCGAGTGGGCCGAGCGCCTCCAGCGCTACTACAGCCACCTCGAGAACCTGCTGTGGCCGGACCTGTTCGTCGTCGGCGGTGGGGTCTCCAAGGACCACGAGCAGTTCCTGCCGCTGCTCAAGCTGCGGACCAAGATCGTGCCGGCGGTGCTCGAGAACAAGGCCGGCATCATCGGGGCTGCCCACCTGGCGCAGGAGTACCACGACTCACACTGACACCTCGACCTCGTGCCCCGCACGGACAAGTCGCTGGCACTCCCCCCTGCTCTTGAACTCGTCTTCGTGCCCCGCACGGACAACTCGCTGGCGCTCGCCGTCCGTGCGGGGCACGAAGACGAGGTGGGTTGGATCAGCGCTGGCGCGCGACGACCAGCGCCTTCTTGGGGATGTTCTTCTCGACCTCGTACTTCGCCTTCTTGCCGGTGGTCAGCTGCTCCGCGTAGCCCATCCTGGAGAGCCGCATGAGGACAACCGGACACGCTTTGCAGCGGGGCTTGTCCTTGCAGCACTTCTTCTTGGCGGAGACCTTGGGCACGCGTCCAGCGTAGGTGAGCCTTACCTACATCTCCAAACCGCGTCCGGCGTGTGGGTGTGGTCAGGCTCAGACGGTGAACGTCGCGGTCCCGGCATCGGCCAGGTCACGGATCTCGGTGTCCGCCCCTCCGAGGAGGTCAGCCTGCCTGAGGTAGAGGGCGCGGCCTGCCTCGCTCAGGAGGCTGTCGTGGATGGGCACCGCCACGGCGGGGTTGAGCCGCCGGAGGAAGTCGGTCATCTCTCGGCTGCGCTGCCACGGGGCGTTGAGCGGGAACGCAATCACGTCGATGGGGCCCGGATCCTGGTCGAGGGCGTCGCCGGGGTGAAACAGGCTGGGTTCCCCGTCGGCGCGCAGGACAACACCGACGTTGGGCACGCGCGGAAGATCGTCGTGGACGAGCGCGTGGATCTCACCCACCGACGTGAGTGTGACCGCACCGATGGCCGCCTCACCCTGGTGGGCCTCGCCGTCGAGCCCGAGTTCGGCGAGCACCTCGACGCTGCCCGGGTCGCAGAGCAGGCGGACCGCGGGGTTCGCGCGCACCAGGGCCGGCAGCCGCTCCGGGTCGAGATGGTCCGGATGCTGGTGGGTGATGACGACGGCCGACAGGTCGTGCAGGTCATCGAACCCGGCACTGAAGTTGCCGGGGTCGATGAGGATGCGCTCGTCACCGATCTCGACGAGGAGGCAGGCGTGGCCGAGGTGCGTCAGAAGCATGCCTTCACGGTATGCCGTGTGGCCGCGGTTGTGCGACCGTCGTCGGGACGCCGATGGCGAACGCGGCACCGCGGAGGATCATCACTGTGAGGGCGGACGAGTCAGTCATAAGCCGGGTTCTGTCGTGTGGCCGGTTGCCCGGGTCACACTGACGGTCATCCATCTCGGACCACTGTTGCCAGTGGCCTCCAGCGCTCTACCCGTGTACTCGGGCGGGCCGCCCTCGAACGCACACTGTCTGAGCTTGCTCCGGGTGGGGTTTACCTAGCCGACTCCGTCACCGGAGCCGCTGGTGGTCTCTTACACCACCGTTTCACCCTTACCGCCCGACCGGAGTCGGGAGGCGGTTTGTTTTCTGTGGCACTGTCCCGCGGGTCACCCCGGGTGGCTGTTGGCCACCACCGCGCCCTGTGGAGCCCGGACTTTCCTCGACGTGGTTGCCCACGCCGCGACCGTCGGACTGACTCGTCCGCCGGCACAGCATACGCGGCAGACGCCGGGCCTCCCCGCAACGTCTGCGAATGTGGCGGCTGGAGCCGCCGAATCCGCAGACGCATCGGAAGGGTTCAGGGTCGGCTGAGTCAGGCGAGGACGAACTTCGTCTGGCCCGCGGTCAGGTCGACCGACTCAAGACGCACGGAGACCGAGGCTCCGAGCTCGGCCTCGCCCTTGGCGCGCACGATGACGGGCAGCTCGAGCAGCTGGACCTCGAGGCCTCGGTCGTCACGCTCGACGACGACCGCGTCGAAGGCCTGACCGACGCGCGGCTGGAGCACCGCGGCCTCGACGGCGTCGGCGCACATGCGCTCGGCTGACCCGGCGCGGCGGGCGGACTCCTTCATGATCTCGGGGATCGTGGGCAGGGCCTCGCGGACCCAGCCGGGGATCTCGGTGCCGCTGCTGATGGCCTCACAGATGACCAGACCGAAGCGGTCGACGAGCCGGCGCAGCGGTGCGGTGACGTGCGCGTAGGCGTCAGCCACTGCTGCGTGTTCGGCCTGCTCGGGCACATCGCCCTCGAACGGCGTGTAGCCGGCCCCCCGGAAGAGCGCCGTCGCGGAGTGGATGAGGGCGAGGTGGTGAGGGTTGTTGCGGTCCAGTTCGCGCAGGAAGTCGCCGTAGTTCTGCTCCGCCGGCCACGGGGCACCCAAGGCCTTGGCCTGGCGTCGGAAACGCGCCACCGCGTGGTGGTCGGCGTCCGGCATCGTGCGCAGGATGCCGACTCCGGCGTGGAGCATCATGTCGGCCGCGACCATGCCGGTGAGCAGCGAGATCTGGGCGTTCCAGTCCTCGGAGCTGCGCGGCGGTCGGAAGGCGAGGGTGAAGCTGCCGTCGTCGCCGAGGTGGACCTCCTGCTCGGGCATGGGCAGGCTCGCGCCACCACGCAGTTGCTCCTGCCGGACACGCTTCTCGCCGATCTCCTTGAGGAGGACCCAGCGCTCGTCGGTCGTGCCGGCGTCGATCTGCTCCTGCACGCCGACGTAGTCGAACCGCTCGACCGACTTCACCAGCGCTCGGTACAGCTCGGCGCCGGTCTGCTCACCCTCGGCGTCGAGCCGGATGTCCCAGACGAACGCCGGCCGGACCTCGCCGGGCAGCAGGCTGGCCGCGCCCTCGCTGAGCACCGGCGGGTGGAGCGGCACCCGGATGTCGGGGCAGTAGATCGTCTGGCCACGCCGGCGGGACTCGGTGTCGATCGCTCCACCGGGCGCCACGAAGGCGGGGACATCGGCGATGGCGTAGCGGACCCGATAGCCCCCACCGTCGCGCTCGAGACACATCGCCTGGTCGAGGTCCATCGACGTCGCGGGGTCGAGCGTCACGAACGGGACCGAGGTCTCGTCCCGCTCCGGCAGTGCGGGCGGGGAGCCCGCGACCTGCTCTGCCTCGGCCTCGACCTCCGGCGGGAAGGCCTCACTCGCCTGGACCTCGGCGCGGATCGCCGCGAAGCGGGCGAGCAGCGCCTCCCTCACGGTGTCGGTCGTCGTGGCGTCGGCCGGGGCAAGGCTGATCTGGCGCTGAGGCATGCCAGCCAACCTACAAGGGGTGCGTCCCGCATAGGGTGACCGCGTGCTCATCGTCCTTCCCCCGTCGGAGTCCAAGTCGAACCGCCGCCGAGGCAAGCCCGTGGACCCGAGCACGTGGTCGTTCCCGGAGCTGGCCGACACGCGCAGCGCCGTGGCCGCCCACTTGCGAACGGCGAGCGAATCCCCCACTGCCACAGTCGATCTCGGCGTCTCCCCCGGGCTCGCCGGGGAGGTCGCCCGCAACCTCATCCTCGACACGGCGCCAGCCACGCCCGCCGCCGAGGTCTACACCGGTGTCCTCTACGACGCCCTCGACCTCGACTCGATGGATGCCTCGGCGCGTCGCCGGGCCAACCAGTGGGTCGTCATCGTCTCCGCACTCCACGGTGCCGTGCGACTCAAGGACAGGATCACGGC
Source organism: Knoellia pratensis (assembly GCF_042666395.1). Classification (NCBI taxonomy): domain Bacteria; kingdom Bacillati; phylum Actinomycetota; class Actinomycetes; order Micrococcales; family Intrasporangiaceae; genus Knoellia; species Knoellia pratensis. The sequence goes on along the minus strand of NZ_JBHTDJ010000003.1, from coordinate 1,261,188 downwards.
ATACCGACTCTCCATGGACGTGAACCTCGCCGGGCTCGGTCCGGTCGCGGCCGTGTGGCGGCCGGTCCTTGACGACGTGCTCGCTCCCGCTGCCGGGCGCGAGGTCGTCGTGGACTGCCGAAGCTCGACGTATGCCGCCGCGTGGACTCCCACGGGCGACGTCGCCGACCGCTGGGTGCAGATCCGCGTGCCCGGCGCCAGCCACATGGCCAAGCACACCCGGGGACTCGTGGCGCGCCACCTCTGCCTGAGTGGTGAGCGGGCGCGCACACCGGCCAGGCTCGCCGCGATCGTCGGCGAGGCGTTCGACGTCGAGCTCACTCCCCCGGCTCGCCGTGGAAGGCCGTCGATCCTCGACGTCATCGCTCGCTGATCGCGACCCCCGTGGCCATGAGCCGCCATCTGCGTCCGGGCCCTCGCCGGAGCTCCCAGCGGCCGCAGCGGGCGAACTCGTCGAGGTCGTCGACCAGCACCCCCGCCACCGCCTTGGCCTCCGCGTCCTCCGTGCCCTTCTCGGTAGCCGGCACGAGGAAGCGCAGGTGGAGTTGCGGCTGCGGGCGACTCGAGGTTGCATGCGCGACGTCGAGCAGTCGGTCCTCGACCTGATGCGTCCGCCCGAGAATGCCCTCTGCTGCTGGAAGCACGTCCTGGGGCCGCACTCCCGCACGGACATCGAGGATGTCGACCGTCACGCGGTAGGACGGCATCAGGCCGTGAGCGCCCCGGCCAGCGCCGCTTCGACGTCCTCGATCAGGTCCTCGACGGCCTCGAGCCCGACCGAGATCCGGATGGTGCCGTCGGTGATTCCGACAGCGGCCCGGGCTTCTGGCGTGAGTCGGCGATGGGTCGTCGTGGCCGGATGCGTCACGAGGGACTTGGCATCGCCGAGGTTGTTGGAGATGTCGACGAGCTGCAGGGCGTTCATGACCTTGAACGCGACGTCCTTGCCACCCTCGACCTCGAAGGTGATGACGGTGCCACCGCCCGTCATCTGCCGCTGGGCCAGCTCGTGCTGCGGGTGGCTCTCGAGCATGGGGTAGATGACCTTGACGATGCCCTCTCGCCCCTCCAGGTGCTGGCCGAGCCTGAGCGCGTTGGCGGACATCTGGGCGACCCGCAGCGACATCGTCTCGAGGCCCTTGACGAGCACCCAGGCGTTGAACGGCGACATGGCCGGGCCCGTGTGCCGCATGAGGTTCTTGACGGGACCGTCGATGAACTCGGCCGGGCCGAGGACCGCTCCACCGAGGACGCGCCCCTGGCCGTCGATGTGCTTGGTCGCCGAGTAGACGACGATGTCGGCGCCGTGCTCGAGGGGACGTGAGAACACCGGTGTGCCGAAGACGTTGTCGACGACGACCTTGGCACCGGCTGCATGCGCCAGGCGGGACACGGCCTCGATGTCGACGAGTTCCTGCATCGGGTTGCTCGGCGTCTCGAAGAACACCGCAGCCGTCGGGACGGACAGCGCCTCCTCCCACTGGGCCAGGTCAGGGCCGTCGACGAAGACCGCCTCGACACCGAACCTGGGGAGGATCTCGTCGATGATGACGAAGCACGACCCGAAGAGGGCACGCGAGGACACGATGCGATCGCCCTTGCCGCACAGGGCCGCGAGGGCGACCCAGACTGCGGCCATCCCCGACGCGGTCGCGAAGCACGCCTCGGCACCCTCGAGCAGACGAAGCCGCTCCTCGAACATGCTCACCGTGGGGTTGCCGTAACGGCTGTAGATGAACTTCTCGATCTCGTCCTTGAACGCCGCCTCGGCCTGTTCGGCCGACTCGTAGACGAACCCGGAGGTGAGGAACATCGCCTCGCTGGTCTCGTCAAAATCGCTGCGGGTCAACCCTCCTCGCACGGCGAGGGTCTCGGGGCGGAAGGAACGACCGGCGTCGCTCAGTGCGTCACCCATGTCAGCCCTGCTTCCACGGGAGGCCGGCGACCTTCCAGCCGGCCACGGTGCGGTGGCCCTCGGAGTCGTGCGGACCCTCGAAACCTTCGAGCACGTTGTATGCCGGCCCGAGGCCTGCCGCGGTGGCCGCCTCCGCCGCCGCGATGGAACGCACGCCCGAGCGGCACAGGAAGTAGATGGCATTCCCGTCGCCCACTCCCGCTGCTCGCAACTCGTCAACGAAGGAGTCATTGATGCTGCCGTCGGGGTAGCGCTGCCACTCGACGAGCACCGCCTCGTGAGACGAATCCACTTGCGGGACACCGACATAGGACCATTCGGCGCGCGTGCGCACGTCGACGAGGACAGCGTCCTCGCCCTGGGTCACCGCGGCAAAGGCCTCGGACGGAGTGACATCACCGGCATAGCTCATGGCGCCAGCGTAGGTGCGCCTCTCCAGTTGAGGGAGGGCTGGTTCAGAGACCGGACTCCGCCGTGCGCACGAGAATGCGACGGCATTCCTCGCACCGGTGGACCTCGTCCTGCGGGGCGGACTTGATCACCCGGAGAGCGACCGGGTTGAGCTCCAACTGGCAGCCACCGCAGCGGCGCTGCCGAAGCGGTGCCGCACCCGTGCCGCTCGTCGCGCGGATCTTGTCGTAGAGCGCCACCAGCTCGACACCCGCAGAGACCACGAGATCGTCGCGCGGGGCGGCCACCTCGGCCTCATCGGCGTCGAGTTCGGCAAGGCGCTTGTCGCGAGCCGACTCCAGTTCGGTGAGCCGGTCGGTGATCTCACTGCGGCCCCGCTCGAGCTCGGACACGTCGGACTGGACGGCTTCGGCGCGCTCCATGACCTCGAGCTCGACGTCCTCGAGTTCCGACTGGCGACGCGCGAGCGACTCGAGTTCGTGCTGGATGGCCGTCAGGTCCTTCGCGCTGCCGGTGCCCGAGTCCAGGCGCTGCTGGTCGCGGGTGGCGCGGTCGCGCACCTGCTGCACGTCGCCGTCGGCCTTGATGACCTCGCGCTGGATGTCGCTGAGCTCCGTGCGCGAACGGACGAGCTGGTCATCGAGCAGGCTCGCCTTGCCCTCGAGGTCGGCGATCTCGGCCAGCTGCGGGAGGGTGTTGCGAGCGTGGGCGATCTGGGACAGGCGGGTGTCGAGGGCCTGGAGGTCGAGAAGTTTGGCCTGTTGGCCCGGTTCGGCTTTCACGGCGATCCTCCGGCTGTTGTTGCTCCGACCGTGAAGGTCCACGGGTCGGTGCGCACTGTGCTGATGTCGATGTCCACCCTAAGGGCAGAGGCGAGGGCGTCTCGCACGGTTGGCAGCCACACGGATTCGCTCGACCAGTGGCCCGCGTCGACGAGGTAGGGCGTGCCTCCGCGCGCCTCTTCGCGAGCCTCCAGCGCCGGGTGGTGGCGCAGGTCGGCGGTGACATAGACGTCAGCGCCGCACGCCCGCACCGCGTCGAACTGGTCGTCTCCCGCTCCCCCGAGGACCGCCACGGTCTCGACCAGCGCGTCGGCCGGACCAGCAACACGCAGGCCGGCAGCGGCAGGCGGGAGGGCGGCATACAGGGCCGTTGCGAAGTCGCCCAACGTCATGGGTGAGGCGAGGCGGCCCATGCGACCCAGCGGCTGGTCCTCGACGAGGACGAGGGGCTCGCTGTCGGTGAGGCCGGCCGCGGTGGCGAGGGCTTCGCACACTCCGGCCACTGCAACGTCGGCGTTGGTGTGCGCGACGTACAAGGCGATGTCACCGACGACGAGTCCTGTGACGCTCGCGCCCTTGGCCGTCGTGGTGGCGACCGAGTGGATGCCGCGCAGGAGGAGAGGGTGGTGGGTGATGAGCAGGTCGGCCTGTGTGACACGGGCCTCCTCTATGACCGCGAGAGTCGGGTCGAGGGCGAGCAGGATCCGCTCGACCGGCTGCTCCGGGTCGCCGGTCACGAGGCCCACCTGGTCCCACGACTGCGCGGTGTGCGGCGGGTAGAGGCGTTCGAGAACGGCAACGACATCCCGCAGGAGAAGGGTCATGTGGGCCCGGCCGGCCTCGAACCGACGACACCCGCGGTGTAAACGCGGTGCTCTACCAACTGAGCTACAGGCCCCGACACGGCGCAGGGCCGTGATCGGTCGCCCATTCTGTCAGGCGATGACGAAGATCGGGTCAGGCGTGCGACATCGCCGTGTGATAGCCGCTGAAGTCCCGTCGCTCACCGATGCCCGTGACGAGGGACCAACGGATGACGCCCTCACGGTCGATGAGGAAGGTGCCACGGCGAGCGACCCCCGCCTTCTCGTCGAAGACGCCGTAGGCCTTGGCCACCTGACCGTGGGGCCAGACGTCCGAGAGCAGCGGGAAGAAGTAGCCGTCGCGGTCGGCGTAGGCCCGCAGCGAGAACATCGCGTCACACGAGATCGTGAGCACCTGGACGTCCTCGGAGACGAAGCGTCCGAGGTCGTCGCGGATCTCGGTCAGCTCGCCGGTGCAGATGCCGGAGAACGCCCATGGGTAGAAGACGAGGAGGACGTTGCGTCGCCCGAGATGGTCAGCGAGCGAAACGTCAGAACCGTTCTGGTCGCGCAGCGTGAAGTGAGGGGCGAGCTGCCCCACCTCAAGGCCCGACATGGCGTCCGTCATGCCCTGCAGTCTGCCGCAGAAGGATCAGAGCCGTCCCTTGGGTGCGCCGAGCTTGATCGCGCGCCAGTGGGGGGACGCGTGGAAGGCGCCACCGGAGTGCAGACCGGCGGTGGCCGCAGCCTCGTCGATCTCCGTCGCGTCGACGGCGCCGTCCTTGGCGTCCTTGGGGGTGAGGACGACAACGAAGCCTCCCTCGGCGAGAACTCCGACCAGGTCGACGAGCGCGTCGGTGAGGTCGCCGTCGTCGGCGCGCCACCAGAACACGACCGCGTTGGCCTCACCGGTGTAGTCCTCGTCCTCGAGGTCGGATCCGATGACGTCCTCCACGGCGAAGCGGAAGTCGTCGTCGACGTCGTCGTCCCAGCCGAACTCCTGCACGGTCTGCTCAGCGGCAAAGCCGAGGCGCTCGACGGCACCTGAGCCCTCAGGCCCGGGGTCGGCGGGCGGTGGTGCAGCGGTGTTCACGGTGGGGCTACCTCTCGTCGTTTTCGTCTGGGGGCACTAGTTGACTAGGAAGATCGTCGCTGGTGCAAGCGGTTCTCGACATTTGCCGGGCATCACGCGCTCGCGCGGCCTCGTCCCGCATGAAGTCTGTGGCGGTCCGGAGGTCGAGATGGGGCACCCGGACGTCGACGGGTCCCGGGGTCGAGACCAGCGTGACGCCCGCGAGATCGAGGCGACGCTCGAGGGGCCCCTGAGCGAGGGTGAGGGACTGCACTCGGGCGTGCGGCATGACGGAGACCCGGCGCGACAGGCGCCCGGCTCGGACCATGACCGACTGCGGCGACACGGCAAATCCCGAACGTCGCCAACTCAGCCAGTCGAACCTCTTGGCCCGGGGCGACACGAGGGTCCAGCCACCATCGGAGCCGTCGCCGAGCGCGGCCCGTCGCAGGTCGGCCTCGGAGAGCGCCGGATCGAGCAGGGTGAGGACGTCCAGTGCCTGGTCGAGCGTCCCGACGGGAAGCACCGTCGTCTCGTTGTCGTCGTCGCCCGACGGGTCGTGGGCGATGCCGGCGACGTTGACCTTGACCCGCCACCAGCCGAGCGGACGCCACCACAGCGGCTGCACCATCCCGACCGCCTGGATGCGGTGCAAGGGCACCGTCGTTGTCCGCTTGTCGGTGAGACCGTGCTGGATTCGCACCGATGTGCCGGTGTCGGCGAGACGGAAGTTGCCGTGTTTGAGCAGCTCGCCGATGCGGTTGACCGCGATACCAAAGGCGATGGGCCCCAGGGCCGGAAGGGCGATGGCGGCACCGGTGAGCGCCTCGAACCTGGATCCGTAGGCCGCGAGCGCAACGCTTCCGGTGAGGAGCCCCATGACGCCGAGGAAGATCGTGCCGCCGTGGAGGATCGTCGCGACGAAGAGTCGGGAGTTCGCAACGCGCAGCACCTCACGCCCCTCATCGGTGCCGAACGGCGTGCGCTGGCCAGGGCCCGGGGCGCCCGCCACGTCACTGGCGCCGACAGGTGTGTCCACCGGCCGGGCCGGGCCAGCTTCGTCACGGCGGCCGGCGAGCGCCAGGAGCTCACCGCGGACCTCGTCGGCGCGACCCGCACCGAGGAAGGCGAGTTTGAGTTGGGAGTCGCCACCACCAGCTGACTGGACGATGACCTGGGACAGGCCGGTGAACTGGGCGAGCAGGGGCCGGCTGATCTCGATCGCCTGGACGCGCTCAAGGGGAACCTGGCGGTGTTCGCGGAAGATCCACCCCTTGCGGAACTCGATCTGCCCGTCGGCCACCCGGAACTTCGCGAACCGCCACGAGAGCCAGCCCACGAGTCCGACCACACCGAGGATGGTGAGAAGGACGGCACCGGCGATGAGCGAGTGGTCGAAGAGCACCCCGAGACCCTCACGAAGGCCCGGGTCGGTCTCTTCGTCTCCACCGCCGCCCCCGCCACCCAACGAACGGAAGATGTCGTCGACAAATTGCGTCGCGGCATACCCGAGGATCGCGACGCCGACCACACCGCCACGCAGGATGGGCGACAACGGGTGAAGGTGCTGCCACTCGTGCAGCCCGAGGTCACGCCTGATCGGGGACGACGCCACGACAGGAGTCCCTGGAGCTGAATTGGGCTGTGTCACAAGCCCGCTCGCTGAGCCTCGCCGTGGGCGGCAAGGCGTCCCCGCAGCGCTTCGGCCTCATCAACGGGAAGTCCCGGCAACGTGCCACCGCTCTCGGGAGACGCGGTGTGGAACTCGCACGAAGCGATGCCGCGCGAGCGCATCAACGGACCGGACTCGACGTCGATGTACTGCAGGCGGCCGTAGGGGATGCTCACGAGCGAACGGAACAGTCGCCCCTTGCGGATGACGATCTCGTCAGGCAGCTCGATCCAGGTGATGGCCGAGACCTGTCGGACGATGAGCCACGCGCCCCAGCCGAGGAGCACCGCGGCCACGGCGGCGCCGATGCAGAACCACGGTGACACGAGCATCGCCAGGACGACGAAGCCCACGAGGAACGGCGCGAGCCACGCGAAGAGCGTGATGAGCCGCACCGTGCGCAGCGCCGGACTCACGGGGCGCCAGGGAAGCTCGTCGCCGCGAAGAGTGACAGCGGCCGGGTCGAGCGGAGTGGTCATGGCCCCAGCCTGCCATTCGAACCCGGGGTGCCTGCCATGTGAACCCCACTGTGACCGTCGCCACTCCCAGTGGAAGGATGGATGGGTCGGCCCCACCGGGTCGGGATCCGCAAGCATGAAGGAGCATCGTCGTGACGTTTCGCGAGGAAGCCGGACCAATTCTCAATGGCCTTCCCAGCAGCCTCACCGACATCGACCCCGAGGAGACCTCGGAGTGGTTGGCATCGCTTGACCAGGTGATCGACGAGGGCGGTCGCAAGCGGGCGCGCTACCTCATGCTCCGCCTGCTCGAGCGGGCGCGCGAGAGCCAGATCGGTGTCCCCTCCCTCACGGCGACGGACTACGTCAACAGCATCGACCAGGAGCAAGAGCCCTGGTTCCCCGGTGACGAAGAGGTTGAGCGGCAGTACCGCCGGTGGATCCGTTGGAACGCCGCGGTCATGGTGCACCGCGCTCAGCGGCCCGGCGTCTCCGTCGGTGGGCACATCTCCACCTATGCCTCTGCGGCCACGCTCTACGAAGTCGGCATGAACCACTTCTTCCGCGGCCAGGACCACCCCGGCGGCGGGGACCAGATCTTCTACCAGGGCCACGCCTCCCCCGGCATGTACGCCCGCAGCTTCCTCGAGGGCCACCTCAGCGAGACCGACCTCGACGGTTTCCGCCAGGAGAAGAGCCACATCGTCGACGGCAAGATCCGGGCACTGTCGTCCTACCCGCACCCGCGGATGATGCCGGACTACTGGCAGTTCCCGACCGTGTCGATGGGCATCGGCCCGATGAACGCGATCTACCAGGCGCAGTTCAACAAGTACCTGCAGAACCGTGGCATCAAGGACACGTCCGAGCAGCGGGTGTGGGCCTTCCTCGGCGACGGTGAGATGGACGAGCCCGAATCCCGCGGTCTGCTCCAGCTCGCCGCCAACGAGGAGCTCGACAACCTCACGTTCGTCGTCAACTGCAACCTGCAGCGCCTCGACGGCCCAGTCCGTGGCAACGGCAAGATCATCCAGGAGCTCGAGGCGTTCTTCCGCGGCGCCGGCTGGAACGTCGTCAAGGTCATCTGGGGCCGTGGCTGGGACCCGCTGCTCGCGGCGGACCGCGACCACGCGTTGAAGCACATCATGAACACCACGACCGACGGGGACTACCAGACGTTCCGCGCCAACGACGGCGCCTACGTCCGGGAGGAGTTCTTCGGTCGCGACCCGCGCACCCGCAAGATGGTCGAGAACCTCACCGACGAGCAGATCTGGCACGACCTGCAGCGTGGCGGCCACGACTACCGCAAGGTCTTCGCCGGCTACCAGGCCGCGGTCAACCACACCGGGCAGCCGACGGTCGTCCTCGCCCACACGATCAAGGGCTATGGCCTCGGCAAGGGCTTCGCTGGCCGCAACGCGACGCACCAGATGAAGAAGATGTCGGTCGACGACCTCAAGAACTTCCGTGACGTCCTGCGCCTGCCGATCACGGACGCGCAGATCGAGGAGAACCCCTACCAGCCGCCGTACTTCCACCCCGGCGAGAACGACTCGACGCTCGACTACATGCTCGAGCGTCGCCGGGCCCTCGGTGGCTCGATCCCGCAGCGCCGCAGCAAGTACACGCAATTGTCGCTCCCGGGCGACGAGGCCTACGCCCAGGTCCGCAAGGGCTCGGGCAAGCAGACCATCGCGACGACCATGGCGTTCGTCCGGCTGCTCAAGGACCTCATGCGCGACAAGGAGTTCGGCAAGCGCATCGTGCCGATCATCCCCGACGAGGCCCGCACGTTCGGCATGGACTCGTTCTTCCCGACGCTCAAGATCTACAACCCTCACGGGCAGAACTACACGCCGGTCGACCACGACCTGATGCTCAGCTATCGCGAGTCGGTGTCCGGGCAGATCCTCCACGCCGGCATCAACGAGGCCGGGTCCGTGGCGGCCTTCACGGCGGCCGGCTCGAGCTACTCGACGCACGGCGAGCCGATGATCCCGATCTACGTCTTCTACTCGATGTTCGGGTTCCAGCGCACCGGCGACTCCATCTGGGCCGCCGCCGACCAGCTGAGTCGCGGCTTCCTCATCGGGGCCACCGCCGGGCGCACGACGCTGACCGGCGAAGGCACCCAGCACGCGGACGGGCACTCGCCGCTGCTCGCGTCGACCAACCCGGGCGTCATCACCTACGACCCTGCCTACGGCTACGAGATCGCGCACATCATGCGTGAGGGCCTGCGGCGGATGTATGGCGACGACCCCGAGAACGTCATCTTCTACCTCACCGTCTACAACGAGCCCAATGTGCAGCCGAAGGAGCCCGAGGACCTCGACATCGACGGCCTGCTGCGCGGCATGTACCTCCTCGAGAAGGCCGACACCTCCGGCTGGACCCACACCCCCGCCCGCGCCCAGCTCATGGCGTCCGGCGTCGGTGTGCCGTGGGCCCTGGAGGCCAAGCGGCTCCTCGCGGACCACTGGGGTGTTGCGGCGGACGTCTGGTCCGTGACCTCCTGGGGCGAACTGCGTCGAGACGGTCTCGCGGCGGACGAGGAAGCCTTCCTCCACCCGGAGAACGAGACCCGCGTGCCCTATGTGACGCAGAAGCTCAAGGACGTCGATGGGCCCGTGCTCGCGACCTCCGACTACATGCGTGCGGTGCCCGACCAGATCGCGCAGTACGTCCCCGGTGAGTTCCACTCGCTCGGTACCGACGGGTTCGGTTTTGCCGACACGCGTCCGGCTGCCCGGCGCTTCTTCCACGTCGATGGTCCCTCGCTCGCGGTGCGCACGCTTCAGGTGCTCGCGGCCCGCGGCGAGATCGCGGCCGACATCCCCGGCAAGGCTGCCGAGAAGTACGACCTGCTCGACGTCCGCGCCGGCACGAGCGGCAACGAGGGCGGCGACAGCTAGAACACGTGGACTTCGTGCCCGAGACGGACAGCCGAGCCTTGGCGAGGCTGTCCGTCTCGGGCACGAAGTCGAATGCTCTGGGTATGCCGCTCGCTCGCCTGCGTCGATGAGGCCGAGTTTGCGTGCGGTCGCCACGGCTCCCGTGCGCGAGTCCGTCCGACATCAACCTTTCGGTCGATGGAGGAGCGACTTCGTGCCCGAAACGGACACGCTTCGTCGGCCGTAGGCCTCCATCAGCGTGTCCGTTTCGGGCACGAAGAAGAACAGGTATCAGCGGGTGAGGAAGTCCTCGCGGGCGGCGACGCAGATGTCGGGCTGGTCGCAGAAGACGCCATCGACACCGGCCTCGAAGAAGCGGGTCACCTCGTCGCCCATGCGCCCATGCGTCGCTGGGTTGGTGCCGATCCGGTAGTCCACCGGCAGGAACGAGTTCTCGGCGCGGAAGGTCCACGGCGTCACGTCGAGACCGACCTTGTGTGCGTCGGCAACAAGGCTGGTCGGTGCGCCGAGCGTCCCGTCGGCCTTGCGCGGAATGACCCGGGCCTTGTCGACACCGAGACCGTCGACGTCCTTGACGAGCGCCTTGAGGCTGGCAGGGGTGAGGAGGTCGGTGTAGGTCCGCGGGTCGCCCTGGGCCTCGAGGTCATAGGGGCGTCCACTGGCGCTCACGAGGAAGACGAGCTTGGCCTTGTAGCCGAGCGCGTCGTCGAGTCGGACCAGCGGGGTGAGCTCGAAGCTCTGCACCCAGAGGGCGGCGTTCGGGCGGTTGAGGCCGTGCGCCGAGATCGCCGACATGAGCGCGACCTCGGGGTCGAAGCCCGCCTCGTGGAGGAAAGTCGAGTGCTTGATCTCAGGTATGACGCCGACTGTGCGACCGGTCTGCAGGCTCAGCTCCTCACGCAGGGCAAGAACTTCGTCGAGCGTCGGAACCTCGAACTGGCCGTCGTAGCTCGCGCTCTCCGGACGCTGGGCGGGGAGCCGCTCCTTGGCTCGCAGCGTCTTGAGCTCGGCGAGGGTGAAGTCCTCCACCCACCAGCCGGTGGTCGCCTTGCCGTCGAGCGACTTGGTGACCTTGCGGCCCGCGAACTCGGCATGCGTCGCGACGTCCGTCGTTCCGCCGATCTCCGGCTCGTGGCGGTCGACGAGCACGCCGTCCTTGGTCATGACGAGGTCGGGCTCGATGTAGTCAGCGCCGAGCTGCACCGCCAGCCGGTAGGCCGCGAGCGTGTGCTCGGGGCGGTAGCCCGACGCGCCGCGGTGGGCGTGGACCAGGGGGGTCGTGAACTTCGCTTGGCCATTGGAGGTGGGTGGTGCATCGGCTTGGGCAGGTGCGGTCGCGACCACGGTCGAAAGCGCCAGTCCAGCCGCCACGGAGAGGGAGATCAGGGTTCTCTTCATGCCTGTCAACGTAGGGCGGGGGCGGTCCCACCGCCTGTCGAGAAGATGGACTGAAGGTGACCAGCCCCATACACCTGAGCGCCCGGCATACTCACGCATTTGTGGTTATGCGCTCGACTGTATAGTCTTGCATTGTGTCCAAAGTACTCACGTCCCTGCCCGTCGGCGAGCGCGTCGGCATCGCCTTCTCCGGAGGTCTCGACACCTCTGTTGCCGTCGCGTGGATGCGCGAGAAGGGCGCCGTCCCCTGCACCTACACGGCTGACCTCGGCCAGTACGACGAGCCCGAGATCGACACGGTGCCGACGCGCGCCGGAGAGTACGGCGCAGAGATCGCCCGGCTCGTCGACTGCCGCAGCGCACTCGTGGAGGAGGGCCTGTCGGCGATCGCCTGCGGCGCGTTCCACATCCGCAGCGGAGGCAGGACCTACTTCAACACCACCCCCCTGGGTCGCGCCGTCACCGGCACCCTGCTCGTACGCGCCATGCAGGCCGACGACGTCTCGATCTGGGGCGACGGTTCGACCTTCAAGGGCAACGACATCGAGCGCTTCTACCGCTACGGGCTGCTCGCCAACCCCGGCCTGCGCATCTACAAGCCGTGGCTCGACGCCGCCTTCGTGAGCGAGCTCGGTGGACGTCACGAGATGAGCGAGTGGCTCACCGAGCGCGACGTGCCCTACCGGGCGAGCGCCGAGAAGGCCTACTCGACTGACGCCAACATCTGGGGCGCGACGCACGAGGCCAAGACGCTCGAGCACCTCGACGAGTCCATGGAGGTCGTCGAGCCGATCATGGGCGTCAAGCACTGGGACCCGTCCGTCGTCATCGAGCAGGAGGACGTGCGGATCCGCTTCGTCCAGGGCCGGCCCGTCGCGATCAACGGCAGGGACCTCGACCCCGTCGCCCTCGTCGATCTCGCCAACACCATCGGTGGCCGTCACGGTCTCGGCATGTCCGACCAGATCGAGAACCGCATCATCGAGGCGAAGTCGCGCGGCATCTACGAGGCCCCGGGCATGGCCCTGCTGCACATCGCCTACGAGCGCCTGCTCAACGCCGTCCACAACGAGGACACCATCGCGAACTACCACACGGAGGGCCGTCGCCTCGGCCGCCTCCTCTATGAGGGCCGCTGGCTCGACCCGCAGTCGCTCATGATGCGAGAGGCCATCCAGCGGTGGATCGCGTCGGTCGTCACGGGCGAGGTCACGCTCCGGCTGCGTCGCGGGGACGACTACTCGATCGTCAACACGACGGGCGAGAACTTCAGCTACCACCCGGACAAGCTGTCGATGGAGCGAGTCGAGAACGCCGCGTTCGGGCCCCTGGACCGGATCGGCCAGCTGACCATGCGCAACCTCGACATCGCCGACAGCCGGGCCAAGCTCGAGATCTACGCCGGCCAGCCCGTCGACCAGGGCCAGTTGCTCGTCGAGAACGGCACCCTCTTTGGCGAGCTGCCTGCCGGCGGTTATGACCGCATCGCCGACAACCCGGTCGATGGCGGTCCCGACGACGACGCCCTCGACCGCGCGGCCATGGAGTTCGGCACCGACTGACACTCACGCCTTGTGTGCCTGAGAACGGGAAATACCTCGTTCGCAGGCAGACGAGACGGATGGGGTGGATGCTGGCGGAATGGACGGACGACAGCTCCTCGAGCGAGTGGTTGCAACGCTCGGCGTGCTGGGCCTGATCGCCGCACTCCCCTTCTATGTGTCGTCCGGACTGGTCGCCCCCCTGTGGGCGATCATCGTCCTCCTGCTGATCTGGGCGGTGCTGGCGGTGTGTTCGGTGCGCTGGTTCACCCGGCGTCCGTGGGTCGTCCTACTGCTTCCGTTGATCGCGGCGGCGGTGTGGTTCGCCACGCTCAGCCTCGGCGAGCACCTCTTGGGCTGGCAGGCCTGAGGAGCGGACCGCACGAGACGATCGCGTATGCCGTGTGGTTGTGCACGGCATACAAATAGACTTCCAGCGTGCCCACCTCGAAAAGCCGACCCTCGGCAGCGACCCGGCGTCGGGTCGAGCTCACTGCCGGCGATCTCGGCGCCGCTGCTGTGCAGCAGATGGAGAGCGACCACGAGTGGTACCGCGCCCTGCCCGCCGAGGAACGCTCGTGGGTGGGCCTCGTCGCCCAGGCCGGCATCAAGTCGTTCATCGAATGGTTCAGCGGCAGCCAGGACCACGCCCATGTCACGGCCGACGTCTTCGGCACGGCCCCGCGTGAGCTGACCCACTCGATCAGCCTCGGCCAGACCCTCGACCTCATGCGCACCGTCGTCGACGTCGTCGAGCGCGACTCCATCGGGTTGGCTGCACGCGGGGACGAGACCAAGGTGCGCGAGGCCGTGCTGCGCTACAGCCGCGAGATCGCGTTCTCCGTCGCCGAGGTCTACGCCCATGCTGCCGAGGCGCGTGGCGCGTGGGACGCCCGACTCGAGGCACTCGTCGTCGACGCCGTCATCCGTGGGGAGGCCGACGACTCCATGCAGTCACGAGCATCGGCCCTCGGCTGGGGCACGACGACCGACGTGTGCGTCATCGTCGGATCGACCCCCGGGGCAGGCACGGCACAGGTGGTCGATCAGCTGCACCGTGGCGCCAAACGTCACGGAGTCGAGGTCCTCGTCGCCATTCACGGCCGACGCATCGTCAGCATCGTCGGCCGCGTCACCGATGCCCTCAAAACGGCCTCCCACCTCGGCGAACACTTCGGCGACGGCCCGATCGTCGTGGGTCCCGTTGTCCCGCACCTGTATGCCGCGGGCCGCAGCGCGCGTGCCGCGCTCTCGGGTCACACGGCGGCGCCTGCGTGGCCCGCCGCCCCTCGTCCTGTCCTCAGCGACGACCTCCTGGCCGAGCGGGCGCTCCTCGGCGACCTTCCGGCTCGCGCCGCCCTCGTGTCCAGTGTCTATGCGCCCCTGTCCGCGAGCGGCGGCGGCAACCTGCTCGAGACCGCCGCGGCCTATCTGGACGGCGGACTGGGGCTGGAGGGCACGGCACGCACGCTGTTCGTCCACACCAACACGGTGAGGTATCGACTGGGCAAGATCGCGGACACCATCGGCTACGACCTCACCGATCCACATGATGCACAGACCGTGCGCCTGGCCCTGGCGTACGGGCGAGTGGCCCCGGAACCCTCGGGCCGGCTCACGCGTGCGACTGGGCCTGTCGCTCTCGAATTGTAGGAACCCTACAGATCTCACGCCCGAGAATCGTCGCTGCCGGTTGCACCTACCGGGCCTGATGACGGCCACTCTGAAGAGGTGCTTGTTGTCGTCTGCCCTGGACAGGGCTCCCAGTCCCCCGGCTTCCTCACCCCTTGGCTCGACATCCCCGGTCTGCGCGAGCGGATGGGGTGGCTCTCCGCCGTCGCAGGCATCGATCTCGTCAAACACGGGACCGAGTCCGACGAGGAGACCATCAAGGACACGGCAGTCGCCCAGCCCCTGATCGTCGCATCGGGCCTCGTCTCGCTGCTGGCGCTCTTCGAGCACCCGGCTGACGGCTTCCGTCTCGTCGGCGCCGGTGCGGGTCACTCCGTCGGTGAGATCACGGCCGCTGCTGCCGGTGGCGTGATCTCCGCTGAGCAGGCCATGGTCTTCGTGCGTGAGCGTGGCAATGCCATGGCAGCCGCAAGCGCGGTGCAGCCCACCGGGATGAGCGCCGTCATGGGCGGCGACCCCGGTGAGGTCATCGCCACGATCGAGCGCCACGGGCTCACCCCCGCCAACATCAACGGCGCCGGCCAGGTCGTCGCCGCCGGCACGATGGAGCAGCTGGCAGCCCTCGCGGCAGATCCGCCCGCCAAGAGCCGCGTCATCGCCCTCAAGGTCGCGGGCGCGTTCCACACGCAGCACATGGCTCCCGCGGTCAACGTGCTGGCTGGCTACGCCAAGGCGATGTCCACCCACGACGCCCGCGTCCCCCTCGTCTCCAACCGCGACGGCGCCGTCGTCCACAGCGGACGCGAGGTGCTCGGCCGACTCGTCAGCCAGGTGAGCAACCCGGTGCGCTGGGACCTCACGATGCAGACCTTCACGGAGCTCGGCGTCACCGGGATCATCGAGATCCCGCCGGCCGGCACGCTCGCCGGCTTGGCCAAGCGCACCCTCAAGGACGTCGAGATCCTCGCGCTCAAGTCTCCCGACGACCTCGAGCAGGCCCACCGCATGGTCAAGGAGCACGCCGTGTCGACCGGCGTCGCGCAGGACCCGACGTGGCGCCTCGTCATCAGCCCCGCGAAGGGCATGGTCTCGTTCACGGCGACCGAGCTCGGCACTGCCGTCGAGACCGGCAGCGTCATCGCCACGGTGGGCACGTTGCGCGACAGTTACGACGTCGTCGCACCGCACGGTGGTCGCATCGTCGAGTGGCTCGTCGAGGACGGCGACCCCGTCTCCCCCGGCCAGCCCATCCTCCGCCTGCACCCCCAGGAAGGCTGAGTCAGATGGCCGCAGTCATCGCCTCCACGACGGGGGCCGCGCACACGCGCATCTCCGGGATCGGCGCGTACCGCCCTCGTCGCATCGTCCCCAACTCCGAGATCGTCGACGCGATCGACTCCTCGGACGAGTGGATCCAGGAGCGCTCCGGCATCAAGACCCGCTACCGGGCCGGTGACGGTGAGAGCGTCATCGAGATGTCCGAGGCCGCGTCACGTGGCGCCCTCGAGATGGCCGGTCTGGAGCCGACCGACATCGACGCCGTCATCCTCGCGACGGTGACTCATCCCTACCAAACCCCTGCTGCCGCACCCGCGCTCGCGCACCTCATGGGCATGAGCAACCCGGCCGCGTTCGACATTTCAGCGGCCTGCGCCGGCTACTGCCACGGCATCTCGCTGGCCCACGACATGGTCCGTGGTGGCAGTGCCCGCAACGTCCTCGTCGTCGGGGTGGAGCGGCTCTCCGACTTCACCAGCCCGACCGACCGTGGCACCGCCTTCATCTTCGGTGACGGTGCCGGTGCCGCGATCGTGTCCCCCTCGGACACTCCGGCCATCGGGCCGACCGTGTGGGGCTCCGAGGGCGACAAGTGGGACGTCATCGCCCAGAACGACAGCTGGGTCGACGTGCGCGACCACGATCTCGGCTGGCCGACGATCGGCATGAAGGGCCAGAGCGTCTTCCGTTGGGCCGTCTGGGGCATGGCACCCGTCGCGCAGAAGGCCCTCGACGCCGCCGGCGTCACGGTCGACCAGCTCGACGCCTTCATCCCGCACCAGGCGAACAACCGCATCATCGACGCGATGTGCAAGCAGCTCAAGCTGCCCGAGCACGTCGCCGTCGCCCGCGACGTCATCGACTCGGCCAACACCTCGGCCGCCTCCGTGCCGCTCGCCACCGAGCGGCTGCTCCGCGAGGGCCTCGCCCCTCGCGGTGGGCTGGCCCTGCAGATCGGCTTCGGCGCAGGCCTCGTGTATGCCGCGCAGGTCGTCGTCCTGCCATAGAGACTCCCGCGGTCCGCGGGTCATCACGGACCACCGCATCACCCGCAACATCCGCAACATCCGCAACATCCCCAGAGCGTCCGCACCCGGCGGACCCGAACCATGAAGGAGCACGACATGGCTCAGAGCGAGCAGGAGATCCTCGCGGGTCTCGCAGAGATCGTCAACGAGGAGACCGGACTCGACCCCGAGACCGTCCAGAGTGACAAGGCGTTCACCGACGACCTCGACATCGACTCGCTGTCGATGATGACGATCGTCGTCAACGCCGAGGAGAAGTTCGGCGTGCGCATCCCCGACGACGAGGTCAAGAACCTCCGCACCGTCGGCGACGCCGTCACCTTCATCAAGAACAGCCAGAGCTGAACCCAGCTGATCCGTCGGTGCCGCCCTCACCTGATGAGGGCGGCACCGGGACACCACCCCCACGCCAAGGAGTCATCGACATGAGCACCGAACGTCGCGTCGTCGTCACGGGTCTCGGAGCCACCACCCCGCTCGGCGGAACGATCACCCAGACGTGGGAAGCGATCCTCGCCGGCAGATCGGGTGCCCGCGCCCTGACCCAGGAGTGGGTGCAGCAGTTCGAGCTGCCCGTCACGTTCGCCGCCTCGATCCACACCTCCCCCGAGGAGGTGCTCAGCAAGGTCGAGTGCCGTCGCATGGACCTCAGCGCGCAGTACGCCATGGTCGCCTCCCGTGAGGCGTGGGCCGATGCGGGTTCCCCCGAGGTCGATCCTGAGCGCTTCATGGTCGCGATCGGCACCGGCATGGGCGGGGTCACCACTCTCCTCGACCAGTGGGACAACTTGCGCGAGAAGGGCGTTCGCCGCGTCTTTCCCCTGACGGTCCCGATGATCATGCCCAACAGCCCCAGCGGAAACGTCTCCCTGGCGCTCGGAGCCAGAGCCGGCGCTCACACGGCCGTGTCGGCCTGCGCGTCCGGCGCCGAGTCGATGGCCCTGGCCATGGACCAGATCCGTTTGGGCCGCGCCGACATCGTCATCGCTGGCGGCACCGAGGCCGCCATCCACCCGCTGCCCTTCGCCGGCTTCGCGCAGATGCAGGCCCTGTCCAAGCGCAACGACGACCCGGCGGGCGCGTCACGCCCCTATGACACGGGCCGCGACGGCTTCGTCATGGGTGAGGGTGCCGGCGTCATCGTCCTCGAGTCCGAGGAGCACGCCAAGGCCCGTGGCGCCCGGATCTACGCCGAGCTCAGCGCTGCAGGGATGTCCGCCGACGCCCACCACATCACCGCTCCGGAACCAGAGGGTGCCGGTGCGAGCCGCGCCATGGTCGAGGCGGTCCAGCGCGCCGGACTCACGCCCGCGGACATCGTCCACATCAACGCCCACGCCACCTCGACCCCGGTCGGTGACGTCGCCGAGGCCAACGCCATCCGCCGCGCCTTCGGTGACGCAACGGATGGCATGTGTGTCAGCGGGACGAAGTCGATGACCGGCCACCTCCTCGGCGCCGCTGGCGCCCTTGAGGCCCTGTTCACCATCCTCTCGGTGCACCACCGCATCGCCCCCGCGACGATCAACATCGAGAACCTCGATCCGGCGATCCCGCTCGACGTCGTCAGGGGCGAGCACCGCAAGCTCCCCGACGGCGACATCGCCGCGCTCAACAACTCGTTCGGCTTCGGCGGACACAACGTGGCCCTCACGGTGAAGAGCGCCTGATGGCTCGCCAGCCCAACGAGTCCTCCGCAAGCGCCTCCGCCGCGACGAAGACCAAGCCCGACCGCGCCACCGATCCGCGCAACCCGCGGCTTCGGCTCGAGGCCTTCTTCGACGGCGGCTCGGTCGAGCTGATCACGCCCGAGGACGACTCGGGCATGCTCGCCGCCGTCGGCACCTGCCAGGGCGTTCGCGCAGTGGCCTTCTGCTCCGACGCCACGATCATGGGCGGCGCCATGGGCGTCGCCGGCTGCAAGGTTGTCGTCGCGGCGTACGAACGAGCGTTGGCGGACGGCATACCCGTCGTCGGCATCTGGCACTCCGGAGGCGCACGCCTGCCCGAAGGTGTCGTGAGCCTGCACGCCGTCGGTCTGGTCTTCGCGATCATGACCCGCGCGTCGGGCAAGATCCCGCAGATCTCGGTCGTCATCGGTGCTGCCGCCGGTGGGGCCGCCTATGGTCCCGCCCTCACCGACATCGTCATCCTGGCTCCGGACGGCCGCATCTTCGTCACAGGACCCGACGTCGTGCGCTCAGTCACCGGTGAGAACGTCGACGCCCTGCGCCTCGGTGGACCAGAGCCGCACGGTCGTCGCAGCGGTGTCGTCCACATCGTCACCGACTCGACCGAGCAGGCCTACGAGCGCGGCCGCCAGCTGTGCTCCCTGCTCGCCGACCAAGGCACGCTCGACGTCGCCAAGGTCGACGACTTCGACCTCGAGGCGACGTTCCCCGAATCGGCCAAGCGTGCCTACGACGTGCACCCGGTCGTCGACAACGTCCTCGACAAGGGCGCCGACTCCATTGAGCTGCACCCGCGTTGGGCTCCCAACATCGTCACGCAGCTCGGCCGCTTCGGTGGTCGCACCGTCGGCGTCATCGCCAACAACCCGATGCGCCTCGGTGGCTGCCTCGACTCCCCCTCGGCCGAGAAGGCCGCTCGCTTCGTGCGCATGTGCGACGCGTTCGGGGTGCCGCTCATCGTCCTCGTCGACGTCCCCGGCTACCTGCCCGGTGTCGGCCAGGAGTGGGACGGCGTCGTACGGCGTGGCGCCAAGTTGCTCCACGCGTTCGCCGAGGCCGTCGTGCCCCGCGTGACACTCGTGACGCGCAAGACCTACGGCGGCGCCTACATCGCGATGAACGCCCGCTCACTCGGAGCCACCAAGGTGTTTGCCTGGCCCACCGCGCACGTCGCGGTCATGGGTTCGGTTGCTGCCATCCGGATCCTGCACCGTCGCCGCCTCGCCGAGGTCGATGACGCCGATCGCGCGGCGGTCGAGCAGCAGCTCGCCGAGGAGCACGACGCCCTGTCCGGCGGTCTGGCGCGCGCGGTCGAGATCGGGGTCGTCGACGAGATCGTCGAGCCCAACGTGACCCGTTCCGCCTTGGCGCGGGCGATCTCCGAGGCGCCCCAACGCCGAGGGAACCACGGCAACATCCCGTTGTAGCCGGCGTACCCCTGTGCTTGTTCACGCAAGCGCGAGGCCCGCTCCCCCTGTACGGGAGCGGGCCTCGCGACGTGCGTGAAGGGTGCCGTGGTTCGTTCGGACTCAGCCGACCTTGTGCAGCCAGCGGACGGGTGCGCCGTCACCGGCGTAGCGGAACGGCTCGAGCTCGTTGTCCCAGTCGGTGCCGAGGACCTCTTCGACCATCTCCGTGATGGCCTCGGGTGATCCCTGCGCCAGCATGAGGATCTCCTTGAGGCGTTCCTCGTTGACCACCGCGTCGCCGCTGGCGGACGTCGTGGAGTGGTGGATGCCCAGGCTCGGGGTGTGCGACCAGCGAGAGCCGTCACAACCAGCGCTCGGGTCCTCGGTCACCTCGTAGCGCAGGCCCTGCCATCCGCGCAGCGTGGAGGCGAGGCGCGCACCAGTACCCTGCTCGCCGATCCAGGACCACTCACCGCGGTTGAACCCGGGCGCAGCAGGCTGCGGGGTCCAGTCGATGGAGACGCGCGAGCCCGTAGCGGACTCGAGCGCCCAGTTGATGTGAGGGCACAGCGCTGCCGGGGCCGAGTGGATGAACACCACTCCCCGGGTCGACACACGTCGCGTCGCGACAGACATCCTGGCCTCCTTCACGTGCAAGGGACGTCTTCCCCAACGCCGTCGCACGTGTCTCTTGGAGGCAACAGATTCTGTATGCCGTTCAGCTCGCTGTGGGGGTGCCTCACGCACCGTTGTCAATCGCCCCACGAGCGAACTCGCGAACCGTGAGCCTCATCATGCCGCATGGGCACCAGGAACACCATGCGCGACACACGTTGACTCGGGTCACGCCAGCACCTCACTCTCGCTACCGCGCCTAACTAGTTATAAGGAACGACGTTCTCTAGTGATCATTTCCTACATAGTCCTGAGCACTAATACTCGGATTGACTATTAGGAATGGTCATTACGGGTTGCGCAGCGTGCCTCGGAGCCCCACGATATGAGCGCACCCGGACTTTGGGGCATCCCTGCCAAGACCCTGAGGAGTACCCACGAATGGGAACCCACACCGCCTTCGCCCGTCCCCTGCTGGCAGCGGTCGTTGCTGCCGCCGCCGGCGTCACGTGCCTGTCGGTCGCCCCGGCACAGGCCAAGAGGCCGTCACCGCCCACGCCGCCCACGACCAGCCTCCCGACGTATCCGACCTCCGTGGTCGGTGTGAGCCCGCAGGCAATGGAGAAGCCGAACGCATCCGGCCGGACAATTCGCAGCCTGACGATGGACAACGGCAAGTTCTATGTCGGCTATGGCGACTACATCATCAATGGCGGCCCGACGAAGGTCACCACGTTTGACCCGGCGACGAACGTGTTCGCCGAGTCGGGTCTGACTGCCCCGACCGAGGAGATCACGACCTTCCGCAAGATCAACGGCAAGCTCTACGCCCCCTGGAGCGACCCGACCGGCTCGGCCACCGCCAACCAGGGATATTCGACCAACGCCACTGGCACCTGGACCAACGAGTTCAAGGCTCCGGCGGAGCACGTCTTCGACGTCGCAACCCTCACCGGCTCGGACCTGTGGATGGTCGGATCGGCCAAGGGCGTCGTGGACGGCAAGGGCGGCGCCGCCGCCTACCGGTCCACGGACGGCGGGACCTCCTGGTCGCTCGTGGCCAAGGACACCTCGAGCACCGAGATGGGTCGCGAGCGCTACTACTGGGCCGCGGCGCTGGGCGGAAAGATGTACATGCAGGCCCAGGACGTGCTGGAGGGCGCTCCCCTGCGCGTCTTCAATGGCACCACGTGGTCGACGATGCCCGGCGTGACTCCGTGCTCCACGGTCGAGGCGCGCGCGGTCGAGGTCTTCAAGGGCAAGATCATCTGCACGAAGTACGGCAGCGGAGTCGTCGCGTTCGACGGCACCCGAGCCACGCAGGTGATGCCGCAGACCAACTGGAACGTGCTCGACTTCGACGTCCCCGGTGACGGCTACATCTACGCGCTCTCGCGTGGGGGCGTCTACCGCAGCGCAGACGGACTCAGCTGGAAGGGCCTGACCACCGTGCCCGAGTACGCCTGGGCGATCGGTGTCCACAACGGCACGATCTATCTCGGCGAGCGCCTCAACGGCACGATCCGCAAGGTCGACGGCCTCAACACCAATGCCCTCACGACCAAGACGGCAACGACCACCGGCACGACGACGTGCAACAGGAAGTCCAGCAAGAGCTGCTGACCCACGCTCACGACGAAGGCGGGTCGACCCCATCGGGTCGGCCCGCCTTCTGTCGTCCCAAGTGGGGCGGCTGGGGCTTGAACCCAGGACCGACGGATTATGAGTCCGCTGCTCTGACCAACTGAGCTACCGCCCCTGAAGCGGAGCCGAGCCTACCTGCGGGAGGCGAGCGGACGGCATACCCACTCCTCGAGAAACGAGACGCGACGTTGCGAATCGGTGTCGCATCGGCACGGAGACACGTGACGGGCACCACGTACCGGTAGGTTTCCGCTCATGACTGAGCCCCTGGTCGTCCTCAAGGACGTCAACAAGCACTTCGGCGACCTCCATGTCCTCAAGGAGATCAACATGGAGATCGGCAAGGGAGAGGTGGTCGTCGTCATCGGCCCATCCGGCTCCGGGAAGTCGACCCTCTGCCGCGCGATCAACCGCCTCGAGACCATCGAGTCCGGGACGATCAGCATCGACGGCAACAAGCTCCCCGAGGAGGGCAAGGCGCTCGCCCAGCTGCGCGCGGACGTCGGCATGGTCTTCCAGTCGTTCAACCTCTTCGCCCACAAGTCGATCCTCGACAACGTCACGCTGGGCCCGATCAAGGTCCGCAAGCAGAAGAAGGACGCCGCCGAGAAGCGCGGCATGGAGCTGCTCGAGCGCGTCGGCGTGGCCCAGCAGGCCCAGAAGTTCCCTGCGCAGCTCTCCGGCGGGCAACAACAGCGCGTCGCCATAGCCCGCTCGCTCGCCATGGACCCCAAGGTCATGCTGTTCGACGAGCCGACCTCAGCCCTCGACCCCGAAATGATCAACGAGGTCCTCGACGTCATGGTCGGACTCGCCAAGGACGGCATGACGATGATCGTCGTCACCCACGAGATGGGCTTCGCCCGCAAGGCGGCCAACCGTGTCGTCTTCATGGACGGCGGGCAGATCGTCGAGGAGAGCACGCCGGAGGACTTCTTCACCAACCCCAAGAGCGACCGGGCCAAGGACTTCCTGGCCAAGATCCTCACCCACTGAGAGCCCTGAGGACGTCAGGCTCAGCACTTCACGACTCCACAACACAGGCACGCATGGTGCCGCCACCACAGGAGGAACACCAGATGAACGCACGACGGATCGGCGCCATCGGCGCAGCGGCCGCCCTGGCCTTCGGCCTCGCGGCCTGCGGGAGTGACGACGGCGGGGACAACGCCGGCGGCGGCGGGGACGCCGGCAAGAAGCTCAAGATCGGCATCAAGTTCGACCAGCCCGGTCTCGGCCTCAAGAAGGGCACCGAGGTCACCGGCTTCGACATCGACATGGCCAAGTACGTCGCCAAGGAGCTCGGCACCGCCGAGAAGGACATCACCTGGGTGCAGGCGCCCTCGCCGCAGCGCGAGACGCTCATCAAGACCGGTCAGGTCGACCTGATCTTCGCGACCTACTCGATCACCGACAAGCGCAAGGCTGACGTCACGTTCGCTGGCCCCTACTTCATCGCCGGTCAGGACCTCCTCGTCCGCTCCGACGACACGAGCATCACTGGAGCCGACTCCCTCACCGGCAAGAAGCTCTGCTCGGTCAAGGGTTCAACTCCTGCGCAGAAGGTCAAGGACAAGTACCCCGGCGTTCAGCTCCTTGAGTACTCGACCTACTCCGAGTGCCTCCCGGCGCTCACGAGCAAGAAGGTCGATGCGCTCACCACCGACGACACGATCCTCGCGGGCTACGCCGCGCAGGCCGAGTTCAAGGGCAAGTTCAAGCTCGTCGGCAAGCCTTTCTCCGAGGAGAACTACGGCGTCGGCCTCAAGAAGGGCGACGTCGCGCTCTGCAACAAGGTCACCGACGCCCTCAAGAAGGCGTTCACCGATGGCACCTGGCAGAAGGCCATCGACGCCAACCTTGGTCCGGCTGGCTACAAGCCCGGCCCCGGCAACCCGCCCACCCCGGCCGCCTGCGCCTGACCCCGCGCAGACCGAACCACGGCGTATGCCGTCCGCTCACCTCATAGTGTGCGGACGGCATGCGTGCCCACTCCCAACCCACCTGGAGGGTGATGCATGGGTGACATCCTGAGGGACTACGACGTCCTCGGCGCCTTTTGGATGACGATCAAGCTGGCGTTCTTCTCGAGCTTCGGTGCACTCGTCATCGGCACGATTCTTGCGATCATGCGCGTGTCGCCCGTCGCGGTACTGCGCAACGTGGGCGCGTTCTACGTCAACACTGTGCGCAACACCCCGTTGACGCTCATCCTCGTCTTCCTCTCACTCGGGGTCTGGACCATCCTGGCCATCGACGTCACATCAGCCGAGTCGCAGACCTACATCACGGACACCGCGATCCGCTACGCGATCATTGGCCTCGCGGTCTACCACGCGGCCTTCGTCTGCGAAGCGCTGCGCTCGGGTGTCAACACCGTCCCACTGGGTCAGGCAGAGGCCGCGCGCGCCATCGGCCTGACCTTCATCCAGTCGCTGACGCAGGTGATCATGCCGCAGGCCTTCCGCGGTGCGATTGCCCCGCTCGGCTCGGTTCTCATCGCGCTGACGAAGAACACCACGGTCGCCTCGGTCATCTCCGTGTCCGAAGCCTCAGGTCTGATGAAGGAAGTCATGGAGAACGAGACAGCCTCCATCGGCGTCTTCCTGTTCTTCGCAGCTGGCTTCGTCATTCTCACCCTCCCGACCGGCATGCTCTTCACGTGGATGTCGCAGCGCCTGGCGGTCAAGCGATGAGCGCCCAGAACGTCCTCTTCGACGCCCCCGGCCCCAAGGCCCGCCTGCGCCACCTCATCCTCACTGTCGTCGGCGGCTTGTTCATTGCTGTCATCTTCGGCGCTGTCGTCTGGAAGTTCGATCAGGCCGGGCAATTGGAGGGGGCCCTGTGGAGGCCCTTGGCCACCGCCGATATCTGGACCGAGTACGTCATCCCTGGAGTGATCTCCACTCTGAAGGCCGCGGTCGTCTCGATCGTGCTCGCCATGACCTTCGGCATCGTCTTCGGCATGGGCAGGCTCTCCCAGAACCGCGCCATCCGGTGGTCCTGCGGAGTGGTAGTCGAGTTCTTCAGGGCCGTGCCAGTGCTGCTGATGATGTACTTCACCTTCTACTACTACGCCAGCAAGGATCTCTTCGGCACCGAGAACAACAGTTTTGCCGCGGTCGTCACCGGGTTGACGCTGTACAACGGTGCGGTCATTGCCGAACTCGTCCGATCCGGCGTCTTCGGTCTCCCCACGGGCCAGCGTGAGGCCGGGCTCGCTGTGGGCCTCACGCGGTCGCAGTCCCTGCGCTCGATCGAGCTCCCCCAAGCGCTCACCGCGATGCTGCCGGCTCTGGTGAGTCAGCTCGTTGTCATCCTCAAGGACAGCGCCCTGGGCACGGCCATCACCTATCCCGAGCTGCTCGAACAGGCCAAGAACGTCGGGACGGCCTACGGCAACGTCATCCCGGCATACATCCTGTGCGCGGTGATCTTCATCGCGCTGAACTACGGCCTGACCGTCATCGCCGGTCGCGTCGAGCGTCGGATCAACAAGCGCGGCAAGACGGCTGGCGGCACGATCACCAATGTCATGCCGGGGGCACCCATGGGCACCGGCGTCATGCCGAGCACAGGCCTCGCCGGTGGCAACGTGCAGAACATCGACCCTGCGAACACCGGGGGCGGTCAGTGACTCGTCACTGACCGCCAACCACGAAGGGCCCGGATCGCGATGATCCGGGCCCTTCGTCGTACTGCTCCCCCGGTTGGACTCGAACCAACAACCTGCCGATTAACAGTCGGCTGCTCTGCCAATTGAGCTACAGGGGACTGCGCAAAATCAGCGCCGGCATGGTGCTTACGCCAGCGCGCTGCGCAACGATAGCAAAGGGTGGGGCCAGTCACGAAAACGCCCCGGGTCACCCCGCTCGTGTGACGCCGTTCAGTCGAGCCCGACCTGCTCGCGCAGCCGGTCGAGGGCTGCTCGAGTCTCTTCACGAACACCGGGATCCGTGGAACGCACCCCGCGCCCGAGGATGGTCTGACCCATCAGCGCACCGTTGGCGAGGTCCTTGCGGACGACCACCCGAGCACGTCGCTTCTCCCCGAGGTCAACCTCGTCGGAGAGCACGACGGTGGCCTGGACTCGCTCGCGCAGCACCTGCGGGAAGGTCCCGGGATCTGGGCCCAGCTCCCATACCGAGGCCGGCGCCTTGTCGACCCAGTTGACGGTGATTCGAGCCGTCTCGTCGTCCCACGTGCCCGTGTCGACCATGTGCCACTGACGGTCGAGGACCACGGAACGGTCGCGGACGGCATACACATGAGTCTTTGTCGCAACGACGTATGCCGTGGAGCGCGCATCGCGCACGACCGAGAGGACGTCGGTTGCTCGCTCCCCCAGTGTCGAGGTGACCTCTTCGGGAACCTCGGGTCCACGTCGGCCGAGGCGTCCGAGTTTCATGAGGTGAGCCGATCGCGAAGGCGGGCGCGGTTCATCTCAAGCTCGATGAGTCGACGGGAGCGGGCACGCAGGGCCTCCTGGTCGGGTTCGGGAGTGTTCTGAAGGCGGCGGATCGCAGCGGTCTCGTCGGCGATCTGACGGCTGAGCCCGGAATCGTGGACACCGATGACGAGCGACTCGAGGTAGCGCTGGGGCGGCAGGCCGCTCGTCGGGTCGACCTTCGTCGGCAACGGCGCCACCGACAGCTCCGCCAACAAGCCGCGCACTGCGAGGGATGCGGCTTCGCTCACCGCAGCGACCCATCCCGCCGTCGACAGGTCGGCCGCGCGACCCGCGACCGTGCGCACGCCGTCGAAGATCGCCGAGTGCGCCGGCGCGGTGAAGGCCACCGGCGGGATCGCGTCGATCGTCTCCGTCGTGAAGCGCGTCGGATACTGCAGGAGAGCCTGGAGCAGCTGGCGTTCGTTGTTGACCACGGGGTCGCGCAGGTTCGGCGGGGGCAGCGCCGACGCGCCCTCCTGGGCATTGGGTTCGGGGACGTCGTCGGTCGAGGCGGGAGTGCGATCTGCCGGTCGACCTGACGATCCCATCGGCCCCGACGTCGCGTCCGCGCCCTCACGCGCCTTGATGCGTCCGGCACGCTGCACCTCGTTGCGGACCTGCTCGACCTCGACACCGAGCATGCCGGCGACACTGCGCATGTATTCGGGACGCAGGGATGAGTCACGGATCGAGTTGATGATCGGGGCCACGGCCTGCATCGCCTGGACCCGCCCCTCAGGGGTCTCGAGGTCGAAGCGCTTCATCGTCGTGCGCACGGCGAACTCGAACATCGGCACGGCGTCGTCGACGAGCGCCTTGACCGCCTCACCACCCTTGGCGAGGCGAAGGTCGCACGGGTCCATGCCGTCGGGAGCCACCGCGACGAACGACTGCGACGCCCACCGCTGGTCCTCGCCGAAAGCCTTCATCGCGGCCTTCTGCCCGGCCGCATCACCGTCGAATGTGAAGATCACCTTGGCGGGCACACCGTCGGCCTCGTCGCGCATGATGCGGCGCAGGATCTTGATGTGGTCGATGCCGAAGGCCGTGCCACAGGTCGCCACCGCACCCTCGACGCCGGAGAGCTGCGCGGCCATGACGTCGGTGTAGCCCTCGACGATGACGGCCTGCCGGTCGCCGGCGATGGCCTTCTTCGCGGCGTCGAGGCCGTAGAGCACCATCGACTTCTTGTAGATCGGCGTCTCCGAGGTGTTGAGGTACTTCGCGGCGATGCGGTCGTCGTCGAGCAGTCGTCGCGCACCGAACCCGACCGTGTCGCCGGTGACGTCGCGAATGGGCCACATGAGCCGTCCGCGGAAGCGGTCGTAGAGTCCGCGGCTCCCCCGACCGGACAGACCGGCGGTGACCATCTCGTCCTCGCTGAACCCCTTCTCCCGCAGGTGACGAGTCAGGTTCTCGCCACCACGGGGGGCGAAGCCCATGCCGAACTGCTCGGCGATCGCGCGGTTGAAACCACGGTCGCGGATGAAGTCACGTGCAGGCCGGGCGTCGGGCCGGTCGACGAGCGACGCGGCATAGAACTCCTCCGCCACGCGGTGGGCCTCGATGAGTCGCGAGCGCTTGCCGATGCCACCCTCGCGCGGACCGCCGCCCTCCTCGTAGCGCAGCTCCATGCCGATCTTGGCCGCAAGCCGCTCGATCGTCTCGGAGAAGGTGAGGTGCTCGACCTTCTGGACGAACGAGATGACGTCGCCGCCCTCCCCACAACCGAAGCAGTGATAGGCCCCCACCGCTGGGCGCACGGTGAATGACGGGGTCTTCTCGTCGTGGAACGGGCAGAGTCCCTTGAGCGAGCCGACACCGCCGGGTCGCAGCGTCACGTGGTCACGCACGACGTCCTCGATCGAGGAGCGCTCCTTGACGGACTGGATGTCGTCAGCGTTGATCCGACCCGCCACGCGCGCTCCTCCCGATGTCGTGTGCTCCTGTGTGGACGTTCAGTATGCCGCGCGCCACTTGGGCGCGAGCCGTCTGTCCCCAGCCCCGGCCGTCAGGTGCCGCGAGTGCGGAAGCCGACCACGCGGCATACACGTCACAGGGTTGGCCTGGGCGAAAGCGAGTGGCCATCGGCGTAGGTTGCGCCCATGACACGCGCCATCGTGGTCGGCAGCGGACCGAACGGTCTCGCCGCTGCGCTCACGCTTGCGGTGGCCGGTGTCGAGGTCACCGTCCTGGAAGCTGCTGCCACCCCGGGCGGGGGAACTCGGTCCATCGAGGCGACCCTTCCCGGGGTGCTCCATGACGAGTGTTCGGGCTTCCACCCCTTGGCCGTCGACACCGCCTTCTCACGAAGCGTGGACCTCGAGTCGGCCGGTCTGCGCTGGGCGTGGTCCGACGTCCAGTACGCCCACCCGCTCGAGGGCGGCCGCGGCAGCAGCGTGCTGCGCTCCGTCGACGAGACCGCGGGTGGGCTCGGACAGGACGCCGGTCGGTACCGGCGCGTGTTCGGGCCGCTGGATGGACGCTTCGACAAGATCGCGACCGAGTTCCTCCAGCCGATGCTCCACGTGCCTCGGCACCCGCTCGCCCTGGCGGGCTTCGGGTCCTTGGCGGCCCTGCCCGCGACCGTGCTCGCCCGAAGCTTCCGCACCGAGGAGGCACAAGCGCTCTGGGCGGGCGTGGCCGCACACGCCTTCCGCCCCCTGGGGTCACCCTTCAGCTCGGCCATCGGGGTGGCTCTGGGGACGGCCGCACACCGGTACGGCTGGCCGGTGGCCGTGGGTGGTTCCCGAGCGATCACCGACGCCATGATCACCTTGCTCACCCAACACGGCGGCCAGGTCATCACCGGCGAGAAGGTCACCTCGCTCGAGGCCGCCAAGCAGGAGCACGACGCCCAGCTCGCCCTCCTCGACACCTCACCTCGTGCTGCCGTCGGCATCATCGGCCACCGGCTTCCGGCCCGGGTCCGTCGGGCCTACGAGCGCTACACCTACGGCACCGGTGCGTTCCAGGTCGCCTTCGCGGTGCAGGGGGCCATCCCCTGGACCTACGAGCCCGCGCGCCGGGCCGGCACCGTGCACCTCGGCGGGACCCTTGCCGAGATTGCGTCTGCGGAGCGGGACACCTGGCGCGGGCGCATGCCCGAGCGACCCTTCGTGCTCATGGGCCAGCAGTCGTTGGCCGATCCTGGCCGAGCCCGCGGCGATGTCCACCCGATCGATGCCTACGCCCACGTCCCAGCCGGGTTCGAGGGCGACGCCACGCAGGCGATCATCGACCAGATCGAGCGATATGCACCCGGATTCAGGGACCGGGTCGTCGGGACGGCGGTGCGCTCGTCAACGCAGATCTCGCAACAGAACGCCAACTACGTGGGCGGCGACATCTGCACCGGCGCGAACACGCCACGACAGCTGGTGTTCCGTCCGCGGGCGGCGCTCAACCCCTATGCCACCGGAGTGCCCGGCGTCTATCTCTGCTCGGCCGCGACGCCACCAGGAGCGGGAGCGCACGGCATGTGCGGCTACCTCGCCGCACGCTCCGCGCTGAAAAGTCTCTGAGGCCGCGACTTCTCATCGTGGAGGACGTGTCGTATCCCCAGCCCGGCGTTCGTTGAAGGGGTGACAGCCCACGACCACGCCTCGACAACTGACAGGATCACCATCATGCGCACCCTCATCGTCTCCGAGTTCATCACTCTCGACGGCGTCATCGACTCTCCCGGAGGTGGCGAGCACGCCCACGGCGGCTGGACCTTCAAGGACGCCGAGTTCGACGCGGCCGCCTACGAGATCAAGGCACGCGAGCAGGCGGAGGCCGGCTGCCTCCTCATCGGTCGGCAGACCTACGACGAGTTCGCGCCGGTCTGGCCGACGATGGACGAGTTCGCCGAATACAACGCCATGCCGAAGTACGTCGTGTCCAGCACCTTGACCGACCCCGAGTGGAACAACACGAGCGTCCTGAGGAGCCTGGACGAGGTCGCCGCCCTCAAGCAGAGCGACGAGCCCGGCACGATCCTCGTGCAGGCCAGCGCCACACTCGCCCAAGGTCTGGCGGCAGCTGGTCTCGTCGACCGCTACCACCTCCTCGTCTTCCCCGTCGTGCTCGGCAGCGGCAAGCGGCTCTTCGCCGGGGACGCCGACAAGGCGCGCCTCACGCTCACTGAGCACGCGGCATACGGCAATGGCGTGCAGCTGAACGTTTTCGACGTCGTCCGCTGACTCGATCCGCCTGTCCCGTCAGGCCCACTGACGGTGCAGGTGGAGCGCGCGGACATCGGTGAGTGAGGCGACCTGGTCAATGACGACGCGCAGCGCCTCACCGTCGTCGCGGG
Source organism: Knoellia pratensis (assembly GCF_042666395.1). Lineage (NCBI taxonomy): Bacteria > Bacillati > Actinomycetota > Actinomycetes > Micrococcales > Intrasporangiaceae > Knoellia > Knoellia pratensis. Next base: position 1,230,171 of record NZ_JBHTDJ010000003.1, on the reverse strand, counting down.
CGTCGTCATGATCTGCACGCAGTTCGGGATCGAGCCGGGTCGGGTCGTGCCGATAGGCAGCGACGAGGTCTCCGATGATGTCGCGCTCCCCCGCCATGAGCTCGACCCGCTCGACGACGTTCATGACGAAGTGTGCGGCCGTCGCCTTGAGCACGGCGCACTCGGCGCGCGTGTCGTCCGGCACGACGAGATCGGCCTCATGTCGGACGAGGTCGCCCCAGCCATGCCGCTCGCGGGTCGCTGACTCGACGGCCTGGACGAATCGCCCGATGAGGCGCGATGTCATGTCCTTGAGTCGCGCGAGATCCGCTCGGGTGTTGGCGTATGCCGTGGGCACGGTGCCCGTGGCAATGATCCGTTCCAGCGCCGCACCGAGGGAGTCGCGCGAGAGGTCCGCGGCGTAGGTCGCCGTCGCGACGTCGAGGACGGCCTCGATGTCGACACCGTCTCGAAGACGACGCGGGTCGAGCCGACCGGAGGCGATGGCGTCCTCCACGTCGTGCACGGAGTAGGCGACGTCGTCGGACCAGTCCATGACCTCCGCCTCAAAGGCCCGCTGGGCCGTCGGGGCACCGGAACGGAACCACTCGAAGACCGGCAGGTCATCGGCATACACACCGAATTTGGCTGTGGGAGAAGGTGACTCGCCCCGAGGCCAGGGGTACTTCGTGGTCGCGTCGAGCGACGCGCGGGTGAGGTTGAGCCCGGCAGGTCGCCCGTCAGCGTGGAAGCGCTTGGGTTCGAGTCGAGTGAGGATGCGCAGGGTCTGCGCGTTGCCCTCGAAGCCGCCGATGTCGGCGGCGATGGCGTTGAGCGCTGTCTCGCCGTTGTGGCCGAAAGGCGGGTGACCGAGGTCGTGAGCGAGGCAGGCGGTGTCGACGACATCGGCGTCACAACCGAGGGCGGCACCGAACTCGCGACCGATCTGGGCGACCTCGAGGCTGTGTGTGAGGCGGTTGCGGATGAAGTCGTCGCTGCCCGGCTGGAGCACCTGGGTCTTTGCCGAGAGACGCCGCAGCGAGGCCGAGTGGACGAGGCGGGCGCGGTCACGGGCGAAGTCGTCGCGGTCAGCCCGCTTGTGTGCCGGGTCCTCGGCAACCCAACGTTCGCGGTCGCCGGCGGTGTAGGTCACGCGACTGACCCTAAACGGTGGAACCCGTCACGGTGTCGCCTCTTTGGCTGCGGACGCGGCGCGCTCGACCCACTTGGGTTGGTTGCCGTAGCGCTGGCTCGGGATGAGGCGACCGTGGGCGCAGTCGTCGATGAGCTGGAGAAGGCGCTTCTCGCGGGTCTCCTCACGTTTGGCCGTCGCCACCCAGTTCTCGGCGACCTTGCGATAGGACGGTGTCGCGACCTCCCAGAAGGCCGCCGCGGCCGGGTCAGCGAGCAGTTGCGCCCGTTGGACCTCGGTGAGCTCCTGCCCTGCTTCGTAGGAGTAGATGCCGCTGCGCTCCGGCTTGCGCTTCTCGTAGGCGGCGATCCCGGCCGGGAGCATCTTGCCCTCAGCGGTGAGCCGCTCGACGTGGGCGATGTTGATGGTGCTCCACATGCTCGAGGACTTGCGTGGCGTCCAGCGCTGGCGCCGCGAGTCCTCGTCGATGCCCTGCGAGACGCTGTCGATCCACCCGAAGCAGAGCGCCTCGGGGACGGCGTCCTCCCAGGTGAGGCCGCGGTCGGCCACGTGCCTCTTGTGCAGCCCCATCCACAGCTCGGTCGCGCTCTCGTGGTTGGCCTCGAGCCAGGCCCTGAACTCGGCAGCATCGCGGAAGAAGAGCGCTGGACGCTCGGCCGAGCCACCCGGCATACCGATCTGGGTCATGCAGGCAGTCTGTCAGCCACCCGAGACAGAGAGCTCGGCCTGCGCAATCTGGGCGCGCTGCGCCTCGTTGAGCTCGCGCGACTTCAACCAGTTCTCCGGGAGGGCCACGACTCGGGGCGAACCCGCCCGCCCGCGCTGACCCTCGGCCGGATCGCCCGGCCACGGCGCGTCCAGATCCATGGTGCCGATGAGGTCGTCGAGCGCCTGCAGGCCGTCGACGAGGGCCAGCTGGTTGCGCACGCTCGAACCGGCCGGGAACCCCTTGAGGTACCAGGCGATGTGCTTGCGGATGTCGCGGCAGGCCCGCAGCTCGTCGCCGTCATAGAAGTCGATGAGGTATGCCGTGTGCCGACGCAGCGTCTCCGTCACCTCACGCAGCCCGGGCTGGACGCGCGACGCCGTGCCCGCGAAGGCCGACGCGAGGTCGGTGAAGAGCCATGGTCGCCCGAGGCATCCGCGGCCCACGACGACACCGTCGCAACCGGTCTGGCGCACCATCTCGAGCGCGTCCTCGGCCGACCAGATGTCGCCGTTGCCGAGGACGGGGATCGTCGTGACGGCTTCCTTGAGCCGGGCGATGGCGGACCAGTCGGCCTGACCCGAATAGGCCTGTGCCGCAGTCCTTCCGTGCAGGGCGACGGCGGCAACGCCCTCTCCCTCGGCGATGCGTCCGGCGTCGAGATACGTGACGTGGTCGGCGTCGATCCCGATGCGCATCTTGACCGTGACCGGCACGTTGTAGGGGTTGGCCTCGCGCACGACGGCGCTGACGATGCCGCGGAACAAGTCGGTCTTCCAGGGCAGCGCCGCTCCCCCACCCTTTCGGGTCACCTTGGGCACGGGGCAGCCGAAGTTGAGGTCGATGTGGTCGGCGCGGTCCTCGGTCACGAGCATGCGCGCGGCGAGTCCGGCCGTCACGGGGTCGACCGAGTAGAGCTGCACCGAACGAGGGTGCTCCTCGGGGCCGTGACTGATGAGGCGCATCGTTTCCGGAGTGCGTTCGACCAGGGCGCGCGACGTCACCATCTCGTTGACGTAGAGGCTCGTGGCACCGCTCGCGCCACTTGCTTCCGAACCCGCAGAACCGTATTCACGGCACAGACGACGGAAGGCACGGTTCGTTATCCCGGCCATCGGGGCAAGGACGACGGGCGACTCAATGGTGTGGCGCCCGATCTGCAGCGGGGGCAGGACAGGCTTGGCGGTGGCGACAGATGCACTCATGACCGAACGATTGTCCCACTGGTTGACTGTGGTCCATGTCCACGCTGATCACACCTACAGAGCTCGCCTCCGCCACCGAGGCCGGAGGTGTCCGTGTGCTCGACGTCCAGTACACGTTGGCCGGAGACGGACCAGCCCTGTATGCCGCGGCGCACCTTGCCGATGCCCCTCACCTCGACCTCGACGCCGTGCTTGCCGGGCCTCCGGGTGAGCGTGGCCGGCACCCTCTGCCCGACGCCGAGGTGCTGGAGGCCGGGCTGCGTGCCGTGGGAGTGAGCAACGGTGACAGCGTCGCCCTCTACGACCAGTCGACGTCGCTCGCTGCGGCCCGGGCTTGGTGGGTGCTGCGTTGGGCAGGCCTGTCTGACGTGCGGGTGCTCGATGGTGGCATTGCGGCGTGGCAGGCGGCCGGACTCGAGGTGACGACAGCCGTCCCGACTCCGCGCCCCGGCGACGTGAGCGTCAGCGTCGGATCGGTGCCCGTCCTCGATGCCGAGGGCGCAGCGCGAGTGGCGCAGGACGGCATACTCCTCGACTCTCGAGCGGGAGAACGCTTTCGGGGCGAGACCGAGCCGATCGACGCGGTGGCTGGCCACATCCCCGGAGCCCGCAACGCTCCGATGGCCGAGCAGCTCGAGGCCGATGGTCGGTTCCGGACTGCGGAAGAGCTGCGCGACTACTTCACCGGGCTCGGCGTCGATGTTGGCAGCGAGATCGGCACCTCGTGCGGGTCCGGTGTGACCGCCGCCCACACGGCCCTCGCTCTGCACCTGGCCGGGTTCGAGGCCACGCCCTACATCGGCTCCTGGAGCCACTGGATCACCGATCCCGAGCGCCGCATCGAAACCGGCTCAGGGCGCCAGCGCCACGGTCAGACCGGCCCTGCCCAGGGGTGAGCCCTCGTCGCTGTCCGGGAGGGTGGACACGCGGGTCAACGCGCCAGTGCCCACGTTCCACGCGAGGAGATCGCGGCCGTTCCAGCGGATGAGGACCTGGTCGTTGTAGGCCCAGCCCAGCACTTCGCAGCACCCCAACACCATCCCTTCGCTGCCCGGTGCCAGGAGGAGCCGGGCCGAGGTCACCCCGTCACGGTCGACGGCAAAGACTCCCTGGAACAGCTTGTCGGGCTGCACCGAGTTGGCGAGAACTTCGGCGGACCGGTTGAGGAACCCCCCGGTCGCCAGACGGCTCTCGACGTTGGTGAAGGTGCTCCCCCAGACCTGACTGAGCACTCGCGGACCACCGAGGGTCTTGGTGATGATTCCCCGGTCGTCGGACTCCAGGACGCGCATGCTGCCGTCCTCGTCCACCACGACCTTGTGCCGGCCTGGGCTGGCCCCGACCTGACCCAACCTGTCTGCCGTTCCTGTCGCTGGTGTGATGCGCCACTCGCGGTTCGCGGACCACGCGATGACCGACTGCCCGTCAGGCGTCCATCCGCCGCCCTCAAGGTGCGCGTCGGCCACCACGAAGGTCGTCACCTTGCCGGAAAAGGCGTCGAGCACCAGGACCTTGCCGGGCTGGAGGAACATCACGTGCCGACGGTCGTTGGCGATGGCCGTGACCTCGAGGGGCTCCGAAGAGTTCCCTCCCTCATCCACGTTGGCCACGAGCGTGACCGTGTCCAGGAGCGAGAAGGGTTTGCTCAGCGTCGGCCTCACGAGCACCGGCTGCATCCCCTCGGGCGTGCGCCTCAGGAGCACTGCCCGCACTGGAGCGCTGTTGTTTCCGACCTCGCTGAGGGTGGGCATCACGGTCTCCGGGCCAAAGGTCAACGTTTCTGGGAGGGCCAGCTGGCTCCTCGTGAGGTCGTCGATCTTGGGCAGGGCATTGACCTGGCTGAGATCTGGCCCCACCTGGGTCGTCACGTTGAACAGGCTGAAAGTGGCTGGCTCCCCGTCCGACGGCGGCGCGAGGGAGGTGGGACGGGGACTCGACGGGGACGGTGCGGGATTGGCCCGGTCGGTCGTGGAACCTCGTGGCACGACGACGAATGCCGCCGAGACGAGGGCCACCGCGGCAGCAGCGCCAATCCCAAAGCGGCGGTGCCGCAGCTTCCTCGCGCGGGCGCCCGACCTCGCGGCCTCGACGAAGTCCTGCTCCCCCACCGCTTCGGCGGCATCGAAGAGCCACCCCGCGAGCCCGTCGCCAGCGTGGGCTTGGTTTCGTACGGCGCCGACCGAGATGCCGAGGATCTCGGCCGCCTCGTGTTCGGTGCGGTGCTCGAAGTGCAGCAGGACGGTGACGGCGCGCTGCTTGTGAGTGAGCTGGTCCAGAGCGGGGACATCGTGAGACCCGCTGTGCCGCAACCTCATCGCGTCGCGATAGAGGGCCTCGCGGACGTAGGTGTCGGGAGAGTCGTCCCGGACCTTGCTCCAACGCAGGGCCAGTGCCACGAAGGCCCCGCGCGCGAGGTCCTCGGCCAGCCCCGGATCCCCACACAGGAGGTGCGCCGCCCGCAGCACCTGGTGCTGGCGCGCACGCACGAACTCGGCGAAGTCGTCATCGACCTCGCTTCGCGACGGAGCCACTTCCCCAGTCTCCGGCATACCCAGCCCCCACAGGACGACTTCGTGCCCCGCACGGACACGTCTGGGCGGCCTTCGGCCGGCGGGGCGTGTCCGTGCGGGGCACGAAGTCGCACGAACTGGGGTCGGGGGTGAGAGCGGTCAGTCGGTGACGCGGCGGAGCAGCTCGGCGAAGTCGGTGACCTCGTCGAAGCGGTCGGTGAAGCCCGCCTCGCGTTGTTCGTCGTTCGCAGGCAGGAAGCCCGAGTGAGCCGACCCGGCACCGGCCGTCGCGCCGAGCAGCGCTGCGACGAGCTCGGCGGCCGCGCGGTCGATGCGACGGTCGAGGCCCGGGGTTCCGAAGTCCTCGGTCGCCGCCATGACGCCGGTCGGGACGACCGACGCATGCAGATAGCTGAAGAGCGGCCGCATGGCGTGCTCGAGCATCAACGAGTGACGGGCCGAGCCGCCCGTGGCGCCCACGAGGACGGGTTTGCCGTCGAGAGCGTCGACGTCAAGGTTGTCGAAGAAGCTCTTGAACAAGCCGCTGTAGGACCCGGAGAACACAGGAGTGACGGCGATGAGGGCGTCAGCGCCGATGATCTTCTCGATCGCCGCCGTGAGCTCCCCACTGGGGAAGCGGGTGATCAGCTGGTCGGCGATGAGTCGCGCCAAGGGTCGCAGTTCGACGACCTCGACGCTCACATCCTCACCGTGGGCGGTGACGTGACGCCGGACGGCCTCGGCCAGCGAGTCGGTGAGCAGGCGCGTCGAGCTGGGCTCGGACAGTCCGGCACTCACAGCGACGATGCGACGGGTCATGTCAGGCCTCCACTGGTGTTCCGTCGAGGACCGCGAGGCGCTCGGCGTGCCGGGGTGCGGTGGACGGGACGTGGGTCGGGCGACGAGCGTCCGCGATCCTGCGCAGCTCGGGCACGACCTCGCCACCGAGGATGTCGAGCTGCTCCAGGACGGTCTTCAGGGGCAGACCGGCATGGTCGATGAGGAACAGCTGACGCTGGTAGTCACCCACGTGGTCGGCCATCGTGGCGTAGCGCTCGATGACCTCCTGCGGCGAGCCGACGGTCAACGGGGTCTCGCGCGCGAACTCCTCGAGCGACGGGCCGTGGCCATAGACCGGGGCGTTGTCGAAGTAGGGACGGAACTCAGCGATGGCGTCCTGGCTGTTGGCTCGCATGAAGACCTGCCCGCCGAGTCCGACGATGGCCTGGTCGTGCTTGCCGTGGCCGTGGTGCAGGTAGCGGCGACGATAGAGGTTGACCATCTGCTTGGTGTGCGACAACGGCCAGAAGATGTTGTTGTGGAAGAACCCGTCGCCGTAGAACGCGGCCTGTTCAGCGATCTCGGGGCTGCGGATCGAGCCGTGCCAGACGAACGGGGGTATGCCGTCGAGCGGGCGAGGCGTGGAAGTGAACCCTTGCAGTGGCGTGCGGAACTTGCCCTGCCAGCTGACGTTCTCCTCGAGCCACAGGCGTCGCAGCAGCGCGTAGTTCTCGATCGCGAGGTCGAGACCGTCGCGGATGTCCTTGCCGAACCACGGGTAGACCGGCCCGGTGTTGCCGCGACCCATCATGAGGTCCATGCGGCCATCGGAGAGGTGCTGCAGGTAGGCGTAGTCCTCGGCGATGCGCACCGGGTCGTTGGTCGTGATGAGCGTCGTGGACGTCGAGAGCACGATGCGCTCGGTCTGGGCGGCGATGTGCGAGAGGAGGACCGTCGGGTTGGCGGGCGCGGCGAAGGGCGGGTTGTGGTGCTCGCCCGTGGCGAAGACGTCGAGTCCGACCTCTTCGGCCTTCTTGGCGATGGCGACAGTGGCCCTGATGCGCTCGTTCTCCGAGAGCGTGTGGCCGTTGGTCGGGTTCGTCGTGACGTCCCCGACGGTGAAGATGCCGAACTCCATCTCAGACACTCCTTGCTGGGTAGTTGAACATTCATCTACCAGAACAGGCTACCTCGCCGGGACATTCCCTCTGGGTCATTTCAGGGCGGATCGTGCGGCGTCGAGGCGCTTCTGAACGGCCACGAGCGCCTTGCGCGCCGCACGGGCCGCGTCCTCGGCCGCCTCGAGCTCGAACTGCGCGGCCTTCATCTCCGCTTCGGCTGCGCTGACCTCGACCTCAGCCTCCCGCCGCACCTTCGCCGCGGTCTTGGCTGCCTTGGCATCAGCCACCGCCTGGGCGAGTTCCTCATCCGTCAACTCGTCGTCGTGAGGAGCCTCGGTCTCATCCGTTTCCGGCGTCTTTGCTGCATCGGCAGTCTTGCCGCCCTTGAGGACCGACATGATCGAGCCCGAGCTCGTGACTCCCACCGCGCCGGACAGGTCGACCTCGCCGAACCCGCTGTAGCTCAACGCCCGGGTCAGCTGACCCGACGCCAGCGCCTGCGCCGCCGTCTCGTCGGCCAGCGCAGCGATCGCCGAAGCGCGAACCTCATCGAGACCACTTGCGCTGAGAGCGGCACCTGCCGCTGCGGCCACCTCGGCGACGCGTTTGACGTATGCCGCCACGCTCGCGTCCCGCTCGCCCCTCACCGACGTGAGCACACCGGCGTCCAGACGCGCCTGGGCGGCGCGCATCCGGGCTCCGAGCCCGACGAGGTCGGCGATCACCGAACCCTCCTCGCGGGAGGTCAGGTTCATCGCCCACGCGGTGACCGTCGGCTTGCGCAGCGCGAGGATCTCCTTGGCTGCGGCCGCATCGCCGCCAACCTTCGCGGACGCAGCCAACGCCTTCCGGGAGGTGATGAACTCACCCAGCGGAACGGCATACAGGCTGGCGGCAGCCTCAGCGACCACAACGTCACTCATGCCAAACCTCGCCTTGTGTGCCCCAGCGGTCCCGATGTGGGACCGCTGGGGCACACAAGGCAGGTGTTCATGGCTATTTCAGCAGCCGATGAGGCGCTGCGCGAGATACCCCTCGACCTGGTCGAGGGCGACGCGCTCCTGCGCCATGGTGTCGCGTTCGCGGATCGTCACGGCCTGGTCGTCGAGGGTGTCGAAGTCGACGGTGATGCAGAACGGCGTGCCGATCTCGTCCTGGCGGCGGTAGCGCTTGCCGATGGCGCCGGCGTCGTCGAAGTCGACGTTCCAGCTCCTGCGCAGGGTCGCCGCGAGGTCGCGGGCCTTGGGCGAGAGGTCGGCGTTGCGCGACAGCGGCAGCACAGCAGCCTTGACCGGCGCCAGGCGGCGGTCGAGCTTGAGCACGACCCGCTTGTCGACGCCACCCTTGGTGTTGGGGGCCTCGTCCTCGGCGTAGGCGTCGACGAGGAAGGTCATGAGGCTGCGCGAGAGACCGGCGGCCGGCTCGATGACGTAGGGCGTGTACTTCTCGCCAGTCGTCTGGTCGAAGAAGAGGAGGTCGGTGCCCGAGTGCTTGCTGTGCGTCGACAGGTCGAAGTCGGTGCGGTTGGCGATGCCCTCGAGCTCGCCCCACTCGCTGCCGGTGAAGTTGAAGCGGTACTCGATGTCGACCGTCCGCGTCGAGTAGTGCGACAGCTTGTCAGCCGGGTGCTCGAAGTGGCGCAGGTTGTCGGGGTTGATGCCGAGGTCGACGTACCAGCGGGTGCGCTCCTCGATCCAGTAGTTGTGCCACTCCGCGTCGTCGCCGGGCTTGACGAAGAACTCCATCTCCATCTGCTCGAACTCGCGCGTACGGAAGATGAAGTTGCCGGGCGTGATCTCGTTGCGGAAGCTCTTGCCGGTCTGGGCGATGCCGAACGGCGGCTTCTTGCGCGAGGTCTGCATGACGTTGAGGAAGTTGACGAAGATGCCCTGCGCGGTCTCGGGGCGCAGGTAGTGCAGGCCGCCCTCGTCCTCGATGACACCGAGGTGGGTCTTGAGCATCATGTTGAACTCGCGCGCCTCGGTCCACTGCCCGCGGGTGCCACAGTTCGGGCAGGCGATGTCGGCGAGCTGGATCGAGTCGGGGTCGATCTGCGCGTCGGCGGCGGCCCTCTTGTTCTGCTTGTCGGCGATGGCTTCCTGCATGTGGTCGACGCGGAAGCGCTTGTGACAGCTGAGGCACTCGGTGAGCGGGTCGGTGAACGTGCCGACGTGACCGGAGGCAACCCAGGTCTCACGCGGCAGGATGATCGAGGAGTCGAGGCCGACGACGTCGTCGCGAGCGATGACCATGGACTTCCACCACTGCCGGCGGATGTTCTCCTTGAGCTCGACACCGAGGGGGCCGTAGTCCCACGCCGAACGCGTACCGCCGTAGATCTCCCCACTGGGGAAGACGAACCCCCGACGCTTGCAGAGGTTGACGACGGTATCGACGGTGGAGGTTTCCTTGGCCATGGGCGCAAGGTTACTGGCCGCTGAGCGCCCCTCTCGCATCGGTTTCGTGGGCAGCGGCGGGTTCCGTCCGCTCCTGTCGACCCGCGGGGTATGCCGGTTGCTCGCGTAGGCTCCTCGCTCGTGTCACCCCTACGCGAATCCTTCGAGCGCGCGAGCGCGCCCATCCTCCAGACGCTGGCCGGGCTCCCCCGCGTCGTCCCGTTCCTCCTCGTCCTTGGACTGATGGTCGCGGGCATCGTCATCGAGGGCTGGGGCTGGATCCTCATCGCCGCCGTGACGCTGTTCCTCCTGTGGCTGCTCCTCCTCGGCTGGCCCCGCCTCACGGCACCCGAGCGGCTCATGCGCGTCGCCGTCGTCGCGATCGCCGCAGCCGTCACGGTCACCCAGGCCATCCCCAACTGACCGTCTTCGTGCCCAGCACGGACGGTGAGCGCCAGCGAGTTGTCCGTGCGGGGCACGAAGACGGAAGTGGGACAGGACGGCGAGCGCCAGCGAGTAGTCCGTGCGGGGCACGAAGACGGGTACGGAATTGACAACCATTCTCAACTGAGTTGAGAATGATTGTCATGACGCGTTCCCTTCTCGCCCTGCCGGTCATCGGCGCCCTCGCCCTCAGCGCCTGCGGCGCGTCGGCCGACTCGTCGACCTCGTCCGGGAAGGACGGCACCATCGCGGTCACCGCCGCCTTCTACCCCTTGGCGTATGCCGTGGAGCGCGTCGGAGGCGACCACGTCACTGTGACGAACCTGGCCAAGCCGGGAGCAGAACCGCATGACGTCGAGCTCACCCCGCGCGACATCGTCACGGTCGGGAAGTCGGCGCTCACGGTCTACGAGCACGGGTTCCAGCCCGCCGTTGACGACGCCCTGAAACAGGTGGACTCGAACAAGACCCTCGATGTCGCCGCAGACGTCGATCTGTCCATCGAGGCCACGGACGACGGCCACGAGCACTCGGGTGACGACCCCGCCCACGAGGGCGTCGACCCCCACTTCTGGCTGGACCCCACCCGGTATGCGAGCGCCGTCAAGGCGATCTCCACCAAACTCGGCGAGGTCGACAAGGCCAACGCGGCGGCATACGCCAAGAACGCGGACGCGTTCGTCGCCGACCTGACCACCCTGGACGCGGAGTTCGCGACCGGTCTCAAGACCTGCGCCAGCCGCGACCTCGTCACCGGGCACGCGGCGTTCGCCTACCTGGCCGACCGCTACGACCTGCACCAGGAAGGCATCGCCGGAGTCTCGCCGGACGCCGAACCGAACGCCGCCACGATGAAGGAGATCGTCGAGCACGTGCGCGAGCACAAGGTCACCACGGTGTATGCCGAGACGCTCGTCAGCAAGAACCTCACCGAGACCATCGGCCGGGAGACCGGCGCTTCGGTGGCCGTCCTCGATCCCATCGAAGGGCTCACTGACGCATCGGCCGGCACGAACTACCTTGAGGTCATGCGCTCCAATCTCGCGACCCTCAAGAAGGGCCAGGGCTGTCAGTGACCGTCACCCCCCTCATCTCCCTGCGGTCGGCGTCCTTCGGGTATGCCGACCGCAAGGTCGTCGACGGCGTCACCCTGTCGCAGGGACCGGGTGAGGTCATCGCCCTGCTCGGCCCCAACGGCTCCGGCAAGACCACTCTCGTCAAGGGCCTGCTCGGGCTGTCCGACCACCTCGGGGGCGAGGTGTCGCTCTTCGGGACGCCGCTGGCGCGCTTCCACGACAAGCCGCGCATCGGCTATGTGCCGCAACGGCATTCGCTCTCTGCGTCCGTGCGCGCCACCGTTCGCGAGATCGTGGAGACCGGGCGACTGCCCCTGCGTCCGTGGTGGCGCCCCGCGAACGCCGCAGACTCGGCGGTCGTCGACGAGGCGCTCGACGCCGTCGGCCTGCGGGACCGCGAGCGCGAGGACGTCACCTCGCTCAGCGGTGGGCAGCAGCGGCGGGTGCTCATCGCCCGGGCCCTTGCTGCACAGCCCGATGTCCTCGTGATGGACGAGCCGACGGCCGGGGTGGACCTTGCCAACCAGCGCATCCTCGCCGACGTCCTCTCGGCCCTCGCGACGCGCGGGACGTCGATGCTCATCGTCACCCACGAGCTCGCCGCCCTGAGTGGCGTCGTCACGCGCATCGTCTGCATGAACGGCGGGCACGTCGACTTCGATGGCACGCCCACGGCATACGCCGCAGGCCACCAGGGTCACGAACTCGGCGACGGTCACCACCACGACTCTCCGGCCACGGACGAGCGGCACTCGGGACTCGCGGCCATCGTCACCGACCCGCTGTCGTCGCGGGAGGTCCGCTCATGAGTGACCTGCTGTCCCTCGACTTCATGCGCCAAGCGCTCATCGCGGCCTTCCTCGTCGGACTCGCCGCACCGCTTGTCGGTGCCTTCCTCGTCCAGCGGCGCATGTCGCTCATCGGTGACGGGATCGGCCACGTCGCCCTCGCCGGTGTCGCCGTCGGGATCCTCACCGGCTCGATGCCCGTGCTGACTGCCCTCGTCGCGGCCGTGGCCGCCGCTGTGGGCGTCGAGCTCATCCGGGCGACTGGCCGCACGAGCGGCGACATCGCCCTCGCTGTCATGTTCTATGGCGGCATCGCGCTCGGCGTCGTCCTCATCTCGAGGTCGTCTGCGGCGTCGCCCGGCAACCTCACGAGCTATCTGTTCGGCGCAATCCTCACGACGAGCCGCGCCGACATCATCGTCTTCGCGGTGCTTGCTGTGGTCGTTGTCGGTGTCACCTGGATGCTGCGACACCGGTTCTTCGCCGTCGCCAATGACGAGGAGTACGCGCGAGCAGTGGGCCTGCCGGTCATGGGCTACAACATCGCCCTGTCGGTGCTCACCGCCGTCACCGTCGTCGTGTCGATGCGCGTCGTCGGGCTGCTGCTCATCACGGCCCTCATGATCATCCCCAACGCCACGGCTCAGCTCGTCTCGCGCAGCTTCCGGAGCAGTCTCGCGTGGGCCTCGCTCATCGGCGTCGCTTCGAGCGTCAGCGGTGTCATCGTGTCGTTCTATGCCAGGACGCCCTCGGGCGGGACGATCGTGCTGCTCGCCATCGCGACCTTCCTCGTGGTGAGCGTCGTCAGCGGTCTCGTGACCCGTGCACGCCGCGCCGCCCACGAACGCGCCGAACGGCACGAGCACGAACACGGCCCCGTGTGCGGCCACGAGGCCATCCCCCACGAGGACCACGTCGACTACCTCCACGACGGACACCGGCACGCACCGCACGCCGACCACTACGACGAGCACGACGAGCACGACGGACACGCCCACGCACCGCACCAGGACACCGAGGAGGTCTCTCGATGACGACTGCTTCCACCGATCACGGCACCGCTGCCAGCTCGCGCCGACCCACCCGTCAGCGGGCGGCTCTGGCCGAGCTCATGGCAGCGACGCCGGAGTTTGTGTCAGCGCAGGACCTGCACTCCAAACTGCAGTCGCGCGGCGACTCCGTCGGACTGGCCACGGTCTATCGCAACCTCCAGGCCATGGCCGCCGACGGTGACGTCGACGTGCTGCGGACCGACGACGGCGAGTGCGTCTATCGCTCCTGCGCGACCGACGCCCACCATCACCACCTCGTGTGCCGCGAGTGCGGGCGCACCGTGGAGGTCGAGGGTCCGGCCGTCGAGAAGTGGGCCACCGAGGTCGCGCGCCAGAACGGCTTCGCCGACGTCACCCACACCATCGAGCTCTTCGGCACCTGCACCTCGCACTGAGGCTTCGGCGGCGCCTCACGTCGAGATAGCGCGACATGCCGTGAGCAGGGAATGCCCACGGCAGGTCGTGCTACCTCGACGTCAACCTGAGGCACCACGAACTGGAACTGTGGATAACCCTGCTCCCGGTCGCAGCTGTTCGGGGATGCTTCCGATCCATGCAGCGACTCCCGGACGACCTCGCGGCGCGCCCCTTCTCCACCATGCAGGCCCGCACGCTGGGCGTCTCTGCGCGAGAACTCCGCAGCAAGGAGCTCCATGTCCTGACCCGCGGCTCTCGAGTGAAGAACGAGCCGACCACCCTCACCGAAAGGTCGTTGGCCTATCTGGTGGCGTTGCGCGCCCCGGTGGCCCTGTCCCACATCACTGCGGCCCTGCTGTGGGGCCTGCCGCTCCCAGCGGTCCTCGAGCGGCAGTCGGACCTGGACGTGATGTGCGGTCACCGCTCGGGTCCCGTCAGGCGAAACGGGTGCATCGGGCACCGAGGGCTGGAGCGTCGGCGCGTGGTCCAGCATCCGTCCGGCGTCGCGGTGACAGGTCTCGCTGACACCTGGGTGGACTTGGGCGAGGTGCTCGACCGGGGCCTCGCACTTGACGACCTCGTCGTTGCGGGTGACGTCGCAGCCCGACTCCTGGACAGGTCCAAAGGGGCCGGGAACGGCGTCCGGTTGATGCGGGCGGTTCTCGACGCGCGTGTGAGGCCGAGGGGAAAGCTCGTGCTGGGTCAAGCGCTCGCCTTGGTCTCGCCGCGTGCGAAGTCACCGATGGAGACGCGCGCTCGGCTGATGTTCCACCGCGGCGGGTTGCCCACACCCGAGCTGAACGTGGCGGTGGAGTTCAAGGATGCTGGTGGCGGGGGCGCAGGCTGGATGTTGGAGGGCGACTTCGTGTGGCGCGACCATCGCGTCATCGGCGAGTACCAGGGCAAGCACCACAGCGACATCGGGCAGCGAGCCGTCGATGTTTCGCGCCGCCATCTCGCAGAGGACGAGGGCTGGACCTTCGTGGAGATCTTTGCTGGGGACGTCTACACCCGCCCGAAGCGCATTGCGATGCTGCGTCGACTTGGGCGGGCGCTTGGAGTGCCTGAGTCCGACCTCGACCTGACGCACTGACGGGGATCGAGATAGCACGACATGCCGCGAGCTTCCAGTGCTGACGGCAGGTCGCGCTACCTCGACTTCACCCTCCGCTACTCGTAGGGGTTGGCCGGGGCCGAGATCGGCTGCAGGTTGCTAGCCTCGATCACCGGCAAGGTCTCCGGGGCATCGGCCGGGGTCGCCGCCTTCTTCCACGTGCCCGTGAGCGTCACCCACTCGTTGTCCGCCGGAGCCGGCGCGCCGACCACCCGCACCTTGATGGCCTGGGCGTCTCCGGCGCAGCAGCTGAGCGACATGCGGGTGAGCGCCCACCCTTCGCCGTCGGCGAGTTCGGATGCGAAGCCGGTGAGCGAGAACGTCTTGCCCTCAAGGTTCTTGGGGTCGTCGTAGAGCGCCCGCATGGCGTACTCCCCGACCGCCAGTCCCACCCGTTCGTCGCCACCCTCGAGAGGGTCGAACAGCGGGGGCTCGCCATTGGTGGCGATCCGGCCCGAGTCCCGCTCTGCCGAAAAGGCTCCCAGCGGCCCCGGAGTGGCCACCCCGAGCAGGACGAACGGGACGATGAGCAGCCAGCCGATGCGCGGCCCCTTGCCGTGGTCGTGGCTGTGGCTGTGGCTGTGGCTGTGGGCTCCAGCGTCGCTGTCCTGCCCCGGTTCCATGCTCTCGTAGGGCGCCACCGGTGCGGCCTGGCGGCGGCCGCGCACGCGCTCGTGTCCGATCAGTCCGATGATCGCGACCCCTATGAGGACCAGCGCCGCCGCGATGATCGGCCAGCGCATCACCGGCTTCACGAAGTTGAGATAGAGGCCGCCCAGTGCAGCCACGACGGCGATGACCCCGATGACCGACAGGGCGGTGCTCTGCATCGTCTTGTTCATGCGGCAGCCTCCGGGAGCAGAGTTGGGGCAGTCATCACAGCAGGACCATTCCGGTGACGGCGCCCACGAGCACCGCGACGACGAACGTCAGGGGCGCGAAGACCATGGCGAACCTCCGCCCGAACGTTGCGACCTGCAGGGCGAAGAGCTTCACGTCCAGCACGGGCCCGACGACCATGAAGACCAGGCGCGCCGTCAGGGGGAATGCCGACATGCTCGCCGCCACGAAGGCGTCCGCCTCCGAACAGATCGCGACGATGACGGCGAACACCGCGAGGACGATGATCGAGACGAGCAGGTTGCCAGCGAGAGTGTCGATCCAGGCGCGAGGGACGACGACGTTGACCGTCGCAGCGACAGCCGCGCCGACGACGAGGTAGCCACCGGCATGCAGCACGTCGTGGCTCACCTCGTCGACGAAACGCGCGAGGCGAGATCCGTCGGAACGGGCGCGGCGCGGCATACGGATCACGGAGTCCTTGCCCAGCCGCAACCAGATCCATCCGACGACGATCGCGGTGACGAGCGAGGCGAGGAATCGCGCGAGGACGACGCGCCAGTCCCCCGCGAAGGCGACCGCCGTCGAGGCCAGCACGATGGGGTTGATCGCGGGCGCCGCCAGGAGGAAGGTCAGGGCCACTGCGGGCTGAATACCGCGCGATACCAAGGCTCCTGCGATCGGCACGCTCGCACACTCACACCCCGGCAGGGCCATCCCGGACAGCCCGGCGACGGGCACCGCCACGGCCGGGTTCTTGGGCAGCCAACGACTCAACGCCTCGGGCGGCACGAGCACGGCGACGGCCGCCGACAGTGCGACACCGAGGACGAGGAAGGGCAGCGCCTGCAACGCGATGGACACGAAGACGGTGAGCCAGGCCTGCACGGCCTCGTGGTCATCGAGCAGTGCGGTGAGCCGAGGTCGGGCGAGCGCCAGGACGAGCATGCCGGCCGCGAGGATCCAGACCGCGTAGCCGCCGGTCTCCGGAGGGGGATCGTCGTGCTCCTCCTGATGCGTATGCCGTGGCGAGCGTCGGGCGCGGATCTCACCTTCGTCAGGGGTCGAGAGGGGTGGCGTCTCGACGTGCGGCCGCTCGTGGCTCACTGCGCGGGCGCCTCGTCGGTCGACGTCTGTGCGAGGTCGACGGCCCCGCCGTAGCGGCGGTCGCGGTCGGCATAGATCTCGATGGCCCGCCACAGGTCGCGTCGGTCGAAGTCGGGCCACAGGGTGTCGAGGAAGACCATCTCGGCGTAGGCGCTCTGCCACAGCAGGAAGTTGCTCGTGCGCTGCTCCCCCGACGACCGGATGAAGAGGTCGACGTCGGGCATGTCCGGCTCGGGCAGATAGCGGGCGAGCGTCCGCTCGTCGACGTTCTTGGCCTTGATGCGACCGCGGGCGACGTCCTGCGCCAGCGCTCGAGCGGCATCACCGAGCTCGGCCCGGCCGCCGTAGTTGACGCAGAAGTACAGAGTCAGTCCGGTGTTGTGCCGGGTCAGCTCCTGCGCGATCTCGAGCTCCTTGATGACCGAGGACCACAGACGCGGCCGCCGACCGACCCAGACCATGCGCACCCCCCACTCGTGGAGCTGGTCGCGCCGCCGCCGGATGACATCGCGGTTGAACCCCATGAGGAAGCGGACCTCGTCGGGCGAGCGCTTCCAGTTCTCGGTCGAGAAGGCGTAGGTCGACAGGTGCGTCACACCGGCCTCGATGGCGCCGGCAACGACGTCCAACAGCGCGCCCTCGCCGGCCTCGTGACCCTTGGTCCGCGGCAACCCGCGCTGGTTGGCCCAGCGTCCGTTGCCGTCCATGACGATGGCGACGTGGCCAGGCACCTGTGCCGGAGCAAGGGGCGGCGGCTGCGCGCCGCTGGGGTGAGCGAAGGGGCGGCTGGTCACCGCTCCACCATACGGAGCGAGCGCACGCCGTGTTCGAGGTGCCACTGCAGGAATGCCGTGGTCAGTCCGCTCCCCTCCCGTCGGTGGCGCAGGTCGGAGGCGTCGGCAATGAACCAGTCGCCGGCGAGCAATGCCGCGAGGAGTCGCAGGGTCTCTGGCGCGGGTGCCGCGGACCCGGGCGGGCGGCACGACGAGCAGACCGCGCCACCGGAGACGATGTGGAACGCCCGGTGCGGCCCCTCGGCGCCGCACTTCGCGCAGTCGTGGAAGCTCGGCGCCCAACCGGCGATCGCGAGCGCACGCAACAGGTAGGCGTCGAGGACGAGGTTGGGGTCATGTTCCTTGCCAGCGAGCGAACGCAGGGCGCCGGTCACCAACAAGTACTGCTGGAGCGCCGGCTCGCGCTCCTCGGTGAGCCGGTCACACGTCTCGAGCACCGCGCTGGCCGCCGTCCACGAGTCGTAGTCCCGGGCACAGACGTCGCCCCACGACTCGAGCGTCTCGGCCTGGGTCACCGTGTCGAGGTTGCGACCCTCGTAGCACTGGAGGTCCACGAGCATCCCCGGCTCGAGCCGGGCACCGAAGCGGGACTTGGTGCGGCGCACGCCCTTGCCGACCGTGCGGACCTTGCCCATACTGCGCGTGAGCACCGTGATGATCCGGTCTGCCTCACCCAGTTTGTGGGTGCGCAGCACGATCCCCTGGTCACGGTAGAGCGGCACGCCCCATTGTCTCCCGGCCCTCTGACAATTCGGGTATGCCGTGCCGCCCGTCGCGCTTACCGTGTCGCCATGAGCTCTCGCGCACCGTTCTTCGAGCCACCCCTCCCGCAGCCGGACGAGCCTGAGGAGACGCGCCAGTTCGCCAACGTCCCGTGGGCACCGCCGATCAACGTCGTCCCGGCGGTGGTGCCGATCGAGGTCGACGTCGTCGCGACGGACAACGTCGTCATCCGGGTCATGGACGCCCAGGCCTACGACCGCGGGATGTCCCTGCGCATCGAGACGTGGGTAAACCCGGATTCAGCATCGCGCGCGCAGGACCGCCACGGCCTGCCCGAGGAGCCGCAGGTCGGTTTGCTCCTCGACGATGGGACCAAGCTGGGTGCGGGCGATCTTGGCCACTCACCAGATGTGGGGCCTGACGAGCCGGGCACGGCCGATGCCCCTCTTTTCATTCCAACGGGTGGTATCTCGGGTGAGCTGCGGGCCTCACAGCACATGTGGATTGCGCCCGTGCCCGCGGGTGAAGCCGAACTCGTCGTGGCGTGGTCATCACTCGACGTTCCCGAGACGTTTGTGTCCTTGGACCTGGGTGCAGTGCGAGAGGCCTCTGGCCAAGCGAGAGAGCTGTGGCCACTTCCTGACGTCACAGAGTCGGAGATGGGGTGGTTCGCCTACGCACCCGGCGGGCACACGGCATACACCTCGAGTTTGGGTCTTTCCTTCAATGACGAAGTCGACGACACCCTGAGGTGACGGGGAGTCCTCCCCATGTACGCGCCCGCCGGGCGCTCCTAGGTTCGTTGCGGCAGAGGCACTCCATGCATCGAACGAGGGGTAGAACCATGTGTGAACTTCACGACCAACCAGGACTTCACGACCACGACTCACTCACGCAGACGCCGGACGTGGGGAGGCGGATGCTCCTGCGGGGAGCCGGCGGTCTCGCCCTCAGCGGCGGTCTCGTCGTCGCCGGCGCGAGCGCGGCGCACGCCGCCACGTCGCAGAACGGGTGGCCGGCGAGCAGCAGCGCCAGCTCCATCGGCATCACCGCCCTCACCGTGTCCGGTCACAGCTTCCCGGCGGGGGTCCGGGGCGGACAGGTCCACACGATCCTGGGCTACGTCGCGCGTCGCTTCCACAGTGAGGTCGAGGCGCTGGCCACCCCCGGCTGCTGGGGCTACAACTACCGCGTCATCTCGGGCAGCACGAGCCTGTCGAACCACGCGTCGGGCACGGCCATCGACTGCAACGCGCCCCGGCACCCGCTCGGCGCCTCCGGCACGTTCTCGGCTGCGCAGGTGAGCCGGATCCGCTCGATCCTCAACTACTGCAACGGTGTCGTGCGCTGGGGTGGCGACTACTCGGGTCGCAAGGACGAGATGCACTTCGAGATCAACGTGCGCCCGGGCGACTCGCGCATCGCGCCACTCGTGGCCAAGATCGGCGGCGCCACCCCACCCTCGACCATCGCCTGGTCCACCGTGAAGTCCGGTGCCTCCGGCTTCCGCGTCACCGCCATTCAGCACCTGCTCAAGGCCCACGGACAGTCCCTGACCGTCGACGGGGTCTTCGGTTCGGTCACGGTCGGCAAGGTCAAGGCCTTCCAGACCTCGCGCAGCCTCCTCGCCGATGGCGAGGTCGGACCCAAGACGTGGGCCGCGCTCGTCGTCACGGTGAAGTCGGGCTCCTCGGGTCAGGCGGTCATCGGCGCCCAGAAGGCCCTGACCGCACGCGGCTACACCCTCACCGCTGACGGTGTCTTCGGCTCGGTCACCGTGGGCAAGGCGAAGGCCTTCCAGACCAGTCGCGGCCTCCTCGCCGACGGTGTCGTCGGTCCGGTCACGTGGGCCAAGCTCACGATCTGACCGGGCCCGACGCCCACGAAACGCCCACGACCGCTCCGCGACCCGGGAGCGGTCGTGGTGCACGCGGCATACGCCGCGCGTTTTGCACTAGAACACACGTTCGATTCTTGCTAGGCTCGGCGGCATGGCCGCAGCGCTGCAGCACTCACTCTTCGACACCGGTGACGCCATCGACCTCGGGGCGCTCGCCCCGACCCGCACGATCCTGTCGCGCGGCGCGTGGGTCGACTACCAACCGAGCTGGCTCACCGGCGCCGACCTGCTCTTCGATGCACTCCACGACGACGTGCCGTGGAAGGCCGAGCGGCGCGAGATGTACGAACGCATCGTCGACGTCCCTCGGTTGCTGAAGTTCTACGAATCGGATGAGGCGCTCCCCCACCCCGTCCTCACCCAAGCGCGAAAAACGTTGTCCGACAGGTATGCCGGTGAGCTGGGTGAGCCGTTCGTCACCGCCGGGATGTGCCTCTACAGGGACGGACGCGACTCCGTCGCGTGGCACGGTGACCGGATCGGGCGGGCCAAGGACCAGGACACGATGGTCGCGATCCTGTCCGTCGGATCGGCTCGGTCGCTGATGCTGCGGCCCCGTGGCGGTGGCTCGTCCATCGGCTTTTCGCTCGGCCACGGCGACCTCGTGGTGATGGGTGGCTCATGCCAGCGCACCTGGGACCACGCGATCCCCAAGACCTCCAAGCCGGTCGGGCCGAGGATCTCGATCCAGTTCCGGCCGCACGGGATTCGCTGACAGCTCCCCGACGGGCCCGGCATCGGCATCGAGCCCAACCCCGACGACCACGAGGCGGCGACGACGACGGCGGAAGTCCTGACATTCTGAGGAACGGGCCACCGGGATTCACGGCCGTTCGCTCACCGCGCGCTCGGCAGCAGTCAGTGCCAGACTCGTCATGTGAACAAGTTACGTTTGCCGGCTATTCATCGGGAAATTGTTTCCACCACACTTCGCCGCGGTGGACTTCTCGACATGCCCGCCTCCTCGCGATCGACCCGCTCTCGCTCCTGGAAGGGCCTCGTCGCCGCGACGATCGCTCTCCCGCTCGGCCTCCTCGCTCCCACCGGAGCCCAGGCCTCCCCTGTCGGACCTGACCACGACGGCAGTGCACCAGTCATCGCGGGCGTGGACGCGGCCGCCGGACGCATCGCCGCTGGCAGCTCCGATGTCAGCGAGCCGAGAGTCGTTGCGCCACAGGCGAACCAGATCGACGATCGCCTCTGGCTGAGCGATGTGACCAGGCCTGTGGCACCCGCCGTGTCGCTGCGATCCTTCGAGTGGCTCGATGCCGGCGGGTTCATGCGTGGCGACCTGCTCAAGGTCGACCTGGCGGCAGGTTCGGTCAGGCCCGACTACATCAACGCCGGCAAGGTCGCGGCCGCATCCCCGTTGACGGAGCAGGCCGAACCGCGCCGCGCTGTGGCAGCGGTCAACGGCGACTACTTCGACATCAACAACTCCAGCGCCCCCGAGGGTGGCGCCAAGCAGCTCGACGGCACCGTAGTCAAGGGTCCGAACCCGGGGCACAACCACGCGCTCGGCGTGGGTGACACCAACCTCGGCCAGATCACGTCGATGTTCCTGCAAGGTTCCATTTCCCTGCCGACGGGGTCCATCCCGCTGGAAGGCCTCAACCAGACCGCCATCCCGACGAACGGTGTCACGGTCTTCACTCCCCTGTGGGGTGACTACACCCGGACCCGGGTCACCGGAGGCGCGACGAAGGTCCGCGAGGTCGTGACCCGAGGCGGCGTCGTCGAGTCGGTCGCCACGGTGGCCGGTGAGGGGCAGCTCGACAAGGACCAGCTGGCCGTGGTGGGTCGCGGGACAGGAGCGGACAAGCTCGCCGCCCTCACCGTCGGCGACAGGGTCAGCGTGGACTACGCCCTGCGCAACGAGGGCGCCAACCTCAAGATGGCGATCTCCGGCAACACGATGCTCCTCAAGGACGGCGTCGTCCTTCCTCAGACCGACAAGGCCATCCACCCGCGCACCGCCATCGGCTTCAACGCCGACGGCTCCACGATGTTCGTCCTCACGGTCGATGGACGCATGGCCGCCTCGCGCGGTATGACCTATGCCGAGACCGGTGCCTTCCTCAAGGAGGTCGGAGCCACCTCCGGCATCAACCTCGACGGCGGCGGGTCCTCGACCATGCTCGCCCGCGAGGCCGGCGAGACCGACCTCGACGTCGAGAACCAACCCTCCGACGGACACCTGCGACCGGTCCCCGACGGCGTCGGCCTGTTCGCCGCCGCCGGCTCGGGACAGGTCCGAGGTCTCCGGCTCATCACCACCTCTGACGAAGAGAACGTGGACCTGCGGCGAGTCTTCCCCGGACTCACGCGACAGCTCACTGCCCTGGGACACGACGAGACGTACGCACCCGTGGCGGCCTCACCGGCATACCGGGCACAGGGGAACGCGACCATCTCGGGAACTGGACTGCTGCGCGCGAGTGCGCCCGGCCAAGTCGTCGCCACCGCGGAGATCAAGGCCCTCAAGGAGACCCTCACGCTGACCGTCCTCGGACCGCTGCTGCGACTGCGGCCCAGCGTTGACAAGGTGTCCATCCTCGACCCCGCTGAGCCGTCGACGTTCCGGGTGATCGGCGCTGATGCCAACGGTTTCGAGACGCCACTCGAGACAGGCGACGTCACGCTCGACTACGACAAGGCGCTGGTCGACGTCACGAGCGCGGGTGTCGACTTCACCGTCAGGGCCAAGGCCGGAGTCACCACCGGAGCCGTGGTCATCAAGGCCACCGCCAAGGGTGTCGTCACGCACGTGCCGGTGGCGATCGGTTCGGTGAGCACGACCCTCAGCACCTTCGACGACGCCGCGACGTGGCGGTTCACCCAGGCCCGCGCGGCAGGTTCAGTGGAGCCGGCGCCTGGTCGCGAGGGTGGCACCGGACTGAAGATGAACTACGACTTCACCCTGTCGACGGCGACCCGCGTCGGCTATGCGCGACCGGCCACGCCGATCACGATCACCCAAGGCCAGCCGCTCGCGCTGGGCGTGTGGGTCCTCGGCGACGGCAAGGGCGCGTGGACCTCGTTCGGCATCAGCGACGGTGAGGGCAAGGCCGCCTCGCTCTATGGGCCCTACATCACGTGGACCGGCTGGAAGTACATGGAGGTGCCGGTCCCACAGACTCTCCCGGGGCCGATCACCCTCAACTTCGTGGCGGCCATCGAGACCGGGGCCGCCCGCTCCTACACGGGTGCCGTGGTGTTCGACGACCTCGTCGTCAAGACCGCTCCCCCGGTGAGTGCGCCTGACGGGCCCGTGGTCCAGGACCCGGTGGTGCAGCAGCACACCGCGCTCAGCACGTCGGGTGAGCAGTTCAGCTATGCGGTGATGTCGGACGGTCAGTTCACCGCCGACAACCAGTCGCTCGTGCCGGCCGTGCGTCGCACGATGCGCGAAATCGTCTCCAGCACACCGGATTTCGTGGTCATCACTGGAGACCTGGTGGACACCGGCTACCCCGCCGACTTCGCGCTGGCCAAGAAGGTCATCGACGAGGAGCTCACCGCCAAGGGAGTGAAGTGGTACTACCTCCCTGGCAACCACGAGATCTACGGTCCCGGGTCGACGAGCAACTTCAGCGCGGTCTTCGGCGCGACCCACCACAGCTTCGTCCACAAGGGCACGCGGTTCGTCCTGCTCGACTCCTCCATGGGCACGCTCCGTGGCGGCGGCTTCGACCAGTGGCAGATGCTGCGCTCCGCCCTCGATGACGCCGAGCAGAACGACGCCGTCAACGGTGTCGTCATTGGTTGGCACCACCCGCCGCGCGACCCGAGCCCCGTCAAGGCGTCCCAGATGCTCGACCGGGTGGAGGCCCAGACGGTGGAGACATGGCTGTCCGACTTCCGGGCCAGGACGGGCAAGGGTGCACTCTTCGTCGGCGGTCACGTCGGTGCATTCTCCGCGGGCCGCGTCAACGCCGTGCCCTACGTCATCAACGGCAACTCGGGCAAGGCTCCGTCGACGTCCCCCGACGAGGGTGGCTTCTCCGGCTGGACGACCGTGCGCATCGACCCCGAGGCGCCCCTGACCCCAGCGCCCAAGCTCTATCGCGCCGACCCGGCCGAGCCCGGCCCTCACCCGTGGGCCCGGGTCCAGATCCGTCCGCACGTCGACGAACTGACTGTGAGTATGCCGTCCGTCCCCGTGGGTGCCTCACTGCCCGTGACGACGACGATCAGGCAGGGCACGCGCACCTTCCCGCTCGCCTACCCGGTGAGCGCGTCCTGGAGTGGTCAACGGGTCCACGTCGGAACGGGATCTGCGGCGGCGTCTGCTGTCGCGGCATACAACCCGGTGACCGGGAAGGTGACCGGCCTGCGGACCGGAACGGGAACGCTCACGGTGACCGTCAACGGCGTGAGCCGCACGGCCACGGTGACCGTCGGCTGAGCACGCCGAGTAGCCGACGGGAAGAGCACTCCGTAAAGTCGACCCATGTCTTCAACCACCGTCGGTCGACCGGAGAACACCACTCAGCGCGCTGTCCTCAACACCCTGAAGGGGTCGTCCGGAAACCTCGTCGAGTGGTACGACGTCTACGTCTACACGGTGTTCGCGACGTACTTCGAGCCTGAGTTCTTCGGGGGCGACGAACCCAACGCCGGCATCTTCACCATGGCCATCTTTGCGGTGACCTTCATCATGCGACCTGTCGGCTCGTGGTTCTTCGGACGCTATGCCGACCGCCGCGGTCGCCGACCTGCGCTCGTCCTCAGCATCTCGATGATGGCAGTGGCGTCGATGGTGATCGCCCTGCTCCCCACTCACGACAGCATCGGGTCGCTCGCGATCGTCCTGCTGGTGATGTGTCGCCTGCTCCAGGGCTTCGCGACAGGCGGGGAGTACGGCACCTCGGCCACCTACATGTCCGAGGCGGCGACGGCGGAGCGGCGTGGTTTCTTCTCGTCCTTCCAGTACGTCACCCTCATCGGCGGGCATGCCCTGGCGCAGCTGATGCTGCTTGTTCTTCAGGTCTTCCTCGACGACGAGCAGATGTCTGCCTACGGCTGGCGCATCGCCTTCGCGGTCGGTGGCCTGGCCGCGGTCACGGTGTTCTGGCTGCGCTCGACGATGGACGAGTCGATGTCGGCATCCGACCTGGACTCCGTCGACAAGGAGTCGGGCTCCTTGCGCACGCTCTTCACCACCCACCGCAAGGCGCTGCTCACCTGCTTCCTCATCACCATGGGCGGCACCATCGCGTTCTACACCTACAGCGTCAACGCTCCCGCCACCATCAAGGCGACCTACAAGGGTGAGGGCCTGACCGCGAGCTGGATCAACCTCACGCTGCTGCTCTTCCTCATGGCCCTGCAGCCCATCGGCGGCCTGATCAGCGACCGGATCGGCCGCAAGCCCATGCTGGTCTTCTTCGGTATCGGCGGCGTCATCTGGACGTACTTCCTGATCACCTACCTGCCCCAGATCACCGACCCAATGGGGTCGTGGGCACTCGTCGCGGTCGGCTACGTCATCCTCACCGGCTACACGTCGATCAACGCGATCGTCAAGGCCGAGCTGTTCCCCGTTCGGGTGCGTGCGCTCGGTGTCGGCGTCGGCTATGCACTGGCCAACTCGGTGTTCGGTGGCACTGCGCCGGTCATCTACGAGGCCGCGAAGAAGAGCGACCACGTCACCGCGTTCATCGTCTACGTCACGCTCTGCATCGCAGCGTCACTGCTCGTCTACATCTTCGTGCTGCGCAACAAGAGCGAGACCGAGCTCGACCGTGAGCAGGGTCACGCCTACGCCTCCACGAAGGCCTCACCGGTGACGCATGACGCGGAAGTCGTCAGCTGACGCGGCAACAACCGCGTCACCAGGCGACTTCCGCGTCAGGGCGTCAGGGCGTCAGGGCGTCGGTCAGGAGTCGGCGTCGCGGGCGGCCCGGTTGACCGCCGAGAGCACAGCGGTCAGCGAGGCCCGCACGATCGACGAGTGCATGCCGACGCCCCACAGCACGCGGCCAGCGACGGCACACTCGACGTAGGCCGCAGCCTTCGCGTCACCACCGGAGGACAGCGCGTGCTCGGAGTAGTCGAGAACCCGCACGTCCACCCCGAGCGTCCCGAGCGCGTCGATGAAGGCCGCGATCGGGCCGTTGCCGAAGCCGTCGAGTGTGATCTCCTCGCCGTGGTCGAGCATGACCGCAGTGATGTGGTCACGCCCGTCGCCGGCGCTCACGAGGGTGTGGCTCACCGGGGTGAACCTGCCCCATTCGTTGTGCTTCCCGGGCTTGGCCGGGAGGTACTCGTCGCGGAAGATCTTCCACAGCTCCTTGGCCGTGATCTCGCCCCCCTGCTCGTCGGCGCGGCGCTGGACGACCTGGCTGAACTCGATCTGCAAACGGCGCGGCAGGTCGAGACCGTGCTCGGACTTGAGCAGGTAGGCCGAGCCGCCCTTGCCGGACTGGCTGTTGACGCGGACCACGGCCTCGTAGGAGCGGCCGATGTCGTGCGGGTCGATCGGCAGGTAGGGCACGCCCCAGGCGAGCTCGTTGATCGTCTTGCCGTCCGCCTTGCCTCGACGTTCCATGTCGTCGAGGCCCTTCTTGATCGCGTCCTGGTGCGACCCGGAGAAGGCTGTGTAGACGAGGTCACCACCCCACGGGTGCCGCTCGTGCACGGGCAGCTGGTTGCAGTACTCGACCGTGCGACGGATCTCGGCCATGTCGGAGAAGTCGATCTGCGGGTCGATGCCCTGGCTGTAGAGGTTCATGCCGAGCGTGACGAGACAGACGTTGCCGGTGCGCTCACCGTTGCCGAACAGGCAGCCCTCGATGCGGTCGGCGCCGGCGAGGTAGCCGAGCTCCGCAGCAGCAACTCCCTCACCGCGGTCATTGTGCGGATGCAGGCTCACGACAACGGATTCACGACGATCGAGGTGGCGCACCATCCACTCGATCGAGTCGGCATAGGCGTTCGGCGTCGCCATCTCGACGGTCGCGGGCAGGTTGATGATCATCTTGTGATCCGGCGTCGGGTCGATGACCTCGATGACCGCGTTGCAGATCTCCACCGCGAACTCGAGCTCGGTGCCCGTGTAGGACTCCGGCGAGTACTCGTAGTAGACGTCGGTGTCGGGCACCGTCTCCTCGAGCTTGCGACACAGCCGCGCGCCCTGGAGGGCGATGTCGATGATGCCTTCCTTGGGCAGGTCGAAGACGACTCGCCGCTGCAGTATCGAGGTGGAGTTGTAGAAGTGGACGATCGCCTGCTTGCTCCCCCGGATCGCGTCGAAGGTGCGCTCGACGAGGTGGTCGCGACACTGGGTGAGCACCTGGATCGTCACGTCGTCGGGGATGTGCCCGCCGTCGATCAGCTCGCGACAGAAGTCGAAGTCGGTCTGGCTGGCGCTCGGGAAGCCGACCTCGATCTCCTTGTAGCCCATGCGAACGAGGAGCTTGAACATCCGCATCTTGCGCTCGGAGTCCATCGGGTCGATCAGCGCCTGGTTGCCGTCCCGCAGGTCGACCGCGCACCAACGCGGGGCCTTGGACATGACCTGGTCGGGCCAGGTGCGGTCGGGGAGGTGGACCTCGATCTGGTCCTGGAAGGCGACGTACTTCGACGTCGGCATTCTGGACGACTGCTGGGGGTGGATCATCTTGCGCCTCTACTCACTGCTCGTCGTGTGCTCAGCCATGGGCACAGCGAACTCCGCGACGAGGAGGGCCGATTCAGGCCTCGCCGCGGCAGAGAAGGAGGAGACAGTGCTGCACGACATCGAGTATGCCGTGCGCGCACCGATCCGTCGACGGCCGGTCCGCCTTGTGGTCACCCCCGCACCCTTGCGTCTGCGCCTGTGGTTGCTAGAACCGCCACATCCGCAGACGCAAGAAGAGTCGGATCACGGCCGCCGACGCACGGCGGGCCGGCGCGGCATCCCTCGTCGAGCTGCGTCGGATGCTGGAGGGCAAGGCAGACCGCCCGGCATGGCGAATGGGCCTGACGTATGCCGGTGCCGACCCGCGTGAGGCCCTGCGCGCGACCGCACCCGACGCCGATGAGGTGGCCACCATCCGGGTCCGCCTCGACCGGCTCGACGCGGCCTCGTCGATCGGCCCCTGGACCCGCGCGAGCCTGGCGATCATCGACCGCTCCCCCACGGTGCGCGCCCCTGACCTGGCCGCAGAGCTGGGCCGCGACACACCGAGCTTCAAACGGGACGTGCGCAAGCTCAAGGAGTTGGGTCTGACCGAGTCCCTCGACATCGGCCATCGCCTCTCGCCCCGTGGTGTGGCCGTCGTCGATGCCGAAGCCAGCACGCCTCGACTCGACCGCGAGGCCGCGCCGGCCGGCACGCCCCTCCCGCGCATCGGTGCTCCCGCGACCCGCGCCCTTCGCGCTCAGGGGATCTGGACGCTCGAGCAGGTACGGGACCTGAGCGAGGCCCAGCTCACGGCGATGCACGGCGTCGGGCCCGTCGCGGTCCGATTCCTCCGGGAGGCACTCGCCGAACGAGGTTGGACCTGGTCCGACTGAGCCCCGGACCGATCAGCCGCGGCAGCGGACCGACAAACAGGTGACGCAGCCCTCGAGCTTCTCGAACTCACTGATGTCGACGGTGACGACCTCGTGGCCGCGACCACGCAGCAACTCTGCCGTGCGCGGCGCGCTGGCCGCCATGAGCAGCAGGTTGTCGTCGAGGTGCACGACATGCGCTCCCGGCTCCTCGGGCATGCCTTCATAGACGGGGAACGCTCCGGGCCAGTCCACGACCGGGTCCCAGCCGATGACCGTGCCATCGGGCAACGCGGTCACGGCCGACTTGAGGTGGAGCGCTCGCTCCACGGTCACGGCCTGGGTGCGCAGGCCGACGGTGGCGAAGTGCTCGGCGAGCTGCCGGATCCCCGCACCGTTGGTGCGTCCGCCCAGACCGACGTATGCCGTGTCGCCCACCTTGAGGACGTCTCCACCGTCGAGCGTGCCCGGGTCCTTGATCCGCACGACGCGGTAGCCGAGGTCACGCACCACGGACTCGACCCCAGCCACCTCCGGTTTGCGTTCTGTCGCACCGGGATTCGTCAGGATCGCGAGATCCCCACTGACCACGACGGCGTCCTCGATGAAGACCGCGTCGGGGCAGTCATCGGCAGGAGGGACCTCGAAAGTCTCCCAACCTGCAGAACGCAGGCACGCGGCATACGCCTCCCACTGGTGGAGAGCGAGGTCGAGGTCGATGCTCGACTTCTCGAGGTGGGTGACGAGCCCGTCGGCGAGACGCGAACCGGGGCGGCGGATGAGGGCAGCTTTGCGAGTCACGGAACCGACCCTATGTCCGGTCAGGTTGATCGGGTCACGAGGTCCGGGAAGACGTCGTCGAGCTCCTCGATCGTGCGGGTGCCCGGAATCGGCGACCCGACGAGCCACAGGATGGACAGCGTTCCACCGATGGCTGCGACGACCATCGTCGGTCCGATGCCGAACCACTCGCCGAGGAAGCCACCGAGCACCGCGCCCACCGGTCGGATGCCGTAGTTCACCGTGGTGAAGGCACCCGTCACCCGGCTCCGCACGGCGTCAGGAGTGACAGCGGTCTGCAACGCGTTGAGCGGCACGTCGAGGAGCATCACGCCGAAGCCAGCGATGAACTCCACGAGGCCGAGGACTCCCATCCGCATCCACAGGGGCCCACCGGCCAACGGCAGCAGCGCGAAGGGAGCCGAGAAGAGCACGGCCCCGACACAGATCGTGCGCCCCACCCCGAGCCATCGCGTGACTCGGCCAGCCAGGACTGCGCCAAGAACACCACCCGTGGCACCGATGCCCAGCGCCAGACCGATCGCGCCAGCCGACAGGTCCAGCTGTCGGCTCGCGAAGAGGATGAGCAGCGCTGCCGCGACGAAGTTGAAGAAGTTGATCGTGGTGACGCAGGCGAGGGAGGCACGCAGGTAGGGGTGGCGCAGCACGAGGCCCATGCCCTCCCGCGACCGTCGCCAGAGACTGCCCTCCGACACGGCCACCGGACGGTCCTCGACCTTGACCCGGCCGATGAGGACTGCGGACGCAAGGAAGGAGACGGCGTCGACGAGCAGCGCCACCGGCGCGGTGAAGGCCTGGATGAGACCACCGGCCAGCGCCGGACCACCGACGTAGGAGATCGACCGCGTCGAGCTGAGCAGCCCATTGGCCTCGACGAACTGATCGCGCCGCACGAGAGAAACAAAGAAGCTTGGGTATGCCGTTTGGTACAGCACCTGCCCCAGTCCCGCGACCAGCGCCACGGCGATCAGCTGGCCCATGGTGACGACCCCGAACCAGTGCGCGAGAGGGAGGCTGAGCAGGACGACGGCCCGCAGGAGATCAGCCACGATGAGCAGGCGGCGCTTGCGCGACTGCTGGTCGACCCAGGATCCGATGAAGATCGACAGGATGTTGGGTGCCCACACCGCGGCAGTGAGCAGACCCACCGTGGGAGCACTGGCCTGCAATGTCGTGACGGCGATGAACGGCAGCGCCAGCTCGGTGATCCGGTCTCCGAACTGCGAGATGCCCTGACCGGCCCAGTAGGTCGCGAACCGGCTGTCGCGCCACAGCGGCGCCCGGGTGCCCCTTACACTCACGGCTCCTCCTCGTCGGGCTCCTCGACGACCGCCGTCGGCAGGACGTAGCGCAGCATCCGGACCCGGCGGGTGCCGGTTGCCACCTCGGCGGACGCCTCACCCTTGCGCAGCACGTAGGGCGCCAACACGCTCTCGATCGCGGCTTCGATCTCATCCAGCTCGTCGGACGTTGCCAGGATCGTCGTGTTCGACAACCCCGCCGAACGACGCCACTGTGGCTCGAGCAACGGTTCGACGTCGCGGGCCCATTCGGCCGGCAGGTGCTCGGCCTGGTCGAACATGACGCGCGAGAGCAGGCTCGCCGCATCCTGGCCGACCTCGTCTGCGGGGGGCGTGAACCGGAAGCCCCTCCCCACGGCCTCCCACCAGCGCTGTCGCCCATCCGCCTCGACGTCGGCATCGCGCACGAGACCATGCTCGGCGAGGTGGCGCAGGTGCCAGCTCGTGACCGATGGCGTGGCCCCGACAAGTGGTGCCAGCGCGGTCGCCGTGCTCGGCCCGTACCCCTGGAGGCGGCTGAGGATCGCGAGACGCACTGGATGAGCCAGTGCGCGCATGCTCTTGGGGCTGAGCTCGACGTCGCCGTACGGATTGCTCATCGTCGACCTTTCGCCAATTGTGAGAGAACTGTTTCGAGAGGACTCTCTCACAACTGTCGCGCCGCGACCAGCCCATGCAAATCTCGTCGCAGCCACTGAGCTCGTGGATGCCGGCGAGGTGGCCATCGAGATCGAGGACATCCAGGGCGACTGGGCCGGGGCAGCTTCGACCTCGAGCCGGAGAGCATCGGTATCTGGGACGGTGACCGCCTCGTCGCGGCGGCTGACCACGTCGGGATGCAGGTCACCCAGACCTGGCGCAACTGGATGACCGCCCTCTGACGCTCCGCCCCAGCCCGTTGAGTCTGCGGAAGTGGCGGCTGGAACCACCACTTGCGCAGACGCAAGGTGACGAGTCAGCGGCGCTTGAGGAGTTCTTCGGCGACCTGGACCGCGTTGAGGGCAGCACCCTTGCGCAGGTTGTCACCGACGACGAAGAGTGTGAGCCCCTTGCCCTCGGGCGCTGCCTGGTCGACGCGGACGCGACCGACGAAGACCTCGTCGCGACCGGCCGCTTCGAGCGGGTTCGGGACATCGGTGACGACCACACCGGGAGCCTTGCCGAGCAGCTCGAGCGCCTGCTCGGGCGTGATGTCGTCGGCGAACTCGGCGTGGATGGCGAGCGAGTGGCCGGTGAAGACCGGCACACGCACACACGTCCCCGAGACACGCAGGTCCGGGATGTGCAGGATCTTGCGCGACTCGTTGCGCAGCTTCTGCTCCTCGTCGGTCTCGAGGGAGCCGTCGTCGACGATCGAGCCGGCGAGCGGCACGACATTGAAGCCGATGCGCGCGGCATACAGGGTGGGGTCCGGGATGGTGACCCCGCGACCATCGAGAGCCAGAGCGGCAGGGTCGCCAGCGGCATACCCACCGCGGAGTTGTCCGTCGAGCTCGCGCACACCGGCACCGCCAGAGCCGGACACGGCCTGGTAGGACGCCACGCGAAGTGCGACGAGACCAGCGACGTCGTGCAACGGCTTGAGGGCCGGCATCGCGGCCATGGTCGTGCAGTTCGGGTTCGCGACAATGCCCTTGGGGATCGAGTCGAGGTCGTGCGGGTTCACCTCACTCACCACGAGAGGCACATCCGGGTCGCGTCGCCAGGCCGAGGAGTTGTCGACGACAACGGCTCCGGCAGCGGCCACGCGCGGAGCCCACTCCTTCGAAGCCGTGCCTCCGTTGGAGAACAGGGCGAGATCGAGCCCGGAGAAGTCAGCCGTCGCCGTGTCCTCGACGGTGACCTCGCTGTCCTTCCAGGGCAACGTCGTGCCGGCCGAACGGGCCGACGCGAAGTAGCGCATCTCCTCGACCGGGAAACCCCGCTCCACAAGGAGAGCGCGCATGACATTGCCGACCTGACCGGTCGCTCCGAAGACACCAACTCGCATGGCCCCAGTCTAGGAGCCATGCGAGTCGGGTTGCTTCAGGCGTTCAGGACGTGGGCGTGCTCAGCACCTTCTCGTCGTCGCGCGCCTTGTCGAGGGTGTCCACCACGACCGGTTCGACGGTTGAGGAGGCGCCGGACAAGGTGACGTGCTCGCCGACACCCTCGCCGGGCCTGGACTCCTCGAAGGTGAGGGTGAAGTCGTCGCCGTGCTCGGTCACACCGGCGACGATGGCCTGCTCGACGGCCGCCACGGCATACGCCCGACGGACGACGAGCGGGTCGCTCGACAGGTCCTTCACGAGGGCAACGGCCAGTCCGACCATCACGAAGAGGAACGGCAGGGCCGCCACGATCGTGATGTTCTGCAACCCGGACAGGGCATCCTCGCCACCGACGACGAGCATCACCGCAGCAACGGCACCGGTGGCCGCACCCCAGAAGATCACCGTGGGGCGACTCGGCGCCAAGGTGCCGCGCTCGGAGAGCGTGCCCATGACGATCGAGGCCGCATCGGCGCCGGAGATGAAGAAGATCGCGACGAGCAGCATGACGACGATCGAGGTGACCGTCGACAGCGGCATCGTCTCGAGCATGGAGAACAACGTCGCCTCGGGCGTCTCCGCGCCAGCCAGGTCGGTGCCACCGCGCTGCGTGAAGATCCCGGCGCCACCGAAGATGGCGAACCAGACGAGCGAGACCATGCTCGGCACGAGCAGGACACCGGTGACGAACTGGCGGATGGTGCGACCGCGCGAGATGCGCGCGATGAACATGCCGACGAACGGCGTCCAGGAGACCCACCAGGCCCAGTAGAAGATCGTCCAGCCCGAGAGCCAGGTCTGCATCGCGTCGCCGCCAGCGGCGTCGGTGCGCGCGGACATCATCGCGAGGTCCTGGAAGTAGGACCCCACAGCGGTCGGCACGAGGTTGAGGATGAAGACGGTCGGGCCGACGACGAAGACGAAGACGGCGAGCACGAGTGCCAGCACCATGTTGGTGTTCGAGAGCCACTGGATGCCTTTGGAGACACCGGAGACCGCCGACAGGATGAAGCAGAGCGTCAGGACGACGATGATCGCGACGAGGACGCCGTTGCCCGCACGGCCGATGCCGCCGACGATCTCGAGACCGGAGCCGATCTGCAGGGCGCCGAGGCCGAGCGAGGCAGCCGACCCGAAGAGGGTGGCAAAGATCGCGAGGATGTCGATGACGCGGCCGGCCGGCCCGTTGGCCCGCCTCTCACCGATGAGCGGCGCGAAGGCCGAGCTGATGAGCAGCGAGCGGCCCCGACGGAAGACGCCGTAGGCGACAGCGAGTCCCACGACCGCGTAGATCGCCCACGGGTGGAGCGTCCAGTGGAAGAGGGTGGTCGCCATCGCGGTCTGGACGGCTTCGGGGTTACCGGCCACTCCGGTCCCGGGAGGCGGGGTGACGAAGTGCGCGACCGGCTCGGAGACGCCGTAGAACATCAGGCCGATGCCCATGCCCGCGGAGAACATCATTGCGATCCACGAGACGGTCTTGAACTCAGGCTGCTCGTCGTCGCGTCCGAGCGGGATGCGACCGAACTTCCCTGCGGCAAGCCAGATGACGAAGATGACGAAGCCCGAGGCCACGAGCGAGAACAGCCAGCCCATGTTGTGCACGACCCACGAGAGGCCGCTGTCCGAGGCCGAGCCGAGGGTCTCCGTGCTGACAAAACCCCAGAGGACGAAGCCGATGGCGATGGCCGCCGTGACTCCGAAGACGATCGTGTCGAGCTTCTGGGGGGCGTCTGCCTGGTGCTCCTCGACCGCGTGGTCGAGTGCCGGGTGGAGGCTCTCCTCGAGGAGCGGTCCGTCGAGGATCTCGCGCTCCCCTGCCACGTCCCCTGGGGCTGTCGGGCCGGTGTTCATGAGTTTCTGGTTCACAGGTGATTCGGCGCGAACGCCGCTCCTTCGTTGTTCTCGTCAGTCTCGTACGCGACTCATTTGCCGCCGTGGTCAGGTTCGTGCAACCTGCCCACCATGCCGAAACCTGCCGTCGATCACAAACTGGGGCGCCCTTGCAGACGGCGCCCGGCTCGCACGGTCGTCACCGTCGCTGACGCAACCGGCGTATGCCGGGTGCGCACCTTCGTGGGGTCAGAAACCCAAGCGCTGCAACTGTTTTGGGTCGCGCTGCCAGTCCTTGGCGACCTTGACGTGCAGGTCGAGGTGGACGCGCTGACCGAGCAACTTCTCGATGCCCTCGCGAGCGTTGGTCCCGACCTCGCGCAGTCGTGACCCACCGCGCCCGATGATGATGGCCTTCTGCGAGGAGCGCTCGACGAAGACGTTGACGCGAACGTCCATCATCGGCTTGCCCTCGGGTCGATCCTCGCGAGGAAGCATCTCCTCGACGACGACCGCCAGCGAGTGCGGGAGCTCGTCGCGCACCCCTTCGAGGGCGGCTTCGCGGACGAGCTCGGCGATCATGATGGCGTGTGGCTCGTCGGTGAGGACGTCGTCGGGATAGAGCGGGCCGGGCGAGGACGGGAGGTACTTCGCGATCACCGAGGCGACGGTGTCGACCTGGTCTCCCTTGGTCGCCGAGCACGGCACGATCTCGGCCCACTCGCCGAGCTGGTCGATGGAGATGAGGTGCTCGGCAAGGCGCTGCCGGTCGACCTTGTCGGACTTCGTGGCCAGCGCGATGATCGGCGTGCGCTTGGCCTGCCGCAGCTCGGCGAGCTCACGGGCGATCCACTGGTCGCCCGGGCCGATGCGCTGGTCGGCCGGGAGGCAGAAGCCCACGACGTCGACGTTGAGCAGGGTCTCGCGGACGAGGTCGTTGAGGCGCTCCCCCAACAGGGTCCGCGGCTTGTGCAGACCGGGGGTGTCGACCAGCACGATCTGGCTCATCGGGGAGGTGACGATGCCGCGAATCGTGTGCCGCGTCGTCTGCGGCTTGCTCGACGTGATGGCGACCTTCTCGCCGACGAGGGCGTTGGTCAGCGTCGACTTCCCCGCGTTGGGGCGCCCGATGAGGCAGGCAAAGCCCGCGACATAGCCGGGTTTGGAGGTGTGGCCGAACTCGTCGGTGGCGTCTTCACTCATGGGAACTCCCGGTGT
Organism: Knoellia pratensis; assembly: GCF_042666395.1. Taxonomy (NCBI): domain Bacteria; kingdom Bacillati; phylum Actinomycetota; class Actinomycetes; order Micrococcales; family Intrasporangiaceae; genus Knoellia; species Knoellia pratensis. The sequence goes on along the minus strand of NZ_JBHTDJ010000003.1, from coordinate 1,194,402 downwards.
CGGCTGTGTGCATCATCTCGCGGTCCCTTGCTGCGACGCGTTCGACGATGACGGTGGCAATGCGGTGCCGGCGTCCGGCCATGCGTTCGGCGGTCAGTCGCAGACCAGCCACCTCACAGGTGGAGCCGAGGATCGGAACCCGACCGAGGGTCTTGCCGATGAGTCCGCCGACGGTGTCGACCTCGTCCTCCTCGATCGTCACCCCGAGCTCGTCGGCTAGGTCGTCGATGTCCATCGTGGCGTCGACGCGCCACCGGCCGTCCTCGAGCTGTTCGAGGTCTGGGGTCTCGCGGTCGTACTCGTCGGCGATCTCGCCCACGATCTCCTCGATGATGTCCTCGATCGTCACGAGGCCGGCCGTGCCACCCCACTCGTCGATGACGAGCGCGAAGTGGGTCTGGTCGCGCTGCATCTCGCGCAGCAGGGCGTCGACCGGCTTGGACTCGGGGATGAACGGCATCGGCCGCATGAGGTCGATGACGGGTGTCACGGCACTGGCGGGGTCTGCGGTGATGCGACGCACGACGTCCTTGAAGTAGAGCAGGCCGAGCACGTCGTCGGAGTCCTCGCCCGTCACCGGGATGCGTGAATATCCGCTGCGGAGAAAGAGATTCATCGCCTTGCGGGCTTCGCGGTCAGAGTCGATCGTCACCATGTCGGTGCGTGGGACCATGACCTCACGGGCCAGGGTGTCGCCGAGTTCGAAGACGGAGTGAATCATCTGGCGCTCACCGGCCTCGATGAGTGAGGACTCCCCTGCCATGTCAACGAGGTCACGCAGCTCGGACTCACTGTCGAACGGGCCGTCGCGATAACCGCGCCCCGGAGTGACTGCGTTCGCAAAGAGCACGAGCAGGTGCGAGAGCGGGCCGAGGACGCGGCGCAGCCAGATGGCGACAGGTGCCGCGAGCAGCGAGACCTTCGTGGCGTGCTGACCGCCGAGAGTGCGGGGCGAGACACCGACGAGCGCGAACGAAACCACGGCCATGATCGCGATGGCGGTGAGCAGGGGCTTCCAGGCGCCGTCGACGACCCGGTGAACGGCAACGGTCACGAGGACCGCCGTGGTCATCTCGGCGATGACTCGCACGAACGACAGAACGGACAGGTATGCCGCGCTGTCGGCCACGACGGTGGCCAGCGCCCTGGAGCCGGCTCGGCCGTCGTCGTGGAGCTCCTGGGCGCGCACTCGCGACACGCGCGAGAGGGCGGCTTCGGCCGCCGACAGGGCGAAGGCCAGGACGAGCCCGAAGATGCTGATGACGATGAGCCTGGTCATGCGGCCACCGTCCGGGTTCCCGACACCGCGCGGGTGTCGGGACTGGCTGGGTCAGGCACCGTTCCGACCCCTCGTCGCGAGGAAGGTGAGGAGGAGCTGGCGCTGCAGCTCGAACATCTCCCGCTCTTCCTCGGGCTCGGCGTGGTCGTAGCCGAGCAGGTGGAGAATGCCGTGCGTCGTGAGGAGCAGCAGCTCCTCCTCGGTGGCGTGGCCCGCGTCCGCGGCCTGCTTCTGCGCCACGCTCGGGCAGAGGACGATGTCGCCGAGGACACCCTCCTCCGGATCGTCGTCGTCGCTGCCGGGGCGCAGCTCGTCCATGGGGAAGCTCATGACGTCGGTCGGGCCGGGAAGGTCCATCCACTGCACGTGAAGGGTCTCCATGGCTGGCTCGTCGACGAGGCGCAGGCAGAGGTCGGCCTGGGGATGAACCTTCATCTCGCCCATGACATAGCGGGCGCAGGCGACGAGCTCGAGCTCGTCGAGCGCGAAATCAGTCTCGTTGAGGACGTCGATGCTCATGCGCCGCCGTCCCGGTCCGCGGCGCGCGTGGTTCGACGGGTGCGCGAAGGCGTGGATCGCCCGTCCTGGTCGGCATCCCACCGGCCGTAGGCGTCGACGATCTCGCCGACGAGTCGGTGACGCACGACGTCCTGGGCCGTGAGCTCGGCGAAGTGGATGTCGTCGAGGTCGGTGAGGATGTCGCGCACGATGCGCAGCCCACTCGTCGTGCCATTGGGCAGGTCGACCTGGGTCACGTCGCCCGTCACGACCATCTTGGAACCGAAGCCCAGACGGGTGAGGAACATCTTCATCTGCTCGGGCGTGGTGTTCTGCGCCTCGTCGAGGATGACGAACGAGTCATTGATCGACCTCCCGCGCATGAAGGCCAGGGGCGCCACCTCGATGGTCCCGGCCGCCATGAGGCGCGGGATCGACTCCGGGTCGACCATGTCGTGGAGGGCGTCGTAGAGCGGGCGCAGGTAGGGGTCGATCTTGTCGTTGAGCGTCCCCGGGAGGAAGCCCAGCCGCTCCCCCGCCTCGACCGCCGGACGGGTGAGGATGATCCGGTTGACCAGCTTGGCCTGGAGCGCGGCCACGGCCTTGGCCATCGCCAGATAGGTCTTGCCGGTGCCCGCGGGGCCGATGCCGAAGGTGACGGTGTGCTCGTCGATCGCCTCGACGTAGCGCTTCTGCCCCAGGGTCTTGGGGCGGATCGTGCGGCCCCGCGACGACACGATGTTCATCGTGAGGACGTCGGCCGGGCGCTCGGTCGTCTGGGCGCGCATCATCGCGATGGAGCGCTCGACGGAGTCACGGTTGAGCGCCTGCCCGCCGTCGATCACCGCCAACAGCTCGTCGATGACGCGCTCGACGAGGGCCACCTCAGGGCTGGTGCCCGAGATGTGGAACTCGTTGCCGCGCACGTGGATCGAGGTCATCGGGAACTGGCGCTCGATCGTGCGGAGCACCTCGTCCCTCGGGCCGAGGAGGGAGACCATCGGCACGTCAGGGGGGATCGTGACCGTGTGGACGGGGAGGTGCGCCGACGTCTCGGTGGGCGTGGACGGGTGAAGTGCGTCTGTCATGTCACCCCTGAGTCTACGGTTCGGTTCAGCCCGGGGGCCATTTCATTGCCCGGCCACCGAGAAGGTGCAGGTGCGCGTGGAACACGCTCTGCCCGGCACCGGCGCCCGTGTTGAAGACGAGTCGGTAGTCGCCAACCAACCCTTCGTCCTCCGCGACGGACCGAGCCAAGAGGACCAGGTCCTGCAGTTCCTCCGCCGAGGCCTCGGCCAGTTCGCCGGCATTGGCCACGTGCCGCTTGGGCACGACGAGGACGTGCGTCGGCGCCTGAGCGTTGACGTCACGGAAGGCGAGGCTGTGCTCGGTCTCGCCCACGACGTCCGGCTCGATGTCGCGAGAGACGAACGTGCAGAACAGGCAGTTCGCGGAAGACATGTTCCGACAGTAAACCGATCGGGCCATCTGCGCGTCTCACCAGCGTGACAATGACACTCGTGGGCCCACGACGTGACGCGGCAGCGCGCGCGGCAGCCGATGACGGCGTGTCGAGCCTGTATGCCGTGCACTGGCGTCCCATGGTCCGCCTCGCGTGGCTCTTCGTGCACGACGATCTCCTCGCCGAAGAGATCGCCCAGGACGCCTTCGTCGCGCTCCATCGCAAGTGGCACGACGTCCGGGAAGGGCGGGCGGCGGCATACCTGCGTCAGAGCGTGGTCAACGGTGCGCGCTCAGCCCTCCGGCACCACAAGGTCGAGCAGCGCTACCTCGACTCGAACCGCGCCAGGGGCCGGCTCCACGTCGCGAGCGCCGAGGACTCGGCGATGTCCGCGACCGGTGCCGCCGACCTCTTCGCGCGCCTCCAGCGCCTTCCTGCACGACAACGAGAGGTCCTCGTCCTGCGCTACTACCTCGACCTCAGCGAGGCCCAGATCGCCGAAGCGTTGGGCATCGCGCCCGGATCGGTCAAGGCACACGCCCACCGCGGCCTCGCCGCCCTGCGCACCCAGATGGAGGAGCGATGACGACCCAGGTGGATCCGTCAGACACGGAGCGCGAACTTCGTGATGCCCTCGCGGCCCGAGCGCGCGAGATCCGTCCAGCCGACCGGCTCGACGCGATCCTCGCGGCGGCGCATGAGCCCGAGGTCTCCGGGTTTCGGGGCCGGTGGCTCGCCGGCGTCGGTGTCGCCGCAGCCGCGGCAGTCATTGCGGGCACGGTCTGGGCCGCTCGCCCGGAGACGGAGGGCACCCTCCCAGTCGCGCCGCCGTCGCTGACGCCCAGCCCAACGAGTCCGACGAGTCCGACACCCTCGCCGACGACGAGTCCGTCCCCCAGCGCCACTGCCAGCGCCTCGACGACACGCTCGCCTTCGTCCTCGACCACGACGCAGCCCCAGACCAGCTCCACGGGTGCGCTCGCCATCTATCGGGTCGGCACCAATGGTGGGGCGACGAACCGCCCCGGCCTGGTCCGCGAGTTCTGGTCGCCTTCGCTCGGCCGGACCACCGAGTCGCAGAAGGTCACGGCCGCGGTCGCCGAGGCGCTCAAGCGCACGGAACTCTGGCGCGGTGTCACGGTGCGTGACGTCACCGTGACGAAAAGCCGTATCTCGCTGAGCCTGTCGAGTCCCGGTGCGAGCGCCTCCTCGGCGGACTCGGCCCAGTTGGGAGTGTCGGCACTCGTCTGGACGGCCCAGGGAGCGGTCGGGCGTGGAGATGTGCCCGTGCGGATCACCACCGTCGCCGGCGGCCAGCTCCTCGGCCATGTCGGGACCGGTTCGAGCTTCACGCGGTCATCGACGCCGCAGGACGACCTGTGCGACATCTGGATCGACAGCCCCTCGCCCGGTGCGTCCGTGCGCGCCTCGGATCCACTGGTCGTGCGTGGGCAGGCCGTCGCGTGGGAGGCGAACGTCGAGTGGGAGCTGCAGTCGGGCGCCTCGACGGTGCAGGACGGCTTCGCCACGGCCTCGATCGGAGCACCCAGCCGCGGAACCTTCACCATCGACCTCGGACGTCTGGCTCCGGGGACCTACACGTTCCGGGCGTTCACCACCTCGGCGGAGGACGGAGCCAGGGTCATTGCCGACCGTCAGGTGACCTTCACGGTGAAGTAGTCAGCACGCCAGTCAGCGCCAGCGGGCTGCAGCGCTGAGGACGGCGAGCGCCGCGGGTCCGGCACTCGACGAGCGGAGCACCGTGTCCCCGAGCCGGACGATCGATGCCCCGGCGTCCTTGAGGGTGCCGAGTTCTTCCGGTGCGATGCCACCTTCGGGTCCGACGATGACGAGGACGTCGCCCTCGCTCGGCAGGGTGAGGGCGGCGAGCGGTTCGTCGGCGTCTTCATGCAGGACGTATGCCGTGGCTCCGGTCGCGATGCGATCCGCAAGCGCCGACGTGGTCGTCGCGGGCGCAAGGACCGGACGACGTGGCCGACGCGACTGCTTGGTCGCAGCCACGAGCACGGCGTCCCACTTGGCCCACGCCTTGGCACCGCGATCGCCTCGCCACTGGACGATGCTGCGACGGGCCTGCCACGGGACGACCTCGTCCACTCCGAGCTCGGTCGCGGCCTCGATGGCCTGGTCGTCACGGTCCCCCTTGGCGAGAGCCTGGACGAGAACGAACCGTGGGCGGGGTTCCCTCACGTCCTCGATCGACTCGGCCCGCAGGGTGAGCCGGTCCCGCTCGACCGACGCGACCGCACCCGTGACGACTCGACCCACGCCGTCGGAGAGTCGGAGCCGCTCGCCCACCTTGGTGCGCTTCACCGTCGCGGCGTGGCGCCCCTCAGGTCCGTCGAGGACCACGACGTCACCCGGACTGGTGGTATCGAGCGCCCCCGGAGCCACGAGATAGAGCGCGAGCGTCATGGTGCTCAGCGGGCCTTGAAGGCGTCGCGGAGCTTGCCGAAGAGCGAACCCTCCGAGGGGTTGGTGATGCGACCCGTCGGCTGCTCCTCCTCACGCAGCCTGGCGAGCTGTCGGAGCAGATCCTCCTGCTCGTGACTGAGCTTCGTGGGGGTCTGCACCATCGCGTGGATGATGATGTCGCCGCGTCCGGAGCCGCGCAGGTGCGTCACCCCGAGCCCCCGCAGGCGGATCTGCTCACCGGACTGGATGCCGGTGCGCACGTCGAGGTCGCTCACGCCGTCAAAGGTCTCGAAGGGCACGCTGGCCCCGAGCGCAGCAGCGGTCATCGGGAGCTCGAGCGTCGCGTGCAGGTCATCGCCCTGGCGCTGGAAGCGCGTGTCGCGACGCACCGCCACCTCGACGTAGAGGTCGCCGGGCGGACCGTCTCCGGGGCCCACCTCGCCCTCGCCCGCCAACTGGATGCGAGTGCCCGTGTCGACACCTGCAGGGACGCGGATGGTCATCGTGCGACGGGTGCGCACCCGACCGTCGCCGGAGCACTCGTAGCAAGGAGCTTCGATGACCTGACCTGTCGCCTGGCAGTTGACGCACGGACGCGAGGTCATGACCTGACCGAGGAAGCTGCGCTGCACCTGCTGGATCGAACCGGAGCCCTGGCAGGCGTCACAGGTGCGGGTGCCGGTGCCGGGCTGGGTGCCGGCACCGTGGCAGGTGGAGCAACCGACGGCGGTGTCGACGACGAGTTCCTTCTCGGCACCGAAGACGGCGTCGACGAGGTCGAGGTCGAGGCGCACGAGCGCATCCTGGCCGCGCGACTGGCGCGAACGCGGTCCGCGGCCCTGCGCCTGACCGGCGCCCTGACCGAAGAACGCGTCCATGATGTCGCTGAACGCGAAGCCCTGGCCGAATCCGGCGGCTCCACCGGCATACGGGTCGGAGCCCATGTCGTAACCGCGTCGCTTCTCGACGTCGGAGAGCACGTCGTAGGCCTGCGAGACCTTCTTGAACTGTTCCTCGGCCTCGGGCCCCGAGTTCACGTCGGGGTGGAGCTTGCGGGCCGCGCGGCGGTAGGCCTTCTTGATGTCGTCGGCGGTTGCATCGCGGGCCACGCCAAGGTCGGCGTAGTAGTCGTTCACTGTGGTGGACGTCCTTCGCTGGGGTCTGTTGGGGTCACGTGTGGATGGCTCGACGTTGAGCCGTCATGCTGGGTCATTCGGCCAGGATCCGGCTGACGTAGGTGGCGACCGCGCGAACGGCAGCCATCGTCGTGGGGTAGTCCATGCGGGTCGGGCCCACGACACCGAGTCCGGCCACGAGGTCGGATCCCGCGCCGTAGCCGGAGGTGACGAGCGACGTGGACTGCAGCCCGGCATACGGGTTCTCGGCACCGATGCGCACGGCGACGGCATCGCCCTGCTCGGTGACGGTGCCGAGGAGCTTGAGGAGGACGACGTGCTCTTCGAGGGCTTCGAGGACCGGCCCGATCGAGGTGGGGAAGTCTTCACCGGCGCGCACGAGGTGCGACGCGCCGGCCATGACGACGCGCTCCTCACGCTGCTCGACGAGGACCTCGGTCAGCTCGGCCGCGATGGCAGCGAGAAGCCCGCGCGCACCCGGGTCGACCTGCATCGGCAGCTCCCCGAGCCCGCCGGCGGCGTCGGCGAGGGTCTTGCCGACCGTTGCTCCGTTGACGTCGGAACGCAGCGACGCGAGCATCCGCTCGGCTGCGGGGTCGGCGAGGTCCAGGCCCGTTTCGAGGACACGCTGCTCGACTCGACCGGTCGTCGTGATGAGGACGACCAGGAGGCGCGAACCGCCGATGGGGACGAGCTCGATGTGTCGCACGGACGAGCGCGTGAGTGAGGGGTACTGGACCACCGCGACCTGGCGGGTCAGCGAGGCCAGGAGCCGAACCGTGCGATCGACCACGTCGTCGAGGTCGATCGCGCCGTCCAGCAACGTGCTGATGGCGCGCTTCTCGGCGCCGCTCAACGGTTTGACCCCGCTGATCCGGTCCACGAAGAAGCGGTAGCCCGCATCGGTCGGGATGCGACCGGCGCTGGTGTGCGGCGCGGCGATCAGACCGTCCTCCTCGAGGGCGGCCATGTCGTTGCGCACCGTCGCCGCCGAGACCCCGAGGCGGTGGCGCTCGAGCAGGGCTTTGGAACCCACGGGCTCGGACGTCTCGACGTAGTCCTGCACGATGGCGCGCAGCACCGCGAGCCGACGTTCGTCACTCATCCCCGACACCTCCCGTCCTCACTGGCACTCATGCTTGGTGAGTGCCAATTCTACGTCTACCCTCGCGCAGGTGACTGATCGCTACGGCCGGGACGTGCTCTCCGGCGACTGGAAGGCACCTCGCGGGGGCCGCTCCACGCCTCTTGCCGCCGAGATCGGCGTCGTCGTCGAGGACGTCGAGACCGGCTGGGTCGGGGCCGTCGTCCGCGTCGAGAAGGCCGGCGGCATACACGTCGTCCACCTCGAGGACCGGCGCGGCAAGACCAAGGCCTTCCCCCTCGGACCTGGCTTCCACGTCGACGGCCGCCCGGTAACGCTCACCAGGCCGACCGCTGCAGCTGACGCGAGGCTCACGGCAGCCCGCGCCACCGCCTCCCGCACGGCGAGCGGATCGCGCACGGTGACCAACGCCCCGGCCAGGGTCGCGAGCGCCTCGCGGATCTTCGTCGAGGGCACCCATGACGCCGAGCTCGTCGAGAAGGTCTGGGGCCATGACCTGCGGGTCGAGGGCGTCGTCGTCGAGCCCCTCGGCGGAGTCGACGACCTCGAGGCCGCGATCCGTGACTTCTCCCCTGGGCCCGGCAAACGGATGGGAGTCCTCGTCGACCACCTCGTGCCCGGCACCAAGGAGACGCGCGTTGTGGACGCCGCGTCCCGCCTCAAGCCCTGGGCGCCGCACGTCCTCATCGTCGGTCACCCCTATGTCGACGTCTGGCAGTCCGTGCGACCGGAGCGCCTCGGCATGGAGCAGTGGCCCGTCATCCCCCGCGGCACGTCGTGGAAGCACGGCATCTGCGCGCACCTCGGGTGGCCCCACAGCGACCAGGCCGACATCGCCCGCGCCTGGAAGCAGATCCTGGGCACGGTGCGTTCCTACGCCGACCTCGAGCCCTCGCTCCTGGGCCGCGTCGAGGAGCTCATCGACTTCGTCACCGTGCACTGAGGGACGGCAGCACCCTTCGGGCCTGTCGGGGTGTGCCGGGCGCTCACCCTGCGCGGCAGGGTCGCCCCTGACCACACCCTGATCTCACCCCGAAGTGGGGATCATTCGGCCTCCGGATGGGTTTGACTGGATGACAGCACCCCGTCCCCTGAAGGAGGACACCATGACCACCACCCCGCAACCCGAGGTTCCGCAGGGGCAGGACCCCCAGCAGTCGCCGCCCGCTCCCCCGCAGCCGTCCCACGGTGAGCAGCCGCCGCCCCCTCCCCCGCAGCAGCCCTACGAGACGACGTTCCAGCAGCCGCAGCAGTCGGCCCACCAGCAGCCAACCCCCGGTCAGGCCTACCCGGGCCAACCCGTGGCCCACACCCCGCAGCAGGTCCTCGACCCGGCCCAGCAGCGCCAGTGGGGCATGCTCAGCCACCTCATCGGCCTGGCCGGCATGATCTTCAGCGCCGGTGTCGCGGGCTTCGTCGGTTCTCTGGTCGTGTATCTCCTCTTCAAGGAGCGGGGCGACTTCGTCAAGCGGCACTCGGCAAACTCGCTCAACGTGCAAATCATGGCGGGTATCGGGAGCTTGGTCTCTTGGCTACTCATCGCGACGCTCATCGGCGCCATCATCGGCGTTCCACTGCTCATCGCCGTCAACGTGTGGGCCTTCGTGGTGCATATCATCGGCGCGGTGAGGGCCAACAAGGGCGAGCTGTGGGACCCGCCCCTGACCTACGCCTTCGTCAAGTGAGGTACTCCACGTCCTGACTCGATTCGAGACAGACCGACGCGCCGTGCCAGCCATCGCTCGCACGGCGCGTCGGTCTATCTCGACTGTGAGACAGGCGAGTTCAGTCGATTTTCAGACGCCGCCCTTGAGGAGCAGGCCTCCGTCGACGACGATCAGCTGGCCGGTCATCCAGGCCGCATCGTCGGAGAGCAGAAAGGCGACGACGGCAGCGATGTCCTCGGGCACACCGAGTCGGCCGAGCGGGTATCCCGCCGCCACCTTCTCCTCGCGCCCTTCGTAGAGCGCGGTCGCGAACTGGGTCTTGACGACTGCAGGAGCGACGGCGTTGACGCGCACCGTCGGGCCGAGCTCGACGGCGAGCTCCTCGGTGAGGTGGGTGAGCATCGCCTTGCTCGCGCCGTAGAACCCGATGCCCGGCGCCGGGCGCACGCCTGCCACCGACGACACGTTGACAATGGCTCCCCCGCGTTCCTCGAGTCCGCCGGCGACTGCCTTCTGGATCCACGAGAGCGCGGCGATGCAGTTGACCTCGACGATCTTGCGGGCGGCGTCGAGGTCGAGGTCGACCAGCCGTCCGTATGCCGGGTTGATGCCGGTGTTGTTCACGAGCAGGTCGACGGGGCCGAAGGTCTCGGCCACCTTTGCCAGCACCTCGTCCTGGTGCACCGCGTCGTCGGCACGCCCAGCGACCGCCATGGCGACCTCAGGGCCGCCGAGTGACACGACCGCCTCGTCGAGCGCCTCCTGCTTGCGGGCCGTGATGCACACGCGCGCCCCTTCGGCGACGAGGCGCTGGGCGATCCCGAGGCCGATCCCGCGACTGGCCCCGGTGACGATGGCGGTGCGGCCCTCGAGCCGCCGCAGATTCGTGGAAGTCATGCGCGCCACCCTAGAACCGCGATCAGGCGTCGACGCCCAGGAGCCGCCGGACCACCGTGTCGGCGAGCAGCCGACCGCGCAGCGTGAGCACGACGCGGCGGTCGCGAATGGCCGCCGTCCCGTCGACGAGCCCATCGGCAACCAACCCCGCCACGGCGCGCCGTCCGATCTCGTCGAGCTCGTCCACCAGGAGGCCGTCGCGAACCCTCACCTGCAACAGCACCTGCTCATCGCGGACCTGCTCGGCCGTCAACGTCTCGCGCCCCGCTCCCGGAGACAGACGCTCGGCCAGCCGGGCGGCATACGCCCGGGGGTGCTTGACGTTCCACCAACGCACGCCGCCGACGTGACTGTGGGCTCCGGGACCGACGCCCCACCAGTCGCCGCCAGTCCAGTAGCCGTCGTTGTGGCGGCATCGACCAGCCGGGGTGCGCGTCCAGTTGCTCACTTCGTACCAGTTGAAACCGGCTGCCGACAGGACCTCCTCGGCGATCTCGTACTTCGTCGCCTCGTCGTCGTCATCGGGCCGCGCGACCTCGCCGCGACGGACCTGGGCCGCGAGCTTCGTGCCCTCTTCGACGACGAGCGCATAGGCCGAAACATGTTCTGACCCAAGGGAAATCGCTTGGTCGAGGCTGCGCCGCCAGTCGTCGACGGACTCCCCCGGTGTGCCATAGATGAGGTCGACGCTCGTCACCATCCCGGCGTCCTGCGCGGCCCGAACGGCCTTCTCGACACCGGCTGGATCGTGCGTCCGGTCAAGGGTCGCGAGGACGTGTGGGACGGCCGACTGCATGCCGAGAGAGATGCGGGTGAAGCCGCCGTCGGCGAGCTCGCGCAGCGAGTCCGGCGTGACGGAATCGGGGTTGGCCTCGGTGGTCACCTCGACGTCATCGGACAAACCAAAACGCTGGCGTATGCCGTCCACGGCCTTCACGAGATCGGCTGCGGCAAGCATCGTCGGGGTCCCTCCGCCGACGAAGATCGTGTCGACGCGAGGGGCCGAGGCCCCGAGCACCGCCTGGGCGAGGTCGAGCTCGGCCAGGGTGGTGTCGATGAACGTCGAGGTGCTCGCCCCCGGCCCCAGCTCGGTGAGGGTGTAGGTGTTGAAGTCGCAGTAGCCGCAGCGCACCCGACAGAACGGGACGTGCAGATAGATCCCGAACGGGCGCTTCCCGAGGGTCTCCAGGGCCGTACCCGGGAGCTCCCCCGAGTCCGGGGCGGGGTCTCCGTCAGGCAGGCGAGGCATGGCGCAGATCCTCCCATCCCTGTCCGCTCCGGCCCGCGCCGCCCGTTCACGCCGGGCCGATCAGCTGCGATGGATACACGCGGCGTGTCCAGCGTGACACGCCGTCAGGCGCGAGAAAGACGGAAGAAGTTGGGGTCGAGGGGTTGCGCCCTCCCGGGTCGCCGACTAGAAATATCCCTACGCACTCACCTCGGTGAGAGCGTCAGAGGAAGAACTTCGGTTCGGAATCTGCGAGGGCCTCGGAAACTCATACTTTCCGAGGCCCTCACCTATTGGCCCACTAGGTTTGCGTCGTGCGCATCCTCACCGACGACGACGTCCGCGCCTGCCTCCCGCCCCTGGTTGAGGTGGTTGACCTCGTCGCAGACGCCCTCTCCGCATTGGCGCAGGGCCGCGTCGACGTCCCGCCCAAGCCGACAGTCCGGACCTCCCCCGGCATGTTCGCCAACGCCATGCCTGCGGCCTACCCGGAGCGAAACCTGTTGGGCTGCAAGTGGATCAGCGTTGTGCCGGACAATTCGGTGCGCGGTTTGCCGACCGCCAGCGGGGTCATGATCATCAACGACGGGACCACGGGCGCACCCCGCGCTCTCCTCTCCGCCCACGAGCTCACCGCCATCCGAACGGCTGCCGTGACCGGCGCTTGCGTCCGCGCCCTCGGAGGCGACGAAGGCCCGATCGCCTATCTCGGCGCCGGCCTCCAGGCCCGGTCCCACCTCCGCATCCTCGAGGCCCTGGGGCACACCGAGGTGCATGTCTGGGCGCGCCGCCGGGAGGCGATCGACGCCTTGGTGAGCGAGACGGCCAAGGTGGCGCCCGGCATACGCATCGTGGCTTCTCCGTCACGCGAAGCGGCTGTCAGGGACAAGGCCGTCGTCATCAGCGGGCTGTCGATCGGGCTCACTGACATGGCCATTCCCGTGACGTGGCCGCGCGACGACGCGCTCCTCCTGCCGATCGACTACGCCAGTTCGGTGGGGTCGGATCTCGCCGACAGCGCCGTCCTCGCCGCCGACGATCCGCAACAGTTCGCCGCAGTCCGGGCGGTGCGCGGCAAGCTCGATGGCTACCCGACGCCGACAACGTGGACAGGGCACCTTCTCCACGCGGCACGCCCCGAGGGCAGACTCGTCGTGCAGAACCTCGGCACGGGCATCACCGACCTCGTCGTCGCGAGTGCCATCATGGACCGCGCCGAGGCGACCGGAACTGGTCAGCTCCTCGACATCTGAGCCACCTACGATGGCGAGGTGAGCGACGCGAGCGACCACCCGACCTCCGACAGGGCCCCGGACGAGAGCCGGCCAGAGCGCTGGATCCCGCTCGAGGGTGTCGTCAACATGCGCGACTCGGGCGGCCTCCCGACCCGGGACGGCGGCACGATCCAACCTCATCGGCTCCTGCGCTCCGACAACCTGCAGGACCTCACAGAGGAGGACGTCCGCCAAGTCGTCGACGTCCTCGGCGTGAGCGACATCGTCGACCTGCGCAGCGACACCGAAGTGAGCACCGAGGGACCCGGGCCGCTCTGGCACGTCGAGTCGCTGACGCATCACCACCACTCGCTCTTCGGCGACGGCCGCGCCGTCACCGCTGAGCAGGCCCTCGCCATGCCGGAGCACTCGACGAGACCTGTGCGAGATGCCGGCTTCTGGTCCGACCACTACCTCGGCTACCTCGCTGCCCGACCGGACTCGATCTCCGCCGCGCTCGACGTCGTGTCGCGCAGCACGGGTGCGACGGTGATCCACTGCGCCGCCGGCAAGGACCGCACGGGCACGGTTGTCGCGCTCGCGCTGGACGTCGCCGGCGTGCCGCACGACGCCATCGTCGAGGACTACGCCCTGACGGGTGAGCGGATCGAGAAGATCATGGCCCGGCTCATGCCCCGCGATCTCTACGGCAACGCCCTGCGCCATCAGAGCGTCGATGACCAGCTGCCGCGCCCTGAGACGATGCGCACGATCCTCGACACCCTGCAGAGCGAGTTCGGTGGAGCCGAGGGCTGGTTGCGTGCGCAAGGGTGGCGCGACGCCGACATCGAGCGACTCGTTGCCAGGCTGACGTCGTGACCGCTCCGCGGCCGGCGCTCCCCGCACCCGTTCCGGACTCGCGCCGCCGCCACCGGCGGCGCGCCATGCGGGTTCTCCTCGTCGACACCGAGGACCGCCTGTTGCTCTTTCGCGACAGCGACCCGGGCATCGTTCCTGCGCCGACGTTCTGGATCACTGCTGGCGGCGGCGTCGACCCGGGCGAGACCGACCTCAAGGCCGCGGTCCGCGAAGTCGCCGAGGAGACCGGACTGACCATCACGCTGGCCGACCTCGTCGGACCGCTGGCCGAGCGGGTGGTCGTGCACGGCTACAGCGACGTCGTCACGACCCAGGACGAGTTGTTCTGGTTCGTGCGCTGCTCACCGTTCGAGATCTCGACCGAGGGCCACACCGAGGACGAGATCGCCACGATGACCTCTCACCACTGGTGGACCCGCGCCGAACTCGAGCAGTCCGACCAAGACATCTGGCCCCGCGACCTGCTGGCCGTCTGGGATCAGGTCGGCCCGCACGACGCCGTCACAGCGGCGCCACTCCCGCTGGGCGAGGTCGACGAATCCACGGTCGCGCCAGCCTGACCACTGCCAGTCGAGAGGAGAGAACACGCCGGGCGTCAGACAGCACACGCAGCGTGTTCTCTCCTCTCGGCTGGTTCCGGAAGGGTCAGCTGGCGTCGACCGGTTCCAGAACGAAGACCGGGATCAGCCGCTCGGTGTTGACCTGGTATTCCGCGTAGTTGGGAAAGGCCGCCACGCAGCGGGTCCACCAGGCATCGCGCTCGGCGTCCTCAAGTTCACGCGCCTTCGCGACCCAGGTGCGGGTCCCGTCCTGGAGCTCGAGGATCGGGTTCTTGCGCAGGTTCGCGTACCACTTCGGGTGCTCGGGGGCGCCACCCTTGCTGGCCACCGCGGCGTAGACGCCGTCGTGTTCGACCCGCATGAGCGGGACCTTGCGCACCGTGCCCGTCACACCGTTCATCGTGAGGAGCACGACCGGTCGCCCCTGGATGTCCACGGACTCGGTGGTGCCGGACTCCTCGATGGTGTCGACCTGCTTGCGCACCCAGTCACTGGGGCTCGGAACATACTCGCCGGTGATCGTCATACCGACCACAACACCACAGTCGGTCGAAGTATTCGCTACTTCTTCTTGTCGCTCACGTAGATCGTGATGATGCCCTCGACGACGGGAGTGCCGTCCTCGCGGATCGCCTTGACCCGCACCCTGACGTCACCCGTCTGCTCCCAGTCGGCCGGGTCGGTGTCCGCGGTGCAGAGCAGGTCGGTCGTCGACTTGGCCGTGTAGGCGACCTCCATGCCCTTGGGGATCCAGCGGCGGTCCTTGGGCGTCGTCGCCTCGGCGAGCAGCCCCATCGCCGCCTCGAGACCGTTGCACACGGCGATCGCGTGGACCGTGCCGATGTGGTTCTGCACCGCGCGCCGCTTCTTGATCGTGAGCTCGGCATGGTTCGGTCGCACCTCACGAACCTGCGGACGCACCGTCCAGAAGTACGGAGCCTTCTGCGCGAAGAGGAACGAGAAGGCCTGCTTCCCGAGGGGCAGGGAGGTGAGCTTGCGATACAGAGCGAAGGTGTCCGGCATACCCAGATGTTACTTCTCGGTATGCCGTGCGCTCGCCACTCGTGTCCGCCCTCACCACCCGACTTCGTGCCCCTCACGGACATGCGAGGGCAGCGAGCGTGTCCGCGAAGGGCACGAAGTCGGAAAAGAAGAGCGGGCTACTTCTTCTTGGTCTCGCCGCCCTCGTCGGAGGACAGGGCTGCGATGAAGGCTTCGGGCGGAACCTCGACGGTACCGATGTTCTTCATCCGCTTCTTGCCAGCCTTCTGCTTCTCGAGCAGCTTGCGCTTGCGGCTGATGTCGCCGCCGTAGCACTTGGCGAGGACGTCCTTGCGGATGGCGCGGATGTTCTCGCGGGCGATGACCCTGGCGCCGATGGCGGCCTGGATGGGCACCTCGAACTGCTGGCGCGGGATGAGCTCTTTGAGCTTGCCGGCCATCATGTTGCCGTAGGCGTAGGCCTTGTCCTTGTGGACGACAGAGCTGAAGGCGTCGACGTTCTCGCCCTGCAGCAGGATGTCGACCTTGACGAGATCAGCGGCCTGCTCCCCAGCTTCCTGGTAGTCGAGCGAGGCGTAGC
Organism: Knoellia pratensis; assembly: GCF_042666395.1. NCBI lineage: Bacteria > Bacillati > Actinomycetota > Actinomycetes > Micrococcales > Intrasporangiaceae > Knoellia > Knoellia pratensis. The sequence goes on along the minus strand of NZ_JBHTDJ010000003.1, from coordinate 1,178,459 downwards.
CGCGCGTACGCGACTTCAGCTGGTCGAAGAAGTCGAAGACGACTTCGGCAAGCGGCACGGTGTAGCGCAGCTCGACGCGGTCCTCGGAGAGGTAGTCCATGCCCTGGAGCTGTCCGCGCTTGCTCTGGCAGAGCTCCATGATCGCGCCGATGAACTCACTGGGCGCCAGGATCGTCGCCTTGACGACGGGCTCGCGCACCTCGGCGATCTTGCCGTAGGGGAACTCGCTCGGGTTGGTCACGACGATGACCGACCCGTCGTCCATGGTGACGTCGTAGATGACGTTGGGCTGGGTCGAGATGAGGTCGAGGTCGAACTCGCGCTCGAGGCGCTCACGCACGATCTCGAGGTGCAGCAGGCCGAGGAACCCGCACCGGAACCCGAAGCCGAGCGCGACCGAGGTCTCCGGCTCGTAGACGAGCGCCGCGTCGTTGAGCTTGAGCTTGTCGAGGGCGTCGCGCAGGAGGGGGTAGTCCGACCCGTCGATCGGGAAGAGCCCCGAGAAGACCATCGGCTTGGGGTCGCGGTAGCCGCCGAGGTCCTTGTCGGCGGGCTTGCGCTCGTTGGTGACCGTGTCGCCGACGCGCGACTGCCGCACGTCCTTCACGCCGGTGATGAGGTAGCCGACCTCACCGACGCCGAGGCCCTTGCCGGGCACTGGTTCCGGCGAGATGACACCGATCTCGAGCAGCTCGTGCGTGGCCCGCGTCGACATCATGATGATCTTCTCGCGCGGGTTGAGGTTGCCATCGACCACGCGCACGTAGGTCACGACGCCGCGGTAGGTGTCGTAGACGGAGTCGAAGATCATGGCGCGCGCCGGAGCGTCGGGGTCGCCCACCGGGTGCGGGATCTGCCGGACGATCGCGTCGAGCAGATCCTCGACGCCGGCGCCGGTCTTGCCGGAGACGCGGAAGCAGTCGTCGGGCTCGCACCCGATGAGGTGGGCGAGCTCCTCGGCGTACTTCTCCGGCTGAGCGGCAGGAAGGTCGATCTTGTTGAGGACCGGGACGATCGTGAGGTCGTTCTCCATCGCGAGATACAGGTTTGCGAGAGTCTGCGCCTCAATGCCCTGGGCGGCGTCGACGAGGAGCACCGCACCCTCGGACGCAGCGAGCGAGCGCGACACCTCGTAGGTGAAGTCGACGTGCCCCGGAGTGTCGATCATGTTGAGGATGTAGTCGCCCGAGGTGCCGTCGGCACGAACGCTCTCCCACGGCATACGCACCGCTTGGCTCTTGATCGTGATGCCACGCTCGCGCTCGATGTCCATGCGGTCGAGGTACTGTGCGCGGGCCGCGCGGTCGTCGACGACGCCAGTGATCCCGAGCATCCGGTCAGCGAGGGTCGACTTGCCATGGTCGATGTGGGCGATGATGCAAAAGTTGCGAATCGCCTCCGGCGGCGTGGCGTGCGGCTGCAGCACGGTGCGGGCGCGGGGAGACACAGTCGGTTTAGTCCTCGAGGTGGTGGAACGGGAGTCGGGACAGTCTCCCACGTCACAGACCCTCACCAGAGACACGAAGGCTACTCGTAGGTAGCCTCCCTCCGACGCGGTCGTTCGACCGCCACCACTTCTCCCTGGCGGACGACAATGACGTCACGCCGCACCGCGGAGCTGAACTACTACGCGGACGTGACGTCGACGATCAAGAAGCTCAACCAGACGTGAACTTTCCCCGGGGCACGGCATCGACCTCACTGAACCTGAACGCCATCTCGGTCACGCAGAAGTTCAACATTCGCATCACCCGGGTGGAGGCTCTCGGCATCCCCATCAACCTCGTCCCCTCGTCCTGCGTCACGTCGACGCCCGTGACCGCCGTCCTCTCCGGCAAGCTCGGCGGCTTCTACGACCCGTACACATTGAACGGCACCTACACGATCCCGAAGTTCAAGGACTGCGGCCCCAATACGGCGCTGCTCAACCTCGCCATCCCTGGCGCCGGCAACACCCTGAAGGCAACCTTCCGCCTCCAGCCGGCCTGGTGACCGCGAGCACCAACTGACGAGAGAGGCGTATGCCGTGGAGACCCCACGGCATACGCCTCTCGTCTCTCTTCCGGGTCGTGATCACGGTTCCTGGGGGCTGGGTTGGAGCAGCCGCAACCACTGCTCCGTCTGAGCGACGTGATCCGCCGCCGCGGCCTGGGCCGCGCCCGGGTCCTTGGCGAGCATGGCCCGGTAGATGGCCCGATGCCCCCGATCGCTCGCCCGCTTCACCTCGACCGTGTCCGGGCCGTAGAAGATCGGGTATCTGCGCCCGCGCTGCCGGAAGACATCCAACAGGGTCGTGAGCGTGGGGTTGCCCGCTGCTTCATCGATGAGCGCGTGGAACCGGTTGTCCAGCACGGAGGCGCGGGCAGGCTCTTCGACCTGCTCGAGCTCGGTGAGGATGGTGTCGAGCTCGGGCATGAGCTCGTCCGGACGGCGTGCAGCTGCCTGGCCGATGGCATGCCCCTCAAGAACCCGCCGCAGTTCGTAGACCTCGAGGACGCCCTCCAGGGGGAGCAGGCCCACCGTGAGACGAAGCGACGAGATGAGGTCGACGGCCCTGAGGTCACCGACGTAGGTCCCGGACCCGTGCCGGACGACGAGCACGCCGAGCGCTGACAACATCCGCACGGCCTCGCGCAGGGAGCTGCGCGACACGCCCAACCGAGCGCACAGCTCGGCCTCGGCCGGCAGCCGGACCCCGGGACCGAACTCCCCGCTCGCAATGGCGCCGCGCAGTCCGTCCAGAGCTTTGTCGAGGGCGGTGGGGCGAACCGATGTTTCGTGCTCGGGTGCAGTCATTGGGGAACATCCTGTCTGATGACTTTGTCTGATTTGCTGAGATTCTTTGTCTGTAACCCTTGCCAAGAGCATAGTCATCAGATGACTATGTGTTGGCCATGACACTCTCATCCAACGCCGAGCCGGTCCGCATCGGCTCCACGCCCGCTCACCTGCTCACGCGCTCAGGCAAGCCGGCCACCAGTCTCTTCGCTCTTGACCCGACACTTCGCCACCTCAACCACGGATCATTCGGCGCGCCGCTCGCCGCCGTGCTCGTCGAACAGGAGAGGTTTCGCCGCGAGGCTGCCGCTGCCCCCGTGCGTTGGTTTCCGGGCGCGGCCGCAAGAGTGGCGCAGGCCCGGGCACAGGTGGCGCCACATCTGGGTGTCACCCCGGACCAGCTGGCGCTCGTGGTCAACGCGAGCGCCGGCGCGAGCGCGGTCTTCGGCTCGCTCGACCTCCCGCAGGGCGCCGACATCGTGGTGACCGACCACGGCTACGGCGCCGTGACGATGGGGGCAGAGCGCCTGGCCCGACGGGTCGGCGGTCGAGTCGTCGTGGCCGGTGTGGCCCTCGACGACTCCCCCGAACAAGCCGCGTCCGCAGTGCTGGACGCCTTCACCGACCGCACTGCCCTGGTTGTCGTCGACCACGTGACCAGCCCCACCGCTCGTGAGCTCCCGGTCGCGCAGATTTGCGCCACCGCCCGCGAACGCGGGGTGGTCTCGCTCGTCGACGCCGCCCACGCGCCCATGCTCATCGAGGACGCGGCGACCCTGGCCGACGCGGACTACTGGGTCGGCAACCTGCACAAGTTCGGGTGCGCCTCCCCCGGCGCCGCGGTCCTCGTGGCCCGTCCCGGTCTCGAGGACCGCCTGTGGCCGCTCATCGACTCGTGGGGAGCAGGGCATCCGTTCCCCGAACGCTTCGACCACCAGGGCACGCTCGACATCAGCGCCCTGATCACTGCCGGCCTCGCCCTCGACCTCATGGAGGACGAGCTGGGCTGGGACAGGGTGCGCGCCCACATCGGTACCCTCGCCGATGCCGGGGAGCACCTCGTTGCGGACGCCATGAGCCGGGCCACGGGAGTCGACTGCCGGGCCGCAGTGGCCTCGCCCGTCACGGCAATGCGACTGGTCGTCCTGCCCGCCGGACTGGCGAGGACCGTCGACGAGGCCAACGAGCTGCGCGACCGCGTCCTGGCGGACCTCGGCATCGAAGCAGCGTTCACGAGCTGCCGCGGCCAGGGATACGTGCGCCTGTCCTTCCACGCCTACAACGTCCTCGAGGACTACGCCGACTTCGCCGACCGGGCCGTCCCCTACCTGGTCGACCTGGCCCGTCACGAAGGTGATGCGGCCACGCCGACTGGAGCCCACGGCATACCCACTGCTTTCCTGCACGACCGTGACGTCGCGTCCGCGGCGTCACCCACCACCTGAGGAGAACCATGAACGCTCGTCGAACTGTGACCCGGCGTCTCGCGCTGGGCCTTGCCGGATCGCTCACCGCCGTCGGTACTCTCGCCGCCTGCAGCGGCTCGGGCTCGGGCTCCGGCTCGGGCTCCGGCACCACGCTGCAGATGGTCGAGAGCCTCTCCAGCCCCGAGCGCACGGCCGTGCTCAAGACGCTCCTCGCCGACTTCACCAAGGCCAACCCGGACATCAAGGTCCAGCTCGTCACGCCCCCGACCGAGCAGGCCGACAACAAGCTCCAGCAGATGCTGCAGGCCGGAAGTGGCGTCGATGTGCTGGAGGTGCGCGACCTCACCGTCGGCCCGTTCGGCAACAACGGCTGGCTCTATGACATGACCAAGGAGACCGAGTCCTGGGCCGGGTTCGAGAACCTCACGGAGAACGCGCAGAAGTATGCGAAGACCGAGGACGGCAAGACCTACTTCATCCCCTACGGCTTCTACGGGCTCAGCCTGTTCTATCGCACCGACCTCGTGAAGGAGGCCGGGTTCGCAGCGCCGCCGAAGACGTGGGATGAGCTGCTCGCGCAGGCGAGCAAGATCCAGGACACGGGCAAGAACCGTTACGGCTACGCCTTCCGAGGGGGCAAGAACGGCTTCACCAACGTCGTCGCTGCGATCGAGGCCTACGTCGGTGACGACCTCGATGTCGAGAACGCGTTCAAGACCAAGGACGGCAAGACGATCTTCGCCAGCCCGCAGGCCAAGGCGGCGGCGGACACCTACTTCCGTCTCTTCAAGGAAGCGTCGCCGCCGTCGTCCGTCGCCTGGGGCTACCCCGAGATGGTCGAGGGTTTCAACAACGGCTCGACGGCCTTCCTCCTGCAGGACCCCGAGGTGATCGCCGCGATCTCGAAGTCGAGCGCCGTCAAGGCCGACCAGTGGTCCACCGCACCGCTCCTGCTCGGACCGGGCTCCAAGGCTGCTCAGCCGGTCGCAACGGCTGGCTGGGGTGTCGCCGCCAAGAGCAAGAACAAGGCGGCCGCGGTCAAGCTCGTGCACTTCCTCTCCGAAGGCCAGGCGTCCTCGACCTTCACGAAGAAGAACTCGCTCGTTCCCATCATCAAGGAGGCAGCGACCGACGAGTTCTACACCTCTGGCCCGTGGGCGTCGTACCTCACGATGACCGAGAAGCCCGACACCTGGCTCACCGTCGTCCAGCCTCGCGGCGTGGCCTGGTGGACCGAGTGGAGCACCAAGGCCGACGCCGACGTGCAGCGCGTCCTCATCGGCAAGATGACGACCGAGGAGCTGCTCTCCGACTGGGATTCCTACTGGACCCAGAAATGGGCCACGAAGTAGTGGCCGACGACATCCTCACCCGCGCGGGTGACGACGGGGCCGGTGCAACAACCCCTGCACCGCAGCCCCATCGGCCCACCGAGCGGCGTCGACCACCGTTCACGACCGAACGCGGTCTGACGATCCTGGGCTTCCTGGCTCCCGGAATTCTCGTGGTCGCGGTGTTCACGTACTACCCCATGATCCGCGGCGCGCAGATGGCCTTTCGCGACTGGAACCTCTTCGACCTCACCAGTACGCCATGGGTGGGTTTCGGCAACTTCCGCACGATCTTCGCCGACCCCAACTGGGGCACGATCGTGTCCAACACCGTGATCTGGGTCATCGGCTCGCTCGTCCCCCAGTTGGTCATCGGCTTCGGGCTGGCACTTCTGTTGCGGCGTCGCTTCCGCTTCCGTGGCACCTACCAGGCGCTCGTGTTCTTCCCGTGGGCCGTGTCCGGCTTCCTCATCGGAATCCTGTTCAGGTGGATGTTCAACGGCGAGTTCGGCGTCATCAACGACCTGCTGCTCAAGGCCGGTCTCATCGACGCCAACCTCCCCTGGCTGGCCGACCCTGAGCTGGCCCGCGTCTCGGTGATCATCGCCAACGTCTGGTACGGCGTCACGTTCTTCACGATCATGATCCTCGCGGCGCTGCAGTCCGTCCCCGACGAAGCGGTCGAGGCCGCTGCTCTGGACGGCGCCGGCAAGGTGCGGACGCTGTGGTCGGTGATCATCCCCTACATCCGCACCACTCTCGCCCTGACGATCCTGCTGCGCGTCATCTGGATCTTCAACTTCCCGGACATCATCTACGCGATGACCAACGGCGGTCCGGCATCCCAGACCCACATCGTGACCACCTACATGATCACGCTCACCCAGCAGGGCAGCTACGGGCAGGCGTCGGCGCTCGGCCTGCTCGTCGTCGGGGTGCTCGGTGCCTTCGCCGCGTTCTATCTCCTGGCCACCAAGGAAGGGGCACGGTCATGATCAACCGCGAGGGACCGGCATACAAAGTCTTCCGAGGGGTGGTCCTTGCCGTCTGGCTCGTCATCACGCTGTTCCCCTTGGCGTGGATCCTCATCACGTCGTTCAAACCTGCGGGCTCGATCGCCAGCTATCCCCTGCAGTACCTTCCACGACCGTTCACGCTCGACAACTACAAGCAGCTGTTCTCCACCGGTTCCTTCGGGACGTTCGTCGCCAACAGTCTCATCGTCTCGATCCTCGCGGCCGCCGTCGCGACGGCCATCGCCCTGCTCGGCGCCTACGTCCTTGACCGGTTCAGCTTTCGTGGTCGTGGGGCGCTGCTCATGGCCTTCCTCGTGACCCAGATGATCCCGGCGTTCATCGCCCTCGGTCCGCTCTATGCGCTCATGGTGCAGTTCCGGCTCGTCGACTCACGCGCCGGACTCACCCTGGTCTACGTGGCGATGTGCATCCCGTTCTGCACGATCATGCTCCGCGGCTTCTTCGCCAATGTCCCTGCGGAGCTGGAGGAGGCGGCGATGGTCGACGGCTGTGGGCGCCTGCAGGCCCTGATGCGGATCATCGTGCCGGTGATGGGACCAGGGCTCGTGGCGACGTTCATCTTCAACTTCGTCAACTGTTGGAACGAGCTCTTCCTCTCGGTGACCCTCATCAACACCGAGACCAGCAAGACCATCCCGGCGGCCCTCAACGGCTACATCTCCAGCTTCAACATCGAGTGGGGGCCGATGTCTGCGGCGGCCGTCCTCGCCATCATCCCGACGATGGGACTGTTCGCACTCGCCTCGCGATACATCGTCCAGGGCCTCACGTCGGGTGCGGTCAAGGGCTGAGTGGCCCACGGCCGCGGCGGGCTGGCGCGCGGATAGCCTCGAGCCATGCCCGCCAACCCCGGAGACTTCGACGGACCGCTGGACCCGAGCTACCACCCCGATCCGGACGGCGCGCCGGACCCCGGCGAGGTCGTGTGGGCGCGCGTCCCCTACGAGGAGGACGCGACCCAGGGCAAGGATCGGCCGGTCCTGGTGCTCGGGTGGGATGGAGACTGGGTGCTCGGCCTGTATCTCACGAGCAAGGACCACGACCGCGACCATGAGCAGGAGCTGCGCGTGGGTCGCATCTGGGTCGACGTCGGCGCGGGCGGCTGGGACAGCAAGGGCCGCCCGTCGGAGGTGCGGGTCAACCGCATCGTGCGCGTCGACCCGACGACGATCCGGCGCGAAGGCGCAGTGCTCGACCGCGCCCGCTGGGACGAGGTGATGGCAGCACGTCGAGCGTTGGGCGCGCCGGAGTCCAACGACCGGGGAGACCTCCCCGGTTAAAGACTTGGTCAGTTCCGGCTCCCCCGGTTGCGGGGATTCGCCGGTGGCCCTTGGCTGGAGGAGCGCCCGGATCTCCCGCGCGCCAACCCAAGGAGCGCTCATGATCAGCCTCTTCAGTCGCGTCGCCGGACTCACCGTTGCGGCCGCCCTCGCACTCACCCCGCTCGCGGTGCAGTCCGCCACCGCGAAACCGTCGCCCGACGGCTTCCGGCAGGCCTCGACGGCCGCGGTAACCCAGACGCTGGGCATGGATGTGGCCTCGCACCAGGGCAACGTCGACTGGGCCTACTGGTGGGGGCAGGGCCGGAAGTTCGCCTACGTCAAGGCGACCGAGGGCACGAGTTACACCAACCCCTACTTCGCCCAGCAGTACAACGGGTCCTACAACGTCGGGATGATCCGCGGCGCCTACCACTTCGCCCTGCCCGCCAACTCGACCGGCACGGCGCAGGCCGACTGGTTCGTCAACCACGGTGGCGGCTGGTCGGGTGACGGCAAGACCCTGCCGGGCGTCCTCGACATCGAGTACAACCCCTATGGAGCCACCTGCTACGGCCTGACCCAGGCCGGGATGCGGAGCTGGATCGCCGCCTTCACCTCCCGCTACAAGGCTCGCACCGGGCGCGACGCCGTGATCTACACGACGACCGACTGGTGGACCCAGTGCACGGGCAACACCAGCCAGTTCGCCTCGCTCAACCCGTTGTGGATCGCGCGCTACAGCAGCTCGGTGGGGACGCTGCCGGCCGGCTGGTCCTACTACACGTTCTGGCAGTACACCGACAGCCCGCTCGACACCAACCGCTTCAACGGTGATCTCACCCGCCTCAGGGCCCTCGCTCTGGGCTGACGCCGGACATGCGCGAGGGCCCGTCACCGAGATGGTGACGGGCCCTCGTGCGTTGCTCAGCCTTGCGGCTCAGCTGGAGTCAGAGACTCAGCAGTTGATCCAACTCAGCCGTGAATCAAACTCAGCAGTGAATCAAACTCAGAGGCTGGCGGCCTTCTTGGCCATGGCCGACTTCTTGTTGGCCGCGTTGTTCTTGTGAAGAACACCCTTGCTGACGGCCTTGTCGAGCTTGGTCGACGCAACCTTGAGCGCGTCCTTGGCCTCGTCGACCTTGCCGGCCTCCGCGAGGTCGCGGAACTTGCGGGCAGCGGTGCGGACGTCGGACTTGACGGCCTTGTTGCGCTCGGTCGCGACCTTGTTGGTCTTGATGCGCTTGAGCTGGGACTTGATGTTTGCCACGAAGAAACTTTCTGGTGAGGTCGGTAATTGCCGTAGAGGGCGGCAGACGCGGTTCGGGACCGGGAGTGGGGACACCCTTGCGTGAACCGCTTCTGGATGAAGCAGCGAGCGCGCACGACCTGAGCGCGCACGCGAAGGGCAAATCTACCAGCGGGTCAGCGTGACAAGCAAAACGACGAAATCGCTGGGGTATGCCGCGTGCTCGCCTGCCGCTCAACCGTCACCGTTCGCCTTCTCCCGGGTGATCGTCAGGACCGCCCGCTCAACGGCATACACGGGGTCGCGTCCGCCACCTTTCACCTCGAAGTCGGCGGCAGCGACGGCCTGGAGGGAGCGCGCCAGTGCCTCGGCGGTCCAGCCCTGGAGTGAGCGACGGGCCTTGTCGACCTGCCACGGGGCCATGCCCAGGTCGCGGGCGAGGTCGGCTGATCGGCCCCGACCGGCGGAGCCGACCTTGATGAGCTGACGGATCTGCTGGGCGAGGACGGCGACGATCGGCACGGGGTCGACGCCGACTGCGAGGGCGTGGCGAAGCAGTCGCAGGGCTTCCCCCGCATCGCCGGCGACGGCAGCGTCGGCGACCTTGAAGCCGGTCGCCTCGACCTTGCCGCCGTGATAGGTCAGGACGACCTGTTCGTCGATGGTGCCGGTCGTGTCGGCGATGAGCTGCTGGCAGGCAGAGGCAAGCTCGCGCAGGTCCTTGCCGATGGCGTCGACGAGGGCCTGGACGGCCTCACCGGTCGCGCGACGCTTGGCTCGGCGGAACTCGTTCATGGCGAAGTCGGCCTTGTCGCGCTCGGTCTTGATCGCGGGGGCGTCGATGAGTCGCGCTCGGGCCTTCTTGAGGGTGTCGAGGACCTTCTTGCCGCGGTTGCCGCCCTTGTGGATGACGACGAGGGTGACGTCCTCGGGAGGCGCAGCGAGGTAGGCGAGCAGGTCCTGCTGGAGCTCGTCGGTGGCCTCGTCGAGATCGTGGACGACGACGGCCTTGTCCCCGCCGAAGAGAGACGGGCTGGAGTGGACCATGAGCTCGCCCGGCTCGTAGGCACCGGCGTAGAGGCGGATGACCTCCACGTCGGGGTTGTGCTCCTTGATCGACTGAACCGTCTCGGCGAGGCCGCGCTCGGCGAGGACCTGCTCGGGCCCGGAGATGAGGACGAGCGGCGGAATCCGACGCTGCACCTCGACAAGATCACTCACGGGCCTCAGCCTGCCACGGACCCCCGACTGTCTTCGTTGCGTCTGCGGATGCGGTGGCTAGAGCAGCCACATCCGCAGACGCAACGCGTGAGAATCAGTCGAAGCTGAGGGTGGAGCCGGCGCCGGCCTTGAGGCCGAGGCCTTCCAGCCGGGCAGCAATGACGTCGGAGGGCAGCTCGATGGACTCGCTGAGCTCCTCGAGGTCGAGGCCGAGCTCGACACCGTCGCGCAGTTCCTCGTCCTCCTGGTCGGTCCAGGCGTGACCTTGAGTCACGGCAGTACGGGCTGCGGGTGCGGGCGGCGGCGCCGTCGCCACGGGACGGGTGTCGGTTGCGTCGATCTCACCCTTGACTTCTGCGTCACCCATCGTCGTGCCCTTGACGGCACCGGTCAGCCCACGCAGCGCCGGGTCGGCGACGTCGAGGGGCGGTGGCGCCGTCTCGTCGAGCCGCTTCAACGCATTGAGGACGAGGGCACGGTCGGACGTCGGCCAGAAGGGCGGCAGCGAACGCTGGAGGAACCCGGCATACCGAGCGCTCATCATGCGGGAGTCGAGGAAAGCGACGACCCCGCGATCGTCTCCACGACGGATGAGACGGCCCGCACCCTGCGCCAGACGCAATGCGGCGTGGGTCGCGCTCACCGCCATGAAGCCGTTGCCACCCATGCGCGCGATGGCCTGCGAGCGCGCGGACGCGAGCGGATCATCAGGACGCGGGAACGGGATGCGGTCGATGATGACGAGCTGGCACGACGACCCTGGGACGTCGACGCCCTGCCACAGGCTCAGGGTGCCGAAGAGGCAGGTGCGCGGGTCGCGGGCGAACTGGCGGACGAGGGTCGAGATCTGGTCCTCGCCCTGGCAGAGCACCGCGATCTCGCCGTCGAGATCCTTGAGCCGCTCGCGCATCTCGTCGGTCGCTGCTCGCGCAGCACGCATCGACGAGAAAAGCCCGAGGGTGCGCCCGCCCGCCGCGCGCACCAGGGCCTCGATCTCGTCCATGGTCTCGGGCGCCGCTCCGTCCCGCCCCGGCGCCGGCAGTTGCTTCGCGACGTAGGCGATGCCCTGCTGCGGGTAGTCGAAGGGGCTGCCGACATCGAGGCCGGTCCACTTCGGGGCCCCCTCGCCGCGCAGACCGATCGTGCCAGCGACGGCGTCGAAGGTTCCGCCGAGTTCGAGCGTCGCCGAGGTGAGGACGACGGTGCGGTCCTCGAAGATCTTGTCGCGCACGAGCATCGCCACGCTCATGGGCGCGACCCGCAGCACGCTCCCACGTCGCGGGTCCTTGCTCACCCACACGACGTCGAGGTCGCGCTGCTCGAGGACGCGTGAGGCGTTGTCGTTGAGCTCGTCGATGGCTGCGCGCGCGATCTGACGGGCACCGTCGACCTCCTGGCCGGGCGGCGGCTTGAGCTCGGTCTGCACCTGACGGGTCGTGTCCCTCAGGCGTGCCAGGGCAAGACCGAGATTGTCGGGTATGCCGGTGAGTCGCCCTTCCGGGATCTCGTCCAGCACCGATTCGAGGAAGGTCCCGGCGTCATCAACGGTCTCGCTCGAATCTGCCTGTCGCCCAGCGCGTTTGGCCGCGTTGCGCACCATGGCCGGGGTGACCTCGTCGGTGATTGTCGCGGTGACGCGATCAACGAGCTCGTGGGCCTCGTCGATGACGAGGACGTCGTGCTCGGGCAGCATCTGCCGCCCCTCGAACGCGTCGATCGCCATGAATGAGTGGTTGGTGACGATGACGTCGACACCCTTGGCGGCTTCGCGGGATCGCTCGACGAAGCACTCGGCGACCATCGGGCACTTGCCGCCGAGGCACTCGTGCGCACTCACCGACACCTGACGCCAGGCGCGCTCGGAGACACCGGGGACGAGCTCGTCACGGTCGCCGGACTCGGTCTCGTCGGCCCACTCGCGCAGCCGCACGACCTCCTTGCCAAGGCGACCGGCCTGCTGGTCGACGTCGCCGACACCGAAGAGGCCTTCTTCGTCGTCGGGGAAACCGCCCTCGAGCTTGTGCGCGCAGAGGTAGTTGCGCCGGCCCTTGACGATCGCGTAGGTCGGGCGGCGGCCGAGCAGCGGTTCGAGCGAGTCGGCGACGCGGGGCATGTCGCGGTCGACGATCTGGGCCTGCAGCGCGAGGGTCGCCGTCGCGACAACGGCGGGCTTGCCTGCGTCGATGGCGTGTTGGACGGCTGGGACGAGGTAGGCGAGGGACTTGCCGGTGCCGGTGCCGGCCTGGACGAGGAGGTGCTCCCCGGTGTCGATGGAGTGGGCCACGGCCTTGGCCATGCTCACCTGACCGGGGCGTTCACTGCCCTTGACACCGCTGACCGCTGCGGCGAGGAGGACGTCGAGGGTCGGCACCGAGTCAGCCTATGCCGACCCACGGACAGCTCCGACCCACCATCCACAGGCGAGTCGCCCGGACGGCGAGGGGTCCACGGGACGCGAGCGGACGGCATACCGGCGTGTCTGTCCCGAACTCACCCAATTGGACGGTTGGGGACGTTGAAAACTGAATGTCCCCAACCGTCCAATTGGGTGAGTTCGGGACGGGGCTCAGACGGCGCCGGGCTTCTGCATGAGTCCGCCGTCGGCGATGATCGTCGTCGCCGTGATGTAGGACGCGGCCTCGCTCGCGGCGAAGCAGACGACCTTGCCCATCTCCTGCGGAGAACCGATGTAGGACAACGGAATTGCGTCTTCGAGCGCCTTGGTCTCCGCAGGGGTGTCGTGGGCGTTGATGGGCGTGTTGATCGCGCCCGGGCCGACACCGACCACGCGGATCCTGTCGGCACCGAGCTCGACCCCGGCCGTGCGCGTCAGCATGCGCATGCCGCCCTTGGAGATGCAGTAGGCGAGGTCGCTCGGCATCGGCCAGTCCTCGTGGGTCGAGGTGATGTTGACGATGACGCCACCGTCGTCCTGCGCGCGCATCTGCTCGGCCGCGAGCTTCGATCCGAAGACGGCGCCCTTGAGGTTGACGTTCATGAGGAGGTCGTACTTCTCCTCGGAGAGGGTCGCCAGTGTCTCGCCGAACTCGACGCCCGCATTGTTGACCATGACATCGAGGCGTCCAAAGGTGTCGACGGCGGCGGCGATGAGCTTCTTGAGGTCGGCGACCTTGGAGACGTCCGCCTCGCAACCCACGGCCTCTCCCCCAGCACCCTCGATGGCCTTGACGATCGCGTCGGTTGCCTCGGGATGCGACACGTAGTCAATGACGACCTTGGCTCCCTGGGCCGCGGCCTCGCGCACGATGCCCTCGCCGATGCCGCTGTTGCCACCGGTGACGATGACGACCTTGCCCTCAAGAGGTCGGGCGGCAGTGCTCTTGCTGGTCGGGCTCATGAGTCGATCTCCTCGCGCAGGGTGTCGGGCGTGGTGCAGATGAGGTGAGCAACGAGCGCGGTCCACCCTGTCTGGTGTGAGGCGCCGAGGCCGACGCCGTTGTCGCCATTGAAGTGCTCGCTGAACGTCGGGTTCGCATCCCAGAGCGGACCCGGAGGATGCTCGCGGGGAGTGCCCGGCCTGCGCCCACCCTCGCCGGGCAGGAAGAGGGAGATGAGCCGGTCCCGAATCCCGAAGGCGGCCTCTTCGAGCGCGACCTTGTGACCCGAGCCGGTCGGGAACTCGACCTGCAGGTCACCATCAGCCCCATCGGCGATGACGATGAGCGCGTCGAGGATGAGGACGTTGGTGGGGAACCAGATCGGACCGCGCCAGTTGGAGTTGCCGCCGAACATGCCGGTCGAGGACTCACCGGGGTCGTACTGGATGTGCACCGAGGTGTCACCCACCGCGATCTCGGCACCACCGCGATAGGCCGCCGACAGCGAACGTATGCCGTGGGGCGAGAGGAACTCGTCCTCGTCGAAGAGCCTGCGGAGCAACGCCTCGAGCCTCGGGCGGACCACCGGCGTCAGGCTGTTGTGCACGACGTCGCCGTCCTGGCTGTGCAGGAGCGAGTCGGTGAGGTCGGGGCGGCGATCCTGCAACCACTGCAAGCGCGACGTGAAGTCGGTCAGCTCGTCGAACGCCCACGCCGGGACATTGGCCACGGCGATGAGCGGCAGGAGCCCGACGAGCGAGCGGACCCGCACCGGCGACCCCTTGCCGGCCTCGTCGACGAGGACGTCGTAGAAGAACTCGTCGGTGTCGTCCCACAGGGAGACGCCTTCGGTGCCGAACGTCTCCATCGCCTCGGCGATCGAGAAGAAGTGCTCGAGGAACGTTGTCGCGAGACCGTCCCAGTCACGATCGACCCGGCTCAGCTCGAGCGCGATCCGCAGCATCTGCAGACAGGTGAACGCCATCCAGCTCGTCGCGTCGGACTGCTCGAGCCGCCACCCGTCCGGCACCTCGCGGGACCGGTCGAAGACGCTGATGTTGTCCATCCCGAGGAACCCACCCTCGAAGAGGTTGGACCCGTCGGAGTCCTTGCGGTTGAGCCACCACGAGAAGTTGAAGAGCAACTTGGTGAAGACGCGGACGAGGAAGCCGCGGTCCTGCGCACCATCGAGGACGTAGACGTGCCAGGCCGCCCACGCGTGGACGGGCGGGTTGACGTCACCGAACTGCCATTCGTATGCCGGGAGCTGACCGTTGGGGTGTTGGCTCCACTCCCTGCACATGAGCATGAGCTGGTTCTTGGCGAACGCCGGATCCATGTGGGCGATTGCGACGGTGTGGAAGGCGAGGTCCCAGGCGGCGAACCAGGGGTACTCCCACTCGTCGGGCATCGAGATGATGTCGGCGAGCGCGACGTGCGTCCATGAGGTGTTGCGGGCGTAGGGCTCTCGAGCCTTGCGCGCCTCCGGTGGCGGCGGCCCTGCGGGGTCGCCCTCGAGCCACTCCCGCACGTTGTAGCGGTAGAGCTGCTTGCCCCAGTTGAGGCCGGCGAACGCGCGGCGGGCAACGAGCCGCTCCTCTGCACCGGTGTGCTCGGGGATGACCGCGCCGTAGAAGTCATCGGCCTCCGCGCGGCGGGCGGTGAGGACATCGTCGAAGCCCTGGTCGAACGCGCCCTCGAGTGGCGGCGCGTCCGGGGCACCGTCGACCCACGCGTCATCGTGGAGCCGCAACCGGACTCGCACCGTCTCGCCGGGTGCGACGGCGTCGAAGTGGTAGCGCAGGGCCACCTTGGTCCCGCGCCCATCGGTGGCGAGAAGGCTCGGGTCGGAGTGGACGATCGCACGGTCGACGGCGTTCTTGGGGTGGGGGCTGAGGCTCTCGCCCTGGCCGAAGACCTCGGACACGTTGGTCTCGTTGTCGCAGACGAGGGCCTCGGGTGTGCCCTCGGCGGTGACGTGGATGACGCCGATGTGGGCGTGGGTTGCGCGCAGGACGACGGTCCCCTCAGGTGCATCGCCCAGCACTTCGATGACCGGCTTGCGATCGTCACGGCCCCAGGCCCAGGTGTTGCGGAACCAGAGCTGCGGGACCAGATCGAGGGGTGCCGCCTCGGGCCCGTGGTTCGTCGCCTCATAGGTCACGCAGATGTCGCCGGGGGCACCCTTGGCGTGCGTCGTGACGACGTCGAAGAAGCGGTCCTCGTCGAGCACACGGGTGTCGACGAGCTGGATCTCGGGCACATCGCGACCGGAGGACGCATTGTTCGCGCGCAACGCGGCATACGGGAAGGGCTTGTGTGGGTAGCGGTAGAGGTGCTGCGCCCAGCTGTGCGTGGGGGTTGCGTCGAGGTGCCACCAGTACTCCTTGGCGTCCTCGCCGTGGTTGCCCTCGCTGTTGGTGAGGCCGAAGTAACGCTCCTTGAGGCGGTCGTCCTGCCCGTTCCACATCCCGATGGCGAGGTTGAGGAACCCGTAGCGGTCGCAGAGGCCAGCGATCCCGTCCTCACCCCAGCGGTAGGTGCGGGCGTGAGCGTGGTCGAACGGGAAGAACGACCAGGCCTCGCCGTCGGCCGAGTAGTCCTCGCGGACCGTCCCCCACTGACGACCCGAGACGTAGGGACCCCACGCGCGCCAGGCGTCGCCGTCGTGCGGCGAGGCGTCGAGTCGGAGGTGCTCCTCGGTCTGGGGGCGCCCCTCGGGCTCGACAGACGTCATGGACTCCACCTTGGCATGTGGCTGCGAGAATGAGCCCAATGACTTCGCATCCGTTGGCCGAACGCGCACTGTCGTCCGTGACCACGGACGCCGACACCTTGTATGCCGTGTTCTCGGCCTGGGCGGTCGAGTCCGGGATCGAGCTCTATCCCCACCAGGACGAGGCCATGATCGAGGTCGTGTCCGGGCGCCACGTGGTGCTGGCGACACCGACTGGCTCGGGCAAGTCGCTCGTGGGGGTGGCGGCGCACTTTGCTGCGTTGTCGGGCGACCGGGTGAGCTTCTACACAGCGCCGATCAAGGCCTTGGTCAACGAGAAGTTCTTTGCGTTGTGCGACGTGTTCGGTGCGGAGAACGTGGGCCTGTTGACCGGCGACGCAGCAGTCAACGCCGACGCCCCCATCATCTGCTGCACGGCAGAGGTATTGGCGAACATCGCTCTGCGAGAGGGCAGTTCGGCCGATGTGGGGCTCGTCGTCATGGATGAGTTCCACTACTACGCCGACGGTCAGCGCGGATGGGCGTGGCAGGTTCCGCTGCTCGAGCTGCCGCAGGCCCAGTTCTTGTTGATGTCGGCGACATTGGGCGAGATGGCCGAGATCCGCGAGGACCTCGTGCGGCGCACGGGGCGTGAGGTCGCGGTCGTCACGACGGCCGAGCGGCCGGTGCCCCTGTCGTTCACCTGGTCGCTCACCCCGCTCCCCGACATGGTCGAGGAGATCGTCACCACGCACCAGGCACCCGTCTACGTCGTTCACCCCACGCAGCAGCTCGCGGCCGAGCACGCGGCGTCGCTCACGACGTTGAAGCTCCTCACACCGGAGGAGAAGCTCGCGATCGCCGAACGACTCGCGCCGGTGCGCTTCGCTGCAGGTTTTGGCAAGACGCTCTCTGCGCTGCTGCGCAAGGGAATTGGCGTGCACCATGCCGGGCTGCTCCCCCGCTACCGCCGTATCGTCGAGCAGCTCGCCCAGGCCGGACTGCTCAAGGTCATCGCCGGAACCGACACTTTGGGCGTCGGAATCAACGTGCCCATCCGCACCGTGCTCTTCACCGGCCTGGCGAAGTTCGACGGACAACGCGACCGCGTCTTCCGCTCACGTGAGTTCCACCAGATCGCTGGTCGGGCCGGGCGTGCGGGCTACGACACGAGTGGGTCGGTGGTCGTCCAGGCGCCGCCACACATCATCGAGAACGAGCGCAACATCGCCAAGGCCGGCGACGACCCCAAGAAGTTGCGCAAGGTTCAGCGCCGCAAGCCGCCTGAGGGCTCGATCGTGTGGACGGAGCAGACCTTCGACAAACTCGTGTCGAGCGAACCCGAAGCCCTCACCTCCAAGATGCGCATCGACAACTCGATGATCCTCGCGCTCATGGCCCGTTCCGGGGACCCCGTCGCTGCTCTCAGCGCTCTCGTACGCCAGAACCACGAGTCCCCCGCGGGTCAGGCCCGACTCGCCTTGCGGGCGATCCGGCTGGGTCGCTCACTGCTCGACTCGGGGGTCGTCGTCCGGCTCCCCGAACCCGCCGCCGACGGACGCACGGTGGAGCTCACCGTGGACTTGCCGGCGGACTTCGCACTCAACCAGCCCCTCGCGCACTTCGCGCTGGCGGTGCTGGACCTGCTCGACCCCGAGTCCCCCACGCACTCCCTGGACGTCGTCTCGATCATCGAGTCCGTCCTCGACTCCCCACGTCCTGTCCTGCGTGCTCAGCAGTGGACTGCCCGGGGCGAACGCATCGCCGAGCTCAAGTCCGAGGGCGTCGAGTACGACGAGCGCACCGCGATCGTCGAAGAGATCACTTGGCCGCGCCCGCTCCTGGACATGTTGGAGCCGGCCTACGAGACCTACCGCCAGACGCACCCCTGGCTCCCCGACGAGGCACTCGACCCCAAGAGCATCGTCCGCGAGATGTGGGAGCAGGCGATGAGCTTCGGCGACCTCATCCGTCGCTACGGGCTGACCCGCTCCGAGGGTGTGGTGCTGCGCTACCTGTCCGACGCCTACCGGACCCTGCGCCAGACTGTCCCCGAAGCACACCGCGACGAAGAGCTCGACACCCTCATCGAGTGGCTCGGCGAAACCATCCGCCAGACCGACTCCTCGCTCATCGACGAGTGGGCCGCGCTGACCGACCCTGAGTCCGTGCGCAACGCTGCAGCCACCCACGGCGAGGCGCCTCCGCCTCCCCGCCCGATCACCGCCAACGAGAGGGCCTTTCGTGCAATGGTCCGCCAGGCGATGTGGCGTCGCGTCGAACTGGCTGACCGCGACAACGTCAACGCGTTGGCCCTGCTGGAAGCCGCAGCCGCAGCAGTCCCCGAGGACGGGCGCGCTGCTGTCATGACCTACACGGCCTGGGACCAGGCTCTTGCTGCCTATTGGGACGAGCACGGCTCCATCGGTCTCGACGGAGACGCCCGTAGCCCACAGCTCCTCCAGATCGAACCAGACAAGGCCGAGGTCCCCGGACTCGAGGACGAGACCGAGCACCGCATCTGGCGCGTCCGTCAGGTGCTGGCCGATCCCGCCGACGACCGCGACTGGGTCATCGAGGCCGTCGCCGACCTCGACGCCAGCGACGCCGCAGGCGAGCTCGTCATGACCGCTACAGCCCTCCGCCGCCTCTGACCATCCGGAGTGACCGCGGCAATGCGGGTCCACCGTTCCCTCGGCGTTGCGTGAGCAAGAGCCGAGATGCAGCGAAAATGCTGTGCGCGAAGTTCTCTGACGCATGCCTGAAGGTCGATGTGTTGCGGCCGACAGGGCACTTTCCCGCTACGCCCAGCGCCCATGTGGCACCTGCCAACTCGCGCTCATGCCGAGTTCCGGTATAGCCCCGCGGCGTGACGGAAGTCCTGAAACTGCCGATGCGTGCTCGCCGGTCCTGCCGGAACGTGCAGCAGCGGCAACGAGGCGGCGATAGGTTTTGGCGCATGGGCATCAACCAGTACGTCTACTTCGCCCTCAACAGCGATCACCTGTCCGCGGACCAGATCGCGGAGCATGTTGGACTCGAGCCCGACGAGCGCGTAGTCCGAGGTTCGCGTACGCCGAAGCCCCCTGTGCCCGCGACGCACTCGTAGAAGCTGGTGTGTCGGAAGGCAGGCATGCGGATCGATGAGCAGGTCGAGAACGTACTGGCACGTCTTGAGCCCGTCAGAGACAACATCCGGACTCTGACGTCGGGGGGCGAGGTGTGCGCCGTCCTGCAACTCGTCCGGTACTTCCAGGACGAGAACGCGGCTCCCGCCCCGTTCGTTGAACTCTGGGGCGAGAACGGCGTCGAGCTTGGCTCTGAGCCCAACTATCTGCTCGGCTTCCACCTGCCAGTTGACCGGCTGCGTCTCTTGGCGGACATCCACGCTTCTATCGACTGTGACGAGTACTCGTAGTCCTCTGGCGGTCACAGCCGACGGCCATCTCGACGGACCCTGCGGTCCTAGCGCATCGTGGCCCGCCGAACATGATTGCCCGGATTTGCCGCGATCCGCGCGGTCGTGCCGATGACCGTAAATCAGGCACCCGGTCTGTCGAAGGCTGTCAGGCTTGGTCCATGAGCAGTTCTGGGCGACCCGCGGACGATGACAAGATGAGACGGAGGGCGGCTAAAGCACGACGTCGCGAAGCGTCCGCCGATAAGAGAGAACTGGTCCAAGCCGTCTCGAAGGCTATGTTTCGCGCCGACCCCGTTGGCATCAACTTCGAGACCAACACAGATGAATACGACCCCGAAGCCGAGACACTCGTGATCGCCTTGCCCGAGACGAAGGGTCCCGAAGACGTCATGGTCCTGACACACCAGTGCTTCGTCGAGTGGTTCGACGAAGAGACGGCCGGACCACCCAGCCGCTACACGGCTGTCGCTGAAGAGATCTGGGACCTTTGGCAACGCCATACGCAACACGGGCGCTAACTGACGGGAACGCGCTGACATGCCGCGATCCGTTTGCTGGGGAAGCGGCGTCCGCTGGCTGGACGCGCGCCCGCTCCTTCCTTCCCCGGATCTCAGGATGTGTCGGTAGGGAAGTGTCACAATCCTTTGATGTTGGCCAGGGATGCATTGAAGTTAGCCGTCAAAGCCAACGTTGTGCCGACGCTGCGGGCTGCCGGCTTCAAGGGGACGTATCCGACGTGGCGGCTGGAGCATGACGGGGACACTGCCGTGGTCAGTATTCAGTCCGGTCAGTACAACGAGGGCACGTACGGGTCCTTCTACGTCAGCCTTTCCGTCGTTCCACCTTGCTGGTGGGTGTGGACGCACGAGTGCGCCCAAGAGACGCCTTGGGGAAGCTCCAGCAAACCCGGTCGGGCACTCCCTTGGGACGGCCTGTATCGAGGTCTGTTGATCCCCCCGGGGAAACGTAACCACGACTCGACCGAATGGACGGTGGATTCACTTGCTCAGGCGAGGGCCGCCTCGGCTGAGATGACCGCCGCCCTGCAAGACGTGGGTATAAGAACGATGCTGGGCCTCATGGGTCCGGGTCGGATGCTCACTGCGCTCAGATCTGGCGCGATAGACGCAACTAGCCCAGTCCTCGACCGCCCGGGCATGAGGGACGTAGTGCTCGCAGTGCTGCTGACAGACGTAGGTGGCCCTGAACTCGACAAAGTTTGCCGACGCTTGGATCAATGGGCTGGTCGCGAGTTCTCAGAACTGCCCTTGACCACGGCGTCTTGGGCGCGTCGTCGCGCCGCGTCGATAAAGGCATGAATCCCCCATCGGGCCCATGTCCAGCCGGGGCTGGCAGGGTGCCAACGTCCACCAGAGAACGTCCGCATCTGCCGCGAGTGGTGCACAATCCTGATAGTTGGCCGACGCCAACCCAGCAGCTGAGGGCATCTTTCCTACCGGTTAGGCCCGACGTTTAGCGAGCACGACTCGTGCCGCCGTGCCCGCGACCAGTAGCAGGGCGCCGGCCGCAACGAGCAACCAGCCCGGTCCTGGGAGTGGAACCAATACGACGCCGATAGATACGAAAGTCCACCCGATCACTGTGTCTGGATGCAAGCTCATCCATCGGAAGCGGGCGGAGCGTCGTTGCGCCTTGACCTCCAGCCAAGGCTTGAGTCGGTCTGGGCCAGTAATGCTGACCACTGCAGGCAACTGCTTCGAAGCGACTCCCACTGTGGTCACAACGCCGTCATCCACACTCAAGATCTGACGACCCTCGCGGTCCCACACCTCACCGTCGATGGACCAAGGCATGAACGTCACGTAGGCGTCCCACAGCTCTGAATCGGTTGCGTCCAGCCATCCGGTCGTGGCGTAGTCACGGTCCTTCTCGGAGGCCTTACCCGCCGCGATCCTCAGTGCATCGGCGGCGGCGTGAACCCCCGGCGGGTCCGTGGGTTGTAGCGCGGGAATGTCTGTTTGGAACTGGGCCGCGTCGGGCCGGAGGACCTGCAACAGTGCCTGCCCCATCGCATCTCGTTCCGCGGTCGACAGGTCACCTCCATCGATGAGGTACTCCACGAACTCGGGCACCGTCGCAGTATTGCCCAGACACGCCAAATCGTCCGGATCTGCCGCGCTGGGGTCATCGCCGACGCCGGGTGATGGTCCGGTCGGCGTCCAGTCGGTAACCTCGCTTGCATGTCCAGCAAGGCTGAGCGGTGGGCTGCGCGAGAGATTGTTTCCACGTATCACGAGGCCCGTCTCACCGAACTTGTTCAGCGGGTAGGTGACGCCGTGGACAGCCTGCGCGCCGGCGAAATCGACGCTTTCGAGGTCGACCACGTCATCTTCCAATACAGCCGTGCGGCCAAAGAGCTCTGGAAGTTCTGCAATCTGGCGGACATCCAGATCACCGCACGCGCCATAGGCGACAGCCCACCACTCGATTGGTGGCAGCGGGGTGCGCCCAGCCGTCGCTGACCTCGCGGAGGGGCGGCCCACAAGATCCGCACGCCCATGCCGCGATCCGCGCGGATGGGACGGTGGCGAAGCGCTCTAATGCACGAACAACACCAGAGGTCAGTTGCGGGCGTCCGGGGTGAGGGCGGCCTGGTCGAGGCGTCTTGTCATGGTGATGTCGTCGCGCTCGTCGCCGGGGGCGACCCGGATGGCTCCGAGGACTCGGCCGGACTCGTGGTAGCCGCAGGCCTCGTAGAACTGCGATGTGCCGGTGCCGCTGCGGACGCCCAGCGAGAGGATCTCGACACCGAGGTCGCGAGCCACGCGGTGGGTTCCCGCCATGAGCAGGCGGCCCAGGTTGCGGCCACGGGCGTCGGGGTCGGTCATCACCGTGTAGACCCAACGGCCGTGCGAGAGAATGGGATTGGGGCCCTCGGAGAGGAACGCCAGTCCCAGGACGCGGTTGTCGGCAGCGGAGCGTTGGACTACGGCGACTCTCATGCCTGCGTCCATGTCGCCCTCGGCCGCTGACAGGCGGGCATCGACGTCGGCGCGCGGCGCGCCCGGAATGAAGCCCACGGCTCCCCCGGCGTCGTTGGTGCGTACCCAGAGATCGAGGATCTGCTCGCGGGTGTCGGCGTCGAAAGACGTCACGGCCTCGGTCCTCGGAGCCTCGAAGACCGTTGACGGCGG
The DNA here is from genome assembly GCF_042666395.1 of Knoellia pratensis. Classification (NCBI taxonomy): domain Bacteria; kingdom Bacillati; phylum Actinomycetota; class Actinomycetes; order Micrococcales; family Intrasporangiaceae; genus Knoellia; species Knoellia pratensis. Next base: position 1,155,527 of record NZ_JBHTDJ010000003.1, on the reverse strand, counting down.
CTCGTCCGGGAGGTCGTCGTTCAGCCTGCGGATGCCGACCCGTTCGAACCCGGAACCCAACGCGGTCTTCACGGAGGGGGTGTTGATCTCCTTGACGAGGGCCCGGACTGGCAGTTGCGGCAGGAACTCGGCAGCGTGAGCCGCGGAGGTCCTGGACATCTCCTTGCCCAACCCGCGACCAAGGCTGTCGAACGTCAACCGGTAGTAGAGGTTGAGGAACGCGCCCTTCGCGCCCGTGATCTCCTTGAGGCCGCACACTCCGATGACGTCGCCACGTTCACGAGAACGCGCAACCCAGAAGCCGAATCCGTGCTCTTCCCAATGCTTTCGGGACGCGTCGAAGAACTCCTCCGCCGCCTCGTCGCTCGCTGACATGGCGTGCGGCGCGTGCCAGTAGGTGCGCGGATCGCGATGTAGGGCAATCCACTGGTCACGGTCAGCAGAGGTGGGTGGACGAAGCGTCAGGCGAGCGGTCTCGACGACAGGAGCGAACGGCATACCCAGATCTTATTGCAAGTAGTTCGCAACACCAGCGGACGCCTCCCAGTCCGAGCGGATCAGCCCGAAGACCCAGGAGTCGGACACGTCACCGTCGACGATGCAGTCCTGTCGCAGTGTCCCCTCCTGCACGAATCCGACCTTCTCCAGGACCCTCGCGCAGGCGGCGTTGCGTGTGTCGGCCTCGGCCTGGACCCGGTTGAGGTCCAAGGCGGAGTAGGCCCACTGCAGTACGGCCAACGCCGTCTCGGTGGCATGGCCCTGCCCCCACGCCGCCTGCGTGAAGCAGAAGCCCAACCCCGCGCTCCGGAAGTCAGAGTTCCATCCGGTCAGAGCGCACCAGCCGAGGAACGCCCCGTCCTCGAGGCGATCGACGGCCCACCGAGCCCCTGTGCCATCCTGCGCCAGTTGCCGACACCTCTCGATGAACGCCTGCGCACGCGCGCGTTCGGTCCAGGGCGGCGAGTCCCAGTAGCGCAACACGTGGGCGTCGCTGTGCAGGGCAAACAACGCCTCGGCATCGCTGTCCTCAAAGGGGCGCAGCCGCAACCGATCGGTGTGCAGCGTGGGTGTGCCCAGGACGTCGGGTGCCATCGGTCAGACTCGGTATGCCGCCAGCTCGGCTGCAAGGTCGGCGTTCACCCGAGCGGTGACGTGCGTCCCTTCGCTCACGTGCTCGCTCGCGAGGATCTCGCCTTCTTCGTGCAGCCGGCTGACGAGGTCGCCCCGGTCATAGGGCACGAGGACGTCGACGCTGATGTCGGGCTGCGGGAGCTCCTCGGCGATGAGCGCCACGAGGGCGTCCATGCCCGCACCGGTGCGGGCCGAGACCACGATGACGTGCTTCTCGTTGCGACGCAGGCGATCGATGACCTCTGGGTCGGCGATGTCAGCCTTGTTGACGACGATGACTTCCTTGACATCGGTCGCGTCGACGTCGGCGAGCACCGTCCGCACAGCAGAGATCTGGCCTTCGGGATCGGGGTGCGAACCGTCGACCACGTGGAGCAGCAGATCGGACTCCGCAACCTCTTCGAGCGTTGATCGGAACGCCTCGACGAGCTGGTGAGGCAACTGACGGACGAAACCGACCGTGTCAGTGAACGTGAACTCGCGACCATCGGGGGTCTCACTGCGACGCACCGTCGGGTCGAGGGTGGCGAAGAGCTGGTTCTGCACCAGGACGCCAGCACCGGTGAGGCGATTGAGGATCGAGGACTTGCCGGCGTTGGTGTAGCCGGCGATCGCGACACTGGGAATGGCGTTGGCTCGACGCGAGCCACGCTTGGTGTCGCGGTGGGTCTTCATCCCCGCGATGTCGCGCTTGAGCTTGGCGACGCGCGTGTTGATGCGGCGACGGTCGAGCTCGATCTTGGTCTCACCCGGGCCACGGGAACCCATGCCCTGACCACCGGCGGCCTGTCCACCGGCCTGCCGGGACATCGACTCACCCCAACCACGCAGGCGTGGAAGGAGGTACTGGAGCTGGGCGAGCTCGACCTGCGCCTTGCCCTCACGGCTCTTGGCGTGCTGGGCGAAGATGTCGAGGATCAGCGCGGTGCGGTCGATGACCTTGACCTTGACGACGTCCTCGAGCGCACGGCGCTGCGACGGCGCCAGCTCACTGTCACAGATCACCGTGTCAGCGCCCTCGTTGATGACGATCTCACGCAGTTCCTCGGCCTTGCCCTTGCCGAGATACGTTGCGGTGTCGGGCTTCTGGCGTCGCTGCATGACACCCTCGAGCACCTGCGCCCCAGCGGTCTCGGCCAGGGCGGCGAGCTCGCGCATGGAGTTCTCGGCGTCGACGATGGTGCCCTCGCACCAGACGCTCGCGAGGACGACGCGCTCGAGCCGCAGCTGGCGGTACTCGACCTCGCTGATGTCCTCGAGCTCCGTCGAGAGGCCTTGGACGCGGCGCAGGGCCGCACGTTCCTCACGCTCGAGCTGGTCACCGTCGTAGAGCGCCGAGGGCGCGCCGTCGTCGCTGTCGCCCTCGACCAGGAACCCGTCCTCGTCAAAGGCATCGTCGGAGAGGGCATCAGCCTGCCCAGAGAAGATGTGATGTCTCTCAGTCATGTTCCGTCTAGGGTCTCACCTATGACCGACTCGGGGCGAACGGATTCGGGAGACCACTACTTCACCGCTTCCCCAGCGAGCCCGGATGAGCGCCGCCCGCTGCCCGTCACGCTCGCTGGACGCAACGTCACGGTCGAGGTCGCACCCGGCATCTTCAGCCCCGGTGGCGTCGACAAGGGCACGGCCGTCCTCTTCGAGGAGGTGCCCGATCCCCCGCCCTCCGGCCGCTTTCTCGACATCGGCTGCGGCTGGGGTCCCCTCGCGCTCACGCTCGGGCTTCTTTCGGAGCACGCCGACGTGCTGGGTGTCGATGTCAACGAACGCAGCGTCGACCTGACCAATCGCAACGCGGCCGCGCTGGGACTCGCCCACGTCACAGCGATGACCCCCGACGCCGTCGACAGCAACACGACCTACGACCTCATCTGGTCCAACCCGCCGATCCGCGTCGGCAAGGCCGCCCTGCACGACCTCCTGCGCCTGTGGCTGCCGCGCCTCGCACCCGGCGGCACGGCATACCTGGTCGTGCAGCGAAATCTCGGTTCGGACAGCCTGCAGCGCTGGATCGAGTCAGACCTGGGTATGCCGTGTGCTCGCCTTGCGTCGAGCAAGGGCTTCCGCGTCCTCAGGGTGGACAAGAGCTAGTCACGAGCCCCTGCCCACCCCGAGGGGCGGTTCGAGGGCTACTGCGGGTCAACCACCATGGCCGAGCCACCACCGCGACGGGTCGGTTCCGCAGCCGCCGTCCACAACGACGGGGACAGGCTACGGATGGCCGTGCCGTTGCCGATGACCGGAGTGTCGCGCAGCACGTGCCCCTTGGCCCTGAGCTCGGCCCCGATCGCCGTGCCGAAGATGGCGCGCTCGGCATCCTCGACGCCGTTGCGCGACGAGATGCGCGGCGCCGCGACGGCGTCACCGACCGGCAGACCGCGGTCGACGACCCCGGCGATGATCTGGGCGACCGTCGTGATGATCGTGGCGCCACCGGGACTCCCGGCGGTCAGGTACGGCTTGCCGTCCTTGAGGATGACCGAGGGGCTCATCGAGCTGCGCGGGCGCTTGCCTGCGCCCGGCAGGTTCGGATCCGGAACCCCGGGGGTCGTCGGCGCGAAGTTGAAGTCGGTGAGCTCGTTGTTGAGCAGGAAGCCCCAGCCCGGGACGACCATGCCGGAGCCGCCGTACTGCTCGATCGTCAACGTGTAGGTGACGACGTCGCCCCACTTGTCGGTGACGGTGAGCGACGTCGTCGAGTGCCCGTCCTTGGGCAGGAGCGAGGTGCCGGCGGGCGTGCACTCCCCGTTGTAGCTGCCGTCGGGTGAGCCGAAGGGCACCGGGCGCGTCTGGGCCCGGTCAGGGTTGAACAGGCACGAGCGCTCATCGGCGAACTCCTGCGAGGTGAGCTCGCCGGTGGGCACGCCCGCAACGTCGCCGACATAGCGGTTGCGGTCGGCGAAGGCCATCGCCGACGCCTCACTGAACCAGTGCAGGTACTCCGCCTCCGAGAGGTCTGCCACGGACGTGCCGGTGCGCTCCTCGAACGCCTCGAGAAGGTTGAGGATCTCCGAGACTGCGATGCCACCACTGCTCGGGGTGTCCATGCCGTAGACGTCGAGGCCCTTGTGCTCGCTGTGGGTCGGCGCCTTGTGATTGACCTTGTATGCCGCGAGGTCGGCTGCGGTGAGCTGCCCCTTGGGCACCGTCACTCCGGGCGCCGTCGTGGGGTTCTGGACCTCCTTGACGACGGCTGCGCCCAGGCGACCCGTGTGCAACGAGGCGATGCCGTGGGTGCGCAGCTCGCGGTAGGCCTTGGCGAGGTCCGGGTTGCGCTGCACGCCACCGACCGGCACGGGCGCCCCACCGGGGAGGTAGATCGCGGCCGTCGTCGGGAACATCGCGAACCGCTTCGCGTTCCCCAGCGTGTCCGCGTAGAAGGTCTTGTCGACGACGAAGCCCTTGCGGGCGATCTCCTCGGCCGGCTTGAGGATCTGGTTCAGACTCATCGTCCCGTAGGTCTTGAGGGCCGCATCCCAGGTGGCCGCCGTGCCCGGAGTACCCACGGAGAGGCCGGAGTTCACCACCGTGTTGAAATCCATCGGGGTGCCGTCCGGGTTGAGGAAGACCTTGTCGTGGAACGTCGCCGGCGCAGTCTCGCGCCCGTCCAGCGTGCTGACCTTGCCGGTCTGCGCGTCGTAGTGCACGAAGAACCCACCACCCCCGATGCCCGACGAGTAGGGCTCGACCGTCGCCACGGCCGCAGCCGTCGCCACGGCAGCATCCGCAGCGGTCCCACCCTTCTCCAGGATGTCGATGCCCACCTGCGAGGCAATGGGATCCACGGACGCAACGGCTCCCCCACCACCCGTCATCACCGGCACCTTGGGCAGCTCATGCCCCACAGGCGGCGGCCCGCCCCGAGGTTGTGGAGCTGCCGTGGCAGGCACGGCAAGTGCCGCAGCGACACCACCAGCAGCAACGAGAGCGAGGACTGTCGTGGGAGTTCTCATGCTTCGACGCTACGAGTGACTCACGAGTACCGCATCCCGAGCAGGTCTGCGCCGCGTCGCCCGCCCTTGCGCATGGTTGTGCGCGCTAGCCGCCCTACAGGCTCCGCGCGCAGTCCGTGGCCGGCTGCACCTTCTCGCGTTGGGCGCGCTCCGCCCTCCGGTCGGACGCACGCACAACCATGCGCTGCGGTTGGCGTGGGTCGGCTGGCTCAGAGCGCGGAGAGTTCCACGGTGCCGTCGGCGATCAGGGCTGCGGGGCCGGCGAGCTCGACCTCGTGGTCGGGCAGTCCTCGGACCCGCAGGCGCCCCCCGGGGACGTCGACGGTCCAGTCCTGAGTGGGTGCGGCCTGACCGGCCCAGAAGCTCGTCGCGAGGGCAGCGGCGCACACGCCGGTGCCGCAGGACCGGGTCTCGCCGACGCCACGCTCGTGGACGCGCATGGCGATGTGGTCGGGCCCGACGACGCGGACGAACTCGACGTTGGTGCCGTGTGCCGGCACGGGCCGAACCTCGGGCACGTGGAAGAGATCGAGGGTGGCGAGGTCGACGGTCTCGGGCAGGGCGACGACGGTGTGCGGGTTGCCCATGTCAACGGACAGGGCCGACCAGGGGTCCTCGGCCAGGGGCCGCTCACGCAGCAGGACGAGGGAGTCGAAGCCATCGGCCTCTGCCTTGGCCGGATCGGTGAAGCGCCACGGGCCCATGTTGGTGGCGATCGTGGCGTGCTCGCCGGAGATCTCGAAGCGGATGCCCTTGATGCCACCCCGGGTGGCGATCTCGAACTCGTCGGCCGTTTCGAGACCTTCACGACGCAGGTATGCCGCGAACACGCGGGTGCCGTTGCCGCACATCTCGGCGACGGAGCCGTCGGCGTTGCGGTAGTCCATGAACCAGGGGGCGCGACCCGCCTGCGCTCGCACGGTCTCCTCGGTGGACGAGGCGGTGGGCACCACCCGGATGACACCGTCACCTCCGATGCCGGCCTGTCGATCCGCCAGCCGTCGCACGAGATCGACATCGAGGTCCAGGCGCGCATCGACGTCGGGCAGCAGGACGAAGTCGTTCTCGGTCCCATGTCCCTTGGTGAAGCGCAGCGTGGTCATGTCAGTCATTGTCCGCGATCGCGCGCTCGACGTGGGCGACGGCTTCGTCCAGCGCACCCTCGGTGGTCGGGTCGAACCAGCTGATGCGGGGGTCCGGGCGAAACCAGGACTCCTGGCGTCGCGCGTAGCGACGAGTCATCTGGGCCGTCTGGCCCTGCGCGTCAGCCTCGCTCATGGTGCCGTCGATCTCGGCCAGCGCCTGCGCATACCCCAGAGCGCGAGAGGCGGTCCGGCCCTCACGAATCCCCCGGGGCACAAGGCCTTTGACTTCGTCGATGAGGCCGTCGCGCCACATCCGGGCAACTCTGGACACGATGCGTTCGTCGAGCACCTCACGCGGTGGGCGCAGCCCGATCATCACGGTTGGGTGCAGGTGACGCCGCTCGGGCATCGACGCGCTGAAGGGTCGACCAGTGATCTCGATGACCTCGAGGGCCCGCACGAGCCGGCGCACGTTGTGGCGGCCGATCGCCTGCGCCGCGGCCGGATCGCGTTGCAGCAGAGCGGCATACGTCGCCGCCGCGCCCTGCTCCTCCGCTTCGGCCTCGAGGCGGACCCGCACGTCCGGGTCGGTCGGCGGGATGTCGAGGTGGTCGATCGCCGCCCTGACATAGAGTCCGGAGCCGCCCGCGACCACGGGATGCAGTCTGCGGGCACGGACGTCGTCAATGGAGACCCTCGCCTCGCGCTGGTAGCGCGCGATGGTCGCATCGTCCCTGACGTCGAGGACGTCGATCTGGTGGTGCGGCACCCCCCGACGCTCACTCACCGGAAGCTTGGCCGTGCCGATGTCCATGCCGCGATAGAGCTGCATGGCGTCGGCGCTGACGACCTCGCCACCAAGGGTCTCGGCGATCCGCAGGGCGAGATCGGACTTGCCGCTGGCCGTCGGGCCGACGACCGCGATGACGAGCGGGTCGTCAGCGGGCAACTTCGTCCTCGGACCTGGCACGGTCCTGCGAATGCCCGCCCTCCGCCTCGAACTCATCTTCATCAACATCGTCGTGACCGAACGGGTCGCGATCCTGGCCGGGCATCCAGGTCAGGCCTGGCTTGCCCCACTCGTTGGCCTTGACCGACTTCTTGGCCTTGCGCGCCCACTTCCCCTGGAGTCGGTCGACGTAGAGGAAACCGTTGAGGTGGTCGTACTCGTGCTGGAACATGCGCGCGAACCAGCCCGTCGCGGCATACGAGACCTCGTTGCCGTCGATGTCGAGACCGGTGAGCGTCGCGGTCTCGCCCCGACGCAGGGGAAAGGACTCCCCCGGCACCGAGAGGCAGCCCTCGGACTCGTCCGCGGGGATGGGGTCGCCAGCGACCGGCTTGCTCGCCGTGACGAAGGGGTTGATGACGACTCCGCGCGGCGGGATGCCGTCGTGGTTGTCCATCTGCCAGGTGAAGATCCGCAGCCCCACGCCGACCTGCGGCGCGGCCAGTCCGACACCGCGGGCAGCATCCATCGTCTCGAACATGTCGGCCACGAGTTCGCGGATGCCGTCGTCGATGACTTCGACCGGTTCGGCGCGGCGATGGAGCACCGGCTCGCCGGTGATGGTGATGGGGCGAATCGTCATGAACCCATTGTCGCAAACTGTGGGCAAATGCTCCGACCCCACTCTGTCTTTGCCATGGATCGTCGGGCAGAGTTGATCCTGCCCGTACCCCCGAGTAGCGAGGAGCCCCCATGAGTTTGTTCGACAAGGCCAAGGACCTGCTCGGTGAGCACGCCGACAAGGTCGAGGACCTGAGCGACCAAGGTCTCGACAGGGCTGGCGAGTTCGCCGAGAGCAAGGGGCTCGACGCCGACAGGGTCAACCAGGGGCAAGAGTTCCTGGACGGCAAGATCGGCGAGGCCGGCCCCGACCGGGTCTGAACCACGAAAGGCCCCGCCACATGGTCGGGGCCTTTTCGCTGCGCGAAAGAGGTGAGTATGCCGGTCAGGCGCCGCAGGCGGGAGCGCTCGCCGGCGCTGTGGCCGGCTTGCCGATCGACGGCATGCCGAGGCTGACGCCGGGCTTGCCCGGGACGGGCGCGCCTTGGAGCGACGCCCAGGCGTCGCCGCCGGCGGTGCGACGCACGGCATACGTTCCGCCGTGCAGCGCCCCGTCAGCGACGAGGTGATGCGGCGCGCCGTAGGTGACGTCGCAGCTGACCATGTCGCCGGGGCGTGCGACCTCACCGCCGCTCGGGATGGAGAAGTGGACGAGCCGGTTGTCGCGGGCACGCCCACTCATGCGTGACGTCGCACTGTCCTTGCGGCCCTCCGTGGGAGCGACGAGCACCTCGACGGTCCGGCCCTCCAGCGCTCGGTTCTCGGCCCACGAGATCTCGTCCTGGAGCTTGACGAGGCGCAGGAACCGCTCTTGGACAACGTCCTTGGGGATCTGATGCGCCATCGTGGCCGCAGGAGTGCCGGGTCGGATGGAGTACTGGAAGGTGAACGCGCTCGAGAATCGTGACTGCTCGACGACCCGCAACGTCTGCGCGAAGTCCTCCTCCGTCTCGCCCGGGAAGCCCACGATGATGTCGGTCGTGATCGCGGCGTTCGGGATCTGCTCGCGCACTGAGGTGATGATGCCGAGGAACTTCTCGCTCCGGTACGAGCGGCGCATGTCCTTGAGGACCTTGTCGGAGCCGGACTGCAAGGGCATGTGCAGGGTCGGCATGACGTTGGGTGTCTCCGCCATCGCGGCGATGACGTCATCGGTGAACGCTGCGGGGTGCGGGCTCGTGAAGCGCACTCGCTCCAGGCCCTCGATCTCGCCACACGCCCGCAGGAGCTTGCCGAAGGCGAAACGGTCACCGAACTCGACGCCATAGGTGTTGACGTTCTGGCCCAGCAGGGTCACCTCGACGACGCCCTGGTCGACGAGCGCCCGGATCTCGGCAAGGATCTCGCCGGGACGGCGGTCAGCCTCCTTGCCGCGCAGGCTCGGCACGATGCAGAAGGTGCAGGTGTTGTTGCAGCCGACCGAGATCGAGACCCACGCGGCATACGCGGAGTCACGTCGGGTCGGCAAGGTCGACGGGAAGCGCTCGAGGGACTCGAGGATCTCGACCTCGGCACGCTTGTTGTGGCGCGCCCGATCCAGGAGTGCCGGGAGGCTGCCTATGTTGTGGGTGCCGAAGACGACGTCGACCCAGGGGGCGCGCTGGACGATCGTCTCGCGGTCCTTCTGAGCCATGCAGCCACCCACGGCGATCTGCATCTCAGGGTTGTTGTTCTTGGCCTGACGCAGCTGACCGAGGTTGCCGTAGAGCTTGTTGTCGGCGTTCTCTCGCACCGCGCACGTGTTGAACACCACCACATCGGCGGCTTCCGGGCGCTGGTCGCCGGTGATGCTGGCGACGTCGACATAGCCCGCCGTCTCGAGCAGGCCGGCAAGGCGCTCGGAGTCGTGGACGTTCATCTGGCAGCCGTGCGTGCGCACGTCGTAGGTCTTCAGCTCACTCATCGCATCGTCCAGAGTACGTGCTGAGCCCAATACTTGACACAACAACTAATCTCCTGCAGACTGTCGTTGAAGGTTCAACCACACAACGACGAAGGAACTCATCATGGGACTGTTCAACCGCTCCGCCGACACCTCCAGCTCCGCCGCTGCCGCCGCCCCCGAGCAGTCCACGAGCTTCGTCTCCGACCTCGCCGGCGACTACACGATCGACCCCAGCCACTCGCGCCTCGGCTTCTCGGCCCGCCACGCGATGGTCACCAAGGTTCGCGGCAGCTTCGACGAGTTCGAGGGCACCGCCCACATCGACACCGCCACCCCTGCCAACTCGAAGGTTGACGTCACCATCCAGGCCGCCTCCGTCACCACGGGCAACGAGCAGCGCGATGGTCACCTCAGGACCCCTGACTTCTTCGACATCGCGCATTACCCGACGCTCACCTTCACCTCGACCGACGTCGCTCGCGACGGCTCCGAGTGGGCCATCACCGGCGACCTGACCATCAACGGTGTCACCAAGCCCGTGACCATCGACTTCGAGGAGACCGGCTCGGCCAAGGACCCCTTCGGCAACACCCGCATCGGCTTCGAGGGTGCCACCACCATCGACCGCACCGAGTGGAACCTCAGCTTCAACGCCGCGCTCGAGACCGGCGGCGTGCTCGTCAGCGAGAAGGTCAAGCTCGAGTTCGACATCTCGGCGATCGCCCAGGTGCCCGCACAGATCTGATCGACAGCACCAGCTCAAGGGCGAGGACCATCCGGTCCTCGCCCTTGCCGCGTTCCACCGCCGGGTGCTCTGCGGTGCGTCAGGCCTCCACGCCCCACAGTGCGGCCACGTGCCTCACGTCGGTGCCACAGCACCCTCCGACGATGTCGAGTCGGGGCAGGCGCGCCGCGAGCTTTTCGTGCTCGCTGACGAGGTCGCCGATGTCGCCTTCGTCGAGTTCGGCGGCATCGTCGAGCTCGGCGTGCGACCGCCGCGAGGCGTTGACGCGCAGCCCGGTGACGTGTTCGGTCCAGCCGTCGTCGGGTGTCAGCGCGGCGGCGATGTGGGTCGGGTGAGCGCAGTTGACCAAGAGGTCGTCGGGCGCGGCCTGGAGTCGGAGGAGCTCAATCGCCTCGCCGAGGGGCGTGCCATCGGGTAGTCGACCGTTGGTCTCCACCGTGAAGGAGACCGCGACGGCGACTCCCTGCGCCCGGGCCGCCTGCACCACGCCCACTGCCTCGGCAACCGTCGTCAGGGTGTAGGCCGTGACCCTGGCGGCGCCACTTTGTGCGAACGCTGCGATCTGGGCCCAGTGGTAGTCCCCGAACTCGTCGGCACTCGTCGGCTCCCCGGCGACGTAGCCGTCGCCTCGAGGCCCGAGCACGCCGCAGACCCGGACGTCGGGTCCGTGACCACTGCCGTCGTAGCCCGCTGCCCCACCCGGTGAGACCCCGTCCGAGACCAGGATCTCGGCGAGCCCGGCCAGGAAGATCACACTCTCGAGGTTGATCCGCCGCACGTCACGGCGGGAGCCCCCGAGCGCCTCGACCCAGCCGGCACTGGCCCGCCACGTCGGCGTCTCGAGTAGGAGGCCTGCGCCAGCCTTGCTGGCGACGTGCGCGAACCCGGTGTAGTAGCGGGAGAGCAGTGTCCGCCCCTCCAGTGAATCGAGGAGTGGGTAGGCGGCGAAGCCGGGCAGGTCCACGCCGTGGTGGTAGATGAGATCGGTCTCGAGGCCGCCGTCGGTCACCCACCGAGGCCGCGTGGTCCGTCGACCAAGGACCGCCTGCGCCGTGTCCACGTCAGTCATGACCGAACCGCCCTTCCCGCGCATCGGACCTCAACGGTCCCTCACTCGGTCACACCTCCACCAGAGCCCGGATGGGTCAGTCGCGGTCGTGCTCCGGGGTGGCGGCGAGGGCCTCACGGATCACCCGCATGGACACCTCGGACGGATAACCCTTGCGCGCGAGCATGCCTGCGAGCCGACGCTTCTGCACGATGACGTCGAGTCCGTGGAGGCGCCGCAGCCGTTTGTCGACGAGCTCGCGGGCTCGTTCCTCCTCGGCGGTCGGGTCGACCGCGTCGAGCACGGACTCGGCCACCTCGTCGGTGACCCCCTTCTGGCGCAGGTTCTGGGCGAGGGCGCGTCGGGCCAACCCGCGCCCGGCCTGCTGCGACCTGACGAGCATCCCGGCGTAGGCCTCGTCGTCGACCAGACCCACTTCTTCCAGGCGATCCAGGACCGCAGCAGCAACGTCCGGGTCGCAGTCCCGCTTGGCCAGGGCCTGCTCGAGCTGGGCGCGTGACTTCGGGGAGTTGGTCAGTTGGCGCAGCACGATCTGACGGGCGAAGTCGTGGGCATCGGGTTCGGCGCCCTCGACGGCAGCGTCCGGTGGTGGCGGCGCGAAGCCGGGCTTGGCCTCACGCCCGGACGTGGGCGTGGGCATGGGCGTGGCCTTGGACGTGGGCTTGGACGTGGACGCGGGTGGACGCACCTCCACCCATGAAGGTGGAGGTGCGTCCGAGTCAGTGAATCCCACTGTGACGAAACCGTTTCGAGGCGATCAGGTGCGCTGGTCGACTCAGAAGTCGACCGGGACCTCGGGGACCACCTCGAGGGGGGTGTCGACCTGCGGGCCGATGCCCAGCTTCTGCTTGATCTTCTTCTCGAGCTCGTCGGACAGGTCGGGGTTGTCCTTGAGGAAGGCGCGGGCGTTCTCCTTGCCCTGGCCCAGCTGGTCGCCCTCGTAGGTGTACCAAGCGCCGGCCTTGCGGACGAAGCCGTGCTCGACGCCCATGTCGATGAGGCCTCCCTCACGGGAGATGCCCTGCCCGTAGAGGATGTCGAACTCGGCCTGCTTGAACGGCGGGGCGACCTTGTTCTTGACGACCTTGACGCGGGTGCGGTTGCCGACGGGGTCAGTGCCGTCCTTGAGGGTCTCGATGCGACGCACGTCGAGGCGGACCGAGGCGTAGAACTTGAGCGCCTTGCCACCGGTCGTGGTCTCGGGCGAGCCGAACATGACGCCGATCTTCTCGCGGAGCTGGTTGATGAAGATCGCGGTCGTGTTGGTGTTGCTCAGGGCCCCGGTGATCTTGCGGAGCGCCTGCGACATGAGCCGCGCCTGAAGGCCGACGTGGCTGTCGCCCATCTCGCCCTCGATCTCGGCGCGCGGCACCAGGGCTGCGACGGAGTCGATGACGATGATGTCGAGCGCGCCGGAGCGGATGAGCATGTCGGCGATCTCGAGGGCCTGCTCCCCCGTGTCGGGCTGGGACACGAGCAGGTTGTCGGTGTCGACGCCGAGCTTCTTGGCGTATTCGGGGTCGAGGGCGTGCTCGGCATCGATGAACGCCGCAATGCCGCCCGCGCGCTGCGCACTGGCCACCGCGTGCAGGGCGACCGTGGTCTTGCCCGAGCTCTCGGGGCCATAGATCTCGACGACACGGCCGCGGGGCAGCCCGCCGATGCCGAGCGCGACATCGAGGGCGATCGAGCCGGTGGGGATGACCTCGATGGGGGCACGGACGTCGTCGCCGAGACGCATGATCGCGCCCTTGCCGTGCGACTTCTCGATCTGTCCGAGGACCAATCCGAGGGACTTGTCGCGGTCGTTCGCGTTCCTGACGGCTGCTGTTGCTGCCATGTCGGCACCTGCTCTTCCTGTGTCGTTCGATGTGCGCGTCCGCCGGCGACCCATGCTCGCGGTCGGTCTCGTCGCGATCTCGGGTCAGACGCTAGGTCGTCGTACCGACAGTCGTCTGCAGCTGCCGTGGAGGCTGTGGACGAAGTCATCGGATCTGGCGACCTGTGGACAACAGTAGACGAACACGTGTTCGACGCTGGGAGGTCCGTCAGCGACACGCCGGAACGTCAGGCGCCGCCCACCTCACGCCGCATCGGAACGTGCGCGATGCCGTCCTCGTCCGCGTACTCCGCGCCGGTCACGACGAAGCCGAACGCGACATACCAGTCCAACAGGCGCGCCTGCGCGTCGAGGACGATCGCGCGGTCCGAGCACAGCGCAAGAACGGCCAGCATCATCGCAGCCGCCAGACCGCTCCCCCGCTGACCCCGCACAGTGGCGACCCGACCCACTCTCCACACCTCGTCGTCATCGAGCACGCGCAACGTCGCGACCGGCATACCCACGTCGCCTGCGCACCAGAAGTGCCACGTCCCCGGTTCGGTGTCGCGGCCGTCGAGATCCAGATAGGCCGCCTCCTGTTCGACGACGAACACCTCAGAGCGCAGCGCCCAGAGCCGATACGCGACGATCGGGTCGAGGTCGGCAAAGCGTTGGTGACGAACGTCCGGCGATGACTGGTCCACGTCGCCAGCCTAGGCAACTGGCAGACTCCTGCGCCGTGACGATCATTGCGGCAGCAGACGGCTCGGCCCTCGGAAATCCCGGACCTGCAGGTTGGGGTTGGTATGTCGATGAGGACCACTGGGCCTGCGGGGGTTGGCCGCACGGCACCAACAACATGGGCGAGCTCACTGCCGTGCTCGACCTGCTCGAACAGACCGCGGAGGTCGACGACGAACTCGTCATCTACTGCGACAGCAAGTACGCGATCAACTCCATCACCCAGTGGATGCCGGGGTGGAAGCGCAAGGGGTGGAAGAAGGGCGACGGCAAGCCCGTCATGAACGTCGAGATCATGCAGGCCCTCGACCGCGCGATGGCCGGCCGCAAGAACGTCCGCTTCGAATGGATCAAGGGCCACTCCGGGCACGCGCTCAACGAGGAGGCGGACCGACTCGCGAACGGTGCCGCGACGGCATACCAAAAGGGCTCTGTCCCCGACGCCGGCCCCGGTTGGGCCGGACGAGGCACTCCCGCGCCCGAGCGCACCTCCCCCGCCAGCGCACCCTCGGCGCCAGCGAGCACGCCTGAGCCTGACCTCTTCTCGGAGCTTTCGGACGCCCCGGTGGTCACGGACGAGGAGCAGGTCATCGCCCTCGAACGCCAACTCCTCGAGGACGACACCCGCTCGGACAGCGCCGCCGTCGCCGCACTTCTCCACCCCCAGTGGTCCGAGATCGGACGCTCCGGCCGCCTCTGGACCCGAGAGGAGATCCTCGACGAGATCGGTCCCCTGGGCGAGGCAGTGAACCTTGAGGTCCTTGCCTGTATGCCGGCCGGTCCCGACACGATGCTGCTCACGTGGCGCGCGGTGCGCGACACGGAGACGACCCTGCGTTCGTCGCTCTGGGTCCGCGTTGCCGGTCACTGGCGGCAGCTGTTCCACCAGGGCACCCCCGAGGCCTGACCTTCGCTCGGGCGCGACCCCAAGGGGCCAGCGGTCAGAGTCGGGACGACAGGTGCTCGACGATCTCGCTCGCCGGACCCTCTCGGGTGGCACGGTGCCCCGTGCCCGCCCAGAGGTGGACGAGGTCGGGCTGACCGGTCACCTTGCCGTGGGCGCGCAACGGCGCCGTGAGGTGATGGACCTGCGGGTAGGCCGCGGGTGCAACCTCGGTGAACACCTCGGTCCACGACGTGACCAGCGCTCGAGCGCTGCGACCGGTGAAGGCGCGGGTGACGACGGTGTCGGGGCGGTGGGTCAGCTCGTGACGGTGGACCTCGGCCGTGCCTGCTTCGTCGGCACGCAGGAAGGCGGTGCCGCACGCAACGGCGTGCGCGCCGGCGGCCAGGAGCCCGGCGAGGTGGGTCGGGTCAGCGACTCCGCCGGTGGCGACCACCGGCAGGGTCGTCACTGCGCGGATGCTCTGCAGCAACAACCTCGTCGGCGCCTGGTGGTGCCCCGAGTCGACCGGACCGCCGCGGTGCCCGCCGGCTTCCCAGCCCTGGGCGACGAGTCCGTCGACGCCGAGCTCGTCGGCCCAGCCGGTCTCGCTCGCATCATTGACGGTGACCCACACCTCGATCCCGGCCGCACGCAGACGGTCCACGACATCGGCGGGTGGCCACGCGAAGGCGAAGGACACCGCGGCGGGGCGTTCAGCGATCAGGACCTCGATCTTGGCGTCGAACGAGTCGTCGTCGTGGACCGGGTCCCCCAGCGGGATGCCCGCCTTGTCAGCGAGGGGCTGAAGTCGCGTGGCGTACTCGAGCACCCGGGCGGCACTCCCCGGCTCGTAGGGGTTCGGTGCAAAGAGGTTGACCCCGAACGCTGCCCCACCGACCGCCGACCGCAGCAACACGATGTCGTCGCGCAGCCGATCCGGGGTGACATAGGCACCGGCGAGGAAGGCGAAACCGCCAGCGGCAGTGACCGCTGTCGCCAGGTTGACAGTGCTCGGCCCTCCCGCCATCGGCGCGAGGACGACCTTTCGGTCGAGGACCGTCACCGGTCAGCCACGCCTCGGAGCATCGACCCGACCGAGCCGGCGTTCCTGCGGTACGTCCATGTCGTCGCAGAGGGCGAGCCACACCAGACGCGGGTGCATGCCCACATCGAGGGCTTGCATGACGCTGCGTCCGCCGAGGACTCCGAGCACGTGGTCACGCGCAAGGGTGGGTGCGTAGGTCTCACCGAACTCGTCGTTCATCAGCGTCCAGAAGTGGCTGATCCTCATGGTCGCGAGTCTGTCACACGGCCGCTCCGGGGCCGCTTCAGCGGTTGACCGTTGCCAGGTGGGCACAACGCGTGAAGACTCATCCTGCGATCGCAGACATTCCTTTGTAAGGTCAACGACATGCCGGAGCCTTTCGAACCCGACCCTCGTCGGGACGTCGTCCTTGATGCGACGACTCTCAAGGCGCTGACGCACCCTCTCCGACCCCGGATCCTGAGTGCGTTGCGTCTCCACGGCCCAGCCACGGCGTCGCGTCTCGCCGCACACCTGGGCGTCAACACCGGCGCCACGAGCTACCACGTCAGGCAGCTCGCCGAAGCGGGTTTCGTCGTCGAGGCCACCGAGATGGGCAATGCCCGCGACCGGTGGTGGAAGGCTGCTCACGCGCGCACCTACTTCGACACGCACGACGCGGATCAGGCGACGTCCGCGGCCTACCTCTCCGCCGTGGCAGCGGGATACGCCGAGAACGCGCAGCGCGCCATCGCCGAGATCGCCACCCTGCCTCCCGAGTGGGAGGACGCAGGGACGTTCAGCAACTACACCCTTCGACTCACGCCCGAGGAGACGTCCGCCCTCATGCGTGACGTCATCAGCGTGATCCGCGGCTACCGGCCGCACCAGGGCACGGAAGACGCCCCCGAGACGGCACGCCCCGTCTCGGTGAACCTCGAGGTCTTCCGGGCCCCCGGGATGTCCTCGGAGTGAGCCGGCACGCGCGCCCGAGTCGGCGCAGTCTCTACGGCATGCTCTTCGCCTCGAGCGTGTCCATCGCGGGCACCCGCATCTCGACGGTCGCCCTCCCCTGGCTCGTCTACACCGAGACGAAGTCGGCCCCCCTGACGGGTTTGGTGCTTGCGGCCGAGATGGCGCCCTACGTCATCTCCAAGGCGCTCGGCGGACCCCTGGTCGATCGCCGTGGTCCGCGCGCCATCAGCGTGGCCGGCGACCTCCTCAGCGGCGCGTTCCTGGCCTTCATCCCCATCCTGTATGCCGTCGGGCAGCTCTCGCTCCCCGAGCGGATTCCGCTGTTGTTGACCCTGGTGGCCCTCGCCGGTGCCTTCCGCGGTCCCGGTGACGGCGCCCGCAACGCGATGGTCCCCGCCGTGGCCGATGCGTCGGGCGTCCCCCTCGAACGCATCACCGGGCTCGACACCACCGTGGACCGTGCCAGCGCGCTGCTCGGTGCAGGCATCGGCGGGCTTCTCGTGGGTGCTCTGGGCGCGGCCCAGACCGTGGCCGTCACCGCGGGGGCCACATTCATCAGTGCCGTGGTCGTCGCGGTGTTCATCCCTCGCGTCGTCCTCGGTGACACGAACGAAGAGGGGACCTACCTCTCACGACTGCGCACCGGCGTCGACTTCCTCCGTCAGGACCGGCTGCTGCGCTCCATCCTCACCATGATCACCGTGACCAACCTGCTCGAAGCCGCCTACATCTCGGTGATGCTGCCGGTGTGGGTGCACGACCAGGGCCACGGTCCGGAGCTCATCGGGCTCCTCGGAATCCTGTACGGCGGCGCCGCCGTCGCGTCGAGCCTCGCCGCAACCACGATGGCGGGCCAGTTCAGCCGGCGCACGGCATACCTGTTGGGGTTCACCCTGGCCGGAGCACCTCGCTACCTCGCGCTCGCGCTGGACGCGCCCCTGTGGGCGATCATCGCGTCCAACGTCGTCGCCGGACTCGGCAGCGGATTCATCAGCCCGACGCTCGGCGCGATCTTCTTCGAGCGGGTCCCGCGGCCCATCGTCGGTCGGGTGGGGTCACTGGCCGACGCCTTGGCGTGGGCGGGCCTTCCCGTGGGCGGCATGGTGGGCGGTGCAGCCGTTGCGGCCATCGGCGTCGCGCCCGCGCTGGGGCTCGCCGGAGCGGCCTACCTCGTCGCGACGACCGGGACGGGACTGAGGCCCGAGTGGCGCGACATGGATCGAAGAAGGACGCGTGTCAGTCGCGAGTGAGAGGCTTGGCCCCTCATGACGACTGACGTTCTCGCACGTTTCTCCCCGGCCACCGCGGCGTGGTTCCGGGACTCCTTCAGTGCGCCCACGCAGGCCCAGGCGGGCGCGTGGGAGGCCATCAGTTCCGGGCACCACGCCCTCGTCGTCGCACCGACCGGCTCCGGCAAGACGCTCTCGGCCTTCCTCTGGGCGCTCGACCGCCTCGGCACCGAGCCGATGCCCGAGGAGAAGCTGCGACGCTGTCGCGTCCTCTACATCTCGCCGATGAAGGCCCTCGCCGTGGATGTCGAGCGCAACCTGCGCAGCCCACTCGTGGGCATCGGGCACGCCGCCACCCGGCTCGGGGTGCCGCAGCCCGACATCACCGTCTCGGTGCGCAGCGGCGACACCCCGGCCAACGAGCGCCGCACCTTTGCCCGGGCACCGAGCGACATCCTCATCACGACCCCCGAGTCCCTGTTCCTCCTGCTCACGTCCCAGGCACGCGAGGCCCTGCGCGGGGTCGAGACCGTCATCCTCGACGAGGTCCACGCGGTTGCGGGCACCAAGCGCGGCGCCCACCTGGCACTCTCGCTCGAGCGCCTCGATGCCTTGCTCGACCAACCAACCCAGCGCATCGGGCTGTCCGCGACGGTCGAGCCGGTCGACGAGGTCGCGCGCTACCTCGCCGGCGGTCGGCCGGTCGACGTCGTGCGCCCACCGTCGACCAAGGAGTGGGACCTCGATGTCGTCGTCCCCATCCCCGACATGTCCTCCCTCGGAGAAGTCGTCGAGGACGACCTCAGCGGACCCGCATCCGGCGCCGAGCGGCGCGCCTCGATCTGGCCGCATGTCGAGGAGCGCATCGTCGATCTCGTTGCGGCACACCGCTCCACACTCGTCTTCGCCAACTCGAGGCGGTTGGCCGAGCGGCTCACCGCACGTCTCAACGAGATCTGGGAGGAGCGCCTCGAGGCGGCCGCAGCGGACCCCTCGGGAGCCGAAGCTGACGCGGTCACGCAGGTGGGCGCGGGTCCCACGCTCGGCGTGGGCCGGCATACCGGATCGTCCCGCACCCCGGCACAGGTGATGGCGCAGTCGGGAGCATCCCACGGTGCCGCACCCATCCTTGCCCGCGCACACCACGGCTCGGTGAGCAAGGAGCACCGTCAGCTCATCGAGGAGGACCTCAAGGCCGGGCGTCTGCCTGCCGTGGTCGCGACATCCAGCCTCGAGCTCGGCATCGACATGGGTGCGATCGACCTCGTCATCCAGGTCGAGTCGCCGCCGTCCGTGGCGAGTGGCCTGCAGCGGGTCGGGCGCGCCGGCCACCAGGTCGGTGCAGTGTCGCGCGGGATCCTCTTCCCCAAGTTCCGTGGCGACCTCGTGCAGACCGCTGTGGTCGTCGAACGCATGCGCGCCGGGGCCATCGAGTCCCTGCGGGTGCCGGCCAACCCGGTCGACGTCCTCGCGCAACAGATCGTGGCAATGACCGCACTCGACGACTGGGCCGTCGACGACCTCGAGCAGGTCGTGCGTCGAGCAGCCCCCTTCGCCGCTCTCCCCCGCTCGATCCTTGAGTCCGTGCTCGACATGCTGTCAGGTCGCTACCCGAGTGACGAGTTCGCCGAGCTGCGCCCCCGCATCGTCTGGGACCGCGTGGCCGGAGTCCTCTCCGGGCGACCGGGAGCCCAGCGCCTCGCCGTCACCTCCGGCGGCACGATTCCGGACCGCGGTCTGTATGCCGTGTTCCTCGCCACCGGTGAAGGCACCGGTCGGCGAGTGGGTGAGCTCGACGAGGAGATGGTCTACGAGTCGCGCATCGGTGACGTCTTCACCCTGGGCACGTCCACCTGGCGCATCGAGGACATCACCCACGACCGGGTGCTCGTCACGCCGGCGCCGGGGCAACCGGGGCGCCTGCCGTTCTGGAAGGGCGACCAGCTGGGGCGGCCGGCCGAGCTCGGCAAGGCCGTCGGCGCGTTCGTGCGCGAGGTCGCCGGCGCCACCCCGGAGCAGGCGCGTGCCCGCGTCTCCGCAGCCGGGCTCGACGCCTGGGCCACCGACAACCTCGTTGCCTACCTCGAGGAGCAGCGCGCAGCCACTGGCCACGTCCCCGACGACCGCACCATCGTCGTCGAGCGGTTCCGTGACGAGATCGGCGACTGGCGCGTCGCGGTGCACAGCCCGTTCGGCGGGCAGGTCCATGCGCCCTGGGCCTTGTGTGTGTCCGCGCGGATGCGTGAGCGGTTCGGCGTCGATGTGCAGGCCATGCACGGGGACGACGGCATCGTCTTCCGCCTCCCCGACCTCGAGCTCGACGGCGACGGGTCCTCCGGGCGTGGTGCTGCGGCCGAGCTTCTCGATCTCGTCCGGCTCGACCCCGACGACGTCCACGATCTCGTCACCGGTGAGATCGGCGGGTCGGCGCTGTTCGCAGCGCGATTCCGTGAGTGTGCATCGCGTGCGCTGCTCCTGCCACGGCGACGCCCCGACCGACGCCAGCCCCTGTGGCAGCAACGGCAGCGGGCGGCCCAGCTGCTCGAGGTCGCCAGCCAGTACGCCTCGTTCCCGATCGTCCTCGAGACGGTGCGCGAGTGCGTCCAGGACGTCTTCGACGTGCCAGGGCTCACCACGCTCATGTCGTCGATCGCCTCGCGTGAGGTGACGATCGTCGACGTCGAGTCCGCCCAGCCCTCCCCCTTCGCCCGGTCGCTGATGTTCGGCTACATCGCCCAGTTCCTCTACGAGGGCGACTCCCCGCTCGCCGAGAAGCGCGCCGCCGCACTGTCGCTCGACCCGACCCTGCTCGCCGAGTTGCTCGGTCGAGGCGAGGGTCTGTCGCTGCGAGACCTCCTCGACCCGGAGGCGATCGCCCGCACCGAGGCCGAGCTGCAGCGGCTCGCCGAGGACCGCAGGTGTCGTCACGCGGAGGACGTTGCCGATCTCCTGCGCACGCTGGGGCCGTTGTCCCTGGTCGAGATCGAGCGGCGCACCCGTGAGGACGTGGCGACCCGCGACATCGGTGGATGGCTCGTCGACCTCGAAGGTGGTCGCCGGGTCATCCGGGTCCGTGTCGCGGGCGAGGAGCGCTGGGCCGCGATCGAGGACGCCTCTCGGCTGCGCGATGCCCTCGGGGTCTCCCTCCCGGTCGGTGTCCCCCAGGCGTTCCTGGAGCCGGTGCCCGACCCTCTCGGTGACCTCGTGGCGCGCTACGCCCGCACCCACGGACCCTTCCCCGCCCACGACGTCGCGCGGTGGTGGGGCGTCGGTCCGGCCGTCGCCCTCGACGCCCTGCGCCGCCTCGTCGCCACCGGCCGCGTGGTCGAGGGTGAACTGCTGCCGACCGAGAGTGGCGGCGGACAGCACGGACTCGACCACTGCGATGCCGAAGTCCTGCGCACCCTGCGACGACGGTCGCTCGCCGCCCTGCGCGCCGAGGTCGAGCCGGTCGCGGCGGTCGAGCTCGCCCGGTTCCTCCCGCAGTGGCAGTCCGTCGGTGGAGGGCTGCGTGGGCGGGAGGGTCTCATCCGAGCCATCGAGCAGCTCGCCGGAGCCGTGCTGCCAGCCAGCGCCATCGAATCCTTGGTGTTGCCGGCGCGCGTCGTCGGCTACTCCCCCGCGCTCCTCGACGAGCTCATGAGCGTCGGCGAGGTCGTCTGGCGCGGCCACGGCTCGCTCCCCGGCGATGACGGCTGGGTCTCGCTCCACCTCGCCGAGAACGCCGACGTCACCATGACGGCCCCGGACGACGGCGAGCTCGGTGACCGGGCGCAGGCCATGCATGACGTCCTCGCGGGCGGCGGCGCCTACTTCTTCCGGGCCCTGGCCGACCTCGCCGAAGGCACCGACAACGACGTGGTGGACGACCTCTGGTCACTGGTCTGGTCGGGCCACGTCTCCGGCGACACCTTCGCCCCGGTGCGGGCCCTGCTCGCCGGGGGTCGCACTGCGCACAAACGTTCTGTGACGGGCCCACGAACCACCCGGTATGCCGGTCGCGCCGGTTCCCTGGGCACCCTCGGTGGTCGTCGGGGCGCCTCCCGACCCATCGGGGTCGCTCGCTCCGCACCGGCGATCGTCGCGGGCCGCTGGGCCCTGCTGCCCGAGGTGGAGACCGATCCGACGGTGCGCACCCTGGCCACGGCCGAGGTCCTGCAGGACCGCTACGGCGTCCTGACCCGGGGCAGCGTCGTTGCCGAGGACGTGCCCGGGGGCTTCGCGGCGGTCTACCGGGTCCTCGCTGCGGCCGAGGACTCGGGGCGAGTGCGTCGCGGCTACTTCGTCGAGTCGCTGGGCGCGGCGCAGTTCGCGACCACCGGGGCGATCGACCGTCTACGGGCGCACGCCCGGCAGCTCGGGGCCAGTCCCGACGCCGAGGCCCAGCGAGCCCTGGTGCTCGCCGCCACGGACCCGGCCAACGCCTATGGCGCGGCCTTGCCATGGCCCGATCGTCCGGTCACAGAGGGCGCCGAGGAGGCACCAACGGCAGGTCGACGAGGACACCAGCCGGGCCGCAAGGCCGGGGCGCTCGTGATCCTCGTCGACGGCGACCTCGTCCTCTATGTCGAGCGCGGCGGCAAGACGCTGCTGTCGTGGACCGACGACACCGTGAGTCTCCAGGCGGCAGCGGACGCCCTGGCCCTGGCCGTGCGCGAAGGCGCCCTCGGCAAGCTCACCGTCGAGAAGGCTGATGGTGGCGCCCTCCTCGGCTCGGGGCATCCGCTCGTCGACGCCCTGGCGCAAGCCGGCTTCCACGCGACACCCCGCGGCCTCCGACTCCGCCGATGACGCCCACGCGACCGCGGTCCGCGCAGCCGAGGATGGGTGCCCATGCCTGAGGGCGACACCGTCTGGCGCACGGCAGACCGACTGCACCGGGCCCTCAGCGGCGAACCAATCACGCTCAGCGACTTCAGGTTTCCCGAGATCGCCACGGCCGACCTGCGAGGGGCGGTGACCACCGAGGTCGTGAGTCGCGGCAAGCACCTGCTGCACCGTGTCGACTCCGGACTGACCGTCCACTCCCATCTCAAGATGGAGGGACAGTGGCGGGTCGAGCGCGTCGCGGACACCGCACGATGGCTGCGCCGTGCAGACCTGCGTGCTGCCGTGGGCACCGACACCTGGTCGGCACTCGGCCTGCGGCTCGGGATGCTGGAGATCGTGCCGACCTCCCGGGAGGGCGACATCGTCGGGCACCTCGGCCCCGACGTTCTTGGACCCGACTGGGACGCCGAGCGAGTGGTCCATCGGCTTCTGGCTTCGACCACCGTCATCGGTGCCGCCCTCCTCGACCAGCGGGTTCTCGCCGGAGTCGGGACGTTGTGGGCGTCGGAGTCCCTCTTCATCGAGCGGATCGGACCGTGGTCTGCCGCCGCCGAGCTCGCGCCCGAGCGCGCGCAGGCCCTCGTTGCGCGAATCCATCGCCTCATGGACGCCTCGCGACACCACGCCGTCCAGTCGAGCACCGGCGTGCGGCGGCGCGGTGAGGAACACTACGTGCACGCGCGCTCGGGACGGCCGTGTCGGCGCTGCGGCAACATGATCCGGGTGTCGATGATCGGTCCGCCGGGGCGCGAGCGGACGATGTTCTACTGCCCGTCGTGCCAAGGAGGCATCGCTCCCGGCGACGACGGTCGGGTTCAGCGGCCCCTGGGCTCGTCGGGCGGCCGCAGCACGCCCTACCGACGGGCCTGAGCGACCTTGGCGAGGATGCCCTCGACGACCTCTGACTTGGCGTCGGCGTAGTCCTGCACATAGCGCCAACGGCGACTCGCCAGCTCACGTTTGACGGCGGCATACCGGTCGCGGTCCTGCGGGTGGGTCCGGAGCCAGTCGCGCAGGCCGAGCAGGCGTGCGATCTCCTCGGCCCCTGAGGCCGTTGAGAGCACGTGAAGGTTGATGTCGTGGGGTGACCCGCGATCGATCCGCTGGTAGAGCACGCGGTGCTCCAGCCACTCGGGCTCGCGGATCTGCAACCAGTAGCCGCGATCCGTCAGCGCCGGAACGTAGGCCGCCTCATCGGACGAGTCACGCACCTGCAGCAGGATGTCGATGATCGGTTTGGCGAGAAGGTGCGGCACTGACGTCGAGCCGACATGGTCGATCGCGAGGGCGTTCTCGCCGAGGGCAGATCGAATGGCGACGGCGTGCGATGCGAAAAGCGTCGGCCACGAGGGGTTCGGGTCGTGCAACACGACCGGAACCGAGAACGGTTGCGGACGCTCGCCGACCACTGGGTCCGGCTGGTCGCCTTCCTGCTGGTCGCGGTCCGGCACGAGCGGCTCGGTCAGGCCGCGGAGGCCGAGACCACGCCGGCGCGCTCACCGACCGGCAGCGAGACCGGGGCACTCATCGACTCGACTCGGGCGACGCGGCGGCTGACGTCCTCGAGCACCATCGACATCGGGATGTCGAGCGCATCGCAGATGGCGCCGAGGAGCTCCGAAGAGGCTTCCTTGACGCCACGTTCGACCTCGCTGAGATAGCCGAGGGAGACGGCGCCGGCCGCGGCCACGTCGCGCAGGGTGCGGCCCTGTTCCTGGCGCCGCTCGCGCAGCACCTCACCGAGCTCGTGTCGGAGCAGGATCATGATCGGGCCTCCCTTCGGCGTTTCATCCAGTCGATGGTGTCCACGCTACATCGCGGAGCACTCATCACGTCGAAGTGTTCTGCAGGAGGACCTATTCCCACTGGTGGTTCGGCGTGGCGCTCAGGGGGCGCCCGGTGTGTCGACGGCGACCGATTCCCCGAGCAACTCGAGCAGCAGAGCCAGGACGGCGGCCACGCTCGCAGCGCGAACCTCGTCACGCGTCCCGTCCAGGGCGAGGGCTCGCGTCGTGGGGCTGGAGGGCCACGGTCCGGCGGCCGCGATGAAGACGGTGCCGGCCGGCATACCCTCCGACGGGCCGGGGCCGGCCACCCCTGTCGTCGCGAGACCGACATCGGCTCCCACGAGACGACACACACCTTCGGCCATCTCGGCGGCAACGGTGGCGTCGACCGCACCCACCTCGGCCAGGCGTCTTGGGTCGACTCCGAGCAGATCGGCCTTGACGTCGCTGGCGTAGGACACGACTCCCCCACGCACCGTGTCGGACGAACCCGGCACCGAGGTGAGGGCCGCGCACACGAGGCCTCCGGTGAGGGACTCCGCCGTGGCCACGGTCCACCCGCGCTCGATGAGCGCCGCCACGACCATTGCAGACAGAGGGGTCACCGGAACATCACGGCTTGTGCCGCTGCTCCCGGGCCGCGGCTCGGGCCGCGCGCTTGGCGAGCGCGCGAGGACTGGTCTGCCGCAGGCGCAGCGCGTCGATGGCGTAGTCGACACCCGTGACGACAGTCAGGACCAATGCCGCGACGAGAGTCACCCAGGCAATGGCGTCCAGGGCTTGGCTGAAGGGCAAGGAGAAGCGTGGGATGACGAAGAAGCCCAGCGCGAGGGCCTGGAGCAGGGTCTTGAGCTTGCCGCCCCGGCCGGCCGCCATGATGCCGTGCCGGATGACCCAGAAGCGCATCGCCGTGATGCCCCACTCGCGCACCACGATGACGACGGTGATCCACCAGGGGATGTCGCCGATCATGGACAGACCGACGAGCGCCATGGTCACGAGCGTCTTGTCGGCGATGGGGTCGGCGACCTTGCCGAAGTCCGTGATCAGACCGCGACTGCGGGCGATGTCGCCGTCGATGCGGTCAGTGAGCATGGCCACGAAGAAGACGGCGAAGGCCCACCAGCGGGTCGACGCGTCATGACCATCGCCCCACAGCAGCAGCCAGCCGAACACCGGGACGAGGAACAGCCGCAGGACCGTCAGCCCGTTGGCGATGTTCCACGCGCTCGGCGCGATCCGAGCGACCGGCGAGGGCCGCTCAGTCATGCCAGATCCGCGACGAGGTCGATGCCTTCGGTGCCGACCACGGTGGCGAGGATGGTCTCACCGATCACGGCCTGCGCACCCACCACGCGGGTGGTGCCGTCGACGTCGGGGCCCTGGTGCTCGGCCCGACCGATCACGTCGCCGGTCTCGTCGTCGATCTCCTCGATGAGAACGCGAACGCTCTCGCCGATGCGGTCCTCGGCGCGCTGGGCGGTGAGTTCCTCGATCAGGTCGGTGATGCGGGCAACCCGATCGGCGATGTCCTGGGCGTCCACCTTGTCGGGCAGCAACTCGCCCTCGGTGCCGTCCTCGTCGGAGTAGCCGAAGACGCCGACGACGTCGAGCCGTGCGGCAGTCAGGAACTGCGCCAGCTCGTCGACCTCGGCCTCGGTCTCACCGGGGAAACCGACGATGACGTTGCTGCGGATGCCGGCGAGGGGCGAACGGCGACGCACGTCGTCGATGAGCCCGAGGAACGGCTCGGTGCCACCGAAGCGGCGCATCCGACGCAGGAGCGGTGCCGAGGCGTGCTGGAAGGACAGGTCGAACCACGGCATGACCTCGGGGATGGCGACCATGGCGTCGAGCAGGCCGGGGCGCACCTCGGCCGGCTGGAGATAGGACACGCGGACGCGCTCGATGCCGTCGATGTCGGCGAGTTCGGGCAGGAGGGCGTCCATGAGGGCGAGGTCGCCGAGGTCCTTGCCGTAGGACGTGGAGTTCTCACTCACGAGGAAGAGCTCGCGCACTCCCTGCGTCGCGAGCCAACGCGCCTCTTCGAGGACGTCAGTGGGGCGACGCGACACGAACGAGCCGCGGAACATCGGGATGGCGCAGAACGCGCAACGTCGGTCGCAGCCACTGGCGATCTTGAGCGGCGCCCAGGGGCCGCTGTCGAGGCGGGCCCGCGGTGCCGAGTGGCCCGGGAGCGCGACGTCGGCGGACGCCTCCTGCCGGGTCACGGGCGAGAGCGGCAGCAGCTTGCGGCGGTCGCTGGGCACGTGGCTCTTGACGGTGCCACCGTCGAGAATGGTCCGCAGGTGGGTCGACATGTCGGCGTAGGAGTCGAAGCCGAGAACGGCGTCGGCCTCGGGCAGCTCGTCTGCCAGCGTCTGGCCGTAGCGTTCCGCGAGACAGCCGACGGCCACCACCTTTTGGGTGCGGCCGGTCTCCTTGAGGGCGGAGGCCTCGATGAGGCTGTCGATCGAGTCCTTCTTGGCCTGCTCGACGAATCCGCAGGTGTTGACCACGGCCACATCGGCCTCGGAGGCGTCGTCGACGAGGGTCCAGCCACCAGCCTTCAGCCGACCGGCGAGCTCCTCGGAGTCGACGTCGTTGCGGGTGCAACCCAGGGTGACGACGGCCACCGAGCGCGTGGTGGTGTCGGGTGCAGGCATGCACCCACTCTAGTTGCGCGCGAGCCGCTCTCTCGACGACGCCGGATGGACGTGTCCTAGGTTGGGGTGATGACGTCGACGTCCCAGCGCATCACCGACCTGCTCGCCACCCACCCCGTGTGGGACGGCCACAACGACCTTCCGTGGGAGGCCCGCGACCAGGTCGGTTACGACCTCGACCGCCTCGACATCGCCAGTGAGCTCACGACCACTCACACCGACCTCGTCCGCATGCGCCGCGGAGGCATGGGCGCGCAGTTCTGGTCGGTCTACGTCGACGCCAAGTGGGCCGGCGAGAAGGCCGTCACGGCGACGCTCGAACAGATCGACTTCGTGCGGGAAATGACCAGCCGGTATGCCGGTGAGCTGGCTCTCGCTGTCAGCTCGGCCGACGTGCGTGCGGCGCGGGCCTCCGGCCGCATCGCCTCCCTCATGGGCGCCGAGGGCGGGCACAGCATCGACTCCTCCCTCGGGGCATTGCGCATGCTTCACGCACTGGGAGTGCGATACATGACGCTCACCCACAACGACAACGTGCCGTGGGCCGACTCCGCGACCGACGAGCCCGTGCTCGGCGGTCTTTCACCCTTCGGTCGTGAGGTCGTGCGCGAGATGAACCGGATCGGCATGACCGTCGACCTGTCGCACGTCTCGGCTGACACGATGCGCGATGCTCTCGCCACCTCAACTGCGCCGGTGATGTTCTCGCACTCCTCGGCCCGGGCCGTGTGCGACCACCCCCGCAACGTGCCCGACGACGTCCTCGCCCAGCTCCCGGTCAACGGTGGCCTGTGCATGGTCACGTTCGTCCCCAAGTTCGTCTCCCCCGCCATCCGGGAGTGGGACCTCGAGGCCGCAGATGTGGCGGCGGGCGAGGGGATCGACTCGGCCGACCACGCGGCATACTCGGCGTTCCTCATGGGCTACCGCGAGACGCACGCCCAGCCGGTGGCCACCCTCGACGACGTCGTCGCTCACGTCGAGCACGTTCGCGACGTGGCCGGTATCGACCACATCGGGCTGGGCGGCGACTACGACGGCGTCGACATCCTGCCGGTGGGGCTCGACGACGTGTCGGGCTACCCCGTGTTGCTGGACGCTCTCGCCGAGCGCGGCTGGTCCGATGACGACCTGGGCAAGCTGACGTGGAGCAATGCCCTGAGGGTGCTCGAGGGCGTCGAGGCAACCTCGCGCGAGCTCAGCGCGACCCGTGGTCCGAGCACGGCGCGGATCGAGGACCTCGACGGCCAGTGAGCCGACTCAGGCCTTGTTGCGCATGACCGTGAGCGCGACGAGGCGCGAGATGACCATGGCGATGTACATGACGCCACCGAGCTGCTCGAGGATCGTCACCGACCGCGCCTGCGCTCCCACGGCTCCGACGTCGGACAGGCCGACGCTTGTGAGGTTGGCCGCCGAGAAGAAGAGCAACTCGAGGAAGTTCTTCTGGGTGGCCTCGCTGTGCCCGATGAACGAACCCGGCCAGACCTCCTGGATGGCGAGGAAGAGGTAGGCGAAGGCGAACAGGAGCACGGTGAAGGCAGCGCCGACCGCGAACAGCTCGTCCTTGGTCACCCAGGCGTCCTCGAACATGTAGGCGACGAGGCCGTAGGCCGTGTAGAAGTAGAAGAGCGCCAGAGCTGCGTGCGCGAGGGCGACGATGGCGATGTTGTCGGTCGCGATGGAGGACCAGATCTCGAGGACGCCGGCAGGGAGGCCCAGCAGCACGGAGAGCCAGGTCATGGCGGGGGTGCTGCGCACGGTGAAGACGGCGACCGTGAGCGCACACAGACTGAGGACAGTCAGGGCGACGCGGCCGTACCTGAGATCCTGGAGCCACGGCAGCAGGATGATGACGAGCAACTGGACGGCGAGGAGGAACGCCGAGGGCTGCTTGCGCAGAACTGCGGCCCACCGCTGCGAACGGGTGGGGGGCTCACGCAGGTCGTCCCAGAGCTTGGTCTCCATGGCCGTCACTCTAAGCGGCCACGACGGTGTGAGGTCCCGACCTACGATGACGACATGCAGCACGCCGCCTGGGTGATCGCGCCTCTCATCCTCATCGCCGTCGTCGGTCTGAGCGCGTCGACCAAGGTGGGCAAAGGTGACACCCTCCGGTCCGTCATCGCCAACCTCCACCTCCCCGCGTGGGTGCTTCCCCCGTGGCTGGCCCGCTCGATCCCGGGCATCGAGATCGCGCTGGTCGTCGGCCTCCTCTCCCCCTGGTCTCCCCTGTTCAAAGTGGCCGCGACTGCGGCGCTCCTCCTCATGCTTGCCTACTGGGCCCTCATCGCCCGGGGACTCACGA
Source organism: Knoellia pratensis (assembly GCF_042666395.1). Lineage (NCBI taxonomy): Bacteria > Bacillati > Actinomycetota > Actinomycetes > Micrococcales > Intrasporangiaceae > Knoellia > Knoellia pratensis. The sequence goes on along the minus strand of NZ_JBHTDJ010000003.1, from coordinate 1,125,821 downwards.
TCACGCCCCGACCCTCGTGCGGTTGCTTCGGTGAGATCGACCAGCCGATCTCGCGGCGGACCCTCATGCGCAACACCCTTCTCGTCGCGGCCGCTGGTGCTGGGGTGGCGCTGGCCGGATCGGGCCGGACCGTCTGGTCGGTCGTGTCCGGCGCAGGGACCGCGGACTGGCTGTGGCTGGGACTCACACAGGTGGCCTGTGCCGTCACCGCACTCGTGCTCGGCGCCAAGGTCGAGGTTGCGTCACCCCTCGTGTGGCTGGAGCCTTCTGCGGACGTGGCTGCCGACCCCGCCGTGCACGCCCAACATGTCCACGCGAGTGAGGTGGAGGAGGGCGATGACTATGTCCGCACGCCGACTCCGGAGCTCCTGCTCCACGACCCCGAGTCCGGTCCGGTCACCCTCCCGGAGTTGTCGGCCAAGCAGGCCCAGCTCCTGATCTTCGTCAACTGCTACTGCGCCTCGACGACGGAAGTGGTCGCCCTGATCGACGGTTGGCAGGAGCAGCTCACCCACGTCGATCTGCGCCTCGTCTTCTCGGTGCCGATCGCCGGGCGCTTCGTGGGCAACGTCCCGCCCGGGACGCTCGTCGACCATGCAGCGGTCGCCTGGCGTCGTCTTGGCCTCGAGGACTCACCGAGCGCACTGCTCCTCGGCGCCGACGGCTACCTCGCCGGGGGTCCGGTGCACGGCATCGACGAGGTCCGCGAGTTCGTCGAGGACGTCCGCGACGCCCTGACTGAGGCCGTGGCTTGCATGGACGGCGTCGGTCAGGAGTGAGTGCTCACCGGTGACCGGTGAGCTCCCACGCGTCCTCGCTGTCGTCCTCGTCCTCGTCCCATGCCTCGACCGGGGGTCGACTCGCCAGACCCGCGGCGACGGCGTCGGGGCCGTAGCGGTCCGTCGGGACCTGCTGGGTCGGCGCGCTCCCGGGCGTCACGGGTGTCACGGGCGGCGCATCGATCGACGGGACGCCCGCCTGGGGCACGTCGTCGCTGGCCTGGTTGTCGAAGGCCGGGTCCTCGTCCGGGATGTCGTCGCCGCGGAGCAGCGCGAGCGTCGTCTCCAGGTCGTCGGGTCGCACGAGCACGTCGCGCGCCTTGGAGCCCTCTGAGGGTCCGACGACACCACGGGACTCGAGCAGGTCCATGAGACGCCCGGCCTTGGCGAAGCCGACGCGCAGCTTGCGCTGGAGCATCGACGTCGAACCGAACTGGGTCGTCACGACGAGCTCGGTGGCCTGCAGCAGCAGGTCGAGGTCGTCGCCGATGTCGTCGTCGAGGTTCTTCTTGGGTGCGACCACGGCGACGTCGTCGCGATAGGTCGGCTTGAGCTGACCGGTGACGTGGGCGACGGCGTCCTGGATCTCGGTCTCGGTGACCCAGGCACCCTGAACGCGCATCGGCTTGCTCGCGCCCATGGGCAGGAACAGGGCGTCACCCTGGCCGAGGAGCTTCTCGGCACCGGGCTGGTCGAGGACGACGCGGCTGTCGGCGAGCGAGGACGTCGCGAACGCCATGCGGCTGGGCACATTGGCCTTGATGAGGCCGGTGACGACGTCGACCGAGGGACGCTGGGTGGCGAGCACCAGGTGGATGCCGGCGGCGCGGGCCAGCTGGGTGATGCGGACGATGCACTCCTCGACGTCACGAGGGGCAACCATCATGAGGTCGGCGAGCTCGTCGACGACGACGAGCAGGTACGGGTAGGGCTGGATGACCCGCTTCGAGCCCGGCAGCGGCTGGACCTTGCCGGACTTCACCGCCTTGTTGAAGTCGTCGACGTGCTTGTAGCCGTAGGCCGCGAGGTCGTCGTAGCGCTGGTCCATCTCGCGCACGACCCACTGGAGGGCCTCGGCCGCCTTCTTGGGGTTCGTGATGATCGGCGTGATGAGGTGCGGAATGCCTTCGTAGGCCGTGAGCTCGACGCGCTTGGGGTCGACGAGCACCATGCGGACCTCGTCGGGCGTCGCGCGCATGAGGATCGAGGTGATCATTGAGTTCACGAAGCTCGACTTGCCCGAGCCGGTGGCGCCGGCGACGAGCAGGTGGGGCATCTTCGCGAGGTTGGCGATGACGTAGCCACCCTCGACGTCCTTGCCGACGCCCATGACCATCGGGTGGTGGTTGTCGCGCGCGACCCGGCTGCGCAGGACGTCGCCGAGGCAGACCATCTCCTTGTCCGGGTTCGGGATCTCGATGCCGATCGCGGACTTGCCGGGGATGGGACTGAGGATGCGCACGTCAGCCGAGGCGACGGCATACGCAATGTTCTTGGACAGCGCGGTGACGCGCTCGACCTTGATGCCCGGGCCGAGCTCGACGATGTAGCGCGTGACCGTCGGTCCACGGGTGAAGCCGGTGACCTGCGCGTCGATGCCGAACTCGTCCAGGACGTTGGTCAGCGACTCGACGACCCGGTCATTGGCCTCGGAGCGCTCCTTGTGCGGCGCACCCTGCTTGAGGACGGAGTTGTCGGGAAGCGTGTAGGTCACGTCGCCGGCGAGCGAGAGCTGCTCGACGCGCTGCGGCAACGGCGTGGTCGGCGGCGCCTCGAGCCGGGTGGGCTCGAGCGGTGCCTTGACGGTCGCGGACGGAGCGAGGACGCCCGGAGCCGTGGGGCGCTTTTGTCCCGGACGCGGGCCACCCTCCTCGGGGACAGGGGTGGCGTCCACGGTGGGACGGTTCTTGCGACCCTTGCCACCGACGCGGTCCTCGTAGGCGACGATCGCGGCCTGTTCGAAGGCCTCGTCGCCGACGAGCGGTTCGTCGGCCTGGGCGCGGCTGCGACGCGGCTTCTTGACCGGCAGGCCGTCCGTCTCGTCACTGTCCTCGGCGTATGCCGGGTGGCCCAGGAGCGTTGCGCGCAACTGGTCGAAGCGGTCCGGGATCTCGTGCACGGGCGTCGCCGTGAGCACGAGCAGGCCGAAGATGCCGATGAGGATGAGGAGCGGGATGGTGCCGTAGATCGACACTGCTGCCTCGAGCGGACTCGATGCAAGGAACCCGATGATCCCGCCGGCGGCGCGCATGCCTTCGGCACCTGCCGGGGGCTCGGGGATACCGGCAGCGACGTGGACGATGCCCGTGGCGGCGAAGGCGAGCAGGGCGGTGCCGATGGCCATGCGGTTGGTCGCGGGGTGCTCACGCGGGGTGCGCCACAGGTGAAGTCCGAAGAGAAGAAGAACGATGGGGACGGCATACGCGACCCGACCGAAGGTGCCGGCGACGACGGCGTGGGTGATCTCGCCGACGATGCCGTTCAGGCCCCACCACTCGCGAGCGGCGACGACGACGGCCAGAGCGATGAGGGTCAGACCGGCTCCGTCACGACGGTGCTCGGGCTCGAGGTCCTGACCGGCGTGCGAGACCTTGCGGACCGTGCCACCGGTGGCATGAGCCAGGCCCATCCAGGCTCCGCGCACTGCTGCGACGGGCATGGGCGCACCGCCCTTGGCGGGGGCCTTCTTGCGGCTCGTGGGACGGGCGGGTGCGCGGCGGTTCGCCGGCCGGCCGGAAGCCGGGCGTGAGCGCGCAGGAGAAGTCGAACGGGAGGCCATGCTCCGCACCCTAGGGGAAAGTCACCCCAGACACACGTGTCACACGCGCAACAGCCCCAACCCGACTTCGTGCCCCGCACGGACACGGAAGCGGAGGCCTTCGGCCGACGACCGTGTCCGTGCGGGGCACAAAGACGGGGGTTTCAGACCTCGGTGCGGCCGTCGTTGTCCTTGTTGCGGACGCCGATCTTGCTGCCCAACCAGACCAGTGGGTCGAACTTGCGGTCCACCACGCGTTCCTTCAGCGGGATGATCGCGTTGTCGGTGATCTTGATGCCCTCGGGGCACACCTCGGTGCAGCACTTGGTGATGTTGCACATGCCCAGGCCCGCCGCCTCCTGCGCGAGGGCCCGCCGATCGTGGGTGTCAAGGGGGTGCATGTCGAGCTCGGCGTAGCGCAGGAAGAAGCGAGGGCCAGCGAACGCCTCCTTGTTCTCCTCGTGGTCGCGCACCACGTGGCAGGTGTTCTGGCACAGGAAGCACTCGATGCACTTGCGGAACTCCTGACCACGCTCCACGTCGACCTGCTGCATGCGCCGCTTGCCGTCGGCGTCGCGCTCCGGGGGCGCGAAGGCCGGGAGCTCCTTGGCCTTCTCGTAGTTGAACGAGACGTCGGTGACCAGGTCGCGGATCACCGGGAAGCTGCGCATCGGCGTGACCGTGATGACCTCGTCCTCCTCGAAGTCCGAGAGCCGACACATGCACATGAGACGGGGCCTGCCGTTGACCTCGGCGCTGCACGAGCCGCACTTGCCGGCCTTGCAGTTCCAGCGCACCGCGAGGTCGCCGGCCTGGGTGCCCTGAACGCGGTGGATCGCGTCGAGCACGACCTCGCCCTCGGAGACCTCGACGGGATAGTCCTTGATCTCCCCTCCGGAGGAGTCCCCGCGCCAGATCTTCAGCTTCAACGTGTAGCTCATGCGCGTACTCGCTTCGCTCCGTGCGCGCATGAGGCACATGTCGCGCTGTGTTGGATGACTCGCTCGCTGCGCTCGCTCATGCGAAGTACCCCTTCAGCTCTTCGGGCATCTCGGGCAACGGCTTCTCGTGGAGGTCGACCCCTGTGCCTTCGGCGTTGAGGTTGACCACGAGGTTCTTGGTCCCCCACTCGGCATTCGGCCCGGGGAAGTCGTCGCGGGTGTGACCCCCGCGCGACTCCTCGCGAGCGAGGGCCGCCTTGGCGATGCACTCGCTGACGATGAGCATGTTCCGCAGGTCGAGGGCGAGGTGCCAGCCGGGGTTGTACTGCCGATGCCCCTCGACGACCATCGTCATCGCCCGCGCCTTGAAGCCCTCGATCTCGCTGAGCGACTCCTCAAGCTCGGTGGCCGTGCGGATGATCCCGACGAGGTCGTTCATGGACTGCTGGAGGTCGGACTGGATGGTGTACGGGTTCTCGCCGCCCTCGACCTCGAACGGCGCCAAGGCGCTCGTCTGGGCCGCCTTCACGTCCCCCTCATCGACCTTGGGTCGCGCGTCGCGAAGCGATTGGGCGTATGCCGTCGCGGCCTCACCGGCCCGCCTGCCGAAGACGAGCAGGTCACCGAGGGAGTTGCCACCGAGGCGGTTGGAGCCGTGCATGCCCCCCGAGCACTCCCCCACGGCGTAGAGCCCGGTCACGGCACTCTGCTGGGTGTCGGCGTCGACCTCGACGCCGCCCATGACGTAGTGGCAGGTCGGGCCGATCTCCATCGGCTCGGCGGTGATGTCGACGTCGGCCAGCTCCTTGAACTGGTGGTACATCGAGGGCAGGCGCTTGCGGATGAACTCGGGCGTGCGCCGAGAGGCGATGTCGAGGTAGATGCCGCCGTGCGGAGTGCCCCTGCCCGCCTTGATCTCGGAGTTGATGGCGCGTGCGACCTCGTCACGCGGCAGCAGTTCGGGTGGCCGACGGTTGTTCTTCTTGTCGTCGTACCAACGATCGGCTTCCTCGACCGTGTCCGCGGTCTCCGCCTTGAAGAAGTCCGGGATGTAGTCGAACATGAAGCGCTTGCCCTCGGAGTTCTTGAGGATCCCGCCGTCGCCACGGACGGACTCGGTGACCAGCAGGCCCTTCACCGACGGGGGCCAGACCATGCCCGTCGGGTGGAACTGCACGAACTCCATGTTGATCAGGCTGGCCCCCGCCCGCATGGCGAGCGCATGGCCGTCGCCGGTGTACTCCCAGGAGTTGGAGGTCACCTTGAAGGACTTGCCGATGCCGCCTGTCGCCAGGATGACGCTGGGAGCGTCGAAGACGATGAAGCGGCCGGACTCACGCCAGTACGCGAACGCGCCGGCGATCTTGCCGTCCTCCTTGAACAGGTCGGTGACCGTGCACTCCATGAAGACGTCGATGCCCAGCGCGACCGCACGCTGCTGCAGGGTGCGGATCATCTCGAGTCCGGTGCGGTCACCGACGTGGGCGAGACGGGCGTACTTGTGGCCGCCGAAGTCACGCTGGCTGATCAGCCCGTCCTCGGTGCGGTCGAACAGCGCCCCCCAGTCCTCGAGCTCCATCACCCGCTCGGGCGCCTCCTGGGCGTGCAACTGTGCCATCCGCCAGTTGTTGAGCATCTTGCCGCCGCGCATGGTGTCGCGGAAGTGCACCTCCCAGTTGTCCTCGGGGTAGACGTTGCCCATCGAGGCGGCGATGCCACCCTCGGCCATCACGGTGTGGGCCTTGCCGAGCAGCGACTTGCAGATGATCGCGACCCGGGCGCCGGAGTCGTGGGCAGCGATGGCTGCCCGGAGCCCGGCACCACCGGCTCCGACCACGACGACGTCGTAGGTGTGGCGTTCCATGCCGCCCTCGGCGTCGCCGGACATGGCGTTGCCCGTCATGGGGTGCCGGCCCTCGCCGGGCGCGGAGGTGTCAGTCATCAGAAGAACCTCACGTCGTCGATCACGCCGGCTGCCAGCAACCAGATGTAGAGATCCACCAAGGCCACCGAGAACAGCGAGAGCCACGCGTACTTCGCGTGATGGACGTTGTGCTTCGAGACCCAGGTCCACAGCTTGTAGCGCACCGGGTGCTTGGAGAAGTGTCGCAACCGCCCGCCCACCGCGTGACGGCAGGAGTGGCACGAGAGCGTGTAGAGCCAGATGAAGACCACGTTGATCAACATCAACAGCGTGCCCAGGCCCATGTGGCCCCACTCGTGCTCGGCGTTGCGGAAGGCCAGGACCACGTCAAAGCTCAGGACCGCAGCGACCACCAGGGCGGCATACCAGAACCAGCGATGGAGGTTCTGCAGGATCAGTGGGAAGCGCGTCTCACCGGAGTACGACGAGTGCGGCTCGGCCACTGCGCACGCCGGCGGAGAGAGCCAGAACGCCCGGTAGTAGGCCTTGCGGTAGTAGTAGCAGGTCATGCGGAAGCCCAGCGGGAAGATCAGGATGATCAGCGCCGCGGAGAGCGGAAAGGCCTTGAAGGGCTGCCCGAAGTCCGACGCCCCGTCGACGCAGTCGCCCAGACAGGGCGAGTAGAACGGCGACAGGTAGGGCGAGGCGTAGTAGTCCCGACCCATGAACGCCCGGACCGTCGCGTACACCACGAAACCGGCGAACACCACGAACGTCACCAGCGGCGCCAGCCACCAGCGATCCTCGCGAAGGGTGCGCGCCTCGATCCCGGCCCGCGTCGGTCCTCGTACGCCGGTCAGCTCCGGAGTCGCCACCGCCACACCTCCTTGTGTTGGCTACACCTTGGTAGAAAAGCCAGCACAAGGGAAGGGCGCCACGCGGGCCGCCCCGCGGCGGCCTCAGGTCTCGATGACCACCGGGATGATCATCGGGCGGCGGCGGATCTTGCGACCGACCCAGCCCCCGACCGAGCGGCGCATGACCTGCTCGAGCTGGTAGCTGTCGTTCATGCCCTGGGCGGTCGCGTCGTCGAGAGCCTTGACCAGGCTCGGCATGACGTCGTCGAAGACCATGTCGCCCTCGACGAAGCCGCGCGCAGCGATCTCGGGTCCGGCAACGATCTTGCCCGTCGTCGAGTCCATGACGACGATGACCGAGATGAAGCCCTCGTCACGCAGGATGCGACGATCCTTGAGCAGACCCTCGTCGGCCTCCCCCACGGACGAGCCGTCGACATAGACATAGCCGGCCTCGACAGCACCGGCCACGCGGACCTTGCCATCGACGAGGTCCACGACCACACCGTCCTCGACGACGACGACACCCCTGGGGTGAACACCTGTCGCGAGCGCCAGGTCGGCGTTGGCCCGAAGGTGGCGCCACTCACCGTGGACCGGCATGACGTTGCGGGGCTTGACGATGTTGTAGCAGTAGAGGAGCTCGCCGGCGCTGGCGTGACCGGAGACGTGCACCTTGGCGTTGCCCTTGTGCACGACGTCCGCGCCGAGACGCATGAGTCCGTTGATGACGCGATAGACGGCGTTCTCGTTGCCGGGGATGAGCGAGGAGGCCATGAGGACGGTGTCGCCCTCGCCCACCTCGATCTGGTGGTCGCGGTTGGCCATGCGCGACAGGGCCGCCATGGGCTCACCCTGCGAGCCGGTGCAGATGAGCGTCACCTTGTTGTCGGGCAGGTTCCCGAGCTTCTTGAAGTCGACGAGGATGCCGTCGGGCACGTGGAGATAGCCCAGGTCTGCGGCGATCCCCATGTTGCGGACCATCGAGCGGCCGACCATCGCCACCTTGCGGCCGGACTTCTCGGCGGCGTCGAGGACCTGCTGGACGCGGTGCACGTGCGAGGAGAAGCACGCGACGATGACCCGGCGGCGGGCGTCCCGGAAGACACGGTCGATCGCCGGGGCGATGTCCTTCTCCGGCGTGGTGAACCCGGGGACCTCGGCGTTGGTCGAGTCGGTCATGAAGAGGTCGACGCCCTCCTCCCCCAGCCGCGCGAAGGCGCGCAGGTCGGTGAGGCGCCCGTCGAGGGGCAGCTGGTCCATCTTGAAGTCGCCCGTGTGCAGGATCGTGCCGCCCGAGGTGCGCACGAAGACAGCGAGTGCGTCGGGGATGGAGTGGTTGACGGCGACGAACTCGCAGTCGAAGACGCCGAACGTCTCGCGCCCACCCTCCTTCACTGCCAGCGTGTAGGGCTTGATCCGGTGTTCCTTGAGCTTGGCCTCGATGAGGGCGAGCGTCAGGTTGGAACCCACGAGGGGCAGGTCGGGCTTGAGGCGCAGGAGGAAGGGCACGGCACCGATGTGGTCCTCGTGACCGTGGGTGAGGACGATCGCCTGGACGTCGTCGAGCCGGTCGGCGATGTAGCTGAAGTCCGGGAGGATCAGGTCGATGCCCGGGTGGTGGTCGTCCGGAAAGAGGACGCCACAGTCGATGATCAGCAGCTGGCCCTTGTGCTCAATGACGGCCATGTTGCGACCGACCTCGCCGAGGCCACCGAGCGCAACGATGCGCACGACGCCGTCGACGAGAGGCTGAGGCAGGGAGAGCTCGGGATGCGGGTGACTCACCGCAGACCTGCTGCCGCGAGACCCTTGCGGAGGATCTCGAGGTCCTCCGGTGGCGACTCGACGAGTGGAAGTCGCACGAAGGCGGAGTCGATCACGCCCAGCTCCACGAGCGCGGCCTTGGCCATGATCGCGCCCTGTGAGGTCGTCATGATCGCGTCCACGGCCGGGATGAGGCGGCGGTGGATCTCGCGCGCGGTGGCGAGGTCGCCGGCGTCGACGGCAGCGATCATCGCGGCATACTCCTTGCCGGCAACGTGCCCGACGACCGAGACGCAGCCGACCGCGCCCTGGGCGAGGTGGGCCAACGTGAGCACGTCGTCTCCGCTGAACCAGAGCAGGTCGGTCGCGGCCATGACGTGGGTCGATGCCCAGAGGTCGGCCTTGGCGTCCTTGACCGCCGCGATGCGCGGGTGCTGCGCCAGCTCGAGGAGCGTCTGGGTGCTGAACTCGACGCCGGTCCGGCCGGGGATGTCATAGAGCATGACCGGCAGCTCGGTGGAGTCGGCCACGGCGCGGCAGTGCGCCACGAGCCCGGCCTGGGTCGGCTTGTTGTAGTACGGCGAGACGAGCAGCAGCGCGTCCGCTCCGACCTCGGCGGCGCGGGCCGCCATGTGGATGCTGTGGGCCGTGTCGTTGGAACCGATGCCGGCGGTGATGGCTGCCCGGTCTCCCACGATCTCCTTCGACAGACGGACGACGTCGATGCTCTCGTCGTCCGAGAGGGTCGAGGCCTCCCCCGTCGTGCCGTTGACGACGATGCCGTCGTGACCGTTGGCGATGAGGTGCTCGACCACGGCGCGCAGGCCCACTTCGTCCACGGATCCGTCGGGTCTCATCGGGGTGACCATGGCCGTGATGACCCGGCCGAAGGGGTTCGTCGTCATGACCCTCAGGGTAGTCGTTGCCACCCGGGTGGCTTTGCGCTGTGGTCAGTGGTCGCGGTTACGCTCTCGCCATGCGCCAGTACCACGACCTCCTCAACCGCATCCTCGACGAGGGCGTCGACAAGGCCGACCGCACGGGCACAGGCACGCGCTCGGTCTTCGGGCACCAGATGCGCTTCGACCTGTCGCAGGGCTTCCCGGTCGTCACGACCAAGAGGCTGCACCTCAAGTCGATCATCGGCGAGCTCCTCTGGTTCCTGCGCGGGGACACCAACGTCGGCTGGCTCCAGGAGCGCGGCATCTCGATCTGGGACGAGTGGGCCGACGAGAACGGCGACCTCGGGCCCGTCTACGGCCACCAGTGGCGCTCCTGGCCCACCCCCGATGGCCGTCAGGTCGACCAGATCGCCAAGGTCATCGAGGGCATCCGCACCAACCCCGACAGCCGCCGGCACATCGTCAGCGCCTGGAACGTCGCCGACGTCGACGACATGGCGCTGCCCCCGTGCCACGCCCTCTTCCAGTTCTATGTGAGCAACGGCAAGCTCTCCTGCCAGCTCTACCAGCGCTCCGCCGACGTGTTCCTCGGCGTCCCGTTCAACATCGCCTCCTACGCATTGCTCACGATGATGGTTGCCCAGCTGACCGACCTCGAGCCCGGCGAGTTCGTTCACACCCTCGGTGACGCGCACCTCTACTCCAACCACCTCGAGCAGGCCCGCCTCCAGCTGACCCGTGAGCCGCGCGACCTGCCGACGATGTGCATCGCGCCCAGGACCGCGATCGACGACTTCGACCTCGACGACTTCGAGCTGGTCGGCTACGACCCGCACCCGGGCATCAAGGCACCGATCGCGGTCTGAGCCACGTCCTTCGGACAACAACGATCCGGTATGCCGCCCGCGCACCTGAGTGCGCGGCATACCTGCCGCTCTGCCTGCCCCGGCAATAGGGTGAGTGGCATGACCCAGGTGACGCTCATCGCGGCGGTCGGACGCAACGGCGTCATCGGCGCGGACAACGACATGCCGTGGCACCTGCCCGAGGACTTCGCCTTCTTCAAGCGCACGACCATGGGGCACGCCATGGTCATGGGCCGCAAGACCTTCGACTCGATCGGGCGAGCCCTCCCTGGGCGCCGGACCATCGTCATCACCCGGCAGCCGGACTGGCACCACGCCGACGTCGAGACGGTCCACTCCCTCGACGACGCGCTCGGTGTGGCAGGTCCCGTGGGTGAGGTCTTCGTTGCTGGCGGCGGCGAGATCTATGCGCAGGCCATGCCGTTCGCACACCGGCTGCTCATCACCGAGGTCGACCAGGAACCTGCTGGTGACGTGCGTTTCCCCGAGATCGACCCGGTGCAGTGGCAGGAGACTGCCCGCGAGGAGCGCGACGGCTTCGCCTGGGTGACCTACGAGCGTGAGGGCTTCTTGCGAGGGTCGACCGGTCCGGTCGAGGTGAACCGCTCGCGGTGAATGTGTTCGGCGCTGACGCCAGAGCCACCGAGCCAGGCCTCGACATCGGCGATGAGCCCCTCCGGCCCGCACAGCCACCAGTCGTCGACGCCCTCGATGCTGCCGACATCCTCGAGCACGGCGCGGATGATGAGCGGATCGATGCGCCCGTGTCGGACGCCGTCGACCAGCTCGCGACTCAGCACGTGTTCGACGCGCAGGCGCCCACCCGACGTGGCTTCGAGTTCGGCCACCTCGCGCCCCAGGACCGTCGACTCGCGGGTGCGGTTGGCGATGATGAGGTCAAACGTCGATCCAGCGTGCTGTTCCAGGGCAGCGGCCGCAATGGCCAACACCGGCGTGATCCCGGAGCCACCGACGACGCCGGCGTGGTGCCGCGGGCCTGCAACCTCGTCGAGGACGAACTCCCCCAGCGGCGGCAGCACCCCCATGACCTCGCCGACCGCCACCTCTGACGCGAGCCACGGTGACATGCGCCCGCCCTGCACGGCTGCAGCGGCGACCCGGATGATGCCTTCGCGGCGAGCGCGGCTGGGCGGCACCCAGATCGAATAGGACTGACGCACGTCCTCACCACCCACGAGGGCCCGCAACGTGACGTACTGGCCGGCGCGATAGTCGAGGAATCCCGGCATCTCGCTCACGTCGAACCCGATCGAGACCGCATGCTCGGCGACCGGATCCACCTCGGCCACGGCGAGGGGGCGGAAGACCGGATGCGGCTTCGAGGGGCGGCGGAGCAGGGACACGCCGTCCATCCTCACAAACGCCTCACCGTTAGGCTCAACCGCGTGGCGATTCACTCACGTACTTCCGACCGGGTCACCGTCCTCACGATCGACCGGACGGAACGACGCAACGCACTCAACCATGACGCCCTCGAGGAGCTGGACGACGCCATCACGGCGGCGATCGGGACCTCGCGCGCCATCGTCGTCACGGGCGAGGGCGGGCATTTCTGCGCCGGTGCCGATCTGACCGAGCTCGAGGACGTGGGCTTCACAGACCGTCTCGCCGACGTGCTCGAACGCCTCGCGCAGGCCCCCATCACGACGGTCGCGGCCATCTCGGGTTCGTGCATGGGCCTCGGGATGCAGCTCGCCATCGCCTGCGACCTGCGCGTCGTCACCGATGACGCCAAGTTCGCGGTGCCCGTGGCCAAGCTCGGGCTCATGGTCAACCACTGGACCCTCGAGCGCGTGACGCGCTTCTGGGGTGAGGGCGCCGCCCGCCACATGGTCCTCACGGGCGCGGTGCTCACGGCCGACGACGCCTGGCGCCTCGGCTTCTCGCAGGTCCGCGGCGACCTGGACGCGGCCATCGAGTTGGCCGGCAGGGCTGCGGACCTTGCCCCCATGACCCAGGCAGGCTCCAAGCTCGGCTTCGACGCCCACGGCGGCAACCACGCGGAGGTGGCGCGCTACGAGGCCGCCTTCGCCGAGGCTTGGTCGAGCGACGACCTCACCGAGGGTCGCTCGGCCTTCCGCGAGCGACGCACCCCGCAGTTCCAGGGCCGATGAGCCAGGACCACGGCGGTGCCGACCACGCGCACGCAATGGGCCCCACGGCCGATGCCAGTGTCCGAACGGCCAAGCCGACCGACGCCCCTGCCGTCGGTGTCGTCCAGGCCGCTGTCTGGACGCAGGCGTATGCCGGCCGCCTGCCTGACGAGGTCATCGGCCTTTTTGAGGCGCCCGCCTTTGCCAAGGCGTGGCGCCAGTCCCTCGAGAGCCCACCCGAGGGCGTGCACCGACTGCTTGTCGCCCGGGCCGGTGAGCAGGTCGTCGGGTTCGCGGCGATCGGCCCCAGCCAGGACCCCGACTCCGGGCAGGCTTGCGGCGAGGTCACCGCGATCGGTGTGCACCCCGGCGCCCGTCGCATGGGTCACGGCTCCCGCCTGCTCAACGCCTGCGTCGACACCCTGCGTGGTGCCGGCGCCGAGGACATGGCCATCTGGGTCCTCGCCGATGACGAGGCGACGCGCGCGTTCCTCGTCGGCTCCGGGCTCGGACCGGACGGCGCCTTCCGCGACCGCGTCGTCTCCGCCGACGGCGACACCTTGCGTGAGGTCCGCCTCGTCGCCTCCCTCGCCCCTGAGGGCACCGAACTCGAGGAGACGGAGCGACCCGCGTGACGATGTCGACGGCCAAACCGCCAGGTGAGGATCCCGCCGAAGGCGAGCACACGGCATACCCCCCACTTGAAGGCGCGAAGCGCAAAGCCGTTCTGCGACAGTCACTTTCGGTCGGGATCGCGACCGGGGCGTACGGCATCAGCTTCGGCGCGCTCGGCGTCGCCTCGGGGCTGAGCACCCTCCAGACCGTCGCCCTGTCGATGCTGCTCTTCAGTGGCGGGTCGCAGTTTGCCCTCGTGGGCATCCTCGGTGCCGGTGGTACGGGATCGGCGGCGGTCGCGACCTCGACGCTGCTCGGGGTGCGCAACGGGCTCTATGGGCTGCAGACCTCGCGGATCCTCGAGGTGCGCGGGTGGCGGCGGTTGCTGGCCGCCCACCTCACCATCGACGAGTCGACCGCAGTCTCCGTGGGACAGGACGATCGGCGCGCCGGGCGGCTCGGGTTCTGGGTCACCGGGATCGCCGTGTTCGTCTTCTGGAACCTCATGACCCTGGCGGGCGCACTCGTGGGCAACGCGCTCGGCGATCCCCAGCGCTACGGCCTCGACGCTGCCGCCGCAGCAGCCTTCACCGCCCTGCTCTGGCCACGACTGCGCAGCCGCGACGCGGCCGCGACGATGGTGCTCGCTGTCGCGATCGCGCTGCTCACCTCTCCACTGCTTCCCGTGGGCGTGCCCGTGATCCTCACCGTTCTCGCCGCTGTGGTCATCGGGCTGAGCGGCGGCGGCCGGCACGAGCGGGCCACCGAGGACCCCGAGGTCGCGTCATGAGCTCGTGGACGATCGTGCTGCTGGCGTCCGGACTCGCCTACGCGACCAAACTCGCCGGCTATCTCGTGCCCGGAACCTGGGTGGAGGGACCGAAACGCAGCCGGGTGCTGACGCTGCTCCCGGTCGCGCTGTTGGCCGGGCTCGTGGCGATCCAGACCTTCGGAGGAGATGGCGGTTCCCTGCACGTCGACGCTCGCCTTGCGGCTGTGGGGGCGGCGATCGTGTTGCTGCTCCTGCGGGCGAACTTCCTGGTCGTGGTCATTGGGGCCGCGGCCGTCGCTGCCGGGTTGCGCGCGTTCGGTTGGGGCTGAACTCAGGCGATGCCGAGGTAGTGCTCGAGCCCGACCGTCAGTCCGGGGTGCTCGCTGACCTTGCGGACGGCGGCGATGACCCCCGGCATGAAGGACACCCGATCAAACGAGTCGTGCCGGATCGTCAGCATCTCACCGGTCTGTCCGAAGAGAACTTCCTGGTGCGCGACGAGTCCGCGCAACCGAACCGAATGCACGGGTATGCCGTGTGCCCGCGCTCCGCGCGCTCCATCGGGGTCGCTCGTGGTCGCATCGGGGACGTCGGCGAGGCCGGCCTGCTCACGGGCTGAACCCATGAGTTCCGCAGTTCGGGCGGCGGTGCCAGACGGGGCGTCGACCTTGTCGGGGTGGTGCAGTTCGATGATCTCGGCGGACTCGTAGAACTCAGCGGCCTTCTGGGAGAACGCCATCATGAGCACGGCGCCGATGGCGAAGTTGGGCGCGATGAGAACTCCGACGTCGGGGTGCTGCTCAAGTCGGGTCGCGAGGTCGGCAAGTTTGTCCTCGCTCCACCCCGTCGTGCCGACAACGACGTGGACGCCCTGGTCGACGCAGTGAGCGACGTTGAGTGCCGAGGCGTCGGGGACGGAGAACTCGACGACGACGTGCGCTCCGGCGAGGTCACCGAGGTCGTCTCCCATGTCGAAGCGACCCACGAGCTCGAGGTCGTTCGCCGCCTCGACTGCCCGGCACACCTCCGAACCCATGCGTCCGGATGCGCCGATGACCGAGACCTTGGTGACACTCACGCCTGAACTCTAGTGGTGCCTCTCAGGGGGCCGAGCAGTCGAGCCGACTGTGCGAGTCGTTCACCTTCTGTTCACTTTTCTGCTATCTTTGGGTGAACAGAAGGTGAACGACCATCGGAGGCCTGTGCCCCCGATGTCGCCACCACCGCAGGTCCTCAAGGAGTCACCCATGAAGAAGGTCGCCACGACCGTCACGGGTCCGGCCTGCCTGACAATGCGTTGGGTGCCGGTCACGAAGGACGGTCGCACTCAGATGGAGATGCGCTGGAGCGCACCCGCCACGGTCAGTCGCATTCCGCAGGTCGCCTGACCCACCACACCACTGAGAACTGCCCCCGCCGACATCGGCGGGGGCAGTTCCGTTGTGGGCCAGCCCACCCCTGTGGATGACGACCGGCGGAGCCTCGCGCCAAATGGCACACTGGCTCACCTGGGGGGCCAGGGAGGGTCCCCGACGTCTGAGGGGAATGACATGAAGAAGTTCTTGGGGATCCTGCTTGCCTTGGTCGGCCTCTTGCTCACGGCCGCTGGCATCGCGGGTGTCATCCTGATCGGGAGCGACGACACGATCGACTCACCCACCACGACCATCACGCTCGGCGATGCGAAGGCGCTCGTGTCCACGCCAGCACTGCTCGCGTTCAAGGACACGACGATGCGTCTCACCGCCGAGAGCACCGGCGGATCGGTCTTTCTTGGCCAGGCGCACCCCATCGATGCCAAGAGCTATCTCTCGGCCGCCCCCACGTTCGCCGTGACCAAGGTCGGCACCTCCGGCATGAGCGGGGAAGTGGTCAAGGGCGATGCCAAGACCACGCTCCCCGACCCGACCAAGCAGACGTTCTGGACCGCCAAGGCCACCGGCGCGGGCAAGCAGACGCTCGCTCTGGAACTCGACGGCACGCCGACCGAATACGTCGTCATGCCCATCGGTAAGCCAGGCGACGTGACCGTCACCAGCGGCATCCAGATCGACAACGGCTTCACCCTCTCCATCGGCGCCATCGTGCTGGGCGTCCTCGCATTCATCGCAGGTCTGTTGCTCTGGCGTCGACGCAGAGCCCAGCTCGTGAACCGCCAAGCAGCGAACACGACCGACGAGACGGTGGGGGCGAACGACGTGCCGGCGCCGGCGCGCACCATGAGCAGGATCGTGGGCATCGGCGTGATCGCTGCGGCCGTGCCCACCCTCGCCGGGTGCGGCATGGTCCCGATCAAGGTCGACACGTGGAAGGGCGACACCCTCACCAAGCCCGCCATGGCCAACCGGGCCGAGGCAGTCGCTGCGATGAAGGACTACGACGTCCGCAACAACGCCGCCATCACTGCCATTGCCAAAACCTTCAAACCAGCTGTCTGGGAGGGCGTCGACTCGGGCGTGGTCCTGGCCGGCGACCGTCTGGACACGCGCTATGCGGCGTTGACCAAGAAGTGGGAGGTCCAGCCCGTCACGACGACCGTCAAGGACGTCTACGCCTCGCAGTGGGGCAGCTACCCCATGTATGCCTTCGTGTCTGCGTCGACACAGGTGAAGGGCGATGAGCCGCAGGACGTTTTGGTCACCATGCGTCGAGCAAGCGCCGCGTCGTCGTGGGTCATGGATTCGAAGGCATGGCACGACGCTCCCCTGCCCAAGCCAGCCCGGTCCGCGTCACCCTTGGGTGCGGCCGACCAGAAGACGGCGATGAAGGTCGCCAACGCCGCGATGACCTCGCTGAACGGCGGCAAGGGCGGGCCCGCTCTGCCCAAGCAGGTCACCGAGTACCTCGCGCAAGAACGCAAGCTCGAGACCGGTCTGGCCACCGCCACGGCGAAGGCCGATTTCTTCAACACCACGCGACCGGACCAGATGCTGCCGGACGGCTCGGTGCGGGCCGTTCGGCTCGACGAGGGCCTGCTGGTCCAGGCCTCGTACAGCGTCCAGTCCGAGCAGACCACCAAGCCGAACTGGACCACGAGCCTGAAGGACAAGAAGTACGCCGCTGTCTCCTACCAAGAAGGGGATCGGACCTCGATCCGTTCGACCATGGCAGTGACGCTCACGATGATCGTGGATCCCAAGGGCGCGACCAAGGTCGTGGGTCGCGGCTTCCAGTTCGTCATCTGACGCCCTCGCGTCCTACGTGCCCTTGGCCGGCCCTACGCCGTTCCAGACGCGCGCCAAGGTGTTGAGGTCGGCGGCGACGTCCTCACGGTAGGCGTTGTAGAACGGGTCGAAGGGTGTGCGCATGTGCGCCCAGATGGTCTGGGCCTGCACCGACACAAGCTTTCCGCTGGCTCGTGAGAAGAAGTCGCGGTGGTCCACCATGCGCAGCCGCTCGTCCCACCGCACGGCCTGGATCGACGCCGTGCGAGCGAGATGGAGATGCGCTGAAGCGCACCCGCCACCGTCATTCGCATTCCCCAGGTCGCCTGACCCACGAGTCGCACGGCGCGGCTTTCGACGTCGCCCACTCAGCCCAGACTGGGGTGGGCGACGTCATGTCGGACGTGCACTCAACCGGGCGGGGGGTCAGAGGCGACGAGCCAGCGGTCGCCGCTGCGCTGCACGGTCCACCGGTGCACCTCGGTCGACGTGGCCCCGTTCTTCGGACGGAAGACCAGTCGCAGGTCGACCGTCGACGCACCTGCATCGGCGTCGATCGCGGTGACCCGCACCGACTCGATGGTCTTCCAGAATCCCTCATACCCCCGACGTCCGCCGGCGGCTCGCTGCATTGCTGGCGTCAGCTGGGCAAAGGTGTCATCGCGGCGGCCCGCGTCGGTGACCGCGCCGTAGTAGTCGCGCGCGAACGCAGCCAGCGCGGCATCGTCACGTCCCGCGCTCGGGGAGGGGGAGCGCGACGGGGCCGGGCTGGAGGGGGTGCTGCTCGGTGTCTTTGTCGCGGAAGGCTGCTGGCTTGTCGCCTTCGGTGTGCTCGACGGGGTGGACGACGCCGGAGGGGTCGTCTGCGATGTGCTGGTCGTGCGATCAGGGCTGGCAGTGTCCGGCTCGTCGAAGTTGACCAGCTCGGCGAGGAGATACGCCCCACCGGCGAGCAGTAGCGCCAGGAGGAGGACGAGGGGCCAGCGTTGCCGCCGTCCGCCTCGCTGTCCAGTGCCCTCCTCGACCTCGCGGCGGGCGGCGAGACCACCACCGGCGGTGGCTGCCTCGCGCACGGTGGAAGCCGACCGCGCCCCAGACAGGGCGCCAGCATGTGGGTCGTCTCCTGGGTCAGCTCCCGGTGGGGCACCGAGGAGGCCGTCGAGCTCGTCCAACCCGGTCGTGGCGGGGGTCGCAGAGCTCACCGGCACCGGCAGGACAGCCGTGGGCACCCGTCCGGCTGCGATGTCGTCGAGTTCGCTGGCGGCCTGTGCCATGGTCCAACGCCGGCTCGGATCCGGATCCATCATGGCCTCGATCGCCCGAGCGAGCGGGCCGGCGTTCACCAGCGGACGCAACCGGCCGGCCAGGACGTCCTGGAGCACAGCGAGCGGGTTGTCACGCTCCTCGAACGGCGGCCGCCCCTCGACCGCATGGAAGAGGGTGGCCCCAAGGGCCCAGGTGTCGGAGGCGGGTGTCGGGTCCTCTCCGCGAGCGAGCTCTGGTGAGAGGAATCCGGGCGTTCCCGTCATGTGTCCGGTGAGGGTCAGCTGAGCGTCGGCGGCGCCGCGTGCGATTCCGAAGTCGCTCAGTTTCGGGGTGCCGGATCGGTGCACGAGGATGTTGCTCGGCTTGATGTCGCGATGCACGATGCCCCGGTCGTGGGCCCGGTCGAGCACCGTGGCCAGCGCGCTCCCCATCTCTGCGGCGCGGATCGGGGACATCGGTCCCTGGTCGCGAACGAGTTCCGCCAGGCTCGCCCCGTCGACGTACTCCATGACGAGCCAGTGAGCGTCGTCGACATCGATGATGTCGTAGACGGCCACGGCATTGGGGTGGTTGAGGGACGCGGCGATCCGCGCCTCGCGCATCGCCCGCGCCGCAGCCGCCGACTCGCCGGGGAGGGCCCCGATCCGCTTCACGGCGACCTCACGCTCCAGGGTGCGGTCGAGGCACAGCCAGACGGTGCCCATGCCACCTTGGCCGACGGCGCGAACCACCTCGTAGCGTCCAGCAATGACCTGCGGGTCCACGGTGTCCTTTCGTCGTCGTTCTGGCGTCTCTCACCCTACGTCCGCCCGGAGTGCAGCTCCGATTTCAGCCGGGGTCGCTACCGCTCCAGCTCGTCGAGAGGGTGTGCAGGTCTGCCGCAACGTCCTCGCGATAGGCGTTGTAGAACGGGTCGAAGGGTGTGCGCATGTGGTACGCCCGGATCGTCTGGGCCTGCACCGACACGATCCGGCCGCTGGCCCGTGAGAAGAAGTCGCGGTGGTCCACCATGCGCAGCCGCTCGTCCCACCGCACGGCCTGGATCGACGCCGTGCGCGCGAGATAGAGCTGCGGCGTCTTGGGCACGACAGGCAGCCCGTCGATGAGCGTCCCGAACGGCACTCGGGGTTCGGCAGCACCAGGGAACAGTGCGTCGACGCCGGCAGCCACAGTGCGCCAGCGGGGCAGGTCGACGCGAGTGAGAGCCACGAGGTCGACGTCGGAGTGGTCATCGAGGAAGTTCATGGCCGCGACGATGTCGCTCGCTGGAGTGAAGACCACGTCGTCGTCCGTCACGAAGACGAACTCGGTCTCGACGGCATCCAGCGCTGCATTGCGGCCAACGGAAACCCCGCTGTTGAACGGCATCGCGATGATGTCGATGCCAGCGCCGAGGTCCCGCACGGGCACGCGCGAGTCGTCGGCGACCACGATCCGACCGTCGAAAACGGCACGCACACTGGCGAGGCACCGACGCAACACGTCGGGTCGTTCGAAGGTCTTGACGGTCATCGTCACCCGTCGAGCCACCTCGGCCCGCTCCTCGCTCGTCAGCCGGCCGAACTCCGCCCGATCGACCTGGCGCACCACCGCCACCTGGGCCCGCTCCACGCCGCGATAGGCCAGCCGCAACGGCCCCCCGAAGCGCCCCCGCATCACGCGCTTGACCTGCTGAGTGTCCACCAGCCCCATCCCTTCGACCCTGCTGCCCTCATCATGACGCACCCGCAAAGCCGACGGGGCGGCATACCCAAAAGGTATGCCGCCCCGACCCACCCCTGGGCGACTCCGGAAGCACTGCAGTTCACTCGTTCGCCCACGCGCGCTCAGGGTGTAGGCCACGTAACATCACCTCGATGGAGGGGGACGAGATGAACTCGCCCGCACGAGCGGGGATGCCGCCGTACGCGCAGGTCCTCCGGACCACGGGATTCTTCCCTGCCTTCGTGGCACTCAGCATCTCCACGTGGGGTGACTACATCGCCCGCATCGCCGTGGCCTTCGTGGTGCGTGAGCGGACCGGTTCGGACCTGGCCATGGCAGCGACCTTCACGGTCAGCCTGTTGCCGAGCGTCCTCGGACGCAGCCTGCTCAGCCCCTTGGCCGATCGCATCCCCTACAAGCACGTCCTCGTCGGGTCGGATGTCATCCGAGGGGTTTTCGTGCTGGCGATCACGGCTGCCATGGGCCAGGGAAGCCACATATCGATCCTGCTGGGGCTCCTCTTCGCGCTGGAGCTCTTTGGCGGCCCGGCCAATGCTGCCTACCAGATCCTGATGACCGACCTCTTCACCGATCGTCGAGCCTTCCTGCGGGCTCGCGGGATCTCCACCCTCGCCGAGCAGTTCAACCAGGTCATCGGCCTCGTCGTCGGCGGCATCATCGTGACCGCCCTGTCCGCCCGCGGTGCATTGGCCGTCGACCTGATGACGTTCGCCGGTTCCGCCGTGCTCTTTGCCGTCGCGGTGAGGGCTCGGCCGGTTCGAGGCGAACCCAGTCCAGGGATCATCGGCTTCTTCCGCGACATCGGAGAGGGTGCCCGATACTTGGCCGGCCACCGCGTGCTCGTGTCGCTACTCGTCCTCAGCCTGATCGCCACCTGGGGCATGGCTGCGCCCGAGGCCGTGGCGATTCCCTATGTGCTCGACCACGACCTCCCGACGTGGCTCGGCGGGGTTCTCATGGCCGCACCCGTCATCGGTGCCGTCGTCGGCGTCATCATGGTCGGGCGGTGGCAACCCGAGGTCGCAAGTGCACGGATCATGACCATGGCCCTCCTGATGCCGATACCCCTGCTGTTCACCGTGGTGCTGCCGCCGACCGTCGAGTGGCTGCCTCTGACCTGGATCCTGTGGTTCACCTGTGGCGTTTTGCAGGCGTTCGTGCTGCCGTTGCAAGCCACCTTCGCGTTGGTGGTCACAGCAGAAATGCGTGGTCGGGTGATCGGGCTGGCGGGCGCCGCAACCATGACCGCCTCCGCAGTGGCATACCTCTTGGCCGGTTGGCTGTCGGAGACGTTCTCCCCGGGAGCAGCCGTGGCCATGTGTGCCGCACTCAGCCTCGCGGGCATCAGCCTGACTGCGGCACTCTGGCCCAGGCAGTCGCTGGACCTCGCGGTCCAGAAGGCATTCAACGACTCGACCGTCGAAGGGGCATGATGACTGGGCTCGACACTCGTCAAGCAGAGCCGGGGGGTCAGCCGACCGAAGGAAGCCGCCAACGGCTGCCGGTCACGGGGCCGGAGATGAGGTTCTTCCACTTCTTCCCTGACGGGCCGATGCCCGTGCCGGCTCGCGACGTCCTGCGCGACCTGCTGCCTTCCAAGGCGGTGAAACGACGCCCTCCGGTCACCTCCGCCAGCTCCTTCGGTTGGTTGCTGTTCCCGCCAACCTCCTTCGCAGTTCGCTGGGTGAAGGATCGTCTCGAGTTCACGCTGACGGATGACCGTGGAGGGCTCGGTCCTGGGAGGTCTTGGGAGCGGGCCGCCCTGCGCTGCAGCCCCGCGCAGTTGCAGCGCTTGCAGGGGTGCCGTCAGCGCGCAGGGATGAGCTGAGGGACTGCATCGACGACGAGGGGGTTCCCCTGGTTGATCCGAATCCCGCTGATCCTCGAGAGTTTCAGATCTTCACCGGTGTCACGGCACGCACGGCTCCTGGGTGGGCCTCGCTGGTGCGCCCCATTCCCAACCTGCCGATGCCGCCCGAGACTCATGACGTCGTCGACGGCGTGGTCGAGACGGCCTGGTACGGCGACGGTCTGCCCGTCATGGTGCGGTTGCGGGCGCGCGATGAGGTCGTGCGCTTCTCCCGCTCGATGCCGATGGCCGCCGTCCAGCCCATCCCTGTGGCCTCACTGGCCACCGAAAATGCCGATGCGAAGCGGGTGAGCCCGGCGTCGGCAACTGGCCGGACGACGAGTGGCAACGCTTTGTCGCCACGCGGCGCAGGCGCTTGGACCCACTGCCGGGTTCGTACCGTCGCGCCCAGCACGCGTATCACCGCGAACCACCACCCCAACAGGACTGGGGCAACGCCGACACCACCGTCTCGCGCGCTGGCGCGGGATACCCACACAGGCCGACGGGGCGGCATACCCAAAAGGTATGCCGCCCCGTCGTCGTACGTGCGTACGTGCCTGACTCAGGTCACGCGTCGCCGAAGGCGTCGCCCGCGTCCGAGCGCTGGCCGCGACCGCGACCGCCACGACGACGGCTGCGCTGGCGGCGCTCGCCACCCTCGGTGTCGGAGTCGCTCGACTCGGTGGTGTCGTCACCATCGGTGTCGTCGTCCTTGACCGGGGCGTCGTCGTCGGAGTCGTCGTCCGCCGGGGCGTCATCCGCGGCCTGAGCCGCAGAGTCGTCGTCAGCGAGGACCGCACCGAGCGACAGCTTGCCGCGCGGGTCGATCTCCTTGAGCTCGACCTGGACCTTCTGGCCCACGGCGAGGACGTCCTCGACAGCGTCGATCCGCTTGCCACCGACGAGCTTGCGCACCTCGGAGATGTGGAGCAGACCGTCCTTGCCGGGCAGCAGGGAGATGAACGCGCCGAAGGTCGTCGTCTTGACGACGGTGCCCAGGAAGCGCTCGCCGATCTCGGGCATCTGCGGGTTCGCGATGGCGTTGATCGCCGCGCGAGCCGCTTCGGCCGAGGGACCGTCGGTGGCACCGATGTAGATGGTGCCGTCGTCCTCGATGGAGATCTGGGCGCCGGTCTCGTCCTGGATCTGGTTGATCATCTTGCCCTTCGGGCCGATGACCTCACCGATCTTGTCGACGGGGACCTGCACCGAGATGACGCGAGGAGCAAACGGGCTCATCTCGTCGGGGACGTCGATGGCCTCGTTCATGACATCGAGGATGTGGAGGCGAGCCTCACGGGCCTGGGTCAGCGCGCTGCCAAGGACCTCGGCGGGGATGCCGTCGAGCTTGGTGTCGAGCTGGATGGCCGTGACGAACTCGCGCGTGCCAGCAACCTTGAAGTCCATGTCGCCGAACGCGTCCTCGGCGCCGAGGATGTCGGTGAGTGCGGCGTACTGCGTCACACCGTCAACCTCGGCGGAGACGAGACCCATCGCGATGCCGGCAACCGGCGCGCGCAGCGGCACACCAGCGTTGAGCAGCGACAGGGTCGAGGCGCAGACCGAACCCATGGAGGTCGAGCCGTTGGAGCTGAGCGCCTCGGACACCTGACGGATCGCGTAGGGGAACTCCTCGCGGGTCGGCAGGACCGGCATGAGCGCACGCTCGGCGAGCGCTCCGTGGCCGATCTCACGACGCTTCGGCGAACCCACGCGACCGGTCTCACCAGTCGAGTAGGGCGGGAAGTTGTAGTTGTGCATGTAGCGCTTGCGCGTCACCGGCGACAACGTGTCGAGCTGCTGCTCCATGCGGAGCATGTTGAGGGTCGTGACACCCATGATCTGGGTCTCGCCACGCTCGAAGATCGCCGAACCGTGCACGCGCGGCAGAACCTCGACCTCGGCGCTGAGCGCGCGGATGTCGGCGAGGCCACGGCCGTCGATCCGGACCTTGTCGGTGAGGATGCGCTCACGGATGAGCCTCTTCTGCACCGACTTGTATGCCGCAGACAGTTCCTTGTCGCGACCCTCGAACTGGTCGGCGAGGGCTTCCTTCATGGAGGCCTTGATCTCGTCGAGACGGTCCTCGCGCTCCTGCTTGCCCGCGATCTGGAGAGCGGCAGCAGCGTCGTCGGAGACCTTGGCCTCGACAGCGGCGTACGCGTCGTCCTCGTAGTCGAGGAAGATCGGGAACTCCTGGATCGGCTTGGCAGCCTTGGCGGCCAGGTCGGCCTGTGCCTCGCACAGGACCTTGATGAAGCCCTTGGCGGCCTCGAGTCCCTGGGCGACGACGTCCTCGGTGGGAGCGGTCTTGCCCTCGTTCTTGACGAGGTCCCACGTCTGCTCGGTGGCCTCGGCCTCGACCATCATGATCGCGACGTCGTCCCCGGCGATGCGTCCGGCGACAACCATGTCGAAGGTCGAACGCTCGATGTCCGAGAACTGCGGGAAGGCGACCCACTGGTCGTTGATGAGCGAGACGCGCACCGCACCGATCGGGCCCGAGAACGGCAGGCCGGAGATCTGGGTGGACGCGGACGCCGCGTTGATGGCGAGGACGTCGTACTGCGCGTCCGGGTTGAGCGCGAGCACCGAGATGACGACCTGGACCTCGTTGCGCAGACCCTTCTTGAAGGTCGGGCGCAGCGGGCGGTCGATCAGACGGCAGGTGAGGATCGCCTCGGTGGAGGGGCGGCCCTCACGACGGAAGAACGAACCGGGGATCTTGCCCGCGGCATACATGCGCTCTTCGACGTCAACGGTCAGCGGGAAGAAGTCAAAGCCTTCACGCGGGTGCTTTCCAGCGGTGGTGGTGGAGAGGAGCATCGTGTCCTCGTCCAGGTAGGCGCTGACTGCGCCTCCGGCCTGCTTGGCCAGGCGTCCGGTCTCGAACCGGACAGTGCGGGTGCCGAACGAGCCGTTGTCGATGGTGGCTTCGGCGAAAGTGATCTCAGGACCCTCCATGTGGGTCCTCCTTTTCTTGAGTTCATCTGTCCACGTGCATCGTCGTTGTGCACGGGCGTACTCGGTGTTGGTCAGTCCAGTGTGGAGTTGTCCAACACATCCGAAAGAGCGGCCCTCCCAAGGGAGAGCCGCTCCGACGGAAGTCGTGGGTTCAGCGTCGCAGGCCGAGGCGCTTGATCAACGAGCGGTAGCGCTCGATGTCGATGTCCTCCAGGTAGCGAAGGAGGCGACGGCGCTTGCCGACGAGCAGCAGCAGGCCGCGGCGGCTGTGGTGGTCGTGCTTGTGCTCACGGGAGTGCTCCGTGAGGTCGAGGATGCGCTGGGTGAGGAGCGCGATCTGGACCTCCGGCGAACCGGTGTCGCCCTCGACCGTGGCGTACTCGGTCATGATCTTCTGCTTGACGTCTGCGTCCAAAGGCATGGGCGAGGAGACTCCTTCTGATGTGGTTGCGCGGCGCTTCCGGGCTGGTTCACCGGGGCACTCTTTTTCCGCGGCCGATGTTCACGGCGAGACAAGATTAGCAGCGGGCTCCCCCCACCCCTAATCCGGAAACTCCCCCGCGGGACGGGCGCGCGGTCCACTACAGTCCGGCACCATGCAGCCGACCGAGGTCGATGGTGTTCCCACCTTCTGGGAGCAGGGACCCGAACCCTTCAGCGCCACCCTGATCTTCTTCGCGGGAGATCGCCACGAGACCTTCCGCACCCGCGGCGTGGCCCACCTCGTCGAACACCTCGTGATGTCGACCCTCCCGCGAGATCATCTCGACAAGAACGCCTCCGTGGACGTCGACGCGATGCGCTTCTATGCGACCGGCCCGCGTGACGAGGTGGTCGCCTTCCTTCACGGGGTATGCCGTGCACTCACCTCCCTGCCCCTTGATCGCCTCGAGCGCGAACTGAAGGTCCTTGCGGCCGAGGATGGTCGGTCGTGCGAGCCTCACCTCGGCTGGGCCCACGCCGTGCGATCAGGACCCGTGGGCCCCGGGTTGCTCGGTGAGCTTCAACGTGAGGATCGTGCACCGAGTGCGCAACACGCCATCGAGTTCGCGCGCACCCATTGTGTCGCCGCGAACGCCGCGTTGGTGCTGTCGGGCCCCGTGCCGGAGGACCTGCACCTCGACCTGCCGAAGGGGACGCGCGCAGCGGACACCGCGTGGCGCCCCTCGCCGTTCGAGACGCCGGGCCTGATCGCCGGCCAGATCCCTGTCGTGGCCCTGTCGTACCTCCAGCCGCGCCTCCACGAAGCACTCACCATGACTCACATTCTCGTGCAACGCATCGAGGACGAGGCTCGCCACAACCTCGGGCTGACCTATGAGGTCAGCGACGACGCCAGCGGGCTCACCCCCGACCTCGGCCTGGTGAGCATCTCGACCGACGGGGCGGAGGAGGACAGCGACGAGATCGTCCATGTCGTGTGGTCTGCACTGACGGACCTGGCGGCGAACGGGCCTGGTGAGGAGGAGCTCGCGCACGAGAAGGCGGGCTTCACGGCGTTCCTTGCAGACCCGCGGGCGACGATGGCCGTCCTCGAGGTCGAGGCCATCCGCTTCCTGCGCGAGGGTCGCGTTCGCACGCGGGCCGAACTGCGCGACGCCTACGACGCCGTCACGGCCGACCAGGTTCGCGAGTGGGCCCGTGCGGCGATGGAGAGCGCGGTCGTGGGCGTGCCGGAGCTCCCGAAGTTGCCACTGCCCGGTGTCGTGGACCGCACGGACTGGGAGTTCCCCAGCCGTGCACCGATCGCGGGGCAGGTGTTCAAGCGTCGACTCACCGCAGTTGTGCCGCCACGGGATCTCGCCGTCCACGCTGGGGACGAGGGCATCACGGTGACGGCAGCGGGGACGACGATCGGCGGCACCTGGGCCGAGGTCGTGGGTGTCGGTCGAGCGGACGGGTTCCGGTTCCTCCACTTCGCCGACGGTGCGAGCGGACCCCTGTGGGCCAAGCACGTCAAGGACGGTGGCCGACTCCTGGCACTCATCGACGAGCACACGAGTGGCGTCGCGTGGGAGACGACGGTGGATGCCGCGCTCGATCTCGACTAGGCCTCGATGGGGTCCGACCGTGCGGGTTCTGGTCAGCGGGATCCCGTGCGGACGGGAGCTCCGATGAGTGCGGGGACGATGACGGCAAGGGCCTCATCGATGGTGTCTGCGCAGGCGCGGGCAGCGGCCTTTCCCCTCTTGTAGGGGTCGGGAATGTCCCAGGCCAAACTGTCCGGGCGAGCAGCAGCAAGAGCTGCGTCGAGGGCTGCCAGGCCCCCGGCGGATGTGGGGATCCGCTCGAGAGCGTCCGCGAGCTGGGCCAACCCAAACACCTTGGGTGCGTGCTCGGGCCAGGCCTGGGCGATGCGCAGGCGTTGGCCGAACTCGACGGTGATCACGACATCGGCGTCCTCGAGGACCGCAGAAGTGACTGGTCGGCTCACGTGGCCGTGGGCTTCCCCACCTCGCCTGGCGAGCTGGGCAGCCATGGCTGGGTCCATGCCCTGGCCGGCCGAGCCGGGAACACCTGCACTGGCGAACCGCATCGAGGGTTCAGGCTCGCCTGCCAGCACGTGTGCGGCTCTGCGTTCGGCATACGGAGAGCGCGAGATGTTGGCCGTGCACACGAAGAGGACGCGCAGCGGTTCCTCGCGGCGCTCGGCTCGGGCTCTCACCGGCTCAGGCTAACCGCGCAGACCGGCCCCGCCCATGGGATCCGGTGGATATGGTTCGGACAGGTCTGCGGGCATGAGGTCACGCACCCAACAGGAGGGGTCACGTTGGTGAGCGACGTGCTTCGGCTGCACGGTCTGGGCGCCGTCGTCGAGGTGCGCTGCACAGGTGACGCCGCCCCCGAGTTCCAGACCGCCATGACCACAGCGTGGTCGCGCTGCCTCGTCGTTCCACACCAGTCCCCCGTTGAAGCCCTCCCTCTCGAGGTTCGCCTCGATGACACGGCGCAACTCCCCCGGCGGATGATGCTGACCACCCAACAGGTGACCAAGAGCCTCATCCAGGCTCGGGCCGGTGAACTCGTGATGTTGCACGCCGGCGCGGTGAGTGATCCAGCGACGGGCCGAAGTCTTGTCTACATCGCCCGCGGAGGCACCGGGAAGACCACCCTGAGCCGGCTCCTCGGGCGGCGACTTGGCTATCTCACGGATGAGTCGGTGGGCATCGACGCCGCTGGAGTGATCCACCCCTATCCCAAGCCGTTGTCGGTGAGACGGGCCGCGACCCCAGAACTCAAGGACGAGGTCTCGCCGGACGCCTTGGAACTCCTACCAGCCCCGGAGGTGTCCCGAGTGAGCCGGCTCGTGTTGCTCGACCGACAGCCCGCGATCACCTCACCTGACCTGGCGGAGGTCCCCTTCATGGATGCCGTCATGGCCATGGTCGAGCAGTCGTCCGCGTTGTCCGAGCTACCGCTTCCCCTGAAACGTCTGGCAGAGCTCATCGACGAAACCGGCCCGGTGACTCGGCTGACCTACAGCGAGGCCGCGCATCCCGAGGAGTCGCTCATCGCCCTGGTGAGGGAGGCATCGTGAAGGTGCAGCGCTGGGAGCCCACAGACGAGCTCTTCCACGACGGCGAGGTCGCGGTGCTCATCCGCGGGAGCGTCGTCCGGCTCAGTGCCCTCAGCACGGCCATCTACACCCTGACCGAACAACCACTCGACGTGGACGAACTTTCCAGAGAACTCCAGTCCCGCTTCGGTGTGCCACCGGACAGCTCGACGCTGCAAAAGACGAAGGATGCCGTCGCGGAACTCATCCGCTTCGGCATCCTTCATCGCGTCTGACGCCAAGCGTCGGACCTTTGGTCAGTGACCGATCAGGGCTTGCAGTTGACGCACGGCGGGGTCGAGGCGAACGAGAACGGGATCGTGAACCATCCCTCGCCCGGCGGGTTCGTCGGCGGTGCCGGCGTGTAGGGGTGGTCCGGGTCGGCGCCCTGGACGACGGTGTGTCCCCAAGCGATGACGAGACGACCGCTGGCGTCCGTGTTGGCACTGTTGGAGTTCGTGCCAGCGTTGACGATGATCTGGACGCTGCCACCAGCGGGGATCAGGAGTGCGGCCGGGAGTGGCGCGCCGATGGCGCCACCGGTGTAGAGCCGGGCCGTGCTGTAGGAGAACGGCACGGACGAGGTCACCGCGAAGTAGGGGTCCAACGTGCCATCGACCGTCGGGTAGATGTAGAGGTCGACCGCCGTGGGGTTGTTGATCGTCACGAGGAACGTATAGCCCTTGACGAAGCCGTACTGGTTCTGGCAGCTCGAACCAGGCTGCTTGCAGGCGTTGGTGATGACACCGTTGGGCCCGCCCGCGGACGTGGCGTAGGCCGGCGTGGCAACAACGAGCGGCACGGCGGGGATCGCCCATGCTGCTCCCTTGGCGATGGTGCGGCGTGAAATTCGCCGGTCCTCGCGCTGTTCAGTCATCGACTTTCCCCTTGCATAGACCTCAACGGATTCAGTGCCAAAGGTATCGCGTGCAAAGTGGCCGCAAGACCGAATCGAGGAACTCCAAGGGAGGGTATTTCACCCCTTTGACCCGCCCCAAAGGGCTATGAAGAGCCTAGTCACCGCGATGCGTGAGCAGTCCGCGATCCACCAGGTCGGCCAAGAATGTCCGGACCTTCTCCTCCATCTCGGTGAGGTCACCCCCGACGACGTCACGCATCGCGGCACCGACATCAGGTTCGCCATCCGCTGCCAGCACCCAGATCACTGCCGAGACGTCGTGCAGCACCACGGGTGGTCCGTCGGGCAACGGCATGAGGAACACCGTGGGGGCGTCGACCTCGTCAGGGACGACAAAAGCCAGCCGTCGAGGCACCGCGTACGCGGTCATCGACCGCGCCGCTCGGTCGCCACGGATCGCAGGAAGCCCGCCAGTTCGCAGGCACCACCCCGGGCGCTCGCGACGTATGCAGAGGCCACCTCCCGGGCCGTGGGTCGCCGACCGAGGCGCGCCTCCATCCGGTGACGGTTCGGCATGACGAGCCGGACGGCGGTGCGCAGCGCGGCGCGCTTCGTCGGCGCCGCCCTGACCCGGGCAGCCCAGATCCTGGCCCGGGAACGTTCCCCTGTGGAAAGGACACGCCACAGCTCGTGACCGGGGTGACCGACGAACTCCTCGAGGCGGCCGGTCCCAGCGGCCAGCGCGACGCCGGCCCCGATGTCGTCGGCCAGCTGGCTCACCGCGTCACGCTCGAAGGCGGGGGCGCGGGTCCAACTGGTGTCGATGTCGGGATGCGTCAGCCGACCACCGCGCGCAGCGTGGGCGATGAGGATGAGCCGTTGCGCGGTCACGGAAGGGACGGCACACGGCATACCGGCAAGGTCTGTGACGTGTCGATCCGCCCAGAGGCGCTCGAAGGCAGCAGCCGGATTCTGGTCGATGCCCGGGAAGCGGCGATGTACGTCGACGGGTGCAAGGAATGGATGGACCAAGGTCGACGCGTGCTCGAAGGCCGAGCCGTCCTCGAACAGGTACTGGGTCTTCCAACCATGGAGGTGCATCGCGGCGAGGAGGCGGTCGACGTGCGACGGACGCACCAGCACGTCGGCGTCGATGCTCTGCCGGGTGGCACCGCCGAGGCTGTCGTCGACAGCAGGTCCCTTGATGTGGAGGAGGTCGACGCCATGGTCGTCGGCGAGCGCCTGAAGAGCCGCGTGGGAGAAGCGAATCCCCACTGACCAAGGCATCGTCGCGGCGTCCACAGCCCGACCCTACCCAGTCTGGGATACCCCTGTCCGCCCGGTGGTAGCGTGCGGAAAACGGGCGCATCTCGCAGCGCCACCACTTGGACATGGGGGAACACGTGAAGGTCGTGGTGACCGGCGGGGCCGGGTTCATCGGCTCCAACCTCGGGCGCGAGCTGCTCGCCCGACCCGAGATCGACGAGGTCGTCGCGATCGACAACCTGTCCACGGGGTCCCGAGCCAACCTCGACGGCACCGGAATCACGCTGCTCGAGGGGACCATCCTTGACCCGGACGCCCTCGACGAGGCCTGCAACGGCGCGAGCGCCGTCGTGCACCTCGGCGCACTGCCGTCGGTCCCGCGCTCCGTCATCGACCCGCTCGCCTCCCACCACGCGAATGCCACGGGCACCCTCGAGGTGCTCCAGGCCGCCCGTCGCGCCGGTGACCTTCACGTCATCTCGGCATCGTCGTCGTCGGTCTACGGCGCCAACCGTGAACTGCCCAAGCGCGAGAGCATGCGCACGGCGCCGATCTCGCCGTACGCCGTGAGCAAGCAGGCGACCGAGGCCTACACGTTGTCGTTCGGGCACACCTATGGCATGCCGACCCTCGCCTTCCGCTTCTTCAACGTCTACGGACCACTCCAGGCCGCCGGACATGCGTATGCCGCGGTGCTGCCGGCGTTCATCGACGCAGCTCTGCGGGGGGTTCCGCTCACGATCCACGGCGACGGCGAGCAGACCCGCGACTTCACCTATGTCGGCACCGTGACGCGGGTGATTGCCGACGCCGTGGTCCGGCGCGTCAGCGATCTCGAGGCGATTAACCTCGCGTTCGGCAGCCGCACGTCCCTCAACGGAGTCGTCGACGAGCTCGCCGACATCCTCGGTGAACGCCCTGCCGTGGAACACGTGGAGACCCGGGCGGGTGACGTCCGTGACTCGCAGGCCGACAACTCGCGACTTCTGGCGCACTTCCCCGAGGTCGCGCCCGTTCCGTTGCGCGAGGGCCTGCAGGCGACCGTCGACTGGTTCCGCACCCTGCCCGACTACCAGGCCTGAGTCTCGGCGGCCGTGTTGCGACGGGCGGTGGCCTCCGTCGGGTGGCCCGGCGTGGCTGGTCTCGTCCTGCTGGCCGCGTGGATCACGTGGTCAGCGGTGGTGGGCCTACGTCTGGACCAGGGGTTCTCGCTCACGTCCCCCTACCTCGTGGCGCCGATCGCTCTCGTGCTCGGGGTTGCGGGGGGTCAGGCCCTTGCCCGGTATGCCGGTGACTCGCGTCTGCATCTCGCGCTCGCCCTGGCAGGTGTCGTGCTGGTCCTCGGGGTGCTCCTGACGAAGGAGCCGGGCAAGGAGCCGCTCGGCTACGCCAACGCCAACGCGGCACTCGCCGTGCAGCTCGTCGCGATGTGCGGCCTGGGCCTGCTCTCCACGCCTCGCGGTCGGCGCGGGAGCCTGCTGGCCGCACTGGGCCTTGCCGTGGTTGCGGTGGCTCTCAACCGCTCGGCGGCAGGGGTCGCCGTGTGCCTTCCCCTGGTGCTCGTCATCGGTGGCGTGTGCTGGCGGAAGCCGGTGCATCGCTGGTGGTCCGTGGTCCTTGGGACGCTCATTGCCGTCGGCGGCGCCGCGTTCATCCTGCGCCTCGCGCAAGGACCGACCTTCCCCTCTTGGGCCCGCGGCACCTTCGACACCGTCCGGGAGCAGCTCTGGCACGACGCGGTGGCGCTCTGGGAGCGTCGACCCATCACCGGGTCGGGTCCGGGCTCGTTCCGTGACGCCACAGCTCTCTCGAACGACCCCGACACGTCCACGGCCCACTCGTCGGTGCTCCAGATCGGCGCCGAGACGGGCTGGGTCGGCGTGACCCTCTTCGGGCTCGTCGGGTTCGCCGGACTCCTCTGGGCGGCGCGGGGCAAGGCTCCGCAGGCCGTCGTTGCGGCGGTCGCCTGGACCGCCCTGCTCGTCCACTCCTACGCCGACCACCTGCTGGAGTTCGCTCCGGTCGTCCTGACCGCCGGTGTCGTCCTGGGATGGGCAGCGGCCAGCATCCGCTCGGGACAGGCAGACTCAGAAGAGCTCGACGTCTCCGAGGGTGAGCGCCCAGTCACCCGGTGACGGTGCTGAGGCTGCGAGGGGCCGTGTGGTGAGCAGCGGACCCTGACGAGGCAGCGGCACGAGGCCGGCCGAGGGCCCGGTGCGCAACCCGATGGCATAGTCCGCACCCGTCTCCCGCAGGACACGACGCACGAGCAAGGCTCCGGTGCGACGGTCCGGCACGAGCTGCTCGACCATGGCGGCCTCCACGGCCTCGCCTCGGCGACGCAGGCGGAAGATCACGCCGCCTCGAGCGGGATCGGAGTCATCCACGAGCAGCAGCCGGTAGCGCAAGGGCGCGAAGGCGGTGCGCCACGCGAGGTACTCGGGGGTGCGGTTGGTCCGGACCCCCTTCGCCGGTGCGTGGCGGATGAGCGATTCGGCGATGCCGCGATCGGCCAGCGCCACCGCGGCGTCGAGGCCGACGTCCGTGGCCTCCGACCACAAGGAGGCTGGCACCCGCGAGGTCAGCATCGACACCATCGACCGCGGTCCCCGCGGCATGACACCGACCGGAAGCTGGCGCGCGAGGCTCCAGCCCATCTTGAGATATCCCGGTCGGCTCTGGTCGTTGGGCGTGTTGAAGACGATGCCGTCGCCGGCGAGGGTCAGCTCGCTGACGCCCTGCAACGTGAGAGTCCGGAAGATCCCGACCCCTCTGTATGCCGGGTCGGTCGCCGTGTCGACGGCGCGCACCGCGCGCAGAACGCGGCCGTTGTCGGTGAGGAACTCCCACCGCAGGAAGGTGCGATAGCCGACCACGACGCCGTCGTGCAGCGCAACCCACGCCGGCGAGACGCCGAAGGGGTTCGCTCGGTGCTTCCACTGCAGGAACGCCTCGTAGTGAGGGTCCTCCACCTTGCCCAGTGAGGCCCGAAGCATCGGGAGCGCCGCGGCGTCATCCTCGGGCTCGGCCGCCCTGATGACGAGATCCTCCGGCTTGACCGAGCTCATCCGTGTGCCCCTGTCGTCGTTGGTACCCTCGATCGAGTTTAGGCCGCGCCCGGATGCCGCGTCGGCGATCAGCATCGCGAGCACCCGGGAGGGACACTATGGGGACCGCCCAGCCATCCGCTGACCGCATCCGCGTTCTCTGGCTCGTCAAGGGCCTGGGGCCGGGGGGTGCCGAGCAGCTACTGCTCCTGGCCGCGGGCGTGGTGGACCGGGACCGCTTCGACTATCGGGTCGCCTACGTGCGTCCTGACAAAACTCACCTCGTCCCTGAGTTCGAGGCCAAAGGCCTTGCCCCACAGCGACTTGGGGCGAATGCGTCGGGGCCAGCCTTGCGGGCGGCGTGGGTGGCAGACCTGCGTCGGGCGATGGCCGACACCGACATCGTCCACGCCCACTCCCCCGTCCTGGCTTCGGCTGCGAGGCTCATCGCCCGTAGCCTCCCCCGGGCCCAGCGGCCGTCCGTCGTCACCACGGAGCACAACGAGTGGACGAGCCACCGCACGCCGACCCGATTGCTCAACGGCGTCACCTCACCGCTCGACGCCCACCACTGGGCGGTCTCGGACCAGGTCAGGTCGACCGTGTGGAACTCGCGGCGCGAGGGCTACGACGTCCTCATCCACGGCATCGACCCGGCTGCGGTGAGCCCGGCCCCGGGAACCCGGGATCGGCTCCGATCCGAGTTGGGCATCGGGGCCGGTGAGGTCCTGTCCCTCACGGTGGCCAACCTGCGGGCCAACAAGGACTACCCCAACCTCCTGCGCGCCGCCCGGGCCGCCCTCGACCTCGAGCCACGACTGAGGTTCGCTGCCGTCGGCCAAGGTCCGCTCGTGGATGAGGTGGCGGCCCTGCACGCATCGCTCGACCTCGGCGACCGCTTCCTGCTCCTCGGTTTCCGACGTGACGTCCACGACCTCATGGCCGCCGCAGACGTCTTCACTCTCGCGTCCGCGCACGAAGGCCTCCCGGTTGCCGTGATGGAGGCGTTCGCGGCGGGTCTGCCCGTCGTCGCCACGGAGGTCGGCGGCCTCCCCCAACAGGTCACCGCGGGCGTCGAAGGACTCCTCGTGACCCCTGGCGACTCCGAGGCCCTGGCCGCAGCGCTCGTGGCCGTCGCTCGTGACGATGCCATGCGACGGCGCATGGGCGCGGCCGCGCTCGGACGGGTCGCGGACTACGACATCCGACGCGCCGTCACCGAGCAGGAAGTGGTGTATGCCGCCCTGGCTGCACCTTCGCGACCTACCTGATCTCGCCTAGCCGCGCAGTCCGGCGGCCTTCCCGAGACGGACGGCTGCGGCATACGCCCGCTCAGGACCGAGACCTCCGGTGAGCTTGGCCGCAAAGAAGGGTTCAGGATCGGACTGGCGCACGGGCACGCGCACGAGCCGCATCCGGTTGGTGTCCGGCAGGTTGCGACCGAGCTCTCCCGTCGATGCACTGCGAAAGCGCGCGCGCAGCTGGCTCTGCATGGCGGGCACCGGGATGCCCCACGGATAGGTGAAGTGGCGCGGGGTGACACCGAGATGGTTCTCGACGGCCTCGGTGCACGCGTCGAGCTCGGCCTCGGTGAGCATCTCCGGTCGGACATGGCTGTGGGTGTGGTTGCCGATGGTGCACAGCCCGGACTCCATGAGCTCGGCCAGTTGGTCCCACGTCATGCCGCGACCGGTGGCGCCCTTGGCCGTCGAGCCCTCCCACAGCATCGATCCACCCACGTAGCCCGAGGCCAGATAGACCGTGAACGGCAGGCCTCGCTCGCGCAGGAGCGGCCAGGCGTTGGCGTGGACGTCGTCGAAACCGTCGTCGAAGGTCAACACCACAGACGGGCTCGTGTCGCCGACGTCGAGCCGATCGAGCGCGGCGTCGAGGGACATGACGTCGTGCGACGCAAGGACGTCGAGCTGCCGCCGGAAGTCGTCGGTGGTCAGGTCCAGCTCGTCGGAGGTCCCACCACCGATGCGGTGGTAGATGAGCAGACTGGCCCCCGCCGCCGGGGCGGTGCGGCCGGCACGGGCGAGGGCCTGCTTGAACCGACGGCGGCCGCCCTGGGACTCAGCGGCGGGCACGAATCAGCTCCCTCACCGTGCGGTCGTCCGGTGCCCGCCATCGCCCGACCTCGGGCAGTGCCAGGAGGACGACGAAGAACGGGATCATCAGCACGCGCTGCCTGGCCAGGATTCCGAAGTTGCCAAAGCCGGAGAAGGCCCAGATGAAGGCCGCCATGTAGACAACGCAGAAGGTCACATAGGGGTTGGCCCTCATGAGGCTTGGCAAGCGGCGCAGCCGCGGCCACGCGCGCATGACGAGGACGATCAGCAGCAGGCCTTCGAGGCCCTGAATGAGCATCTGGGCATTGCGCGCCTCGAACGGGAACGGTCTGAAGAGCACGGTGATCACGGCGCCCGGGATGTCGGCCGGTGACTGGATCGGACTCGCCTCGAACGACGAGTTCCCCTCGCTCGCTTGAGTGCTCGCGGCGCCGACGGAGTCCGACACTGCTTGATACGAGAAGTCGTCGATGCCCAGGAACGCCGCTGACTGGGACGTGAGGACAAAGGCCGCAGCGCCCAGCACGAGCACGCCGGCGACCTTGGTGAGGATCCCTGTGCTGCGGGCAGCCGTCGGCCGGAACAGTTGGGCGACGAAGAGTGCGGCGAAGAGAAGCACTGCCAGGTGCGGCCGCAACAGTGCGGTGCCTGCGGCCCCCACCAGGAGGAGAGGGATCGCGCGGCTGCGGTGCGCAAACAGATAGGCCGCGCCGAGGGCCGTGACGCCGACGAAGAACATCAGCCACGCCTCCTTGCCGATGCTCGACGGCCAGTAGAGGAGCGAGGGAAGCAACAGGACGAGGGCGGCATACCGCTTGTGGTTGCCGTCAGGAAGTGCCGTACGGAACGCCTTGAAGAGGAAGTACTGACCCCAGAAGGCGAAGGATGCAAAGACCACGAACGCCGCGAGGGGTGACGGCCCAATCACGGTGTAGAGCGCGGTGGTGATGACCTCCATCCACTGCGTGCCCTGCTTGCCCCCGAGCTCAAAAACGATCACGCCGTCGCGCCACTGCTTGTAGTAGGTCGCGGCGTAGAGGTTGTAGCGCTGGGCGTCCGCGGCACCGGCATACACGATGTAGGCGACGTAGTAGCGCCCCATCGCTCCCACGAGCTTGAGGGCAAAGGCCGTGCCGAGCAGCCCCGGGAGCCAGGATCCCTTTTCCTCATCCCGGGTCACGCGTCGAATCAGGACGACATTGACGGCGATGACGATCGGGATGACGATCGCCGCACCCCAGAAGTTGTAGGAGTCGGTGCGCACCGCCATCCTGAATCCGGCGGCAACACCCAGGCCGGCAAGCACCGCGAGACAGCCTGCGGCCAGGCGCATCCGCGCGGAGTGCATGTTCGGCTCAGGCGGACGAGGCGCGGCGCGTGCGACGGCTGTCGCGGCTGGCGTCGTCACGGAGATCAACAGGCTCGGGTTCGCTCACGACCGGCACCTCCGGGCGCCGCTGCTCGGCGAGCTTGCGACCACGCTTGACCTTCTTCTTGGTCTTGCGCGCGTCGCCGTAGCCGTAGCCGTAGGTGTCGCCGAGCTTGGCGCGCGCACCCACGATGATGACCCCGCTCACGGGGACCTGGAAACGGCCCACGAGCTCGGCCACTCGGTTGCCAGCGACCTCGGTGAGGCGCCCGTGGCGCACCACGAGAAGCAGGGTGTCGACCATCGGCAGGACGTCGAAGACATCGCTGGCCTCCAGCAGCGGAGCGGTGTCGATGAGGACGACATCGGCCATCTCGCGGGCTTCCTCGAGGAGGTGGCCCATGCGGCTCGCCAGCGAGGCAGGGTGCGCGAGGCTCGTGCCGGCCGTGATGATGCGAACGCCGGGGACGCTCGTGGGACGAACGATCGCACTGAGACTTCCCTCGCCGGGGTCGGTGAGGAAGTCCGAGATTCCGGCGCCCTGCGGCACGTCAAAGGCATTGTGGGCGTCCGGGGATCGGAGGTCGGCATCGAGCACGAGCACCTGCTGGCCGGTCTCGGCGAAGCTTGCGGCGAGGTTGGCCACGCTCGTGGTCTTGCCCTCCGAGGCGTGCGCAGACGTGATGAGCACCAACCGGGCACTGTTGGTGGCCCGCCGCGGTTCGACCGCCGACCGCCGCGGGGAGTAGTCGCCGGGCATGACCTGTCCGGCAGTGTGGGTGAGGGCCGTTCTGGCGGCACGGTAACCATCGGCATACAGGCTCAACGGGTCCTCAAGGACACCGAGGGTCGCACGGTTGCGCTGCGACCGCTTGAGGCGCGGGACCTCGGCGATGATCGGCATCCGCAAGGCGGAATGGATGTCAGCGCGCGAGCGTAGCCGCGAGTCGAGACGGTCAAGGATGAGTGCCGCGCCCAACCCCACGAAAAGGCCGAGCAGCGTGGCCATGGCAGTGCGGGGTCCCCGCCCCGGCGGCACGACGAAACCTCCGTCAGTGGTGGCGCTGGGAATGGGGGTGGCCCGCTGGAGCACTTCCAGCGTCGCGTTCTCGGCCCCGGGCCGCCTGGCCTCAGAGATGTACTTCACGATCTGGTCGGCAAAGGCGTTGGCGACTGCTGCGGCCTGTTTGCCGTCCGAGGCGGTGGCCGAGACCGTCAATGCTTGCGCCACGATGTCAGGCGTCACGGTCAGGCCATTCGCGAGCAGCGCGGGGTCGCCCTCGAACCTGACGACGGCGGCAGCCCGCTTGGGAACCTCGCCCGTGGTCAGGTACAGCGCGATCCTCCCGAGATTGGGTGAGACGCCCTCCACGTCCTTGGAGCCGACGGTGATGGTTGCGGTCGCCGTATAGGAACCGACCTTTTGTGTGGTGTCGGCGCTGGCAGGCGTGATGAACCACGTCACCGCGCCGGCCACAAGTGCGCAGATCAAGATGACCGGCCAACGGTGGCGGAACACCTTGATGTAGTCCTGCAGTGTCACGCGGTCACTCCCTGCCTGATGCCATGTGCGTCCCCCCGCGTCAGCATGAACAACACCTTCCGCTCGGTGGGGCAGTCAGTCTCGAACTGTATCCGGCGGACCTGAGAGTCGCGGCCTGTTTGCCGAACCCGACACCGCTGACGGGGTTCTTTTGTCAAGATGGCATCTCGTACGTGACCAACACGGGGAGAGGGTGCGGCACACCATGCGCATAGCCCACCTCACGACGATCGACATGAGCCTGGCGCTGCTTCTCTCCACCGAGCTCGAGGTCGACGTCGCCGCCGGACACGAGGTCTTCGGTCTCAGCGCACCCGGTCGATACGTCACGGGCATCGAGTCGCTGGGCGTGACCCATGTGCCGCTGAATGCTCTGACCCGCTCGTGGAATCTCCGGCAGGACGCCGCGGCATTCCGCGACCTCGTCCGCACCCTCCGCTCACTCGACCTCGACGTGCTCCACACGCACAATCCCAAGACCGGGGTGATGGGACGCATCGCCGGGCGACTGGCCGGCATACCCGTCGTCGTGAACACCTGCCACGGACTGTGGGCGCGTCCCGAAGATCGATTGCGCAAGCGCGCCTTCGTCTACGGAGCCGAAGCGCTCGCCATCCGCTTCTCCGACTACGAGTTCTTCCAGAACGCTGCTGATCGCGACACTCTGCGTCGGTTTCTCAAGCCGGGGCGACACGAAGTCGTGGGCAACGGCGTCGATCTCGAGCGCTTCCACCCCAGCCCTGAAGGTCGCCGTAGGGTGCGCGAGGAACTCGGCCTGACACATGACGACCTGCTCGTCGGCACCATCGGGCGCCGGGTGCGCGAGAAGGGGCTGGTCGAGTTTGCCGAGGTCGCCGCACGGCTCGGTGACCGCGCAACGTTCGTCTGGGTGGGACCCGAGGACGGACCCGACACCCACATCTCGGACCCCCA
The DNA here is from genome assembly GCF_042666395.1 of Knoellia pratensis. Lineage (NCBI taxonomy): Bacteria > Bacillati > Actinomycetota > Actinomycetes > Micrococcales > Intrasporangiaceae > Knoellia > Knoellia pratensis. The sequence goes on along the minus strand of NZ_JBHTDJ010000003.1, from coordinate 1,085,970 downwards.
CGAGGACGCCGTGCGCTTCCTGGGCGAGCGATCCGACATGGAGGACGTCTACTCCGCCATCGACGTGTTCGTCCTCGCCTCCCACCGCGAAGGATTCTCCCGGGCGTCGATGGAGGCCGCCGCGTGTGGTGTGGCCATGGTGCTCACCGACATCCGCGGCTGCCGCGAGATCGGCACCCATGACGAACACGTTCTCTTGGTGCCGGTCAACGACCCGCAAGCCTTGGGACATGCCGTGGAACGGCTTCTCAAGGACGCTCTCCTGCGTCGTCGACTGGGGGCTGCCGCGCGCAAGCGCGCCACGGCTGCATTCGACCAGCGCGTGGTGGCACGACGGTCACTGGAGACCTACGCCCAGGTCCGGTCACCGGGCCGCCGGTGGCCGCGCGCACGTCCCCACGGCGACGACGACACGCGGCGGCCTATTCTCGGTGTGGCCCAAGGACCCCCACCCGGGGCGCCCGACCGAAATCGATGAAGGACACGAACTGATGGCCACGAAGGCGTCCAGCCCTCCGCCTGCTGGAGGGTGGTCGGCACTGTGGCGGCTGGGAACAGGACACCGGCGCCGCATCACCCTGTTGTCCGCTGCGTCGTTCGGGGCGGCCATGGTCGAAGCGGGCTTCCTCGTCCTGGTCACCGGACTGCTCCTGGCACTCACGAGTGGTCGCGACGTCATAGGTCCCGTGGGTGGACGCGAACTGTCCATCGACCTCGCGCTGATCGCTGCCGGGGTCGGTCTCGTGCTGCGATTCGTTCTGAACATGGTGGCCCTGCGCCAGTCCGCCGCGCTGAGTGCCCTCGTTCGGACGGGACTGCGTCGTCGCCTCTCACACGCCTACCTGGGGGCCGCGTGGTCGGTGCACAACTCAGAACCCTCGGGTCGGCTGCAAGAGCTCCTGACTTCGTTCATCGGACGGGTCCTCGTGGCGGTCGCGGGAGCCATCCAGGGGCTGACGGCCGCTCTCGGAGTCGTGGCCTTCTTGGGAGCCGGGCTGGCCATTCAACCCCTCGCGACCCTCGCCGTGCTGGCCTTCCTCGCCGTCCTCGCGGCGCTGCTCGGCCCGCTGCGAGCTGCCATTCATCGGGCGGCGCTGCGGTCCGGTGCCGCAGACCTCGACTTCGCGACCTCCGTCTCCGAGCTGGGTGGCCTCGGCCGGGAGATGCAGGTGTTCGGTGCACGACGCGCATTTCTTGAGCGTGTCGACCGTCTGACCGACGTGGCCAGTGAGCGCCAGCGCAAGGTGCAGGTGCTCTACGGCTCGCTCTCCCCCACCTACACCCTCTTCGCCTACGGCGCGATCCTCGTGGCCATCACCGGCCTCAGCTTCGTGGATGCGCGCGACCTCACGACCGTCGGCGCCGTCACACTGCTGATGCTGCGATCGCTCACCTACGGTCAACAGTTGGTGTCGGTGCACGGCTCGGTGGTGTCCTCCCTTCCCGCTCTGTCCGAGGTCGAGGACACCGCCCGCCGCTACGAGGCACTTCCAGCAGCGGGGGGCACCGCACGTCCTGACGCGGTCCTCCCCCTCGTCATGGACTCTGCGACTTTCTCCTACGACGGGCACCGCCCGACTCTCGAGGACGTCGACCTCATCCTGGATCGGGGCGAGGTCCTCGGAATCATCGGTCCGTCCGGCGCAGGGAAGTCGACGATGGCCCAGCTCCTGCTCGGCCTGCGCGAGCCGGAGTCCGGAACGCTCACCGTCGGCGGTGTCCCGCTGTCCGACGTTGACCGCGACTGGTGGACCCGGCACGTGTCGTTCGTTCCTCAGGACCCGGTGCTCTTCACCGGCACAGTGGCCGAGAACATCCGCTTCTTCCGCGAGGGCATCGACGACTCGGCCCTGCAGCGGGCGGCAACGCAGGCGAACGTCCTTGCCGACATCAGCGCGCTCGCGTCGGGATTCGACACCCATCTGGGTGAGCGCGGCAGTAGCCTCTCGGGGGGCCAGCGACAGCGTCTGTCGATCGCCCGCGCCCTCGCGGGCTCCCCCTCACTCCTGATCCTTGACGAGCCGACGTCAGCCCTCGACGGGCACAGCGAGCAACTCATCCGCGACACCATCGTCGCCCTTCGCGGACAGGTGACGGTGGTCATCATCGCCCACCGCATGTCCACCATCGACATGTGCGACCGCATCATGGTGATTGAGGGTGGCCGCGTCACTGCTCTGGACACCCCTGACGCCCTCAGGTCGACGAGTTCCTTCTATCGACGCGCGTTGTCGACTGCTGGACTCGGCGGAGGGGTCTAGTCAGACGAAGCTGAGTCCGATCGGCGACGCACGACATAGACAAAGGTCTCGCCGACGAAGACCGCCCCGCGCGGACCATGGGTCGATGGCAGGGAGGGCCCTGCTTGGATCCGCACGGGTTTCTCTGGCCCCCGAGTGGCGAAGCCGAGCCGCAACCACGCGGTCCCCCGAAGATGGCGTCGCACCTGACGGGCCATCTCGAGCGGTCGTCGGGATCGCGCCTCCGGTCGGGTCGTCGTGGCCTCGCTCAGAATGAGGCCGTTGCGTTCTGCCAGCTCGGCGATGCCGCTGGGAAATGCCAACATGATGTGATCGGCGTTCTCCCAGCAATCCCCACGCTGGCCCGCCGCCACGCGGTGGGGCGCCCAGGGGTTGGGCGTGGTGATGATGAGTTCCCCGTCGGGCCCGAGCAGGTCGCGAGCAGCGGTGAACAACATGTCGAGAGCCGGGACATGCTCGATGAGTTCCCCAGCGACAATGACGTCGAACCGTCCGGCGTCGGCCAATGGCCCCGGACCCTGCGTGAGGTCGTGGGTCACCACCTCATAGCCAGCCTCGACCATGCGCGCCACCCCCTCGGGCAACACGTCCACCCCGAGGCAGGAAGACGCCGCAGCGGCCACCCTGCCGTGCAGCCACTGGGGTGACTTCATCCGCTCGACGTCGTGGGCCACACACCCGATGTCGAGGACGCGCCGGCCCGTGCAGCGGTCCACGATGAACTCTGCGCGATCAGCGATCGGTTCGCGCCAAGCTGCCCGCAGAGTCCGGGCGCGACCTGCCAGGGCTCGAACGTCGTTGGGATCGTCCGACGCGTCGGACCAGCGCCCGGGGATGGGCCGATCTTCGGCCAAGGCCTGCGAGATCCTCTGTGACGCAACGTTCTTCATGATCCTCCAGACGCCCACACCTGCCTGACATACCATCAAATACGTGTCACAGACTACGGGGGGCGGAGCCATCTGGGCGGTGGTCGTGACCTTTGCCCGACCGGCAACTCTCGACTCCATGCTCTCGGCGCTCGGGCGCCAGACTCGCCGGCCCGACCACATCCTCGTCGTCGACAACGGGTCCGACGCAGAGGTGTCACGGGTGGCCGCGTTGCACGGTGCCGAGTACGCCGACAGCGGTGACAACATCGGGCCGGCTGGAGGCAACGCTCTGGGAATGTCGTTGTTGCTCCCACGTGCAGCCGCTGGGGACTGGCTCCTGTTCATCGACGACGACGACGAGCCCGCGGACGATTCGCTCCTGCAGCGTCTCGAGATCTTCGGGAAGGACGCTGCAGACTCGGACCCGCGACTGGCAGGTGTGGGAATCGGCGGAAGTCTCTACCGTCGACAGTGGGGTGTCTTCCACCGCCTCGAGGACCACGAGCTCACCGGAGCAGTTGAGCTCGACGTCCTCTTCGGCGGATCACTGCCCATGTATCGGGTCGACGTGATCCGCGAGGTGGGCGCGTTCGACGAGCAACTGTTCTGGGGCTTCGAGGAGGCAGAGTTCGGCTTGCGCCTGCGGAGCCTGGGTTATCGGTTGTGCGCACCCGGACCACTTTTCCTACAGGCTCGGCGTCGGGCTGGCACCGAAAGCGACTCGGGTGGGCCACGTCGAACCCCTCTCGACAAAGCCGCCTGGCGCCGGTACTACTCGGTGCGCAACTCCACTGTGCTGGCGCGACGTTATGGCGGACCCGCAGCCTCCACGATCGCCGGAGTCGGTGGCGCCGCCAAGGGAATGCTCGCCCTGGCGCGGGGACGTCGGCCGTTCGCCGAGATCATCCTTCCGGCCAGGGGTGCAGTAGATGCCTACCGAGGGCGTCTGGGTCGCCGCATCGACCCGGGCCTGAACTCGAAGGTGTCGGCGTGAGCCCCGAAGTCGACCGGGTCAGTGTTGTCATCCCGGTCTACAACGTCGTTGACTACCTCGAACAATGCCTCGATTCTGTCGTGGCACAGACGCATGAGTTTCTGGACGTCATCCTGATCGATGATGGCTCCACCGACGGGAGCGGCCCACTGTGCGACAACCTCGCGGCTCGCGACCCACGCTTTCGGGTCATCCACCAGGCCAACCACGGGCTCAGCCATGCCCGCAACGTCGGGATCGCTGCGGCCACGGGGACGTTCGTCACCTTCCTCGACTCGGACGACTGGTGGGATCCCACCTTCGTCGCCACACTCGTGCGGGCCATCGACGCTCGTCCTGAAGCGGGTGCGGCGATGTGCTCGTTCATCCGGGTCCCGGGCAAGGCATACGATCCGGGAATCGAGCGGACGCGACTCCTCACCCCCGCCGAGGCCATCACCGAGTTCGCGGGCGCGTACCACTCCCTCTTCGTCATCTCGTGCGCCAAGCTCTTTCGGCGTGATCTGCTGCCCCCCGACCTTTTCCCAGTGGGGCGACTGGCCGAAGACGCCTTCACCACCCATCGGCTGCTCATGAAGGCCCCAGTCGTCCAGGTCCCCCAGCCCCTCTACCTGTACCGGCAACGGCCCCACTCCATCACGTCACAGACCTTCACCGTGGCTCGGCAGCTCGATGAGGTCGAGGGCAGTGAGCGTCAGGTCCAGGACTTCGCCGATGCCGGGCTGTTGCGCGCCGCCGGGTGGTCGGCGGACCAGGCCTTCAGGAAGCGCGCCAGACTCATCGCGGCCATGAAGTCCATGAGGACGCCGGGAGCCGAGGAGCAGTACGCCGCCTTGGCTCGGCAGTCGCGGTCGTCGAGGGTGATGCCACGACATCCGGTTTTCCGGGTCCTCGCCACGCTGGCCGGCCTGAGCCCACGGCTGGCAGTCGCGGTCTTCGGGGCCTTTGCATCCGCATCGCTTCGGACCCGGGCCACATCGCGATCGACACAGCGCATCGCGCTCACCTTCGACGATGGTCCAGCGTCAGACACTCCGGCGCTCGTGCAGTTCCTCCTCGATCAATCAGCCCAGGCCACCTTCTTCCTCCGGGGCGACAGGAGTGAGGAGTGCCCCGACGTCGTTCGGCTCCTGCACGCGTCCCCCGGCATGGAGATCGGCACCCATTCCCACACCCACCCGGATCTCCACCTCCTCCACGCCGATGACATCCGTGCTGAGCTCCGTCGCAGCAACGAGGTCATCGCCTCGATCACCGGGACCGTACCTGCGGTCTTTCGGCCGCCCATGGGTCATCGCAACCGCCTGATCGACTCGATTGCCGGTGAGCTCGGTCAATCCGTGATCCTGTGGTCGGTGAACTCCATGGACTTCAAGGACCCCGCGTCGGCCACCACCAAGGTCCTCGCCGACGCCCAGGACGGGGACATCGTCCTCCTCCACGACACGTCCACGCAGACCATGGCCACGATCAGCAGCCTCGTTCCCGCCCTCCGCAGCCGAGGTTTCGAGTTCGTGACGGTGAGCGCCCTGCTCGATCGCGTGTCGCCGGGAACGGTGTACACGGGAGCCAATTCCCGACGCATCCGGCTCCGACGCTGGGTCCATCTGCAGCGGCTCCGGATCGCTCGACGCACGAGGCTGCTTCGGGCCCGCAGCTGACCTGGCAACTGCGAGACAGGCTCTCTCCCCCTTGATCCTTTCGGTTCGCGGCGCGGCGCGACCTGGCGGTCTACTCTCCAGTGGTGAGAATCTTGTCGTCACGGCCTCGCCAGATCGCTGGACGCGTCGGTGGCCGTACGGCCACCGCCGCGCGAGCGGCGTACTACGCCACGGGGTTTCGCCTCCCGTTCCCTGGCAAGGAGGCGTTCGAGGACCGCCTGCACCGATGGGAGTCGACCGCCGGACGAGGAGACGTGCCGCAGGACGAGTCACGGTGGAACGAGCAGTATGACCGTGGGCGGTGGGTCTTCCTCTCGGGCATCGAGGAGATGGCGCACTATGCCGTGATTGTCGGCTATGCCTCCTTCCTCAAGCCGCACTCCGCCGTCCTCGATGTCGGGTGTGGTGCCGGAGTGCTGCACGAGCGGTTTGCCGCTGTCGGCTATGCGCGCTACACCGGAATCGACATCTCCGAGGTCGCCATCAGCTCGCTGCAAGGTTCCGCCCCCTCCAACGCGACTTTCGTCGCGGCAGACGCTGCGACGTTCACGCCGCCGAGCACGTACGACGTCATCGTCTTCAACGAGTCCATCACGTACTTCACCGATCCGATCGGGGTGTTCGCGCGCTATCAGAACTTCCTGTCGCCGGGGGGCATCGTCGTCGTCTCGTGCCACATCCAGTCGGCCCGCGCCCACGCCATCCTCCGCCAGCTCGAACGCGACCACCACGTTCTCGACGTGACGGTCGTCAGGCAGGGCAAGACTTCCTGGCGATGCGTGGCATTCGCAGGAGAAGCCATCTGAACCACGTGTTTTGTCGCGAAGATGGCGCGAGGTGGTTCGCGGCTACCGCCGGCGGAGCTGTGGGAGAAGGGTCGCCTTCAATCGACGTGCGAGCCCGAAGATCGACACGAACCCCCGTGGCGAGACCGCTGAGATCGCCAAAGCCGTCTTGTAGGCCAATGACAGGTCTGTTGATTGACGCACGTCCCCCATCGCGCCACGTAACAGCTCCCGGTAGGCCTGATCAAAGTCGTCTTCGCGCGTCGATTCTCGATCAGCCTGTCCCTCCAGCGACTTGGCCGCGTGGAGGACATATCCCACAACCAGTCGCTGCGCGGAGGCCGAGCTCGACCCGTGACGCCTTCGGGCATCCGCGATGTTCAGAGCCAGGACGCGGAGCAAATCTGTCTTGACGACCCGTTGGTGTCCACCTTCGGTGCTGTCCGCATGGCGCCTGTACCCATATCCGATCGCATCAGTCTCGGCCACGAGTGTCGCGGCGGCGAAGAGCGCGGGAAGGACGCCGAGATCCTCGAAGGGCAAGCCGCTGCGATAGCGCACGCTGTCGAACACGTGCGCGCGCATGAGCTTGCCGCACGAGGAAAAGCCGACACCCGTGGTCACGATCCTCTGCAGCATGGCATCGGGTGCGCAGGTCACCACCGACGTGGGTGCCCGGTACAGGGGCTGTCCACCGTCCGGGTACTGGCTCAGGCCGGAAACGACCAGATCAGCCCCGGTCGCCCGAGCGGCGGAAAGGAGGTCGGCGACGTAGCGCGCATGGACCACGTCGTCCGCGTCGACGAAGGTGACGTAGTCCCCCGCCAACATCTCCAGACCCGCATTCCGCGCCGAGGCCGCCCCCGCATGAGGACTGCGGATCACCTCGACACGAGCGTCACGCGACGACCACGCCGTCGCGATGTCCGCACTGGCATCGGGGGAACCATCGTCCACGACAATGACTTGCAGAGCCGTATGAGTCTGGCGGAGGACACTGCCCAGGCACTCGTCGACATAGGCCTCCGCGAGGTACATCGGGACGATGATCGTCACGAGGGTGTCGGGCTGATGGCCCTGCCCGTCACCAGTCGGCGTCATGTGCAATGTCATGAAGTCGTGCCCGGAACCGACTCGGCTCGAGCAGGGAGAGATCGCGCGTCCCAGGTGGTGCCGCTGAGGCCAGAACGGAATCCCAGCAAATCTCTTGGGGTGAGGACACCAAAGTCACGCCGGGTTGTTGTGCCGCCGGGTTGCTGAAGACGCCCACGGCGCGGGTCACCACGGCCTGCGAGTAGCGGAGGGCGTCCGCTGTGCTCCAACCGAATCCTTCACTGAGGGATAGTGAGAAGTAGGCGGCGCATCGTTCGTACAGATACCGCAACTGCTCTGGGGATGCGTCTGTCACATGGACGATTCGATCGTGAAGCAGTAGTTCTTCCGGAATCTCGAACCGCACCGTCGCCTCGCTGTGACACCACACGATCGGCAAGGGTGCCTCATCAGCAGCACGTGCGAGGTCAGACAATCCCTTGATCGGGTCGTAGGGGTTGAAGACCGTCAGGAGGAACTCATCTGGGATGTCCTGGCTGGGTGCCTCGGCCCGGGGGGCCAGGTCGAAAACGGGCGGAGGGAGGAGGGTGGACTTCATGCCTGGTGGGACGAAGCGAGTGTTGTCCGGTGCCTGCATGGCGATGGCCGTGAAATGTGCCCGCATGGCTGCGGGCACGACGTTCCCGGACGGAATGACAAGCCGCACTGGCGCTCGAACGGCCGAAGCCAGGTTGGCACCCGCCATGGTTTGGATGTAGACGTCATAGCGACGCGTGAGCATCCTCCGGATCGGGTTTGCCACCAACTGCAGCACCCGTCCCTTCACTCCGGCCTGGTGCCCCGCGCCGTACCACATGACTGACTCACTGGTCGCGACCCGGGTGGCCGAAGGTACCCGTGACCACGGACCATCCAGGTGCTCGCGGACCACCACCTGCACCTCTTCGACCTCCAACGCACGCACCATCGAGTACAACGCGCGTTCTGCGCCTCCGGCACCGCCGAGCCAACCGGCGCTGATGAGGACCCTCACAGTTGGGCCCCGACAACGAATCGTCCGATTCCTTGCCATCTGACCGGGAATCGAGGCGGGTGTGCCACCGTGATCCGCACTCCTGGATCAGTCCCCATTGCTCCGCCGCCCACTCCATACCCGCAGGATGTCAGTGAGGTCGTCGAGCTTCTGGGCATGGCCTGAGTCTGCCGCCCAGTTCGATCCGTTGATGAGGTGCAGCCAGAGGTCGTCGAGCACGGTGACCGCCTCAGTCTGAAAGGCCAGCGGTGTCGAGGTCTTGACGTAGGAGCGTGATGGATCCTTGGCGTGGAAGTCATTGATGGTCATGGCGCGAAGGGCATCGAGGTCCATCTTTGGGTAGATCGACGTACAGTTTCCAGCGCCTGTGTCGCCGTAGTGACGTCCCAACCACCGCGGCTGGAAGTCGTAGGTGCCCTGGGAGAGAAACTTCCGCGTGAAGAACATCAACCCTGGCCAATAGAACCGGTGTTCGCCAGCGCGCTGGAAGTGCCCGTAGGAGCTCTGCTCCTGCAAAACTTCTGCGTAGGAGCAAGGCGCGAATGGGAAGATGTCGTGATCCAGGAAGCCGAAGTATTCGGACTGGGACCGTCTCAGGACGTTGGTCGTCGCCCAGTTCAGCGCCAGTCCGTGCGACTGGGACCCGGTGGTGGCATGCGATGGCGGGAGCGAGACATACTCAGCGCCAGCGTCCTCGCACAGAGCGCGTATTTCGCGCCTGGCATCCTTGAGCGTGGAGTTGTCAACGACCACGTGGACGAACGAGTCGCTGAAGTTCTCCTGCAAGGCATCTGCCTGACGGGCGATCAACGCAGGGGTGTTGAACGCCACGGTGACGAGGGTCGCACGAACCTGAGCCGACCTGGCCGCGATGCGTTCCAGAGTGGGCAGATCACGTCCCGCCCGCTCGTAGCGACGACTCTGGGCAAGATGTGCTCGATAGACGAGGTGTTGACGGGCCGCCCACACGCGAAGCCGGAGCGCGCTGGGCTCCCGGACCACATCGTGTTTGGTGGCAGTCTGCCGTTCGATCACGTCGTCATCCTCGCAGGCGAGCGCGCGGGCGTGGACGAGGGCCTCAACAGGTCGTGCGTCCTACCAGAAACTCACAGACGCAGGTCAGACTCAGACTTGTCGAGGATGTACTTGAGGTCGTAGAGCACGTGCCCGTTCGGGTCGCCGAAGGCGCGGATCTGCTGGGCGCCCATCTCGACGAACTCCTTGTGGGCGACCGCGATGACAACGGCGGCATACGAACCGGCCTCGGGGCTCTGCACCAAGTCGATGCCGTAGTGGATGTTGGCCTCCTCGGGGCGCGCCCACGGGTCGTGGACGTCGACGGCGATGTCGTACTCGGCGAGTTCCTTGAGGATGTCGACCACGTGCGAGTTGCGCAGGTCGGGGGTGTTCTCCTTGAAGGTGAGTCCGAGGACGAGCACCCGCGCACCGCGGACCGGGATGTTCTCCTTCGTCATGCGCTTCACGAGCTGTGAGGCGACGTAGGAACCCATCTGGTCGTTGAGTCGACGCCCGGCCAGGATGATCTCCGGGTGGTAGCCGACCGCCTGCGCCTTGTGGGTGAGGTAGTAGGGGTCGACGCCGATGCAGTGCCCACCAACGAGGCCGGGACGGAAGCCGAGGAAGTTCCACTTGGACCCGGCCGCCAGCAGCACCTCCTCGGTGTCGATGTCGAGGCGGTTGAAGAGGATGGCGAGCTCGTTGATGAGCGCGATGTTGACGTCGCGCTGCGTGTTCTCGATGACCTTGGCGGCCTCGGCCACGCGGATCGACGAGGCGCGGTGGGTGCCTGCCGTGATGATCGAGCCATAGAGCGCGTCGACGAAGTCGGCGGCCTCGGGCGTCGACCCGGAGGTCACCTTGACGATCGTCGGGAGTCGGTGCTCCTTGTCGCCGGGGTTGATCCGCTCGGGGCTGTAGCCGACGAAGAAGTCGACGTTGACGAGGAGGCCGGACAGGTCCTCGAGGATCGGCACGCACTTCTCCTCGGTCGCTCCGGGGTAGACCGTGGACTCGTAGATCACGACGTCGCCGGGCAGCAGGACCCTGGCGATCGTCTCGGTCGCGGAGAGCACCGGCGAGAGGTCCGGCTGTTTCGCCGCGTCGATCGGCGTCGGCGTCGTGACGATGAAGACGTTGCAGCTCGCGATGTCGGCGGGGTCCTCGGTGAATCGCAGTCCGGTCGCTGAGGCGAGCTCCTCGTCGCTGACCTCGAGCGTGAAGTCGGTGCCCGTGGTCAGCTCCTTGACGCGGCCTCCGTTGATGTCGAAGCCGACGACGTCCATGGTCTTGCCGAACTCGACGGCGAGCGGGAGACCGACATAGCCCAGGCCGATGACGGCGAGTCGAACCCCACCGGGCAGGGCCGGAAAAGCCGGGGCGAACGAGGCTGCGAGCTTGGCGAATGTTGTCATCGAGACCCCCTCCCAGAGGCGTTGTGGTGATCGGGTGCTGCTGCTGCGGCGTGGAGCCGAGAGAAGTCGACGTTGTCGAGGTGGTCGACGTGCCCGGCGAGCACATCGGATGGTTGGACGTGAGGGACGGACACTTGCGTGATGAGGGGGTGCCCTGTCGGGCTCCCCTGCTCGGCGGTGCTGAGCAGCACCTCGTGGAGCTTCTCTCCGCCACGCAGACCGGTGAACGTGACCTGCACGTCCTTTCCGGACTCCTCGATGAGGCGGCGAGCGACGTCGATGATGCGCACCGGCTCGCCCATGTCGAGGACGAGGACGTCTCCGGGGTGGCCGATCGCGGAGGCCTGGAGCACGAGCTCGCACGCCTCGGGGATGGTCATGAAGAAGCGGCTGACCTCAGGGTCGGTGACGGTGACGGGGCCACCGCGTTCGATCTGGGCGCGGAAGGTGTCGAGGACCGACCCGCGGGACCCGAGCACGTTGCCGAAGCGCACCGAGAGGAAGCGCAGTCCGGACTCCGCGGCATACCAGGCAGTGAGTCGCTCAGCGACCCGCTTCGTCTGTCCGAGAACGCTGGTCGCGTCAGCGGCCTTGTCGGTCGAGATGTTGACGAAGTGCTGGACGCCGTTGGTGGCAGCGCACTCGAGAACGTTGAGGGTGCCGAGGACGTTGGTCTTCCAGCCCTCTTCGGGGAAGCGCTCCAGCATCGGCAGGTGCTTGAGAGCGGCGGCGTGGAAGACGACCTCGGGGGCAAGCCGGCTGAAGACCGAACAGACTGCGTCCTTGTCGCGGATGTCGCAGAGAACCGTGTCGTCGGTGTCGAGGAGCCCGTTGCCGTCGATGGAGAGCTGGGCTGCGTGCAGGGCCGACTCGTCGCGGTCAAGGAGGATGAGCTTGGCGGGATCGAGCTGGCGCACCTGGCGTGCGAGCTCGGACCCGATGGAACCGCCCGCCCCGGTGACGAGCACGACCTTGCCGGTGATGTGTTCGGCGATGGCGGAGAGGTCGGTCTCGATCGGGCGACGGCCGAGCAGGTCGGCAACGTTGAAGGCGCGCAGAGTGTCGAGCTCGAGGCGACCAGAGATCATCTCGCGCAGCGGCGGGACGACGACGAGCTCGAGGCCAGCCTCCGTGCAGTGGTCAGACACCTTCTGGATGAGTTGAGAGCTGGCCTGGCTGACAGCGAGCACGACGACCTGGGCTCCGGTCACCCGGGCGGCGCCCACGAGGTCACTCCCCTGCCCCAGCATGCGATAGCCCCGCACGCGCAGGAACCGCAGCTTGGGGTCGTCGTCGATGAACCCGACGATCGCGTAGGGCGAGTCGGGCGAGCTGTCGACCAGGCCTGCGAGCTGGTGTCCGGCGTCGCCGGCACCGTAGATGAGGGCCGGGACACCCGACGTCTCGCCGCTGCGGCGGTGGTCACGGGTCCGGGACATGCGGAAGACCCAGCGTCCTGCGGCCATGAAGAGGAACGCCAGAGCCGGCATGACAAAGGCGATGCCGCGGGAGAACAGCGGTGCCGCGATGTAGAAGGTGGCACCGAGGCCCACGCTGATCGCGATCACGAGCTGTCCGAGCGAGGTCACCTCATCGAAGCTGCCGACCTTGGAGCGGCCCAGGTAGAGGTGGGTCCAGAACCCACCGATGACCTGGAGCGCGATCGCCGCGACGACGTAGGCCCCGACGATGACCCACACCCGCTCACTGAGCGAGAACTCGTGCCGAACCAGCAGGAATCCCAGGAGGGCGAGCAGCCACGAGCCGGCATCCCAGCCGATCATGACCGATCGCCTTGCGAAGATCTGCGACCTCGACATCCTGCACCCCTGAAACGCTGTCTTTTCGCCAATAACATGACGACGCGAACGACGCTAGGGCGGTGCCAGCAACGGCGAGCGACGAACTTTGAGAAGTCCGCCCAAGGTGCAGAAATCGTGGCCACACTGACTAGTCACAACTAGTCCGAACTGACCAGTAACCTCACTGAACGACCTGTCCGGCGATGACGGTGGCATCCACGACCATCGCTCGCAGGTGCGCCGCGACCTCGGCTCCGGACTCCCCCGCAGCCCGGGGATCGGACTCGACGATGGCGAAGTCCGCCAAGCTGCCGACACCGACCGTCGGTGCTCCGTCCACGCTGGCCGCGAGCGCCTGGGCAACGGTGATCGTCTCGGCGGCATTCCACTCCTCGCGCTCGTCCCCGCTGCGGTGGACCGCCGCGGCCATCGCCTCCCACGGGTCGAGCGGCGCGACGGGAGCATCGGAGCCGAGCGCGAGCGTGACGCCGGCGTCAAGCATGGACCGCAACGCGAAGCAGCGGTCCGCCCGATCGGGCCAGCACTGGTGGGTGACATCTCGGTCATCGAGCAGGTGCGCCGGCTGCACGCTGGCAGTGACACCAAGAGCGGCCATCCGCTGGACGTCAACTGCTGCGACGAGCTGGGCGTGCTCGATCGTTCCGCGAGCGCCTGTGTGTGAGAACGCATCCAGCGCGATTCCCACGGCTGCGTCACCGATCGCATGCACCGCAACCTCGAGCCCGTTGCGGGTCGCCACGTCGAGGAGCTCGCCAAGTTCCTCGGGTGAGTTGTTCGCGCGCCCACGCGGAAACTCGAGGACGTCGTCGCCGACGTAGGGGTCGTAGCAGAACGCCGTACGCGTGTTGAGGGACCCGTCGCTGATGATCTTGAGCGGCCCCATCGTGATGAGCCCGGCCCGATCGAGAACGTCACCACTGCGACGGCCGGCGGCGATCGTGTCGGCCAGCCCAGCGGCATACGTCGCGGTGCGCACCCGGACCACAGCGAGACCCGAGTTGGAACGCTCGGCCCAGTCGGTGGCGTTGTCGGCCCACTCAAATTCGCGCACGCCGACGACGCCGCGGCGCACGGCCGCGTCAAGAACCTTGGCGTATGCCGTCCGCCTGCCTTCCGCGGTCATCGTCGCCTCGTCGAGACGGGCGAAGACGGGGAACCACTCGTTCTCCTCGACGACACCCTCGCGGGGCGGGACGTCGAGCAGGCGCAGGGCCGCGGAGTTGAGCCAGCCGTGGTGGGCATCGCCGCTGATGAGGACGACGGGGATGTCGCCGCTCACGGCGTCGAGCTCGGCAACGGTCGGCTGGCGATCCCAGGCGGCCGCGCGGTGGCCGAACCCCTGGATCACCGCGTCCGGCGCTCCGCCACGGCGAGCACCAACCTCGGCACCGACGAGGCGGACGGCGTCCTCTGGACTCGTCGTGGACGAGAGGTCGAGCCGACTCGCTGTCGCGGCCCACTGCCCGAGGTGGACGTGCTGGTCCCACAGTCCGGGGATGACCCAGCGACCCTCGGCGTCGAGCACCTCGTCGTCGCTCGTCGCCCTCAGATGGGGTGCGACCTCGACGACCCGGTCGCCGATGATGCGCAGGTCGACCTCGCCCTCGGGGGCCGGGCCGTCACCGATGCGAACGATCCGCACGCGGCGGAGTACCAACGACGTCATCGCGGAAGCGTAGGGCCTCTTGACATGTGACCTTTCGGTCACATAATGGATCCGTGAACACCGAGCAGTCCGTCTTCCGGGCACTCGCCGACCCGACCCGGCGAGCCATCCTCGACGCCCTGTTCGAGAGCGACGGGCAGACCATGGGTCAGCTCGTCGCGCTCTTCCCCGACGTCACCCGCTTCGCGGTGATGAAACACCTCACCGTCCTCGAGGGCGCCGATCTTGTCGCGACCCACAAGGTCGGCCGCGAGAAGCGGCACCACCTCAACCCCGTACCCATCGCGCAGATCGCGGATCGCTGGGTCAGCAAGTACGCGCAACCCTTCACCCGCACCCTCCTCGACCTCAAGGCTGCCGCCGAGGCCGCCACCGGCAGCGCTGCGGGGACGGCTGCGGGGAGCACCGAAGACAAGGACCAGCCATGAGCACCGACCACGTCTACCAGCTCTACATCCGCGCCGAGATCGATGACGCGTGGCGCGCCCTCACCGACCCCGAGTCCACGCGTCAGTACTTCCACGCCACGCACTGGATCTCCCCGCCCGTCCTGGGCAAGGCGTTCCAGACCCGGGCCTGACCCACCTTCGACTCACCCATGGTGCGCTCGAGCAGAGTCCACTCACGTCCGAGGACGTGCGCGACGGCTGGGTCTTCATCCTCGACTCCCTCAAGACGCTGCTCGAGACGGGATCTCCGCTCCCCCACCCTCCCTCATGCCCTGGGCAGGGTGAGGATCTCCGCTCCGTCGTGGGTGACGGCGATCGTGTGCTCGCTGTGCGCGGTGCGGGATCCGGTCGCGCTGCGCAGCGTCCAGCCATCGGCATCGGTGACGAGCTCGTCCGTGTCGGCCATGACCCACGGTTCGATCGCCAACAGGAGGCCGGGTCGCAGTCGATAGCCACGGCCCGGTCGTCCCGAATTCGAGATGTGCGGGTCCTGGTGCATCGTCGACCCGACTCCGTGCCCACCGAACTGCGTGTTGACCCGAAAGCCTGCCTCGGTGAGGACCTGGCCGATCGCGTGGGAAAGGTCGCCCACGCGCGCATCGGGTCCGGCGGCGTCGATCCCTGCCTGGAGCGCCCGCTCGGTGGCGTCGATCATGGCGAGGTCCTCCGCCGCGGGGGCGTCCCCCACGACGAAGCTGATCGCGGAGTCCGCCACGACCCCACGCAGGGAGACCGCGAGATCGAGCGACAGCAGGTCACCGCCGGCGAGTGCGTAGTCGTGCGGGAGTCCGTGAAGGACAGCGTCATTGACCGAGGTGCAGATGTAGTGACCGAACGGCCCACGCCCGAAGGACGGCTCGTAGTCCACGTAGCAGGACTGCGCTCCGGCCTCGAGCATCATCGTCCTGGCCCACTGATCGATGTCGAGCAGGTTGGTGCCGACGGTGGCGCGGGCCCTGAGCGCTTGGAGGATGTCGGCCACGAGGGCGCCGGTGCCTCTGGCTCGCTCGAGCTCGGTCGCGTTCAGGATCTCGATCATGCGGTGCCTCCCGGCTGACATACCCCTGTTTCGGCTCTTGGTCAGCGTGCCATCCGGCGCCGGCGAGAGCGATGCCGGGGCTCCTGTCCCGGACGGAGTGGCCCGGCAGGGCCCCGACGGGGGTCGGATAGACCCATTGCTTTGGCACAGACCGCACTTCTAGGCTCGAGTGGGCCGATCGTGCGAAGGTCGTCCGGTCCGCCCGAGGAGAGATCATGATTGGCGACCACACCCCTGTCACCACCCTCGGCGTCTCGGACCTCCAACGCGCCCGGGACTTCTACGAGGGCACCCTGGGGTTCGCCCCCGGGACCGAGATGATGGACCAAGGCATCACCTACCAGTCAGGTTCTGGCGCCTTCTTCGTCTACATGTCGGGTTTCGCCGGCACGAACAAGGCCACCGCCATGATGTTCGAGGTCCCCGGCGACGCCTTCGACGCCGAGATCGCGACCCTGCGCGAGAAGGGCGTGACGTTCCAGACCTTCGACCTGGAGGGCACGGAGTGGGACGACGGCGTCGCGAGCATGGGCGAGGGAGACAGCGTGTTCCGCAGCGTCTGGTTCGCGGACCCCGACGGCAACATCCTCAACCTCGGCTCCGGCATGAGCTGACCCGGCCACAAGACGTGGGTAGGCCGCCCGCCCAGGTGGGCGCGGGTCCCACGCTCTGCGTGGGCCGGCATACCGAATCCGTTGCGGCACAGGGCCGCTCAGGCCTCAGAGGTTGATCATGTGGCCGACGATTCCGTGGACCGACTCCTTGACGGCCTCGGACAGGGTCGGGTGCGCGAAGACGTTGCGGGCAACCTCGTCGGCGGTGAGGTCCCACTTCTGCGCGAGGTTGAGCACGGGGAGCAGCTCGGTGACATCGGGGCCGATCATGTGCGCACCGAGGATCTCGTTGTGCTTGGCGTCGGCGACGATCTTGACGAAGCCGACAGCGTCGCCGAGCCCCATCGCCTTGCCGTTGGCGCTGAACGGGAAGGTCGCCGTCTTGACGTCGTAGCCCTTCTCCTTGGCCTGCGCCTCCGAGTAGCCGAACGAGCCGATCTGCGGGTGGCAGTAGGTCGCACGCGGGATGAAGTCGTACTCGATCGGCATGGTCTCGGCGCCCGCGATGGTCTCGGCTGCGACGATCCCCTGGGCCTCGGCGACGTGCGCGAGCATCAACTTGGCGGTGCAGTCACCGATGGCGTAGACGTTCTCGACGTTGGTGCGGCAGAAGACGTCGATCTCGATGGCGCCGCGGTCGGTGAGCTTCACGCCGGCGGCCTCGAGCCCATAACCCTCGGTGCGCGGCGCGAAGCCGATGGCCGAGAGGAACTTGTCGGCCTCGAGCACTTGGGAGTCGCCACCAGCGGCCGGCGAGACCGTGACCTTGACGCCGGATCCGGTGTCCTCGACACCATCGACCTTGGTCGACAGCAGGACCTTGACCCCGAGCTTCTTGTAGTGCTTGAACAGCTCCTTGGACACGTCGGCGTCCTCGGTGGGCACCATGCGGTCGAGGAACTCGACGATCGTGACGTCGACGCCGAAGTTCTTCATGACGTAGGCGAACTCGACCCCGATGGCACCCGAGCCGGCAATGATCATGGAGCCGGGCAGGTTCTCGTCGAGGATCTGCTCCTCGTAGGTCACAACGTTCTGCGAGACCTCCACGCCGGGCAGCATCCGGGTGACGGCGCCGGCCGCGATGATGAGCTTGTCGAACGTGATGGCACGCTTCTCGCCCGAGTTGAGCGCGACGTCCATCGAGGTCGGGCTGGTGAGCGTGCCCCAGCCGTCGATCTCCTCGATCTTGTTCTTCTTCATGAGGAAGTGGACGCCCTTGACGATGCCGGCCGACACCGTGCGCGAGCGCTTGTGGGTCGGGCCGTAGGACATCGTCGCGTCACCCTCGATGCCGTACTTCGCCTTGTCGTGCTGGAGTGTGTGCGCCAGCTCGGCGTTCTTGATCAGCGCCTTGGACGGGATGCACCCGACGTTGAGGCAGACACCGCCCCAGTACTTGGACTCCACGACAGCGGCCTTGAGACCCAGCTGCGAGGCGCGGATCGCCGCGACGTACCCGCCGGGTCCGGCACCGAGGACGACAACATCGAAATCAGCCATGCGCAAAGACTAGTTGTATGCCGTCCGCCCCCGTCGCGCTCCCCTACCTCTCGACCAAGGAGCGCGTCTTCAGGTCGGAGATGCAGGCGATGACCTCGAAGTCCACGTCGCGGTGAACAAGGGTCGCCCCGGTCCGGATCGCCACGGCGGCGATCAGGCAGTCATTGAGCTTGCGGACTGTTCGACCGCTCTGACGAGCCGCACGGTGGAGAGCAGCCGCAGCTGGGAAGTCAAGGGCAGGGACGATCCTGACAAGAGTCAGGCTGTCAACGAGCTGGGCGACCTTCGCCAGGGCGAGCTCGTCCGCCGGCCCGGCAAGCAGCTCCATCCCGACGGGTTCGGTGGTCGAGATCGTCGATGGGTCGGCGATCAGGCGCGCTTCGACGTAGCGACAGGCAGTCGATTCGGTCCCCCGGAGGAACTCGATCCAGACGGAGGTGTCGAAGAGCTCGTTCACTGATGAGCAGTCTCGGTTCGCGGCTCATCCTGAACATCCGCACCTCGCATCTCGTCAAGGTCACCGTCCCACCCGATGCCTTTGAGGCTCCACGCAAAGTCTGGCGTGATCGACGAACCCGCGGCCTTGCGCAGCGCAAGGTCAACCGCTTCCCGCTTCGAGGACAGGGCGTACTTCCGGATCACCTGAGCAACCAGGTCGTCGTCAATCTCAATGTTCGTACGCGTCATACACCAAAGATACACCCTGATGGTGTATCGATCGCAGAGTGAAGGCTCACCGTGGGAGCAGCCGCAGGGCTTCGTGGATCGAGCGCGAGATCGGTGCGGCTGTGTCGGCTCCGTGGCCACCCTGGCTCACAGCGACGGACACGGCATACCGCGGCGTATTCGTCGGCGCGTAGGACTCGAACCACGACGTGTCCGACTTCCCGAAGACCTCCGCGGTCCCCGACTTCCCCGACACCGGCCAGTCGGCCGGCATCCCGGCAAACGTCAGTTCCCCGGTGCCGGACACGACGACGGCCCGAAGGGCATCACGCACGTATGCCGCGACGTCCTTGGGGAGCGCGGCGGCGTGCGTCGGACCAGCCGGAATGGCCTGTGCCACACCGGAAACCGGATCGACGATCTTCACTCCCACGCGCGGAGTCCGCACGACTCCCCCACTGGCGATCGCGGCATACGCGACTCCCATCTGCAGCGGCGTCGTCGCGACGTCACCCTGACCGATCGCGAAGTTCGCCGCATCACCGGCACGGAAGTCGGCGCCGGTCGCGCAGTTCTCCTTCGCCAAGGACCTCAGGTATGCCGCTCGCGCAGGATCGTTCTTGGCCACCTCCGGGTACCCGGAGGTTGCCCTCTTGCAGGTTTCGTCCTTGGTGGACTCCCACACCGACCGCTTCCATGCCCTGTCCGGGATCCGCCCTGCGGATTCGCCCGGGAGGTCGATGCCGGTCCGCTTGCCGAGTCCGAAGTCACGAACGGTCCTGATGAACGGGTCCTTGGCGTCGGAGGCCCTGAGGCCACCCAGCGCGAGCCAGGACCGGTAGGCGACGTCGTAGAAGACCGTGTCGCACGAGACCTCGAGCGCCTTGTGGAAGGTGATCGGCCCATAGCCGCGCGACTCGAAGTTCTGGAAGGCGCGGTTCCCGATCTCGTAGCTCGAGCCGCATTCATACGTGCCGGTGAGCGAGTTGCCTGCGGCCACCGCCGCGGGGACGCTCAGCGCCTTGAGGGTCGACGCCGGCGACATCGCCGCTGCAGTGGTGCGGGAGAGGAGTGGCGTCCCGGCATTCGGCGAGGTCAGGGCGGCGTACTCCTTGGCCGAGATGCCGCCGGTCCAGACGTTGGGGTCGTAGGTCGGGGCGCTCGCCGAGGCCACCACCTGCCCGTTCGTGACGTCAAGGACCACGACGCCACCGGAGTCCGCCGGTTGCCCGCGCTTGCGCGCCGCGGCCATCTCGCGGGCCAACGCCTTCTCGGTGGCGGCCTGAACGGCGGCGTCGATGCTCGTCACGAGGTCGCGCCCGGGGACGGGGTCGGTCTGCGACACCACCCCGGTCACGAGCCCACGCGGGTCAACCGAGACCGTCGTCCGACCCGGTGTCCCGCGCAGCGCCGAGTCGTACTGCTGCTCCAGCCCGGCTCGACCCACGAGGTCATCGCCGGTGACTCGACCGTCCGAGGCCGAGACCTCCTTCTCGGTGGCGCGGCCGAGATAGCCGAGGAGGTGAGCAGCATTGACTCCGAGGGGCGCTGGATAGCGGCGCACGGGCACGGCCTCGACGGCCACCCCGGGATAGAGGTCCGGACGTTCGACGAGGCTGAGGGCACGCTGCGGGTCGACACCACTCGCCACGGGGATGGGCACTTGTGGTGAGCCTGCCCAGCACGCGGGCGCTGGCGGCGCTTCGGGTTCACCGCACAGGTGGGTCCGCGCGAGGAGGTCGTCGACCGGGAGTTCCAGGGTCTTGGCCACTCTCGTCAACAGTGCTCGGGCCCCGTCATCGCTCTCGGCGACGACCCGGCGTTCGAGCGTCACCACAGTGACAGAGGTGTTGTCCGCCAACGCTTTTCCCGTCCGATCGAGAATGCGTCCTCGCACTGCTGGAACGACGATCTCGCGTGTGTTGAGGGTGGAGGCGGCTGCCGCATAGTCCGCGTGGTCGGTGAGCTGCACCTGCCCGAGCCGACCGAAGAGGACGACGAAGAGCAGGGCGACCACGGCGCCAGCGGCAAGGAACCGGCCCTGGTGTGCCGACCCGTCACGCGGGCGGATCCCGATGTTCGTCATGCGAACCGCCGCTGCTCGGCGTGCCGCTCCACAGCGGTCACGAGTGGCACGACGACGAGGGCCACGGTCGCCGTGGCCAGCACTCGGCCCAGCGACGATGCCAGGTCCACCGGCACTCCCTGCGCCAGGGCGATCAAGGCCCGCACCGACTCGAGCCCGCACCCGGCGCACGCGACCACGGTCACGACCCACACGAGCGACACCTGACCGGGGCGGCGGGCGAGTCCGAGACCAAGTCCGCACACGGCATACAGGAGGGCTTGGGTGCCGAGCACCGGCGAACCCGGCGGCAAGAGGTCGAGGAGCCAGCCGCCGACGAGCCCGGTCGCGACTCCGACTCGCGGCCCGGAGCGCAGGGCGGCGGAGGCCACGACGACGAGAACGAGGTCGGGCAGGGGCGCGAGGTGGCGAGCCCCGAGGGTCACCGCGAGCACCGCTCCGACGAGAAGCAGCGCGCCTCGCACCATCACACCCGCCGGGGTCACGGCGCCTCCCCGGTGACCGCGGCCCTCGGCGCCGCCCGAGGCGCGGTGAGCAGGACGCCGACGATGGACAGGGCGCCGACGTCGACTGCCGGGCGCACCGTGCCCGACGGTGCGAGCCGACCTCGTTGTGGCTCCACGGCGCTGACCGTGCCGACGACGACGCCCGGAACGAAGGGCCGACCGTCGACGCTTCCGAGAGTGCGGACCTCGTCGCCAATGCGCAGAGCGCCGGTCTGGACGAGGGTGAGCCCCAGTTCACCCGGGCGCCGCTCCGCAGCTGAGGCGGCCGACCCCCCGACGGTGGCCAGCGCGCCAGCGGCTCCCACGCGCACGCCGACGGCGACGTCGGGTCCGCCGACGACGAGGACGTCGCTCGTCCAGGGGGCGACTGACGCCACTCGTCCGACCAGCCCGTCGCCGGACACGACGGTGCGGTCCGTTGTCACGCCGTCGCGACTACCCACGTCGATGGTGATGCGCACAACGCCCTGCGGACCCGGTGCACCGACCCCGACGACCCTCGCCGGGACGACGCGTGCGCCGGCCGTGGAAGGTGCGGCGAGCAGAGCCTTCAACGCGGAGGCGTCGGCTCCGGCCAGCTGCGACTCGCGCAGGTCGCTGGCCAACCGGTCGTTCTCACGGCGCAGCTGCTCCTCGTTCGGGCGCCCGGCGGGAGCCAGCACGCGTTCGAGCGGGCCCAGCACCGTGGCAGCGCCGCGGCGCAACAGCCCCGGGCCCGGCCCACCGACGAGGTCGACCAGCACGAGGACCAGGGTGAGCAGCACCGCGACCGCGACGAACCGACGGCGTCGACGGTCGGACGCGTCGCCCCTCACGGCCGACGGTTGTCGACGAGGACGCGGTGCAGCGTGTCGAACTCCTCGACACACTTGCCAGCGCCCCGGGCGACGGCGCGCAGCGGATCGTCAGCGACGACAACGGGGACACCCAACTCGTGGTGCATCCGCTCGGCGAGGCCCCGCAGCAGCGCACCACCCCCGGTGAGGGTGATTCCCCGGTCGAGGATGTCGCCGGCGAGCTCGGGCGGGCAGACGTCGAGGACGGCCCGGGCCAGCTCGACCATCTGGAGGACGGGTGCCTCGATGGCCCGGCGGACTTCCGCCGACGAGATCGACACGGTCTTGGGCAGCCCGGACACGAGGTCTCGCCCGCGCACCCGCTCGCTCAGTTCGTGACGCATCGGGAAGGCCGACCCGACCGCGACCTTGATCTGTTCGGCGCTGCGTTCACCCATGAGCAGGGAGTACTCGGACTTCACGTGGGCGATGATCGCCTCGTCGATCTCGTCACCGCCGATGCGGATCGATCGTGACGTGACGATGCCGCCGAGGCTGATGACGGCGACGTTGGTGGTGCCGCCACCGAGGTCGACGACCATCGAGGCGTTGGTCTCCTCGATGGGCAGGTCCGCACCGATCGCGGCCGCCATCGGCTCCTCAATGACGTGGACGCGGCGAGCGCCGGCCCGCAGGGTCGAGTCCTCGAGCGCGCGGCGTTCGACGCTCGTGATGTCGCTCGGCACGCACACGACCATCCGCGGCCGGAAGATCCGTGACGGCGCGACCTGGTCGACGAACCAACGCAGCATCCGTTCGGTGACGTCGGCGTCGGAGATGACCCCGTCGCGCAGGGGGCGGATCGCGCTCACGGAGTCGGGGGTGCGGCCGAGCATCTCCTTGGCGCGATGGCCCGCAGCGAGCAGTTGGGAGGTCCCAGTGCGGACGGCGACGACCGACGGCTCGTCCAGGACGACCCCCCGACCCCGTTCGTAGATGACCGTGTTGGCGGTCCCGAGGTCGATCGCGAGGTCTCTCGCGCGCACCCATCGGTCCAGTCCAGCCACGTCCGCGATGCTACGCGTGGAGCCACGCCGGGTCAGTCGCCAACACGCGCAGGAACGGGCTCATCTGTCGATCGAGGCAGCCGCGTGAGGGCCACGAGCACGCCCACCAGCATGAGCGCCGCCGCCGCGACGTCGGCGATGTGCATTCCTGCCATGTATGCCGTCCGGCCGGCTGCCGTGAGCAGCTCACCCGGGATTGAGGGCAGGTGGCTGGCCACCGCGAGCGCGCCGGCCAAAGACTGGCTGGCCTCGTGCAGGTCGGCGTGGGGCAGAGACACGGTCGACGGAACCTCGAATCCGTGGCGGTAGCCGGCGTTGAGCATGGACCCGAGCACGGCGATGCCAAGGGCGCCGGCCATCTCTGAGGTGGTCTCGAGGAAGCCAGCCACCGAGCCGGAGCGGTCGGCGGGCACGGTGCCGACGACGTACTCCGTCACCAGGGTCGCCACGGAGACGATGCCAGCGGCGACGAGGGTCGCGCCGATGAGGCAGACCCAGACCGAGGAGTCGGCCTGAGCCCGGGTGAGCTCGACGAAGCCTGCCGCAGCCAGTGCCAGCGCCACCGCGATCACGCGAGGGCGACCGATGCGCGCGGCCATGGCACCCGCCGCAGGCGCGACCCCCGCGACGACGAGGCTCGGCGCCAGGCTCCACAGCGCCGCCCGCAGGGGGCTGAGTCCGAGAACCTGCTGGAGGTACTGGGTCAGCAGGATCGCGTTGCCGATGATCCCCGCCTGGGCGATGACGTTGACCGCGATCGACCCACCGAACCCGCGCCGGGCGAACAGGGAGAGATCGAGCAGGGGCTCGGCGCTGCGCAGCTGACGCACGACGAACAGGGAACCGCTGGCCACGCCGACGACGAGGCCCACTCCTGCGGGCACCGACCAGCCGACGGCCGCCGCCTCCTTGACGCCCCAGATGAACGGAAGCACCGCCGCCAGCACGAGGAACGCGCTGAGGACATCGATCCGGTGAGGGCGCTCGGAGCGGGACTCCGGCAGAAGCCGCGGCGCGACGACGAGCAGGGCAATCATGACGGGCACGTTGACCAGGAACACCGATCCCCACCAGACGTGCTCGAGGAGCACTCCGGCCAGGATCGGGCCGAGCCCGACTCCCCCTGCCATGACCGCCGACCAGATGCCGATGGCCTTCGCGCGCTGGACCTCGTCGTGGAAGATCGTGCGCACCAGGGCCAGGGTCGACGGCATCAGCGTGGCCCCTCCGACTCCCATGAGGGCGCGGGCAGCGATGAGCATCTCCGCGCTCGTCGACCAGGCCGCGAGCAGTGATGCCGCCGAGAACGCGACCGCTCCGATCAGGAGCAGGCGCCGCCGACCGATCCGGTCGCCGATCGCACCCATGGTGAGCAGGAGCCCAGCGAGGACGAACCCATAGATGTCGAAGATCCACAGCAGCTGGGTCGCGGACGGTTCCAGATCCTCGGCGATGAACGGCACGGCAAAGAACAGCACGGAGACGTCCATCGAGACGATGAGCAACGGGAGGCACAGGACCGCGAGTGAGATCCACTCGCGGCGGCCGGCCCTCGGCGGGCTCACCGTGGACGGTGAGGTGGTGTTGGTCATGGCAGAACCTTTCTGTGTACGACATATAGGTATATGCAATACGCAGAAAGTACCCCAGCATCCGTGTACGACGCAAGCAGTAATGCCCTAGGCTGGAATCATGCCCACCCCGAACCCGCCCCATGCGCCGATGCAGCCTCCGCTCCCCCGCTACCTGCAGCTGCTCTGGGACATCGAGCCGTCGGGTCGTCGCGGCCCCAAGCCGGGGCGCAGCATCCAGGAGATCGGCGCCGCTGCAGTGGGTCTCGCCGACCGCGAAGGACTCGAGGCGGTCTCCATGAAGGCGGTGGCAGCCGAGCTGGGCCTCACCACCATGTCGCTCTACCGCTACGTCGACTCCAAGGACGAGCTCGGGGCGGTCATGCTCGACGTCGCCTACGGACCGGTGGCCGATCGGCTCACCCATCGAGGGCGCTGGCGCACCCGGGCGGAGGCGTGGGCCCGAGCGGTCGCCGGGCTCTGCCGCGAGCACCCGTGGATCGTCGACCTCTCCCTCCCCGGACCGCCCCTCACCCCCAACGCCATCGACTGGATGGAGGCCGGGGTGCGCGCGCTCGCGCCGACGCCCCTCACCGGACAGCAGCAGCTCTCCTCCCTGCTGGTCATCGACGGCTACGTGCGCGACCACGTGCGCATGTGCGTGAGGTTCGGATTCCTTGGCGAACCCCGGGACGACGGACAGCTCTACGGCGCCCGCCTCGCCCAGCTCATCGACCCGTCCAGGTTCCCGCTGGTGAGCGCCGCGCAGGGCGCGTTCGAGGAAGACGACACCGACTTCTTCGAGACGGAGCTGACCTTCGGCCTGGGCCTGCTGCTCGACGGCATCGGTGCCATGGTCGACCGCGCCGGCTGAGTCCCTTCACGGCGGTGCTTGCGTCCGGCACTTCGACGACCTGGCCACCAAGGTGACGGACGCACGTGGCACAGACGCAAAAGGTATGCCGTCCGCGCACGTGCGCGGATGGCATACCTCAGGCGTGGTCTCACCTCAGGAGTGAGCTCACTTCTTGCGGTTGCACGGGTTGCCGACGTCCACGGACTGGCCGCGGTCGACGACGATGCTGCGCGTGCCCATCACCTTGCCCTGCTTGTTCTCGCAGGTGAGGTTCCAGGTCTCCTTGACGCCGGTGACGATGGCCGGGGTCGGAGGCTCGAACGACATCGTGCCGGTCCAGTCGGCACTGGCGCCGTTGGCGTAGTTGATGGCCTCGACGCGGTAGCCACCGGGCACCGGGTCGAGGGCCGCAGCGATCTCGGGGTTGGCGAGAGTCGCGGCCGACGCGACCTGGTTGCCGGCCGAGTCATAGATGTAGAAGTCCCAGTCGACATTCGGATCCGGGTTCGGGCCAGTCCAACCGAAGGTGAAGAGCACCTTGCCGTTGTCGTAGGTCGGCAGACCCTGGATGGTCACGTTGGAGAACTCGGACCCATTCACGGCGGGGATTCCTGCAGGGTTGGCGATCGGGGCGCTCGGCTGCGTCGGTGCGACCGGGTCACGTCCGTAGCGGCCAGCGACGAGCGGACGCGTTGACGGGTTGACCGCCCACGAGAACGCCCCGCCCTTGCCCACGAGCGACGAGGTGAGGACGTCGGTGAACGGGATCGGCGCTCCTACGGTGCCGTTCGGCTGGATGACCGGTGAGGTCATGCCCTGGTACGTCTTGCGGATGGTGAGCGTGGTGTTGGCCGGTGCCTTGCCCGTGATCGTGGAGTGCATCGACGGATCCACCGTGGCCGCTGCCATCCTGTAGTACGCCTCACGGTTGCCGCCCTTGCCGGCTCCGGCCGCGGGGGCCAGGCCCGCGTACTCGGCGACGACTCCGGTCTCGAACGTCGGGTGGAAGCCCTCGGTGCCGATCTCGAAGGTGAAGCCGAGGCCACCGGTGTTCCAGTAGCTCCAGTCCTCGGTCGACCCTGAGGTGTCATAGAGGCCGAACGACGGGATGTTGGCGTAGTCGTTGTGCTCGGCCATGTCGGCGCCGAGCGCGCGGTACTTGATCTCGTCGGGGCTGAAGCCGGTCGAGGCCAGCGATGGCGGCCGCAGGATGAGGTTGCTGTAGGTGTGGTTGGTGATGAGGTTGGTCACCTGGCGTCCGCTCACGAGCTTGCGGATGTTGTCGACCTCGGGCTCGCTGCCCGGAGCGTCGCCGCGGAAGGTGTCGCTGCGCCAGTTGGTCGATGCTCCGGGACCGCCCCAGAAACCGGGGTAGTTGCGGTTGGGGTCGGTGCCACGGAGACGACCAGCGAGGTTGTTGTCACACGTGCCGGGGATGTATGGCGCCGGTGTGGCGGCGCTGATCGCGCAGTTCTTGCGCTTCATCTCGTAGTCGAAGGTGCCGAAGTCGCCGATCGGCGAGGCCTCACGAGAGATCTCGAACCCGTCGACGTTGACCACCGGGACGACGATGGTGCGCATGTTCTTGAGCAGTCCGGCGTTGCGGGCGTCACCGCTCTCGAGGAGGTCGTAGGCGAACTCCAGAGCGTGCTCGGACGACGGCCACTCGCGGGCGTGGTGGGCACCCATCATGAGGAAGACTGGCTTGCCATCCTTGATGTTCGCGGCGTTGTCGGTGATCTCGATGCCGTGCACAGGCTTGCCGAGGACCGAGGTGTTCTCGAGCGTGAGCGGCTTGACCCGGGTCGGGTACTTCTGGGCCAGCGCCGCCATCTCCGCGTTGTAGTCCGCGAGGTGCCGATAGCTCGTGCGACCGCTGGGGAGCTGGGACATGGCCACGCTGGCGGCGTAGGCCTTGTCCTTCCTGGCGTTGGCGCGCGTCACCGCGGCGAGATCTGCCACCTTGACCGTCCATCGCTTCCCTGAGGCGCGCAGTCGGGCCACGTCAGCTGCTCCGTGCAGAACGACGTCGACACCGGTGGCGTCGGCGTGCTCGGTGGTGTCGAGCCCCAGGGCGTCGACTGCCGAGCGCTCCTTCTGCGTGGAGGCGTGGACGGTGACGATCTGCACCTTGTCGTCCTGCGCACTGGGCCGTGGCGCCGCGGTAGCGACTCCCGCACCCGCGAGACCGGCGGCGACCAGCGCGACGGCCGACACCACCCCCGGCCCGACTCGAGTGATCCTCATGCTTGCTCCTTCGATCAAGAGTGCGGCCCGAGGGGGACGCTGGACTCAACCTAGGGCGCTACTGCCGAGTTCGACCCTCGCAGAATCAACCGCTCTGGAGCGGAGGGTTCCAGCCGGGCGCGGCTCAGAGCTCGGGGAACCAGATCGCAATCTCGCGCGCAGCCGACTCCGGGGAGTCCGAACCGTGGACGATGTTCTTCTGGACTGATCCGCCCCAGTCGCGGCCGAGGTCGCCGCGGATGCTGCCGGGCGCCGCCTCGGTCGGGTTCGTCGCACCAGCGAGCGAACGGAAACCGGGGATGCAGCCCTGACCCTCGATGACCGCAGCGGTCACCGGGCCGGACGACATGAACTCAAGGAGCGGCTCGTAGAACGGCTTGCCCTCGTGCTCGGCGTAGTGCGCCGCGAGCATCTCGCGGGTCGGGGACGTCACCGCGAGGGCAGCGAGGGTGTAGCCCTTGGCTTCGACGCGACGCAGCACCTCCCCGGTGAGGCCGCGGGCGTAGCCGTCAGGCTTGACGAGGACGAGCGAGCGTTCGATGGTCACGCGGTCAGCCTAGCGAGCGGTCTCGGCGTCGCGTGCGCGGGCCGCCATCATCGCGTCGACCTCCTGGCCCTTGACGAGGCAGAGCACCCACAGTCCGGTGAAGACGAGGCCGACGCCGATCATCGCGGGCACCACGAACGCGCTGAGCCAGGTCAGCAGCTGGACGAGCCAGCCGAGCGGGAGCCCGAGCGGTCCGCGCAATAGTCCGGCCGCGACGAAGGCGAGGACAGCGAGTCCGCACCCGGCCCACAGGAGGGTCTGGGCGTTGTCGGCGCCGTCGGCGATGGCGTGCCCGCGTGCGAGCAGGGCGCCGAGAAGGATGATCAGGGCTTGGCCGCCGAGCACGCTCGCGAGCATCCGCCAGGTCATCTTGCCCGTCTGGCCGAAGAGGGGAAGGCGGGTCATCCGCGCTTCCACTCGCGCACGTCGATGGCGGCCTTGGCAGCCTCGAGCGGAGCCTTGGTCGCCTGCCGGTAGAGCTTGATCGCCGTGATCTTCTTGCCCTTGGCGAGAGCGAGGTCGATCGACTGCTGCACCTCGAGTGGCAGATCCTCGACCGGCCGGAAGCTGACCTTGTCGCCGCGCGTGTTGTCACGGAACTTGGTCACGAGCCAGAACACCAGCGCCGCGATGGCGATGATGAGGACCAGTTTGGTGAGCGGATGCATGCCACGAGGGTATGCCGCGTGCACTGGTTTGATGGACGGGTGCCTGTCCCAGCGTCGCCACCCCCACCTCGGCAACCCTCACCTTTGCGCCTGCGCCGGGTGGTGCTCGCGGTTGCGGGTCTGAACTTCGCGTGGTTCTGGGTCGAGATCGCGGTGGCCCTCGCCATCGGGTCGGTTGCGCTCTTCGCCGACAGTGTCGACTTCCTCGAGGACACCTCCATCAACCTGCTCATCGCGCTCGCCCTCGGGTGGGGTGCACGCCATCGAGCGATCGCCGGCAAGGTCCTGGCCGGGATCCTGCTGGTGCCGGCAGGGGCGGCGCTGTGGCAGGCGGTCTCCAAATGGGGCGACCCTGTGCCGCCGGACGTCGGGTGGCTGGTGGTGACCGCCGGGTCTGCCGCGCTCGTCAACGGGTTCTGCGCGTGGCTCCTCGCACGAGTCCGGACGACCGGCGGCAGTCTGTCGCGGGCGGCCTACCTGTCGGCTCGCAACGACGTCCTCGTGAACCTAGCGATCATCGCCATGGCCCTGGTGACCGCTCTGACGGGGTCAGGCTGGCCCGACCTCGTCCTCGGTCTCTTCATCGTCGTGATCGGCATCCACGCAGCCGCCGAGGTCTGGGAGGTGGCAAGTGAGGAGCACCTCGCCGCCAAAGCCCTTGCCGGCGAAGAGATCGACTGACCACCCCCGACCCGACTTCGTGCCCCTGACGGACACACGAGAGGGCCTTCGGCCCGACCGTCGTGTCCGTCAGGGGCACGAAGTCGAAAGAAGGTGGGTCAGACGTCGGTGACGCCGAGCAGCATGCGGACCTCGGCGGCCGTGATGACGGAGCCGGTTGCGAGGACTCCCCCACCGACGCCGCTCTCGTCGGCGATGCCGGCCGCACGGTCGAGGGCGTCGGGCAGGTCGTCGACAACCGTGACGCGACCCTCGCCGAAGATGCCCTTGGCGATCTCGCCGAGGTCGTTGGGACGCATGGCCCGGGCCGACGTGGTGCGCGTGATGATGACCTCGTCGAGGACCGGCTCGAGGATCTCGAGCATCTCGGAGGCGTCCTTGTCCTTGAGGATCGCGACGACGCCCACGAGCTTGGTGAAGGTGAAGGCCTCCTGCAGTCCGTCGCGCAGGGCGATCGCACCGGCCGGGTTGTGCGCGGCGTCGACGAGGACGGTGGGGCTGCGGCGCACGACCTCGAGCCGGCCCGGGGACGTTGCTGCAGCGAGTCCGGCCTTGAGGACGTCGAGGTCGAGCTCCTGCTCGCCGCCACCGAGGAACGCCTCGACCGCAGCGATGGCGAGCGTGGCGTTCTGGGCCATGTGCGCCCCATGGAACGGTAGGAAGAGATCGCCATAGGTCGTCGACAGGCCACGGACCGTCAGGGCCTGACCACCGAGGGCGACGTCGGCACCCTCGAGGCCGAACTGTTCTCCCTCGACGGCGATCTGTGCGCCGACTTCTTCGGCTCGCTCGGCCAGGATCGCCGTGACCGCCGGATCGCCCTGGTCGGCCGAGATGGCGATGCCACCAGCCTTGATGATCCCGGACTTCTCCAGGGCAATGTCGGTCACCCGGTTGCCCAGGAAGTGCTGGTGGTCGAGGGCGATGGGGGTGATGACGGAGACGACTCCGTCTGCGACGTTGGTCGCGTCCCAGCTGCCGCCCATGCCGACCTCGATGATCGCGACGTCCACCGGCGCATCCGCGAACGCTGCGTAGGCCACGGCCACGAGCACCTCGAAGTAGGTCATCCGTGGCTCGTCGTTCTGCGCCGACTTCGCGTCCACGAGGTCGATGAGCGGGATGACCTCGGCGTAGGAACGCAGGAACTTCTCGGCCTCGATCGGCCGACCACCGATGGCGATCCGCTCGAGCATGCTGTGCAAGTGCGGGGAGGTGAATCGCCCCGTCGTCAGGCCCATCTCGCGCAGAATCGACTCGACCACGCGAGCCGTCGTCGTCTTGCCGTTGGTGCCGGTGAGGTGGATGACCGGGTAGGTCCGCTGGGGATCACCGGCGAGCTCCATGACGGCCTGGATGCGGTCGAGAGAGGGCTCGAGGTCGTGCTCGGGTGCGCGAGCGAGGATCGACTCCTCGACCTCACGCAACCGCTGCATGATCTCGAGGTTGCGCGCTGCTTCGCGCTGGGAAGAGTCAGGAGCCGGTGCCATGCCCTCATTCTCTCAGCCTGGCACCGGCGCCTCGACCCACACGGTGTGCGCTCAGTCGAAGGAGACGCCTTCGAAGTCCTCCGGGGTGTACTCCCGAGGCTCGACGAGCACCATCCAGTTGCCGGAGTTGTCGCGCATGAGCGCCTCGACGCCGTAGGGCCGGTCCTCGGGTTCCTGGAGGAACTCCACCCCCTTGGCCTTGAGGTCCTCGACCGTCTTGCGGCAGTCGTCGACGTGGAGGCCGACTCCGGGGAGGCCGCCTTCCAGCTGCGCGCGCTGCATCGCGCCGATGAGCTCGTCGGACAGGGGCTTGCTCGGGGTTGTGAGGTGCAGCGAGAGCTCGGGCTGGCTCGGGTGGGTCACGGTGACCCAGCGGAAGTCCTCCCCGAGGACGATGTCGTCGCCGGCAGCGAAGCCGAGGACGTCGGTGTAGAAGGCGAGGGACTCATCGAGATCCTTCACCCAGACGGACACGAGGGACACGTTGGTGATCATGTGATCGACGGTATGCCGCCGTGTCAGGGTCGTGCTTCTCCCGAATTGCTGCGTATGCCGTCCGCTCCCGTTCCGGGGTCGACGCGCTTCTCCACGAGACCGGCCATGAACACCCAGCAGCCCGGGATGCGCGGGGCGCCGCTCACGGCATACCGGGATTGAAATGCGCTGGGAGTCTCGCCCACGATCTCGCGGAACCGACTGCTGAACGACCCGAGACTCGAGTAGCCGACCGCGTGACAGACCTCGGTGACGGTGAGGTTCGTCGTGCGAAGCAGATCCTGGGCTCGCTCGACCCGCCGCTCCCCGAGATGGGCGAGTGGGGTGAGGCCGTAGACCTTCGCGAAGGACCGGAGGAAGTGGAACTTGCTCAGCCGGGCGATCGCCGCCAGCTCTTCGAGGTCGAGTTCCTCGGCAAAGTGTCGGTCGATGTGGTCCCGCGCTCGACGCAGGTGCACGAGGACGTCACCGGGTACGCGTCGGGTCACCTCGTCGCCACGATGACGTGCCAGAGGAGACCCCGGTGAAGGTGCTGCGCGGTGAACCCGTGGTCCCGCAGGGTGGCGATCAGGTCTGCGGGTGGATGGGCGAAGGATCGGTACTCCCGCCCCATGACACGCAACCCGATGTTCTCCACCGCGGCGACAGCGCGAGCGACGACATTGCCCGGCGGATGACTGAGGACGACCATCGCGCGCGCGTGGTCGGCGGCGGCGCCGAGCAGCCGGTCTGCGTCCGGGTAGCAACAGATCACCCGGTGCATCACGACGACGTCAGCGGACTCTGCGACCGCACCGTCGGCGGCAACGTCCCCGATCCGTCTGACAGTGCGATCGGCGACACCGGCCTCGTTGGCGAGGGCCGCGGCCTGGTCGTCATACGAGCTGCTCAGCTCAAGGTTCGTCGTGCGTGCGGCACCGTGCCGCAGCAGCTCGAGCTGGATCTCGCCCACTCCCCCGCCGATCTCGAGGACGGTCGAACCCTGGACCCCCTGCGAGACAAGCCAATCGACCATCCGTTGCGCGGTCTTGTCGAGACCTCGCTTGCGGTAGCGCGACGCGACGTGCCGGGCGAACTTCGGCCCGAACACCTGGTCACACCCTCGTGGGTCACAGCAGCCTGACACCTCCCGAGTATGCCCCGCGCGGCCTCGCACCGGGAGGCTCAGCGGTGGACGACCTCGGACTCCGGCGGCAGCGTGGGCTCGCCGGGCTTCCAGCCGGGAGGGGCGAAGAGGTAGCCCGCCCGGTCGTGCCACGATTGGGCGCCACGCACGTCGCGCACGGCCGCAAGGAACTCGCCGTACTGCAGCCGGAACGGGTTGTGCGTCGTCACGGGGACGGTGAGCCCGTAGATCGGGATGTCCTCCTCCTCGGCGTAGGTGCCGAAGATGCGGTCCCAGATGATGAGGATGCCGGCGTAGTTCTTGTCGAGGTACTGCTTCTGGCTCGCGTGGTGCACCCGGTGGTGACTCGGGGTGTTGAAGATGAGCTCGAACGGCCCCCACAGCTTCGGGATCGTCTCGGTGTGCACCCAGAACTGGTAGATGAGGTTGAGCGAGAACGCGAAGAAGATCATCCACGGCGGCACCCCGAGCAACGGGAGCGGCGTCCAGAAGAGCAGCTCGCCCCACGGATTCCACTTCTGCCTCAGGGCCACCGAGTAGTTGAAGTGGACCGACGAGTGGTGCGCCTGGTGCGCGGCCCAGAGGATGCGGATGCGGTGGCTCGCGCGGTGGTAGCCGTACCAGAGCAGGTCGACGGCGAGCAGCGTGAAGACCCAGGTCCACGGGTTGCTCGCGTCCATGTGCCACGGCGCGATGTTCCACAGGGCGAAGTAGAGGAAGAGCGCCGCGAAACGGGCACCGAGGTTGATGATCACCGAGCCGACGGCGCTGCCGAGGTTGGCGGCCGTGTCGGGCGAGGAGTAGCCCTTCCTGGGGTTGTCTCCCAGCTCGTCGTCGTGGTCGTCGAGGTACTTGAGCGCGAACAGTTCGAGCACGATGAACAGCGCGAAGAACGGGATCGCAAACGTCACCGGGTCGTGGAACGGGTTGCTGATGATCTCCCACGGGCTGCCCATGGCGCCAAGTTACTAGACCGTAGGGTGGCCCGCCGTAACCCGCGCCACACCCAGCGACTTCGTGCCCCAAACGGACACGCAGACGGAGGCCTGCGGCCGACGAAGCGTGTCCGTTTGGGGCACGAAGTCGAACGTGCTTCAGGCGAGTTTCGACACGAGGATCCGGACCGCTTCGCCGTCACCGACCGTGGCATCCGTGGCGCCGTTGCCCGCAGGGATCGCATCGAGCTGGGGCGCCGAGCCGAACTGGGTCGCGAGGGTCTCGTCGACGATGAGCGCCTGGTGGGCCACCGTCGCCTCCCACACGACCTGAGATCCCGTGACCGTCAGGGAGATGCGATCGCTCACGTCGAGGCCGGCCTCGCGGCGAGCCTGCTGGACGGCGCGGATGACGTCGCGAGCCAGACCCTCGGCCGCCAACTCGGGCGTGACCTCGGTGTCGAGCACGACGAAGCCACCACCGGGCAGGACCGCGGTCGCACGTGACGCTTCCCCGCCACCCTCGACGACGGTCTCGAGCGAGTACTCACCCTCGACGAGTTCCAACCCGCCACTGGTGACGGTGCCGTCCTCGGCGACCGACCAGTCGCCGGACTTCGAGCCCTTGATCGCGGTCTGGACCTCACGGCCGAGGCGCGGTCCAGCTGCACGGGCGTTGACGGTGAGCTTCTGCGTGACGCCGAAGTCACTGTCGCCAGCAGCGTCGAGGTCGAGCAGCGACACCTGACGAACGTTGACCTCGTCGGCGATGATCGCCGCGAAGTCCTGCAGGTCTGCGGCACCGGGCACGACGACGGTGAGGTCGCGCAGGGGCAGGCGCACGCGCAGCTTCTCGGACTTGCGCAGCGACGACGCCACCGAGCAGATGATCCGCGCCTGGTCCATCCGCGCGACGAGCTCGTCATCGGCCGGCAGCTCGTCAACCGACGGCCAGTCGGTGAGGTGCACAGACCGTTCGCCGGTGAGTCCGCGCCAGATCTCCTCGGAGACGAGCGGCAGCAGGGGCGCGGTCACTCGAGTCAGCACCTCGAGCGTCGTGTAGAGCGTGTCGAACGCAGCGCGCGTGTCAGCGTCCGATCCGTCCGCCGCGTCACCAGAGGCGGTGTCCCAGAAGCGTTCTCGCGAACGACGGATGTACCAGTTGGTCAGGACGTCGACGAACCCGCGCACCGAGTCGCACGCACCGGCCACGTCGAGACCGTCGAGCTGGGCCGTCGTCGTCTCGACGAGCTGGCGCAGCTTCGCCAACAGATAACGATCCAAGGGTGCCGTCGAAGCGGTCGACGACTGTGCGGCATACCCCGCTCCGTCCGAACCACTACCAGCGCCGTAGGCGTTGGCGTAGAGGGAGAAGAAGTACCACGTGCTCCACAGCGGGATCTGCACCTGGCGCACTCCCTCGCGGATGGCCTCCTCGGTGACGATGAGGTTGCCACCACGCAGGATCGGCGAGGCCATGAGGAACCAGCGCATGGCGTCGGCGCCGTCACGGTCGAAGACCTCACGCACGTCCGGGTAGTTCTTCAGCGACTTCGACATCTTCTGGCCGTCGGAGCCGAGGACGATGCCGTGCGAGATCACCGAGCTGAACGCGGGACGGTCGAAGAGGGCCGTCGACAGGATGTGCAGCATGTAGAACCAGCCGCGGGTCTGCCCGATGTACTCGACGATGAAGTCGGCCGGGAAGTGGTGCTCGAACCACTGCGCGTTCTCGAACGGGTAGTGCACCTGGGCATAGCTCATCGACCCGGAGTCGAACCAGACGTCCAGCACGTCCTCGACGCGACGCATCGTGGACTTCCCCGTCGGGTCGTCCGGGTTGGGGCGCGTGAGCGAGTCGACGAAGGGGCGGTGCAGGTCGGGCTCACCCGCGGCGTTCCGCGGCAGGCGCCCGAAGTCGCGCTCGATCTCCTCGAAGGAGCCGTAGACGTCGATGCGCGGGTGGGCCGGGTCGTCGGACTGCCACACGGGAACAGGACTGCCCCAGAAGCGATTTCGCGTGATCGACCAGTCGCGGGCGTTCTCGAGCCAACGGCCGAACTGACCGTCCTTGACGTGCTCGGGCACCCACTCGATCTGCTGGTTGAGCTCGACCATGCGGTCCTTGAACTTCGTCACCTCGACGAACCAGGACGACACACCCTTGTAGATGAGCGGCTGACGGCAGCGCCAGCAGTGCGGATACGAGTGGTCATAGGTCTCGCGGCGCAGCAGCACGGTGCCCGCCGTCACGGACCCGGCCTCACCCGACCCCCGAGTCGAGGCCTTGAGGTGGTCGATGATCGGCGCGTTGGCGTCGAAGACGAGCAGGCCTTCGTATTCCGACACGGGGAACGTG
This sequence comes from Knoellia pratensis, assembly GCF_042666395.1. Classification (NCBI taxonomy): domain Bacteria; kingdom Bacillati; phylum Actinomycetota; class Actinomycetes; order Micrococcales; family Intrasporangiaceae; genus Knoellia; species Knoellia pratensis. Next base: position 1,049,709 of record NZ_JBHTDJ010000003.1, on the reverse strand, counting down.
AAGGCACCGTCGGCGCCGACCGGCATGACCGGTTCGATGTTCTCGCGGTCGGTGACGATCTTGTCGTCCTCACCGAAGGCGCCCGCGCTGTGCACGAGCCCGGTGCCGTCGGTCGTCGTGACGAAGTCGGCCTCGACGACGCGGAAGGCGTTCTCGTGCCCGGCGTAGTAGGAGAACGGCGGGGTGTAGCCGCGGCCGAGGAGGTCCGCACCCTTGAGCCGCTCCACCACGGCGTCGTCCAGCGCACCGGTGTCGAGACCCAGGTCCTTGGCGTACGCCGCAAGGCGCCCCTCGGCAAGGATGTAGCGCTCGGTCGCGCCGGTGAAGTCGGACTCCACGACGACGTAGTCGATGTCGGGGCCGACCATGATCGCGAGGTTGCTCGGCAGCGTCCACGGCGTCGTCGTCCAGATGAGCGCCAATTCGCCTGTCTCGAGCCGCAGTCCGACGGTGACGGCCGGGTCCTGGCGCTGCTGGTAGACCTCGTCGTCCATGCGGAGCTCGTGGTTGGACAGCGGCGTCTGGTCGTTCCAGCAGTAAGGCAGCACACGGAAGCCCTCATAGACGAGGCCCTTGTCGTAGAGCGACTTGAACGCCCACATGACCGACTCCATGTAGGGCGCGTTGAGCGTCTTGTAGTCGTTGTCGAAGTCGACCCAGCGCGCCTGGCGGGTGACGTAGTCGCGCCACTCGTCGGTGTACTTGAGGACGGAGGAGCGGCAGGCGTCGTTGAACTTCTCGATGCCGAGCTCGAGGATCTCGTCCTTGGTCTTGATGCCGAGCTGGCTCATGGCCTCGAGCTCGGCGGGCAGCCCGTGGGTGTCCCAACCGAAGCGGCGCTCGACGCGGCGGCCACGCATCGTCTGGAAGCGCGGCACGAGGTCCTTGACGTAGCCGGTGAGCAGGTGGCCGTAGTGCGGCAGACCGTTGGCGAAGGGAGGGCCGTCGTAGAAGACGAACTCGTTGTCACCGTTCTCGCCTGCATCGCGCTGCTCGATCGAGGCCTTGAAGGTGTCGTCGGCGTCCCAGTAGGCGAGGACGGCTTCCTCGATCTGCGGGAAGCGGGGGCTCGAAGGCACCTTGGGGGTGCCCGACTGCTCCGGCTGGTCGCCGCTGGTGGAGACCTGGGGGTAGGCCATCGTCGTCTCGTCCTCTACTCGATCGGCTGCGCGTTGCGCTCCTGCTGACCGAGGACGACGTCACCGGGATCGATCCCGGCAGCACCGCGGTACCACCCCGCTTGCCGCACCCGCGCACTCTCTCGAGTGCCCGGCATACAACCGCTCTTGTCGTGGGTCGTGACGCGACCCGCACGTCCGGTTCTAATGAGCGACCCGAGGGACGCCGTTCTTCCGGAGGCTCGCCGCTGATGACGGCTCGAACGCCTGTGAGCCCAGTCTAACGGCAGTTGGGAGGCGTCTGGGAGCGCGCTAGACTCGGCCCGTTGCCGAGCCTTCGGTGACTCCAACCGCGTCCGCGGGGGAAAGCCGGTCCAACTCCGGCGCTGACCCGCAACCGTAGGCCCCCGTGAGGGTGGCGAGCCGGACCTCCTCGTTGGCGCGAGCGGCTCCACATCACCCGTCGAGGTCACGGGACGGAGCCCGAACAGCCACTTGGCCGGGTTCGGGCGATCGTCACGAACCGCCGAGGAAGGCTGTACCCCTCATGCTCCGCACCGCTCTTCGCGTGCGCGTCGCCGCGCCCTTTGCGCTGGCTGCGCTCACCCTGGGTATGCCGTCCCTCGCCGTTGCCGAGACCACGCCGACTCCCAGCCCGACCACGTCCGCGAGCAGCACCCCGACCCCGTCGGCGACCCCCACGGAGTCCCCCTCAGCGACCACGACCCCCACCTCTACCCCCACGGACGCGACGACCGCGACCCCCAGCCCCACCACCAGGGCGTCGCAGACGCCGGTGGCGCCCCAGCTCGCGCCCCAGCTCGCGCCCCAGACCGCTGGGGACCCGGCGTTCGCCCTGGTCCCCGTGGGCAACTCCGAGCTCCAGCAGGGTCGGTACGCGGCACACTTCCTCGCCCAGCAGCTCCGGGCTGCGGGCGATCACCTCAACTTCCCCGTCTCCGAATATGGCACGTCCGCGGACACCGGCAACACGATCGACGCGATCCTCGCGCTGGACGCGACCGACACCGGAGGCACGGCCGCCGCGGCTGCCACTGCCTGGGTCGAGAAGAACGTCGGGGACTACATCGCCTACCCGGGCAGCCCGGTGAGCAGCGGCGGCACGGGCAAGACGCTCATCCTCGCGGCGGCTCAGGGCCGTGACCCGCACGCCTTCGGTGGCTTCGACCTTGTCGCCGAGCTGCAGAAGCTCGTCACTGCGGAGGGTCGCTTCGGCACCGCCGACAACGACTATGGCTTCACGATCAACCAGATCCTCCCGATGATCGGGCTGCAGAAGGCTGGCGTGGCCGTGCCCGACGCCAGCCTCGCGTTCCTGGGCGCCCAGCAGTGCGCCGACGGCGGAGTGCGGGGTGGCCTCGTCGGGGCGGCCTGCACGAGCGACCCGGACGCCACGGCGTTCGCGGCGCAGGCCTTCCTCGCACTGGGCGATACCGCGCGTGCCACCAAGGCTCTGGACTACCTCGTGTCGCGTCAGCGTGCCGACGGCGCCCTGACCAACGCCAGCGGTGAGGGTGCCAACGCCAACACCACGGGTGTCGCCGCTCAGGCCTTTGCTCTCGGAGGGCGAGACGCCGCCTACCTCAAGGCAGCCTCCTTCATCGTGAGCCTGCAGTGGAAGTGCGAGGTCGCGACGCAGTACCGCGGCGGCATCGCCTTCACGAGTGCCGACCGCACCGTCAACACTGTCAATGTCGAGAAGGCCGTCCGCGCAACCCCGCAGGCCGTGCTCGGCCTCGTCGCCGGCGCCCTGCCCACCGTCGACAGCGACGGCATGGTGGCCACGACCACCGCTCAGCCCTGTGCGGCGCCGACCACGACGACCTCGAACCCGACGTCGACGGCCACGTCCACCGGCTCCACCGGGCCGACAACGGGGTCCCCCACGACCTCGGGCCGCTCAGCGCCCACCGGCCAGGGTCTGGCCTACACGGGTGCGTCTCCGCTCATGCCTCTCACCATCGCAGTGCTCCTCCTCCTCGCCGGCGCTGCGACGATCCTCGTCTCGCGCCGTCGGGGGACTCACCAGTGATCCTGAGGCACCTCACCCACCGGTTCCTCGCCCTCGCGGGGAGCCTGACCATCGCGGCCGCTGGCTTCGTCGGGGCAGCCGCCCCGGCGCAGGCGGCCGCCTGCTCCAGCACCAACGGGGTGACCGTCGTCGTCCAGTCCTCGGCGGGCACATCGACGAAGTGCGCAGGCGGCGACCCGTCGTCGGCGATGGCAGCCCTGCGCGATTCAGGCCACTCGATCACCTTCATCCGCAACCAGCCCGGATTCATCTGCCAGATCGACGGTTTCCCCAACGTCACGTGTGCGACTCCGCCCCCGGTTGACGCCTACTGGGCCTTCTTCCACGGGCCTGCCGGTGGCTCGTGGACCTACAGCCAGAGCGGTGCGGGCAGCTACAACCCCAAGCCGGGCTCGTCGGTGGGCTTCCGTTTCGGCTCGGGCACACCGCCGTCGGTCCGACCGGCTGCACCTGCACCTGCGCCCGCGCCTGCGCCGAAGCCGACCTCGGCCAAGCCGAAGCAGACGACCGCCGCCCCCAGGCCCACGACGGCGGCGCCTCGTGCGACGACCAATGCACCACGCCGCACCGCCGCTCCCGTGCCGGCGCAGACCAGCGCGGCCGCTCGCAGGGCAGCCACAGCGGCATCCTCAGCTGCGTCGGCTGCGGCGTCGGCCAGCGCCTCCGCATCTGCGTCTGCGTCCGCCGCCAGTGCCAGCGCCAGCACCTCGGCATCCCCGACCGCGTCCGCTGCGTCTGACGTGAGCGCACAAAAGCCCCCCCGCACGGGTTCGGGCAGCTCCGGCCGCCTCGTCGGCGGCGGAGTCCTGCTCCTCGCCCTGGCCACTGCTGTCGGGGCCGTTGCCCTGCGCCGTCGTCAGGCTGCAGGTGCATCGTCCGCAACGCCCACGGACACGCCGGCACCGTGACCCGCCCCTGATGATGCACTGATGAGCCCACTCCTTCCTCGCGCCGTGCACCCCGCGGCGTGGTGGGGATGGGCCATCGGGCTCGCCGTCGCGGTGAGCACCGTGACCAACCCCTTCCTCCTCCTCACGGGCCTCGGGGTCGCGGCTCTCGTCGTCACGTCACGTCGAGGCAGCTCCCCCTGGGCGAAGTCGTTCCGCCTCTACCTCTGGCTCGGCGCCTTCATCGTCGGGGTACGCGCACTGCTCCACGTCCTCGTCGGCCTGAAGTTCGGCGACACCGTCGTCCTCCCCCTCCCCGAGGTGACGCTCCCGGCCTGGGCCGCGGGCATCGACATCCTTGGCGACGTCCGCCTCGAGGGTCTGCTCGGCGCCGTCACCGACGGTCTGCGCCTCGCGGTGATGATCGCCTGCATCGGCGCCGCCAACGCCCTCGCCAACCCCAAGCGTCTGTTGCGCAGCCTGCCCGGAGCCCTCAGCGAGATCGGGTCGGCCGTCGTCGTGACGATCACTGTCGCCCCTCAGCTCACCGAGAGCGTCCAGCGCGTCATGCGGGCACGCGCGCTGCGTGGGGACACGGCCCGAGGCATCCGGGCGCTCCCCCGCATCGCCCTGCCCGTCCTCGAGGACACCCTCGACCGCTCGCTCCTCCTGGCGTCCGCGATGGACTCCCGTGGCTACGGTCGTCGCCGCGAGGTCGCTCCGGCGCTGCGCCGCCTCACCGCCGTCTGCACCCTCGGCGGGCTCCTGGCGAGTGCGGTCGGCATCTACGGCATCCTCGACGCCACGACGCCCGAATGGCTCGGCGCTCCCGCCCTGGCTGCGGGAATTGCGTTGTCGCTCACCGGAATCTGGCTCGGAGGACGGGCCAACGCTCGCTCGACCTATCGCCCCGATCCGTGGCGCTGGCCCGAATGGCTCACGGTCGCGTCAGGCTTCGCAGCCGCCCTGGCCGTGCACCTCGTCGCACGCGGCGATGCCGCATCCTTGGGTATGCCGCTCGCCCCCCTCACCGTGCCCGCCCTTCCCCTGATGGCCGTGGCGGGCTTCCTCCTGGCGGGGCTGCCGGCCTTCCTCACCCCCGCGCCCCCAGCCCCCGCAGGCCGACTTGGTGCCCCGGACGGACGCGCGCTCCCGGCCGAAGGCCGCTCGAGGGTGTCCGTCCGGGGCACGAAGTCGGGAGTGGGACAGGAGGGGGTCTCGTCATGATCGAGCTCGACCGCGTCTCCGTGACCTTCGACGGTGCCCCGGCCCCGGCCCTGCGCGACGTCACACTGAGCATCGACGAGGGCGAGCTCGTCCTCGTCATCGGCCGGACCGGCTCGGGCAAGTCCACCCTGCTCGGCACGATCACTGGTCACGTCCCTCACTTCACGGGCGGCAGGCTCGCCGGGCACGTCCGCATCCATGGGCGCGACACCCGTGACCACCGGCCGCGCGACCTCGCCGACCTCGTCGGTGTCGTCGGCCAGGACCCCCTCGCCGGGTTCGTCACGGACACCGTCGAGGAGGAGCTCGCCTACGGCATGGAGCAGCTCGGTCTGTCGGGTTCGACGATGCGCAAGCGGGTCGAGGAGACCCTCGACGTCCTCGGCATCGCCGACCTGCGCGGCGCGGCCCTGCGGGAGCTCTCGGGTGGCCAGCAGCAGCGCGTCGCCATCGGCTCGGTCCTCACCGCCCACCCCAAGGTCATCGTCCTCGACGAGCCTACGTCGGCCCTCGACCCCACTGGCGCAGAGGACGTCCTGGCGACCATCACGCGCCTCGTCCACGATCTCGCCGTCACGGTCATCGTGGCCGAGCACCGCATCGAACGCGTCCTCCAGTACGCCGACACGGTCGTCCACGTCGGCCTGGATGGCGTTGTCTCACAGGGAGATCCGGCGCAGATGATGGTCGCCGCCGACGTCGCCCCACCCGTCGTCGAGCTCGGCCGTTGGGCTGGCTGGTCCCCACTGCCCCTGTCCGTCCGCGATGCCCGCCGCCGCGCCAAGGAATGGCGTTCCCTCCCCGTCGCCCCTCGAACCACGCCAATCTCCGACGGCCCCGCCCTCGTCGTCGCCAAGGGCGTCGTCATCCAGCACGACGCCGTGGTCGCCGTCGCCGATGTCGACGTGACCCTGCGCGGTGGCGAGATCACCGCCCTGATGGGGCGCAACGGCGCGGGCAAGTCCTCGCTCCTCTGGGGTCTCCAGGGTTCGGGCGCACTCCGATCCGGCAGCGTCCACGTCACGACCGACTTCGTGCCCCGTACGGACGAGCGAGCGCCAGCGAGCGCGTCCCTACGGGGCACGAAGTCGCAGGCGGAGGTCGACGTGCACCGGCTCGACGCGGCGCAGCGGAGACGCCACATCGGGCTCGTCCCCCAGTCGGCGGCCGATCTGCTCTACCTCGACTCCGTCGGGGCCGAGTGCCACCAGGCCGACCGCGAGAGCCAATGCCAGCCCGGCACCTGCCGCAGCCTGCTCGACAACCTGGCACCCGGCATACCCGATGATCGTCACCCTCGCGACCTGTCCGAAGGACAGCGGCTCGCCGTCGTCCTCGCCGTCCAGCTGACCGCCGACCCGGCCGTCCTTCTCCTCGACGAACCCACTCGTGGGCTCGACTACTCCGGCAAGGCGGCACTGCGGCGCGCGCTGCACGACCTCACCGCGCGAGGACGCTGCGTCGTCGTGTCCACCCACGACGTCGAGTTCGTCGCCGAGACCGCCGACCGCGTCGTCGTCCTTGCCGCTGGCGAGATCGTCGCCGACGGACCGACCTCCGATGTCGTCATGTCCAGTCCGGCCTTCGCCCCGCAGGTCGCAAAGATCACCGCACCCCAACCGTGGCTCACCGTCGAGGACGTCCGGTATGCCGTCGGGGAGCCTTCGTGACCGCGCTCGCAACTCCCCCTCAACCCGCCACGCGGGTGGACCGAACGCGCGCAATTCGGTTGCGGCCGCGCTCGATCGCGGCCATCACGGCAGTGAGCCTCGCCGGAGTCGTCGCGTTCGGATGGCCACTCATCGTCGACCCGGGGACGGCCTTCGGACACTCGACCGACGCGCCGCTGCTCTTCTCGCTGCTCATGCCACTGCTGCTCGCCGTCGTCCTCGCCGAGGTCTCCGAAGGCGGGCTCGACGTCAAGGCGATCGCGATGCTCGGGGTCCTGTCGGCCGTCGGCGCGGCACTGCGGCCCGTCGGTGCCGGAACCGCCGGACTCGAGACCGTCTTCTTCCTGCTCATCCTCGGCGGCCGCGTCTTCGGTGCCGGGTTCGGTTTCGTCCTCGGTGCGACCACGCTGTTCGCGTCGTCCCTCATCACCGGTGGCGTCGGACCCTGGCTGCCGTTCCAGATGCTCGGGGCGGCCTGGGTGGGCCTTGGTGCTGGTCTGCTCCCACCGCTCAAGGGCAAGGCGGAGATCGCCCTGCTGGCGGCATACGGCGCGGTCTCCGGTCTCCTCTACGGCGTTGCCCTCAACCTCATGTTCTGGCCCTTCACGACCGGCCTCGACAGTGACCTCTCGTTCGTCGCCGGCGCCTCCGTGGTCGACAACCTGCACCGGTTCCTCGTCTACTCCTTCGCCACGTCTCTCGGTTGGGACCTCGGCCGCGCCATCACCAACATCGTTCTCGTCAGCCTCACCGGCAGTGTCGTCCTGCGAACCCTGCGCCGCGCAGCCCGCAGGGCGGCCTTCGAGGCACCGGTCGAGTTCACCGCACCCCCCACCGTGGCACCGGACACCCCGCGCTGACCTTCGGCGCCCTTTGGCACAATCGCGACCATGGGTCCCCTCGAAGTCGACAGCACGCCCGCCTGGCTGAGCCGCGAAGAGCTCGACAACGCCCGTGAGCGCCTGCCCATCCTCTACGTTGACGCCGTCCCCGTCCGGGTCGACGAGCGTGGCGCGGTCACCGCGGTCGGCCTCCTGCTGCGCGCCTCCAGCGACGGCGACATCCAGCGCGAACTCGTCTCGGGCCGCGTGCTCTATCACGAGCGTGTGCGGGACGCCCTGCTTCGCAACCTCGAGAAGGACCTCGGCCCCATGGCCCTCCCGCAGGTCCCCACCAGCCCGGTCCCCTTCACCGTCGCCGAGTACTTCCCCACCCCCGGCGTCACGCCCTTCCACGACCCCCGCCAGCACGCCGTCTCCTTGGCCTTCGTCGTCCCCGTCACCGGCGACTGTGCCCCCCAGCAGGACGCCCTCGACCTCGCCTGGCTCACCCCCGACGAAGCCCTCGCCCCCGGCGTCCTCGCAGAGATGGAACGCGGCCACGGAGTCCTTCTGAGACAAGCCCTCGCCCACCTGGGCCACCCCGTCTGAGGCCGAGAAAGGGCTGCGAGCGAAAGGGGACGCGGGCCGGCCAAGCGACGAAAATGCCCGTTCGCCGCTGGCTGGGCCTGGCGGGAGCACGGAGCGCGCTCAGCGCGCGGAGTGCGGATGGGATAGCGGCGAACGGGCGTTTTCGGCGCGCAGCGCCGTTGACCGGACCACCCGAGCGAGGCGGGTCAGGCCTTGCGGCCTTTGTTGAACTTGTCGACGGTGCGGGCCATGTCGGCGTCGTCCTCGGCCTTGGCCTCTTCGGGCGTCGGGGCCTTGCCGCCAAGTCGGGCGGGCAGGAAGATCAGGTCGTCGCCGGTCATGGGTGGGTAGGCGGCCTGCTGGGCCCCGAGCTGGGCGTTCATGAGCTCCTGGAGACGGCTGGTGGCCTCGACGCGGTTCTCGGTGGGGTCGACGTGGATCGGCTCGCCGACGGTGAGGAAGATCGGGATCTTGCTGCGCTTCAGGTGCTTGGGGGTGTTCTTGCTCCAGACGCGCTGCGAGCCCCAGATGGTCGTCGGGAGGATGGGGACGCCGGCCTCCTGGGCCATGCGGACTGCGCCCGGCTTGAACTCCTTGAGCTCGAAGGAGCGTGACATCGTCGCCTCGGGGAAGACGCCGACGATCTCGCCGTCCTTGAGGGACTGGACGGCGCGGTTGAACGAGCCGCGACCGTCCTTGCGGTCGACCGGGATGTGCTTCATGCCGCGCATGAGCGGACCTGCGACGCGGTGGGAGAAGATCGACTGCTTGGCCATGAAGCGCACGAGACGCTTCGAGTCCAGAGCGGCCAGGCCGGCATACGTGAAGTCGAAGTAGCCCGTGTGGTTGATCGCCATCACCGCACCACCGACACGCGGAACGTGGTGGGCGCCCTCGATCCTGAACTTCAGACCTTGTGCGGCGAACAGGACGCGGGCGGTGGAGATGACCGGGGTGTAGACGGGTTCCATGGATCTCAGCCTACGGCCCCGTAGGTTGCGTCACTGCTCGGATCGGTGGAGCAGGCCGCGTCCTACCAACGTCAGCACCACGGCGGCCGCAGCGGGGATGGCAACGATGAAGGACATTCCCACGGCGTCACCTGCGGGCACGCCGGTGACGACACCGTAGATCCCGCCCAGGACCAGCCCCAGGATCGTGGCCCATCCCAAGAAGACTGCTGCCGTCGACACGGAGTCCTGTCGCCCGCTCAGCCGCACGATCGAGGAGCCGGCCACGAGCAGGCAGGCGACGACGCCGCCGACGGCGCCCACCAGCCACACGATGCCCGCCGACTCCGGGGTCCCGGGGGTCACGGCGGACGGCGCCATGAAGGCGACCGCGCCACCCACGAGCGCCATCACCAGTGCTGCCGTGAGGCGAAGTGCCTCGCGCCTCTTTGTCAACGCGTCGGTGGCCACGTCAGAGAACCGCACCCTTGGGCCACCCCTCGTTGGGGAAACCGTTGTTGTCGTTCATCTTCTGCGTCAGGGACGTGTTGGCCGTGGTGCAGTCGCTCTTGAGCAGCGTGCCGCCGGTGTAGAAGGCTCCGATGGCCACGAGGGCGGCGCCGGCAGCAATGAAGATGCCCGCCGGAATGCCGAAGATGGTGGCGGAGCTGGCCAGGGCACCGATGATGCCGACGACGAGAGCACCCAGTGCCGTGATGAGGCCCATGTAGTACTTGACCAGCCCGCCCCGCACCGTTTCGAGCGCCGCTGACGCAGTCGTGGTGTAGGTCGTCACGATCTTCTCGAGAGCGGTCTGGTGCAGCTTGGCCTTGCCCGCGTAGGCACCAGCCGCGTCACCCTGCCACTTGTCGTCTGCCTTGAGTATCGCGGAGGCGTCCACCGTGTCCTTCTTGGCCGACACGGGACCGCCGATGTCCGTCGACCAGGAGTTCCCTGTGGTTTCGAGGAACCCTCGATCCCCGGGATTCCCGAAGATGAACGTCACGCCGTCCCAGAACTCGTTGAACTTCTCGACCAGCCAGTCCCAGGCATCCTTGATCTTGTCGGCCAGCCAGCCAAGCCCCCACGGGATCCACCCGAGGAAGTCGTTGACGATCCCCAGCAGCTCGTCCAGCTTGCCCTTGATCTTCTCGATGAGTCCGTTGATCTGCTCAATGAGTGCATCCATCGTCTTCCCCGTCAGCTCTTCGGTGACCAGGCCGCCGCGAGCCGCTGCTTGGCAGCCTCGTCGTGCCCTTCGTAGGTCGTCTTCACCGTGCGCAGATTTGCAGCGATGGTGTCAGTCTCAGTGGTTCCTTCACGAAGCAGGCGCTCGATCTTGGCGCGCATCGACTCGTATGTCGTCGTCAGACCCACGACGTCTGCCGCCCAGGACAACTGGGACGTCGAGAGCGTCAGGCTCGATGCGCTGGTCGTGGCGGTGCTGAGCGTGCTGGACACGTCGTCCCAGACCGCGGCATCGTCGCCGAGGGCCTGCAGGGCAACTTCGAAACTCATGTCAGGTTCCTCCCCTTGTCACTGTCACAAAGCCCTGAACCGGCTGGCCAGGGCACTCGGGTCGGCACTGAGCCGACGCAGTTCTCCGAACACGGACTGCTCAAGGATCTGATCGACCCCACGGGTGGAGGCGATCTGGCGCAGGGCGTCGTCATAGGCCGCCAAGATGTATCTCGAGATGTTTGCTGCGTGGTGGCGCGTGGCGCTCTCCGCGACCTCGACACCCGAAATGATCCCGGCGCCCGTCAACCTGACCGTGACGTCCGCCCCGCTGGCGCGGCCCGCGAAGGTCCGGGAGGTCACCGCCTCGACCTCGTTGGACACCGTGTCGATCTCGCCGAGCATCCCCTCGAGCGTCTCGACCATCGCCTCCAGGGAGGCGCGGTCATTCGAAGCCAGCGCAGCCGTCGTGGTCACCTCGTCCAGACCGGCCGCGATGCTGTCCGCGAAGGACGGAAGCGGGCGCGTCTGCGGCGCCGGGCCATCAAGGGCGTCCGAGAGGGAGGTGCCCCATTCGACCGCGAACTTGGCCCCGGCATCAGTCATGGCCGCCAGCACGGCGGGCCCGAGTTCGGTCGCGCCCAGATGCTGCGCCCAACCAGCGCGGATCCGCACCGCCTTGAGGTGCCCCTCTGCCGAGACGGACACCGTCACTTGGTTCGAGGGGTCAGTGCCGTCGGCTGGCCTCCGGTCCTGCCCTGCGCGCTCGAAGGCTTGGCTGGCGCGGTCGAGCTCGTCGCGCGTGTCAAGCAGGCGCTCCATCGGATCGGTCATGACCTCTCCCCTTTGACGTTGTCCGGTGATGCACACCAGCCAAGCATCGCTGTCCTCGCGCGTCGATGGGGAGCACTCCCCGTGACCGGCTGCGGTCAGGAGTGCTGCGCCGGGAGCCAGCCGAGTTGCACGACCTGGTTGCCCCGGTCACGCGTCACGAGGCGACCACGACCGGGCGGCTGGAGCGAGCCCTTGATGTTGCCGACCAGTGCGCCCTCGTCGGGCGGGGTGCTGAGCATGATGGCTGGGCTGGCGAGGTCACGCATGGCCTGCAGGACCGGCTCATAGCTCGCCCGCGACGCACCACCGGCACGGCGGGTCACCACGAGGTGGAGACCCACGTCGGCGGCCTGCGCGAGCAGCGGGATGAGGGGGCGCAACGGTGAGCCGGCCGAGGTGACGACGAGGTCGTAGTCGTCCACGAGGATGAACGCCTCGGAGCCCGACCACCACGAGCGTGCCCGCAACTGCTCGGGTGTGACGTCGGGCCCGGGCAGGCGAGTGCGCAGGAACGCTGTCAGGCCCTCGATCTCGGCCGTCACCTGCTCCTCGGTCGTCATGTATTCGGCGAGGTGCTCGTTGGGCAGCTCGCCCAGGAGGGCTCGGCGGTAGTCGACGACGAACAGCTTGGCCTCGTCGGGTGTGTAGAGCCGGGCGATCTCGCTGGCATAGGCGCGCAGCATCGCCGACTTGCCCGAGTCGCTGTCGCCGTAGAGGTAGAGGTGGGACTCCTCGGCCACGTTGACGCCGACCGGTTCGAGGTTGCTCTCGTTGATGCCGAGGAGCACCCGCTTGTCCCCCGCGCCGGCCTGCTCGCGAATCGTCTCGAGCGAGATCTCTTCCGGGAGGAGGCGGAGCTTGGGCGGGCGCGCGCCCTTCCAGGCGGCGGTCACCTTGGCGACGAGGTCTTCGACCCCGTCACCCAGGTCTTCGACGCTGCCGGAGTTGTCGATGCGCGGGATGCCGGCGAGGAAGTGGTGCTTGGTCGTCGTGATGCCTCGGCCAGGGCGACCCTTGGGCACGTTGGCCGAGACCTTGCGGTCGATCTCGGAGTCGCCGGGATCACCCAGACCGAGTTCGACCTTGGTGCCGAGGACGTCGCGGATCTGCATCCGGAAATCCATCCAGCGCGACGTCGTGATGACCACGTGGATGCCGAACGTGAGGCCGCGACCGGCGATCCCGCTGATCGTCTGCTCGAGCTCGTCGAACTCCGCCCGAATGGTGGGCCAACCGTCGACGACGAGGAAGACGTCGCCGTAGCCGTCGTCGACGCGGCCCTCGGCCCGGCGGCTGCGGTAGGTCTCGATCGAGTCGATGCCGTTGGCGCGGAAGTAGGCCTCGCGCTTGTCGATGATGCCGGTGATCTCGGCGACGGTGCGACGCACGACGTCGGGTTCGTTGCGGTTCGCGACACCGGCGACGTGTGCCAGGCCCGCGAACGGCGTGAAGGTGCCGCCACCGAAGTCGAGGACGTAGATCTGCGTCTCGAGTGGGGTGGTCGTGAGGGCCAGCGAGCTGACCAGGGTGCGGGCAAAGGTGCTGCGCCCGGTGCGCGGCCCACCCACGACGGCCACGTGGCCGGCAGCGCCGCCGAGACGCAGGACGAAGAGCTCACGACGCTGTTCGAGTGGACGGTCGACGATGCCCATCGGGATGACATAGGAACCCTGGCCGCGCCACCGCTTGCTCACCAGACCCAGCGCAGGGTCCGGTGCGAGGTCGCCGAGCAGCTGGTCCATGGAGTTGGGGACGTCGAGCGGCGGCAGCCACACCTGGTGCGCGGGACGACCGTGACCCTTCATCCGCGCGACCGCAATGTCGAACACGGCCCGCGTCTCATCGGGCTCGTTGAGGGCCTGCGGCTCCTCCTCGACCCGTGACACCGCTGACACGGCTTTGCTGGTCGTGAAGGGCAACACCTGCATGTTGGAGCCGGTGCCTCCGGCGGCCGTGCGCCGACCGCGACCCTTGGGCGGTCCGGAGACGTATGCCGCCTTGAACTTCAGCAGCGTGGTCTGGTCCGGCTTGAGGTAACCCAGGCCGGGGATGGGCGGCAGCTCGTAGGCGTCCGGCACACCGATGACGGTCCGGGATTCGCCCGCCGAGAAGGTGCGCAGACCGATCCGGTAGGACAGGTGCGACTCCAACCCGCGCAGTCGTCCCTCCTCGAGGCGCTGCGACGAGAGGAGCAGGTGCATGGACAGGGATCGGCCGAGTCGACCGATGGCCACGAAGAGGTCGGCGAACTCCGGCTTGGCAGAGAGCAACTCCGAGAACTCGTCGGCCACGATGAGCAGGGCCGGCAACGGCTCGAGGTCCGCGCCACCGGCGCGCGCCTTCTCGTAGTCGGTGACGTTGGAGAAGTTGCCCGCGGAGCGCAACAGCTCCTGTCGACGGGTCATCTCGCCCTGGAGCGCGTCCTGCATGCGCTCGACGAGGGTGAGCTCCTGACCGAGGTTGGTGATGACGGCCGAGACGTGTGGCATGTCGGCCATGCCGGCGAACGTCGCACCACCCTTGAAGTCGACCAGGACGAAGTTGAGCTGCTCCGAGGAGTGGGTCATCGCGAGCGCCAGGACGAGGGTGCGCAGCAGCTCGGACTTGCCGGAACCGGTGGCACCGATGACGAGGCCGTGCGGGCCCATGCCCTGCTGGGCGGACTCCTTGATGTCGAGGGCGACGACCTGGCCGCTGCCACCGACGCCGATCGGCACACGGAGCCGGTCACGCTGCAGGCGAGGTCGCCAGGCGGTGGCCGGATCGAAGTCGCGCACGTCCCCCAGACCCAGCAGGTCGACGAGCTCGGTGCTCGAGGTGAGCGCATCACGCACCTCGACCTCACCGCTGACGAACATCGGGGCGAGGCGCCGGGCTGACGCCTCGGCCTGGGTCACGCTCATCTGGTCGGCGAGACCCCTGGCGCCTCCGCGGCTCAGGCTGAGGATCTCGAACGGAACCTGACCGGCCGGCGTACCATGCCGTGCCGCATCCACAGCGAGACGCAACGTGGTGGTCGAGTCGAGCTCACCCCACTGCTCGGGAAGGTCAAGGACCGTGACCCCGAGGACACCGTCGTCGGTGACGAGCGGGTTGTGGCGCGGGAGCCGGGCGCCGTCGACGATGACGAGGACGTGAGGTGTGGGCGGCTGGCCCCCGGGTCCGAACCGCGGCCGGTCGGTGATGTCGTCGGGCAGCAGCTCGAGGAGTTCGTCGATCGACTCGGCAACGAGGCGCATCGGGCCGATCGCGTCGCGCTCACGCGGGCTGAGGGCGTGCGGCAGCCACTTGAGCCAGTCCCACTCGTCGCGCGAGTCGGGGCTGGTGAGCGCGGCCACGATGAGGGAGTCCGGCGAGTGCATGATCGCCGCGTTGACCACGAGGGAGCGCGCGAGAGCACGCGCCGGCCCGGCCTCGCCGGTGACCTGGATCCGCGACCAGGCCGACATCGAGACCGACGCCGGCAGTCCGTGCTGCACGCGGTGGGTCGTGAGCAAGCGGTGCAGGCCGGACGCGGCGACCGGGTCGAGCTGGGCCAGCGGCGGCGTCTCGGCAGGTTCGAGGGTCAGGCACAGGGGCTGGGACGTCGTCCCCATGCGCACGTGGAGGAAGTCGTCGTCCTTGGGCAGTCGCTCCCAGACTCGACTCTTCTCCTCCGCGAGGAGAGCGAGCGACGCTGGCGCGGGGTAGTTCCAGAGCCCCGCCTCGCGCTGCTTGGCGGCAGCGTCGCGGACGGTGCCGCGGACCTCGGCGAGGTAGGCAAGGTATTCACGCCGGTTGGAGATGACCTCGGCGTTGTGCTGCTGGCGGGTGCGCAG
Source organism: Knoellia pratensis (assembly GCF_042666395.1). Classification (NCBI taxonomy): domain Bacteria; kingdom Bacillati; phylum Actinomycetota; class Actinomycetes; order Micrococcales; family Intrasporangiaceae; genus Knoellia; species Knoellia pratensis. The sequence goes on along the minus strand of NZ_JBHTDJ010000003.1, from coordinate 1,034,285 downwards.
ACCACTCGAGAAGACGAATCCGAGGGAGGCCACGAGGAACATGCCAGCGCCGATGATGCCCTTGGGCCCCGGCGACGACAGCGCGACGAAGCCCATCGAGCCCACACTGCCGAGCATCGGCACCGCCTGCATCAGGGTGTTGCTGAGCCCCTCCGCAGGTGTGATCTCCGGCGGTGGCTGCAGGACGATACGTCCCGTTGGGACCGACGGTGCTTCCTGTCGAGTCCCTGCGACTGTGGCGGTCACGCTTTCCTCCCCGAGTACTGGTACCGGCTCAACTTATCCCGAGAGCGTCGAAAGGGTGGAGGGCGCCGCACCACGAATCGCCTCGGACGCCTATCCTTCGATGAGGCCAAGGCCGTTGAACGAGGAGGGGGTTACGTATGCCGGGTACGGACGCGAGCGCGGGGCTCCAGATCAGCCTCACTGCCGGCGGACGTCGCTATGACCTTGTCGTGCCCGTGGGCGCACAGGTCACCGAGGTGTTGTCGGTCCTCGGCATCGCCTCCCGCGCCAACCCCCATGCCATCGCGACCCCGAGTGGACGGGTCCTTGGACCGCACGACACTTTTGACGATTCGGTGCCGACGGGTTCGGTCCTCACCGTGGTGCCCGTGACGACGCACGCCATCACCCGCGACATCCTCAACCTCGACCGTGGACGCAGCGCCCGTGGGGCCCGGGCCAGCGCCCCCGCCGGTTCGGGTGGACGCCATCGCGAAGTTGTCGAAGCACCCCGCGGCCCGGACGTGGACGAGTCCACGCGCCGCCGCGGAGAAGCACCCGCCGCAGAAGCCTCCGACATCACCGCTCCGCGATCGAGCCTGGGCGCCACCAGCCCCGTCCGTGCAGCGCCCCGGGCCTCGGACGCTGCCCGTCGGACGCCACCTTCGACTCCAGCACCGTTGCCCTCGACTGCCGCTCAGCTCATCTGGTTGGCAGCGGCCTTCGGTGCCGTCATCAGTCTCGTGGCCGTCTGGAGCCTGTCCAGCAACGGTGACAGCACGTCCGCAAGCCTCACCTTCTGGGGCACCACGACCGCGTGGATGCCCACGGCCGCCGCAGCGCTGCTCGCCGGCGGCGCCATCGGACTCGCAGCGCTCAGCAACCAGCGATCCCACCAGTTCGCCGCCGCGGCAACGGCTCCGGCCCTCGGGCTGGCTGCTGGTCTGACGCTCCCTCTGCCCGAGTCTCCCGGTCGCGCGGCGGTCGCCGTCGTCGCCGGATGCGCGGTCGCCGTCCTCGCTCTCGCCATCACACGGACCCGAGTGGCGGTCGACTCACCCGGCGACCGGACGGTGATGTCGGCGATCGGCGGCCTGGGACTGCTCGTCGGGCTGGGCACGGTGCTCGACTGGTCGGGTCCCTCGATCGCGGCGCTCGTGACGGGACTGGGGCCGCTGCTGATGCGCCTGCTGCCCACGACCAGCCTCACGGTCGACCTCAACCAGCTGGTCGACACCGAGCGGCTCTCCACCACGATCTGGTCCGTGCGCGAGCGAGGCGCCGGTCGACGTCAGCGCATCACGCGTGGCGACATGCGTGCCCGGTTCGACGCCGCCCGAGAAATCGTGGCGATCGGCACGGCATACCTCTCGCTGTCCACGGCCGTGAGCGGATGGCTGCTCGTGACCACACCGGCACGCGACAGCGTGACTCGTTGGGGATCAGTGGCTGTCCTCGTCGTTGCGGCTCTCGCCTGTGGCTACCAGTCACGCTCCGTGCGCGACCGGCTCCCCCGCTACAGCATGCTGGCCGCGTGTAGCTCCCTGCTGCTCGCCGCCGCCGTTGCCCTGCTGGCCACGGGCTGGTCCGGCGCCACGCTCGTGGTCTTCCTCGTCGGGACCGGCATCGCCTGGATCAGCGTCGTCAGCGCCTCTGCCATCGTGCAGGGCTACCGCTCTACCAGGATGTCCCGGTTCGCCGACTCCATCGAGACGATGACCGTCGCATTCTGCCTGCCGCTGGGCATCGTGGCCGCAGGCGGCGTGGAAGCAATCCGGCGGATGACCTCGGGTTGAGGCCATCCGCCGGATGAGTCGCTGACACCGTCAGCCCACAGCCAGAGCTGGAGGTCAGTGCTGGAGCTCAGTCACTCCCAGACCTGGGGGCTGGAATCGTCTGTGCCCTCGAACCACTTCTCCTCGTCCTCGGTGGTCAGCTTGTCGACATCCTCCGGCTGACCGTTCTTGTCACCCTTGCGGGCGCCCCCGGCTCCGGCTGCTCCCAGGGAGGTGCGGCCACCGCCGCGCGCGCCAGCCTTGGCGGTGCCTGCGCCCTTGCCTGCACCCGAGCCCTTGCCTGCCTGTCCACCGCCACCGGCAACGCCACCGTTGCTGCCCAGCTTCGGGACGCCGTAGCGACCCGAGCCCGTTGCTCCCTTGACCGCACTGCCGCGGCCCGAGGCTCCGCCTCGCGCGGATGCTCCACCGCCGCCGGGGATCGCCTGCGCCCCACCGGGACGCCCGACACCACCGGCACGCGTCGCCGATCCGCGTGCTCCGGCACCGTTGCCCCGGGCTCCGGTCGCACCGCCACGGGCCGCGCCACCGTTGGAGAACATGCCTCCCGCGCCGCCACGGAGCATGCCACCGAGACCGGCGGCACCGCCGATGCCTCCGGCCGCGAGCCCGCCTCCACCGACGCCACCACCGCCACCGCCACCGGTCGGGTAGGTGCCCGTGGGGCCCGTGCCCGTCCCGGTCGAGACTCCCGTGGAACCCGTGACGGGCCCGTCGGAGCTGATCGGGTCGTAGTTGACCTCATCGACGGTCGGTACGTGAGTCGGGTCGCCGGTGCAGATCTCGGTGGGTGGCTGTGGGTGAGCCGTCGGGACTTCGGTGCCCGTGTGGTTTCCGTTGTCGACCGGATCGAGCTGCCCGGTGACCACGGCCCGACCGCCGTTGATGTAGCCACCCGACGTGGAGGACTGCGAAGCCGTCCCCGACGTGCGGTCGGAGGAAGCCGGACCATCGTTGCTGTAAGGCGTCTGGGCATCACTCTTGGCGTCGATCGGCAGCTTGGCGGAGGCTGTCTGCGTGTCAGCACCCAGGGAGTCCAGCACCACCTTGGCCGCCTGGTTGCGTTCCTCCCACTTCGCGTCCTCGGCAGCAGCAATGGCCTCGCCGTCAGGGACGCCGTAGAGGTTGATGTCCGGCTTCGGGGCACCCGCCGGGAGCTTCTGGTGAGCAGCAGGGTCGACCCACGTCGAGATGCTGTTGACCTTGGAACTGAACTCATCCTTGGCGAGATTGACGGCCTTGTAGATCTTGTCGAGGCTCGCCTTGACGTCCCCCAGCTCGCGGGAGCGGTCGTCCAGCGACGTGCTGAGCCGGTCGAGACTCGTGTATGCCGCATCGGCGGCCGGGCCGGACCACGGCTTGTCGCCGCTGGGCTCCTGCAGCGACGCCTTCGTGGTGCGCACGGCCTTGGCCAGGTCGGTCACCTGGGTCTCAGCGGTCTTCCAGTCGTTCCACGTGAGCCAGATCGAGGCGGTGTCGACCGCGAAGATCTTGTGGAGCTGTCGCTCGTAGTGCTTCGCGTTGGCGTTCAGCACCGGATCCGGTGCCGGTGCGTCGGGGTCACGCATGACTGTTCTCCTTCGTCGTGGCAGCGGCCCCATCCGCCGCTGCCGTCGGGTCGTGTTCACGTTCAGCTGGTCGGTGTGCCGTGGATCGTCGCCGCACGACGAGAAGCACGCCTCCGACGACCAGGAGTCCGAGGACTCCGGCGCCGAGCCACGGAAGCGCCGCGTTGTCGGACGTACCTGATGCCTTGGTGGGCGGTTTCGTCGCCGCACCCGTGGCCGGGGTCGACGCCGACGAGGACGCGCTCGGTGTCGGCGCACTGGACGCGGAGGCCGCGGTCGCCGCAGCGATGTCGGCGGCCGAAGGGTCCTCCGTGCCACGCTCCGTGACCATCGGATTGACGGTCGACAGCTTCTCGACATCGAGCTTGATCGCGTCGGCCGGGGAGAAGATGCCGAAACCGTAGGACTCTGTCTTGCCCGTTGCTTCGGGCAGGTCGGCCCCGACCCGGCGGAACCAGGTGAGGAAGGTGCCGTTCTCGGCACGGAGTCCGATCGCGTCCTTGGCCGCCTGGAGGACCTGGTTGCCGGTGGCGCTCGGGTGTGCCGACCACACGGCCGCCAGGCCACCAGCCGTGATCGCCGTGGCCTGCGAGCTGCCGTCAGCGACGACGTCGCTGCGCCAGCCCGAGGGAGTCCACCGGCCCGCAGCGATCTTGGTGCCGGGGGCGGCGAAGTCCACGAGGGAGCTGCCACGGACGGCGCTGTCGTCGAGGTTGCCCTTGGCGTCCACGTGCGTCACGGTGACGACGCCGTTGCCGATGGCCGGCCAGAAGACGTTGCGCCGGTCGTTGTTGGTGGATGCGACCACGATGGCTCCAGCTCGGTAGGCGTCGAGCAACGCCGGAATGTACTCATCGGTGTAGTCGGTCGTCAGGCTGATGCTGATGATGCGCGCACCATCCCTGACCGCTTGCCGGATCGCACGTGCAGTCGCGTCGTCGACCGCGTCGCTCACACCGCCCTTGAGCTGGCACCGGAGCTTTTCGGGCTCGTCGTTCGTTCCGAAGGCCACCGCGTAGTGACGCAGGGTGACTTGGGGAGCGATGCCAGCCACACCTCGACCGCCCGAGGCAGTGCCCTTGCCACTCCCGACCAGGAGCGAGGCCATCATCGTCGCGTGGTCCGCGGTCAGGCCAGCCACGGTGGACTTCTGCGGGCTGCCGTCAGCGGTCACGCACTCCGTCTGAGAGGACGCCACGCGCCCCTTGAGCTCGGGCACACTCGAGTCGATCGGGCCATCGATCAGGGCCACAGTGATTCCTTGGCCCGCACCGGAGCGGTGCAGCTCGTCAACCCCCATGGCCGTGCTCCACCACTGGCCATCGGTCAGTGGATCGGCCCCCGCAGATGCAGCACCGAGGGTCACCGTGGCGGCAGCGACTGCCGCCGTCAGAGCGACGCCGGTGCAACGCGCGAGGAGTGGTGGAGTGGACATGGTCACGACGTGGGCGGTTCGTGCCCAGGCCCCGTCCCGGTCGGCACGGCACCCTCGTTGCGGGTGTCGGGGTTGGTTGCAGGTCCCTCGACCGGAGTCTCGGAGTCGGGAGATGCTCCCGTGGCCACCTCGGCCTGGTCGGTCGCGGCCGCAGCGGCCTGCGCCTCGGGAGTGGCCGCAGCCTCATCGCGCTGGCGCTCGCTCTCGAGCGGCCCGCGGTCCCACTTCTGCCAGAGCGCGACGAGCGCGGCTTCGGCTTCGTCGTCCTTGTCGGAGGTGTGCTTGGCCGATGTCGTGATCCCGTCTGCGACGGCGACGAGGTCGGTCTTGACCCCTTCCATCGCCTTGACGTAGATGCCCTTGACCTGGTCGAAGACCGAGCCGTACTGGGCGAGCACGGGAATGTCCCCGAACGAATCCTTGGCCGCCGCAGCGCCGTTGAGTGTCGAGTGCGTCGAGCCCGCGTCCTTCTCCCAGTCCGTGCGTGCCTTGCTCGCGACGGACCTCATGTGCGCGGTCGGGTAGTGGATGTCTTCGCCGCCCATGGCTGCCTCCCCTGAATCTCTGCGTCAGTTCTACGTCAGTCCTGCGTGTCTTCGGTACCACCAAGCCACTTGCGCCGCTGGGACGCAGTCCGTGCCGACAACCCGGATGTCGGGATGTCGGCACGGACTCAACTGTTCATGACCGGAAGGTCAGCTCCAGCTGTTCTTGTTCTTGAGCTCGCCCGCGAGGTAGTTCTCCTTGGACGTCTGGACAGCCGTCTTGATGTCAAGCAGGAGCTGGTTGAGGTCTTCGACCTCACCGTTCCACTTGCGCTTGACGTCCTCGAACGCCTGCTTGGAGCCGGCTTCCCACTCGCCCATGTGGGGCTTCATGTCGTTCTCCATGTCGGTGACCTTGCTCTTCAGGTCGTTGACACCCTTGACCATCGCGTCGATGAGGGTGTCAATCCCGCCACCGGCAACCTTGATGTCCTGGCCACTCATCACTTACCACCCATCTGCGACGTGTACTTGCTGAGCATGTCGGACGCGCCCTGGTCGTCCGCGGTGTACTGCTTGTCGTTGGCCACGAGGTTCTCGCGGAAGTTGTCGAGGATGTCGACGAGGTCCTTCGCCTGAACGGTCCAGGCGTTCTGGACGTTCTGGAAGGCGCCTGCACCTGCACCCTGCCAGTGCGCCTTCACCTCTTCCATCTGACCCTGAAGCGTGCCCAGCTTGGTCTTGAGGTCGGTCCTCGCCTGGTCGACGATCCCCGCACTCTTGGCGATTGCTCCAGCGCCGACGCTGTGTGTCGTGTTGCCCATGCCACTTCCCTTCTCTCAATTGGTCCCTTGAGGACCTCGGTGGCCCTACCGACCACACCTGGTGGTTGGACCCCGGCTTGCTGTTCCCCCGAAGTCCTGACAAGGAAGACCATACGGGTGGATGCCGCACCCGCCAATGGGGAGAACTCCCCGTCTATGCTCGGGTGCGATCTCCGCTGCGGCGGAGCGAACCAGAGCAGGCATGATCGGGGAGGATCACACTCGTGAGTCAGAGCACGACGACGTCGCTCGTCAGGCTGTCCGTCACATCGGGGACGCGGCGGGCTGATCTCGGCATCCCCGGTTCCATCCCCGTCGCAGAGGTCATCCCGGATCTCGCGCGCGAGTTGGGCGTCCTCGACGCGCACTCCGCCAGCATGGGATATCGGCTGGTGCGCGCCGACGGACAAGTCGTCGAGAGTGACAGAAGCCTTGCGGCACAAGGGATCGAGGACGGCGCCGTCCTGGCCCTCGAGCCGAACCGCCCCGATGACGAGAAGGTCTACGACGACGTCGTCGAAGCAGTTGCCGACCTCGTCGAGACCCAGTTCACGCCGTGGACCCCGGCACACAGCGCCGGCACAGCGGTCGGTGCGTCGGTCGTTCTCTTCCTTGCCGCGGCATACGCACTCTTCACCGCACGCGACAGCAGCATCCTCATCGCGGCCCTCGCCGGGGTGTGCGCGCTGCTCCTCGTCGGAGCCGCTGCCGTCCTCGCGCACGTTCGCGACCAACCTTCCGCTGCCGTTGCGCTCGCGCTGACAGCCGTGGCGTATGCCGGCGTGTCGGGTTGTGCGGCCGTGCCCGACGCCCGCTTGTGGGGCGAAGGCCTGCTGTATGCCGGGGCCTGCGTCATCGTCGTCGGTGTCCTCGGTGCCGTGGCCGTCACCCACCACCGGCTACTCGTCGCGACCACCGCCGTGGTTGGCGTGGCGATGGCCGCGCTCGGCGCCCTCAACCATTTCGCTGACTGGGGCCTGACCGGGATCGCTGCCGTCGTGTTCGTCATCGCGGCTGTCGCTGGCAACGTCCTGCCCTGGGTCGGCATCTCCTCGAGCCGCCTCACGACGCACCCGCCCAAGTCGGACCTCGAGATCTACGGCGACACGCCCGAGGTGGAGCGCGATCGGGTCCGCAGTCAGGTCGCAGCGGGTCACGAGCTGATGGTCGCCCTCGGAGTCGCCAGCGCCGGCGTCATGATCCTGTGCACGCCCCAACTCGTCGCCTCGGGCGTGCCCGGTGCGCTGCTGACCTTCGTCGGGTTCATCGCCACCCTGCTGCGAACGCGCCACAGCCGCACCCGGACGACGGTGCTCATCGCCATGATCGCGGGGGTCACCGGTGTCGCCGTCGCAGCAGTGACTGCGGCCCACACCCACCCCGACTGGAGACCGATCCTCGCGCTTGCCCTGGCCCTTGCGGCCGCCCTGGTCGTGGGAATGGCCCTCGTCCTTCCCCGCACGAGGGTGCAGCTCGGTCGGATCGCCGACGCCGTCGAGGGACTCGCCCTGGTCGCCCTCGTCCCCCTGGCGGCCTTTGCCGTCGGGCTCCTCTGAGGCGGCGGGATGGCAACCAAGAAGGACCTCGTCGAGGCCCAATCCTTCAGCAGGCGTCGCCTGACGACGGCGTTCGTGAGTGGTGCACCGGGCGGGCGTGAGGTCGAGCCGCACCGACCGATGAAGGCCGTCATCGGCGGGTTGGCGCTCACCGTCGTCCTCGTCCTCGGAAGCCTCGCGTTCGGCTGGCTCAAGGGCTCCTTGCCGGACAACTGGGGCAACAACAAGCTCGTCATCGCCAAGACCAGCGGCGCCCGATACGTCTCGATCAAGGAGACGTTGCACCCCGTCCTCAACACGACGAGCGCACGCCTGCTCATCCCGGCCAACAGCTTCGAGGTCATCACCGTCGCCGATGACAAGCTCGCCACGAAGAAGCGTGGCAGCACGATCGGCATCCTCGGCGCCCCCGACTCGCTCACCCCGCCCAAGTCCTTGACCAACACCGGATGGGTCTCGTGCCTCGGTTCTGAGGCTGGGGTCGCGACCTCCGTGGGCCCGTCGGTCAAGAGCACCCCCACGGCGCCGGGTGCGTCCGTGGTGATGACCGGCCGCCAGCCCTTCATCATCGCCGGTGGGATGCGCTATCCCGTGGCCGCCGCCAACATCTCCAAGGTCATGCTGACCTTCGGCCTGGAGGGCCAACCGCCCCGTCAGGCACCGGCCGTGTGGACCAACCTGTTTGCCCTCGGCCCGGAAGTGAAGCCGTTGCAGCTCCCCGGCTTCGGCAAGTCCGCGCCCGGTCTGCCGCCGGGCGCCACCGTCGGATCCGTCCTCGCGGTGGCCAACAGCGGCCAGGCTGCGCGCCGCTACCTCGTCAACTCCGCCGGTGAGCTCGAGCCGCTGCCTGACTTCGCCCACGCGCTCTATCGACTCGGCTCCGGCAGCAACACGGACGACCTGCCGGTGACCCCGGCCCAGGTGACCCAGCTCAAGGTGCAAACCCAGCGGGTGGCACCCACGCAGTGGCCGACGGCGATGCCGACCCTCGTGTCCGAGACGCCGTGCGCCAAACTCACGGCGGCGACAGGCACGCGACCGTCCGTGACCTTGTCCATCTCGGAATCGGTGAGGCCAGAGGCCGGAGCGAACAAGGTGGCCGTGGACCTTGGCACCGGGGCACTGGTGCGCGCCGTCGGCGCCGGCTCGATCAGCGCGGGTCCACTGCTTGCCATTGACCAGACCGGCACGTCCTACCCCATAGATGGCTCGACGCCGGATCTCCTGCAACGTCTCGGCTACGAGCCCGTCGACGTCGCCCCCGTGCCCCAGGCCTGGGCCGAGCTCTTCCACCCCGGGCCGGTCCTCAGCGTCAAGGCTGCCCAGACGACCGTGGCCGCCGCGTCGTGACCCGTCGTTCGGTGGGTGTCGCCGCGACACTCGGCGCCCTCGCAGTGGTGGCGAGCGGACTCGTCGTCCCGACGGCAACTCCCACGGCCCACGCTGACGTCCGGCAGTGCACCGAGGGGCAGACTCGCTACGTCACCGAGTCCCCTCCAGCCCTTGCTCGGCTCGCCGCAGCGCAGTCCTGGACCCTCTCGACGGGCAAGGGCGTCGTCGTCGCGATCGTCGACTCCGGGGTCCAGGCCAGCAACCTCCACTTCCCTGCGGGTTCGGTCCTCACGGGCAAGAGCTTCGTCGGAGGCGCCGCCACGACGGACGAGACGGGCCACGGCACCGCCCTCGCCGGCATCATCGCCGCCCGCGACATCGGTGAGAGGTCCGGCGTCGTCGGCGTGGCCAAGGACGCCCAGATCCTCCCCGTGAAGATCACCGGTGGAGAAGCCGGTGACCCGGAGCAGCAGCGCTCCGCCAACCTTGCGGCGGGCATCGCGTATGCCGTGTCGGCCAAGGCCGATGTCATCAACCTCTCGCTCTCGACCACGGGCAACCGAGCCGATGTCCGTGCGGCCGTCGCCGCCGCGGTCCGGGCCGGAATCATCGTGGTCGCCTCCGGAGGCAACCGCGAGCAGGGAGCGGACGTCAAGGACGGACTGCGCTACCCCGCTGCGTACCCTGGCGTCATCGGGGTCGCGGCAACGACGACGACGAGTGACGTCGTTGGCGAGAACTCCATCCACGGTCCTCAGGTCGACCTCGCTGCGCCCGGCGACAACGTCATCACGACCTTCCGGGGCTGGGGCGACTGCGTCTTCTCCGAGGAACAGCAGTCGAGCAGCTACGCCACCGCCTACGTCAGCGGGGCGGCAGCCCTGTTGCGCCAGGAGTTCCCGGCAGCATCCTCCGACGAGATTGGCTACCGCCTCACGGCCACGGCCTCACGAGGTTCGCGCACGGCCCGCGACGACGTGTCCGGATGGGGTGTGGTGCAGCCCTACGAAGCGATGACCGCAGAGCTCGACAACAGCGTGGCCGGTCCTGTGCCCCCCGGCGGCACCCCCCGTCCCACTCCACGCCCCAAGGCCTCGACCGTCGACCTCACCCCAGCGCGCGACCCGCGCGCACCCGACCGCAGCGCCGTCCAGTGGCTCCTTCTCGGGGTCGGCGCCTCCGTCCTCGGCCTCGCCATGGCCCGGATGCTGCGCAGGTCCACGCACGCCTGACCCGCCAGACGTCGACGATCGGCAGGTGCGCGGGTCGCGGAGGCGAGCGAGCGGCATACGCCGCAAAGGAACCCGGTTGGGAGCACGCGTGACGTTCTGGGAGAATCACGCCCATGTCTGTTGATCACACGCTTGTCCGCGCTGCCATCATTCCGGAGCGCCCCTCGCTGGACGGCCTCGAGGACAAGTGGGGGCAGGTATGGACCGAGCAGCAGACCTACGCCTTCGACCGTGACGCAGCGCTGACGGGCGACCGCTCGCAGGTCTTCTCGATCGACACTCCCCCGCCGACGGCGTCCGGCAGCCTGCACATGGGCCACATCTTTTCGTACACGCACACCGACTGCATGGCGCGTTACAAGCGGATGGCCGGTTTCAACGTGTTCTACCCGATCGGCTGGGACGACAACGGCCTGCCGACCGAGAAGCGGGTCCAGAACTTCTACGGCGTGCGCGGTGACGCCTCGCTCCCCCACGACCCCACGTTCGAGCCGCCTCACCGCGGCGACGCCAAGAGCCTGCGTGCCGGTGATGCCCTGCCGATCTCGCGCCAGAACTTCATCGAGCTGTGCGACGAGCTGACCGTCGAGGACGAGAAGGCGTTCGAGTCGCTCTTCCGTCGCCTCGGGCAGTCCTTCGACTGGGACATCTCCTACCGCACGATCGACGACCACTCGCGCGCGACGGCGCAGCAGGCGTTCCTGCGCAACCTCGCTCGCGACGAGGCCTACCAGGCCGAGGCACCGGGCCTGTGGGACGTGACGTTCCAGACCGCCGTGGCCCAGGCCGAGCTCGAGGCGCGCGACTACCCTGGCGCGTACCACCGTGTGGCGTTCCACTCCCCTGCAGGACCGCTGTACATCGAGACCACGCGTCCCGAGCTGATCCCCTCGGTCGTTGCGCTCATCGCGCACCCCGACGACGAGAGGTATGCCGGCCTGTTCGGTTCCACGGTCACCTCACCGTTGTTCGGTGTCGAGGTACCCGTCGTGGCGCACCCCATGGCCGAGAAGGACAAGGGCGCCGGCATCGCCATGTGCTGCACGTTCGGTGACCTCACCGACGTCATGTGGTGGCGTGAGCTGCAGCTGCCGACCCGCTCGGTCATCACCCGTCAGGGACGCATCCAGGCCGAGACGCCGGAGTGGCTGGCCGGTGGTCCGGGTGCCGAGCTGTTCACCGAGTTGGCGGGCAAGACCGTGCACTCGGCCCGGGAGGTCGTCGTGGCCGCACTGCGCGAGGCCGGCGACCTCGACGGTGAGCCCAAGGCGACCCAGCGCAAGGCCAACTTCTACGAGCGCGGCGAGAAGCCGCTCGAGATCGTCACCTCGCGCCAGTGGTACATCCGCAACGGTGGCCGCGACGCCGAGCTCAATGCCGCCCTGGTCGCCCGTGGCGACGAGGTCGACTTCCACCCCGACTTCATGAGCGCCCGATACAAGAACTGGGTCAGTGGCCTCAACGGTGACTGGCTCGTGTCCCGTCAGCGTTTCTTCGGTGTGCCGATCCCCGTCTGGTATCCGCTCGACGCCGACGGCGATCCGTTGTGGGACAAGGTGATCGTGCCGTCCGAGGCCTCGCTGCCCGTGGACCCTGCCGCACAGGCGCCCGAGGGCTACGACGAGTCGCAGCGCGACCAACCCGGCGGCTTCATCGGCGACGCCGACGTGCTCGACACGTGGGCCACGTCCTCACTGTCTCCGCAGATCGCCGCGGGCTGGCGTCGGATGGATGAATCCGGTTCTGTCACAACCGATCCGGTGTTCGACAAGGTCTTCCCGATGGACGTCCGCCCACAGGCCCACGACATCATCCGCACGTGGCTCTTCGCCACGGTCGTGCGATCGCACTTCGAGCACGGCACGGTCCCGTGGACCAACGCCGCGATCAGTGGCTGGATCCTCGACCCCGACCGCAAGAAGATGAGCAAGTCCAAGGGCAACGTCGTCACGCCCGAGGACGTGCTGCGGGAGCACAGCGCCGACGCCGTGCGCTACTGGGCGGCTTCCGGTCGTCTGGGCGCGGACGCGGCCTATGACGTCGGTCAGATGAAGGTCGGCCGCCGCCTCGCCATCAAGGTGCTCAACGCGTCGAAGTTCGCGTTGTCGTTCGGGGAGGTCGAGGGCGAGGGCGAGGGTGCCGGTGCGCTGGCCGACCAGGTGACCAACCCGCTGGACCGGGCGTTGCTCGCCGGGCTGCGCGAGGTCGTCGAGAAGGCGACTGCCGGCTTCGAGTCCTGGGACTACACCCGCTCGCTCGAGGTCACGGAGACGTTCTTCTGGACCTTCTGCGACGACTACCTCGAGCTGGTCAAGGACCGCGCTTACGGCTCGCTGGGTGACGCCGAGGCAGCGTCGGCCCGGGCCACGCTGCGCATCGCCCTGGACGTCCTGCTGCGCCTGCTCGCGCCGTTCCTCCCCTACGTCACCGAAGAGGTGTGGTCGTGGTGGCACGACGGCTCGGTGCACGTCACGACGTGGCCGACTCCCGACGAGGCTGCAGTGTCCGGGAGCACCGGGGACACCGTGGACCCGGCGATGCTCGGAGCCGTGGGCGCTGCCCTGGCGACCGTGCGCAAGAGCAAGTCCGAGGCCAAGTTGTCGATGCGTGCCGAGGTGGCTCGCATCGTGCTCGGTGGCCCCGAGTCGCTCCTGCACCACGTCCGCGCCGGAGAGCAGGACCTCCGGTCGGCCGGCAAGATCACCGGTTCCCTCGACCTCGTCGCCGCCGATGCATGGGGTGCGAGCGACGTCGAGCTCATTCCGGTGGAGAAGCCCAAGCCGCAGTCGTGAGCGCCGCGCCACCAGTCCCGCGCCGCTTCCCGCCCCACACCTCCCAGGGCAGCCGACTGACGCCCGGAGCGGGAGGTGCGCTGACGGCATACGCCGTCGTCGTCGTGGTGCACCTCGGTGCACATCTGGCCGGTGCCGAACCGCTCGCGAACGCGTCGCAGTGGGTCGCCGTGCCGTGGCTGCTGCTCGCGCTCGTCACCCAGACCGGGTTGCGGTCGCGGCTGGCCCGTTTCACGGCGGGTGGGCTGGTGTTCTCGTGGATCGGCGACACGCTGCCGGACTTCGTGCCCGACTCGGTCGCCTTCATCGCGCTCATGGGTTCGTTCCTCCTGGCGCACGTCCTGTTCATCGCCGGGTTCTGGCCGTGGCGTCGACAGTCGCTGCTGGGGAGCCGGTGGGCGTGGGGCTATGCGGCATTGGCCGTCGTCATGGTGGTCGTGTGCGCGCCACGCGCCGGTGCGATGACCGTCGGAATCGCTGTGTATGCCGTGGCGCTGGCGCTGATGGCGTTGCTGTCAGCGGGTATTCACCGCCTGGCCGGAATCGGCGGCGCGCTCTTTCTCGTGTCCGACGGGCTGATCGCGGTGGGTGAGTTCGTGCCGTCCGTGGACGTGCCACTGCCCGGGTTCTGGATCATGGCGACCTACCTTGCAGCGATCCTGCTCCTCACCCTGGGGGTCGTCCGACGGCTCTCGTCACGCCCCTGAAGTCATCCGTGCGCCGTTGAGGGACGGCGACGCCGAGAAGGCACGCACCCGGCGATGCCCCGTGGGCTGGACGGCGAACCACGGGACCTGCCAACCACTGAGACCCAGCCGCCGCTCCACGACGGTGTCGCGACGCAGATGGCCAACGCGACCGGTGCCGGGGTCGTAGACGTCAAGGACGCGGTCACCGTCACCGGGCAACACGAGGACGACGTGGCGCGGCAGGTGGGCCGAGCCGACATAGAGCAGGCCCGGCTCCCCCTCCGCCACGACGTCGACGAGGTGGTCGAAGGCGTCCCTCAGGCTCTCGTCGGAGAGCTGACGCAGCGCCATGACGTCGTAGCGGGTGCCAGTGGTCGCAGCGCCGAACTCCAGCTCGCGCTTCGCACCCCACGGCGGCGTGCCCAGGGCGCGGGGCCAGGGAGCATTGACGCGGTGGGGCCCTGCGAAGAGACCGTTGGTGCGCCGCATGACAACGCGTTCGTATGCCGCGAAGCGCTCGGCCTCGGAGTTGCCCTCCGGCGAACCCGGCAGATGCGGGCTGCCGGTGCGTACCCAACTGGCAAAGACGGAGTCGACAAGCATGCGCGCGACGGTGAGGCAGGCCGAGCCACACGTCACCGGGGACTGCTGCACCGGGCCCGTGTCACCAGCGCGAAGTCGGTATGCCGTGGCCACATGGCCATCTTGTCTCTCACGTGCCCCGAGCGCCACCACCGCGCGACCTGGCTTTGCCGCGAAGGAGCATCCGGCGGCCGATCCGCCCGTGTGCGGCGCGACCGCGTCGTAGGCTCCTCGCCATGGGGCGTCGAGAGTGGGCATGGGCCGTGGGGGCTGCGTGCGCCCTGTTCCTCGCCGCCTGGGTCTCCGGCGCCGGCTCCATCTCTGCCTTCACCACCCAGGGGCTGTCTCCCGAGACGGACAAGGAGTTCGGCGAGAGCTTCGAGCCGGACCAGACCGACAACGCCTCGCGAGGTGGCGCCCGCGGGCGCATCGGGGAGGACAACCACATCGTCACGACCATCGTCGTGTGGACGCTGCGGGTGCTGTTGGTCCTCATCATCCTCACCGTCCTCTTCTTCGTGGTGCGGACCATCCTGCGCCGACTGGGCCGCGACCCCGTCTCGACCAAGGACGACGTGCGGGCCGGGCTCCTGCCTGATGTGCTCGTCACCGGACTGCGCGACAGCGAGGCCCAGCTCGACCGTGGCACCTCAGCCGAAGCCGTCATCAACGCCTGGCTCACCCTCGAACGCACCGCGATCACCGTGGGGATCGACGACGACCAGTCACGCACGCCCACCGAACTCGTCACCGCGGTGCTCAACGAGTACGACGTCGACCAGGGCGCCATCGAACGCCTGGCCGCGCTCTACCGTGAGGCCCGCTTCTCCCGACACCTGATCGGTGAGGAACACCGCGAGGCGGCACGAGCAGCGGTGCGGCAGGTGCGGGAGGACCTCACCCGACCGCTCCAGGGCCTGGGTCAGGACGCCCCGCGATGAGGGCCAGACTTCTTGACCTGTTGCGCGGGCGCGAGGTTGCCGCCGCGGTGGCCCTCGCCGCCTTCCTGGGGCTGGTTCTCGCAGTCGTGCCAGCTCTCGACCGTGTCTTCCTGCTGGTCGCCTCCGCCGGACTGCTCGTCGCTGCGGGGGCCCTCGGCGTGTGGCTCCTGCGCGATCACCACGAGCTCGAATGGACCACCAGCGCTGGCACCGTCACACGGGTGCGCGGCAGCGATCGCAGGGTCACCGCACTCGCCCGCACCATCGATGCCTCGCTCACCGGCAACCACGACGCGGCGCTCACGGTGCAGTCCACTCTGAGATCCCTCGCGGACGCCCGCCTCGCCCCGCAGGGCCTGACTCTCGACGGCCCGGGCGGAGAGGCCGAGGCGGCGCTGGGACCGGACCTCACGGCATACCTGAGTTCGCCAAGGCCACCACACGTCAACGCGGACGAGCTCGCCTCGTTCATCACCACACTCGAGGAGCACTGAGTGACCGAAACCCTTTCCCTGCATGACGTCACCGATCACACGGCGCACATCCTCGCCGCGGTCGAGCGGGCCGTCGTCGGCAAGCGCGCCAGCCTCGAGCTCGTCCTCGCAGGAGTCCTCGCGGGCGGGCACGTCCTCATGGAGGACTTCCCCGGCCTCGGCAAGACCTTGGCCGCCCGCTCGTTCGCCCAAGCGCTCGGTCTGGACTTCGCCCGCGCCCAGTTCACCCCCGACCTGCTGCCGAGCGACCTCACCGGTGCCTTCATCTACGACCAGCGCACCCACGAGTTCGTCTTCCGGCGCGGGCCGCTGTTCACCGAGCTGCTCCTTGCCGACGAGATCAACCGCACTCCCCCCAAGACGCAGTCGGCGCTGCTCGAAGCCATGCAGGAGGGGCAGATCACCGTCGAGGGCGAGACCTTCGCGCTGGCGCAGCCCTTCCACGTGCTGGCCACGGCCAACCCGGTCGAGTACGAAGGCACCTATCCGTTGCCCGAGGCCCAGCTCGACCGCTTCCTGCTGCGCATCTCCTTCGGCTACCCCACAGCGGGCGAGGAGTGGGAGGTCCTGCGACGCCGGGTCGAGCGACAGCAGGAGGCCCAGACGGTGTCGGCCATCACCGATGCCGCCGGGCTCGTGGCCATGCAGCGCGCCGTGGAGACCGTCACGGTGGACGAGGGCGTCGGGCGCTACTGCGTGCGACTCGCCGCAGCGACCCGCTCGCACGCGAGTCTCGTCCTCGGCGCTTCGCCGCGCGGCTCCCTCGCGCTCATGCTCACCAGCCGGGCGTATGCCGTGATCCGCGGCCGCGACTACGTCACTCCCGAGGACGTGAAGGCCGTCGCGCACGCCGCCCTCGACCACCGTGTCACGGTGCGGCCCGAGCTCTGGATCAACGACGTCACGGCGCAGAGCGTCATCTCGTCGATCCTGTCGACCGTGCCGACTCCCTCACCCACCGGGCGTGAGGTGCGGACCGGGTACGAAGGACCGTGAGCGACACCGAGGTCCGACCCGAGGCGCCGCAGGGGAGCCGCCTCTTCGCACGCTGGCGATCGACTCCGGCCTTCGCGCGCTCCGTCGTCCTCGCCATCGCGGTGGTCGGGGTGGGGGCGATCATGCGACGCCCGGACGCGGTGGCGATGGGAGCTCCCCTCGCCATCGTCGCCGTGTGGTCGATGGTGCGACGCCCGGTGCTGTCGCCCGTCGTGCACACGTGGTTGCGACACACCGTGCTGCGTGAGGGCCAGACGACCGCCTGGACCGCGACCGTCGAGGCCGGCCCAGGGGTCGAGGACGTCGGGTTCGCGGTGACGGAGACCGCGTTCACCCGCTACACGCCGACGAGCCAGTCCGTCGCCACCGGTGACGCGGGAGTGGAGGTGCGCCAGCTCGACGTGCTCTGCCAGAGCACCCGCTGGGGGCTGCGTCGCCTCGGCCCGGCGACCTGCGCGGTGAGCAGTGCGTTCGGCGCCTTCATCTGGGACCCGCCGCCTGCGCCGGGCGCCCTGGTGCCGACCGTCCCTCTGCCAGAGGCGTTCTCGGCACGATCGCCTGTCCCTGACCCCGACGGACTCGTGGGTCGCAGCCGCTCTCGTCACCAGGGCGACGGCAGCGAGATCGCCACGGTGCGTGCGTTCCGCTTCGGCGACCGCCTGCGCCGCATCCACTGGCCGGTGTCCGTGCGCACCGGCGAGCTGCACGTCACCACGACCTATGCGGACCAGGACAGCGAGATCCTCATCCTCGTCGACGCGATGCAGGACCTCGGGCGCAGCACCGGCTTCGAGGGCGAGGACAGCAGCCTCGACAACGGGGTTCGGGCGGCCGCGGCCGTCGCCGAGCACTACCTGCGCGCGGGCGACCGCGTGGGGCTCCAGGTGCTGGGAGCCCATCAGAGCCCACGGCTCTCCCCCGGACTCGGGAGCAACCAGCTGCGCCGCCTGCTCGACGTGCTCGCCCGGGTCCGCGTCGCCGACGGTGGTGTCATCGACGAGAAGCGCCTCCAGGGTCAGCTCCGCCACCCGGTGTCCGTCGGCACGCTCGTCGTCTTCCTCACCCCCGCCATCTCCGTCGAGGTGCTGGCTCATGCCAGCGCGCTCGCTCGCCGAGGCACGTCGACGGTGGTCGTCGACACGCTGCCGCGGTCGATGGCCGTCGCCCACCTCACCGATGAGGAGCTCAGCGGGCTCGTCCCCGAACACGAGATCTCGAGCGGAGCCCGCCTCGCGTGGCGCCTGCGCCTCATGGAGCGCTCGCGCGAGATGACTCGAACCCGGCTCAGCGGTGTCCCGATCGTCACGTGGATCGGCCCCGGAACTCTCGACCTCGTCCTGCGCGACATCGGTCGCCAACGCCGCTCACCACGGATGGTGTCGCGATGACCCCCACGTCGCAGAGAGTCCTGCGGATCCTCATCGCCGTGCCCTCCGTCGGGCTTGCCCTCCTTGCCGCGTTCGCTGGACCGCAGGGAACGCTCGTCGGCGCCTTCGTGCTCATCGTGCTCACGCCGTTCGTGGTCCTGGACCCGGCCTCGCGCCTCACGACCCTGTTGTTGGGACTGCACGTCGTGAACTGGCTGTCGAGCACGCCGGTTCCCACGACCACTCGCGACTGGGCCCTGACGTTCGTGGCGGCGCTCGCGTTGCTGACGATCCATCTGGCTGCTGCCCTCGCCTGCGCCCTGCCTCCAGCGGCGCCGCTGCCTCGGGCAACCGTGGTCCGCTGGGTCGGGCGAGGGCTCATCGTTGTCGGCCTGTCCGTCCCCGTGTGGGCCCTGCTCGTCGCGCAGACCGCTGACGCTCCCCCCGGGTTGCCCTCCATGACGTATGCCGCGGTCGCCGCACTTGCGATCCTCGCTCTCGCCTTCTGGGTGACCCAGGCGCAGACACGGGCACCGTCGGCCCCTGACCAGAGACCACGGTGACGGCGCCGCGCGTGGTGGGCGGGCGGCATACGCCGCAGGTCTGGGTCAGTCGACGATGGCGCCGAAGGCGTCGCGTCGGCGGGGTGTCGCTCAGGCCGTGCGCTTGCGACGCTTGGGGCCGGCCTCGCGACGCACGATCGTGGGCAGGACGTTCTTGCGGACGACCTCGTCGGTGACGACCACCTTGGTGATCTCGTCATCGCTGGGCACGTCGAACATGACGGGGAGGAGGACCTCCTCCATGATCGCGCGCAGTCCGCGGGCGCCGGTGCCGCGCGCCTGGGCCTGCTCGGCGATGGCGACGACGGCCTCGTCGGTGAACTCCAGCTCGACGCCGTCGATGCGGAACATCTTCTGGTACTGCTTGACGAGGGCGTTGCGCGGCTCGGTGAGGATCTCGGTGAGCGCCGGGATGTCGAGTGGCGACACGGTCGTGATGACCGGGAGACGACCGATGAACTCGGGGATGAGGCCGAACTTCATCAGGTCCTCGGGCATGACCTCGTGGATCGACTCGGCGAGGTCCTTGGGGTTGTGCAGCTCCGAACCGAAGCCGAGTCCCTTCTTGCCGCTGCGCGACTCGATGAGCTTCTCCAGGCCGGCGAACGCACCACCCACGATGAAGAGCACGTTGGTCGTGTCGATCTGGATGAACTCCTGGTGCGGGTGCTTGCGACCACCTTGGGGCGGGACACTCGCGGTCGTGCCCTCGAGGATCTTGAGCAGGGCCTGCTGCACGCCCTCACCGGAGACGTCGCGGGTGATCGACGGGTTCTCGCTCTTGCGGGCGATCTTGTCGACCTCGTCGATGTAGATGATGCCCGTCTCGGCCTTCTTGACGTCGTAGTCCGCGGCCTGGATGAGCTTGAGGAGGATGTTCTCGACGTCCTCACCGACGTAGCCGGCCTCGGTCAGCGCGGTCGCGTCAGCGATGGCGAACGGCACGTTGAGCATCTTGGCGAGCGTCTGCGCGAGGTAGGTCTTGCCACACCCCGTCGGCCCGATGAGCAGGATGTTGGACTTGGCGATGTCGACGTGGTCGGCGTCCTTCTTGCCGACACCCTCACCCGACTGGATGCGCTTGTAGTGGTTGTAGACGGCCACGGCGAGCGATCGCTTGGCGACGTCCTGACCGATGATGTACTGCTGCAGGAAGTCGAAGATCTCTTTGGGCTTGGGGAGCTCGTCGAGGCCACCGAGGTCCGAGGACTCAGCCAGCTCCTCCTCGATGATCTCGTTGCAGAGCTCGATGCACTCGTCGCAGATGTAGACCGCCGGTCCGGCGATGAGCTTCTTGACCTGCTTCTGGGACTTGCCACAGAAAGAGCACTTCAGCAGATCGCTGGTCTCTCCGACTCGTGCCACTTGGCTTCGGTCCCTTCATCAAGACGGTGGTGTTTCGCTCCACGACATCGGCGTGCCTTCGAGCCGACGACCCGTGGACGACGCGTCCGACGCTACCTCGCGGCAACGCCGACACCACCCATTGAACGCCCCCGACACGGCGCGAGTCGCCCTTGTCCGCTCAGGGCAGAACGGCGCCCGCTCGATGTGGCCCGGGCCGTTGAACGTTCACGCAGACGCTGAGTCCTGGGCTCGTCCGGGTCGTGACACGAGGGATCGGGCGATG
Organism: Knoellia pratensis; assembly: GCF_042666395.1. Lineage (NCBI taxonomy): Bacteria > Bacillati > Actinomycetota > Actinomycetes > Micrococcales > Intrasporangiaceae > Knoellia > Knoellia pratensis. The sequence continues at coordinate 1,013,778 of NZ_JBHTDJ010000003.1, read as the reverse complement.
GCGAACCCCACGCCTCCGACGACCACTCCGAGCCCCAGACCCAGGGCCAGGAACTGCCACTCCGGGCGACCGTCCTCAGCGTGGGGTGCGTCCTGCGCAGCCACGGTGGGCTCGGCCGTGGGACTGACGTTGCCGCCACGACCCACGGGGATCACCTCGCGACCCGGTCCCGTGACTGCCTCGACTTCGGTCACGTAGTCCGCCATGGCCTCTCGCGTCCCACTGCACAGACTGATGACCGGCAGGTCGGGTTCGGCCGGCATGAACACCGGACCGACGTCTTCCCGGACGAAGAAGACGTAGGGCAGGTCTTGCTGGGCCGTGAAACCACACGAGGCTTCACTGCTGGGCGTGCGCACTCTCTCCGTTCGGGCCGAGTCGCCCACGAGCCGCGAGTGGACGTCCACCGTGTAGATGGTCTGACCCCGGGCAACGCCCTCGCCCACCTCGACGTCCGTCACCGTTCCCCTGAAGATTCGGTCGGCGTTGCCGACGGCGCCGGTCATGTCGAGCTGCGCGCACGAACAGGCCCACGCGGGCGTGAGCGGCAGGCACACCAGACCGGTGAGCATCAGCAACGCGGCAGCCAGAAAGCGTCTCATTCCTCTCCGACGCCTCCCATGCTCACTCGGTTCCCTCACGCGGATCTGCAGGTCCCGCCTGCGCACGTCGCTCTCGCTGGCGCCTGGCGCTGGGGCGACGTGCCGCGTCGAGAACGACGTGCGCCACGGGTCACCCAGCGACGCTGCCTGACCCCAGGTCGAACCACCGCAGACGGGCCACGGGTCTGATGCCCACGGCCCCCAGACGGTGAAGCATCCGCTCGGGTCGCAGCGCGTCGACCCAGATCCACCGGGCCACGCGCGCGCGACTCCGCAGGCGGTCCTCACGCTTCTTCTCCTTCCAGACGATCTCGGCCGCCTCCTGCGGGCTGGCACCCTCGGGAACGCGGTACTTCATCTTGCCGTCGAACTCCCCCACGACGCCCTCCCACCAGAAGTCCGCCACCCCGGCCAGGCCGTCGTCATCGTGCACCTCGTGCTGCAGCTCCGGCCTTGGCAGGTTGAGCCGGAACATCTGGACGCGCGACAGGCTCTCGCCCGGCGACATGCTCAGGGGGTCGGCCAGGTCGCGCACCAGTGCCGCCCGAACTCGACCAGCGGCCCGCGGCGGAAGGGAGCTCACCTCGGCGGCCAACTCCTCGGCATCGCACAGCGCATGCCGCAAGGCGTGGTCCGCCGACGCAACGGCGGTGAACATGGACCCAGACCGAGCCAGGTCCACCACGGTGCGTGCCACTGGAGTCACCAGCAGACCCTGGCGTTCAACGGGTTCCACCTCAGCACCGAGAAAGGGACGCAAGAGGGTGGAGCCGCGCACCCGACGCTCCGTCACGTGATGCCTGACGAATCCGGGCCAGTCCTCGATGCGCGGCAGGCCCCACACAGCTGCAGCCGCCTCGACAGCGCACACCACTGGCTCCTGGAGTCGGCGCAGCAGTGCCGTGGCGTGGACGAAGGCGGCGTGCCTCTGCGTGGGATCGAGGGTCGCCCACAGTGCACCGTCAATCCAGACACCGCAGCGCACATGGTGCCAAGGACCTCGCGACGGCTCGATGCCGCTGCGACGCAGGTCTGACGCCAGACGCAGGGCACCCGGGTCGAACGGGAGGGGAGCAGCGGCACCGAGCATGCGGCCGATCCTGACAGGATTGTCCGCCCCGACCGCAGAGATTTCCACAGGCCTCGTGGCCATCCCAGACCTGCGAGGCCCGCCTTTCTCGTTCGGGCACGTCATTGTCGTCGGGACATGGCGTTGGGGCGGCATGCGCCAACGCGAGCGGCATGCCTGAGCGAGAACGACGTGCGGCGCCTCGTGGCGCCCCAGATCTGGCGCCCCAGATCTGGGCCCCCAGATCTGGCGCCTCACTGTGGGCCCCGACTCACCCCAGACGCAGGTATGCCGCCCGCTCAGTGAGCGGACGGCATACCTTGCGTTGTTGGTGACGCGGAGGATCAGACCTCGTTGGTGGCCTTGCGCGAAGCGAGGACCTCGTCGATCAGGCCGTACTCCTTGGCCTGGGCGGCGGAGAGGATCTTGTCGCGCTCGATGTCCTTGCGGACGAGTTCGACGTCGCGACCCGAGTGGGAGGCGATGGTGTCCTCGAGCCAGCCACGCATGCGCAGCACCTCGTTGGCCTGGATCTCGAGGTCGGAGGCCATACCGCCCGTCCCCTCGATCGCCGGCTGGTGGATGAGCACGCGGGCGTTGGGCAGGGCGTAGCGCTTGCCCGGAGCACCGGCGCCGAGCAGCACCGCCGCAGCCGAGGCCGCCTGACCGATGACGAACGTCTGCACGTCTGGGCGGATGTACTGCATCGTGTCGTAGATCGCGGTCATCGCCGTGAACGAGCCACCGGGGCTGTTGATGTACATGAGGATGTCGCGGTCCGGATCCTGGGACTCGAGCACGATGAGCTGGGCGATGACGTCGTCGGCGGACGCGTCGTCGACCTGCACGCCGAGGAAGATGATGCGGTCCTCGAAGAGCTTGGTGTAGGGGTCGGTCCGCTTCATGCCGTAGGAGGTGCGCTCCTCGAACTGCGGAAGGATGTAGCGGCTCGACGGGGCCGGGACGTTCAGGGCGCCGGGGCGGGTCGGGTAGTTCGCGTTCATATCTCTTGGGTCTCCTGGTCGCCGGGTCAGTCGGTGACCGGGTTGTCGGATGAGCTGCCGGCCTGGTCCGCACGCGAGAACACGTGGTCGACGAAGCCGTACTCCTTCGCCTCCTGCGCCGTGAACCAGCGGTCACGGTCGGAGTCCTCCTCGATCTGCTCCGGCGTCTGACCGGTGTGCTCGGCGATGAGCTCGGCCATCTGCTTCTTGATGTGCAGGAGCTGCTCGGCCTGGATCTTGATGTCGGACGCCGTGCCGCCGATGCCGCCCGAGGGCTGGTGCATCATGACCCGCGCGTGCGGCGTCGCGTGGCGCTTGCCCGGCGTGCCGGCCGACAGGAGGAACTGACCCATCGAGGCAGCCATACCCATGGCCACCGTGGCGACGTCGTTGGGCACCCACTGCATGGTGTCGAAGATCGCCATGCCGGCGGTCACCGAGCCACCGGGGCTGTTGATGTAGAGCCAGATGTCCTTGTCGGAGTCCTCCGCGGCGAGCAGGAGCATCTGCGCGCAGATCGCATTGGCGTTGTCATCGCGCACCTCGGAGCCGAGGAAGATGATCCGCTCCTTGAGGAGGCGGTTGTAGATGCTGTCGTCGAGCCCGAGCTTCTCGCCCGGTCCGGCTGCGACGATCTCGTTGCTGCTCACGCTGATCTGCTCCTGCCGTGATGTGGGGGGTCTTGCCTTTCGCAGACCTTAACGCGCAGGTCCTCCCCCACACTCCCGGTGCCGGCCCATGTTCGCCCTGAGCACAAAACCATGCGGCGTATGCCGCTCAGCTCGCTTCGCGTGCGGGCGCCGGTGCCGCTGTGGTCGCGTCTCGGGTGGGCTCGCGCACGCTCTCGAGGATGACCTGGACGAGCAGGGCCATGGTGCCGACGGCGAGCAGGCTGCGAAGGACGCCGACGTGGTCGCCGAGGAAGCCAAGGGCCGGCGGTCCGGCGATGAAGGCGAGGTAGCCGATGGTGGCGACGACCGACATCCGGGCTCCGGCACGGGCGGGGTCGTCGGCGCTGGCGCTCATGCCCACGGGGAAGCCGAGCGAGACGCCGACACCCCAGATGGCAGCACCGAGGAACGCCATCCACGCGTTCCCGAAGATGACGAGCACCGAACCGACGACGGCCAGGGCGAAGGTGGCCCGCAGGACCGGGACGCGCCCGTAGGTGTCGAGCCACCGGGTGCCGAGCAACCGGCCCAGGGTCATGAACGACAAGAACGTGGCGAAGGCCAGGACTCCGGCCCACGCGGGCAGTTCGTGACCCTCGACGAAGGCGACGGCGAGCCAGTCGTTCGCGGTGCCCTCGGTGAAGGCGGCGACGAGGGTGACGAGACCGATGAGCAGGGTGCGCGGCTCGAGCCAGGCCGACCGCGCCTTCGGGGCAACACCACCGCCGGCGCCACCCGAGACCTGCGCGGCTGCCGTGGAGGCCGAGTCAGACGCCGCAGCCTCCTGCTCCTCGAGGTCCCGAGGCAGGAACGAGCGCATCGCCCAGAATCCGACGACGGTCACGATCAGCGCCGAACCGAGCAGGTGCGGCAGCAGCGGGACGGACGCCCACGACATCGCGGATCCGACGAGCGCCGACGCGACCGTCCCACCGCTGAAGGCGGCGTGGAACTTGGGCATGATCGTCTGGCCCAGCAGGCGCTCGACGGACGCGCCCTCGAGGTTCATCGCGACGTCCCACACGCCGATTCCCGATCCGATGAGGAAGAGGCCGATGCCGACGACCAGCCGGGACTCGGCGAGGTCCACGCCAGCACCGACGACCGCGAAGCCGGCCACGCCGATGATCATGCCCACCCGGATCGCGGGCGCGATGCCGAAACGGTTCACGATGCGCCCTGTCGAGGGCATCGCGAGCATCGAGCCTGCGGACATCGCGAAGAGGGTCGCGCCCAGCTGACCGGCCGACAGGTCCAGCCCGGCCTTGGCGTCGGCGATGCGCGACGCCCAGCTCGCGAAGGCCACGCCCGCCAGGGCGAAGACGATGAAGACGGCGCTGCGGGCGCTGACGACGCGTTCGCGCGGCAGGGCGGCGGGGCTGGTCACGGGGCTCAAACTCTCTCTGTGTGCGGATGGCCGCTCCACTTCGTGCCCCGCACGGACACGGCGAGCGCTGTGGGGCATGTCCGTGCGGGGCACGAAGTGGAATGGATCGAATCGATTCGATAGTCTCGTCCCCATGAGCCCCTCGCGTCAAACCCGCAAGGTGACACTGCGCGATGTCGCCGAGCTGGCCGGAGTGTCGATCAGCACCGCCTCGCTCGTCTTCAGCGGCAAGGGCCCGGTGGCCGCGACCACCGCCGAGCGCGTGCAGGCTGCTGCCGTCGAACTCGCCTACGCCGGACCCGACCCCCTGGCGAGTTCGCTGCGCCAGGGTCGCGCCGGGACCGTGGCCGTCATCGTCGAGGACCGGCTGCTCCACGCTTTCCGCGACCCCTTCGCCCTGGCCGTGCTCGACGGCCTGGCGCAGGAGCTCGACGCCATGGGCACGAGCATGCTGTTGATCGCCGACCACGGTGACGCGCAGCCCCATCCCCTGGCCGCCCACGCCATCGACGCCGCGATCTTCCCCCTGTGCGGCCGGACCGACAGCCCCCTCGTCAGCCACCTGCTCGCACGTCACATCCCGATGATCGGAGCCGGGGCGCCTCTGCACGACGGCGTCACTCACGTCCTCGTCGACGAACGCGGAGCCTCTGCCGCGGCGACCCGGCACCTCGTCGACCTCGGCCACACGCGCTTGGCCCATGTCCTCATGCCGATCGGTGCCAGCCGTCCCACTCACCGCATCGCGATCGCGGAACTGGTGCAGGCGGCATACCCGGATGCACGGGAACGGGCACGAGGCTTCCTCGACGTCGCCGACCCGGTCAGCCCCCTCGTCGAGGCGGAGCAGCCCGATGTCGCCGCAGGCGAAGTGGCCGGACGACTCCTGCTCGACGTCCCCTCCGACAAACGCCCCACTGGGATCGTTGCGCAGTCAGATCTGTTGGCAGCAGGCGTGATTCGCGCGGCCGAGAGCCTGGGACTGCGCGTCCCGCAGGACGTCTCGGTCACGGGCTTCGACGGCGTCGACCTCCCTTGGCTGGACCGTCAGCTCACGACTGTGGTGCAACCGGGCGAGGCCAAGGGCCGCGTTCTCGGCGACCTCACCCGCCGCGCGCTCGCGGGTGAGTCACCGCGGAGCGAGGCCTTTGCGGTCTCGCTCCGCGTCGGTGACACGACCTCAGGACCCGGCTGAGACCTCAGCCAGCTTGGCGAGCGTGTTGTCGAGCTGGCCCTCGGAGACGAGCGGGAAGGTCACCTTCTGCAGGATCTCCTTGTCGGTGACCTTGGACCAGTCGTAGGTGTGGGTCACGAGCGTCTGGCCGGGCCCCTGCTGCTCCAGGCGCCAGACCCACTCCCAGCCGAACGGTTCCGTGCCGGCCGGAGTGGTCTGCCACGCCAGCAGGGAGTTCTCGTCGTAGCCCGTGACGTGGTTGTCGGTCTGGTAGTCGCCGCCCATGTGGTCGCCAGCCATGTTCATGGTGAACACGTCGCCGACCTTCTGGATGCGGTCGGCCTGTTCGACGGACCGGACGAAGCCCGAGCCATCGAGGGCCGGGTGTCGCTGCGGGTTGCTGAGCACGTCGAAGATCGCCTGGGCAGAGGCGTCGATCGTGCGGGAAACGGTGATGTGCGTGTCGTTGCTCATGCCTCCACCCTCATCACGAATCGCGGCGAGAAGCAACCTCTGACCTGCGAGAACGGCGTATGCCGGGTTCTCACCCTGCGGTGAGCACCCGGCATACGTGGTGGTTCTGGGTGAGGCGTCAGGCCTTGGCGGGCTCTTCGGTCTCGGTCGGGGCGGCCTCGTCGGCAAGCTCCTCGAGGTCCGCCTCGAGCTCGGGCTCGACGACGTCGGCCTGGGGCACGAGCTCGTTGAGGTCGATCGTCTTGCCGGCCGTGTCGGTGACGACAGCCTTCTCGAGGACGGCGGCCAACGCCTTGCGGCGGGAGACCTCCTGGACCATGGCGGGGACCTGGCCCTGCTGGTCGATGGCCTGGGCGAACTGGTTCGGGTCCATGCCGTACTGCTGCGCGCTCATGATGAGGTACTCGATGAGCTCGGGCTGCTCGACCTCGATCTCGAGCTTCTCGGCGAGGGCGTCGAGGAGGAACTGACCCTTGAGTGCCTTGCGGGTGCTCTCGTTGACCTCGGCGCGGTGGGTGTCGTCCTCGAGACGACCCTCGCCCTCGAGGTGGCTGGTGACCTCGGCCTCGACGATGCCGTCGGGCACGGCGACCTCGGTGACCTCGAGGAGGTGCTCGAGGACCTTGTCACGGGCCTGGACGCCCTGCTCGAACTTCTTGGCCTGCTCGGCCTGAGTCACGATGTCGGCGCGCAGCTCCTCGAGTGTGTCGAACTGCGACGCGAGCTGGGCGAAGTCGTCGTCGAGCTCGGGGAGCTCGCGGACCTTGACGGACTGGACGGTGACGGTGCAGTCGGCGTCCTGGCCCTCGTTGTCGCCACCGGCGAGCGGAGCGGTGAAGGTCTTGGTGTCGCCGGCGTTGGCACCGAGGACGGCGTCGTCGAGGCCCACGAGCATGTTGCCCGAGCCGACCTCGTAGGTGACGCCCTCGACGCTGTCGATGTCCTCACCGTCGATGACGGCCTTGAGGTCGATCGAGAGGACGTCGCCGGTCTCGACGGCGCGCTCGACGGCCGTGAGGGTGCCGAAGCGCTGACGGAGCGAGGTGAGCCGCTCCTCGATGTCCTCGTCGGTGGCCTTGACCTCGTCGACCTCAACGGCGATGCCATCGAGCTCGGGGAGCTCGATCTCGGGGCGCACGTCGGTCTCGACGGTGAACTCGAGGTCCTGGCCGTCCTCGAGGGGAACGGCGGTGACGTCGACGTCGGGAGCGCCGATGGCCTTGATGCCCTCGGCGTCGACGGCCTCGGCGAAGAAGCGTGGGAGGGCCTCGTTGACGGCCTCCTGCACGACGGCGCCACGGCCGACGCGCTGGTCGATGATGCGAGCGGGAACCTTGCCCTTGCGGAAACCGGGGATCTGGATCTGGGATCCGATCGTCTGGTACGCCGCGTCGAGGTCAGGCTTCAGCTCGTCGAACGGCACCTCGACGATGAGCTTCACCCGGGTCGGGCTGAGGGTCTCGACGGCACTCTTCACTTCAGGCACTCCACAAGGTGTTGGGATCACTGGATGATTGCGAGGCGCACCTCGCGGGTGAGATCAGGATCGGCAGTGCCGGCGGCAAGCATCTGCCCGCGGACAGCGGAGCCTTGAGCACACGGCATACCGAAAAGAAATCAAACTCGCGAACATGCTAACGGCACGCGCCACGTGGACCGAATCGTCTCCTCGTTTGCCCCCGCAATGTCGGATCGCGCAGGTAGCGTCCCGGAAGCGGTCCGAACGGGCCAGCATCCCTTGAGGAGATCATCCATGTCACGACGTCTCATCCGTCCCGCGCTCGGCGTCATCGCGCTCGCAGCGTCCACCTTCGCCGTCTCTGCTCCCGCCACCGTGAGCGCAGCCTCGGCCCCCTCTCCCGCCGTTGCCGAGTGCGACCCGGCCGCCGCCACCTCGGCCGCCCGGGTGCGCGACGATGCCCCCGCCGGCGTCAAGGAGCCCGAGCTCTACAGCAAGAACGAGGCCAACGCCTACGGCGTGATCAAGGACAGCCCCACGATGGCGGCCGGCTCCGTGACCGTCCCGACGATCTTCCACGTCGTCTCCAAGGCGAAGCTCGACGCGGCTGGCGAGGCCCGGATGACGAAGATGATCACCGACCAGGTCAAGGTCCTCAACGACGCATATTCCGGCGCCACCGCCCCGGACGCGGCCAACACCCCGTTCCGCTTCGACCTCACCAGGACGACGTGGACCGTGAACGCCGCCTGGAACGTCGTCACCCCGGGCAAGGTCGAGCGCGACATGAAGAAGGCGCTCTACGAGGGCGACTCCAGGACCCTCAACGTCTACGTCGCCGACATCGGCGACGGCCTGCTCGGCTGGGCCTACTTCCCCAAGGGCTACAACACCGGGCGCGACTTCATCGACGGCGTCGTCATGCTCGACGAGTCCATGCCCGGCGGGACCGCCGGCAAGTACTCCCTCGGCGACACCCTCACCCACGAGGTCGGTCACTGGATGATGCTCGACCACACCTTCAACAAGGGTTGCTCGGCTGCCGGCGACGGCGTGGCGGACACCCCCCGCGAGGCGCAGCCGCAGTTCAACTGCCCGATCGGTGCCGACACCTGCACGGCTCCGGGCCTCGACCCGATCCACAACTTCATGGACTACTCGCAGGACTCGTGCATGAACATGTTCACGCCCGGTCAGTCGGCGCGCATGAGCGACGCCTGGCTCGCCTTCCGCGCCTGACGTCCCGGAACAACCCAGCAGGACCAGACACAAGAAAAGGTATGCCGCCTGCTCGGCCCACGCGGAGCGTGGGACCCGGTGAGCGGGCGGCATACCTTTCGTGGGAGCGGGCGACGGGAATCGAACCCGCGTAGTCAGTTTGGAAGACTGGGGCTCTACCATTGAGCTACGCCCGCGCGCTCGTCACCGTCGACGTAGATCGACCGGTTCGGAGCAGGGGCCAGCCTAATGGGCTCCTTCGCGGGATCCGAAATCGGCCCGCATGTTCACGTGTCGCGGGCGTTCCTGGCGGGTCCGATACAGTGCGGACGAACGGGCTGTAGCGCAGCTTGGTAGCGCGCTTCGTTTGGGACGAAGATGTCGCAGGTTCAAATCCTGTCAGCCCGACATCGAGATGTCTCACGACATCGGCAAACCCCGAACCCTCACGGGTTCGGGGTTTCTTGCTGTCACGTCGGCTCGGTTCAGGCCTTGGTGAGGGTGAACTCGTGGATGCTGCGGCCGGCCCGCAGCCCCTTGGCCTCGAAGCCGTGCTGCGGTCGCCATGGTGGCCGTTCTCCCTCGGTGACCTGCCACCCACCGTGGTGCGCGACCTGCTGACGGACGTGGGCGGCATACACCTCGTGGTCCGTGGCGACGCGGAGCACGCCACCCGGCGCGAGCCGATCGGCGACGAGGGTGAGCGTGTGCTGCTGAACGAAGCGACGCTTGGCGTGCTTGCCCTTGGGCCACGGGTCAGGGAAGAAGAGGTGCACGGCAGCCAGGGAGCCGCTCGGGATGCGGTTCTTGAGGAGCTCCATGGCATCGTCGACCTCGACCCAGAGGTTCGTGAGTTCGCACGACTCGGCCTCGGAGAGCATGCGAGCGACTCCGGGCACGTGGACCTCGGCAACGATGAGGTCGTGCTCCGGGTGGGCGGAAGCGTAGGCGACCGCTGCGGCGCCGTAGCCCGAGCCGACCTCCAGCACGACCGGTGCGCTCCGGCCGAACCAGACCTGTGGGTCCAGCGGCCCCTCCTCCGGGATGTCGTGCGAGGGCAGGAGTCGCCCCATCCGCTCCTCGGTGAGCGGCGTCTTGCGCCACCGAGGGGTGTACGAGCGGACGCCCTCGCGGGGCGCGTGATCCAGGGTCGAGCGAGTGGGAGACACCCCATGAGGCTAGCTCGGGCCGATCGTGGCCTCCGCCACGAACCTGTCATTTGGCTGATTTCGTCGGCGTGGTGCTGCTACCGTCCGCGGATGGGTGTGCTATCCACCATGGCCTTTGTCACGCCCTCGTGCGCCAGGCGTGACGTGTTGCGTCGGGGTCGCCCCACGCCACGGTCGTCCGCACCGGGCGCGGAGTCCGTCAGCCTCAGAAGGGAAGCCCCGTGACCGAGCCGGTGACGGCGCAGGAGAGTCCGCCACACGACATCCCCTGGTACGCCATCGACGAGTGGTCGCTGCGGCGCAAGCTCGCGTTGGCCCTCGCGATCCCGGTCCTCCTGGCAGCGACCTTCGGCGGCCTGCGCGTGGTCAACGCCACGAGCGATGCGCAGACCTTCTCGCGACTCGAGTCGCGGGTCACCGTGCTCCAGCCCGCAGTCCGCATGGTCGACAGCGCATCGGCGGTTGCCGTCGCCGGACGAAGCACGGACGAGGAAGCCATCAACCGCGCCCGGGCCACCCTGGACACGGCGGTGAAGGAACTGCGCAACGTCATGCGCACGTCGGGACTCACCGACGAACAGGTGACCGCACTCGACCAGGCAGTGGCGTCCGCGCAGACCGTGCGCAACTCGGCGGCCACCGTGCCCGCCACCACCGTCGCCGACCAGTTCGCCCAGGCCGTGGCGCCCGTGACGGTCGTCCTCGGCGAGCTCACCTCCGAGACGTCCGACACTCGCCTGACCATGGTGCGTGACGTGCTCGCCGGCCAGGTGGCCCTGACGAAGCAGCGCCTCCTCACGTCGGCGGCCACCGCCGGGACGCCCGTCGATCCCATCTCCCTCGGCAACGCCATCGGTGAGGAAGCGACCGCCATCGAGGCGCTCAAGAGTGCCCTCGGCGCCAATGACACGTTCGTCGACGCACTGGCTGCAGGCAACGAACTGCGCCTCGACGCCGCTCCCACCGTCGCGCAGGGCACCGCCGCCCTCCCCCGCGCCCAGGACGCGGTGAGCGTCTACACGACTCTCGCCGAGCAGATCAACGGCCAGGTCGTCGACACGATGCGCGCCCGGGCCAGCGAGGGCCGTCGGGACGCGATCCGCGACGCCATCGCCACGATCGGCCTGCTCGTTGCCGCCATCGCCCTCGCGCTCGCGGTCGCACGACTGCTGCTCGACCCGATCACCCGGGTGCGTCTCGGCGCTCTCGACGTGGCGCACGAGCGCCTGCCGACGGCCCTGCGTCGGATCCGGGCCGGCGAGGAGCCGGCCGCGATCGAACCCCTGCCGGTCCACACCGGCGAGGAAGTCGGCCAGCTCGCCCGCGCAGTGGACGTCCTCCATGCCGAAGCGATCCACCTCGCCACGGAGCAGGCTCGGCTGCGTGAGCAGGTGAGCGCGATGTTCGAGACGCTCTCCCGACGCAGCACCTCGCTCATCAACCAGCAGCTCGGCCTCATCGAGAACCTCGAGCGCGACGAGGACGACCCGCGTCGCCTCGAGAACCTCTTCCGACTCGACCACCTCGCTGCCCGGATCCGACGCAACGGCGAGAGCCTGCTCGTCCTGGCCGGAGCGGCCCCCCGCAGTGGTGCGGGACAGGACCTCCCACTCGGTGACGTCGTGCGCGCAGCCGTGTCCGAGGTGCAGGACTACCAGCGGGTGCGCCTGACCGTGAGCGACCTCGTCATCCAGGCCGGTGCGGCGCCCAACCTCATCCACCTCTTCGCCGAACTCATCGACAACGCCCTGTCCTACTCACCTCCCGACAGCACCGTCACCGTCGCCAGCGTGCGCGGCGTGGACGGCGGCACGGTCGTCGAGGTCGGCGACGACGGTCTCGGCATGACGCCCGAGGCGGTCGCGAGCGCCAACGAGTCACTCGTCACGGGTGGCGAGGTCACGACCGAGACCGCCCGCCGCATGGGGCTCTACGTCGTCGGCCAGCTGGCCATCCGCCACGAGGTCACCGTCCGGATCCGCCCCAACCCGGAATCCACCGGCACCATCGTGTCCGTCTTCCTGCCGGCCGGGGTGCTGGCCTCTGGCCGAGGAGCACCCGCGGGTGTGCCGGGGTCGCTGGCGAGCGAGGCCGGTGTGCCGGGGTCGCTGGCGAGCGAGGCCGGCACGGCGGGGACGGCGGGGACGGTCGGCACCGTCGCATCGAGCGACACGGCAACCGACACGGCATACGCAGGGTCCACGACGCCGATCGGTACTGCGCGTCCACGACTCGGCAACCTGACCGCCGTTCCCAACCTGGCCGCGGCGATCGAGGAACACTCCCCGCAAGGAGGTCTGGGTAACGGAGGTCTGGGTGGCGGCGGTCTGGGTGGCGCAGCCTCCACCGCGACGCCAACGACGCTCCCGCACATGAGTGTGGTGCCTCCGGTGGCCTCGCAGGAGCTGCGCACCGGGTCCGGGTTGCCCCGACGCCAGCCCGGTTCGGCCGGCGCGCCCGGGTCCACGCCTCCGCGACCCGCCTGGGCCAACGGCGCCAGCGCCCCTGCGTCCAGCACGCCCATCGCACCCAGCACGACCAGCACGCACGCACCGAGCGCCACGTCCTTCGAACCGACGCGGGAGCCGGAAGCGGCGCCCCATGCGGTGCCCGAGAACGCAGGGGAGCAGCACGAGCCGATCGACCAACCGGTCGCGGCACGAGAGCCCCTGTACATCCGCGACCTCGCGCCGTCGCCTGTCGCGCAGACGCCGATCTTCCGACAGCTCCAGACGAGCTGGCTCTCGGACAGCGACAACGCCGACCTGCCGTGGGCCTCCGAAGAGATCGACCAGGGGTGGCAGGCAGCAGAGCGAGCCGTCGCAGGTGAGTCGGCTGGGCTGTCGAGGTCCGGTCTGCCGATGCGGCGCCCCGGCTCGACCCTGGTCCCGGGTCAGGCCGGGCAGGGCGGCAATGGCGCTGTCGCCCGTGACCCCGAGGCGATCCGAGCGCACCTCAACCGCCACCTCGCCGGCGTGCGGCGTGGGCGGGCGGGCATCGGGGCTGAGGGCGACCATGGCACGAACGAGTCCCGGTCCGCGAGCAACTCCGGATCCACACTGCTTGATGAGGAGCTGGACCGATCATGAGCGACTCCACCCCCGGAGCCCCGCGACGCAACCTCGACTGGGTCGTGTCCAGGTTCGTCGACGACGTCGCTGGCGCAACCCACGCGATCCTCGTCTCCGCGGACGGCCTGCTCGTTGCCGGCAGTGCCCGGCTCCCCGCCGATCGAGCCGAGCAGATGGCGGCTGTCTCGTCGGGACTCGCGAGCCTCGCGACGGGCGCCGCTCAGCTCTTCGACGGCGGAACGGTCCTCCAGACGGTCATCGAGATGGAGCAGGGCTACCTCCTGCTCATGAGTGTCGGCGACGGGTCGAACCTCGCTGTCCTCACCTCTGGGACCGCCGACATCGGCCAGATCGGCTATGAGATGGCCCTCTTGGTGCAACGGGTCGGGCCGATGATCCAGGCCGAGGCCCGAGGCACCCGCACCTACTGAGTGAACTTCACTGATGGAACTGATGAGGATCTGAGATGGCCCCCCACCACCGCGACGAGGAAGAGCACGTGCCGACTGCCGGCATCGTGCGTCCCTATGCGCTGACCTCGGGACGGACCCAGTCATCGGTCCACCTGCCCGTCGAGGCGATGGTCCAGCAGCTTCCCCGTGCCCGCCAGCGCGAGTGGGCCGGACACGACCAGCTCGACCGGATCGTCATGGCCTGTGACGAGCGCACATCGGTCGCCGAGATCGCTGCGAAGGTCGGCCTGCCGCTGGGTGTCGTCCGGGTCCTGCTCGGTGACCTCATCGATGACGGCTACCTCGAGACTGCCGCCGTCACCCTCACGGACTCCTCGACTCTCAGCGAGCGCAAGGACCTCATCGAAAGGACCCTCCGTGGACTTCGGGCCATCTAGTTCTTCCGCGGGTGCTGCGTCGACCAAGATCGTCGTGGCCGGTGGATTCGGGGTCGGCAAGACCACTCTCGTCGGCGCCGTGTCCGAGATCGTGCCGCTGCGCACCGAGGCGCTGGTGACCAACGCGTCGAGCGGGGTGGACGACCTCGCCTCGACGCCGCTGAAGTCGACGACCACCGTGGCCATGGACTTCGGTCGCATCACCCTGGGCGACGACCTGGTCCTCTATCTCTTCGGAACGCCCGGACAGCGTCGGTTCTGGTTCATGTGGGACGACCTGGTGCGCGGCGCGATCGGCGCCGTCGTCCTCGTCGACACCCAGAGACTCGACGAGGCGTTCGCGGCCGTGGACTACTTCGAGGCCAAGCAACTGCCCTTCATCGTCGCCGTCAACGAGTTCGACGGGGCGCAGCGCTTCCCCGTCGAGGAGGTGCGTGAGGCGTTGGCGCTGCCGCCCAGCATCCCGATCCTCGCGATCGACGCGCGCGATCGCGAGTCGGCCAAGGCGGCGTTGGTCCGCGTGACCGAGTACGCCCTCGACCAGATCCTCGGCGGGCGTGAGTCCGCAGCGGCCTCGCACTACTGACTGGATCGATGGCGCCGACCCACTTCGTGCCCCGCACGGACACCGCCAGATCCACTTCGTGCCCCGCACGGACACACCGCCTCGATGTCCGTGCGGGGCACAAAGACGCCTGACCTGAACGGGCGCCATCCATACCCAGGCCGATGTCCGTGCGGGGCACGAAAACGGTTGAGATCCGCAGGCGTCAGGCGCGAACGATGACGAAGACGGCGCGGTCGTCGGACTCGCCGGAGCGCGCGGATGAGACCACGGCGTCCGCGACGGAGTCACCGCGGCGGATCATCGCCTCGGAGGCGGCCCCGAGCATGCGGTCGGTGCCTTCGGACAGGTCGTGTCCGCGGGACTCGATGATGCCGTCGGAGTAGATCATCAGCGCATCGCCCATGGACAGCGTGCCGTGGATGCGGGGGAAGGTGACTCCCTGCATGATGCCCAACACCGGACCTCGGCCACCCTCGAGGATGTCCCAGTTCCCGGTGCCGAAGGAGTAGCGCACGGGCGCTGGGTGCCCGGCGTTGCCGACCGAGAACTCGCCGGTGTCGAGGTTGATGTCGACGTGGACGGCGGTCGCGAAGCCTTCTTCCCACCCCTGACGCACGAGGTAGCGGTTGGCCTCGCAGAGGAAGTTGACCGGAGACAAGGAGCCGAGGAGCGCGCCGAGGGCGCCGGAGAGCAGCAGCGAACGCGTCCCCGCCTCGCGACCCTTGCCGCTGACATCGACCAGGGCGACCTCGAGGTGACGGCCGCCGTGGGTGCGCTCGGCGACCATGAAGTCGCCCGAGAATCCCTCGCCGTTGGCCGACCGCACGGCCGACTCCGCGGTCCACCCGTCGGGCAGGCCGGGGAGCCGGGCGGATCGGGCGATGCGGTCGCGCAGCTCGACGAAGAGGTTCTCGCCATGGAAGCCCGTCGACCCGACCCGAACCCGGGACGACGCGACGATGACCATCATGGCCATGAGAGCGAACATCGACGAGACGATGAGGGTCTTGGCCATCGCGGTGCCGGACGACCGCGGGATGGTCGTCGCGATGCCGAGGCCGATGAGGACGTAGAGACCGACGAGGTGGCGCTGCGGCAGGTAGAGGCCACTGAGCAGGATCAGGGGCGCCAACGTCGGGATCGGAACTCTCGTGGGTTCGCCCATGATGAGCAGCACGAAGGTCAGGGCGATGAGGGCAAGAACCGCAAAGACGATGCGGTCGCGACGTGGTCCTGCCGCGACGGTGCCGCCAAGGAGACGGGTGAGCGTCGTCGGGGCCCTGCGTGCGAGAGCGCTGACGTCCGTAGCCACCAGCTTTGCTCCTGTCGTGGACTGCGTGCGGATCACATTAACCCACGAGTAGCCTCCGGCGAAAGGAGTCAGAGAAAGCGCGTCAGGGCAGATCAGGCAGGGTTTTGGTGTCCTCGTAGGCGCTCACCATGTCGATCCGACGCTGGTGGCGTTCCTCCCCGGAGAACGGCGTGGCAAGGAAGGTGCGCACCATGGAGCGCGCCTCCTCCACAGTGTTCATGCGACCACCGATGGAGATGACCTGGGCGTTGTTGTGCTCGCGCGAGAGCTGGGCCAGTTCGTCGTTGTAGCAGAGAGCTGCCCGCACGCCGGCGACCTTGTTGGCCGCCATCTGCTCGCCGTTGCCCGAGCCACCAAGGACGACACCGAGCGACCCCGGATCGGCCGCAACGGCCTGCGCCGCGCGCAGCACGAAGACGGGATAGTCATCGAGCGGGTCGAGGTCGAAGGGACCGTGGTCGGTCACGTCGTGCCCTTCACCCTCGAGGAACGCGATGAGGTCCTGCTGCAGCTCGTATGCCGCGTGGTCGCCGCCGATGTGTACGCGCATGTCTGGTCGTGCTCCTGTGTCGAACGTCAGTGGTCGAGGTGAAGGGTCAGTCGGGGGGAGCGGTCAGTCGAACTGCGGGTCGGCGGTGCGGCTGCGCTTGATCTCGAAGAAGCCGGGCGTGCCCGCGACGAGCACGGTGCCGTCCCAGAGCTTGCCTGCAGCCTCGCCCTTGGGGGCCGGGGTGACGACGGGGCCGAAGAAGGAGACGCCGTCGACGGAGATGACGGGGGTGCCGACGTCATCACCGACGAGGTCGAGGGCGCGCTGGGTGGAGGCCCGCATCTGCGGGTCGTACTCGTCCGTGGCAGCGAACTTCGCGAGGTCGGCGGGGAGGCCTGCCTTCTCGAGCCCGATGGCGATGGCCTCGTCGAAGTCCTCGACCCCACCGGGGTGGATCGCGGTGCCGATGGCGTCGTACAGCGGCTTGACGACCTCTTGGCCGTGCAGCTCACGCGCCGCGGTGACGACCCGGGCGGGACCCCACCCTCGGTCCATGAGCTCGCGGTACGACGGCGGCAGGTCGCGGCCCTCGTTGAGCACCGCGAGGCTGAAGGGGTGCCACGTCACGTCGACCGGACGGACCTGCTCGACCTCACCCATCCACCGGGACGTCATCCATGCCCACGGGCATAGGGGGTCGAACCAGAACCCGGCGGTGTGACGCTGCTCGTCGCTCATGCGCTCATCGTGCCACTCCCCCGGGGGCCTTCGAACGCCGAGTCCGCGTGCGAGGATGAGAATCCTTCGGGACCACACCCCGTCCCTTTTTCCTTGGCAGACCAGGAGATCCCCCGTGCCCGGCAAGAACCTCACCCGCGTCGAGGCCGAGGAGCGCGCCGCGCTCGTGTCGGTGCAGGCGTATGCCGTCGAGCTCGACCTCACGACGTCCGAAACGACGTTCGCGACGACGAGCACCATCACCTTCACCGCCACCGAAGGAGCCGCGACCTTCGTCGACTTCCTCGGTGAGTCGATCGACAGGGTGACGCTCAACGGGGAGGCGGTCGAGCCGGCATACGACGGGTCTCGTCTGTCCATCGACGGACTGGCCGCCGACAACGAGCTGCGCATCGAGGCCACGGGCAAGTACATGAACACGGGTGAGGGCCTGCACCGCTTCGTCGACCCGGTCGATGACGAGGTCTACCTCTACAGCCAGTTCGAGGTGCCGGACAGCCGGCGCATGTATCCCGTGTTCGAGCAGCCCGACCTCAAGGCGCGGTTCACGTTCACGGTCACGGCGCCGAGTCACTGGCAGGTGCTCTCCAACTCCCCCACGCCGGAGCCGACGGCAACTGACCGCGACGGTGTCGCGACGTGGGCGTTCACTCCGACCGGTCCGATCTCGAGCTACATCACGGCGCTCGTCGCGGGCCCCTACGACGTCGTGCGCGACAGCCTGACGAGCCGCAACGGCGAGATCCCGCTCGGCATCTTCTGCCGCAAGTCGCTCACGCAGTTCCTCGACGCCGACAACCTCTTCGATCTGACCAAGAAGGGCTTCGAGTTCTTCGAGGCCGAGTTCGACCAGGCGTACCCGTTCGAGAAGTACGACCAGATCTTCACGCCCGAATACAACATGGGCGCGATGGAGAACGCCGCGTGCGTCACCTTCAACGAGATGTACGTCTTCCGCTCCAAGGTCACCGAGGCCATCGTCGAGCGCCGCGCCCTCACCCTGCTGCACGAACTCGCGCACATGTGGTTCGGCAACCTCGTGACGATGAAGTGGTGGAACGACCTCTGGCTCAATGAGTCCTTCGCCGAGTGGGCGTCGACGACCGCGCAGGCCGAGGCCACCGAGTGGACCGAGGCGTGGACGACCTTCGGCACGCACGAGAAGGACTGGGCCTACCGCCAGGACCAGCTGTCCTCGACCCACCCGATCGTGGCGCCCATCCGCGACCTCGAGGACGTCGAGGTCAACTTCGACGGCATCACCTACGCCAAGGGCGCCTCCGTCCTCAAGCAGCTCGTCGCCTACGTGGGCCGCGAGCCGTTCCGCGATGGACTGCGCGCCTACTTCGCCAAGCACAAGTGGAGCAACACCACCTTGGACGACCTCCTCGACGAGCTCGAGGCGACGTCGGGTCGCGACCTGCGCACCTGGAGCAAGGCCTGGCTCGAGACCGCCGGCGTCAACACGCTGCGCCCGGTCATCGAGGTCGACGACCGTGGCCTCATCTCGGGTGCCGTCATCGAGCAGACCTTTGCCAAGGGCTTCGAGACGATCCGACCGCACCGCCTGGGCATCGGCCTGTATGCCGTGGAGCTGGGTGGCAAGGGCGGTGCTCGCCTCGTGCGCACCGACCGGATCGAGCTCGACCTCGTCGGCGAGCGCACCGAGGTCCCCGGGCTCATCGGTCGCAAGCAGCCCGACATGGTCCTCGTCAACGACGACGACCTCACCTACGCCAAGATCCGTCTCGACGAGCGCTCCCTCTCGACGGCCATCGAGCACGTGCGCGGTTTCGAGAGCTCGCTCCCGAAGTCGCTCGTCCTCGCGTCGGCCTGGGACATGACGCGCGACGCCGAGATGAGTGCGCGTACGTTCGCGGAACTCGTTCTCGCGGTCCTGCCCGGCGAGTCCGACTCGACCCTCATCCGCACCCTGGTCGCGCAGCTCTCGACCGCAGTCAACCTCTACGTGGCACCCGAGAACCGTGACGAGACCCGTCGCTCGACGCTCGCCCAGCTCTGGGAAGCCGCGAAGACGGCCGCACCCGGCAGCGATGCGCAGCTCCAGCTCGTCACCACGGCAGCCGGGTTCACCACGACCGGTGACGACACGGCATACCTGCGTGGGCTTCTCTCGGGTACCGAGGCCCTCGAGGGGCTCACACTCGACACGGACATGCGGTGGACCCTGCTCACCGGTCTCGCGGGCGCGAACGCTCTCGAGGATGGCGAGATCGACGCCGAACTGACGCGCGACGCCACGGCCACCGGGCGCGAGCGGGCAGCCCGCGCACGCGCTTCGGTGCCGACGCCCGAAGCCAAGGAGGCGGCGTGGAAGGCCGCCATCGAGGATGACGGCCTGTCGAACTCGATGGTTGATGCCTACGGTCTCGGCTTCGGTCGAACGGGTGATGTGAGCGCTCTGCAACCGTTCGTCAGTCGCTACCACGATGTGCTGAAGTCGTTGCAGGACAAGGGTTCCATGGCACTCGTGGAGTCGATCGTCGTGGGCTTCTATCCGCGCGGACTGGCCTCGGTCGAGTTGCGCGATGCCACGCAGTCCTGGCTTGACGCCAACACCGACTCCCCGGATGCCCTGCGACGGATCGTCGCCGAGAACCGCGACCCCATCACGCGCGCTCTCGCGGCGCAGGAGCGTGACGCCCAGGCATGACGCAAGTCGACCTCACCCAGACCCTGGTGACCGCTGACCGGATCCAGGAGTGGTTGCTCACCGACGGTCTGCGGATCCTGCTCACCCTGGTCCTCGCCGTCGTCGTTCGGTGGTTGCTGCACCGGCTCATCGCGCGCGTCGTGAAGACGATGACGTCCAAGACGACCGCACGTGACGATGAGTGGCGCGATCGCTTTCTGCCCGGTCGGCTCTTCGCCGAGGCATCGGCGACGGCACGGGCGCGACACCAGCAGCGGACCGCGACCCTCGGGTCCTTGCTTCGGAGCAGCGTGACGTTTGTCGTCGGGCTCGTCGCGATGCTGACGGTGATGGCACTCGTCGGCATCCCGCTCGGGCCGCTGCTCGCGTCGGCCGGAGTGGGTGGTGTGGCGCTCGGGTTCGGCGCGCAGAGCCTCGTCAAGGACTTCCTGTCCGGCGTGTTCATGATTCTCGAGGACCAGTACGGCGTCGGTGACGTCATCGACACCGGTGAGGCGATCGGCACCGTCGAGGAGGTCTCGCTGCGGGTGACCCGTCTGCGCGACGCCAACGGGGTGACCTGGTACATCCGCAACGGCGAGATCGTCCGGATCGGCAACCTCAGCCAGCACCGGGCGACGGCGATCATCGACGTGCCGGTCTCCTACGACGAGGACGTCGCCCACGTCACTGCGGTGATCCGTGAGGCGGTTGCGGCGATGGCTGGCGACGAGGCCTGGGACGGGCGGCTGCTCGACACCCCCACGGTCGCCGGTATCGAGTCGATCGTCGGCCAGACGATGACCCTGCGCGTGCTTGCGGAAACCTCGCCCGGCGACAAGGTCGACATCCAGCGCGAGCTGCGTCAGCGCATCAAGTCGGCGCTCGACGTGGCTGGCGTCAAGGCCCCACCGATGAACCCCTTCGGAGCACCCCGACCATGAGCTTCTACGAAGAAGTCGGCGGCGCTGCGACGTTCGAGCGGCTCGTCCACGCGTTCTACGTCGGCGTCGCGGCCGACCCCGAGCTGCGGGCGCTCTATCCCGAGCAGGACCTCGCTCCGGCCGAGCGGCGGCTGCGGATGTTCCTCGAGCAGTACTTCGGTGGACCCAACGCCTACAGCCAGGAGCGCGGCCACCCGCGGCTGCGGATGCGGCACGCGCCCTACCCGGTGACCCTCGACATGCGCGACCGGTGGATGCGACACATGATCGCCGCGATGGAGACGCTCGACCTGCCCGAGGCTCACGCCGAGGCGATGCGCGACTACTTCATGCGCGCGGCGCACATGCTCGTCAACACCGATGACCCAACGCCGTCATCAGCTGGTGGCCCACCCTCCTCGCCCGTCGGCCCCGAGGGACGCCCGACCCTCTGAATGCGGCTCGACTTCGTGCCCCAAACGGACGGCGAGCGCCAGCGAGTTGTCCGTTTGGGGCACGAAGTCGAAAGGCGGGTGCGGACGGCGGGCGCCAGCGAGTTGTCCGTTTGGGGCACGAAGTCGAGGGACGGCAGACTCCGCTCCCCGCGACAGGTCGCCGCCATGGGGTAGGACTGGTGGCATGACGGATGAGTCGCTCCATGCACCCCTCCCGGACCACGCGAGGGCCCTGCTCGAGCGCAACGCCTACCTGACCCTCGGCACGATCGGCGCCGACGGGCAGCCGTGGACCTCCCCGGTCTACATGGCAGCCAAAGGCCTCACCGACTTCTACTGGGTGTCCAACCGCGCTTCGCTCCATTCGGTCAACGTCGAGGCTCACCCCGAGGTGAGTCTCGTCGTCTTCGACTCGACCGTTCCGGCGTACCACGGACGAGCCCTGTATGCCGTCGGCTCGGCTTCCGTCGTCGACGGCCGAGAGCTTGAGGCCGGGTTGCGCGTCTACCCGGGTGCGCCGTCGCGAGGTGGCAGCACAATGACGCTCGAGGACGTCACCGGCGAGTCCCCGTATCGGCTCTATCGCGCTCGGGCCAGCCAGGTCTGGGTGCTGTGCCCACGCGAGCCCCGGCAGCCCTGCCCGCTCCACGGCCGCGCCGAGGACCACCGCGAACTCGTCCACCCCTGAACCGGCTTCGTGCCCCGCACGGACAGCGAGTTGTCCGTGCGGGGCACGAAGCCGGTCGGTGAGGGGGTGGGATTTTGGGGGGCGGGCGGCATACGGAAGCATGGGGTGGGTGACCCAGACCACAACGGACGCCGCCCTCCTGCACCCCGCCGACCCGGCCGACGCGCCGTGGTGGCGCGACGCCGTGATCTACCAGATCTATCCGCGGTCGTGGGCCGACTCCGACGGCGACGGCATCGGCGACCTGCCGGGCATCACGGCCCGTCTGCCCTACCTGCGCGACCTCGGTGTCGACGCGATCTGGCTCTCGCCGTTCTACGTCTCGCCGATGCACGACGCGGGCTACGACGTCGCCGACTACCGCAACATCGACCCGATCTTCGGCTCGCTCGACGACGCCGACGCGCTCATTGCCGGCGCACACGACCTCGGGCTCAAGGTCATCGTGGACCTCGTGCCCAACCACTCGTCCAGCGAGCACGAGTGGTTCCGGGCAGCGCTGACCGCCGAGCCGGGAAGCGCCGAGCGGGGTCGCTACATCTTCCGCGAGGGCAAGGGCGAGAACGGTGACGAGCCACCCAACAACTGGCCGTCGGTCTTCGGTGGCAACGGGTGGACCCGCGTTGTCGAGGCCGATGGCACGCCCGGCGAGTGGTACCTCCACATCTTCGACACGACGCAGCCCGACTACGACTGGACCAACCCCGAGGTCGGCGACGAGTTCGCGTCAATCCTGGAGTTCTGGTGCCAGCGCGGCGTGGATGGTTTCCGTGTCGACGTCGCCCACGGCCTCGTCAAGGAAGAGGGACTGCCCGACTGGGACGGCCCGCTCCAGATGCTCGACGCCACGGACACGAGCGCAGAGGCGGCGCTCCCGCTGACCGAGGACGAGTCAGCCCGCATCCACGAGACCGGGCACGGCCCCCGGCCCCCGATGTGGGATCAGGAGGGCGTCCACGAGATCTACCGTCGATGGAGGTCTCTTCTGAACGAGCAGCCCTCTCCCGAGCGGATTCTGTGCGCCGAGGCGTGGGTGAAGCCGGAGAGCCAACTGGCCCGCTACGTCCGCAGCGATGAGATGCACCAGGCTTTCAACTTCGACTTCCTCGACACCCACTGGGGCGCCAACAGCTTCCGCGAGGTCATCACGACGTCCTTCCGCGAGAACGACGCGGTCGGTGCCCCGACGACGTGGGTGCTGTCCAACCACGACGTGGTTCGTCACGTCTCCAGGCTCGGCCTCGACCAGTCGCTGCCTCGCCCCAACGGGATCGCGGCCGATCAGGCTCAACCCGACGCCGAGCTCGGTCTGCGCAGGGCGCGTGCCGCCACGATGTTGATGCTCGGGCTTCCCGGCAGCGCCTACCTCTATCAGGGCGAGGAACTCGGGCTCCCCGAGTCGACTGACATGCCGCACGAGTTCCGTCAGGACCCGACGTTCCACCGCACCGAGGGCAAGGCGATCGGGCGCGACGGGTGCCGGGTGCCGATTCCGTGGGTGCGCGATGCGCCCAGCCTGGGTTTCGGGCCGAGCGACAGGACCTGGCTGCCGCAGCCCGAGTCCTACGGCGCGTATGCCGTGGACCAGCAAGCAGGGGTCGCCGGGTCGACGTTGGAGCTCTATCGCTCGATGCTGGCTGCTCGCCGGGAAGCACGTCTCGGGCTGGGTTCGGCATCGTGGCACGAGTTCTCGGATGGTGACGTCATCGCGTTCGTCAACGCGTCCGCAGACGACTCGCGTCGGACACTCGTCCTCGTCAACCTCGGCGCGGAGCCGGTGACCCTGCCGGCCGGCGCCGTGGTGACGCACTACTCCGAGGACCTCACCCATGAGGGGCGCGTTCCGACCGACGTCGCCGTCTGGGCAAGGATCTGACGCCATGGCGCGGGCTTCGGAGTTCGCCTACTTCGACCACGACGGACCGATCGGGATGGCACATCGCGGCGGCGCGGCATACGGTCCGAATGTCGGTCTCGAGAACACGATGGGTGCGTTCCGACGGGCCGTGGCCATGGGTTATCGCTATCTCGAGACGGATGTGCACGCGACGTCGGACGGTGAGCTGGTCGCCTTCCACGACACGCACCTCGACCGGGTCACCGATGTGGAGGGCGCCATCATCGACCTCCCGTATGCCGCGGTGCGCGAGGCGCGGATCAACGGCACCGATGCAGTCCCCTTGCTGACGGAGCTGCTCGAGGAGCTCCCGACGACACGGCTCAACGTCGACATCAAGTCGGACTCGGCTCTCGACCCGATGATCAGCACGATCCGGCGGCACAACGCCATCGACCGTGTGTGCATCGCGTCGTTCAGCGAGCTGCGGGTGCGGGCGGCTCGGCGGGCGCTCGGGCACTCGTTGGCGACGGCCGCGGGTCAGATCGGGACGGGTGCTCTGCGGTATGCGCCCGGTCCCCTGTCCCGGTGGCTCCACACCCCCGCGCCGGTGCTGCAGATTCCTGTCGCTCACCGCATTCGCGGACGTGAGATCACGCTCGTGACACCGCAGTTGGTCTCAGTTGCGCACCGGTTGGGCAAGCAGGTGCACGTGTGGTTCCACCCGTGGAGCGACGAGTCCGCCACCGAGATGCACCGACTCCTCGACCTCGGCGTCGACGGCATCGTCACCGACCACATCGGCACGTTGCGCGACGTGTTGGCCGAGCGCGGCCACCCACTCACTTCGGCCGCCTGAGCCTGTATGGGTCTCGCGTAGCGTGACGGAGTGAGTTCACGGGGAATCGACATTGTGGCGGGCAAGCCATCGAGCCGCGGCGGGGTCTTCGGACCGGAGTATGCCGCCCTGACCCTGGCGCTCGTCTCGCTCATCCTCGTCATCGCGTTCGAGTCGATGGCTGTCTCCACGGCCATGCCCGAGGTAGCTCTCGAGCTCGATGCGGTTCGGTCGTACGGGTTGGCGTTCTCGGTCATGCTCACGACCCAGCTGCTCGGCATCGTGTTGGCGGGTGTGTGGTGCGATCGATCGGGATCGCTGCCGTCACTGCTGACGGGCCAGGGGCTCTTTGCGTTGGGCTGCGGGATCTGCGGGGCATCGACGGACTTCACGCCGTTCCTGTTGGGGCGCGCTGTCGCGGGCCTCGGTGCTGGATTGACGTTCGTCGCCGGCTTCGTCCTCATCGGTCGCACGTATCCCGAGTCGTTGCGACCCAAGGTGTTCAGTGTCATCAGTGCTGCGTGGGTCCTTCCCTCGCTGGTTGGTCCGGTGATCGCCGGGTGGGTGACGAGCACCTGGTCGTGGCGCTGGGTCTTCTGGATGGTCATCGCACCGGTTGCGGCGGCGCTCGTCGTGTTGCTGGTGCGGCGCGGCCAGATCCGCGCCTCCGACTCGAGCGTGGATGCCTCAAGCCGCGACCACGGCTCGCACGTGCGGGCAGCCTGGCTCGGGCTCGGCATTGCCGTGTCTGCCGGCGTCATGCAGTGGGGCACGCACGAACTCGAGCTGACGTGGTCGGTCCAGACGGTTGCGGCGCTCCTCGGGCTTGTGGGTGTGTTCGTCTGCGCGCCGTTGTTGCTGCCCGCGGGAACGTTCACGATGCGTCGCGGGCTGTCGTCGGTGATGATCAGCCGCTTCTTCCTGCCGTGCGCGTTCTTCGGCACGATCACCTACATCCCGCTCATGCTCACCGGGGAGCGCGGGTTGACTCTCGCGCAGGCCGGTTCGGTGTTGGCAATCGGGTCCATCGGCTGGTCGTTGGGCTCCTGGATCCAGGGGCGCGACCGCTTCTCAGGGGCGCGCGATCGGCTCGTGAGCCTCGGCGGGGCGGCGCTTGCTGCTGGGCTGCTCGGCGTCGTCGTGGTGACGTGGGCGGGGTGGTGGCCGTGGCTCATCGCGGCGCCACTGGCCGTCGCAGGCATGGGGATGGGAATGGGCACGGCGAGCCTGTCGGTCCTCGCCCTGTCGCTCACCGCTCCGTCGGACCACGGGTCGGCATCGTCGAACCTGCAGCTGTCGGACGTGCTCGGCTCGGTGATCGGCATCGCGGCCACGGGTGCAGTGTTCGCTGCTTTGCACACACGCGCCGGCAAGGACGTGCCAGCCTTCGTCGCGATGTGGCTCGGCACAGCCGCCGTCGCCACGCTCGTCATCGTCGCCGGCCGCCGCATCCGCGCCTGACGCGCAGCGATTCATAGGTGATGGGGCCAAACGCGCGGTATGTCGCGCGTTTGGCCCCATCAATCCAGAGCAACTTCCTCCGTCAGGAGCGGGTGAGGGCGTGTCCGGCGGGTGTGGTGAGACGGGTCCAGGGACCACTCGTCGCGATGCTCGCCTCGGCGCCCGGCGTGAGGAAGCCGAGAGCGTATGCCGCGAACGCCAGCGCCGCCGGAACCGGCGCCTCGTCCGTCGTGCCGGCCATCGAGCGGCGCCACACCTGCTCACGCAAGGCAGCAAGAGCAGGAGCCCCAGCGCCCTGCGGGGTGCCATCGGCGACCTCGGCAATCCCCTCAGATGCGCTGCGCTGCAACGTTTCTGAGTCGATCACACCGAGCGGCCGCCACCCCGAACGAGGCGGAGACACCGCAGCCCACGCAGCCGACACTGTCATCGGCGGGACGGGCAGCACCGCCCGTTCCCCCGGTCGCGCCACCCGGTCACTCACCGACGCGAGCGGGACCAACACGTCGAGCTGAGCTGGCTCTGCGAGCTCCGACGTGCGCAAGCCGACCGTCACTCCGGTGCTGAGCAAGCCTGACCCGGGCAACACTCCCACCCACGACGCGAGGACGAGCCCGACCGCTTGGAGTCGCACGGCACCGTCGGTGTCGAGCGCACGGGCGCGGGCGGCATACCGGCCAAGGTCCTGGAGGGACTCAGCGTCGGCGAGCACGAGCTCGGTGGCGACCACAGCGCTCACCGGCGCGACCAACGGAAGGCAACGGCGTCGCCGGCGTGCGTCGCGAGGATCGCCCGGTCGTCCTTGGTGAGACGGCGCGGACTCGCGGTCGTGAAGTCGTAGAGGACGAGCCCGGTCTCGGCGAGCGCATACACGGTCTCGCCGAGCGCCTCGGGATCGCGAACGGCATACCCGAGGTTGAACCCTGCGCCGTGGACGCTCGTGACCCACATGTCGACCTCGATCGGCTGCGGTCGGTAGGTCAGCGGCGCCAGGTATTCGATCTCGTGACGCGACACGACGACCCCGCCGTCGAGGAGCGAGCGGTCGGCGCCGAACCACTCGCGGAAGCCGATGATGCGGGCATCCTCGAGGAGGCGGAGGTACTGCACGTTGTTGACGTGGCCATAGGCGTCCATGTCGGACCACCGGAGCGGAACCTCTGTGCGATAGGGACGCTCACTGGCTTCGGGAACGGGATCGACCATGGCACCAGTCTCGCAGCACCGAGCCGCCCCGGCAGCGGCTCCCCCGCCGCCCGACCTAGGGTGGTCGGATGCCGATCTCAACGTCGACTTCTGCACGCCTCGACCACATCCTTGCCGCCGGTCAACGCAAGCACCGGATGCCCTCTGTCGCAGCGGGACTCGTGCGCGGCGGCGAGCTCGTCTGGTCCGGCGCGGTCGGCACGGTCGACGGGCGCGCGGACGGTGTCGCCGTCGACGCGGACACGCAGTTCCGGATGGGGTCGATCACGAAGACCTTCGTGGCGGTGGCGGTGATGCGGCTGCGTGACGCGGGGCGACTCGAGCTGTCGGACCGCTTCGGGGCACACGTCCCCGGCAGTGCGCTCGACGACGTCACCATCGAGCAGCTCCTCACCCACGCCGGCGGTGTGCAGGCCGAGTCGTCGAGCGACTGGTGGGAGCGCACCCCCGGCGACGACTGGGACGCACTTGTCGCGTCCGGCGTCGGAGCACGCTTCCGTTCCGGCCGCCGCTTTCACTACTCCAACACGGGGTATGCCGCCCTCGGTCGCCTTGTCGAGGTGGTCCGGGAACGCCCGTGGTTCGAGGTCGTGCGTGACGAACTGCTCGAACCGTTGGGCATGACGCGGACCACGCTGCGGCCCTCGGGCGCTGCGGCACAGGGGTTGGCGGTGCATCCCTTCGCCGACGTGCTGTTGGCCGAACCCGAGCACGACGCCGGAGCCATGGCACCCGCCGGTCAGCTCTGGACGACCGTGAACGACCTCGCCAAGTGGACGGCCCTGCTGGGTGGACGGACTGACGGCGTGCTGTCGGCAGAGACTCTGGCCGAGATGGTCGAGCCGCACCACGTCGTCGACGAGCCCGGACAGCCATGGCTCGGCGCGCACGGACTCGGCTGGCAGGTGTGGAACGAGGCGGGCGCCCGCTCGGCCGGGCACGGCGGCTCGATGCCCGGCTTCCTCGCGATCCTGCGGGTGCACCTCGACGCCGAGACCGGCGACGGGCCAGCGGGTGAGGTCGGTGATGGTGTCGTGCTCTTCAGCAACACGACGGCGAGCGCGGGGCTCAGGCCACTGCACACGGAGCTGCTGCGGACGATGCGTGAGCTCGAGGCGCCTGAGGTCACACCGTGGGTCGCCTCCGGGTCCTCGGACGGGCTCGAACTTGCGGGGTTGTGGCACTGGGGTCCGGCCGCGGAGACGGCGCGGTTCGTCGGCGAGCACCTGGTCTTCGGGACTCCCGGGACGGGCCGCGGGTCGCGCTTCCGACGCGTGGGCGAGAGCTGGGACGAGTGGGTGGGTCTCGACGGCTACTACACGGGCGAGCCGCTGCGTGTGTTGCGCCGCGAGGACGGGTCGGTGTCGCACCTCGACCTCGCCACGTTCCGGTTCACCCGCACGCCCTATGACCCCGAGGCGAATGTGCCCGGTGGGGTCGATGACGACGGATGGCACTGAGGGCAGTTGTCCACAGGGCGCTGAGTCCTTGTCGGGAGACCCGCCTACGGTGGGGTGACCATGACGAACGCATCTGAGACCACCACGCTTGCCAGCGACGCGACGACGGCCCTGCGCCGACTCGTCGGACGCGACGACGTCGACTTCCGCGACGGCCAGCTCGAGGCCATCACCGCCCTGGTGGCCGACCGGTCGCGCGTCCTCGTCGTCCAGCGGACAGGGTGGGGCAAGTCGGCGGTCTATTTCGTCGCGACGGCGCTGCGTCGGGCCCAGGGCG
This sequence comes from Knoellia pratensis, assembly GCF_042666395.1. Taxonomy (NCBI): domain Bacteria; kingdom Bacillati; phylum Actinomycetota; class Actinomycetes; order Micrococcales; family Intrasporangiaceae; genus Knoellia; species Knoellia pratensis. The sequence goes on along the minus strand of NZ_JBHTDJ010000003.1, from coordinate 984,724 downwards.
CCGGACCGACGGTGATCATCTCCCCCCTGCTGGCGCTCATGCGCGATCAGATCGCCGCGGCCCAGCGGGCCGGCATACGCGCCGTGACGATGAACTCGGCGAACGCCCAGGACTGGGACGACGTGCGTCAGGCACTGGCCTCCGACTCGGTCGACGTCCTGCTCGTGAGTCCCGAACGGCTCAACAACCCGCGCTTTCGCGACGAGCAGCTCCCCGACCTCGCGCGCCGTTGCGGCCTCCTCGTCGTCGACGAGGCCCACTGCGTCTCCGACTGGGGACACGACTTCCGGCCCGACTACCGGCGCATCCGCGACCTGCTCACCGAACTCCCCGCAGACGTGCCGGTGCTCGCGACGACGGCGACCGCCAACGCCCGCGTCGTGACCGATGTCGTCGAGCAGCTGGGAGTCGGTGGGCGCGAGGTTCTGACCGTGCGCGGCGGACTCGCGCGTGACTCCTTGCGGCTCGGTGTGCTGAGTTCGATGTCGCCCGAGCAGCGGCTCGGCTGGCTCCTCGCGCACCTCGACGAGTTGCCGGGCAGCGGGATCGTCTACGCGTTGACGGTGGCTGCCGCCGAGGAGGTCGCGGCCGCCCTGACGGAGGCCGGCCACCGCGTCTCGTCCTACACCGGCCGCACGGACCCCGCCGACCGTGAGCGCCTCGAAGGTCAGCTGCGCGACAACCAGGTCAAGGCTCTCGTGGCGACCTCGGCTCTCGGCATGGGCTTCGACAAGCCTGACCTCGGGTTCGTCGTGCACCTGGGGGCGCCGTCGTCACCCGTCGCCTACTACCAACAGGTCGGTCGTGCCGGACGCGCCACCGACCGGGCCGACGTCCTGCTCCTCCCAGGCCCAGAGGACAAGGACATCTGGCTCTACTTCGCGTCGGTGTCGATGCCTCGCCAGGAGCAGGCCGACGCCGTGCTCACCGCCCTCGCCGAAGCGGGACGACCCCTTTCGACGGCCGCGATCGAGACGATCGTCGACGTCCGCCGCACGCGCCTCGAGCTGCTCCTCAAGGTGCTCGACGTCGATGGTGCCGTGACCCGGGTCCAGGGTGGGTGGACCGGAACCGGCCAGCCGTGGACCTACGACGCCGAGCGCTATGCCCGGGTCGCGCAGAGTCGGAGCGACGAGCAGCAGCTCATGCTCGACTACGAGTCGACGACCGAGTGCCGCATGGCGTTCCTCCAACGAACCCTCGACGATGAAACGGCCGTGCCCTGCGGCAAGTGCGACAGCTGCGCCGGCCCGTGGTACGCCACCGACGTGCCCGACAACGTCATCGGGGCCGCCCGCAAACGCCTGGCTCGCGTGGGCGTGGACCTCGACGCGCGTGCGCAGTGGCCGACCGGCATGGACCGGCTCGGTGTGCCCGTCAAGGGCAAGATCTCGCCGGACGAGGCGATGTCAGGTGGCCGCGCGCTGGCCCGGCTGAGCGACCTCGGCTGGGGCAATCGCCTGCGGCAGGTGCTGCGTGAAGACGCCCCCGCCACACCGGAGCTGCTTCGCGCGTGCGTCGGCGTCCTCGCCGAGTGGGGCTGGTCGCAGCGTCCCGCCGGCATCGTCGCCATGCCGTCCCGCAGTCATCCTCAGCTCGTGCAGTCACTCGCCGCGGGCCTGGCCGAGATCGGGCGCCTGCCCCTGCTCGGCACCCTCGACCTCGACCACGGTGGCCCCACGGGTGAGGCGGGCGGCAACAGCGCGTTCCGCCTCGCCGGGGTCTGGGAGCGCCTCGTCGTCGGACCGGAGCTGGCGCAGACGCTCGCAGGGGTCCGTGGTCCGGTGCTCCTCGTCGACGACCTCGTCAGCTCACGTTGGACGCTCACCGTGGCAAGTCGGGCGCTGCGGCGTGCCGGTGCCGACGCGGTCCTGCCGTTCGCCTTGGCCGTGGACGGCTGACCGGTTCCCCCGGTCACCCGTCAACGGTCAACGGTCAACGGTCAACGGTCAACGGTCAACGGCGATCCAGTCCGGGTGTGGTGCGCGACGTGTCGGATTTGCCTGACGAGTCGGGGGTTGCGTGACGCGTCGGGCCCTGCGGATATGCCGACCCGTCACGGACCTCCCGACTGGTGAAGCGCGGCCGGGTGTCGGTGCTCATGCCCCGTCCGCCTGGTGCGCTGTCGCCCGAGCCAGTTGCACCTCCGTCGTCGACCTCACGGTCTCGAAGACTGCGGCATCAACTGTGACGCCAGCGTCGCGCAGGCCGAGGACTGACGCACCAACCAGACCATCTGCCGCATCGATCACCTGCAACGTCAGCCCCGCCTCCCCGAGTGCGGCCACGGTGCGCTCTCGCAGGCGCGGTTGCCCTGCCATCACGCCACCACCGAGGACGAGCGGCCCGATGACGTCATCGGCGTGGACGTCGATGACGGCCTGAGCCAGGCCGTGTGCCGCGCCCTCGACGATATTGGCGCTCACCTCGTCGCTCTCGTCGAGGAAGGCGACCGGCGCCAACGCGGCCAGGACAAACGGCGACTGTGTGTAGACCACTCTGATCAGCTCATGGTTCGCGACGGGACGTCCTGCTCGCAGGGCGAGGTCGGGCTCGATCCCGAGCACCCCAAGGGCGGGCCCGACCATCGAGGTCGCAGTCCTGCCATCGAGCGCAGTCGCCACGGCTCGCGCGACCTGGTGCCCGATCCAGAAGCCGGATCCGGTGTCTCCCAACAACCAGCCGAGTCCGTCAACGGTCTGCACCTCGGCGTTGTCCACGATCCGCACCGCCGTGGCACCGGTCCCGGCGACGAGACTGTAGCCGGAGGTCTCGTGGGTGCCGGACGAGAACAGCGCGGCCAGATCACCCTTCCTGGCCCACGGCGCCCTGATCCCGATCCCGGCGAACGCGTCCGCGAGAAAGCCGTCCTCGAAAGCCGCCCCACCCGCACTGGCCAGGGTGACTGCGTCGATCTCCCCGAGCGCGACGCCTGCCGCAGCGGCCGCTCGGCCGATGGCGGTGGCGATCTCCGCGAACGCAGCATCGGGGCCCGCCGAGACCGGGTTCCCCCGGCCTGCGAGACCTACACCTGCGCACTCGAGAGAGTTCTGCACGATGGAGGCCCGGGTGCGGGTACCTCCGGCGTCGACGGCAACAAGGATCACGGCCTCATCCTGCCGCCTCGCGCGCCCATGGCAGCATCAGTGTGCAGAGTCCCCCCGACGAGAGAGCGCATCCATGTCAGCCAGCACTCCGCACACCGCCCAGGCCGATCTCGCGACGGAGGTCAACAGTCGGCTCACCCGGCTCCAGTCGCTCGTCGCGGCTGGCGGGCTGGACGAGGCCATCGACCTGCTCACCGAGTGCGTGCGCTCCAACGGAGTGATCCAGGCGTTCGGGACCGGCCACTCCGAGGGGTTCTCGATGGAGATCGCCGGGCGAGCCGGTGGGCTCATCCCCACGCGACGGATCACCTTGCGCGAAGTGGTGCTCGTCGGCGGCCGTGATCGCGAAGACCTGTTCAAGCCCGAGCTCGAACGTGACCCCACCGTCGTCGAGGAGCTCCTCGCCCACACCGAGATCCATCCCCAGGATGTCTTCATCATCGCGAGCAACTCCGGGGTGAACTCCTCGATCGTCGGCATGGCCCTGGCCCTCAAGGAGCGCGGGCACCAGGTCATCGCCGTGACGAGCCTCGAACACACCCGGGCCGTCGAGCCGAAGCACGCGAGCGGCAAGCGCCTGTCCGAGATCGCGGATGTCGTGATCGACAACCTCGCGCCCTTCGGCGACGCCACCCTCGAACTGGCTGACGGCAGCAAGGTCGGCGCCGTCTCGTCCCTCACCGCGGCGTTCATCGGCCAGGCCCTGACCGTCGGCGTGGTGAGCAGAATGGTCGAGGCAGGCGAGGTGCCTCCGGTCTTCCTCTCGGCCAACATCCCCGGCGGTGACGAGCACAACCGCGTCCTGCAGGACCTCTACGGCTCGCGGATCAGGTCCTTCTGAGCCGGTGTCGGTGCCGGGGCCGATGCCCGTGACGGCGCCGGCAGTCGCACGGTCACCAGCGGGAGAAACGCCTGGACGGCAGGCCCGATGAGCAACGCATAGAGCACGGTCCCGAGCCCGACGACACCACCGAGCAACCATCCGACGGCCAGCACTGAGACCTCAAGAGCGGTACGCACCAACCGAATCGACAGACCGGTGCGACGGGACAACCCGGTCATGAGGCCATCCCGGGGGCCCGGGCCGTATTGGCTGCCGATGTACATCGCTCCTCCAATGCCGTTGACGACGATCCCGCCGAGCAGGAACACCCAGCGCAGCCAGAGCTCGGACGGCGCGTCCAGCACCGCGAGCATGACGTCGGTGGCGATGCCGATGACGAAGACGTTGGCCACCGTGCCCAGACCCGGCCACTGCTTGAGCGGGATCCACAGCAGGAGGACGAGCGCACCGACGATGACGACGATCGTCCCGAAGCTCAGACCGATGTGCTGCTGCACGCCGTAGTGGAAGACGTCCCACGGGTCCAGCCCCAGCTCCGCCCGGATGAACATCGCCATGGCCGTGCCATAGAGCCACAGCCCGACGAGGAGCTGGCTGACGCGGCGAAGGGTCCGACCCGCGCGCAGCTGCTCCATCGGGGTCATGGGGATCAGCTCAACGCGTCGTGAGGCGCCTGCGCGCAGGGTCTGGATTGGGCTCATGCAGCAAGCGTGCTGCACAAGTGGCCTCTTCTTCTATAGCCACTTGTGGGACAGTGGCCTCATGGTTGCTCCCGTGCTCTCCGCCGTCCGCACCGCGGAACTCATCGGTCCCACGTCAGGTGACGGTCCGGCATACCAACTGGTTGCCGACTCCCTGAGGCTCCTCATCGCCGACGGCCGCATCGCGGTCGGAACGCGGCTTCCGAGCGAGCGCGACCTCACGAGCGCGCTGGCCCTGAGTCGCACGACCGTGAGCAGCGCGTATGCCGTGTTGCGCGATCGCGGCTATCTCACCTCTCGTCGTGGCTCCGGCAGCGTGGCGAGCCTTCCGGCGGGCGCGATGCGACGCGACACGGGTCTGCACATGTCGGCCCAGGTCCCCGCGGGCACGATCGACCTCACCTGCGCGGCACAGCGCGCGCCGGCCGGGATGACCCAGGCGGCGGAAGCGGCGATCGCGGCGTCGCCCGGCTACCTCAGCGGCAGCGGCTATCTGCTCAACGGCGTGCCCGAGCTGAGGGAAGCGATCGCGGCGCGCTACACCGAACGCGGCCTGCCCACGAGCGCCGACGAGGTCATCGTGACGACCGGCGCCGTCGTGGGCACGGCGATCGCGGCTCGGGCCCTCCTCTCCCCCGGCGACGCCGTCGTCATGGAGACGCCGACCTATCCCAACATCTTCCCCACGCTGACCCAGCTGCGCTCGAGGATCGCCGCCGTCCCGGTCGAACCGACCGGGTGGGACGTCGCGACGATGGCCTCGACGATCCGGGCCTCAGGTGCGCGGGCAGCAATCCTCCTCCCCGACTTCCACAACCCGACCGGCAACCTCATGTCCGACGAGCAGCGCGCTGTCGTGGCAAAAGCGTTGGCACGAGAGCGAATCACGGCCATCGTCGACGAGACCGTCGTCGAGATCTCCCTCGATCACCAGGGCCCGATGCCCCAGCCGTTCGGCGCGCACCATGCCGACACCATCTCGATCGGCAGTGCCTCGAAGTCGCACTGGGGTGGGCTGCGCATCGGGTGGATCCGCGCGTCGGGGTCGATGCTCGAACGCCTGACGGCCGCTCGGGTGCCGTTCGACATCGGTGCTCCCGTCATCGACCAGCTCGTCCTCCTGCAACTCATGCAGGTGACGGCCGGCATCACCGCAGACCGTCGCCAGGATCTCGTGTCCAGTCGCGATGCTCTGGCTGGCGCGCTGCGGGAGCGACTGCCGCACCTCAGGTTCGTGCTGCCGAGCGGCGGGTTGTCGCTCTGGATCGAGCTGCCCGACCCGATCGCGGCCGAGGTCACCCTCGCCGCCGAGGACGAGGGCCTGCTCATCGCCAGCGGTCCGCGCTTCGCCGCAGCCGGTGGCCTCGACCGGTGGATCCGGATGCCCTACGTGCTCTCCCCCCAGGAACTTGTCGAGGCCGTGGCCCGGCTCGAACGGGCGCTGGGTCGCGTTGCCGCGGGCACGACGATGGGCCGCCGCGGGCGGGCCGAACATCCCCATGGCCCGTTGGTGGCCTGAGCGCGGACGGAGCACCCCACGTCGTTAGGGTGACGCCTGTGAGTGATGCCGTGGAAGACCAGACCCCGCCCGCGCTGGCCGAGTTGCTGAAGGTCCTCGACCTCGAGGAGATCGGGACCGCCGCCGTCACGGTCACGAGCAGCCAGACGAGTGGCGGGGGGACCGTCCCCGTGCCCACGGTGTTCGCCGAGGAGACCACGCTCTTCCTGGGTCAGAGCCAGAAGATGCCCCACGGACGGGTCTTCGGTGGCCAGGTCCTCGCGCAGGGGCTGGTGGCCTGTGGTCGCACGGTCACGCCCGCCGAGGGTGATCCGCCTCGTCCCATCCACTCCCTGCACGCCTACTTCATGCGGCCCGGTGACGACACCCAGCCGATCCACTTCTCCGTCGAGAAGATGCGCGACGGCAGATCGTTCTCGACGCGCCGCGCGCACGCCATCCAGAACAGCAAGCCGATCCTGTCCATGAGCTGCTCGTTCCAGGAGCCGTCCGGTGGGCTCGACCATCAGGACGTGATGCCCGACGTGCCGGGACCCGACGGCATCGCGTCCCTCGCCGACACCTTCGGCGGCATCGACCACCCCGGCGCGAAGCACATGGTCGATGGTCGGCCGATCGAACAGCGCCACGTCGAGGGCAACCTCTTCCTGGCCCCGGGCGAGGAGCAGGTCGCGCACCAGAACGTGTGGATCAAGGCGATCGGACAGCTGCCTGATGGCCCGCTGCTGCACGCGGCCGTCCTCGCCTACGCGTCGGACTACGCCCTGCTCGAGCCAGTCCTGCGACGACACGGCCGCCAGTGGGTCGGCGGGGGGCTCAACGTCGCCAGCCTCGACCACGCGATGTGGTTCCACCGCCCGGTGCGCGCCGACGAGTGGGTGCTCTATTCGCAGCAGTCACCCTCGGCGCAGGGTGGGCGAGGTATGGGCATGGGCCGGATGTTCGCCTCTGACGGGACGCTCGTCGCCTCGGTTGCCCAAGAGGGCATGCTCCGAGTCCGCGACGACCTCGGCTAGGCCTTCGGCGCGACCCTCGCCTCGGCGAGAGCTCCGTCGGCGATCTCCAGGACCCGATCAGCCAAGGAGAGCAGGACGGGGTCGTGCGTCGTCACGATCGTCGTCATCTGCGCCTCCTTGGCGAGCCGGACGACGAGCTCCATGATCTCGCGTGAGGTCTCGGAGTCGAGCTGCCCGGTGGGCTCGTCGGCCAGCAACAGACCCGGCCGCGACGCCAGGGCCCGCGCCAACGCCACGCGCTGCTGCTGACCGCCGGACAGCTGCCCCGGTCGCTGCCGAGCGTGCTTGGTCAACCCGACATGCTCGAGCGCCTCCGCCACGCGTGCTTCCCGCTCCACCGCGTCAACTGCCCTGAGCCGCAACGGAATCTCGACATTCTCGTGAGCAGTCAGAATGGGCACGAGTCCGAACGACTGGAAGACGTAGGCCACTGACGTCCGCCGCAGCGCCAGGACCTGCTCGTCGTCCAGGGCAGTCACCTCGGTGCCATCGATGTGCACCGTGCCGGAGTCCGGCCGGTCGAGCCCGCCGATGATGTTGAGCAGGCTGGTCTTGCCCGAGCCGGAGCGACCGCGAACGGCCACGACCTCCCCCGGCTCCGCCGTGAGCGACACCCCACGCAGGGCGTGCACGGTCGTCGCTCCCGACCCGAACGTCCGCTTGACGTCGGCAACTTCCAGGTATGCCGTCGTCATGACTTCTCCCCCGACGTCCCCTTGCTCGAGGTCTCGGGCCAGATGCTGATGTGGTCACCTTCGAGCTCGAGCCTGACCCTTTCGCGCATCCCCAGCGCAGCAACGAACGCCTTCGGCAGCTGAAGTCGCCCGGCCCGGTCGAGCACGGCGTACTCCTGACTCACGACGAGCTCGCCACCGTCGGCGCCGCGCGTCACGTGGCGACGCACCTCGGAAGCCGTGCGCCCGTCCCGGATGGCGACGGTGCGCGTGACCTGGTCACTGACCTGGGTGTCGTGGGTGACGACGATGACGGTGGTAGCGAGCTCTTCATTGGCACTGCGGATCGCCGCAAAGACCTCGTCGCTGCTGCGCGAATCCAGTTCTCCCGTGGGCTCATCCGCCAGCAGCACTGTCGGTCGGTTGGCCAACGCCACCCCGAGTGCCACCCGCTGCTGCTGGCCGCCCGAGAGCTCTCCGAGCTGGCGATCGGCGCACTCCCCGATGCCGAGGACGTCGAGGATCTCCTGAGCGCGGGTGACCCGCTCACCCTTGTCGCTCGACGCGAACACCATCGGCAGCTGGATGTTCTCGATGGCCGACAAGTAGGGCAAGAGATTTGCCGTGGCCTGCTGATAGAGGAAGCCCACGGTCGCGCGTCGATAGCGCAGTCGTTCGGCCCGGCCCATGGTGAGCAGGTCGTGCCCGGCCACCGAGGCCGAACCGGCGCTGGGCACGTCGAGCCCACTGAGGATGTTGAGGAGGGTCGACTTGCCCGACCCAGACGCCCCGACCACGGCGATGAGTTCCCCGCGACGCACCTCGAGGTCGAGGCCCTGAAGCGCGACGACCTCGACTCCTTCTGACGCGAAGATGCGCACGAGCCCATCGCAGACGACGTCGAGCTCCACCGGATCTCCTGCGTCGGCATCTGGTGTGGGTCGGGTCAGGATCATGCGTTCTCTCCTTCACGGAGGTGCTCGGCGAGCGAGGCACGGCGGGTTCGGATCTCTTCGATGACGAGGGCCAGGACGGCGAGCAGGAACGCACCCAGCGCGGCCAGTCCACCCACAGTCCAGTTCGGCGTGAGGTCGGGACGAGGACCGGTCGTGTAGCCACCGAGGTCGATCGCCCGGGACACGAGCAGCGGCGCCGCGATGCCCACCCCGGCACCGACGAGCACGGCAGTGAGCAGGAGAGGCAGGACCTCGACGGCGAGCAGGCGCGCTTCGGCTCGACGCGGCATACCCATCGTCCGCAACCGCAGGAGTAGCTGGCGACGTTCCGGGCGGCCCGCGACGAGAAGCAGCACAACGGCCAGGAAGGTGAGCAGCGCCGTCAGCGCAGCAGCGACGGCGTAGCTGCGGGCGACGAAGGATGGCAGCGAACGACTCGCTGAGGAGACGGTGAGGGCCCGCGCTGACGTCACTCCGGTGACGAGTTCGCCGATCGCGGCGCGGTCGTTCGTGCCGTCGGCCACGAGCGCGGCCGCCGCCTTCGCGGACGCCTTGGCGTATGCCGTGTTCTTCTGTGCCAGGGGCACTGCGGCTTCCAGCGCGTCCAGAGGCACGAGAGCCGTGGCCGTGAGCTGACCAGAGCTGACTCGAGCCAGCGTCGGATCGACGACAGTGACAGTCGCAGGCACACGAGTTCCTCGAACCACCAGCTGGATCTCATCCCCCACGGACGCACCTGCACTGAGCCACACCGGAATTCGCCCATCGGCACCTCGGACGCCACTCCCTGCCATGGCGAGAGGAGTCCGGGCAAGGACGGACGAATACTGCGCGGGGTCGACGCCGATGATCCTCACGTCCTGGGCCCCACCGGTGGAGTCGTCGCTGGGCGCGATCAGCGAGCCGCGGTCGACATAGGCACCGGCGACGGCGGCCACCCCCGGGCGCTGTCGCAGCTCGGCAAGGTCCGCATCGTCGATGCGACCCCCATCAATGCGTACGTCGGCACCCACCGTGCGATAGGCGGCTACCGCGCGCTCCTCGCCGATGGTCGCCGAGATCGTGGCGACGACCGTGAGGACACTCGCTCCGACCACGAGCGCCAACAGCGGAAGCCCCGCCGTGCCGCTCGCCCTGGACGAGCGCGCCAGACCCAGGAAGTTCACGTAGCCCCGACCGCGCCCCGCCAACCGCGAGAGCGCCCGAATCGGCCCCGGGAGGACCCGGAACACGACCACGGCGGCACTGGCAGCGAGGAGCACCGGCGACAGGGCGGCATACCAGTCGGTCTGTCCACCGGAGATGACGTCGCCGCGAGCACGCACCGTCGAGATCGCCAGGACTGAGAGGACGACGAGTCCGAGTTCGGCGACGATGCGCCGTGACGAGCGGATCAGGCTCGTCGTCGCCGCCACCCGTGTGTTCACGGCGGCCCGAACGCAGGCCAACACCAACGTCGCGATGGCCGCTGCTGGCGCCGCGATGACCACCGCCACCTGCAGCCACGACACCCATGGCGGGACTCCGTCGACGAGGAGCATGGTGAGGGCGGCTGCGGTACCGGCCGCGAGAACGCCCCACGCCATCGGGCCGGCCAGCGCCATCGCCAGGACATGGAGTGTCGACGCGCCGCGTGCGGCCAGAAGAGTGAACTCGCGCAGCCGGCTCGCGGTCGCGACGAGCGCCGTGAGCATGAGCACGATGGCCGAGAGGGCCGTGATGCCCGCCGTGGCGAACGACGTCACGACACTCGTGCTCGCGAGGGCGCGTTCATAGCGCTCGACCAAAGAGGGGATGTCCGTGGTGAGGCGGGGACGTTCCGGCAGCAGCGTCATGTCCCGCGCCGTGTCCAGCCGCGACGCCATCCGCGAAAGGCGCACCGCATCGGACTGCCGCAGGTCCTCACGGACCTTGTATCGCCACGAGTGGGTGAGGAACGAGCTGCCCATCACCGACATGTCAGGAATCTCACCGCCGCGCAGGCTGTCCGTCAGCGCCGAATAGCTCTCCACCGGCAGGACCAGCGCCCCCTGACGCACCGCACCGCCCTGGGGAGACGGGATCGACGCCACCGCGAGCATCCGCCCCTCCGGCTCCCAGAACGCATCCTGGCGATCGCGTGGGCTGAACGTGCCCGCGACGACGACGAAGATCGGTTCGCGGCCGACCACCTTCTTCGGCTCGCCGGCGGGGAAGAGCTCGTAGGTCGCCCCGACCGTGATTCCGAGCCCGGCGGCGACGTCCTGCGACACCCCAACGGGCAGGAGGTGCACGACCCGAGTCAGCTTCCCCACGGTGAGCGCGCGCGTCTGGGTCGGCTTGCCGGGAGCCCTGCCCGACGTCCACGTCACGTGTTCCTCCAGCCCGCCCTGCACACGCACAACGGTCTGCGGCGGGTCCTGGAGCTTCGTGCCGGTCTCGGGCGAGATCGAGAAGGGCTCGGTCTGGGCCGAGACCACCGGTGTGCCGACCAGGGTCGAGTCCGCAGCCATCGCCCCCTGGGCCGCGGACTCGACCGCGGAGAACGGGGCAGTCAACCCGTCGCCGGGACCTTCGGGCGTTCCCTCGCCGAGGAAGTTCCCGCGGTCGAAGGGGACGAGGGTCAACGTGATGTCGCGCTGGAGCTGGCTCGCGGAGCGCAGCTCGTCACCCAGTGCTTCGTCGTATGCCGTGTCCTGCAGTCGCGGTGCCGCCACCAGGTAGGCCGTGGCGATCGCGGTGAGCAGTGCGAAGAGCACGGTGGCGAGTGCCGTCGTCCTCGCGCCACGCCACAGGAGGGAGAAGGCCTGGAGGGTCCGCCGTCGAACTGCCTCGTGCCGCCCGGTCATCGCGACTCTCCCATCCGGAGCTCGGTGGCCAGGTCTGACCCGGTGCGACGGAGCACGAGCACGCCGATCGCCGAGAGGACGGCAGTGATCGCGCCGGCCAGCAGGGCCAACCTCCCCCACGGGATGACGACGAGGACTTCGGGGACCTGGGCGTGACCGTCGCCGCCCACGAGATAGGGCACGACGACGTATGCAGCCGCCGCACCCATGGCGACCCCGACGAGAACGGTGAGCACGACGACGCTGATGCGCTCAAGGGTGAGGACCCGACGAATCCGTGCGGGCGGCATACCCAACGCCAGGAGGATCGCATTCTCGTGGTGACGGGCCCGTGCGAGCGAGGCTGTCGTCGCGGCGAATCCGACCGCGGCGAGCACGAGGGCGGCACCGGTCACGAGGAGCATCGCGCCCTGCATGCCGGCGTTCACCGGGTTGGTGCGTCGGGCAGCCTCGACCTCGGCACGGACCACCACCGCGTCGGAACGGACCCCGTCGCCACGGAGCACCTTGGCCGCCGCCACAGGGTCCGAGGGCGCGAGCCACCATTCCCTCGGACGAGGCACGATCGTCGGCCAGCCCTCGTCGATCCCGGGGCGGTCGGTCGTGGCATAGAGCGTGGGCAGGTCGAAGAGGACAGCACTCGTGGGATCCGCCGCCGTCGGGACCGAGTCCATGAGGGCCGTGACCCGCGCAGGCACGGACCGGCCGCGGATCGGCAGGGTCAGCGTCCCGCCGACACGGACATCAAGGGCCGCAGCCAGCCCCTTGGTCATGACGACCGGCAGGTGCGTGGCGCTCGACGCAGCGGTGGTGAGCCGCAGCTCGGAGGTCTGCGACTGGTCCGTGAGCTGGCTGGCCCCCGCCACGGGTCGCCCATCGGCACGCAGGTCGGTGACTTCGAGTCCCAGGACGATGTTGGTGGGCCCCAGGTCCCCGAGGAGGTAGGGCGCGGTGGAGAACCCGAGGATCGAGACGGGTTCGGCCAGCGCGAGGTCGCCCTGGGGCAGGGCGACCTCGGCCGACGTCGCCGTCGCCGTCGCCGTGACAACCCCTGTCGGCAGGGCCGTGACGATGCCTCGACCGTCGCGCAGGAGAACCTGACCCGTGCCAGTGAGGCCCTCGAGGTAGTCCAGGGAGCCGGACCTGGCGACGATCCTGGTGCTGAACGTCAGTTTCGTCGTCCCCGCGGGGACGGCCACGGCTGCTGGCGTGGGGCGCTCACGAGCCAGGCCCGCCATGATGTCGCGCCACGTGCCCCCGCCCAACGTGTCGGGCCGGGGGTCGGCGATCCGACCCGCTCTGGAGGCATCCAGCCCGAGAACCGTGAATCCCTTGACCGTCCGCAGGTCCTCGCTCTCGCGCAGCACGGCCATCGCTCGCGCGTCGCCGCCGGCAGCCTGCTCGGCCACGACGCGCCCCACCAACAGGTCGATCCGGATCGGTGCGCCGGTCTCGAAGGCCGACTGGTCGGCGAGCGCTCGGTTGGCCGTGGCGACGTGCGAGAGCGCCAGCCCACCCATCGCCACACACAACAGGATGAGCAGGATCGTGCCGCCCTGCGCAGCGAGCCGTCGGGACAGCTGCCACGCCCCCCAGGCACGGTCGAGTCCGACATGGCTCACCGAGACCCGCTCGACCTGACGAGTGGCGCCGGGCAGCAGCCGCAGACACAGGACGGACAGCCCGGCGATGACGCACGCGGGTGCCGCAATCGTCAGGGGGTCCACGGTCGCCGAGCCGGCGACGTCGTAGCGACGAAGCTGCAGGACGGCGAGGACACCGATGCCGATGAGTGCGAGGTCGAGGCCGGATCCGGAGGCGAACTGCAACGCGGCGGGAGCGCGGGCACCCCCGCCGGAGGGTCCACGACCGGGGTCGTCACTGTTGCCCGACCGCGCGTTGGTCACGACCACGACCAAGGTGGCCAGGAGCGCCATCGTCACGAGGGCGACCCAGAGCTGACTGCTGTGCAGTGCGTCGCCGTACGTCCCGGCGTTGAGATCGACCCCCGCCGCCCGGCCGATGGCGCGCGTCAACAGCGGCGCAAGGCCGAGCGCGCCGAACGCCCCGACGCCGACGATGAGCCCGGAGTCCGCGAATGCCAGCAGCGCGACCTGACTGGTCGACATGCCGCGCGTGCGCATGAGCCGGGTCTCGTCCGCCCGCAACGACGCGAGCAGCCGAGCCGCCATCACGAGCGACGCAGCGCCCAGAAGGATGAGCAGCACCGTAGGGGTGAGGAGGGAGGCCCGGATGCGGGCCGCGACGAGTGATGCTGAGTCGAGGCGCTCGGTCAGACCCGTCTCGACCCGGCCCCCGCTGATGAGGGGTGACGACGGAGCACTCGTGCCCGGCGCCGCGTCGCGGTTGTCCCCGACCTCCACCCGAAGCCGATCAAGGGTCTGCGTGACGTTGGCTCGCACGTCGGCGATCGTGGCGGCCGTCGCCTCCCGGAAGCGGGTCGCACCACGCCACGTGATCTGGGTCCTCCCCACGAGCCCGGTCTCGAACACCCCCGGCGCGAGCACGAGTGGGCCGTAGGTCGTGTACTCGGTCGTGCGCACACCGACAGGGCTGAGCGGGTCGTCGAGCCAGATCGCCGCCGCGTTGTCGCGCACGCGATAGACCCCGACGATCGTGACCGTGAGGTCGGGGTCGGTCTCGTTGGTGAGACTGGTGAGCACGAGGGTCTTGCCCGGCGAGAGCTCGAGAGCCGTGGCCGCCTGCTCGGGCAGCGCCACCTCGATGACGGAGTCCGACGCCGTGCGCTTCGCCCATCGACCCGCGACGAGGTCGACCTGCTCCTGCAAACCGGTGATGTCGGCGAGCTGGACGCGAGCCCGAGCGTCGCCGCCGCGGATGCCTCGCGCCGTCGGATAGGCCACACGACTCACCGCCACGTCCTCGGCGAGTCCCTCGAGCCGGGGACGGACCATGGCATCGGCGGCAGGCAGGGACGCGGGCGCGACGGACGCGTCGACACTGACCGTGCTGTCGGCGAGGAAGGTGCCCGACGGATCCGCACCGAGACTCGACCGCGCACCGGCATCCGAGATCGCTCCGGACAGCAGTTGCAGCGTGGAAACGACGACCATGGACATCAGGGCCGCAACGACGACCGCGATCAGGGCGAGCGGGTGGGTCCGCAGGCGGCGGCGCAACAGCGTCAGCACGCCCATCCCCCGACCTCCATCGCCGCCTTGGCCGCCCTACCGGCCCTCGTCCCGTCAACCTACTGATCCGGAACGGCCATGGACGCCGGCGGCAGCGATCGACTCCCGTTCGTGACTTTGTGCCGCTGGAGGTGCGTCAGGGGAAGACGAGATCGGGTATGCCGGGTGCAGACACGGTGACCGCGTCCCGTTCCAGGTCGGCCGAGACCGTGATCGCCCGGTGTCGCATCGCGAAGGTGGCGCCGCCGTCGGCGATCGCGCACGAGACGTCGGCGAAGCGGGTCTCGCCCGTGCCGAGGACCTCGCGGCGCACGCGGATGAGTTGGCGGTACCACGCGAGCAACGACGCGTGGGGCTGCGATGCGAGCTCGTCCCAGCGCAGCACGCTCGCGTCCCGCGTGGCGCGTGACTGCGGGTCAGGCACGTCGACGGCGGCCCAGCCGTGGCCGCCGAACTCGGCCCGCCTCCCGGCGCGCACCGCCTCGGCCATGCCTTCGTCGGTGAAGTCGGTGAAGAACTGCCACGGCGACGAGGCCGCGAACTCCTCACCCATGAAGATCATCGGCGTGCCCGGGCCGAGCAGATAGAGCGCGGCACCGATGGCGGCCCGACCGGGTGTGATGCTGGCTCCGATCCGGTCACCGGTGGCGCGGTTGCCCACTTGGTCATGGGTTTGCAGGTAGGTCACGAGCCGTCGCCCGTCGAGTTCGTCGACGTCGACCGGCTTGCCCCAGGCGCGGTCACGGAAGGTCGACCAGCTGCCATCGTGCAGGAAGCCGCGCGTGAGGACGTGTGCGAGCACGTCGAGCGGGCCGCCGTCGGGGAGCGTGCGGGTGCCGCCGCCGAAGTCCTCGTAGTAGCCCTGCGTCTCGCCGGTGAGCGCGACATGCAGCCCGTGGTGGACGTCATCGGCCCACTGTGCCGTCATCCCGAGTCCACCGTCCGCGGTGGAGGTGACCATCGTCGTGTCGTTGAGGTCGCTCTCGGCGATGAGGTCGAGCGGTCGGTTGAGTTCGCGACCCAGGTCAGCTACAGCGTCGGAAAGCTCTCGTAGCAGGTGCCGCTCGCTGTCGTCGACGAGGGCGTGGACAGCGTCGAGCCGTAGTGCGTCGACGTGGAAGTCGCGCAGCCAGCGCAGGGCGTTCTCGATGATGAAGGCGCGAACCTCCTGCGACCCGGGGGCGTCGAGGTTGACCGCAGGTCCCCACGGGGTCAGGTGTGTCTGGGTGAAGTAGGGGCCGAACCGCCCGAGATAGTTGCCACTCGGACCGAGGTGGTTGTAGACGACGTCGAGGCAGACACCCAGGCCGCGCCCGTGGCACGCATCGACGAACCGCTGGAAGGCGACCGGACCACCGAGAGCGTCGTGGACGGCATACAGGTCCACTCCGTCGTAGCCCCAACCCCATCGCCCCGGGATCGCCGCGACGGGCAGCACCTCGACGACGTCGACCCCGAGGTCGACGAGGTGGTCGAGTCGTTCGATGGCCGCATCGAACGTGCCCTCGCTGGTGAACGTGCCGATGTGCAGCTCGTAGATGACGCCGCCGAGGGTGCCTGCGCCATTGCGCGGCCCGCGCCACGTGGTGTCGGCCCAATCGTGGACGGCGACGTCGAAGAGGCGGCTCGGTCCATCGACACCGTATGGCTGCCAAGAGCTGCGCGGGTCCGGGAGAGCCGGCTCCTCGCCATCGAGGACGAACGCATAGTCAAACGCGGCGTATGCCGTGTGGTCGCCTTCCCAGCGCCACCAGCCTCCGTCGCGGCGCACCATGGGGGCCCGTGTGAGGGCTTCGCCGGGTGCGCTGAAGTCGATGTCGACGCTGGTGGCATCGGGTGCCCAGACCTCGATCATGACGCCCTCACCAACAGGGCGACGGGCAGGTCGACGAGGACCTCCGCCAGACGAGCATCGCCGGAGAAGGTCACAGTTCCACTGTCGGACAACAGGTTTCGCCATTCACCATCTGGCAGAGCGACGGTGGCACGGCTCCAGCCACCTGACGCTGCGAGCCGGTCGGCCTCACGGGTGACGACCGCGACGACGTGCGCACCGGTGGAGTCGCCGCGAGCGAGGGCCAGGGCGTGGTCCGTGGAGACGGCGGGTCCCGAGTAGGTCGCACCTGAGCCGATGAACGAGTCGAAGTGCTCACGTCGGAGCCGAAGCGCCGTCGACGTCACAAGAAGCTTCTCGTCGTCGAGATCACGGGGCCCCTCCCCTGCGTCGAGTCGCGCCAACCGAGCCACTCTCTCGGAGTAGTCGACAAGCCCACGGTTGTCCGGGTCCACCAACGTGAGTGCCTGCAGCTCGGCCCCCTGATAGACGTCCGGCACACCGACGGTGACCAATTGGAGGAGTTTCTGGGCCAGGACATTGGCGCGCACGGACGCTGCATGAAGCGACAACCACGTCTCGACGTGGGCCGCGACAGCTGCGTCCGAGACCACGGAGCGAGCGAAGCCGACGATGGCGGCCTCGTAGTCGGCGTCGCCGTCGACCCAGGCCGTGTGGTCCTTGGCCTCGCGGATCGCCTTGAGCACGTAGCCCTCGATGCGGTCCGGTGTGATCGGCCAGGTGCCGAGGACGGTCTGCCAGATGAGGTACTCCGTCGCCGGATCGACGCGCGAATCACGCTGTGTGGCAGCGAGCTTCGATGCCTCGTGCACCCACGTCGACCAGTCATCGGCGCTCTCGGCGATGGTCATGAGTCGGGCGCGGACATCCTCGGAGCGCTTGGTGTCGTGCGTCGTGAGAGTGGTCATCGTCGTCGGCCACGTGGCCAGTTGGCGGGCGCCGAAGTCGTGGAACTCGTCCGCACTGATGGACAGGTGCGAGGGGTGGCCGCCGACCTCGTTGGCCCCCGTCATCCGCGACCAGCGATAGAACGCCGTGTCCTCGATGCCCTTGGCCATGACCGGCCCACAGGTCTGCTGGAAGCGCACCATGAAGTCCGCCACGACCGCGGGATCTGCTCCGGGGGGCACTTCCCCGCGTGCCAGGGCCAGGATCTGGTCCAGGTTGCCGCGCACACCTTCTTCGAGCAGGCCACGCCCTCGCTCCCCCGCCGCCGTCAACACCGCGAGCTGGTCCGGGTCGTGCGACTCACCCGGGACGAGGTAGGCGCGGTAGCGGTCCATCGACACGAGCAGCGCCTCGAGGGCTCGACGCAGAGCCGCTGAATCGCCCTCTGGGACTACCAGGTCCACCGACCTCATGAGCCGGTTGACCTCGGCGGCCTGGACGGTCTGCACGACCAGCTGCTTGGAATCGAGCACGACGTCGTCGAGCGACGCACGGCCCGCCGGCGCATGCGACGACCACAAACCGTCGAGTGCCATCTCCCCCGCCCCAGAGGTCAGGACCTGTTGCACGCGCAGCATCGTGTCGTAGCCCGTCGTCCCGGCGCACCGCCACGACTGCGGCAGCTGCTCCTCACCCTCGAGGATCTTCTCGGCGACGACCCACGCACTTTCGGTGGCTTCGGCCAGACGCGCGAGATAGCCCCCTGGGTCAGCCAGACCATCGGGGTGGTCGATCCGGAAACCGTCGATCGACCCATCACTGAACAGCTCGAGGAGCAGCTCGTGAGTCGCATCGAACACGGCGGGATCCTCGACTCGCACCGCCTTGAGCGAGGTGACGTCGAAGAACCGGCGATAGTTCAGCTCTTTCGCACCAGCACGCCAGTCCGCCAGCTGATAGTGCTGTGCTGCAACCAGATCGGCGAGATCCAAGCCTTCGGTGCCGGGTGCAACGGGGTACTCGTGGTCGTAGTAGCGCAGCACCGGTTCGTCGTGCTTCGCACCGCCGTCCAGCGCCAGCGACAGCTCCCCTGCCGCCAGAACGCGGTCCAGCGGCGCACCGAGCACCGGCATGAGGATCCGACCGTCGTGCACGTCCCAGTCGACGTCGAACCAGCTCGCCGCCGCCGACTCCCGGCCCTCCCTCAGGAAACCCCACAGGGCGGCGTTGAGGTACGTCGCATCCGGAACCGTCATGTGGTTGGGGACGACGTCGACGATGATGCCGAGCCCGGCGGCGTGGGCGGCCGTCACGAGCCGGTCGAACGCCTCACGACCACCCGCCTCGGAGTTCAAGGCTGTGTGGTCGACGACGTCGTAGCCGTGCGTCGAGCCCGGCGCTGGCTGCAGGATCGGCGACAGATAGAGGTGCGAGACGCCCAACGACGCGATGTATGCCGTCTGCTCGGCTGCCGCGTCGAACCCGAACCCACCGTGGATCTGGAGTCGGTACGTGGAGGTCGGCACAGCGCGACGGAAGTCGCGCACGACAACCGGAGCGGATGGCATACGCATCAGACCTGGCGCTCGGAGGAGGCAGCCCCGACCGTGTGGACGGCCTTCTCGCGCGGGGCGCGGAGCACGACGACGGCGCGGCCTCCCACGATGACCTGCGAGCCCGCCTCGTGCCAGCCCGGGTCGACCACATCAGCACACGTGTCGATCTCGGTGACCCAGCGCTCCCCCCACTCGGTCGCGGGGATGGTGAACGACGTCTGCTCGTCGTCGGCGTTGAAGAAGACGAGGAAGTCGTCGTCGGTGATCATCTGGCCGCGCGAGTCGGGCTCGTGGATGGCACCACCGTTGAGCCACATCGCGACCTGCAGAGTGTCGCCGTCCCAACCGAACTCGTCCATGGGGCTGCCCGAGGGCTGCAACCAGTAGATGTCACCCATCGTCGACTGCCCGCCGTGGTCCGCCGATCCGGCGAAGAAGCGGCGGCGGCGGAAGACCGGGTGGGTGCGCCGCAGCTTGACGACGGCCTTGGTGAACTCCAGCAGCTGGAGCTGGTCCTCGTCGAGCTCCCAGTCGACCCACGCCAGCTCGTTGTCCTGGCAGTAGACGTTGTTGTTGCCGTCCTGGGTGCGGCCGATCTCGTCACCGTGGCTGATCATCGGCACGCCCTGGGACAGCAGCAGCGTGGTGGTGAAGTTGCGTAGCTGACGCAGTCGGACCGCCCGGATCTCTGGATCGTCCGTGGGGCCCTCGACGCCGTGGTTCCACGAGCGGTTGTGGCCCTCGCCGTCGTTGCCGTCCTCCCCGTTGGCCTCATTGTGCTTCTCGTTGTAGGACACGACGTCGCGCAGCGTGAACCCGTCGTGGGCGGTGATGAAGTTGATCGACGCGATCGGCTTGCGGCCGCTGTGCTCGTAGAGGTCGCTCGACCCCGTGATGCGAGAGGCGAACTCTCCCAACGTTGCTGGCACGCCGCGCCAGAAGTCGCGGACCGTGTCGCGGTACTTGCCGTTCCACTCGGTCCACAGCGGCGGGAAGTTGCCGACCTGGTAGCCGCCGTCGCCGACGTCCCACGGCTCGGCGATGAGCTTGACCTGGGAGATCACCGGGTCCTGCTGGATGATGTCGAAGAAGGCCGAGAGCTTGTCGACCTCGTGGAACTGGCGGGCCAGGGTCGCTGCAAGGTCGAAGCGGAAGCCGTCGACGTGCATCTCGGTGACCCAGTAGCGCAGCGAGTCCATGATGAGCTGCAGGACGTGCGGGCTGCGCATGAGCAGGCTGTTGCCGGTGCCGGTGGTGTCGTAGTAGTGCTGCTTGTCGGAGTCGACGAGCCGGTAGTAGCTCGCGTTGTCGATCCCGCGGAAACAGATCGTCGGGCCGAACTCGTTGCCCTCGGCGGTGTGGTTGTAGACGACGTCGAGGATGACCTCGATGTCGACCTCGTGCAGGGCCTTGACCATTGCCTTGAACTCGGTGACCTGCTGGCCCTGCTGACCCTGCGCATAGGAGTTGTGCGGCGCGAGGAACCCGATCGTGTTGTAGCCCCAGTAGTTCGTCAGACCCTTGGCCTGGAGCGAGGTGTCCTGGACGAACTGGTGCACGGGCATGAGCTCGATGGCGTTGATGCCGAGCTCCTTGAGGTGGTCGGTGATGACCGGGTGACCGATCGCGGCATACGTCCCGCGGATCTCCTCGGGCAGGTCCGGGTGCGTCATCGTGAGGCCCTTCACGTGCGCCTCGTAGATGACGGTGTCGTGGTACTCGTGGCGCGGCGGCCGGTCGTGGCCCCAGTCGAAGTAGGGGTTGATGACGACGCTGAGCATCGTCTTGCCGAGGGAGTCCTCGGTGTTGCGCTGCGCGGGCTCCATGAAGTCGTACGAGAAGATCGCCTGGTCGTCCGAGACCTGCCCCTCGATCGCCTTGGCATAGGGGTCGAGCAGCAGCTTGGTCGGGTCGCACCGGTGCCCGGCCTCGGGCTCGTAGGGCCCGTGCACCCGGTAGCCGTAGCGCTGCCCCGGCTGAAGGCTCGGGAGGTAGCAGTGCCAGACGAAGTGGTCGACCTCCGGCACCTCGATGCGCGTCTCCACCCCCTCGTCGTCGATCAAGCACAGTTCGACGCGCTCGGCGATCTCGCTGAAGAGGGCGAAGTTCACCCCACTGCCGTCGTACGTTGCACCCAAGGGGTATGCCGTTCCGGGCCAGATCTCCATGGCCACCTTCCGCGTCGTGTCGTGTAGCAAGCTGGGTTTTCGTCCTCACCCGGGACGACGACGGCCCACGTGGCGCGGGCAGCCGTCAGGAAGCCGGCTGGGTATGGTTCGCGCAGTAGGCCAACCTACCCACTGACCCCTGAACCAGAGGAATCCGTCGTGACACCTGCCCGCACCGCCGTCGTCACCGGAGCCGCCCGCGGGATCGGCGCCGCGACCGCGCGCCGCCTCTCCAAGGACGGGTATGCCGTCGCGGTCGTCGACCTCGACGAGTCGGCGTGCGAGGTGGTTGCCGCGTCCATCCGCGAGGCCGGGGGTTCGGCGCTCGGAGTGGGCATCGACGTCACCGACGGCGAACAGGTGGCAGCGGGAGTGGCCCGGTCGCGGACGAATTGGGTGCACCGGTCGTGCTCGTCAACAACGCCGGCATCATTCGCGACAACCTGCTCTTCAAGATGAGCGAGTCCGACTGGGACTCGGTCATCAACGTCCACCTGCGTGGCGCGTTCCTCATGGCGAAGGCCTGCCAGGCCCACATGACGGCCGAGAAGTTCGGACGCATCGTCAACCTCTCGTCGTCCTCGGCGCAGGGCAACAGGGGCCAGGCGAACTACTCCGCCGCCAAGGCCGGACTGCAGGGCTTCACCAAGACCCTCGCCATCGAGCTGGGCAAGTTCGGCGTCACCGCCAACGCCGTCGCGCCCGGCTTCATCCAGACGGACATGACCGCAGCCACGGCCGAGCGCATGGGCGTCTCGTTCGAGGACTTCCTGGCCCACGCAGCGTCTCAGACGCCGGTTCAGCGGGTCGGGCAGCCCGAGGACATCGCTGCGACGATCTCGTTCCTGTGCTCCGAGGAGGCCGGGTTCGTGTCAGGTCAGGTCATCTACGTGGCCGGCGGACCCCTCGACTGAACCTGCAGCCGCCCCCTCGGCTGACCTGTGCCACAACAACTTCGCCGAGACACTTGCCTAAGTGGTTAATTATCCGTTAGGTTAACAATGTGACCGACGCACTCAGCACCACGTTCGCCGCCCTGGCCGACCCGACGAGACGGGCCATCCTGGCTCGCCTCTCCTCGGGTGACGCCACGGTCGGTGAGCTCGCTGAACCGTTTGCCATGTCCTTGCCGGCGATCTCGAAGCACCTCACGGTCCTCGAGCGAGCCGGTCTCATCACGAAGAGCCGAGATGGGCAGCGGCGCCACTGCCGCATCTCGGTCGCCCCCCTCAAGGACGCGACATCGTGGCTCGAGCTCTACCGCCAGCACTGGGAGCAGCAGTTCGACAACCTCGGCGACTACCTCGCGTCCATCCACCAGCCCTCCGACGAGGGCGACACCGACAGGAGAAGGCCATGAGCACAGAGTCCCTTCCGCAACCAACCGCAGCACAGCTCACGGGCGCCCACGAGCGCGCCACCATCACCACCGAGGGATCGGAGATGGTCATCACCCGGACCTTCCCCGGCACCGCAGAACTCGTCTTCGAGGCGATGACCAACCCCGAGCACATCCGCAAGTGGTGGGGCGCCGGCCACGGCACCGTGACCACCTGTGAGGTCGACCTCCGCGTCGGCGGCGCCTGGCACTTCGCCATGGGCGCTGCCTCCTCGGGCGACGAGGTGTCCTTCTCGGGCCACTACAAGGAGATCGACCGACCGGGTCGCCTGGTGCACACCGAGCGCTTCGACAACATCGACAGCCCCTACTCGGTCATCGACACGACCTACGTCGAAAACACGGGGACGATGACGACAACTTTGACGGCCACCATCACCTACGACTCCCCCGAGACCGTCCAGGCCGTCATCGACTCCGGCATGGAGCACGGCCTCCAGAGCTCCTACGACGCCATCGACGACATCCTGGCGGAACTCACCGCCGCCCAAGCCTGACCCGACGCCACCCGCCCACCCCTTGCGTCTGCGGATCTGGCGGTTCTAACCGCCAACGACGCAGACGCAAGAAGAGCCGGCATGCCGCACACACGGCATACCGGCTCTTCTCGGCTTTTCGACCCGTGGGTCTACAACCCCAGGTCGCGGCCGATGAGTTCCTTCATGATCTCGTTCGTGCCGGCCCAGATCTTGTTGATCCGAGCGTCCCGCCAGGCGCGGGCGACGCGGTACTCGTTCATGTAGCCGTAGCCACCGTGCAGCTGGACGCACTCGTCGAGAACCTTGCTCTGGGTCTCGGCGGCCCACCACTTGGCCTTGGCCGCGTCCACGGCGGTGAGCTTGCCCTCGGCGTGCGCTGCCACGCAGTCGTCGATGTAGGCCTGGGCGACCTCGATCATCGTCACGAGCTCGGCGATCTTGAACTTGTTGTGCTGGAAGGAGCCGATCGGCTGACCGAAGGCCTTGCGCTCCTTGGTGTACTCGATCGTCTCCTCGAGGATCTGGCCCGCGTGCGCCACACAACCGATGGCGTTGCCGAGCCGCTCCTGAGGGAGCTTCTGCATCATCGTGATGAAGCCCATGCCCTCCGGGCCCAGGAGGCGGTCGGCGGGCAGGCGGACGTTCTCGAAGAACAGCTCGGACGTGTCCGACTCAGGCTGGCCCACCTTGTCGAGCGGCTTGCCCTTGGAGAAGCCCTCGTCGGTGGCCTCGAGGACGAAGAGCGAGATGCCCTTGGCGCCCTTGGTGGGGTCGGTGCGGGCCGCGACGACGGCGAGGTCGCACTGGTAGCCGTTCGTGATGAAGGTCTTGGAGCCGTTGAGGATCCAGTCGCCGCTGCCGTCGTCAGCCTTGACGGCCGTGGACTTCAGGGCGGCGAGGTCCGAGCCACCCGAGGGCTCGGTCATGCCGATGGACATGATCGTCTCGCCGGTGGCGACCTGCGGAAGCCAGCGAGCCTTCTGCTCCTGCGTGCCCATCGCGACGAGGTAGGGCGCGGTGATGTCCGCGTGGATGCCGAAGCAGGACGAGACGGCGACGTTGAACTTCGCCAGCTCCTCGGCCAGGACGGCGTTGAAGCGGTAGTCGTCGATTCCGGCTCCGCCGAACTCCTCGGGGATGGTCAGGCCGAAGAAGCCCTGCTTTCCGGCTTCGATCCAGATGTCACGCGCGATGGTGTGGTCGCGAATCATCTCCTCGGCTCGGGGCTTGAGGGTCCGCTCGACGAACTCACGAGCGGAGCTCCGGAAGGCCTCGTGGTCGTCGTCGTAGATGTTGCGGGGCATGACACTCCTCGAAAGAAATACAGTTGACTAAGCGCTTGCTTAGTCAACCGGGCCTCAGGCATGCTGTCAACATGTCGGCCACCACAGGAGCTCCGCTGTCGGAACAGAGCATCCTCGCAACCCTCGAGGACTCGGGCGACACGGCAGGTGCCACGGTCCTGCGCTTGATGATGGCCGCCGCTGACGCGTTCTCGCAGAAGGGTTTCCACGCGACGACGACCCGAGACATCGCCTCTCGGGCTGGCCTCTCCCCCGCAGGCGTCTACGTCCACTTCTCGTCCAAGGAGGACCTGCTCTTCCAGCTGAGCCGCCGGGGCCACCAGACGGCTCGCGACCAGCTCGTGGCCGCAGCCGAGGTTGCCGCATCCCCCAGCGACGCCCTGCGTTCGATCATCGCGGGCTTCTCGACGTGGCACGCGGAGCACCACCAGCTGGGGCGGATCGTGCAGTACGAGTTCCGCCACCTCACCCCCGAGCACCGCGACACGGTCCTCACCCTGCGCAAGGAGATCGACGAGGTCGTCCGCGGAGTGCTCCGCGACGGCGTGGCCCAGGGCAACTTCGAGGTTGAGGACGTCTCGGCGACCGCACTGGCCCTGCTCTCCCTGGCCGTGGACGTCGCGCGCTGGTACTCCCCAGAGATCCGTCGCACCCCCGAAGACATCGGCCGCACCAACGGGGACCTTGCTGTCCGGCTCGTCACCCGCCGATAGGCTCTCCCACCATGACCGACGCCGGAGGACACGGGGGCTCCCCGTCGATCGAACAACCCGACTACTGGTGGTACCTCGCGCGCACGGAGTTGCTCCATGCCGCGCTGAGTGAATTCGCCGACGGTCGCACGACGGTGCTCGACATCGGCAGCGCCGACGGCCCCAGCGCCAGCTGGCTCCACGACGGCACCCGACACCTCGCCTCGCTCGACATCGACCCGCGCGGGCTGGGCTCCAACGGCGTGTGTGGCTCGGCCCTGGCGCTCCCCTTCGCGGATGCGAGCTTCGACATGGTGTCGGCGTTCGACGTCATCGAGCACTGCGACCCCGAGGCCGAGGCCCTGGCCGAGGTCAACCGGGTGCTCCAGCCGGGCGGCGCCTTCCTCATGGCCGTTCCGGCCTACCAGTGGGCCTGGACCGACTTCGACGTGGCGAACGGGCACTTCCGCCGCTACACCAAACGTCGCGCCGTCTGCGCCGTCGAGGCCGCAGGGTTCCGGGTCGAACGCGCGACCTACGCCTTCACGTCCGTCTTCCCCGGGTTCCTCGCGGAGCGTGTGGCCCGCAAACTGCGCGATCGCAAGCACACCCGGCCAGCCGACGTCGTCGACGTCCCTCAAGTCCCACGAGCGCTCCACCACGCCCTCATGGGACTCACGAAGATCGACCACGCCGTGCTCCAGCGGGCCAACCTGCCCTTCGGCAGCTCGGTCTTCCTCGCCGGGACGAAGGTCAGCGACCCGCGCTGACCGTCAGTCGGTTCGTCACCACTTCCCTGCCGTCACCGGCTCGAGCTGTCGCACGAGCTCACCGACGAGTTCGTATGCCGTGTCGTCCGTGTCGTTCGACATCGACACGATGACGTGGTCTAGTCCGACCTCGGCGAGGGTGCCGTAGTAGTCCACTGCCTCGTCGACGGACTTGACCTGCTCACCACGCGGTGAGGTGCCACCAGCAGACCCCAGAGTCAGTCGCGACAGGGCAGTCACCTCGATCTCTCGCGGGTCGCGTCCCACGTCGTCACAGTGGCCGCGCAGGATCGCGAGCCGGGCCGCCATCGCCTCGGGACCGGCGTCGAAGAGGTTGCAGGCATCGGCGTACTTCGCGACGAGGCGCAGCGTCTTCTTCGGCCCACTGCCACCGATGAGGATCGGGGTGCGACGCAACGGTGCGGGCACGTTGAGGGGACGTTCGAGGGAATAGTGCTGGCCGGCATACGCCGTCTCGTCACCGTCAAACATCTGCCGCGCGATCTGCAACGTCTCCTCGAGCCGCTCAAACCGCTCTGAGACACCGGGATACGGCACTCCGAGGCCACGGTGCTCCTCCTCGTTCCACGCCGCGCCGATGCCGAGCCAGGCGCGACCACCGGAGAGGACGTCGAGCGTCGTGACGGTCTTGGCGAGCAGTCCGGGATGGCGGTAGGTCACCCCGGTCACGAGCGTGCCGAGCTCGATCCGCTCGGTGGCGGCAGCGGCATACGCAAGGGCCGTGTAGCCCTCGAGCATCTCGAGCTCAGGCGGTCCGATCATGTCGATCTGGAAGAAGTGGTCCATGACCCAGAGAGAGGCCATGCCGGCGCCCTCTGCGTTCTGGGCGATTCGCCTGAAGGTGGGGCCGATGGACGCCGGGGCGTTCGGCCAGGAGAAGTAGGAGACCTGCAGTCCACACCGCATGAGGTGATCCTGCGCCGAATGTCGTTGCCGTCGCAACACGTCGCACAATGGCTCGGTGCGAATGTTTGCCGCCGTCGTCCCGCCACCGAGCGCCCACGCCGATCTCGAGTCCTTTGTCGAGGCGCGGCGCGAGGTGCAGTCCGAGCTGCGCTGGACGCCTCCCCACCTGTGGCACGTGACGCTCGCGTTCATGGCCGAGGTGCCCGAGCACTTGGTCGACGCCACCATCGAGGCGATCGCCGATGTCTCCGGGGGACGGTCACCCATCCCGTTGCAGCTCCACGGCGCTGGCGTCTTCCCCTCGCCGGACCAGGCACGGGTCGTGTGGATGGACGTCCTCTCAGGCGCGGACGAGGGCCTCGCCGAGCTCGAGGCACTGGCCCTGGGCGTGCGCCGAGCCGTCGGGCGCGTGGGTGCCTCACCGGCGGCTGGCGACTATCGGCCTCACCTCACGCTGGCGCGGTCACGCCGCCCGTTCGAGGCGACGCACTGGCTACGCGTGATGGACGCGTATGCCGGCCCGTCATGGATTGCGGACCAGGTGACGGTCTTCGTGTCCCACAGGGGTGAAGGAAGGGGCAGACCGCACTACGAACCGATAGCGTTCCGATGACCCCGAACTCGTCAACGCACGCCGCGACATGCGGGCCGAACGTCTCGCAGACCACATCAAGGACAGCCCGAGCGTGACCGCGTGGCCGACCGAACTTCAGTGCAACGACGGGCCGACAAGTTCGGGGCACCGCGGTTCGGCGGCCGCGAGTGAGGCGGGCGATGGCGGTCTATGAGTTCCCTCCCGAGGGCGTGCATGTTCTCGTGCGCGGCAACGTCCCGTGTGGGGTGCGGCATGAGCGCGCGCGTGTGGCGCTAGTCCTCACGACCGGGGGTCGTCCCCCACCCCCGAGGCTGGCGACCCCCACAGGGTTAGGTGGAACTCCTCCCCTTGCTTATTCCACGCGACGCCGCACCCCGGGCTCTGTGCGCCAGCCGATTACAGGACTATGATGCAAAGTCCCCCCGCGAGAGGAGCCCCTCCATGTCGCGTGCCACCTGTCGCAGTATCCGGTTGGCCTTCGCTGGGTGCGTAAGCGTGATGATGGCGGCCGTCGCGGTCCCGTCCGCGGCCTACGCGGCGTCACCCGGCACGAACGGTCGGATAGCGTTCGAGATGCGCGGTGTCATCTACTCGATTCAGCCGAGCGGAGCGGGTCTTCAGACGTTGACCGCCGGTCCGGACGACCATGCACCTCGCTGGTCCCCGGATGGACAGACGATTGTGTTCGAACGCGCTGGGGACCTTTGGCTGATGCAGGCCACCGGATCCCGAGCCCGGCGGTTCACCAACGGCCCGGGGGACGACATCTCGCCCGGCTGGTCGGCGGACGGCACCAAGATCGTCTTCGTTCGTTCCGACGACGGGAGCGTCGCCCGCCGGTCGATGTTCGTCAAACCGGTCGCCGGAGGCATGCCAACCCGCCTCACCAGCGCCGACGACGGATGCGCCGACGCCCCGACGTGGGCCGCAGACAACCGCTACGTCGTCTTCGCCGACGACTGCCAGCTGGGATCGCGGTCCGTCCGCAAGGTGAATCTCCAGAGCGGCGCGATCTCCGATGTCGTGGGCGCCGGCGGCCTGGCCGGACCCGGAGGGCAGTGGCACTTCGACGGCAGCGCGCCGGACGTCACGCCGGACGGCAAGAACGTCGTGTTCACCGTGGCCAGCCCCACTGACATCTGCGGCGTCGGCATCACCGATCTGTCCGGCGGCGGCTTCCGTCAGATCGCTCAGGGCGGCGACTGCGGCGTCTTCCTCGCAGACGATCCAGCGGTGTCACCTGACGGGAGAAAGCTCGCCTACACCGCGGGCAACGAGAACCCACAGCTCGACGTCGCGCTGATGAGCAAGAACGACCAGTGCTGCAACGTCATCTTCGCCGGTGCCGACTTCCCATTCAACCCCGATTGGCAACCCAAGACCTGACGTCTCGATGGTGAGGGTTTGGCGGACCTGGCACCCCTCCAGGTTGATCACGCAGTGCCCACGCGACAAGAGATCCAGGAGATGACTGACGATCTTGGCTGAATGCCCGTGGAGCGGCTGTCCGAGACGCCGCCTACCCCCTGCATAGCGCGCCGGGGCGGCCCTACTGAGTAGGTCTACACGGCCACACGGAGTCGCCGGCCGCCTTCGGGGCCACCGCCAGTAGGAGGTCTTCACGGCCAGATGCCCATCCTGCTAGGAACGCGCCCGTGGTGTCGGCATCCGGTGTGAATCCGGCGAGGCCGTCGAACTTGAACCCGTAGCGGTCTGCCCCTCCGAGCGACGATCAGTCGCGGGTGAGCTTGCGGTAGGTGACGCGGTGCGGTCGGGCCGCGTCCTCGCCCAGGCGCTCGATCTTGTTGGCCTCATAGGCCTCGAAGTTGCCCTCGAACCAGTACCAGTTGCCCGGGTTCTCCTCCGTGCCCTCGTAGGCGAGGATGTGCGACGCCACGCGGTCGAGGAACCACCGGTCGTGGCTGATGACCACGGCGCAGCCCGGGAACTCGAGCAGGGCGTTCTCGAGTGAACCGAGGGTCTCGACGTCGAGGTCGTTGGTCGGCTCGTCGAGGAGCAGCAGGTTGCCACCCTCCTTGAGGGTCAGCGCGAGGTTGAGGCGGTTGCGCTCCCCACCGGAGAGGACCCCGGCCTTCTTCTGCTGATCGGGACCCTTGAAGCCGAACTGCGAGACATAGGCGCGCGAGGGGATCTCGACGTGGCCGACCTGGATGTAGTCGTGTCCACCGGACACGGTCTCCCAGAGGTTCTTGTTGGGGTCGAGGCCGCCGCGGCTCTGGTCGACGTAGGAGATCTTGACCGTCTCACCGACGTCGACGAGCCCGCCATCGGCCGACTCGAGGCCGACGATCGTCTTGAAGAGCGTGGTCTTGCCGACACCGTTGGCGCCGATGACACCGACGATTCCGTTGCGCGGCAACGAGAATGTCAGTCCGTCGATGAGGACGCGGTCGCCGAAGCCCTTCTTGAGGTCCTTGACCTCGATGACCTTGCTGCCCAGGCGCGGGCCCGGCGGGATCTGGATCTCATCGAAGTCCAGCTTGCGGGTGCGGTCTGCCTCGGCCGCCATCTCCTCGTAGCGGGCGAGACGGGCCTTGGACTTCGTCTGGCGTGCCTTGGCGTTGGAGCGCACCCACTCGAGCTCGTCGGCGAGCCGCTTGGAGAGCTTCTGGTCCTTCTTGCCCTGGACCTGCAGACGAGCCTGCTTCTTCTCGAGGTAGGTCGAGTAGTTGCCCTCGTAGGGGTAGGCGCGACCACGGTCGAGCTCAAGGATCCACTCCGCGACGTTGTCCATGAAGTAGCGATCGTGGGTCACGGCGACGACGGCGCCGTGGTAGGCGGCGAGGTGCTGCTCGAGCCAGAGGACCGACTCGGCGTCGAGGTGGTTGGTGGGCTCGTCGAGGAGCAGGAGGTCCGGCTTCTGCAGGAGCAACTTGCACAGGGCGACACGGCGGCGCTCACCACCGGAGAGGACGGTGACGTCGGCGTCCGGGGGCGGGCAGCGCAGGGCATCCATCGCCTGCTCCAGCTGGGAGTCGAGGTCCCACGCGTCGGCGGCGTCGATGTCTTCCTGGAGCTTGCCCATCTCGACCATGAGGGCGTCGAAGTCGGCGTCGGGCTCGCCCATCTCCTCGGAGATGGCGTTGTAGCGGTCGAGCTTGGCCTTGATCTCGCCTGCGCCCTCCTCCACGTTGCCGAGGACGGTCTTCTCCTCGTTGAGCTCGGGCTCCTGCATGAGGATCCCGACGCTGTAGCCCGGGGTCAGTCGCGCCTCACCGTTGGAGGGCTGGTCGAGGCCGGCCATGATCTTGAGGACGGACGACTTGCCGGCACCGTTGGGACCGACGACACCGATCTTGGCGCCGGGCAGGAACGACAGCGTGACGTCATCGAGGATGACCTTCTCGGCGTGCGCCTTGCGGGCGCGCGACATGACATAAATGAACTCGGGCATGGGGCAAGGCTATCGACTGCCTGCCCCATCCCCGAATCCGTTGCACTCAGGCCGCCGGCTGCTCGACCAATGGGCCGCTCGAGGCCACGTCCGGACGCTCGGCCAGCAGGTAGTCGTCGTGCTCCGGGTCCCCGTAGCTCCCCGACTCCTCCTGCGCCCCGAACGCGTCATCCATGCGGTCGCCTGACCCGTAGGACGGTTTGGCGACCTTCTCGTAGACCGCCTGACCCCAGCTCAGGTCGTGCCCGGCGACGTTGGCGTCGATGTTGACCGACGTGCCATAGGACTTGTCCTCACGCTGGAACTCGCGCACCCGCAGGCGCCCGTGCACGACGACCGGCTCACCCTTGCCGAAGGACTTCACGACGTTGGCACCGAGGTTGCGGAAGGCATAGACGGTGTAGAAAGCCGTGTCGCCATCCTCGAAGGCACCCGGCTGACCGGAGACCGGTCGACGTGGGGTCGAGGCGACCCGGAACTTCGCGTACGGCTGACCGCTACGCCCCACGCAGACCTCGGGGTCGGCGACGAGGCGTCCGTGGACGGTCACGATGGTGTCCTGCATGGCTGCTCCTCTGCTGATCAGGCACCGCTCGTGCGATGCGCTGCGACCAGCCTCAGGAGGTTCGGACACGGGGACAACGGCGATCCAGCAATCTGTGGACAGCACGACGCCGACCGCTCCCCTGTGGACAGCGGCTCGTGCTCAGATCGTCAGATCCGCTCAGACCTTGGCTGCGGCTTCGAGGTGCTGCCGCGTCTCGCGGTGCCGCTCGAGGATGGCCGTCACGGGCGCGAGGATGCGCTCGTCGGCCACGACCGAGATGGAGTCGCGCAGCCGGCCGTTGATGACCGCTCCCCGACGTCGGGCTCCGATGCCGGCGAGGAACCGTGACACCAGCGCCAGGAGCAGACCCGCCACAACTCCGCCGAAGAGCAAGACGAAGGGCCACGGCAGCGGCCCCCACATCGGCGTCTCGATGCTCGGGAACTGGAGCCAGCCGAGCACCCAGAGGACGACGAACCACAGCGCCCCGGACAGCACCGCGAGGGCGAGCAGGATCTGGATGACGCCGACGACGCGCCACCACACCGGGGTGCGCGAGCGCAGCGAGGTGTGGATCACGGCCTGGTCGAGGGCGTCCGCCATCGAGTGGCCCGAGGGTGAAGCCGCATCGTCGACCGCATCGCCCCACGGTGTCGGCAGCGCCGAGCCGGCCTTGTCGGCGAGGCGTCGGGTGGCGAGGTCGACTGCTGCCCGTGCTGCAGGAGTTGGCGGCGGCAGGGACGAGCGACCGAGCACGGAGCGGACATCGGCCTGGGTCACGCTGATGTCGCCGCGACCGGCGTCGAGACGCAGGCGGCGCAACGGCTTGGGCCGGAGCTTCTGCACCCAACGTGTCATCGGCCACCCGGTGTGCGTGACGGCTTGCATCGAGTAGTCACGCTCGACGGCGCGCACGACCGTGGGGACACCCGCGGCGCGAGCGAGCGCGTCGACGAGCTCATTCTCACCCTTGGCCTTGATGGTGGGCTCGGTGTCGGCGACGGCCGGTCGCAGGGCGGCAGCTGACTGACGCACGTCTGCGGCGAGGCGGGCTCGGGCGGCGTTGGAGCCGGACACCGCGTTGCTGAGTCGCTGGCCGAGGACGTCCATGCCGCGACCGGTGCGAGCGGAGGTCGGGATGACCGTGGCCTTGGGGATGCCGTCGCGGGCCATGAGCCGGGTGAGGTCGGCGACGCACTCCTTGATCTCTGAGTCACTGAGGCGGTCGACCTGGTTGAGGACGACGATGGTGACGGCGTCGTGCGTTGCGAGCGCCGAGACATAGTCATCGTGGAGTCGGGCGTCGGCATACTTCTGCGGGTCCGTGACCCAGACGAAGACGTCGACGAGCTCGAGGACGCGCTCGGCCTCGACCCGGTTCGACGTCTCACGGCTGTCGAAGTCGGGCAGGTCGAGCAGCACGAGACCATCGAGCGAGCCGACCGCGCCGGCGCCGCCCTTGTCGCTCTCGACGTGGTGGCGAGTCGCGACTCCGAGCCAGTCGAGCAGGGGCCCGGCAGGCTCATCGCCCCACACACCCGCGGTGGGCTTGGAGGTCGTGGGCCGGCGCGCACCCACGGTGGCAACGTCCGTGCCGACGAGCTGGTTGAAGAGTGAGGACTTGCCGCTACCGGTGGCACCAGCAAGCGCGACGACGGTGTGGCCACCAACGAGGGCGGTCCGCTCCCCCACCTTGGTCACGACGGCAGTCGCCTTGGAGACAGGTGCCGGCGGGAGCTCGGAACCGCCGGTGTCGATGGCGGCCTCGAGGGAGGACGAGGCAGCGGTGAGGGACTCGGCAGACACACCCTTGATCGTGGCGCTGCCCATACGCAGTGGGCTCATGCGGAGACCTCGCGCACGCGCTTCGCAGCGGCGTGGAGTGCGGCCGACTGCTGCGCCGTGTCACCCACGGAGGCGACGACAGCGGCATACCTCTCGCGCTCCGTGTCATAGAGCTCGGTGACGTGCGTCAGCAGCCCGGCACGCGCCTTGGCCGCCATCTCACGCACGGCCTGATCTCCGAAGATGGCTTCGAGGACGCGCTGGGCCAAGACGGACGTGCCACCGGCAATGCCGAACTCGGCCCCGGTGAGGCCACCGGTTGCCGCGAACGACACGAGCATGAGGAAGAGTCCAATGCCATTGACCCCGTATGCCGCGATGCGGGCGTTCGTGCGTCGGTTGCCGCCTTCGCTGCGGACGATGTCGAAGACCTCGCCCTGCCACTGGCGCACCATGGCCTCGACGCGCGGGTTGAAGTCTGCCGAGGGCTTCGCCAGCTGGGGGTGATCGGCGAGCAGTGCGCCACCACCGGGCAGGCGGCGCCACTCGCGGGCGGTGTCGGCGGAGGCGGCGGAGGCGTGGGCGACGAGGAGGTTGGCGACACCCGACTGGAGCGCCTCGCCGAGGTCCTCGGTGGGAGCGGGCTGACCCTTGAGGGCCGCCGTGACCTTGTCGCGCCATTTGGACAGGGTCGACTCGATCTGACGGAAGAACTCGCCGGTGCCGACGAACTCCTGCCAACGGGCCAGGACCTCGCCGCGCAACAGCGTTCCGTCGGTCATGCCGTCCTTGACGCCATCGGTTGCGTGCTCGTAGTTGCTGTTCGCCGCAGCGATGAGCCCGTCTGCTGCAGCTGACTGCTCATCGGAGGCCTCGGCCAGTGAGGCGGTGCGGCCATCCAGCGAACCCATGGCGCCCTTGAGGGTCTGGCTGACGACGACGGAGCGGGCGCGGGCGTCTCCGGCGAGGGCGTCGAGCCAGGCCTTGAGGCGACCCATCGCCTCGGCGGGCAGGAACCCCTCGGTGGTGAGCGCCGACTCGGGAACGGTGAAGATCGGAGCCGTCGGAAGCCCCTGCTCGCGCAGCATCCCGGCGAGGTGGGGGCGGATCTCATCGACTGCTTCGGGTGCAATGCGGTCAAGGACGATGGCGACGGCGGTACCGCGCTCGGCGGCGGTGCGCAGCAGGTCCCACGGCACGGCGTCGGCGTAGCGGGCCGCCGTAGTGACGAACAGCCACAGGTCAGCTGCGGACAACAGCTGGCCCGCGAGCTCACGGTTGGCAGCGACGACGGAGTCGATGTCAGGTGCGTCGAGCAGGGCCATGCCGGATGGCAGCGTCGCTGACGGGACGAGGCGCACGGTCCCTGGCGTGGACTCCTCACCGGGACCACCAGTGACCCGGGCCAGGCTGGGGAGGATGCGCTGGTCCGAGAACCACTTGCGGTCCTCGGGGTGGTGCACGAGCACGGGGCTCGTCGTCGTGGGGCGGAGCACGCCGGAGCGGCTGACCTGGGCTCCGACGATCGAGTTCACGAGCGTGGACTTGCCTGCGCCGGTCGATCCGCCGACGACCGCGAGCAGCGGAGCGTCGATGGAGCGGAGTCGCGGCAGGACGTAGTCGTCGAGCTGTTGGATGAGCTCGCGGCGCACGGCGATGCCCTGTGTCTGGCCCGGTGTGCTCAGCGGAAGCACGGAGGACTCGACGGCGTCGCGCAGTCCGGTCACGGCCTCGACAAGGACACTCGCCTCGGTCGTTTCGGATGTGGTCACGTGCTCAGCCTAACGAAATGGCGAGATGCCGCGCGCCGACGTGCCGACGCCCCCACCTGCGTTGTTGTCCTTTGTTGGTCCTCGACGGTCATGCGCAGCCGGGACATTAGACTTCCTTCTCGATCAGCCCTCGTGGCGCAACGGATAGCGCAGCGGCCTTCTAATCCGCAGGTTGCAGGTTCGAGTCCTGCCGGGGGCACCAACTGTGCCGAGCTTGCGAGGCACAGCTGAGCCCACGGCAGAAGCAACAGGCGCTCGAACGGAGTGAGAGCGCCGACGGGGGCACCAACTGTGCCGAGCTTGCGAGGCACAGCTGAGCCCACGGCAGAAGCAACAGGCGCTCGAACGGAGTGAGAGCGCCGACGGGGGCACCAACTGTGCCGAGCTTGCGAGGCACAGCTGAGCCCCCGGCAGAAGCAACAGGCGCCTCGAAAGAAGTGAGAGCCGCCGACGGGGCACAAACCGTCGACGTGCAAGCAACAACCCTCGGACGCGGCGAGTGGCGAGAGCACCAGCTCCCGCCACTCGCCGCCCTGTCCTCAGTGCTCCTGCGAGGAGCGCACGTTGTCAGCCGAGCTCTGCGCCTGCGAGGCGACATCCCCGGCCGTGCTACGACCTTCCTGGGTGACGTTGTCCTTGGCGTCGACCGCCGTCTCCTTGACGCTCTGGGCTGCCTGCGTAGCCGGTTCCTTGAGCTCCTGGGCGGTGTCCTGGGCGACGCTCTTGACCTCGTCCACCAGCGGCTGCGCCTTGTCCTTGAGGGTGACAGCCGCCTGCTTCTCCTTCTCGGAGGCGGGCAGCATCGAGCCGACCAGCCAGCCCGCGCCCAGCGCGACCAAGCCGGCAGCGAGCGGGTTGCCCTGGGTCTTGCGCCGGGTCTTCTCCGCTGCGGCGCC
This sequence comes from Knoellia pratensis, assembly GCF_042666395.1. Lineage (NCBI taxonomy): Bacteria > Bacillati > Actinomycetota > Actinomycetes > Micrococcales > Intrasporangiaceae > Knoellia > Knoellia pratensis. The sequence continues at coordinate 948,858 of NZ_JBHTDJ010000003.1, read as the reverse complement.
GGGCACCTGCCCCACGCTGGAGGCCGCGTCGGATCCGCTGCTGCGGAAGTCGTCGGCCGTGCCCATCACGCGGTCCTTGGCGGACGTGGCGACGCCAGCCACCTTGTCGACCTGACGACGCGCGACGTTCGACGGCCTCACCGTCTCGGAAAGGGCGTTCACGTCACTGCTGAGCCGACCGCGGGTGTCCTCGATCTCGCGACGGATCTCGTCCGGGTTGTTCGTCATCGCTTGTCCTCATTCCCTTTGAGCGCGTCCGGAATCTTCTGCGCCGTGTGTGTCGTCTGTGGAATTCCCTTGACCTGTTTGAGCGCGCGTCGCCCAATCGATGCCAGCACCGCTGCGACGACCGCCCAGACGACCGCCACCACGAGAGCCGACCAGCCGCGTCCGATCTCGTTTCCGAGTCCCCACCAGCAGGCGGTCGAGAGGAAGAGCAACGCGAGGTGGGCCGCAACGCCAGCTCCACCGAGCATTCCGGCGCCCTTGCCCGCCTTGGTCGCCGAATCACGCATCTCGGCCTTGGCCAACTCGGTCTCCTGACGGATCAGGGTCGACAGGTCGCGGCTGATGTCGGCGAACAGCTCGCCCACGTTGCTCAGTGACCGTGCCTGCGGGTCCTCGAACCGGGGGTCCTGGCTCATCGGGGGTACTCGCCTGCGCCGGTCCCGGTCGCCGTCCCTGCCCCGCCAGCGGGCATGGTGCCGCCCTGGGCGCCTCCCACCTCGGTGTCGGTCACGGAGTAGGGACCAGCGGATGTGGAGGTGCCGACTGCAGAAGCGGTGGAGGCGGGTGGGGAGGAGGCAGGCGTGCCGGTGTGCACCGGGACGGGCGCGCCGGTCGCGCCACCCGTCTGGTCCGGTGAGTCAGCCTGTTCCTGGTGGTCCGCGACGAGGCCGCGACTGATGCGTCCGCCGACGAGACCGATGACGGCCGCTGCGGCAAGGAACGTGCCGGGACGTTGCCGCGCGAACTGCTTCACCTCGGAGACGAGGGACCCGGGGTCCCGCTGGTCGAGCCAGCCGGCCACGTCACCCATCCGCTGCGAGGCCTGCTGAGCCAGGTCACTGGCCACGCCCTGCTCGCTCGAGCCCTGCGCCATGCTCGACAGCTCCTGGCTCAGGGAGCGCAGACCGTCGGCGACCCGCGTCTGCTGCTGAGCGCTCTGGTCCATGAGCTGGCTACGAGTCTGCTGCCAGAGCTCCTTGGCCTGCTTGGTGCCCTCCTGACCGACGTTCTTCGCCTCTTCCATGCCGACCTCGGCGACGTGGCGCGCACCTTCCTTGGCCTGAGCGCCGGTGGCACGTGCCTCCTCCTTGGCGACGTCCTTGCTGTCGCCGGTGCCCGAGGTCGCGGGACCACTCGACGAGGCGGTCGGGTCGCTGGCGCTGCGGCCCGCGCCGCCCTGCGCGCTGCCTGCGGCACTGTCTCCGCTGTCGCCGGTGAAGTCGACCGCACCCAGTTCACGGGTCGTGTCGTGCTGCGTTCCAGTGGATCCGGATGTTTCGCTCATGTCCATTCCTGTTCCGTCGACGAGTGCTGGACGGACGGTCTCGAGGACCGCCTTGTCTGTGTTCTACCCACCTCGGTCCGGGTCAAACGTGGTGAGCGAGAACCTCAAGCGCTGCGCGGGCCGGGCTCTTCGTGGCCCCCGGGGTGGCTACGCGACCGTCTGGTGCCCGCCGCCCGTCCCGCGCTGTTGGAGACGGACGACGTGCCCTTTGTGCCTACCCCCGCTGGCGGCGGCAAAACACGACGGCCACCATCCGAGGAGGGTGAGGGAAGGTCGCACTTCCTGTCAGGCGGCCCGACCCAGCCGTGTCGCCAGCTCTGTGTAGCGCGCGAGGTAGCCGTCGGTCATGACATCGAGTGAGCAGCTCGCCACCGCGTGCTCCCGGCATCGCCGGCGATCCATGGCGCACACCCGCTCGACCTCGGCCACGGCGGCAGCGACGTCACCAGCGGCGACGAGCGCACCGCAGTCGTCGGCCACGAACTCCGGCAGCCCTCCCCTGCGGAACCCAAGGACCGGGGTGCCACAGGCCAGGGACTCCGCAGCCACCAGACCGTAGGGCTCGTCCCACTCGGGGGTGACGACCAGGGCTGCGCTCGATCCGACCAGGTCCCGCAGTGCCGGAGCGTCCAGGTGTCCGAGGTACTCCGCCCGTGGCCCGAGCAGAGGTTGCACGCACGAAGCGAAATACTTGGTGTCCCCCACCGGCCCGGCCAGTCGGATCCGGCGCCCGCTCTTGGCGGCGATACGGATCGCCAGATGTGGCGCCTTCTCCGGAACCACCCGACCGACCCAGACCAGGTCGTCCCCGCCAGGTCCTGCCGTCCAGGTGGAGGAGTCGACACCGTTGTGCACGACGTCCGCGCTCGTCACGTGTCGCCACTGCCGAGCCGTGTGTCCGCTGACCGCGACGAACGTGCTCCGGGTCTGGTCCATCAATGCGATGGTCGGCTCCAGCCAGGGCGTGGGCGGTGTGTGCAGGGTCGTGAGCATCGGCGCAGCACAGGCCTGTCCGAGGGCCAGCGGCAGGAAGTGGAGGCTGTTGTTGTGGATGACGTCGACGTCCCGTCGGTCCTTCAGCTCGAGCATCACCTGAAGGTAGGCGTGGTGCTCACGCAGCCATGGCTCGGGCGGCATGGAGACATCGCTCCGAGCCAGGTCGCTGAGCTCCAGCGGCGCCACGTCCAGCTCGCGGGCGTCCAGCTCCGGGTCGCTTCCGGGCCCGGCGAACAAGGTGACGTCGACCCCGCGACGCCGTAGTCCCTTGACGAGGGCCCAGCTGAGCGACTCGAGGCCGCCGGCGAACGGCTGGGCCAGCGGGTGACGGGCCGCAGCGAGGATCACGACGTGCATCGCAGCCTCCGTGTCCGGAGCTCGGAGTAGAGCACCTCATGGGATCGGGCGAGACCCTCGCGCTCGGCTTGCCTCTCGGGGCCGGTCGCGCGTGGCGCACTCTCACCGGACAGCCACCGATCGTGAGCGGTGCGGACGGCTTCGACGAGGGACGTGAGCCGGTCCGGTCCGGTGGCGGAGTACGACAGGCAGGGACGCTGTTCCGCGTAGAACCCGCAGTCCGGTGCGACGACCCACGTCCCGAGGTCGTGGCAGGCCTCGAGCCAACCGGAGTGGGTCCCGAACTGATACGGCAGGACCGACACGTCGAGGCCGTGCAGGTACTGCCAGAGCTCGTCGTCGGAGAAGTAGTCGTGCACCCGCAGCTCGATCAAACCCTGCTGGTCAAGAGAGATGACGCTGTCCGAGAACAGGGCGTCGTGACGGAGAAAGCCCGGGGTCATGACCTCGGTGTGCGCGTCCACGCGCAGCCGGGCGCCCGGCATACCGGGAAGTGCTGCCACGAGCGAGTCGATGAGCGGAGAGGGGTCCATGTTGGCGCGCAGGCTCTTGGCGTGGACTCCCACCACGAACTCATCGCGCTCGGGACGGACCTGGTCCAGCCACTCGTCGGGCACGACCTGGGGGTGGGGCAGCACGGTGGCCTCGCGTCCCCATCGTGCCCGGACCTCCGCAGCGGCTCCCGGAGTGAGGGTGATGAGCGCGTCGGCGGCGTGGACGAGGACACCGAGTTGCGCATCGTGCAACCGCGGCGCCTCGTGGTGTGGGTTGCGCAGGTCGTGGACGGTGACGACCAGCGGCCTGTCGTGCTCCCGCAGGGCGGCCACCACGTCCTGCAGGTCCTCGGGTGAGAGGGCGTCGAACCCGAAATGGACGTGCATGACGTCGAACTCGGCAGCGTGCTCGGAGATCCAGGCCCGGCTGAGCATGCGTGGGGGCCACCACGTGGAACCTGCGGACCGACCGGACGGCGGGTCGACCAAGCGAACCACCGGGTCCGCGCCGGGGGACGAGGGAGACGCCAGATGTCTGACGTAGACGTGGCCAGAGGGGATGGACGCGACGAGGATGCTCAAGGCTGACCTCCGTGACGAGGCGCACTGTGGTGGTGGCGCCACGGTTGGACGAGACGGCGCCTTGTTTGACCGCCTCGGACTCTGGCGCCAACGTAGCGCACTGCCGCGCACCTGACGATCCCCCAGACGAGCCAGGAGCAGTGGGGAACGTCCCGGTCAGGGCGGCTGAGTCACGTCGAGTCAGGCCAAGTTGTCGCGGTGGCTGGAGGTGATCCTGTCTGCGAGAACGGCGAGCTTGACGTTGGTGCGGCTCGAGGCGCTGCGAAGGATCTGGAAGGCCTCGTCGTCGCTGACCTTGTGAGCGGCCATGAGCAGTCCCATCGCCTTGCCGATCTCACGGTTGCTCTCCAGACCCCGGCGGAGATTCTCGGCATCGAGCTGGCGCTCCGCCGCCGCCAGAGCGACAGAGGTGAACGCGGCAAGAACCACCCCGACGTCGACCGACTCGTTCGTCAGCGCGCCGGGGGTGTCGGAGAAGACGTTCAACGCCGCCCGGCCGCTCAGGCCGTCGAGCAGCTGATAGCCCACCATCCCTCTCACCGCGGTGCGGCTCAGCGTCAGCTCGGCCAGGCGGGGCCATTTGCTGTTGCCGCGGATGTCCGGGTCGTGCTGGACCGAGTCCTCGACGATGCTGTCCAGGCACGGTCCCTCGTGCGCGGCGGACTCGAGCTGGTCCATCTGCCTGGCGACGTCGTCCGTGGCGGCTCGGGTCACCAGCTGTTGGTTCCCATGGAGTGTGGAGATGCACGCGTGATCGGCGCCGGGCATGATCTCGACCGCAGCACGACAGATCGCACCGAGCACGTCGTCCGGACCATTGCCGGCGTAGACCAGCTGCGCCAAGGACGCGAACGCTGCTGTGGTCTCGCGGGAGCTCGGTGTCGCCATGGGGCCAGTATCACGCCTCTCGGCCCCGCCCGGGGCCGAGTGGGGGTTGCGGCCGATGCAGAACGGTGGCTGGTTGGACGCGCAAAGCCACACGTGGTCCAACAGCGGTGCCACCGATGTCCACGAGAGACGGGAGCACCATGGGTGCGCCACAGGTGTTGACGGTTCCGCCGGTCACTCCGCCAGCGCGACACGGAGAGCAGCACGCTCGCGCCGAGCTGCTGTTGACCAAAGCGCTTGGGTGCAGTGATCCGGCCATGAGCGAGTCCCTGCGCCACGAGGCCGTCCTCCTCACGCTCGACCTCCCGGAGCTCGTGGCACGTCGCTACTCCGGGCGGGGAGTCGACCACGACGACCTGGTCCAGGTGGGACGCATGGCCCTTGTCAAGGCAGCGCAGCGCTACCGCACGGCACTCGGCACGGGGTTCGTCGCCCACGCCATGCCCACCATCTCGGGAGAGGTGAAGCGGCACTTCCGCGACTGCGCCTGGGCAGTTCGCCCGCCGACGCCTGCAGGAAATCCAGGCGATGCTCGCCGAGACCGAGGAAAGGCTGACACAGAGCCTGCACCGTGCGCCGTCGACCGACGAGATGGCAGACGCGCTCGACCTGGATCGCGCCGAGGTCGAGCTTGCGCGCCAGTGCGGGTCTGCCTACCGGGCCCTGTCGCTGGACCACTCGGACGAGGGCGGCGTCTCACCGGCCGTCCTGGCCACCGGGAGCCTTGACCTCGAGCGGCTACTTCGGCTCAGGTCGGTGACCAAAGTCCTCGAGGAGCTGAGTGAGCGCGAGCTGCTCATCGTCCACCTCCGCTTCGTCGACGACCTGCCCCAGACGCAGATCGGTGCCGTGCTCGGCGTGAGCCAGATGCAGGTGTCTCGCCTCCTCTCCGGCATCCTGACGCAGCTCCGGGAGCGCCTCAAGGACACGTCGTTCGCGGCCTGAGACTGGAAGGCGCAGCGATCCCACCGGGCCCCCGTGGCGAGGTGCGATGATCGGGCCATGTCCGTCGTGATCCGCGCCACGCAGGTGATCGACGACCCGCGACTCCTCGACCTGCTCGACGCGGGTGAGCGCGAGCGCGCCGACCGCCGCTCCGACCCACACCCCTTCATCACCGCCCACGCGTTGCTGCGTCGTCTCGTCGCTGACGAGACGGGCGTGGATCCTCGGGCCATCGTCTTCGAGAAGCGCTGCGCGACGTGCGGGACCGACCGGCACGGCAAGCCCCATGTCGTCGGCATGCGCGACGTCCACGTGTCGGTGTCCTACGGCGAACGCATGGCTGTGGCAGCCGTGACCACCATGGGCGAGGTCGGTGTCGACGTCGAAGACCTCGCGTCCGCAGACTTCGACGGCTTCGGCTCGGTGACCCTCCACCCCACCGAATGCGCCCAGCTCGCTGACCTGGGGGGCAGAGAACTTCTCGGCGCCCGCGCCCAGCTCTGGTCCCGCAAGGAAGCCATCCTCAAGGCCACCGGTCACGGCCTCGTCGTCGACCCCAGCCAGGTCGTGGTGTCCGCACATGACGCCCCGGCCGAGCTCGTCGAGTGGAAGGCCGCACAGCACCTGCCCGGGCCGATGCGGGTGAGCGACCTCGACGTCGGTCACAGCGATCACCGGGCAGCCGTGGCGGTCCTCACCAGCAGCCCTCTGGCAGTCCGGACTCAGCGCGGCTGAGTGCCAGCGGCGGTGCGTCGCAGGGCCAGCTCGGCGAGCAGCGCCGCCATGTCGGGAATGACCGAGTCGTCGTATGCCGCCCGCGGAGAATGGTTGTCGTCGGCCGTCGTGTGGTCGTCGCTCACGCAGGCTCCGATGTTGAGGTAGGCACCGGGCACCTCCTCGAGGACGAAGGACATGTCCTCTGCACCTGCCTCGGGCGTGATCATGTCGGCCCAACGGTCCGGGCCGAAGAGGTCCACGACCGTGGCCTGCGCGAAGCGGAACTCCTCCGGGTCGTTGACCGTGACCGGATACCCACCACCGATGTCGACGGTCACGGAGAGGCGGTGCGCGGCAGCCACGTGTTCGGCAACGTTGCGGATCTCCTCGTGCGCCTTCGCGCGATGCTCGGGCGAGAACGTCCGCAGGGTTGCCTCAATCACGGCGGTGTCGGGGATGACGTTGTTGACGGTCCCCGAGCTGATCCGTCCGACCGTCACGACCACCGGGTCAAAGACGTCGAAGCGTCGCGTCACCATCGTCTGCAACGCCAGCACGATCTCGCAGGCGACAGGCACGGGGTCAAGCGCGTGCTGCGGTTGAGAACCGTGACCACCCTTGCCCTGCACCGTGATCACGACTTCGTCGGCCGCCGCCATCTGCGGCCCGGGCCGACCGAACCACACGCCGCGCGGATGCTCCGCGGCATACACATGAATGGCGTATGCCGCGTCGACTCGTCGGCCGGCTGCGTCCAGAAGACCTTCGCGCAGCATCGGTTCGGCCCCTCCGGGGCCTTCTTCTCCCGGCTGGAACATGAAGACGACGTCCCCGGCGAGCTCGTCGCGGAGCTCATGGAGGATGCGGGCCGCGCCGACGAGTCCGGCGACGTGCAGGTCGTGCCCGCAGGCGTGCATCAGCCCGTCACGCTCGGACTCGAACTCGACGCCCGTGGCCTCGGTGACGGGCAGGCCGTCCATGTCGCCACGGAGCAACACCACGGGGCGCTCCGCCCCGTCGCCCGCTCCACCACGACCACGCAACACGGCCACGACGCTGCTCAGGCTCTGACCCAGCGTGATTTCGAGGTCAAGCCCGTCGAGTGCGTCGACAACCGCCTGCTGGGTGCGGGGGAGGTCGTTGCCCAGCTCCGGGTTCCGGTGCAGGTCGTGGCGCAGCGCAATGAGGTCCGGCGCGAGAGTCTGCGAGAGCTCGAGGACTGCGGGGCGCTGCCCCATCACATGACCTGCCCGGCGAACTCGCGCCGACGGCTGACCAGGTCGGCGAGGAGATCGCGCTCGTCCTGCAGGGCTTGGGCGTCCGCAGCCGAGTGGTACATGCGTCGACGCAGGAGCGCCAGCTCACTCGCCGTGTCCTGGAAGTCCTCCATCGATCGCAGGGCGGGGCGGCCACCGTTGGCGCGGGCCCACTGCCGGGCCTCGCGACGGCGCGGCATCGACGCGAGCATCGAGACCTCCGCGGGCGAGAGCCACCCGGCGTCGGAGTAGGTGTGGAGGAACTGACCGATGAGGCGCCCCTCGCGGCGACGGACCCAGACGACGAAGCCGAGGAAGGCCAGGAAGAGCGGGAGCTCGACGACGAGGTAGACGGCAATGAGGCCCTCACCACCGCTGACGGCAGCAAGGTTCCAGATGGCGTGGGCGATGACGGCGATGGCGAAACCAGCGAGCGGCGCGAGCCAGCGCACCCAGCCCTTGCGTGACGTCGCCGCGACCCCGATGCCGATTCCGGTGCAGATCGTGAACATGGGATGCGCGAACGGCGAGAGCAGGCAGCGTCCGATGAACGTGGCCGTGAGCCCGTCCTGGCCGTGCTCGGCCCAGGCGAGCGCGAGGTACTGAATGTTCTCGGTGAAGGCGAAACCGGCAGCCGTGACACCGGCATACACCATGCCGTCCGTGACCCCGTCGAACTCTCGCCGCGCAAAGCGCCAGACCAGGAGGATGAGCAGGCCCTTCGCGGCCTCCTCGACGAAGGGAGCGACGAAAACTGCTGTGAGAGCGAGGGACTCGTCATCGGGGATCGATCCCCACAGGACGAGCTGGCCGGCGGTGTTGAGGGTCATCGCGATGAGGACGGCGATGAGGGCTCCCCAGAGGAACGCCATGACGAGGTAGCGCGTGGGCTCGGCCTCGAAGCGGTCGAGCCACATGAAGGTCGGGACGACGATGCCGAGCGGGATCGTCGCGGCGACGAGACCGAGCAGCGTGGCGCTCACTCCGGCGGCGGCGCCGATGGCGACCGCGACAGCCAGGGCGGCGAGTCCGAAGCCGAGGATCGCGATCCCGAGGAGAACCCACCGACGCAGCAGCGACCGGCCGCGGTGCGCGCCCGCGCGCTGGCCTCCCGGCTGTGGTGGCTCGGGTGATTGGACGGCGACGGCCTGCTCCCCACTCATGCAGGCGACCCTAGTGCAGCGCAATAGGGTGGAGGCCATGTCCACTTCGCCCGACCGAGCCCTCACCGACCGCATCGTCTGGATCGACTGCGAGATGACAGGGCTCTCACTCGAGAGCGACGCCCTTGTCGAGGTGGCCGCTCTCGTGACCGACTTCGAGCTCAACATCCTTGGCGACGGGGTCGACGTCGTCATCAAGCCCACCGACGAGGCGCTCGAGCAGATGGGTGACTTCGTTCGTGAGATGCACACGTCGTCGGGGCTCATCAACGAGTTCGCCGACGGAGTGACGATCGAGGAGGCCCAGCAGCGGGTCCTCGACTACGTGCGCGAGTGGGTCCCCGAGCCCCGCAAGGCTCCTCTGGGGGGCAACACGGTGGCGACCGACCGCGGCTTCCTGGCACGCGACATGCCCGACCTCGAGGAGCACCTGCACTACCGCATCATCGACGTCTCCTCGATCAAGGAACTCTCCCGCCGCTGGTACCCCCGCGCCTATTTCGCAGCGCCCGACAAGAACGGTGGGCACCGCGCGCTCGCCGACATCCGTGAGTCCATCGCGGAGCTGCGCTACTACCGCGCAGCCGTCTTCGTGGACCCTCCCGGCCGACCGACCGACGAGCTGCGGACCATCGCCGCGACGCACGTCGTCGACCACTCGGCACCGGTGTCAGGCGCCCCTTCGGGTCTGGTCAAAACCACTCCTGAGGAACAGGTACGATAGTTCGCGCTGCCACGGCACCACTTGTTTTGTATGCCGTGCAGTCCTTGGTGGGTATAGCTCAGCTGGTAGAGCGCCGCCTTGTGGTGGCGGATGTCGCGGGTTCAAGTCCCGTTACTCACCCCGTTCGAAAGCCCCTGCAATGCAGGGGCTTTCGTCATGTTCAGGGTCGGTGTGCAAGATGGGTGTCATGCGAACGACGACGCGTGGACTGACCCTGCTGCTCCTCACCGGCTTCCTGGCCATGTGCGCAGGGGCGCTGCCGGCGAGCGCGCATTCACGGTTGCTCTCGATCTCGCCGGCCGATGGGGCGGCGCTCCCCGCCTCCCCCACGGAGGTCGTCCTCACGTTCAACGAGCCCATCGACCCGCAGTTCGTCACCGTACGCATCACGGACAGCGAGGGTGGCAACGTCGTCGGGCAGGACGCCACGGCCGAGGGCGCCAAGGTCACCCTTCCGATCAGCGATCCCATAGCGGCAGGGAACTACAGCGTGCTCTATCGCGTCGTGAGTGCGGACTCCCACCCCATCTCGGGCTCGACGAAGTTCACGATCGCAGGCAACCCCCAGGCCCCGCCTGCCACAACGGGAACGGCCTCTGGTGCGGCGACTCCCACCCCTTCCGCCAGCTCGTCGGTCGCCAGCCCTCCTGTGGCTTCGGCTGCCACCGGTGACACCACCGCAGCGCCCGAGGGCGAGGACCCCGGCAGCACGCCCATGTGGGTCTGGTTCATCGTCTTCGCTGCACTGGTCGCAGCCATCGGAGCCACCTTCTACGCCGTCAGGCGCGACGAGTCCCAGCACTGAGCACCGGTGGAACGAGGCGCTGCCCACCTCGTTGCTCACCTTTGCGCCACCTCGATTTCGCGACTGGGCCAGCGTCCTGCTAATGTCTTCCCTCGCGCGCCATTAGCTCAATTGGCAGAGCAGCTGACTCTTAATCAGCGGGTTCGGGGTTCAAGTCCCTGATGGCGCACCAGCATGACGGAGAGCGGCAGGCCGACAGGTCTGCCGCTCTTTCTCGTCTCCTGCCGGCACCGACTGCGCGCGGGCGAACGCGGCATGGACCGCGTTCTCATGCACGCCCCAACTACTGGCTCACAGCCCCTCGTCTCCGGCGTACCACTCCCCATCGACGACAATCCCCCCTTCGCGGCGGATGCTCGTCACACCCCCGCATCCGCGCTCATGGGACCACGCACGGTGGCGTGCCGCCACCTCGCTTCGAAATACCCGGTCAGGCCACAGGTTGGGCAGGTCACTGCCCAGGCCAGTGACGTTCTCATGTCGTCCACGCCCAACACAGAGTCCCTGGTGGCCGGTCAGGCGCGGAACGCGGAAACGAAGCTGGGCACCCGGCCGGCCGGACGGCATACGCCCTCATTGAGCGGACGACGCGCTCCGGGGACAGAGAGTGGTCTTTGGACGGATCCGACTTGTATGGGCTCGGTCACGCAAACGGAACGTCGAGGGTGACCTTGGCGCGGTCCATCGCGACCAGGGTCTTGAAGCGCTTGACGTTGGGCTCGCCGTAGAAGAGCTGCCGGGTCAGGTCGAGGTACTGGTGCATGTCACGAACGACGAACACGAGGATGAAGTCGTAGTCGCCCGTGACGTTGTAGCACTGCTGCACCTGGGGGCACGCAATGAACGCTGACCGGACGTGGTCCAGTGGTACGGCCTGTTCGCTCTCCACTTCGACCTGGGCGATCACGGTGAGGGGATGGCCGAGCAGGTCAGGCGCCAGAACCGCGGTGGTTCGGGTGATGTAGCCGTCGTCCGTCAGGCGGCGGAGTCGGCGGTTGACGGTCGCCGCCGACAACCCGACGCGCGCACCCAGCGCCGACTGTGGCAGCCGGGCGTCGGACTGGAGAGCCGCGAGGAGCCGGTGGTCGGTGTCATCCAAGGGTGTCGGCACGTGGACATCATCGATGGAGACGCCACCGCTTTGCAACGACGTTGCACGTAGGGACCCTCTGCGTACGGTCTTCGTGCACCCTGCTGGTGCAATCGTGCAAGGCGCCGGATGATCGGGCGCATGGCGTACGACCACGAGGTGACGGCGTTGCTGGCCGATTTGGTGTCGATCGACAGCGTGAACCCGGGACTGGTGCCCGGCGCCGCCGGGGAGTCGCGCATCGTGGACGCGCTCTCAGCGCGGTTGTCGGCTTCGGGCTTCGCGCTCACGATCGTGCGCCCACCAGGAGGCGAGGGCCGCCCGAGTCTGATCGCGGCCCCGCCCCTGGTCGACGGCGCCCCGACGATCATCCTCAACGGACACCTGGACACGGTCGGCGTGGCCGGGATGTCGAAGCCCTTCGTCCCGCACGTCGAGGGAGACCGGCTCCACGGACGGGGCGCCGCGGACATGAAGGGGGGCGTCGCGGCTCTCGTGGTCGCTGCGGAGCGAGCTGTCGCGTCAGGCGCTCCGGTTCGTCCGGTGCTGGCCCTCGTCGCGGACGAAGAGGATGCCAACCTCGGCAGCGAGGCGGTCATCGCGGCGCTGCCGGGACTCGGCATCCACCCCGACGTCTGCCTTGTCGCGGAACCGACCGACCTCGCGCTGACTCGCTCCCTTCGCGGTTTCGGGGTGATCCGGGTGCGGTTCTCCGGGCGGGCCGCGCACAGCTCTCAGGCCGAGCTCGGCGTCAACGCGCTCACCCATCTCGGGCGCCTGCTGCACGCCGTCGACGAGCACGCGCCGTCCGTACGACGTGGCGGCGGGGACCTCATGGTGACCTTGGCCTCGGGGGGCGCCTCGGCCTTCGTCGTACCAGACCAGGCCGAATGTCTCGTCGAGATGCGCACCGCGCCAGACCAGGACATCGCCGACGTGCTCGCAAAGGTGGAGTCCCTGTTGGACCCGAGCTGGGAGACCGAGGTGGCACTCCTTGCCGGGCGCGCCGGCTGGCGCATGGACGGCGACGGCCCGGCGCCAGAGCTGGCTGCCGTACTGTCCGCGCGACTCGGCACCGGCCCCACCTTCGACGCGCCGTACTGGATGGAGGCGCCCCTCTGGCAGGCGGTGTGTCCGACGGTGGTCTGCGGACCATCCGGTGGCGGCCTCCATGCCGTGGACGAATGGGTGTCACTCAGCCAGGTCGCGAACTTCACCGACGCACTGACGCATGCGCTCCACATCTGGACGCTCGGCGACCGACAACCACGAATGACCGCACTGAATGACCAGAGGAGCAACCGATGACATCAGGGAACCCGTATCGGCCCGGCCGGAACCACACCTCCCGGACCTACCCCGTCATTCCGCCGATCTACCAGACAACGACCTTCGAGCTCGATGACACGTCATACGCCGACATCCAAGGGACCGGGGGCCTGCGCGAGACGTGGTACTCGCGGTTCAGCAACCCCACTGTCGATGCGGCTGCGTCCGAGGTCGCGCGGCTGCACGGTGCTTCACGCTCGCTGATGACGGCCAGCGGCATGGCAGCCATCGCGACGACGCTCGTGACCCTGCTGCGCAGCGGCGACACGGTCGTCGCGTCGAAGCAGGTGTACGGCGACACCGATGACCTGTTCCAACGAGACCTGCCGCGGCTCGGGATCACGGTCGTTCGCGTCGACGCCTTCGACCTGGCGGCGTGGGAGCGCGCAGTGGCCGAGCACCACCCGACCGTCGTCTACGGCGAGACATTGTCGAACCCGCAGCTGCGAGTGATGGACGTCCCGGCCGTCGCCGCCATCGCTCACGATGCGGGTGCGCGTCTGGTCGTCGACAACACCTTCGCGACGCCGTTCTGCACCACACCCCTCGCGCTCGGCGCCGACGTCGTCGTCGAGTCGGCGACGAAGTTCCTGTCGGGCCACTCCGACGTGGTGGCGGGTGCGGTCACCACGAACGACGCGAACCTCGCAGTGGAGGTGCAGCGACGGCTCATCACCTTTGGTGGGTGCCTGGACCCGCACGCGGCCTTTCTCGTCTGGCGTGGCATGCGGACCTTCGGCGTCCGACTGGCCGAGGCGTGCCGGGCGGCCGACGTGATCGCGACGAAGCTGGCCGACGAGCCCGGCGTCGAGCACGTCCGCTATCCAGGTCGACTGGACCACCCGGACGCCGGTCCAGTCATCGACACCGTCATGCCGAACTCCAAGGGAGCGATGGTGTGCCTCGTTGTCGAAGGTGGCGATGAGCGAGTCCTCCAGGTGCTGCGTCGGCTGGAGGTGGGGACCGAGGCGACGAGTCTCGGTGGTGTCGAGACGCTGGCCAGCGTCCCGTTCAACTCATCCCACTTCAACATGACTCCGCAAGAGCGACTCGACGCTGGGATCCCACCAGGGCTGCTGCGACTCTCGGTGGGTCTCGAGGGCGCCGACATTCTCGTCGACGACCTCAGGCAGGCCATCGCCGCAACCGCGACGCGCTGACCCATATCAAGAGCCCTCGTGAGACATGCGGCAGCGGTTTGCCGAACACCACTCCAGGGCTTCGGACAGCCAGACGGTCACCAGCACGAGGAGACGAGGAATTCGCGGCGCGCTGCATCCGGTCGCCCTGAGGTGGAGGTGATCGAGAGACAGTCCCGGGGAGTTGGCCAGACTCGTTTGGTGGCAGCACAACCTGCAGCCCCATCTTCAGATCAACGTCGCGAGCACCGAGCACTGCAGGTCAGAGCCCGGCGCCATCGCGCCGCGCTCTACGTGTATCCGGGATTCCGTCCGACTTTGGTCAGGAGTACCCCCACTTGCCCGTCGTGGTCATGGAGAACGGCGCCGCATTCGACACTGAGCCCCACTGGTTCGCGGAACTCCGCGCCACCCACGTGGTACCGGCCGTGCACGTTCCCCGCGGCCAGTCCACTGGCCTGACCGCGAGTTCGACAGCGTCACCACCCATCGGATCGTGACGGCGGGTCAGATGCCCTGAGCGCCCCGTACTGGTGGTGTCCTCCTCAGCGCGCGACAACGAGTCGTGCGGAAGGCCGGATCGATGGGCAGCAGCAGGAAACGGAGGGCACCGCCGAAGACGCGGCGAGGCACACGCGCTGGACCGCATCGGGTATCGGCCCACTGACCTGCGGTGCACCCGGTCTATCGCCCGACTTCGGACAAGAAACGGCACGCGACGAAGCGTCACAACAAGACGCAAGCGGACGGCATACATGCTGATCACCGCGCCTGTTGGGGCAGCGACGGGCGACACCGCCCAACGCGCGTTGAGACTCAGCAGGTTCGTGGTTCAAGTCGCTGATGGCGCACTCGATTCTTTCCTGGCCACAGCGTTGTCGTGGTCCGACTGCCCATCACAGCCAGGCCCAGCACGAAGTCGGACCCTCGCGTGCTCCGTCAAAAACTTGCCGCTTCCGGGGTACCCCCCGTGGGTATCTTGTGATACGTTCTCATCCGTTGGAATACGATACCCCCCTAGGGTATTGGATCCATGAGGCGTCGGACCCGCCGGCCCCGAACAACCGAAGGATGAGAACGATGTCTGAGCACCTAGCGCCAGCGGCCAATCGCCGCTGGCTCGGCCTGGCGGTCATCGCCGCCGCACAGTTCATGGTCATCATGGACACCTCGATCATCGGCGTCGCCCTGCCGAAGATGCAGGCCGACCTCGGCTTCTCCCCGGAGAACCTCTCGTGGGTCTTCAACGCCTACGTCGTCGCCCTCGCAGGCCTGCTCCTGCTCGGCGGCAAGCTCTCCGACGTCCTCGGCGCCCGACGGGTGTTCAGCTTCGGCTGGGTCATCCTCGCCGCAGGCTCCCTGCTCGCCGGCCTCGCCGGCACCCCCGCCGTGGAACTTGCCGGACGCGCCATCCAAGGCGCCGGCTCTGCACTCATCGCACCCTCCGCACTCACCCTGCTCTTCATGCTCTTCGGGTCCACCCCCAAGGACCTCACCAAGGCCCTGGCGTTCTACGGCGCCGCGGCACCCGCCGGTGGAACCGCCGGCGTCTTCCTCGGAGGCGTGATCACCGAGTACATCAGCTGGCCATGGGTGTTCTACATCAACGTCCCGGTCGCCCTTGCCGTCTTGGCGCTCACTCGCTCCGTCCTGCCCGCCGGCGGCCCCTTGACCAAGTCACGCGTTGACCTGCTCGGTGCAGCGACCGTCACGGCCGGGCTGGCTGCCGCGGTCTACGCCGTGGTCAAGGCCCCCGAGGTCGGATGGGGCACGGGCAGCACGTGGCTGCTTCTCGGCATCGCCGCGGTCCTGCTGTCTGCGTTCGTCGGCATCCAGGCCAAGGGCCGCGACCCACTGGTGCGCCTCGGCATCTTCAGGGCGCCGAACCTGGCCGGAGCGAACCTCGCCCAGGTCCTGCTCGGGGCCGCGTGGATCCCGATGTGGTTCTTCCTCAACCTCTACCTGCAGCAGGTCCTCGGCTTCTCCGCGTTCCCCTCCGGTGCGGCTCTCCTGCCGATGACGGGCCTCATCATGCTCAGCATGATCGTGCTCGCGCCGCGGGTGATCGGCGCCTTTGGACCCAAGAGGACGGCAGTGCTGGGACTGTTGCTCCTGGCGGTCGGGATGTTGTGGCTGTCGCTGATCGACCCTGCCGGCTCGTTCGCGGTCGACGTCCTGCCCGCCTCCCTGGTTGCGGCCCTCGGCATGTCACTCGCCTTCATCCCCACCTTGGGCACCGCCATCTCCTCGGCGCGTCCCGAGGAGGGCGGGCTGGCCTCCGGCATCGTCAACACGAGCTACCAGATCGGCTCCGCCCTTGGCCTCGCTGTCATGACCGCCGTGGCAGCCGCCAACGGCGCGGACCAGCTGGGCACCGCGGAGGCCCTCACCGAGGGCTACTCCGCAGCCTTCATCGGCGCCGCTGCCATCGCCCTGCTCGGTGCAGCAGCAGCCTCTGCCCTTCTCCGATCGCCGGCCCCCACCACCGCCGAGGTGGCGCCCGAAAACCAGCACGTCTGACTCGACCAGCCGCCCCAGAGGGGACGGACACCAGTGCGGGCGTCAACCGGGCACCGCGACCACCGAAGGAATCATCACCATGAGCAACACGAGCAGCTACACCGTCCAGGGCATGACCTGCAACAGCTGTGCCACCAAGGTCACCAACGCCGTCAACCACGTCGTCGGTGTCACCGACACCGACGTCGACCTGACCACCGGCACCCTGACCGTGGCCGGCCCTGACGTCAGCGACGCTGCCGTCCGCGACGCCATCACCGGCGCCGGCTACCGCGTCAGCTGACCATCTGGGGTGTCGCTGTCGACCGAGCACCTCCGGTCGACGGCGACGCCCCACCCCGCAACGCCCAGGCCGTCCCGAACCTCGACTGCTCCTGACGGTTGATGGCACCCTGACCACGGTTCCTTGACGGGAAGCCCCGAGAGGACCCCCCATGAACTCACGCAACGGCACTTCCGTCGTCCTCCCTACTGGCCTGGGCCCTCCACAGAACAGCGAAGATCCCGGGGGGCACTCCGGGTCTTCGCCGTCCCCGGTCAGGCCCGGAACGCGGAGACGAAGATGCCCGGGAGCCTGCCCCAGGACGGCTTGGCAGCGAAGCGCGTCATCAGCTGCCCCGTCCGGCGCGCGCTCCGGGCCGAGACGAACCACGGCGGCTTCGGCGAGAGCGAGAACTCTCCACCGACGAACGACCTCGGGAACGGCCGGAACGGGCCGCGCACGATGGTGCGTTCGGTGTCCTGCAGGAGGAACGCGTTGTGCACGATCCCGATCCCGCTCTGGACGTCGTCGATGGTGTGGCCCGGGAAGGCACCCCAAGGCGCGCCGGCCGTGAGGAACCCGACGGCGGTCCAGGCGTTGACGGCGATCGTGCCGTACTCGAGCCGGGCCAGCGCCTCGTCGAAGCCGGAGCCGAGCTCCTTGAGCGACGCCGGGGAGGCGAGGACGTTGGCGCCGAGAGTGCCGACGAGGGCGGAGTTCGCGTGGTCGACGGCGGCGTCGACGAAGGCCTGGCCCGTGCCGGGTACGTCGACGATCCCGAGGACCGGCGAGAAATACTCCGTGGTCTCGATCGCGGCCGCGTCCACCCCGTTTCGGGCGTCGATGAGGAGGCGACCGCCATCCTTGCCGAGGTGGTCGGCCCTCGCGTATGCCGTCCCGGCTGCGGCGACGCGGTCGGCGCTGCCCGGGTACCAGGGGACGCGCTCGGGGGCTGCCTCGATGGCCTTGCGCAGCTCCTCGACGAACGCCTCGCGTTGCGGCCACTCGCTGCTGAGGATGACGACCTGCCCGGCGACACAGTTGTAGCCACCGTTGTGAAGGCGCTGCGTCGCAACGTGTTGGGCCTGGAAGCGCAGGTCGGCCGCGGACCAAACGCCTGGCACGACGATGATCGGCGAGATGCCGCCGAGCTCGCTCGTGATCGGCTTGTCGAGTACGGGCGTGCCGGCCGCACGTCGGGCAGCAACGTCCGGCCCCGCACCCCACACGATGGCGTCGTGGGTCACGGCGCTGCCGGTGATGTGGACGTGGGCGATGCCGCGGTGGTGAGCGAGGTAGCTGCCCACGTCACCGGCTCCTGTGACGATGGCCAGGGCGCCGAGCTCGATGAGCGGCGCGAAGGCGGCGGTGTAGACGGGCAGGAGCTCGTTCATCGTCGGGTTGAGCTTGAGGATGACGACGCGGTTGTGGGCGACGAGCTCGTAGAGCACGTCGAGAGGTGCGATGGAGCTGATGTTTCCCGCTCCCAGGACGAGACCCACCCCGGTCGTCTCGGCCGGTGTGAGGGCACCGAGACCGGCGCGGGCACGCACCTCGGTCGCGGTGACGCCGGGCTTCATCCACACGTCGGCCGAGAAGCCGTGAAGGAGGAGGTACTCGTAGGGACTTGTCGGCAGGACGGGCACGACAACGCGACCGCCGGGACCAGTGCCGAACTTCGTGCCACCGACGGGGCTCTTGCCTGCCGCGACCGCGGTCAGCGAGTGCTGGAGCGCCAGCAGCCCCGACAAGGTGGCGTAGGGCCCGGAGAGCCACTCCTCGCCCACGAGGGGCGAGTCGGGGTCGAGGTGCTTGGCGCGAACCGCCGCCGCCACCCACTGCTCCGCCTGCGAGCCGACGGCTGCGTGCACCCGACCCAAGAGCGCGACTCGCTCGGCGACCCCCAGCCCGGCCCAACGCTGCTCGCCCGCCCGGACCGTGGCGATGGCCGCGTCCAGTGCCGCGCGCACGTCCGGCTCGGGCAGGGATGGTGCGCTGCCTGCGGGCGTGGCCTGCTCAGTCGTCGTCATTGACACTCCAAGGGGGATCTCACCAGTCGACGGCTCGTGCCTCGACGAGGTGCGGCAACGTTGCCGTGCCCCCAGTATCGATCAGTGTCGGCGGCGGCGCAGGATCTTGATCGCGACGATCACGGCGACGACGGCCACTGCTGCTGCAACGCGCTCGACGCGCAGGTCACCCTGGGGCGTCGTCGTGGCGTCGGCGAAGCGGGCCTTGGCCTTGTCGACCTCGCGCTTGGCGATGGCGGACGGCGTCGCCTTGGCGGTGAGCTCGTTCAGGGTGCGTGCGAGGCGCGTGCGGCGCGCGGCGATGTCGGCCTCGAGGGCGGAGATGTTGCTCATCGAATCAGTCCTCACTGAGTCCGAGGTCGCGCCGGAGCTTGGCGACGTGACCTGTGGCTTTGACGTTGTAGAAGGCGTGCTCGACCTTGCCTGCCTCGTCGATGACGAGGGTGGAGCGGATCACGCCTTGGACGATCTTGCCGTAGAGCTTCTTCTCACCGAACGCGCCCCACGACGTCATGACCGCCTTGTCGGGGTCCGAGAGCAGCGTGAGCGAGAGGTGCTCCTTGTCGCGGAACTTCGCGAGCTTCTCGGGCTTGTCCGGCGAGAGGCCGAGCACGGTGTAGCCGTCGGTCTTGAGCGTCTCGAGCGACTCGCTGAAGTCGCAGGCCTGCTTGGTGCACCCGGGCGTCATGGCCGCCGGGTAGAAGTAGACGATGACCTTGCCCCCACGCAGGTCTGAGAGCGTGACGCTCTCACCGGTGTCAGTGGTCAGGGTGAAGTCCGGTGCAACATCGCCCGGACTGAGTCGCTCAGTCACGCAGATCTCCTCGATGGTCGGCTCTCGCCAAACTATCAGCGAGGCACCGACAGCCAGTGCGCGAGGCGGGACTCGAACCCGCACACCCGAAGGCACTGGTACCTAAAACCAGCGCGTCTACCTGTTCCGCCACTCGCGCGCGAAGACAGAGTATGCCGTCCGCTCCCCTACCGCTGCCCCCCTTGCGGCCTGCATACTCGCAGCGTCTGCGCAGGTGGTCGTTCTAGCCGCCACATCCGCAGACGCAACGAGAGGGCTCTGCGTTGCGTCTGCGCAGGTGGTGGTTCTAGCTGCCACATCCGCAGACGCAACGGGAGGGGCAGCGTCAGGAGAGCCGTTCGCGGAGGACGGGGATCATGGCGCGGAAGGCGCGACCCCGGTGGGAGATCTCGTTCTTCTCGACGTCGGTGTACTCCGCCATCGCCCGGGTGTCGCCCTCAGGGACGAAGATCGGGTCGTAGCCGAAACCGTTCTCCCCCACTGGTTCTCGTGAGATCGAACCCAGGACACGGCCCTCGACCGACTCGATGGAACCGTCGGGCATCGCGAGCACGGCGGCGCACACGAACGACGCGCTGCGGTGCTCGTCGGGTACGTCACCGATCTGCTCGAGCAGGAGCGAGACGTTGGCGCCGTCGCGAGCGGCACGCGGGGCGTCAGGACCCGCGTGTGTGCCGGACCAGCGCGCCGAGAAGACCCCTGGCGAGCCGCCAAGAACGTCAACGGCCAATCCGGAGTCGTCGGCGACGCTCGGCAGACCCGTGGCCTGCGCGACGGCGACCGCCTTGAGTCGAGCGTTGCCGACGAAGGTCACCTCGCTCTCGACGACATCGGGTGCGTCCGGGAAGTCCGAGGCCCCGACGATCTCGAGGCCGAGCTCGTCGACGAGCTCGGCGAGGATCTGGCGCAGCTCGTGGACCTTGTGCTCGTTCTGGGTCGCGAGGACCAGCTTGGTCATCGCGAGCGCTCCCGCGGGGCCTCGTCCAGGGCCTGCTTCTGAGCGATGGTGAGGGTGGCGCAGCCAGCGGCAGCGAGGTCGAGCAGCTCGTTGAGGCGGTCACGGTCGAAGGCCGCGTCGGCACCCTCTGCCGTGCCCTGCACTTCGACGTAGCGGCCCGAGCCGGTCATGACGACGTTCATGTCGGTGTCGGCCGTCGAGTCCTCGGGGTAGTCGAGGTCGAGGACCGGCAGCCCGCCAACGACGCCGACGCTCACTGCGGCGATCGAGTCGGAGAGGGGCTGGGCATTCTTGGCGATGAGGCCCTTGGCACGAGCGTCCTCGATGGCGTCGACCAGCGCCACGTAGGCGCCGGTGATCGACGCCGTCCGCGTGCCACCGTCGGCCTGGAGGACGTCGCAGTCGACGACGATCGTGTTCTCGCCCAACGCCTTCGTGTCGATGACGGCCCGCAGCGCCCGACCGATGAGGCGGGAGATCTCGTGGGTGCGGCCGCCGACCTTGCCCTTGCGGGACTCACGGTCCGAGCGGGTGTTGGTCGAGCGCGGGAGCATCTCGTACTCGGAGGTGACCCATCCGGTGCCCTTGCCCTTGAGCCAGCGCGGCACACCCTCGGTGAAGGACGCGGCGCAGAGCACGCGGGTGCGGCCGAACTCGATGAGGACGCTGCCCTCGGCGTGGTCGAGCCAGTTGCGGGTGATCCGAATCTCTCGGAGGTCCTCGGGTGCGCGGCCGTCATGTCTGGTCTGCTGTGAAGTCACACGAGCAGGCTAGACGGCATCAACGACTCGCAGAACACCGACTCAGCTGCGGTCAGGGTGAGTGCAGCTCGTAGACGTCGTCGGGCCGAGCCACCTCGACACCGGGCCAGAACGGCTCGGCCTGCGCACGGCATACCTCTGCGTCGTTCCAGGCCGGCAGGTGCGTCAGCACCAGCCGCTTCACTCCCCCGGCCGCCGCGGCGGCCTGCGCTGCCCGGCTGCCGGTGAGGTGGACGCCACGGACGTCGTCGCGTCCGTCGACGAACGCCGAGTCGGCGAGCACGAGGTCGGCGTCGGCCATGAGCGGCGTGAGGTTGTCGCAGGAGTCGGTGTCCCCCGTGTAGCTGAGCACCGCACCATCGGCCTGGACCCGGAAGCCGAACGCCTCGACCGGGTGGTTCACGGCATACGGAGTGATCGTCACGGGGCCGACAGGGACCGCGACCCGGTCCGACAGCCGGCCGAAGTCGAAGACCTTGTCCATGCCTCCGTCCTCGAGGCCGTGATACATGAGCGCGACCCGCGACGCAGTCTCGTTCGGCCCCCACACGGGGAGTCGATCCACAGGGGCACCCTCCGGTGCGTAGTGGTGCGCCACGTAGAGCCCGCAGATGTCCGCACAGTGGTCCGGGTGCAGGTGGCTGACGAAGACGGCGTCGAGGTCGCGCAGGTCGACGTGTCGCTGCAACGGGCCCAGTGAGCCGGATCCGAGGTCGAACAGGACGTTCCACGTGCGGTCCCCGGCGTCCACGGACACGAGGTAGCTCGACGCGGCCGAGTTGGGGCCGGCAAACGACCCGCTGCACCCGATGACGGTGACTCTCATGCGATCACCGCCGGGACGCCGACGGTCGACGTGAAGATGTGGCCGAAGTTCGGTCCGAGGCCGAGGAACCGCAGCGCCAGCCGGCGGAACTCCTCGGGGTCGCCCGTGGTCGTGAAGCCGTGCTCCGGGGCGGGCAGGTGATCGGGCCGAAGGAGATCGGCGTCGGCGAGCACGCGATAGAGCTCCTTGGCCGTCTCCTCCGCCGAGGACACGAGCGTGACGTCGGGCCCCATGACGTAGGAGATCACGCCCGCGAGCAACGGGTAGTGGGTGCAGCCAAGGATGAGCGTGTCGACGTCCTGATCCTGCAGTGGCGCGAGGTATTCGCGGGCCACGGTCCGAAGCTCCTCGCCACCGGTCACCCCCGACTCGACGAAGTCGACGAACCGAGGGCACGCCTCGCTCGTCACTGTGAGGTGCGGTGCGGCGGCGAACGCGTCGAGATAGGCGCGGGACTGGTGGGTGCCGAGCGTGGAGATGACGCCGATCCGACCGGTGCGCGTGGCCCCGACGGCGCGACGGACTGCCGGCCGGATGACCTCGACCACCGGCACGTCGTAGCGTTCCCGGGCGTCATGGAGGACCGCAGCACTGGCGGTGTTGCACGCGATGACGAGGGCCTTGACGCCGTGGTTGACGAGGCGGTCGAGGCACTCCAGCGCGAAGGCACGGGTCTGCGCGATGGGCCGCGGACCGTAGGGCGTGCGGGCCGTGTCACCGAGATAGGCCACCGACTCGTGGGGAAGCTGGTCGAGGACGGCTCGCGCCACCGTCAGGCCGCCATAGCCGGAATCGAAGATTCCGATCGGAGAGTCAGGCACCGCCCAAGGTTAAGCGCTCGGGTGGGCGTCAGGCAGCATCGCCGTGGCGAGCGTCTCCTGCAGCCACGTGAGGAAGTCATAGACCGACATGGCGTGCCCCCGGGGGTCGTCGTCGCCAACGTCGGCGAGCTCCTCCTCGAGACGGTCGACGTCGGCATCCTCACGCAGTCCGAGGCGCTCGCCGAGGACGAGGCGCACGTCGGTGAGGGCGATGACCATGTCGATGGCGGCGCGCTCGTCGAGCTCGACTCCAGAACCGGGCGCCCGCAGAGAGCGGATGGCGGACTCGAGGTGGCCGGCCTTGCGCTGACGCAGGCCGTGCTCGGTGAGGCGACGGAACTCGGCGGAGGCCTGGTCGTCGGCGCGGTTGCCTGCAGGCAGCAGTCTTTCGAGGGCGGGGTCGCGGTCGCCGAAGGAGCGGGCGTCCGCCGGAACGGGCCGGTCGTCGGGCGTCTGGTCCTCGGCCGAGATCGACACACCCATGCCGAGCCCACCCAGGCCTGACACGATTGCGGCGAAATCGTCGTCGTGGTACGACTCTCCCTTGGGGCCGGTCTGGACGGCCTCCATCGGCTCGGGCGCCACGAGGTCGTGCACCTGCTCCATGAGCCCAGCGACGACCGCACGTTCGACGGCATCGAGCTTCGCGGCATACCTCAGGTTCTTTCCCTTGCCCTTGCGGGAGAACGCGCGCGCCATCTCAGTCGTCCTTCTGGAAGGTCGCCCAGAGCCCGTAACCCTGCAGGGCCTCGGTGTCGATCTCCATCTTCTCGCGCGGCCCGTGGGAGACGACGGCACGACCCTTGGTGTGCACGTCCATCATCAGCTTCTCGGCCTTGGCCCGGTCGTAGCCGAAGTAGCTCTGGAAGACATAGGTCACGTAGGACATGAGGTTGACCGGGTCGTTCCAGACCAGCGTGATCCACGGGAGGTCGGGCGCGACATCGGTCGAGGAGGAGGTGATCTCCTCCTGCACGGGCGCGATGGACACGGCACCACCATAGGGTGCTTCGGGTGAGCCTCCCCTCCCCCGCTCCTGCGCCGTCACCCGCACCCTCGACGGCCTTACTGACCGATCACTACGAGCTGACGATGGTGCAGGCGGCCCTGCGTTCGGGTGCGGCGTCGAGGCGCTGCGTCTTCGAGACGTTCGCCCGTCGGCTGCCCGAGGGTCGGCGTTACGGAGTGGTGGCGGGGACGGGCCGACTCCTCGACGCGATCGAACGCTTCCGCTTCGGCGACGCCGAGATCGCCGCCCTGAGGGCCGGCAAGGTCGTCGATGACGAGACTCTCGACTTCCTGGCGGGCTACCGCTTCGAAGGGGACATCTGGGGGTATGCCGAGGGCGACGCCTACTTCCCCGGCTCACCTGTCCTGGTGGTCGAGTCCGACTTCGCTCACGGAGTCGTTCTCGAGACCCTTGTGCTGTCAATCCTCAACCACGACAGCGCAATTGCGTCGGCCGCGTCGCGCATGACGGGCGCCGCCGGTGCGCGCCCCTGCATCGAGATGGGGTCTCGCCGCACCCACGAGGAAGCCGCCGTGGCCGCTGCGCGGGCGGCATACATCGCCGGTTTTGCCACGACCTCGAACCTCGAGGCGGGACGCCGCTGGGGGGTGCCCACAGCGGGAACGGCTGCGCACTCCTTCACCCTCCTGCACGACGACGAGCGCGAGGCCTTCACGGCACAGGTCGAGGTTCTCGGTGTCGGGACGACCCTGCTGGTCGACACCTATGACGTGGAGAAGGCGGTCGAGATCGCCATCGAGGTCGCCGGGCCCGAGCTGGGCGCCGTGCGGCTCGACAGCGGCGACCTCCTCGTCCAGGCGCGGGAGGTCCGCGAGCAGCTGGACTCCCTTGGCGCCACGAAGACCCGCATCGTCGTCACGTCCGACCTCGATGAGTTCGCCATCGCCGGACTGGCGGCCGGACCGGTCGACGCCTACGGGGTGGGCACGCAGCTCGTCACCGGATCCGGCGCACCGACCGCTGGCATGGTCTACAAGCTCGTGGCCCGCTCCGACGACTCGGGCGAGATGGTCGGCGTGGCCAAGGCAAGCAAGGACAAGACGTCGGTGGGTGGACGCAAGTACGCACTGCGACGGCGCAACGCCCAGGGCATTGCCGAGGCCGAGATCATCGGGATCGGCGAGCCGCCCGTCGACGACGGGGACGACCGGGCGCTGCTCGTGGAGTACGTCCGGCGTGGGGCCGTGGTGGGCGGAGAGCACGTGGAGTTGGCAGCAGCGCGCGACTGGCACGAGTCGTCGGTGGCAGAGCTCCCCCGGTCAGCGCACCAGCTGAGCCGCGGCGAACCCGCGATCCCCACGACCTACCTCTGAGCCCCTTCCCCCGGCTTCGTGCCCCGCACGGACGCGCGAGCCCCGGCGAGCGTGTCCGTGCGGGGCACGAAGTCGGTTCTCACAGTGATCGGCAGAGGGCTGTGCGGTGGGTGTTACGGATGATTTACGTGGGCCGCAGGGTTCGGAAACACGGCTTGGGCAGTGTCTGGCCCCATGGAGACCACCCTCACCGCGGCCCCTGCCGCCACAACCACTGAGACGCGTCCCGGTCGCTGGATCGAGCACTGGGACCCCGAGGACGCCAGCTTCTGGCAGTCCACCGGCCGCAGCGTCGCGCGCCGCAACCTGGCCTTCTCCGTCTTCGCCGAGTTCCTCGGCTTCTGCGTCTGGGCCCTCTGGTCCGTCGTCGTGCCAATGCTCCCGGCAGCCGGATTCCCACTGACGCTCAACCAGCAGTTCTGGCTCATTGCCGTCCCCAGCCTTGTCGGCGCGACCATCCGCATCCCCTACACGTTCGCCGTACCAGCCTTCGGCGGACGCAACTGGACGATCATCTCGTCGCTGTTGTTGTTGCTCCCGGCGTCGGCTCTCGCGTTCATCGTGACGCGACCAGAGACGCCGTTCGGCGTCCTGTTGGCCTGTGCCGCGCTCGCCGGATTCGGTGGCGGCAACTTCGCCTCCTCGATGACCAACATCTCGTTCTTCTTCCCTGAAGCCGAGAAGGGGAAAGCGTTGGGGCTCAACGCTGCTGGCGGAAACCTCGGCACCGGCATCGTCCAGATGGTCGTCCCGGCAGTCATCGCCATCGGGGCCGGCGTCCACCTCGAACGCGCCGGACTGATCTTCATCCCGCTGGCGCTCCTCTCGGCCGTCGCCGCCTGGCGCTGGATGGACAACCTCACGGGGATCAAGGCCGACTACAAGTCCTTCGCCCTCGCGACGAAGAACCCGCACACCTGGGTCATCTCGTTCCTCTACATCGGAACCTTCGGTTCCTTCATCGGGTATGCCGGTGCGTTCCCGACCCTGCTGAAGACCCAGTTCCCCACGGCTCCCCTCGGGCTCGCGTTCATCGGAGCACTCATCGGAGCCCTGACCCGGCCTCTCGGTGGCATGGTCGCGGACCGCTTCGGTGGGGCTCGAGTGACGATCGCGTCGTTCGTCGTCCTCACCGTGGGGGCACTGGCCGCGATCGAAGGACTGCACGCCAAGAGCTTCCCGCTCTTCTTCGGCGCGTTCCTCGTCCTCTTCTGCGGTGCGGGCATCGGCAACGGCGCGACCTATCGCATGATCCCGGCGGTCTTTCGGGCCGGGGTGTCGGCGGAAGGACTGCCCGCAGCACGCAAGGCGGCGGCAGGGTGCATCGGCATAGCGGGGGCGGTCGGCGCCTACGGCGGCTTCTTCATCCCGCGTGGTTTCGCGATGGCGAAGGAAAGCTACGGCTCGCTCGTCCCAGCGTTGTACGTCTTCGTCGCGGCCTACGTCCTCATGGCACTGACCGTGTATGCCGTGTACCAGCGCCGCGGTTCCGCGCTCGCCTCGGAGACGATCTGACCCTCTGATGACCACCCCTGTCGCCACGCACTGCCCGTACTGCGCCCTGCAGTGCGCCCAGACGCTCACGCCGGACACCACCGGCGTGAGCGTCGCCGGGCGTGACTTCCCGACCAACCGCGGAGGTCTGTGCCAGAAGGGATGGACCAGCGCATCGGTGCTGCGCGCGCCGGATCGGCTCACCACTCCCCTCGTACGTGGCAAGTCAGGCGAGCTGGAGTCGACGACGTGGGAGGAAGCTCTCGACCTGATTGCCCTGCAGTTCAAGGCAATTCGCGCTGAGCACAGCGCCGATGCGGTGGCTGTGTTCGGCGGCGGAGGGCTGACGAACGAGAAGGCCTATCAGCTGGGCAAGTTCGCCCGGATCGCGCTGGGCACTGCGAACATCGACTACAACGGCCGGTTCTGCATGAGCAGTGCCGCGGCAGCTGCCAATCGTTCACTGGGGATCGATCGCGGCCTCCCGTTCCCGCTCACCGATCTCGGCGGCGCCCAGGTCGTCCTGCTCCTCGGGAGCAACCTCGCCGAGACGATGCCGCCGGCCGTGGCCCACCTCGCAGGTGCCCGCGCCCAGGGCGGGCTCGTGGTCGTCGACCCGCGAACCAGCGCGACGGCGACCCTGGCCGAGAACGGACAGGGGCTCCACCTCCAGCCGGTGCCGGGCACGGACCTCGTCGTGCTCCTCGGGCTGCTCCACGTGACGTTCGCCGAAGGACTGGCCGACACGGCATACATCGCTTCTCGGACGACGGGCGTCGAGGACGTCCGTAGGCTCGCCGCCGCGTGGTGGCCCGAGCGCGTCGAGCAGGTGGCAGGTGTACCAGCGACCCTGCTGCGGGAGACGGCACGCCTCCTCGCTGCGGCCAGCCCGTCGCGCGGTGGGTCCGGGGCCTACATCCTCACCGGGCGTGGCGTCGAGCAGTCATCCCAGGGAACCGCGACCGTCAATGCCGCGATCAACCTCGCGCTGGCGCTGGGTCTGCCCGGACGGGTCGGGTCGGGCTATGGCGCCATCACCGGCCAGGGCAACGGTCAGGGCGGGCGCGAGCACGGGCAGAAGTCCGACCAGCTCCCGGGCTACCGGATGATCGACGACCCAGTGGCTCGTGCACACGTTGCCTCTGTGTGGGGTGTCGATCCCGCGATCATCCCCGGCAAGGGGAAGCCTGCCGTCGAGCTGCTCGACTCACTCGGGCGTGAGGACGGCCCACGCGCACTGCTCGTCCATGGAGCCAACGTCCGTGTGTCTGCGCCCAACGCGAACCACGTCGGCGACCGACTCGACGCGCTCGAACTTCTCGTCGTCTGCGACGTCGTCCCGTCAGAGACGGCGCAGCGCGCCGATGTCGTCCTCCCCGTCCTCCAGTGGGCCGAGGAGGAGGGCACGATGACGTCGCTCGAGGGACGAGTCCTGCGTCGCCGCAAGGCCCTTGCCGCTCCCGGTGGCGCACGCTCCGAGCTGTGGCTGTGGCGTGAACTGGCCGCCCGCCTCGACGCCCCCGGCACCTGGGACACGGAGCCGTCGCTCGTCTTCGACGAGCTCGCCCGAGCCAGTGCCGGTGGTCGGGCCGACTACAGCGGTCTGAGCCACGAGCGCCTCGATGCCGAGCCCGACCTCTACTGGCCCTGCCCTGCCACCGACGGCGACCCTCACCCGGGCACGCCCCGACTGTTCCTCGACGACTTCCCGACTGCGGACGGGCGCGCGCGCTTCATCGCCGTCGATGACCACGGTCCCGCGGAGGACGTGCGCTCCGATGCGCCGATCCACCTGGTGACGGGTCGTGTCCTCCAGCACTACCAGTCGGGGGCGCAGACCCGACGCGTCGATGCTCTGGTCAGCGCCTCGCCCACGGCCTTCGTCGAGATCCACCCGATCCTCGCCGACCTGCACGGCATCGCCGCCGACGACCTCGTCAGCCTGACGAGCTCGCGTGGCGTCGTCACGGCACCGGCCCGCATCACCGACTCGGTACGCCCTGACACGGTGTTCATGCCGTTCCACTGGGCGGGCGTCGAGAGCGTCAACCGCGTCACCAACGACGCCACCGATCCCATCTCCGGGATGCCCGAGTTCAAGGTCTGCGCGGTCACCGTGGCTCGCGCCGACATCGCCACCACCCCGGAGCCCACCCGGCTTCGCACCCCCACGGAGGTCCTGACGTGAGACTCGTCGTCATTGGCAACGGCATGGTCGGCTCGCGGTTCGTCGAGGACCTGCTGAGACGCGACACCAACGGGAAGTACGACGTCACCGTCCTCGGCGCCGAAGGCTGCGAGCCCTACAACCGCGTCCTCCTCAGTGAGGTCGTGGCTGGGCGCTACGACCTCACGTCCCTCACGTTGCCGACCCCCGACCACCCCCGACTCACGGTGCTTCGCGGCACGGCGGCTGCCGCCATCGACCGCCAGGACCGCGTCGTCACGACAACCGATGGCAGCCGGCACCGCTACGACCAGCTCGTCCTCGCCACCGGCGCCGCCGCGCGCATCCCCCCACTCGCCGGCCTCGACAACGGCACGAGCATTCTCCCGCTCGGCGTGCACGCGTTGCGCAGCATCGACGATGCCCGGGAAATCATTGCGGCGACCCTCAACTCGCGCCGGGCCGTCGTGCTGGGCGCTGGAGTCCTTGGCATCGAGACCGCCAGTGGGCTCGCGCAGCGCGGCTGCGCTGTGACGATCGTCCACCCGGCCGACGCCCTCATGGAGCGCCAGCTCGACACCTCCGCGAGCAGCGTGCTTGCGAGCGCGATGCCCGAACTGGGGATCCACCCGCGTATCGGTGTGGGAGCGGAAGCCGCAGTGGTCGCGAACGGGCGACTCACCGGCATACGCCTCACTGACGGTGACGTCGTCGAGTCGGACCTCCTCCTTGTCGCCACCGGAACGATCGCCAACACGGCGATCGCCGCCGAAGCCGGGATCCCCTGTGAACGGGGCGTGCTCGTCGACGACTCCTCGACCACGGCGGACGCCCGGATCTTCGCCATCGGTGACTGTGCCCAGCCTCCGAGCGGGGCCATGGGACTGGTGGCCCAGGGATGGGACCAGGCCCGCGCCCTCGCCGACCGACTCACCGGCACGACGGTTCGCGGACGCGGTGCGGACACGACGAGCAGCGACGTCGTGCGGGTCAAGGCCCACGGGCTCGACGTCGTCACCATGGGTGTCTGCGGCGGCTCGCGGGTCGACGACCCGGCCCAACGGACGCTCAGCCTGTCCGACCCGGACGCCGGTCGGCACGTCGAGGTGGTCGTCTCGGGCGACCGGCTCGTCGGCGCCACGTGCATCGGCGCCGGCCAGGTGGCGGCCGACCTCGTCGCGGCCTACACGCGTCGCACCCCAGTCCCCAGCGACCCGGCGCGCCTGCTCCTCACCGCTTTGTCTGCCGCGCCGGTTGCGGCGACGACGCCCGACGCCCTGCCCGACGACGCCGCAGTATGCCGCTGCAACAGCGTCACGAAGGCAGACATTGCCGAGGCCCATGCCTGCGGCGCGCGGTCGGTCGACGAGATCGCCAAGGAAACTCGGGCAACCACGGGCTGCGGCGGCTGCAAGGACGAGGTCTGTGGGCTCCTCGGGTGGCTCAACGAGCACGCCCCCGCCGCTGCCGTCCGGTGAGACTTCAAGGCGGACTCCGTCCGGGCCGAAGGACGTGGCCATGTCGGCCATTTACCCTCATGCATGGTCTAAACTACACAATCAACTGCCGAATTATTTAGTTTAGACCGTCCGTGAGGGGCTTCTGATGCACTCCTTTGTCGACTTGGATCGAGCCCTCGGCGCTGTGCCAGCACCCATCGTGATGACCTTGCGCGACATCGACCGTGGTCAAGGCAGCGAGGGCCTGTACCTCAACCAGGTACCTGACCTGATCACCGAGCTAGCCAACCGCGCCCGGGTCGCAAGCATTACCGCTTCGTCTGCCCTCGAGGGCGTCGTCGTCAAGAACCGCAGCCGTGCGGACGCCATCATCGCCAACAAGCCCATCGAGCTGCGCACCCGAAGCGAACAAGAGTTCGCCGGCTACCGCGCTGCCCTCGACTACCTGTTCGCCGGAGACTGGCGCCCCTTGAACGTCGGCCTGCTTCTGCACCTGCACCGGCTGCTCTTTGCAGAGACAAAGTCCACCGGTGGGAGTTTCAAGGCGAGCGACAACCTTGTCGTCGACCGGTCCCCCGACGGAGTCCAGACCGTCCGTTTCAAGCCCGTCCCTGCCGCTCGCACCGAGTACTACGCCGCCGACCTCATCGACCGCTATGCCGATGCCGCCAGGGCAAACCAACACCACCCAGTGCTCCTCGTCGGCCTTTTCGTCCTGGATCTGCTCATCATCCACCCGTTCGAAGACGGCAACGGTCGCGTGGCACGCGCACTGACGAACGCCCTCCTCGCCGACGCCGGCTATGGGGTCGGCCGTTATGTGTCGCTCGAACAGCTCATCGCCGAATCTGCGGACGACTACTACCAGGCGTTGCTCGACTCAACCCATGACTGGAACGATCACGCCAACGACCCGTGGCCCTGGCTGATGTACTTCAGTCAGCTCCTCGCCAGGGGCTACGCCCGTTTCGCGGAGGGTGTTGCCGCCGATAGGTCTGGGGGCACGAAAGCGGAACGCGTCCGCGAGCAAGTCATGAGCCACGGCGCGCCCGTCTTTGCAATCTCCGATGTCAGAGCCGCCCTACCCGGAATCAGCGATCCGACCATCCGACTCGTGCTCAATGAACTGAAGGACGAAGGGCTCATCAAGTCGCAGGGCACTGGACGCTCCGCCGTCTGGTTGCGCGTGATCACTTGATCCAGTCCGTGCACGCTTTGCGGCACGACCACACGTCTACTGCGAGTCGCGCGCTGGCCGGATTCCCCACCTCTCCGTCGTGAAGCGCCAGAAGAGGGGCAGCAGGTCCGACACGGGTCGCTCGATCAAGTCGGCCGGGCCAGTGTCTGTCTCGAGAGCGATGCGGGCTCGGCCGTCAGACAAGAGCGAGACACGAAGCCAGTTGGGGGCCATCCGAGACCGGGGCGGTCGTTACCACCAGGTCGTGCATGGAGGTGTGCGCCGCGAATTTCTGGGCCGCCCCCTCCGCGATCACGCTCCGCGTTAGCCCCAGCATCGGGTCCACCAACGCCATCCCATGGTTGGAGATCAGGTCCTCGTAGAAGGCCTCAATCTCCTTCCACGAAGTCACCCTGAAGCCCGCCACGCAGTCAGCAGGCCGCACCAAGACCTACCTCGGCGTAAAAGGCCGCTCACAGGTACCACGTTCCGGATCGCGGCTACTACGAGACTTCCCACAGGATCGGTGTCTGGCCAGACTCGGTCCAGGTGTTCGGCGGGACGCTCTCAATTGCGGCTGCCCACCCCGATGCGGGTGTGGCTCTCATCTGGACTGCGACCCGCCGGTCACCGTGACGAGGCGTGGCTCCAGAGGGGTCTGCCCAGCTCGTAGTAGCAATGCCCACCTCGTCGACCTATTGGTTCCCAGGCGAAGACGAGGTGAGCAAGATGAACAACACGAAGGGCGTGATCATCGGGGTCGATCCCCACAAGATGTCGGTCACGATCGAGGTCGTCGACACCCACGAGCGGTTGCTCGGCAGCGGACGGTTCGACACCAACAACGCCGGCTATGCCGCGATGCAGCGCTATGTGAGGCAGTGGCCCGATCGCACGTGGGCCGTTGAGGGAGCCAACGGCACCGGTCGCCCGCTGGCTCAGCGACTCGTCGCAGCAGGTGAGCAAGTTGTCGATGTGCCGGCCAAACTCGCGGCCCGAGTGCGTCTCTTCGACACGGGCCATAACCGTAAGACCGATGCCCTGGATGCTCACTCCATCGCCGCCGTTGCCGTCCGTACATCGGGGTTGCGGGTGGTCGCGCAGGACGCTGAACTCGAGGCGCTGCGGATGCTCACCGATCGCCGCGACGAGCTCGCGCACCAGCGGGTACAGACGGTCAATAGGTTGCAGCGACTGCTGAGCGAACTGCTGCCTGGCCAGCGCAAACGCGACCTGTCGGCCGCGCAGGCCAAGACGATGCTAGCGACCGTGCGCCCCCGCGACATCGCCGGCAAGACCCGCCGGCGGGATGGCGGCCCAGGAGATCGCTGACCTCGTCGCTGTCGACGCCAAGCTGAAGAAGATCAAGGCCGAGCTGAAGGCCGCGGTCCTCGAGCGCAGCTCGTCGCTGATGGACATTTTCGGCGTCGGACCAGCGGGTGCGGCCCGGACCCTGGCCGATGTCGGCGACGTGGCACGGTTCGCTGACCGCAACCGATTCGCGTCCTGGACCGGGACTGCGCCCCTCGACGCCTCATCGGGGGAGCAGAACCGCCACCGGCTGTCGCGGGCCTGCAACCGGCGGATGAACCACGTCCTGCACGTCGTCGCGATCGTGCAGATCCGTCACGACACCGAGGGCCGCGCCTACTACCGGCGCAAGCTCGCCGCAGGCAAGACTCCGATGGAGGCGCTGCGCTGTCTGAAGCGACGCCTGTCCGACGTCGTCTACCGTCAACTCGTCGCCGACGCCGCACGCACTCAGCAGCAGGGTGACGCGGGTCCGGGAGGGCACTGCGGGGCGACTCAAGAATCCAGCGCGGCCGACTCACACCCGCTTATCGACACTTCGGATCAGCCACTTCCCGGACCCGCACAGCCAACGCTACGCCCCAAGATGCCGGCTGCGAAGACCCTCGCGAAAAGCACTGCTTGACACAGAGGGGTGCCAGATGCGGACGTTCTCCAGCGCGGAAGTTGGCACCCTGACAGTCCTTGACAGGGCTGGGCCCCGATCAGGCATTCATGTCTTGATCGATGCGGCCCGACGGCGCGCCC
The DNA here is from genome assembly GCF_042666395.1 of Knoellia pratensis. NCBI lineage: Bacteria > Bacillati > Actinomycetota > Actinomycetes > Micrococcales > Intrasporangiaceae > Knoellia > Knoellia pratensis. The sequence goes on along the minus strand of NZ_JBHTDJ010000003.1, from coordinate 915,169 downwards.
AAGACGCCGTGGCCAAGGGCAGTTCTGAGTAGTCGCGACCGGCCCGTTGATCCAAGCGTTGGCAGACTTCGTCCAGTTCGGGGCCACCTACGTCCGTGAGCAGCACCGCCAGCACTATGTCCCTCATGCCGGGCCGGTCGAGGACCGGGCTCGTCGCATCAATCGCGCCGGACCGCAGCGCACTGAGCATCCGACCCGGGCCCATGAGCTCCAGCATCTCTGCCATGCCCACGTCATTCAGGGCGGCGGCCATCTCAGCCGAGGCGGCCCTCGCCTGCTCGGGTGAATTCACCGTCCATTCGGACGAATCGTCGTTGTGTTGACCCGGTCGCATCAACCGACCTCGGTACAGGCCGTCCCAATCGTGGGCCCGGCCGGGTTGGCTCGAACTTCCCCAAGGTGAGTCCGGTGCGCACTCGTGCGTCCACGCCCACCAAGAAGGTGGAACGACGGACAGGTTGACGTAGAAGGTCCCGTGCGTGCCCTCGTTGTATTGACCGGACTGGATGTTGACCACGGCAGTGTCGCCGTCACGCTCAAGCCGCCACGTGGGGTACGTCCCCTTGAAGCCGGCCGCCCGGAGCGTCGGCACGACGTTTCCCTTGACGGCTGACTTCAGTGCATCCTTGGCCAACACCAGAGGATTGTGACACTTCCTCGCCGACACATCGTGTGATCGATCGAGGTGAGGAGCAGCCTTCCCAGGTCAGCTGACATGCCGCTCCTCAGGCGATCGGATCGCGGCATGAGCGTGCTCTGTCAGGGACGAGTTAGACCGCTGGGGGACGAGCAACGTCGTAGGGGTCCCAGTCGAGATTCCAGAAGGCTCCCAGACCGTTCTCCGAGATGAACTCCCGCTCGATCGCGTAGGTCGGGTACATGCCCACGATCACGATCGGGAGGTCGTCGCCCACGTCCACTGTTGCGTCGTTGGTGTCAAATGCAAGAGGACCAAACACGACGAAGCCGTCAAGTGACGAGCCTGAAGCCACGGGCTCCCCAAAGTTGATCGTGTCGCCGTGGTTGAACGGACAGTTGTGCCGCAGTTGCTCGGCGAGGTAGGCGATTGCGAGCACCCAGGCTGGATCGTCCGACCTCACGCTGATTGACAGCTCCGGACGGCCCAAACGCCACGACTCCTGACGGGTCAGAGACAGCCCGTAAGTGACCCCGATGAGCAGCCCATCCTCGACCATGTCCCGGTAGCCGATTGCCGTCAGGCCCTCGTGCCCGGGTGCCGTCGACTCGATCGGCCAGAACTGCGGCTCAACACCCCCGCTCAGTCCGTCAAGGTGTGCGAGGAACCTCTCTACCCGCGTACTCACCCCTTCATCCTGCCGTCCCAAAAGGGGCATCACGCTCAAAGGGTGAAAAGCACTCACATCGGCAGATCCGGTAAAGCCCGAAAAAGCCCAGCCGCAAATCGCCATGAGACTCGTTTTCGGCGCGGTGTTGCTGCCGGCCCCAGTCACGGACCCTGCTCGGTTCGGCCACCTCACCGCAGCGATGTCCTACGTGTGAGGACCGTTTTACGCAGGGGAAACAGTTGAACCACCGTCCCGAAACGGCGAGTCCCTAGCGTCAGCGGCATGCTTGAGGAACCGGACATCAAACAGCTCGTCATCGTCGGCGGCGGCATGGTCGCGCGTCGACTCATCGACGCCCTTCGCTCCCGTGACGAGACCGGGCAGTGGGCGGTGACCCTGCTCTGTGAGGAGCCGCGTGCCCCTTACGACCGCGTCGCCCTGACGTCGTACTTCACCGGACGCCACCCTGAGGAGCTCGCCCTCGGCGGGCAGGAGATCTGGGACGACCCGCTCGTCACGCTCAAGCGGGGCGTCAAGGCCGACAGCATCGACCGCGAGTCCCGGACAGTCACCACCAACGGTGGTGCGGTCCTCCCCTACGACGCGCTCGTCCTGGCCACGGGTTCGTATGCCGCGGTGCCGCCCGTGCCGGGCAAGGACCTTCGCGGTGCGTTCGTCTACCGCACCATCGACGACGTCGCCGACCTGCGTGCCTATGTCGAGAAGCGCCGCGAGGAGCTCGACCGACCAGTACGTGGCGCTGTCGTCGGTGGCGGCCTCCTCGGACTCGAGGCGGCTGGCGCGCTCCAGGCACTCCAAGTCGAGTCAACGGTCGTCGAGTTCGCGCCGCGCCTCATGCCGTTGCAGGTGGACGAGGGTGGCGGCGAAGGCCTCAAGCGACTCATCCAGGGTCTCGGCGTCAGCGTGCGCACCTCGACCGCAACCTCCAAGATCGTCGGCGACCGCGGGACGGTCTCGCGGATGGAGTTCGCCGAGGGTCCTGCACTCGACGTCGACGTCGTCATCTTTGCAGTGGGTGTCCGTCCCCGTGACGAGCTCGCCCGCGAGTCCGGTCTCGAGGTCGGTGAGCGCGGCGGTGTCATCGTCGACGACGCCTGTGCCACAGCCGATCCCGCGATCTGGGCGATCGGCGAGGTCGCCAACATCGGCGGTCGTTGCCTTGGGCTCGTCGCCCCCGGCTACACGATGGCCGAGATCGTCGCCGACCGCCTTCTCGGTGGCGAGGGCACCTTCCCGGGCGCCGACCTCTCGACCAAGCTCAAGCTGCTCGGCGTCGACGTGGCGAGCTTCGGTGATGCCTTCGCGCAGGAGCCGGGCAGCCTCGAGGTCGTCATCTCCGACCCTGTCGGCGGTGTCTACAAGAAGCTCGTCATGTCCGACGACGCCCGCACCCTGCGCGGCGGCATCCTCGTCGGCGACGCCAGTGCGTATGCCGCTCTGCGCCCGATGGTGGGCCGTGAGCTGGGAGGGGACCCCGCGGCATACCTGCTCCCCGAGGGCAGCTCAGCGGCGCCAATGGGAGAACTGCCCGAGGACGCGACCGTCTGTTCGTGCAACAACGTCACCGCGGGCGCGATCCGGTGCTCGGTGACCGAGGGCGGCTACACCGACCTCGCCGGCGTCAAGGCCTGCACCCTCGCGGGAACGAGCTGCGGTTCCTGTCTCCCCCTCGTCAAGAAGATCGTCACCACCGAGCTCGAGAAGTCCGGCGTCGAGGTGAGCAAGGCACTGTGTGAGCACTTCGACCTCTCCCGCGCCCAGCTCTTCGACGTCGTGCGGGTCCAGGAGCTCAGGACCTTCAGCGACATCATCGCCACTCACGGACGCGGCCGTGGCTGTGACATCTGCAAGCCCGTCGTCGGTTCGATCCTTGCCTCGCTCGGCACCGGCCACATCCTCGAGGGCGAGCGAGCAACGTTGCAGGACACCAACGATCACGTCATGGCCAACCTCCAGAAGGACGGCTCATACTCGGTCGTGCCGCGCATCCCCGGTGGCGAGATCACTCCCGAGGGACTCATCGTCATCGGTGAGGTGGCCAAGGATTTCGGGCTCTACACCAAGATCACCGGCGGACAGCGCATCGACCTCTTCGGTGCGCGGATCGACCAGCTCCCCAAGATCTGGACTCGTCTCGTCGACGCCGGGTTCGAGTCGGGCCACGCCTACGGCAAGTCCCTGCGCACCGTGAAGTCCTGCGTCGGCTCGACGTGGTGCCGCTACGGCGTGCAGGACTCCGTCGGCCTCGCGATCGCTCTGGAACTGCGCTACCGCGGGCTCCGTTCGCCGCACAAGATCAAGCTTGGCGTCTCGGGGTGCGCGCGGGAGTGCGCCGAGGCCCGGGGCAAGGACGTGGGGATCATCGCGACCGACAACGGCTGGAACCTCTACGTCGGCGGCAACGGCGGCTTCACGCCCAAGCACGCTCAGCTCCTGGCCGAGGACCTGGACACCGAAACCCTCGTCCAGGCGATCGACCGCTTCCTCATGTTTTATGTCCGCACCGCGGATCGACTCCAGCGCACGGCTGCCTGGGTCGACGACTACGAGGGTGGCCTCGAGGCCATCCGGGCCGTCGTCCTCGACGACTCCTTGGGCATCGCCGCTGACCTCGACGCGGCGATGGTGACCCACGTCGACGGCTACGAGGACGAGTGGGCCGCCGCGCTCGCCGACCCAGAGAAGCTGCGCCGCTTCGGATCCTTCGTCAACGCCCCCGACCACGCCGACGACTCGCTCGCCTATGTCGCCGAGCGTGGCCAGGCCCGACCCGCCACCCCGGATGAGCGCACCAGCGGCGTACTCATCGCCGGGACGACCCTGGAGGTCCGACGATGACCGACGTCGCAACGCAGGAGCTCACTCTCGCGATCCCTGAGTGGATTGCCGTGTGCCACCTCGACGACCTGGCGCCGGAGCGTGGCTCCGCCGCCCTCGTCGGCGGCGAGCAGGTTGCGCTCTTCCGCACCCATTCGGACGACGTGTATGCCGTGCAGCAGCTCGATCCGTTCTCCGGCGCCTTCGTGATGTCTCGCGGGATCGTGGGGACGCGAGGTGACGCGCCGACGGTCGCGTCACCGATGTACAAGCAGGTCTTCGACTTGCGTACCGGGGAGTGCCTCGATGCCGTGGGCAAGGAGCCGCAATCGCTGCAGTCCTGGCCGGTGGAGGTGCGCGACGGTGTGGTCCACGTCGCCCGGCCCGAGCCTCACGGCGAGATGGCGACATGACCACCTTGTTGGGCGTCGACCTCGTGGGGCGCCTCGTCCTCGTGGCTGGCGGAGGGCCGGTGGCGGCCACGAAGGCTGCCGCCCTCGTGGCTGACGGAGCCATCGTGCACGTCGTCACACCGATCATCTGTGAGGCCATGCTCGACGTCGTCGAGGAGAGCTCAGTGACGTGGAGCCAGCGCGAGGTCGCCCTCGACGACGTGGACGACACGTGGTTCGTCGTCGCGGCCACTGGTGACACCTCCACGGACCGCGGGCTGTGCGAGCGAGCCACGGCTGCACGGGTCTTCAGCGTCTGCGCGGGCGCGTCCGAGCACGGCACGGCCCGCAATCCCGCGGTCACCGACCATGCAGGAGTGCGCGTGGGTGTCGTCTCGATCGGCCGCCCGGACCCGGCTCGGGTCGTCTCCGTCCGCAACGCCCTTGCCGTGCACCTCGAGACCGCCTCCCTCGACCTGCGCCCCCGTCGTCGGCAGTCCGCGACGAAGGGGCGGGTCGTCCTCGTCGGTGGCGGTCCCGGCGCCATGGATCTCATCACCATCCGTGGGCGGCGAGCTCTCGCCGAGGCGGACGTCGTCATCACCGACCGGCTGGGCCCGGTCGAGCTGTTGCGGAACCTGCCAGTCAGTGTGGAGATCATCGACGTCGGCAAGACCGCAGGACACCACCCCGTCACCCAGTCCGAGATCAACCGCCTCCTCGTGGAGAAGGCCCAGCTCGGACGTACCGTCGTGCGGCTCAAGGGAGGGGACCCGTTCCTCTATGGCCGCGGCGGAGAGGAAGTCCTGGCCTGTCGCGAGGCCGGGGTGGCCGTCGAAGTCGTCCCCGGCGTGAGTTCAGCGTTGAGCGCTCCGGGTGCGGCCGGCATACCCCTCACGCACCGTGGAACGGTCGGCGCCGTGCACATCGTGCACGGCCACGAACGGATCGACACCCATGCGCTGTCGTCGTCAGCCATGGAAGCCGCAACCCTCGTCGTTCTCATGGGAGTCCGGCGGCTCGCCGACCACGTGCGTGACCTCGTCGCCCACGGCGCACCTGGCGACCTCCCCGTCGCGATCATCGAGGACGCCACCAGCGACCGCCAGCGCGTGACGACGGCTGGCCTGAGCCAGATCGTCAGGGTCGCCGCCGACGCCGAGGTTCGGGCCCCTGCCGTCATCGTCGTCGGGCGGGTCGCGGACCCGACGCTGCTGACGCCCGAACGTCAGGCAGGCTGACCGCGTGACCGCTGCCCGCACTCCCCCGACCCTGAGCCAGGTCATGACCGGTTGCGTCGTCCTCGTGACGGCGGATCGGCGCTCCGGCGAGCTCGCCTCGGCGCTGGTCCGTCGAGGTGCCACTGTCCGCCATGCACCGGCCATCACGATCGTCCCGCACGAGCACGACGAGGAGCTGCTCGTCGCCACCAAGGAACTCATCGCGACACCACCGGACGTCGTCGTCGTCACCACCGGCATCGGTCTGCGCGGCTGGATCGAGGCGGCCGACGCAGCAGGGCATGCCGATGACTTGCTCGCGATCCTCTCGGGCGCGCGGATCATCGCCCGCGGACCCAAGGCGCGCGGCGCCATCCAAGCCGCCGGACTCACCGCCGACTGGGTCGCCGAGTCCGAGACATCTGCCGAGATCCTCGAGCTGCTGCTCGACGAGGGCGTCACCGACCTGCGGATCGCGGTCCAGCACCACGGGGCCGGCGCGGATGGTCTCGACACAGAGCTCGCCGCGGCTGGTGCCGACGTCGCGAGCCTCGTCGTCTATCGGTGGGGTCCCACGCCAGACCATGCGGCCCTGGCGCAGTCAGTGCGAGACGCCGCTGCGGGCGAGATCGACGCGGTCGTGTTCACGTCCGCGCCAGGGGCGCACGCCTGGCTCGCGGCAGCCGACGCCGAAGGTGTCACGGACGGCATCGTCGCGCGGTGCACCTCCGGGTGCCTCGTCGCTGCGGCCGTTGGCCCGATCACGGCGCTCCCGTTGCAGGACAGAGGAATTGAGCCGATCGTTCCCGACCGCGGACGCCTGGGCGCGTTGGTGCGTCGACTCGTCCACCACTACGAGGTGGCCCAGTCCTCGGCCGTCCTCACGACGGCCGGCCACCTGCAGGTGCGACGCACCGTGGCTCTGCTCGACGGGCATGTCCTGCCGTTGTCGCCGAGTGGCTTGGAGGTTCTGCGACTTCTCGTCGACGCCAAGGGTGATGTCGTCTCGCGCTCGGATGTGCTGGGCGTCCTCCCGGGAGACTCGACCGATCCGCACGCCGCCGAGGTCGCCATCGGCCGACTGCGCGACGCCGGTGGCCGCACCCTCGTCCAGACCGTCGTCAAGCGCGGCTACCGCCTCGGCCTGAGGGACACGAGGTGACCATGGCCGCAGACAGGCACCGCGACACCGTGAGGGTTCTCGACTTCCCCACGCCCGATCGACATGTCCTCGTGGTGGGCGGTGGACGCGTGGCGGCGGCCAGGGTCGACGCCCTCGCCCAGAGCGCGCACGCCGTCACGGTCATCGCGGCAACCCTGTGCGACGACATGTTCGACCTGCTGGCCGAGCGGCGGATCACGTGGGAGAACCGGTCACCACGGGCCAGCGACCTCGACCGGGTCTGGCTGGTGCACGCCGCAACCGGCGACGCCGCGCTCGACGCCCAGGTGTGCGGTTGGGTCGAGGCGCGGCGTCAGTGGCGGTTGCTCAGCGGCGGGCGCCGCTCCAGCTGAGGTGGTACTTGCCGTCATCGCAGGCCAGGCCACCTTCGCCGAGGTCGAGCGGACGGAAGGTGTCGACCATGACGGCGAGCTCGTCGAAGTACTCCGCACCGATCGACGCCTCCGCCGCACCCGGCTGGGGGCCGTGGGCGTGACCACCCGGGTGCAGCGAGATCGATCCCTGGCCGATGCCCGAGCCCTTGCGCGCCTCGTAGTCGCCCTCGACGTAGAACATGACCTCGTCCGAGTCCACGTTGGAGTGGTAGTACGGCACCGGGATCGACAACGGGTGGTAGTCGACCTTGCGCGGCACGAAGTTGCAGACGACGAAGTTCCAGCCCTCGAAGACCTGGTGCACCGGCGGCGGCTGGTGCACGCGCCCGGTGATGGGCTCGTAGTCGCTCACGTTGAAGACGTAGGGGTAGAGGCAGCCGTCCCAGCCGACGACGTCGAGCGGGTGGAACGGGAGCGTGTGGATCGTCCCGACGATGCCGCCGCTGCTGGCCGGTCCCGAGCCGCGGTGCTTGATGTAGACCTCGGTCTCGGCACCTTCCTTCTCGCCGATGTCCTCGGCGAGCAGCGGGCCGTCGGGCGTCCTCAGGTCGCGCTCGCAGTACGGGCTGTGCTCGAGGAGCTGGCCGTACTTGCTGAGGTAGCGCTTCGGCGGCGCGATGTGGCTGTTGCCCTCGATCGCGTAGGCGCGCAGCGGCTCCTTGCGCGATCCCTTGGGGATCCAGCGGTGGGTCGTCGCCCTCGGGATGATGATGTAGTCGCCCTGCGTGAGCTCAAAGGCCCCGAAGACGGTCTCGACCCGGGCCGCGCCGCGCTCGATGTAGACGCACTCGTCGCCGATGCCGTTGCGGTACCACGGGCTGGTCGCGCCAGCCACGGCATACGAGATGCGCACGTCGCCATTGCCGAGCAGAAGACGGCGTCCCGTCACGACGTCCGTCTTGTTGATCGTCTTGGTATCGGGAAAGAGCGCGTGCGGCTGCAGGTGCAGCGGCTTGAGCGGGTGGTTCGGGGTCGTGGACAGGTCACCCATCTCCCACACCCGTGCATCGACGATCGTCGACGGGATGCCCCGGTGATAGAGCAGGGACGAGTCGGACGAGAAGCCCTCCTCGCCCATGAGCTCCTCGTAGTAGAGCTCGCCGGTCCTGCCACGCCCCGCTGGTCGCCGGTGCTGCGTGTGCCGCTTGGGCGGGATGTTGCCCATCGACTGGTAGTGCGCCACTGCTCTCCACCTCACTGTGTAGAAACTTCGGTGACACCAGCCTAGTAGCGTGTCCGGCATGTCAACGGCGCCCACCGCCCTGCTCGCAGGGCTCATCGACGATGCCGCCGTCTTCCCTCCCGGAAACGCACCGCTCGACATCGCTGTCGCCCGCCATCGTGGTCACCGAACTTCGGCGTATGCCGCCCTCATCGGTCCGCTTCTCGTCCCGGCTTCCGACGTGGAGCTTCTTGTGGAAGAGGCCCGTTCGCGTGACTCTGGGGCACTCGAGGTGTCGCTGATCGCGCGGCCCGGCGTGGACCCTTCGGTGGTCGTGAGTGCGATCGAGCGGCTGTCCTCCGAGAGCTCCCTGACGGCAGCAGGCGCAGAACTGGCGTGGTTTCCCGGGTGGCGCAACCTCCCCGTGGACCGCCTGCCACTCACCCTCGAGGTGCCACGTGGCGCACACCGGGACCGCGCGCTGGAGGACATTCGGGCGGGTGTCGACGAGGGCGGGCACGTGGTTCAGGCGAAGTTCCGCACGGGCGCGACCCCGACGTGGGCGTGGCCGGACGAGGCCGAGCTCGCCGCCTTCATCCACGACTGCGCACGGCTCGGCGTCCCGTTCAAGCTCACCGGCGGCCTGCACCATGCCGTCCGCGCAGAGCACGATGGCGAACCCCAACACGGCCTGCTCAACGTCCTGCTCGCCGTGCACTCGGCGGCCCATGACGGAGCTCTGGTGGCAGTCGAAGCCCTTCTGGCACAGCGCGATCCACACCTGCTCGCCGACGCCGTTGAATCCCTAGACGACGCGGACGTCACCCGTCTGCGCAGTCTCTTCACGGCATACGGATGCTGTGAAGTCACCGACCCGATCGGTGAGCTCGAGACTTTCGGCCTTCTTGATCTGGACCCCAATGAGGAGAACCCTTCATGACCTGGCTCGACGTTCCTGCCGACCACCCCTTCGGCATCACGAACCTCCCCTACGGTGTCTTCTCGACGGCGGACTCGGCACCGCGTGTCGGCGTGCGTATTGGAGACTTCGTCCTCGACGCCTCCGCAGTCGCCGCCTTGGGCGGAGATCCTGGCGACGGCCCCGCCCTCGCGCCGGCCTGGGCCGAACCCACCCTCAACGCCTTCCTCGCCATGGGTCATGAGGTCTGGACGGTGGCCCGCACGTGGCTCACCGATGTCGTGACCAACGAGGTCCACGCCGAGGCCGTGCGTCCGCATCTCATCCCCATCGAGCACGTGACGATGCACCTGCCCATCGCCGTGGCCGACTACGTCGACTTCTATGCCAGTGAGCACCACGCCACGAACGTCGGGCGACTGTTTCGGCCGGACTCGGAGCCACTGACACCAAACTGGAAGCACCTGCCGATCGGCTATCACGGGCGCTCCGGAACCGTCGTGGTTTCCGGCGCCGACGTGATTCGACCCAGCGGTCAGCGCAAGCCTCCTACCGAGCCCGCGCCGGTGTTCGGACCGAGCGTCCGGCTCGACATCGAGGCCGAGCTCGGCTTCATCGTCGGTGGCGCCACCGAACTGGGTTCGCCTGTCTCCGTTGCTGATGCGGACGAACACCTCTTCGGCGTCGTCCTGCTCAACGACTGGAGCGCCCGCGACCTGCAGGCGTGGGAGTACGTCCCCCTCGGCCCGTTCCTTGGCAAGTCCTTTGCCACGACCATCGCACCGTGGGTCATCACGACCGAGGCCCTACGTGCCGCGCGGGTTCCGCTGCCGGGCCAGACCGACCCCACTCCCCTGCCCTATTTGCAGGGTGAGTCGACCGACGATGGCGCGGGCACGGCCTACGGGCTCGACATCACCTATGAGGTCGAGTGGAACGGCACGGTCGTCACGCGCCCGCCGTACCGCTCCATGTACTGGTCACCCGCGCAGATGGTCGCCCACATGACCGTCAACGGCGCGACCCTGCGCGACGGCGACCTCTTCGGTTCCGGGACGATCTCGGGGCCGAACGAGGACGAGCGCGGTTCGTTCCTCGAGCTCTCTTGGGGTGGGCAGAATCCCGTGACTCTGGATGACGGGTCGACGCGCACGTTCCTCGAAGACGGCGACACGGTCGTCCTGCGGGCGACCGCACCCGGCCCGGACGGTACGACGATCTCGCTGGGCGAGTGCGTCGGGACGATTCGCCCCGCCCGCTGACGAACTCCAGCCGCTGCCAGGTCAGAACAGGGCGGCCCTGACCACACCGGCTCAGAACATGCCGGCTCAGAACGGAATGGGTTGCGGCGGCCTCGGTGGCCGCGGTGGGAAGTCGATCCGGTAGCGGTTCCAGCTGGGGTTGAAGTCGAGGTCGATGCGTGGTGGTGGGCCGCCGAAGGTGTTGCCGTTGAGGTCGAACGCGAACGGGTACGCGCGGGGTTGGGCGTTGTCGGGTCCGCCGAGGAGTTCGATGAGCTCCTCCTCGAAGGTGGTCGGGATCTCGCCGCCGTCGGCTCGCGCCGAGGACGTGGTGGACGCGGACGGGTCGCGGTGGGTGTGTCCGGCGGTGACGAGGTGGAGGTGGTCCACGGGCCACGTGGTGCGTTGCAGCCTGGTGGGGTCGGTCCAGGTGACTGTGCCGTCGGGGTGGAGTGTCACGGTCCAGCCGTCGCGTTGCTTGATGCGGTGGTGGCGCCGGCACAGGCACATGAGGTCGATCGGGCTTGTGGGTCCGGTCGGCCAGGGGCGGACGTGGTCCAGGTCGCACTGGTGCGCGGGCACAGTGCACCCGGCGAAGCGGCAGGATCCGTCGCGCAACCGGATGAGGCGCGCCATGGGGTCGGGCACCCGGTAGGACTCGCTGAAGTCGACGGCCTCGTCAACGATCTCGTGGACAGGTTGTGAAGCTGCGGTCGGCGAAGCTGCGGTCGGCGAATCCGGGCTGCGGGACCCGCTTCGTCGCCTGGTGTCCTTCGCGGCGTGCTCTTTGGCGCGTTCCCGTGCGCGGTGAGCACGTCGGGCCTGTGCTTGGCCGCGTGCCAATGCTGCGGGTACGTCACCGTGCACGAGCGCACCGGTGGTGGTGTCGCAGGTCAGTTCACGGTCGGGGTCGGAGACGCCAGCATTGTCGAGCCATTCACGGCGCACGAACGTCGTGCCACCTTGCCCGAGGCCACCCACCTCAACCAGATCCTCCGCTGCACCGCTCGCCGCGGCGGTGTTGGTGTCGGCGGTGGTGGCGGTGGTGTCGCTGTCGTGGGCGGCGCGGGTGGTGTGGACGATGACTTTGACATCACTGTGTTCGAGGATGAGTTCCATCATCGCGTCAGCCCGGGCGAGTTCGAGGCTGTCGGCCTTGTTCTCCCGCACCAGCTGGCGGGCGCGTTCGGTGACAGCAGCCCACGCCCCACGCGCGTCCTCGACACGGAAGTCACCGCGCCAGTGATCAGTACCGTTCGTCCCCGTCCGGCGCGTCAACCCGCGCCGGGCGCGCTCGTCCTCCACATGCGCGGTCACCGCATCCGGGTCCACCAGCGCCGCGGTCCGGGCCAGGAGTTGACGCAACGGGCCCACGGTCAGCTGCCCCCACACGTCCTTGACCCGGTCCACCACCTCCGCCGCGGACTGCGCCGACAAGAACTCCGTCTCCTCCGTCACAACCCGGGCACGGTACTCATCCAGGTCACCACTGGCCATGGCATCGACCACGGCCGGGGTGCGGGTCATCTGCCGGATCGCGTCCAGGATCCGGTTCGTCGCCACGAACACCGAACACCCCAACCTGGGTGCCGCCAACTCCGGACCGTCCAGACGTTGGTAGCCCAACCCGTGGTGCACCTCCGCAGGCATGCCGTCCTCCTGCCGGTGCGCATCGCGCGCGGACAGGTGCGCCAACGCGACCGCCTGACGGGCCGACGCCGCGTCCTTCTCGCGCTCCGCAAGCTCGATGACGTCCAGGAGTTCCTCGGAACTCAACTGGTCAGCGCAAGCACGCAACGCGGCATACCGGCCCTCAAGGGCGGCGGTCGCGGCGGTGCTTTCCATGACCCCAGAATACTCGAACGTGAGTTCTAGAGTCAAGCATTTCGGGCTACGCTCTGGGCTGAATTGCGAACTGGCACAACCCAATTCACCAAACAGGCACGACGAGTCACGTCCCTCAAGACCACGCTAGCAAGCCGCACCGACAGCCAGCAGATTCAGCGCTGGACCTTGCCCTTGATCACGATCGTCTTGGCAACCTTGTCGTGCAACGCCTGTCGTTGGCTGTCGGCGATCGGCCAGACGAGGTCCATCACGACAAGGACCGTGCCGAGCAGTGACGCGTAGGGCAGGTTGCCCAGCGCCTGCACCACGGCCTGGAAGCCGGCGCGCCTGATCGCCGTGTCGGTGTCGAGCGGACCGGGTCGATCGAGGCGGCGCACACTGATGCCGACGGCGAGCTTTCCCGGCGTCGCGCTCCAGCGTTTGAGGAAGAACACCTGGTAGGCGAGCAGCACGACGAGCTGCAACCCGAGGAACGCCGCGAGATAGCCCAGCCGCGCCTCCGAGATCGCGGCGCTCATGGCCTCGATGTCTCCAGCGGCCAAGGCCGTGTCGAAGCGGTCATAGACCGGTTCGATGGACTTCCACAGGAACCATCCGCCGAGGAGCAGGGACACGGCACCGACGATGAGGGTGTCGATGAGGTAGGCCACGACGCGCAGCCCGTAGGGGGCGAGCACCGGCTGCCCGGACAGCCCCGTCTGGACCGCCGACGAGGACCTCGGCTCGGGGCGGCTGGTCTGTTGGTGCGGCTGCGGTCCCCAACCCGCGGGGCGCTGCTGAGGGCCAGAGGACGGCGGCACGACGGGCGGGCCCTGGTGCGGCCGCTTGCGCAGCGGCGTCGTGTTCTTGGTCCAGAGGATGCCGTCGAAATAGCGCAGCTCTTCGGGGTTGTCAGGGTTCTCGTACCACCCGGCACTGCTCGGCGTGCTCATGCTTCGCAGGATGTCACACGGACCTGCCCGTCCCGTCATCGCCGGCGCGGGAGCGACCGGCGTTCTGGGCCGGGCTCAGCCGAGGGCGCGTTCGAAGGTGACGAGGACACCCTCGGTGCCACCGGGGCCAATGCGCCCCTTGACCTCGACTGCGGTGATGGCCTTGCACTGCCAACCTTTGGAGGCCCATTCATTGAGGGTCGACTCGAGTTTGCCGGCCGACATCTTGCCGCCGATGAGTCCTTCGCGGACCTGGACGACCTTGTACTCATATCCCATGAAGACGAGCGTATGCCGCACAGCTCGGCTGTGCGGCATACGTTGCGTTGATCCGTGGTCGGATCAGGCGGCGACGCTCACGCGGTAGGTGCGGACCGCGAAGGTGTAGGCGACGACGAGGATGCCGACGCACCAGGCGATGGCGACCCAGATGTCGTTCCCGACGGGCTGCTCGGCGAACAGGCGGCGGAGGACATCGACGATCGTCGTGATCGGCTGGTTCTCTGCAAAGGCGCGCACCGGCCCGGGCATGGAGGCGGTGGGCACGAAGGCCGAGCTGATGAACGGCAGGAAGAGCAACGGGTAGGCGAACGCGCTCGCCCCATCGATCGTCTTCGCCTTGAGTCCCGGAATGACCGCCACCCACGTGAGGGCCAGGGTCAGCAGGGTGAGGATGCCCAGGACGGCCAGCCACGCGAGCGGGCCTGCGCCAGAGCGGAATCCCATCGCCAGTCCGACGAGCAGGACGACGACCAACGAGATGAGGTTGGCGACGAGCGAGGTCAGGACGTGGGCCCACAGGACCGAAGATCGGGCGATGGGCATCGAGCGGAACCGCTCGACGATGCCGCCCTGCATGTCGGTGAAGAGACGGAAGGCCGTGTAGGAGATCCCCGAGGCGATGGTGATGACGAGGATGCCCGGCAGGAGGTAGCTGACGTAGGACTTCGTCCCTGTGTCGATCGCTCCGCCGAGGACGTAGACGAAGAGCAGCATCATCATGATCGGCATGATCAGCGTCGTGATGATCGTGTCGGGGCTACGGGCGATGTGCCGAAGGGACCGGCGCAGCAGGACGGTGGTGTCACCGAAGAAGTGACTCGCGGCTGACGATGTGGCGACCGGAACGGGGGCGGGCGTGGCGGTGGCGGTTGAAGTGGTCATCGGTGGCTCCTCAGTTCTTCTTCGCGCCGACGACCGCGAGGAAGACTTCCTCGAGGCTCGGCTGCTTCTCGACGTACTCGACCTCTGCTGGTGGCAGCAGGGCCTTGAGCTCGGCCAACGTCCCGTCGACGATGATCCGACCCTCGTGAAGGATGGCGATGCGGTCGGCGAGGTGTTCGGCCTCATCGAGGTACTGCGTCGTGAGCAGCACGGTCGCGCCTTGGGACGCCACCTGCTTGATGGTCTCCCACACCTCGAGGCGGCCCTCGGGGTCGAGGCCCGTGGTGGGCTCGTCGAGGAAGATCACGCTCGGGTTGCCGATGAGACTCATGGCGATGTCCAGTCGACGCCGCATCCCGCCGGAGTAGGTCCCCACTCGTCGCCCACCGGCGTCGGTGAGCGAGAAGCGCGCGAGGACGTCGTCGGCGATCTGGGCGGGGCCGTCCAGGTGGCGCAACTGGGCGATCATGATGAGGTTCTCGCGACCGGTGAGCACTTCATCGACAGCGGCGAACTGCCCGGTGAGGCTGATCGCCGCCCGCACTGCCGCGCCATCGGTAACGACGTCGAGGCCCTGGACCCTCGCGTCGCCCGTGTCGGCGGTCAGCAGCGTGGACAGGATCCGCACGAGAGTGGTCTTCCCCGCGCCGTTGCTGCCGAGCAGGGCGACGATGCTGCCCTGCGCGATGTCGAGGTCGACCCCCTTGAGCACGTCGACGTCACCGTAGGACTTGCGCAGCCCGGCGACAGAGATGGCCGGAGTGACTGGCCTGGCAGTGGCGGTGGTCATGAGAGTGCCTTCCTGATCGTGATGTTGCCGTACTTGGTGACGGCCGCGATGGTGGCCGTGCGTGCCGCGTCCTGCGGCGGACCGGTGGTCGGAGAGAGCTCGCTCCGCACGTGCCCGTGGTCGGAGGCGACCTCGAGTCGAGCAGCAGTGCCGTCGAGGACACCGACGTCGATGGAGCCGTAGCCGGTGGCGAGGGTGAGCTCGCCCTCGGTGATCGAGTCGACCCGCATCTGCCCGTAGGACGTGCGCGCGTCGAGGCGACCCGCACTGCGACCCACGGAGATGTCGCCGGTGCTCGCTCGAAGGGTGGCGCGACCGCCGCTGTCCCCCAGGGTGACGTTGCCGGCACTGGTGCTGAGGTCGGCTTCGACGGTGGCCCGGCGGACGTCGACGTTGCCCGCCGACGTGCGCAGCCGGGCCCGGGTGGTCTCGTCGGCGCGCACGTTGCCGGCCGAGGTCTTGAGGGCGCACTCGCCGAGTCGGCCGGTGGTCTCGATGTCCCCAGCAGCGGTCTCGGCGTCGACGTGGGAGTCGCTCGGCAGCTCGACGAGCACCTCGACGGAGGCCGGTCGCCAGACGAGGCTGATGCCCCGGTCGCGCGGAGCGGTGACGTCGAGGACTCCGTCAACGAGAGTGACGCTCGTGCGCTCGGCGGCATCGATGTCGCCGGCCCGATCGGGGCGCGAGGGCAGCACGGTGACGACGGTGTGGTCGGTGTCGGACGCGATGACGCGCAGTCCGCCGGCGTGCAGGCGGACCCGGGCGCGGATGGGTGCGGGCGTGTCGAAGGTGGTCACGAGGGTCTCCTGAAGGTGGTCGAGGAAGGTCATGGGGAGGTCACTGGGCCCACCCGGACAGCCGCTGGCCGCCCTTGGGGGTGGTGACCGTGCCGCCGGTACCGCCCATGGCGGCTGACGGGGGCGGGGTCGCACTGCCCTGGCGGACGGCGAGGGTGAGGGTGCGGACGAGGAAGGCGTTGACCGAGAGGCCCTGGGCCTCGGCAGCGGATTCGATGTCGCCCTTGAGTCGGTCGGAGGGCCGGAAGGTGATGCGCGACGTCCCGCCCTCGTCGCCCTCCTCGGACGCGGGGCTTGACGCCACTGGTGACGTCACCTCAGGCGTGGGCTCGGACGCCGCCGGCGTGACGACGAATGCCAGCCCTCGCCCGGCGAGGCGGACGTCCACCGAGCCTGGAGCGAGGGCCAGCGTGATCTCGGCTGCGGCATCAACAACCGCTTCCTGCAACGTCAGTCGCACGGCGGAGTCGAGAGCAGCGAGTCGCTCGGCGACCGCCTCAGCCTCAGGACCGCCGGCGGCGGCTGCAACGGCCAGCTGCTGCTGCAGCGAGTCGACATATCGGGTGAGTTCCATGACGTCATGATGACACCACTATGACGTCACTGTCAACATCCGTGACACCATCCATCCCCGTGCGGGCGGTGCCAGGCCAGTGTCATCGCGCCCTGAGCCCCCCGGACACGAGGTTGACGACCATGGCAACCACGCTGGACCACGCTTGGGCTGAGTCCGTGTGTGCGGTCTGCGATCCCCTTTGCGAGGCGGCGAACGTGGGGTTTGTTCGTCAGGTGATGACGAATCCAAGCGGGGGCATCGCGGCCCTTCTTTGGGAGGCAGAGCCGCTGCTCTTTGCCGATCGCTATCCCGATAGCGGCATCGTCGACTCATACGGGCAGGATCAATGGCCGCCGTCTTGTGTCGACTACTGGATCTACCTCGACGCCGAGAATCGTGAGGCGCGTTTCAGTGTGGAAGGTCTGGAGCCTGACAACGTCCTTGTACACCTCACCGGCGACGACCTTGAGGATGGGCAGGCTCTGCGTCGAGTGCTCGCGGGGATCCTGAGGGTTGCGGCTCCAGACGCGTGAGCCCCGGCCGCGTCAAGTCACATGAGCCCCCCGGCTTCGTCAGTGCCCTTCGACTGCCCGCAGAAGGGGCTCGAGAGCGTCGAGCAGGCGGGTGACATAGCCGGGTGGTGTGGAGGGGTCGGCAGCGCTCTCGAGTTCACCAATCTCGATGCCGACGATCTCGGACTCAGCGAGGACGCTCGAAGTGGCCCACAGGTCCGCGAGGGTCATGCCGTTGGGGACGAGGTAGTCCGTGGGGACCGTGCCCGCATCGAGGACATCACAGTCAATGTGCACGTACACCGGGCGCCCGGCGACCGCGCGGCGCAGCTCGTCGGCCATGGCCCTCCCCATCGGCACAAGCGTGACGGCTCCGTCGTCGATGACCAGCTGCTCGGCCGGGTCGATGTCGCGCGTCCCCACGAGCAACGCATTGTGGTGCGCGAGGCCGCTACCCAAGCCGGAATCCCACAGGCCGAGTGGCCCGCTGAAGGCGAGTCCGCCGAGGTATCCCGTGGTGCTGTTCTCGGGGGTGTTGAGGTCGGCATGCGCGTCGAACCACACCACGACAGCGTCCGGCCGGTGAGTGGCGACGACCGGCAGAGTCGCCAGCGCCACAGCGCACCGACCGGAGGCAGTCACTGGCGTGAGGCCAGCGCACAACACCTGGTCAAGGCGCTCTGCCATCCCCCGCAGGGTCGGCATGGCGGCGGCCAATTCTTCCTCCCAGCCCGCCGAGAGTGACTTCTCCGGGGTACCAACAACCGTTGCCCCTCCCCCGAATCGGGTGGCAAGAGCCCCGGCCAGCTCGCGCGACCCGATCATGGCCAGGTCGTTGTGGTCACCAGCGCGGCCGGCGAAGTGACTCAGCCCGACGCAGCCGCCGCCGGGTGCGTTGACGGTCGAGGGTTCGGTGGATGACATGGCGGGTGGTGTGGGCATGGGTGGCTCCTTCGTCGGCGACGATGGAGACGCTACGACCGGGCAAAGTGGTGCCGCAATCGCCTGACTGTGGCCGAAGTGCCCGGTCGGAGGTCACTTTGCCGGGCACGCATAGGCTGATTGCGTGACTGACGAACTCGACCATCGACTCATCGGCATCCTTCGCAGCAACAGCCGCACTCCGGTCGCCGTTCTCGCCCGGGAGCTCGGCATCAACCGGTCGACGGTCACAGCGCGCATCGATCGGCTCGTGGACTCCGGCGTCATCGACGGCTTCACGATCCGACTCAGCAACGACGTCGACCGCGACGCGATTCGCGGCGTCACCACAGTGGCGAGTGAGCCCCATCGCGGCCAGGACGTCATCCGTGAAATCCGCGGCTATCCCGAGGTCGAACTGCTTCACTCCACCACCGGCGCCTGGGACCTCGTCGTGCAGCTGCGCTGCAGCAACCTGTCCGAGTTCGACCTCGCCCTCGAACGCATTCGAGCAATCCCTGGGGTCCGCGACACCCAGACCAGCCTGCTCTTCAACTCCCTGACGACCGGGACATAGGCGGAGCCACTGCGGACAACGCAAACGGCGAGGGTATGCGCAGGTGGCGAGCACCCGGCATACCCTCGCCGTTTGTTTGTGGAGCGGTTGCCTCAGAGGTTGCCGCGGGCGTCCTGCTCGCGCTCGATGGACTCGAAGAGCGCCTTGAAGTTGCCCTTGCCGAAGCCGAGCGAGCCGTGGCGCTCGATGATCTCGAAGAAGACGGTCGGTCGGTCACCGAGCGGCTTGGTGAAGATCTGCAGGAGGTAGCCGTCCTCGTCACGGTCGACGAGGATCTTGCGCGACTTGAGCTCCTCGATCGGCACGCGGACCACACCGATGCGGGCGCGCATCTCGGGGTCGTCGTAGTAGGCGTCGGGGGTGTCGAGGAACTCCACGCCCTCCTGACGGAGCCAGTCGACGGTGCCCAAGATGTCGTTGGTCGCAACGGCGAGGTGCTGCGCGCCAGGGCCCTGGTAGAAGTCGAGGTACTCGTCGATCTGGCTGCGCTTCTTGGCGATGGCCGGCTCGTTGAGCGGGAACTTCACGCGGTGGTTGCCGTTGGCGACGACCTTGGACATCAGCGCGGAGTAGTCGGTGGCGATGTCGTCGCCGACGAACTCGGCCATGTTCACGAAGCCCATGACGCGGTTGTAGAACGTCACCCACTCGTCCATCTTGCCGAGCTCGACGTTGCCGACGATGTGGTCGAGCGCCTGGAAGAGACGCTTCGGCGCACCCTCACGCTTGGTGAAGCCGGACGTGCGAGCGACATAGCCGGGGAGGTAGGGGCCGGAGTAGGTCTGACCGTCGACGGTCCGCTGCACCAGCGTGTGGCGCGTCTCGCCGTAGGTCGCGATCGCGGCGATGCGCACGGAGCCGAACTCGTCGGACACCGTCTCGGGCTCCTGCACGACGCGGGCACCGGCGGCCTTGGCCTGCGCGATGCACTTGTCGACGTCGGGCACCTCGAGCGAGATGTCGACGACGCCGTCACCGTGCTTGGTGTGGTGCGCGATGAGCGGGCTGTCGGGGCTGACCGCACCCTTGAGGACGAAGCGGATCGAGCCGGACTTGAGGACGAAGGCCTTGTGGTCGCGGTTGCCGTGCTCCGGACCGGAGTAGCCGACGAGCTCCATGCCCCACGTGGACTGGTAGTACTGCGCAGCCTGCGTGGCGTTGCCGACGACGAACACGATCGCATCCCAACCGGTGACGGGGAACGGGTCCTTGCTCTCGTCGTACTCGACGAGGCCGACGAGCTGCTTGAGCTGGTCGAGATCGAGGTTGGCCTCGCGCTCCTGCGGGGTGAGGTCGAGCGGGGTGGGCTGCGACGCTGCGTCCGGGGTCGGGTTCGTGATCGTGGTGTCGGTCATGGTTGCAGGGTGTCGGACCCGCGCAGGATGTGCAACGGTATGCCGCCGCGCTGCACAGTCTGCGCATGATGTTGCCTTGGCATGGGCATGGGGTTGACACTGTGTCCATGATCCGACCCGACGGCATCGACGCCTTGGACGCGCGTCTCATCGCGCTCTTCACCGACAACCCGACGGTGGGGGTGCTCGGCGCCTCCCGTCAGCTGGGCGTCGCGCGAGGCACGGTCCAGGCTCGCCTCGACCGCCTCCAGGGGAACGGCATCATCTCGGCCATGGGTCCGCAGGTCGACCCCAAGGCCCTCGGCTATCCGGTGACGGCGTTCTGCACGCTCGAGATCCGCCAGCGCCAGGGCCATGCGCCCGTCGTCGCCCACCTGGCGGCCATCCCCGAGGTGCTCGAGATCCACTCGACGACGGGAGTGGGCGACCTCATCGTGCGGGTCGTCGCGCGCGACAACGCGGACCTCGGTCGGGTCATCGACGAGATCATCGACGACGTCCACGTGCTGCGGGCCAACACGTCCATGTGCCTCGTGACCCACCTCGACCATCGCACCGGTCCCCTCGTCGAGGCATCGGCCCAGCGCAGCTCCGACTGACCAACCGACTCACTCGCTGCCGCCACGGCCGACTGATCTCTCGGGAGCGTGTCTTGCCACACCAGACCCACCCCGATGAGAACGACAGGGACCGCGACATCCGGGGCTTCTGGGCTGGAGTTCTGTCAGAAGGACAGGAGGCAGCCGACGACCCCGCCGACCATCAATGCGGCCGGAAGGAGCATCCCCTTCCTTGGGGTGAGATCGGCAATCTTCCCCGGCTCGGAGCGGAAGTGTCGGGTCAGCATGACGAACCAGGCGCCTACCCAGCCCAATCCCGCAACAGCGGCCCACAGGATCATTGACCAACTCCTGGGCCGCACCATGAGGCCCATGGCTGCGAACATCAGAGGGCCGAACCAGAACACGCACATGCCGAAGACGAAGCGGAAGCCGAAGATGTTGTCGGCCAAGGCGCTGCGCCAGAAATCGCGAACTCTCATCCAGATTCCCTGTCGTACACGGTGGCCGGCAACGAGGGACACGGCCTCGACTCAAGACTGGAGGGCATTGCCCAACATGAATGCCGCCCAGATCGAGCCAACAATGAAGAGGCCCCCGAGCACTGAGATCGCCATGCCGCGCGAGCCTCCGGTCGCCCTGCGTCGAAGTCCACCGACGACCACCAAGAGTGCCCCAATGACGTTCAGAGGGATGGCGACGAGCCATACCCACGTGCCCGTCTTGAATGCACCCACGGTGAAGGCTGCGGCGATGATGGCGGCGATGACCACCAGGGCAACCTGGTTGACAGCGATCTTTGCTTCGAGAATGTTCACAGGGTTCACCACGTTCCGAAGGAGTTGGGCGGCTGGGGCGGGTCATGGCGTGGCGGCTCCGGCTCCGGAAGACGCCGGCCATCACCCGACGTCTCGGTTGTGGGCCAGTCAGGAACCTTCACCTCTGGGTCTCCCGGCTGGGAGTGCTGCGCCATGCGTTCCAAGCCGTCGCGCAGCTCCGGGTCCTTGGCGCTCTCTTCTACGACGACCTTTTGCAGACCGTCACCGATCTGACCGCGGTACGCCACGGCACTCGGGTGGTCGTCCCTGCCGGTCATCACGTCTGCCCACGTGGTCTCGTCTCGATCCAACCGACGCTGAAGTTCGCGGCGTTCGGAGCCGAACTCGCCCGCACGCGCCTCCTTCTCCTCCTGCTCTCGATCAGCACGGGAGTCGTCTGCTTCGGCATCGAGTTCGGCCCGCGCACGGGCCATGAGGTCGTTCGCCTCTCCGACCTTGGCCAGGATCTCGTCGATGTCGGCCTCCTGCCGACGCAGGGCCGCCTCTGCCTCAAAGACTGCGCCCTCCTCGTCCCACCGCGCGTCCGTCACTTGAAGCCTGCGTCCGAGGTCTCGTCGATGTGGTTGCCTGCTGACGAGCTGTCGACAGCGGCCGCGAAGCTGAGGATGCTGTTCAGCGCGGTCAGGGCCGTTGCCACGGCGGCAGCAGCCGCGGACAGAGCGGGAAGCAACTTCGCCAGTTCCTTGATGAGGTCAATGGCCTGGTTGATGAGCCGAATGGCGCGGCGGACCCCTGCGCCCCCCGTGAAGATCTCTTTGGCGAGCTTGGCCATGCTCATCGTGACCACCCATTCCTCGACGAGGCCCAGAAGTCCGCACGCCGCGTTGACCACCTGTTCCGTGGCCTTGAGCATGTTGCCCAGCTGTCGACTCATGAGCCCACAGGCGGTGCCCTGTCGACGGTGTGCGGCGGCATGCTTGCGCATCCTCGACTCGGCGGACTCCGCTGCGGGCGCCACCCAGGCATCGTTGGTCGCGCCAGCGATGGTGTCGTAGTTGTTCCCAGCAGCTGTCAGGGCCAACCCGGCGTTGTGCCAGTTCGTCTTGAGCCTGTCGACGCCGTTGAAGTCCCCCGCGATCGGCGACATGATCGCTTCGATGGGAGAGAAGTGCAGGAGCTTCTCCGCGGCCCAGTCAATGGCCTGAAGGATGACGCCGCAGTTTCCCTTGGCCGTGTCGATCATGTCCCCGTAGGCGTCGCCTCCCGTCGTGGCCACGAGTAGGTCCTTGGGGTCCTCCAGGGTGATGGCGGTCATCGCTGCCCCTCGTTCTCGAAGTTCTCGTAGTCGCCCTCGTCCTTCACAGTGCCCTGGCCGTCCTTGAGCGTCCCAACCAGCGACTCGCCCTCACCGATGACCGAGACGATGGGGAGCGGGTTGCCGGGGCCCGGGCCTCGGTGACGGGGCCCGATGCCGTTCTCCTTCTCGAGTTCACTCACGCCCTCATCGAGGTCTTCGACGAGGCCGGACCCGCTGGAGACGTTCTTGTCGGTCTTGGAGACGAGAGGATCGGAGTCGGGGGTCATCCCCGGGACCTTCGGGAACTTCACGTCGACGGAGACGCCCTTGAGACGGGTGGATGCCTCGATGTCGCGCTTGCGGTAACGCTTGCGGTTGTTGTCGATGTTGGTCGCGATCGCCGTGGCACTCGACACACCTTTCGACAAGCTCGACTCCGCCGTGGTGTACGCCTCTTTGTACTGGCCCTTGAACAGCCCGAGGAACCCCGTGAACGCCTCAGCGTTGTCGCAGTTGCTCGTCACGAACGTATGGACTGCTTCGAGGTACCCCGCGTTGAGATCCGCGGCAGATTTCAGTCCCCGCATGCCTGCATAGTTGACCTCGATGGCCACGTCATCCCCTCCGTCATCCACGTGTCATGGTCGCCCAACACGCTACGAGAAAAGGTCAGACTCCGCGATGGGGAGGACTCCCCGTCACCGTGATGAGACCTGCTTCACCTGCGACCGACGAACCAGAGCCTCAGCTTGTCGATGCGGCCGGCGACCTGCTCGGACGTCGCGGCCGCGAGTTCCGGTCCGCCACATGCCCGTCGGAGCTCCATGTGCACGTTGGCGTGGGGAGCTCCGCTCTTCTTGGCGTATGCCGCGACGAGCTGGTTGAGTTCCTTGCGTTGCGCTGCGAGCGCACGGTGCGCCGAGATCGGCGCCTCCGAGGCGCGCGGCTTGCGACCGGTCGCGTTGGACTGCTTGGCCTGTCGTTCGTGCAACAGGGCCGACACCTGGTCAGGTTCGAGCAACCCCGGAAGACCCAAGTAGTCCTGCTCCTCATCTGACCCGACATCGGCGTGCAGCCCGAACTGCTGCGCGTCGAAGAGCACGTGGTCGAAGTGCGCATCGGACTCGAGCGCCTCGAAGCTCTCCTCCTCCAGACCCATCGTCTTGTCGGTGCGGTTGGCAGCCGCGATGAGCCCCTCCTCCTCGGCCCACATCGACGCCTCGGCCTCGGGGTCGCTCTTGCGGTTGAGGGCATGGTCGCGCTCGAGCTCCATCGACGCGGCGTGCTCAAGGATCGTGGGCACCGACGGCAGGAAGACTGAGGCGGTCTCGCCCCGCTTGCGGGCGCGCACGAAGCGGCCGACCGCCTGCGCGAAGAAGAGCGGGGTGGACGTCGACGTGGCATAGACCCCGACGCAGAGCCGGGGCACGTCGACACCTTCGGACACCATGCGAACGGCGACCATCCAGCGCGAGTCGCTCGCGGCATACTCCTCGATCCGCTGGCTCGACCCGGTGTCGTCGGAGAGGACGACCGTGGTCTTCTCCCCGGTGATCGAGTGGAGGATCTTGGCGTAGGCGCGGGCCGTCGTCTGGTTCGTCGCAATGACGAGGCCACCGGCGTCGGGCACGTGGCGACGGACCTCGGTGAGGCGCTTGTCGGCCGCGGCGAGCACTGACGGCACCCACTCCCCCTTGGGGTCCAGCGCCGTGCGCCAGGCGTGGGCCGTCTGGTCCTTGGTGAGTGGCTCGCCGAGGCGGGCGGCGATCTCGTCACCGGCCTTGGTCCGCCAGCGCATCGCGCCGCCGTAGGCGAGGAAGAGCACGGGTCGGACGACAGCGTCACGCAGGGCGGCGGCATACCCGTAGGTGTAGTCGGCCGCGGAGCGGACGATCCCGGCCTCGTCCATCTCGTAGCGCACGAACGGGATCGGGTTGGAGTCCGAGCGGAACGGCGTCCCCGTGAGCGAGAGCCGCCGCGTCGCCGGCGTGAAGGCCACGCGGATCGCGTCACCCCAGCTGCGGGCGTCACCGCCGTGGTGGATCTCGTCGAGGATGACGAAGGTCGGGGTCGCCTCGGTCCGGCGCTGGTGGAGGTCCGGGCGTGCCGCGACCTGGGCGTAGGTCAGGGCGACACCGTCGTACTCGTGAGAGTGAACTGCGGTGGAGTTGGAGAACTTCGGGTCGAGCTGGATGCCCACGCGGGCCGCAGCCTCGGACCACTGCGTCTTGAGGTGCTCGGTCGGCGCAATGACCGTGATGGCCTTGACCTCGCCGCTCTCGAGCAGCTCCGCGGCGATCCGCAGGGCGTAGGTCGTCTTGCCTGCTCCTGGCGTCGCGACCGCGAGGAAGTCCTTGGCGTCCGCCTCGAGGTATGCCGTGAGGGCGTCCTGCTGCCAGGCGCGCAACTTTGCGGCGGTACCCCACGCGGCCCGCTCGGGGAAGGCGGGACTGAGGTGGCTGGCAGCAGAGGTACTCATCGGCTCCGCAAGGGTAACGAGGTTTGCGGGACGACATGCCGAGGGCCCGCCTCACGGACGGGCCCTCAGTGATGTGCTTGTCCCGTAACGGAACTCGCGGGAGCGTTGGATCAGCCGCGGAAGGCCACCCACGCGCTCTGCATGCGCGTCACCTGGCCCGTGGAGAAGTGGTCCATGCAGACGTCGGTGGTGTAGTCCATGAAGTTCTTGATCGGGTCGAGACCGGGCAGGGTGCACGTGTCACGACCGGTGGGGCAACCCGACGCAGGGCTGGCCTCGGCGGGGGTGTCGGTGACGTAGTCACCCGCGGTGTCCGAGCAGCCGCCCTGGAACGTGTGGTAGAGGTTCAGCCAGTGGCCGATCTCGTGGGTGGCCGTGTCGCCCAGGTTGTAGGGCGAGGCCGTGCCGCCGGGCAGGCTCTCGTCGAGGATGACGACGCCGTCCATGTAGGTCGTCCGCTTCGTCGGGAAGGTCGCCCAGCCGAGAAGGTTGCTGGCGAGGTTGGCCGTGTAGATGTTGAGATCCGACTTGTCACCCGTGTAGAGCGCGGACTTCATGTTGCGCTCAGCCGTGCTGCCGTGGTCGAGCCCGTTGTACCAGGTCGCGTTGTTCGTCGTCGTCGTCCCCTTGAGGGCGAAGGAGAAACCCGAGCCGGAGTATGCCGCGTTGAGGACGCTGATCTGTCCGTTGATCTCGCTCGCGCTCAGCACACCCTTGGAGCCGTCGGTGATCGTGTGCCAGTAGACGTCGATGACCGCCGGGGCGAAGGCGCCGCCGCCGCCGGGCCTCCTGGCCTCACCGGAGGCGTTGCGCTCGAGTCCCTTGGCGGCCAGCGCCTTGGCGAGCTGGGACTCCATGGCCTTGGCCTGCGCGGGCGTGACGTCGTGCGGGTCGCGGGCGCGCCCGGCGCTGCGACCGGCGACCTGGTCGGCGTGAACGTCGGTGGCGCACTCGGCCTTGACGCTGCTCTCACCGGCCGTCTGGATGGCGGACGCGCTGGAGACCCCGAGCCCCAGGCTTGCCGCGGACAGGATCGAGGCCGCGAGGATCGCGACGGAGCGCATTGGACGAACAGACATGTGGTGTCCCTTTCGGTTTGCACAAACCCCTGTGAGGTCTGGATCTCCCGAACCTAGCGACGCCGCCGGACCCACGGATACCACAGAAGTTCCATGACTCGGTCAAGGTTTGGCAAAGTCGATCTGGGTCACTCGCCGCCGTCCTGGGGCTTGCGCAGGCCTTCGTAGATCTCCTTGCACTCCGGGCACACCGGGAACTTCTTGGGGTCGCGACCGGGAACCCAGACCTTGCCGCACAGGGCCGTCACCGGTTCGCCGGACATGGCGGACTCGAGGATCTTCTCCTTGCGCACGTAGTGCGAGAAGCGCTCGTGGTCGCCGGGCTCCTGGACCTGCGGGATGGTCTCCTCGCGCTCGAGCAGGGCCGTCCTCGTCGAGGGTCCGGACGGCTGCTGTTGGGGGGCGTTGGGGTCGCTCATGGGCGTCAGTGGGTCACTCACCCGTCCAGAGTACGTCGGGTCACTGGGCTTCAGTTGAGCTCGGGGTCCGACGGGAAGTAGGCGACGAAGGCCAGTTCGCCGCGTTGGCGACGGAGCACCTGCTCCCACAGGTGGCCGGGGTCCCCGGTGAGCAGGTCATCGGACTGGGAGTCGACGACCATCCACGAGCCACGACGCAACTCGCCCTCGAGCTGCCCACTGGACCACCCGGCATACCCGGCAAAGATCCGCAGGCCGCCCACCTCCGGCATGACGAGCGTGGGCGGGGTGTCGAGGTCGACGATCGCGAACGAGCCGAAGAGCCACTTGCTCCCAGGTGGCTCCGCCTCGCCGCGGAAGGTGGCCAGTGCCAGAGCCGAGTCCAGCTGGACCGGGCCACCCTGGAAGAGCGTCTGCGGCGAGGCGATGTGCTCACCCCACCCGGGCAGCACGGAATCGACATCGGCGCCCAGGGGCTTGTTGAGCACAACCCCTTGGGCGCCGTTGTCGTCGTGTTGGAGCACGAGGATCACGCTGCGGTGAAACACCCCGTCATCGAGCTGCGGGGTGGAGACGAGAAGTCGTCCCGTCGTGCTGTCAGCGTCCACGGTTCCATTCTGCACGGCCACCCGCGCGGCTGCCGGCACCCCGGCGTTCGCCACCGCGAGGAGCGCCGGAGCCGCCACCCGACCCGCCCTGGTAGCCACGCGAGGCACCCTGGAAACGACGCGGCGGGCCACCGGGACGACGGCCACGCTGCTCCTTGGCCTCGAGGAGCGGCATCCAGACGTGGTCGGCCACGGGGACACCGGACGGCATACGTCCGCCGGCGGCCTCGACGTTGTGGTCACCGGGGATGACGCGGATGGGCTCGACGTCCAGGCCAGCAGCCTCGGCGAGACGGGCCATCGTCCGCTTCTGGTGCGGGAGGGCGAAGGTCACGACGGTGCCCTTCTCCCCCGCACGAGCGGTGCGGCCAGCGCGGTGCAGGTAGTCCTTGTGGTCCGCGGGCGGGTCGGCCTGCAGGACGAGACCGATGTCATCGACGTGGATGCCGCGGGCGGCGACGTCGGTGGCGACGAGCACGGGCAGCGATCCGTCACGGAAGGCGCCGAGCGCGCGGTTGCGCAGGTTCTGCGACAGACCACCGTGGATGGCCGCCGCGAGGACGCCCTTCTCCCGCAGCTCGCGGGCAATGCGGTCGGCGCCGAGCTGGGTGCGCACGAAGACCACGGTGCGACCAGCGCGTGAGGCGAGCTCGGCCGTGAGCTGCTTCTTGTTGTTGGGGTCGATGAGCATGATGTGGTGGCTCATCGTCGTGACGCTGGCCTGCGCGTCCTCGGTCGAGTGCGTGACCGGGTCGCTGAGGTAGCGGTCGACGAGCTTGTCGATGCCCTTGTCGAGCGTCGCCGAGAAGAGCAGTCGCTGACCGCCGGCGGGAATCTTGTCGAGGATCGCGGTGACCTCGGGCATGAAGCCCATGTCGGCCATGTGGTCGGCCTCGTCGAGGATCACGACCTGGACGTCGTCCAGCTCGCAGGAACCACGCTCGATGAGGTCGTTGAGGCGACCGGGCGTGGCAACGAGGATGTCGATGCCGCTCTTGAGGGCCCGGACCTGCGGCTCGTAGGACAGGCCCCCGGCGACGAGCTTGTGACGCAGCCCGGTGACGTGGACGAGCGGCTCGAGGGCGTCACTCACCTGCATGGCGAGCTCACGCGTCGGCACCATGATGAGGGCACGCGGTCGCTTGGGCGCGGGGCGAGTTCCGTCGACGAGACGGGTGATCGTCGGCAGGCCGAACGCGAGCGTCTTGCCCGAGCCGGTCTGGCCGCGACCGAGGACGTCGCGACCCGCGAGCGCGTCGGGGATCGTGGCTTCCTGGATCGGGAACGGCGAGGTGATGCCGTCGCGGGCGAGGCGCTCCACGAGACGGGCGTCGACACCGAGCCTGGCGAAGCCGTTCTCCTGCGTGACCTCGGCCGGGCCGGTGCCCTTCTTGGACTCGTACTTCACCCAGGTGTCGGCCTGGGCGCGCTCGGCCTCGGCCTCTTCGAAGGTGCGCTGCTCGGGCAGGTCGTGGCGACGCTCGTCGAAATGACGGCCCTCGTGGCGGTCACGACGCACCGGGTCGGCAACGCGACGCGCAGGGGTGTCGCTGTCACGACGGAACGGCGGTCGGCCGTCGCGGCGTTCGCCGTAGTTGGAGGTGGGGCGGCTGCCGCGGTCGTCGCGACGGGGGCCTGCGTATCCGGGGCGCGCGTTGCGCTCGCCGCGGTCGGGGCTGCCGTATGCCGGGCGGTCACCGCGGTCGGGCCGGTCGCCACGGTCGTCACGACGGGGTGCCGAGGCGCCACGGTCGTCACGACCCTGGTAGCCGCCACGAGAGTCGGGGCGACTGTCGGTGCGGCTGTCGGTGCGGCTGTCGCGACCCTGGTAGCCACCGCGCGAGTCCGGACGGGAATCGGAGCGGTTGCCCTGGTAGCCACCACGGGAGTCGGAACGGTCGTCACGACGAGGAGCCGAGGAACTGCGGTCGTCACGACGCTGGCCGTAGGCGGGACGCTCGCCGCGGCTGTCGCCACGAGAGTCGGAACGCGTGTCCCGACCCTGGTAGCCACTGCGGCTGTCGCCACGCGAGTCGGAACGGTCGTCGCGACGCTCGGGGCGGGCTGCACTGTCGGGGCGGGCACCACGCTCGGGGCGGGCGCCTCGGTCCTCGCGGTCCCAGCGGGGGCTGCGCTCGGCGCGGGGCGCCTTGGTGCGGGGGCCTTCGGGCTGACCGCGGTGGGTCTTCTTGGGACCCTTGGACTGCGCCGCAGACTTCTGCGACGAGGTCCAACGCGGCTTCTTGCCGCCTGAGGAAATCTTCTTGGGCATGCTGAATCACTCGATCCGAGTCGATGGTGGGGGCGTATACGGCCCTCCACGCGACGTCTGTGTCAACGAGATTCAACGGGCTGGAACGCGGGCGCCGGAAGTGGCGCAAGGGTCCATCCTACCAGCGTTCGGTCTGCTCCCTGTTCAGGGCGAGGTGGGCCGCGGCGGCTCCGAGCGCCATCCCGACGAGGTCGGCGACGACGTCCCACGGGTCACCCGAACGGTGCGGCAGCAGGGCCCACTGGAGGAGCTCGCTCACCGGAGCGTGCAACGCCAGCACGGCGATGACGGGCACCCACGGCAAGCGGGCCAGCAACGCGAAGAACACGGGCAACGCGAAGATCGAGCAGTGGACCAGCTTGTCGAAGTTCGGGAACGGCGAGGCGCCCCCACCGGACGGCGAATAGAGCAGGACGAACTGGAGCACCACGGCCACGAGGACCGGCGCGTAGGACCAGCGGCGAGACCGATCGACCGTCACGCCAACGCGGTGGTGGATGCCGACAGTGACGCGTCTGGCTCCTGGGGAACCGCAACAGCACCGGCAGCGGCCAGCGCGGCCTTGGAGACGGCAGCGGCCACGACGCCAGCCACGTCCGGGTGGAAGACGCTCGGGATGATGTAGGTCGCGTTGCGCTCCTCGTCCTTGACCACGGCAGCGAGCGCGTCGGCAGCCGCGAGGAGCACCTCGGGCGTGAGCACCTTGGAACCCGAGTCGAGCAGCCCGCGGAACACACCGGGGAAGACGAGGACGTTGTTGATCTGGTTCGAGAAGTCCGAGCGACCGGTCGCGACGACAGCTGCGTACTTGGACGCCTCGATCGGGTCGACCTCGGGCGTCGGGTTGGCCATCGCGAACACGACGGCGTCGTGGGCCATCGTCGCGATGTCCTCGCCGGTGAGGATGTTGGGCGCCGAGACGCCGAGGAAGACGTCGGCGCCGGCAAGGGCCTCGACGAGCGTGCCGGAGAGTCCCTGCGGGTTGGTGTTCTCGGCGATCCACGCCTGGTTGGGGTGCTCCCCCGACACGACGTCGTCACGGTCCTTGTGGATGACGCCGTGGTAGTCGGCCACCACGACGTTGCGCAGACCGGCATACAGAAGCAGCTTGAGGATCGCAGTGCCGGCAGCGCCGGCGCCACTCATGACGAGCGTGACCTCCTCGAGCTTCTTGCCGACGACGGCGAGCGCGTTGCGCATGGCCGCGAGGCAGACGATCGCGGTGCCGTGCTGGTCGTCGTGGAAGACGGGGATGTCGAGTTCCTCGCGCAGCCGGGCCTCGATCTCGAAGCAGCGCGGCGCCGAGATGTCCTCGAGGTTGATGCCGGCGAAGACGGGAGAGATGGCCTTGACCGCGGTGATGATCTCCTCGGTGTCGGTCGTGTCGAGGCAGATCGGGAAGGCGTCGATGTCGGCAAAACGCTTGAACAGTGCGGCCTTGCCCTCCATGACCGGCAGGGCAGCGAGCGGGCCGATGTCGCCCAGGCCCAGGACGGCGGTGCCATCGGTGACGACGGCGACCGTGTTGCGCTTGATCGTCAGGCGACGCGCGTCCTCGGGGTTCGCGGCGATCGCGAGGCAGACGCGGGCGACACCCGGGGTGTAGATGAGGGACAGGTCGTCACGGTTGCGGATCGGGACCTTGGACTCGATGCTCAGCTTGCCGCCCAGGTGCATGAGGAAGGTGCGGTCCGAGACCTTGCCGATCTCGACACCCTCGACCGTGCGCATGCGTTCGACGATCTCGTCGGCGTGGCCCGGGTCGCGCGTCATGAGGGTCACGTCGACCCGGATGCGTTCGTGACCGGACGCCGTGACGTCGAGGCCGGTCACCACTCCCCCTGCCTGCTCCACGACGCTGGTGAGCTCGCTGACGGCGGTGGCTCGCGCGGGGGCGATCAGTCGGACGGTGACGGAGTTCGCGGCAGACGGCAGTGCGGGCATGGACACGATTCAACCCGCTACTGACGAGTTCGGTCGCATTGTGTTCATAGAGCACAGGCGTGGTGAACGCGCCCACCCCACCACGTCAGCGGACCTACAGTTGCCCCCATGACCGATCACGTCGAAGTCACCGGCCGCGGAGCGAGCCACGTCGTCCCCGACCTCGTCATCGTGAGGGCCCGCGTGCAGTCCGATGCCAAGGATGTCGCCTCCGCCCTGACGGAGTCGTCCAGCCGCACCGCCGCGGCACTGCAGGCGGCCTCCGACCACGGCATCGAGGCGCGTGACCGCCGCACCGACGACGTCGGGATCCACCCTCGCCACGACAACAACGGCCGCAAGGTCATCGGCTACACGGCATACCAGGCGTTCCGACTCACGGTCCGCGATCGTGACCGCGTCGGCGACCTCCTCCAGGCCCTGGCCGGAGCCGCAGGCGACGCCCTGGCCGTCGACGGGATCGAGATGGCCGCCGACCAGACCGACGAGGCAGTCGCCGCAGCACGCGATGCGGCCTTCGAGGATGCGCGCACCCGCGCCGCCCAGTTCGCCCGCCTCGCTGGCACTGAGCTCGGCAAGGTCATCCACATCCACGAAGGCGGAGTCGCCGACCAGATTCCGCGACCGATGTACGCCCGCTCGGCCGACATGGCCGGCTCCATGCCGATCGAGGGGGGCACCCAGGCGATCTCCACGACCGTGACCGTCCGTTGGGAACTGGCTTGAGCTGGGTCGACGCCCTCGGCTGGTTCGGGTCGGCGCTGCTCGTCTTCTCGCTCCTGCAGGCGCGCATCCTGCGCCTGCGCCTCCTCAACACCGTGGCCTGCGTCATCCTCATCGTCTTCAACGCCGTCCTCGGCATCTGGCCGATGGTCGCGATGAACATCGTCCTCTCCGCGATCAACCTCTGGTTCATCGCCAGGATGCTGCGCGAGAAGAACGACGCGAGCGCGTTCGCGGTCATCGAGGTCAAGGAGGACGACGCCTACGTGCAGCACTTCCTCGAGGTCCAGCACGGCGACATCGCGAAGTTCAACCCCGGCTTCAGCGGGGTCACCGAATCAGCCGGGCGTTTCGCCTACCTCGTCCTCCACGGGCACGAGACCGTCGGCGTCGTCGTCGTCCGCGATGCTGGTGACGGTGTGGGACAGGTCGAGCTCGACTACGTGACCGAGCGCTACCGCGACTTCACTCCCGGCGAGTTCGTCTGGCGCCACAGCGGCCTCTTCGCCGGCCACGGCTGGCGCACCATTCGCACCCCTGACGCCATGGTGGGCGCCTACTACGAGAAGCTCGGCTTCCGTCGCGATGGCGAGGCGTGGGCGCTCGACATCGCCGGAGTCACGCGGCCGTCGACCGAGAGCGACGCCGTCGATCCAGCGTGATCATCACCCGGTGACCGGTGATGACGCTCGCCAGCCAGCCGAGCCCGATGGCCCAGCCGGCGACGACGTCGGTGAGCCAGTGATGACCGAGGAAGACGCGTGACAGCCCCATCGCCACGATGAGGATGCCGAGTGTCACGACGGCCAGCACCCGCCACCGCTTTCGTCGCGCCCAGACAACGAGCAGGTATGCCGTGAGACCCAGGACCACGGTCGCGTTCAGTGTGTGCCCCGAAGGAAAGCTCGCCGAGGTCTCATAGGGCGGCACCGCGAGCGCCTGCGGTGGCCGCGCGCGTCCCGTGAGCTCCTTGCCCGACACGGTGATGAGGAGCGAACCCACGCTGGCGATCGCCATGAGGATCAGCGGAGTCCAGCGACGCCACGCCAGCGCGATGGCGACGGCCACGACAACGGCGATGACCGGCATACCCACCTTGCCGCCGAGGTCGGTGAAGTCGGTGGCCAGCTGCGCGGTCAGAGGTGTGCGGGCTCGCACCGCGGCATCCAGGACCGGCTGGTCGATCATCGCGATGCCGTCCTTGTCGACGACGTCCTCATAGACCTCGGCCGAGAGCCCGGTGAACCCCCACGCGAGGGCGAGGCCGATCCCGACAGTGAGGACCAGGGCAACGTTGGCAGCCGACCAGCGCGCGGCCCGGCCGATGACCTCCGCGATGTGCACCAGCCACCCGGCGACGAGTCGGCCTGCGGCAGAACGCCATTGGGCCAGGTCACGGGTGCCGACCTGCTCGTCCTCGCGTGGTGGGGTGCGCTGGGAGTGTGCGGACGGCATACGCGATCGTCACACATGGGCGGGTGCGGACACGAACCCCCGGACACACGAACACCCGGTGCGATCAGCGTTGCTGACCGACCGGGTGTCGATGATGGTGGGATGACCACGGTGGTGGAGGTGGCGGGAATCGAACCCGCGTCCACTGACGGGAAACCAAGACTTCTCCGGGTGCAGTGCGCTAAGGAATTTCTCGGCCCCAGGGCTCGCGCGCACACGTTCCCTGACAGGCCCAGTCGGATTAAGTCCCACGCCACCCCCCGACAAGAGTGACGCAGCCAGTTCTCTAGATGGCGCCAGGCACTGAGTCGAGATCTAGCTCAGGCTGACGGACTTCGGAGCTCGCTCAGGCGGCGAGGGCGAAGTCGGTGCGCTTGGAGTTGGCACCTATTGGTTTGCACGGATCGTTAACGAGATAACCGTGCATCCTCGACCCGCTTCCCTTGACCTGCCGATCAATGTCGAAACCGATCACCCCCGTGAGGGGGCTCATCCCACGCTGTTCAGTTGTGTCTTCGAACTGTACCTTCCAACGCGCGGCGGCCTCGAATCATTTCGTGGCCGCCGCGCGACGGCTCGGACCAGAACTCGGACAAGAAGTCAGACGAGGGCGGCCTTGAGCGCCTCGTGGAGGGACGTCGTCGGGCGGCCGATGAGCCGCGACAGGTCCCCGGACTCGACGAGGAGCCCACCCTGCTTGAGTCCGTCGTCGCTCGAGGCGAGCAGGTCGGCGTAGCCCTGCGGCAGGCCGGCCCCGACCAGGGCGGCGCTGTAGTCGGCCACGGACAGATCGCGATAGGTCACAGGGGTGCTCGTCGCGACGGACAGCGCGGCGGCATACTCCCCCATCGTGAACGCGTCGTCGGAGCCCAGCTCGTAGACCTGCCCGGCCTGGTCGTTTGCCGTGATGACAGCGGCTGCGGCCTCGGCGTAGTCGGCGCGAGTGGCCGCGCTGACACGTCCCTCGCCCGCTGCACCGAGGACGACACCGTGCTCGAGCTGCACAGGGATCTGGGCGGTGTAGTTCTCGACGTACCAGGAGTTGCGCAGGAGCGCCGTCGGCAGACCTGACGCCGCGAGTGCCTTCTCGGTGGCCTTGTGCTCGGCGGCGAGAGCGAGTGGAGAGGTGTCGGCACGCACGATGCTCGTGTAGGCGACGAGCTCGACGTTCGCGCGGGCGGCGGCGTCGATGACGTTCTGGTGCTGGGCCACGCGCTGCCCGACCTCGCTGCCCGAGATGAAGAGGACGCGGTTGACGCCGGCGAAGGCAGCGTCGAGGGAGGCCGGGTCCTCGAAGGTGCCGACGCGAATCTCGACGCCTCGGTCGGCGATGTCGGCGGCCTGGGCGGGGTCACGCACGAGGGCCACGACGTCGGAGGGCGCGACTGCGCGCGCGAGGAGCGAGTCGATGGCGAGGCGGCCGAGCTGTCCGGTGGCGCCGGTGACGAGAATCGTGGTCATGGGGTGAGGCCTTTCGAGGTGATGGCAATGACGCTGACACCCGAAGAACGACTTGCACCACGGCATACTTCCCAAGAGTTAGTACCCACTTTGAAGTAAGGTACGCACATGAAGGTGAGCCCCAGGCTGCGCGAGTTCTTTCCGGACGCCGTCTTCGCCGCGGGCTGCCCGAGCCGCACCGTCCTCGACCACGTCATGAGCAAGTGGGGCCTGCTGATCCTGCTCTCGCTCGGCGACGGCGAGCCGCTGCGCTGGAGCGAGTTGCGGCGCCGCGCCGAAGGGGTCAGCGAGAAGATGCTCGCCCAGACCCTGCGCACCCTCGTCGCCGACGGGTTCGTCCTGCGCGACGCGCGTCCGGTCGTGCCGCCGCACGTCGAGTACTCGCTGACGCCGCGCGGAATCGAGCTCGCGGCTCTGCTCAACCCGCTCATGGTGTGGGTCGTCCAGAACGCCCCCGAGATCCTCGAAGACGCCGCCGCCTCCTGATCCCCGAACTCCCTCGATCAGGCGGCGCGAGCGGCGTGCTGCTCGGCCGGGTCCTCGGCGAGCAGGAAGCGCTGCAGCGCCGCCAGGTCATCGGTGTTGAGGACGTCGACGTCGGCGGCGACGAGCTCACGCCAGACCGCCTCGCGGTTGGGCAGCGCGAGGTCGGGCGTCGCCCAGAAGCGCACCTGCTGGCCGTGGGCGTGGGCGGTGGCGACGATGTCGTGGAGCTTGGCGCGCTCCGCCGCAGGCATCTCACCGACGCCCTGCCACGTGAAGAACTTCGTCCAGTTGTCGCTGATGAGCGGCACGAGCCTTGCAGGGAGAGGCCCGCCGAGGTCGCTCATCCGACCGTCGTAGAACGAGAACCGGGTCGTCGCCGCCTGCATCGCCGGGAGGTCGCGGTTGCCGGAGATGACCGCCGTCACCGCGCGCTCGTGGACACGTCCCTGACGGGACGCGGAGAACAGCTGCGGGTATGCCGCGAGCTGCTTCTCGATGACCGGCCAGGCCGCCGGGCCGTTGCTCTTGACGTCGACGAGGAGGCGGAAGTCGGCCCGCCACTGCGGGTGGATCGCGCCGCCGTTCTCGCGGAAACGCTGGGCGAGCGGCTCGAGGTACTCGGCGCGCAACGTGCGGTCGAGATCGGGGCCGTCGTGACCGAGGTAGAGCTCGCCGTCGACGAGCCAGACGTCCGCCTCGGCCGAGGTGAACCCGTGGTCGAGCGCGTCGAGGAGCGGCCGGTCGTGCTCGTAGTCGTTGTGGGCGTGCGCCCGCTCCAGGGGCTGCACGCTCGAGCGTGGGGCCTGGGCGATGGCGGAAATCGACAGCGCACCAGCAGCAGGCAAGGCCGCCGCAGAAGCCGCCGGTGAGGCGACGAGACCGGTGCCGAGCAGGGCGGCGAGAAGGACGGCAGGGCGAGGGAACGGCATACGTGGCATGTCCGACACCCTGCCCCCGTCCGGTGAATCGCACGCGTCGAGGAGACGAACAGGTCCGCAATCTGAGCAGACCGTCTCACCCCGTGAGAGCGATCACTAGGATTTCGGGCAACCGTCCGCCACCCCCACGGAGGTATGCCGTGTTCCGCAAGGTCCTTGTCGCCAACCGAGGCGAAATCGCCGTCCGGGCGTTTCGCGCCGCCACCGAGCTCGGCGCGAAGACGGTCGCCGTCTTCCCCCATGAGGACCGCAACTCCGAGCACCGGCTGAAGGCGGACGAGTCGTATCAGATCGGCGAGGTAGGGCACCCGGTGCGGGCCTACCTCGACCACGAGAACATCGTGCGGGTCGCGGTCGAATGCGGGGCCGACGCGATCTACCCGGGCTACGGCTTCCTCTCCGAGAACCCGCTGCTCGCCGAAGAAGCCGCCGCTCACGGCATCACCTTCATCGGCCCGCCGCCCAAGGTCCTTCACCTCACCGGCAACAAGGCCAAGGCCATCGCCGCCGCGCGCGAAGCGGGCCTGCCGACGCTGCGCGGATCCGAGGCCGGGACCGACCTCGACGCGCTCGAGGCGGCAGCCGCAGACTTCAGCTTTCCCTTGTTCGTCAAGGCGGTCTCCGGAGGCGGCGGCCGAGGCATGCGTCGCGTCGACGACGCCGCCCACCTGCGCGACGCCCTCGAGGCCGCCCAGCGCGAGGCCGACGCGGCCTTCGGCGACCCGACGCTCTACATCGAGGAAGCGGTGATCGACCCGCGGCACATCGAGGTCCAGATCCTCAGCGATGGCACCGGCACGATCGACGGCGAAACCGGCATCCTCCACCTCTTCGAGCGCGACTGCTCCGTGCAGCGCCGCCACCAGAAGGTCGTCGAGATCGCGCCGGCGCCCAACCTCGACCCCGACACCCGAGTGCAGATGTGCGCCGATGCGGTGCGCTTCGCACGAGAGATCGGCTACGTCAACGCCGGCACCGTCGAGTTCCTTCTCGGCAAGGACGGCCGCTACGTCTTCATCGAGATGAACCCGCGCATCCAGGTCGAGCACACCGTCACCGAAGAGGTCACTGACATCGACCTCGTGGTCTCGCAGATGCGCATCGCTTCGGGCGAGACCTTCGAGGACCTCGACCTGCGCCAGGAGGACATCGTCGTGCGGGGGTTTGCCCTGCAGTGCCGGATCACGACCGAGGACCCGTCCAACGGGTTCCGACCCGATGCAGGCACCATCACCGTCTATCGCTCGGCCGGCGGTGGCGGGGTGCGCCTCGACGGTGGCACGGTCTTCGTGGGCGCCAAGGTCTCGGCCCACTTCGACTCGATGCTCGTCAAGCTCACCTGTCGCGGGCGGTCGTTCCCCATGGCCGTCCGGCGGGCGCGAAGGGCGTTGGCAGAGTTCCGAATTCGCGGCGTTTCCACCAACATCCGCTTCCTCGAGGGCGTCCTTGCCGACCCCGTGTTCCAGGCCGGCGAAGCCACGACGTCGTTCATCGATGAGCGGCCCGAGTTGCTCACGGCTCGCACTCCGGCCGACCGCGGCACCAAGCTGCTCACCTATCTCGCCGACCTCACGGTCAACCAGCCGAATGGGCCGGCCCGCACGACCCTGAGGCCGCGCACCAAGCTGCCTGTCCTCGACGTGGACGCACCAGTGCCACCCGGCTCGCGGGACCTGCTCCAGCGGGTCGGGCCCGGCCAGTTCGCCCGCCAGCTGCGCGAGCGCACCGACGTCGCCGTCACGGACACGACCTTCCGCGACGCCCACCAGTCCCTGCTCGCGACGCGCATGCGCACCCGCGACCTGCTCCACGTCGCCGGACACGTCTCGCGGCTCACCCCCGAGCTGCTGTCGATGGAGGCCTGGGGCGGAGCGACCTATGACGTGGGACTGCGCTTCCTCAGTGAGGACCCGTGGGAGCGACTCGCCCTCCTGCGTGAGGCGATGCCCAACATCCCGTTGCAGATGCTGCTGCGCGGTCGCAACACCGTGGGCTACACGCCCTACCCGACCAAGGTCACCGATGTCTTCGTGCAGGAGGCGGCCCGCACCGGACTCGACATCTTCAGGATCTTCGACTCGCTCAACGACGTGAGCCAGATGCGTCCCGCGGTCGAAGCCGTCCTCGCCACCGACACCGCCGTTGCCGAGGTCGCGCTCTGCTACACCGGCAACCTCAGTGACCCAGGCGAGAAGCTCTACACGCTCGACTACTACTTGCGGCTCGCCGAGCAGATCGTCGACACCGGCGCCCACGTCCTCGCGATCAAGGACATGGCGGGACTCCTGCGCGCCCCGGCTGCTCGCACGCTCGTCACCGCGCTCCGCGAGCGTTTCGACCTGCCCGTCCACCTTCACACCCACGACACCGCCGGCGGCCAGATCGGCACCCTCCTCGCGGCCATCGATGCCGGCGTGGACGCGGTCGACGCCGCCTGTGCCGCCATGGCCGGGACGACGAGCCAGCCGTCCCTCTCGGCCCTTGTCGCCGCGACCGACGGCACCGACCGTCCAACCGGGCTCGACATCGACAACGTCTTCGCCCTCGAGCCCTACTGGGAGGCCGTGCGTCAGCTCTACGCCCCCTTCGAGTCCGGACTGCCCTCCCCCACCGGCCGCGTCTACTTCCACGAGATCCCCGGCGGTCAGCTCTCGAACCTGCGCCAGCAGGCCATCGCTCTGGGGCTCGGCGACCGCTTCGAGGACATCGAGGACATGTATGCCGCGGCCAACCGGATCCTCGGCAACCTCGTCAAGGTCACCCCGAGCAGCAAGGTCGTCGGCGACCTCGCTCTCGCTCTCGTCGGGGCGAGCGCCGACCCGGACGACTTCGAGCAGAACCCCACGAAGTACGACATCCCGGACTCCGTCATCGGCTTCCTCGAGGGTGAGCTCGGTGACCCACCCGGTGGCTGGCCCGAGCCCTTCCGGACCAAGGCACTCCAGGGTCGCAAGGGCAAGCCGCGCGTCACCGAGCTGACGCCGGAGCAGGAGCAGGCGCTCGACGACAGCCCGCGCGCCACGCTCAACGAACTGCTCTTCCCTGGGCCGACGAAGGACTACCTGCTGTCGCGCGAGCGCTATGGCGACCTGTCCGTGCTCGGCACGGTCGAGTTCCTCCACGGGCTCGACCAGGACCGCGAGTACGAAGTCGAGATCGAGGCCGGCAAGCGGCTGCTTCTCGGCGTGTCCTCGATCGGTGACGCCGACGCCAAGGGCATGCGCACCGTCATGTGCACCCTCAACGGTCAGTTCCGTCCGATCACGGTGCGCGACAAGGCCATCAAGGTCGATGTCAAGACCGCTGAGAAGGCCGAAGCCGGCAATGCCGCGCACATCCCCGCACCCTTCGCAGGGGTTGTCACACCGGTCGTCGCCGAGGGCGACACCGTCGAGGTGGGCGCCGTCGTCGCGACGATCGAGGCGATGAAGATGGAGGCCAACATCACCGCCCCCATCGCCGGGACGGTGGAGCGGCTCGCCATCGGTGGCCACCAACAGGTGGAAGGTGGGGACCTACTTCTCGTCCTGAAGGGTTAACCTGAGGGGGCATCGAATCGTCAAGAAGCGGCGCTTGCTCGATGCAGATCACCATCCGCACAACCAAGGAGATTCACCATGGGTATCGGAGACAAGATCGAGAACATGAAGGACAAGGTCGTCGGCGAGGGCAAGGAGCAGGTCGGTGACGTCACCGACAACGAGCGCCTCGAAGCCGAGGGCAAGGGCCAGCAGACCGAGGGCAACCTCAAGCAGGCCGGCGAAAACGTCAAGGACGCATTCAAGAACTGACGCGTCACGCCAGCGAAGGCCGGTCACCCCACGGGTGGCCGGCCTTCGCCGTGTGCAGGGCTCAGCGAAGCGAGTCCAACAACGCCTTCGTGAAGGCGGGGAGGTCATCGGGGTTGCGGCTCGTGATGAGGTTGGCGTCGACGACGACCTCTTCGTCCTTCCACACGCCACCCGCGTTGCGGATGTCGGTCTGCAGACTGGGCCACGAGGCGAGGACTCGGCCCTGGACGACTCCTGCCTCGATCAGGGTCCACGGCGCATGGCAGATGGCCGCCACGGGCTTGCCCGACTCGACGAAAGCCTTGAGGAAGGCCACCGCGTCCGCGTCGCCGCGCAGGGCGTCCGGGTTGGCCACGCCTCCGGGCAGGACCAGGGCGTCGTAGTCGTCGACCGAGGCGTCCTTCACGAGGCCGTCCACCGGACGGGTCTCGGCCTTGTCGAGGTGGTCGTAGGTCTGCACGGTGCCGGACTCGGTGCTCAGGAGGGTGGCCGAGTGGCCGGCGTCGGTCACCGAGTCCCAAGGGTCGGTGAGCTCGACTCGCTCGATGCCCTCGGGTGCGGTCAGGAATGCGATCTTCTTGGTCATGCCCTCCAGACCATCACAGAGAGGGAGCGCCGACCACCTCCCTGCGGGTGGAATCTCGAGTATGGCGATGTGCGCGTTTGCGACGAAGGAAGACTTGAAGGTGGAAGTCGCGTATTTCGCGATGCGCGCGTTTGCGACGAAGGAGCAACTGAGCGTGCATCGCGAAATACGCGACATCCGCTGACGAGCGGCTACCAGGAGCCTCCGCCACCGCCGCCGCCGCCACCACCGGAGAACCCGCCTCCGCCAGAGAAGCCTCCGCCGCCGAGTCCTGACCCACCGGACGAGCCGGGCGTCGAGACGAAGGTGCCCGCCGCCTGCGTCGAGAACGAGTCCATGCTCGTGGCGACGTGCCCGAAGTTCCAACCGGTCATCGAGCCGACGTACCAGGTGGGCGCCCCGATGACGTGGCCGGCAGCAGCGGCTGCTGAGGCGACCTCTTCGAAGACCGTGGCCCACCGGTCGGCGAGGCCGAAGACGATGGCGTAGGGCAAGAATTTCGAGAAGACGTCCTGCGCTTCCTCCCACTTGATCTGGTTGGCCTCGGCCGTGGCGATGTATTGCTCGAAGCCCTTGGACTGGGCGAGGACGGCGCTGCCCTCGGCCGTGCGCGAGGCCATCCGACGGCCCAGCGCCTGGACGATGAGGCCGGCGACGATGAGGCCGATCCCGAAGACCCAGCCCATGCCGACGAGGCTGCCGCCGCCGAGCCCGCCGAGGGCGGACGTCAGGAAGAAGAGGGAGAGCCCTCCGAGGGCGAAGAGGATGAACCCAAGACCGCTCCACGCCGAGCGCTGGGCGTCGGGCGAGCGGCGGAACCAGTGTCGCTGGACGGCTTCGGTGTACATCGTTGCCTGGACCTGCTTGAGAGTGCCCGCGAAGGTGTTCTTGAGGGCCGACAGCCTGGTCTCGTTGCTCGAGGCGAACACACCGTCGAGGAGCTGCTGCTCATAGGGCGCCAGCGCAGCCGCACCCGCGGGCGGGGTGGCTCGGGTCAGCAGCCAGTCGTCGCTGCGGAAGCGGCCTCGCTCCTCGTTGGTCAGCGTGAGGTGGCCCCGAACCGCGAGGTCGATGAGGGTCGCGGTGACGTCGACGACGTCGGCCTTCTCGTCCATGATCGTGCCGACCATGCCGGGCTGGACTCCTGCGGGTGGCGTGAACTGCACCGCGATCGTCGGCGCACTCCCCCGCACGACCGGCGCGCTCTCGCCGGCGCCGGGCGTCAACCCGGGCGTCAACCCGGCGTAGATCTCGTCACGCCCGCGGGTCCACACGAGCAAACCCATCAGACCACCGGCGAGCAGGGGGATGAGCACACCGCCACCGGCGAGGGCCGCTCCGAGGTACTTGGACTGGTCCGCGCTCAGGGAGGGACCGGGGTCGCCGTAGCCGCCGCCGAACCCGCCATCGGACTCGGTCTCGCGCAGGTCGGGGGTGAGGTCGCCAAAGGCCGTGCGCGGCCACGAGACGACGATGGTCGCTCCCTGGCCGGGCTGGATGTCCGGGACCGTGAACTTCGACGTCGCACCCGCAGTCCCGGTGCACGTGGTGTCCTCGTGCAGCGCTCCGTAGTAGCAGGCCACCTTGGTCGAGGGCACAGGGCCGGTGACGTCGGCGCTGACGTTGCGGTAGACGTACTCGTTGGAGGGGTCGATGTGGTTGTAGTAGAGCTCGGCCGTGCCGTCACCGATGTCGTTGATGACGTTGCCGAGGGTATAGGTGAGGACGTAGTCCTGCACCCCCTCGACCGTCTCGTCGGCGCTGCCGATGCGCACCTGCTCGTAGGCGCCGAAGTCCGAGATGTCGGTGTCGGTCGGTGCCCCCGTCGGTGAGGTGACCTCGACGTCGGACAGCTCGTAGTGCCGGTACTGGGTCGTGGACTCCTGGTAGCCAGCACGCGTCTGGATCGTGCGATAGATGCCGTGGCGCTCCTCCCCATCGGGGAAGTCCCAACGAATGCGCTGGGTGACCTTCATCGAACCGTCGGCCTGCACGGCATACGCAACGTTGAAACTGGCGGCGTCGTCGTCCATCGGGACGAAGCCGGCCAGCGACGAAGGTGCGTCAGCAGCGGGCGACGCGACGGCCACCCCACCAGCAAAACCACCCAGGGCAAGGGCCGCCAACGCCCCGACACCTGCCAGCCAGATCCGAAGCCGACCCGTCACGGACTACCCCCTGTTTGCGCCGAGCTCGCGCTCGGTCTCACGACGATCCTGACGCTCACGCAACGCGTGGCGCTTGTCGTACTCCTTCTTACCCTTGGCGATCGCGATCTCGACCTTGGCGCGCCCGTCCTTGAAGTACAGCTGCAACGGGACGATCGTGTGTCCGCTCTCGCGGGTCTTGTGCATGATGCGGTCGAGCTCCTTGCGGTTGAGCAGGAGCTTGCGGCGGCGGCGCGGCGTGTGGTTGGTCCACGACCCGGACAGGTATTCGGGGATGTGGACGCCCTCGAGGAACAGCTCGTCACCGGTGAAGCTGGCCCAGCCGTCGACGAGGGTCGCGCGCCCCATGCGCAACGCCTTGACCTCGGTCCCCATGAGCACGAGTCCGGCCTCGAAGGTGTCCTCGATGAGGTAGTCGTGGCGCGCCTTCTTGTTGCTGGCGATGAGCTTGCGCCCATCATCTTCCTTCTTCTTTGCGGCCTTGGCCACGGCAGTCACCTCCTCGTCGGCATGAGTTCCACAGGCTACTTCAGCGTATGCCGTGTGCGCGCCTGCCTTTGCCTGGCTCAGCTTTCGACTTCGTGCCCCGTACGGACAACTCGCTGGCGCTCGCCGTCCGTACGGGGCACGAAGTCGAATCAGAGGTAGTTGCGCGGGTCGACGAAGGAGCCGTCCTCGTAGACCTCGAAGTGGATGTGGCAGCCGTTGGAGTTGCCGGTCGAGCCTTCGTAGCCCAGGACCTTGCCTCGCTGGACCCGTCCGCCGCGCACCGCAAGGCGCTCCATGTGGTTGTAGGTCGTGGTCAGGTGCACACCGTTGAGGACGCCATGGTCGACGACGACCCGGTTGCCGTAGCCCGGGTTGTAGCCGGCCTCGATGACGACGCCGGCGGCGGCCGCGTGGACAGGGGTGCCACAGGGCGCGGCGTAGTCGCGCCCACTGTGCAGGCGCCACACGTGCTGGATCGGGTGGAAGCGCATGCCGTACTCGGAGCTGATCCAGCCCTCGGTCGTGGGCGGGCTGAGCGGTCCACCGTTGGACGGTGGGTTCTTG
This sequence comes from Knoellia pratensis, assembly GCF_042666395.1. NCBI lineage: Bacteria > Bacillati > Actinomycetota > Actinomycetes > Micrococcales > Intrasporangiaceae > Knoellia > Knoellia pratensis. The sequence goes on along the minus strand of NZ_JBHTDJ010000003.1, from coordinate 870,983 downwards.
ACCGATCCTGGACGCGAGGGCTTGTTGTTCTTGGCGGCCCTGGCCGCGGCCGCTGCTTTGGCACGGGCGTTGGCAGCGGCTTGGATCTTGGCGGCCTTGAGCGCGGCGGCGGCTCGAGCCTTGATGACGCCACCGAGGCGTTTGGACTCGACCTGCATCTGGTTGATCCGGCCCTGCTCGGCGACCGACTGCGCCTGGACGGTGGCGGCCTGGCTGGCCTGCTGTCGGGCCAGGGCGTCGAGAGCGTTCTTGGCCGCAGTGGCCTTGTCGCGAGCGGCGTTGGCCGCAGCGAGTGACGCCTCGGCCTTGCGCTTGGCGGCCTCGGAGTCGGCTCGCAGGGCCGAAAGGTGGTCCTCCTGCGCGGTCTGGCTGGCCTTCGCGGTCGCGAGCGCCACCATGGACTGGCCCTGCAGGTCCATGACCGTGCCGATGAGGGCGATCCGGTCGGCGAACTGTTGCGGGGTCGTCGACGTCATCGCCATGTCGAACTCGCCGAAGCCCTGCTCCTGGTAGATCTGCGCGGCGAACTGGGCGACTTCGCCCCGGCTCTCGCGGATGTGCTTGGTCGTGGCGGCGAGCTCGTCCTGCGCCTTGGTCTCGTTGGCCTGGGCGACCTCGAGCTCCTGGGCGGCCATGGCGTTGGCGGTCTGCGCGCGCGCCGCCGCTCCTTGCGCCTGAGCCAGTGCAGCCTGGGCGCCGGGCAGCTTGGCCTGAGTCCCCTTGAGCGCTGTGAACGCTGCCGCCAGGCTCGAATTGGTCTCGCTGAGGTCCTCACGGAGCTTGTCGATCTGGGAGTCGACCTTGCGCTTCTGCTGGTGCGGATCCGGGTCAGCCCCCTGAAGGGCCGAGACGGGTGCCATCAACGCTAGTGAGCACGCGAGCGCTGCCGAGACGCCGGCATACCGGCGTAGGGAAGCGGATCGAGGCGCAGGGGTTCGCCACATAGTCACCATTGGTAACACGAGTCACTCCCAAATGAAACCTCCCGTGCCGGAAAGTTCTCGATTGTCAGTCACTCCCTTGCGGCAGCAAGGACCTAGCAGGGCCCTCATTGTCGCGGAAGCGCGAGCGTCCCGCAGGCGAATGGTGGTCGTGGACCGCGTCAGACGCGCAGGTAGCGGCGCAGGGTCACAACGCTGGTGAGCACGGCGATGACGATGACGCCACCGAAGAGCCAGGGCGTGAAGTACCAGACGTCACTCGCCCCGATGAGGGCCTTGTTGAGGACGACCTGGTTGAAACCGAGGTTGAAGATGAGGCGCAACCCCAGCCACAACATGCCCACGGCGAGACCCACGCCAATCGTGGCGACGACGAGCATCTCGATGATGAAGGGCATGCGGATGGTCCAGTTCGAGGCACCCACGAGCCGCATGATCCCGATCTCGCGCCTTCGGATGAACGCCGCCTGGCGGATCGTCGTCGCCATGAGCAGCGTGGCGCAGATGACCATCAGGCCCGCAAGGAAGACGGAGAAGATCGTGATCCAGTTGATGATCTGGAAGAACCGCTTGAGGACCTTCTCCTGGTCCTGGACGCTCGCCACCCCTGGGGCACGTTCGAACTGACTCGTGACGACGGCGAACTTCGTCGGGTCCTTGAGCTGGACGCGGAAGCTCTGCGGGATGTCTCCGAGCTGGACGTTGCCAGTGATCGGGCTGTTGCGGAACTGCTCCTTGAAGCGCTCGAAGGCGTCGGCCTCCGACTCGTGGAAGACCTGCTTGACCTCGGGCATGGCCTTGAGCTGGTTCTCGATGCTCACCTGCTGCGCCTCGGTGGCGGCCTGGCCCTGGCAGTTGGGCTGGGTGGAGTTCTCGGCACACAGGTAGATCGAGACCTGGATCCGGTCGTACCAGTAGCCCTTCATGGTGTCGGCCTGGCGCTGCGCGAGCAGTCCCATGCCGAGCAGGAACATCGACACCATCGTCACGAGAATGACGGACAGGGCCATGGAGAGGTTGCGGCGCAGGCCCGACCAGACCTCGCCTGCAATGAAGCCGGCCTTCACTTGTCCCCCTCCGGTGCGAGATAGGTGGCATTCTCGGCGTCGCGCACGACCACTCCGTCTTCGAGCTGGACGACCCGACGACGCATCTGGTTGACCGTGTCGGCGTCGTGCGTGGCGATGACCACGGTCGTGCCCGAGCGGTTGATGCGGTCGAGCAGGTGGACGATGTCGAGGCTGATCTTGGGGTCGAGGTTTCCCGTGGGCTCGTCGCACAGGAGAATCTGCGGCTTGTTGACGACCGCGCGGGCAATGGCGACACGCTGCTGCTCACCGCCGGAGAGCTGGTGTGGCAGCCGCTTGCCCTTGCCCTCGAGCCCGACCATCTCGAGCGTCTCGGGGACGAGCTGGCGGATCGCGGAGGTCGGTTTGCCGATGACCTGCAGCGCGAAGGCGACGTTCTGGTCGACCGTCTTGCCCGGGAGAAGGCGGAAGTCCTGGAAGACCGCGCCGATCCCCCGGCGGAAGCGCGGCACCTTGCGGGCCGACAGGGTGCCGAGGTCCAGACCCGCGACGAGGACCGAGCCGGAGGTCGCCTTCTCCTCGCGCAGGGCAAGGCGGAGCATCGTGGACTTGCCGGACCCGGAGGGTCCGACGACGAAGACGAACTCGCCGCGCTCGACGTTGACGTTCACGTCGGTGAGTGCAGGGCGGGTCGACCTCGGATAGACCTTGGAGACGTTGTCGAAGCGAATCATGCGCTGGGGTCAGGCCTCACGGCTCGGGGAAGGATGCCTGTCGAGCATAGGTTCCGCGGCTGTGGGCCGAGCGCAACCCCCCCGTTGGACGGCGTGCCCGGGCCGTGGCCGGCCAATCAAGTTGCTTGATGCAACCAACAGGGTGTTCAATAGTTGACATGGTCAAGCAACTGAACGACGACGCCTTCGAGGTGTTCAGCGCGAGCCTGTTCCGTCTCACCCGTTCACTGCGCTCGACCTCCCACCTCTTCGTGCAGCTGCCGGGCAACCTCAAGCGGACGGACGTCACGATCCTCACGGTGCTCTCCGACCACGGGGACTGCCGTCCCGGCTTCATCGCCGACCAGCTCAACGTCGGTGCGTCGGTGGTGAGCCGCCAGCTCGTCTCCCTGGCCGCCGACGGCCTCGTCATCCGACGCAAGGATCCCGACGACGGCCGCGCCGAGCGGATCTCGCTCTCTGCGCAAGGCAAGGAGCGACTCGTCGCCCTGCGCACGGCATACGTGCGGTCTCTGCGGGAGCAGTTCACCGACTGGGACGACGCCAGAGCCAACGAAGCCGCAGCCCTGCTCCACGAGATCTCCAACCACATCGTTCCGGCGCCCAGCGGCCCGGATGCCAGCCACGACAAGGACACCAAGGACACCCATGTCTGACAGCACCACCACGTTCAAGGAACCCGACCTCAGCCACAAGGAGATCCTGGAAGTCCTCGTTGGGCTGCTCTCGATGCTCTTCGTGGCGATGGTCAGCTCCACCATCGTCAGCACCGCCCTGCCGACGATCATCGGCGACCTCAAGGGCAGCCAGACCTCCTACACCTGGGTCGTCACGACGACCCTGCTGGCCATGACGGTGACCAGCCCCATCTGGTCCAAGCTCTCCGACCTATTCGACAAGAAGCTGCTCGTCCAGATCTCGGGCGTGATCTTCCTGCTCGGGGCTCTCGCTGCGGGATTCGCGCAGAACGTGCCGCAGCTCCTGGCCGCTCGTGGCCTTCAGGGCCTCGGCGTCGGCGGCCTGCTGGCCCTGTCGCAGGCCATCATGGGCTCGATCATCCCGCCGCGCGATCGTGGCCGCTACACCGGCTACATGGCCGCGGTCATGGCCGTTGCCACCGTCTCCGGTCCGCTCCTCGGCGGGCTGCTGGTCGACAGCGTCGGCTGGCGCTGGTGCTTCTGGGCCGCGGTGCCCATCTCCCTCGCGGGCCTCGGCATGCTCCAGAGGTTCCTCCACCTGGAGCACGTCCGCCGCGAGGTCCGGATCGACTGGTGGGGCGCCATCCTCATCTCGGTCGCGGCCAGCCTGCCGCTCATCTGGGTGTCGTTCGCGGGCAGTCGCTACGACTGGATCTCGCTCGAGACGGCGTACTTCCTCGTCCCCACGGCCCTCGCCGTCATTGCCCTGATCCTGGTCGAGCGCAGCCACCCCGACCCGCTCATCCCCGGCCGGATCCTCCTCGAGAGAACCACCAGTCTGGCCATCATCGGCAGCATCGGGGTCGGCATCGCCCAGTTCGGCACCTCGGTCTTCCTCAGCCAGTTCTTCCAGGTGGCGCAGGGCTTCTCGCCCACCGAGGCCGGCCTGCTCATGCTGCCGCTCATCCTCGGGAGCATGGTCGGTGCCACGGTGTCCGGCCAGCTCATCAGCCGCACCGGAGTGTGGAAGCCCTACATGCTCGGCGGGACGGTCCTGCTCATCCTCGGCCTCGGCCTCATGGGCTTCACCGACCACACGACGGCCATCTGGCACCTGTCGATCTACATGGTCCTCATGGGCATCGGCCAGGGCACGCTCATGCAGAACCTCGTCCTCGTCGTCCAGAACACGGTCGACATCAACGAGATCGGCACCGCCAGCGGTGTCGTGAGCTTCTTCCGCTCCCTCGGTGGCACCGTCGGCATCGCCGTGCTCGGCGCCATCCTCGCCACCCGCGTCGGCAACCACATCACGACCGGGATGCAGGAGCAGGGCATGCCCGTGCCCGGGGGCAGCAGCAGTGGCGGTGGCACTCTCGACCTCGACAAGCTCCGTGAGCCCGTCCTGTCGATCGTGCGCCACGCGTATGGCGACAGCACCGGCTACATCTTCGTGATCGCCGCCGTCGTCACCGTGGCGACCCTGATCGCGGTCGCGCTCATGCCCCAGACGGAGCTGCGCACGACCGTCGCCAAGCACGACGAGAAGGACCCGCTCGGCCTCGAGCAGCCCATCGACTGACCTTGAACGCGAGCTACCGCACCGTAAGTGGGGCGATCACGCCACTTACGGTGCAGTAGCTCGCAGCGTCAGAGGGTGCAGGTGTTGAGCAGGGCACCCGTTGTCGGGCGCGGCACGGTCGCGTCGGCCGGTGGCGTCGTCCCGTCCTGCACCCAGGCCGTCAGTGCGTCGAAGCCGGCTCGTGCGCAGGGCAGCAGCGGGCGGAGCCTGTCCGGGAACGCCGGGACCAGCGCGTCGGTGTGAGTGCCGTCCTCGATGCGGTAGTAGCGGTGGCCCTCCCCCGCTCCGGCGTCGTCGATGAGCTGGTCGTAGACATCTGAGTCCGTGGCGATCGGCAGCAGCGTGTCCATGTCTCCGTGCACCGTGATGAGCGGCTTCCCGATCTTGCCCGTGAGCTCCACCGACCGCATGGCGTCCTTGACCGCGGCGGGGCGACTCGCGTAGTCGTAGTCGGCGTCGCACTGCGGAGTTCCGCTCGCGCAGTAGGGCGTTCCCGCCTGGGTCGCGCCATCGAAGGTCGGGTCGAACTCCTCGCGATAGATGCGCTGCGTGAGGTCCCAGTAGACGGTGTTGTGGAACGGCCAGAGGAACTCACTGCGGGGTGCGAAGCCCGCCCCGATCATCGCGGCATGCGCCTCGGGACTGCCGGTGGCGGCATACGCCGGGTAGTTCTTCAGCGCGGTCGGCAGATAGGTGAGCAGGTTCGGGCCGTCGGCGCGCAGTAGGGTGCCCTCCCAGTCGAGACCGCCGTCATAGAGGTCTGGGCGGTTCTCGAGCTGCCACCTCACGAGGTAGCCGCCGTTGGACAGGCCCGCCATCCAGGTGTGCTGCGGCTCCTTGGCGCGGACCTGCTTGACGACGCGCTTTGCGGCGAGGGTGAGCTGCGTGACGCGTGAGTTCCATTCGCGCACACTGCCGCCCGGCTCCGAGCCGTCGTCGTAGAAGCGCAGGCCCATGTTGCCCTTGTCGGTGCTGGCGAACGCATAGCCCTGTGCGAGAACCCAATCGGACCACACGAAGTCGTTGGCGTACTGGGTGCGGTTGCCCGGCGCGCCGGTGATGACGAGCCCGCCGTTCCAGTTGTCGGGGATGCGCAGGACGAACTGGCTGTCGTGGTTCCACCCGTTGTTGACGTTCGTCGTCGACGTGTCGGGGAAATAGCCATCGACCTGTATGCCGGGCACTCCCGTCGGGTTGACCGTGCCGGGTGCGTGGAGACCCGCGAAGTCCGCGGCCTTGCTGTGGCCGGAGGGAACCGTGCCTGCGGTGGTGAGGTCGCCGAGGCAGGACACCTTCTGCTTCTCGGCGCCCGGCGCGGCGATCTTGGACTGGCGGGCGCAGTGCCCGCCACCGGGTTTGTCGGCAATGGCGGCGGGTGCGGCCGCGACGAGGGCGGCGGATGCGGCGAGGGCGATCAGGGTCGCGAGGACCACGCGAGGAGACGTCATTGTCGGGCGCATGGCGTTGAGCATCCTCGCGGGCGGCGCCGCGTCCCATGTGCCGCGGCCCCACTCCCTGACGCCGCGTGTGTGCGCTTGCCGGTCAGGTCACACGGCGGTGGCTCAGGGAGTGAGGACGAAGACGTCGCGCAGGGTGCGGGTCACGAGGTCGGCAACGGCCCTGGCGTCCGAGAGCGACAGGTAGGGCGCGTCGGCGACGTCGTCGGGGAACCATCGGCTCCAGATGCGGGCCTCGATCGGGTCGTTGCCCGGGCGGCGCCAACCGAAGGCGTCGATGCGGTCCTCGTCCTCCGTGGACAGGAGGTAGTCACCGCCGAAGTTCTCGCTGCCGATGAGCTCGGCGACGGCGTGGTCCTCGTCGCGACGAATCCTCGCCCAGGGCGACGTGTCCTCCATGGAAGCGGGGATCAGCCCGAAGATCCGGCTCTGGCGGAGCATGTGGGGGCGGGTCACCTCCGGGATCGAGACGAGGACCTCCTCCTCCGGGCCGAGGGCACGGATCCGGGCCGCCAGACTTGCTGACCACGCAGCCCAGTCCTGCGGTCCGTGGGAGGGGAGCTCCACGGCATACGTCATCGCTTGTCTCGAATCGCCCTGTCCCGCAACGAAACTCACTCAGCGGCCTTGCGCTCGGCGATCTGCCAGCGGATGCCGGCCTCGATGAAGCCGTCGATGTCGCCGTCGAAGACAGCGGTCGGGTTGCCGGTCTCGAACTCGGTGCGGAGGTCCTTGACCATCTGGTACGGGTTGAGGACGTAGGACCGCATCTGATCGCCCCAGCTCGCCTTGACGTCGCCGGCCATCTCCTTCTTGACGGCGGCCTCCTCGGCGCGCTTGAGGAGGAGCAGTCGCGACTGCATGACGCGCAGGGCCGCGGCGCGGTTCTGGATCTGCGACTTCTCGTTCTGCATCGACACCACGGTCCCGGTGGGGAGGTGCGTCATGCGCACGGCGGAGTCGGTGGTGTTGACCGACTGACCACCCGGGCCCGAGGAGCGGAAGACGTCGATCTTGAGGTCGTTCTCGGGGATCTCGATGCTGTCGGTGCCCTCGATGAGCGGGATGACCTCGACGGCGACGAAGCTGGTCTGGCGGCGGCCCTGGTTGTCGAACGGGCTGATCCGGACGAGGCGGTGGGTGCCGCCCTCGACCGAGAGGTTGCCGAAGGCGTAGGGCACGTTGACCTCGAAGGTCGCGGACTTGATGCCGGCCTCCTCGGCGTAGGACGTGTCCATGACCTTGGTCGGGTAGCCGTGGCGCTCGGCCCAGCGCAGGTACATGCGCATGAGCATCTCGGCGAAGTCCGCAGCATCGACGCCACCGGCGCCGGCGCGGATCGTGACGACGGCGGAGCGCTCGTCCCACTCGCCGCTGAGCAGGGTGCGGACCTCGAGCTCGCCGACGGCCTTCCGGACCGCCTTGAGCTCCTTCTCGGCCTCGAGGAGGGTCTCGGCGTCGTTCTCCTCCTGGCCCATCTCGACGAGGGCTTCGAGGTCGTCGACCTTGGTGTCCATGCCGGTGACGCGCTCGTACTCCGCCTTGGCGCGAGAGAGCAGCGAGGTCACGGCCTGCGCCTTCTCCTGGTCGTCCCAGAGGTCAGGCGCGGCCACCTGCTCCTCGAGATCGGCGATCGTCGCCTCGAGCGCGGTCAGGTCGGTGACGTCACGCACGGACGTCATCGTCGTGCGCAGGTCCTTGATCTCTTGCTGAAAGTCGGTGGCCACGAGAAGAAAGACTACGTGCCCGTATGCCGTCCGCTCACCGTGCGCTGACTGCTCGCCGCTCGCTCGCGTCGTCGTGGGTGCCCGGGAGGCGCGGATCGAGCTTGATCGCTGCCCAGGTCAGTGCGAGAAGGAGGACGGCGACGGCGGCGCAGGCGAGCAGTGCCCGCGGGTAGCCGTGGAGGTTCACGTCGAGGAACGGGTAGGGGTACCAGTCGACGATCGCGCCACGCACGAGGGTGTAGACGAGCCAGCCGATCGGATAGATGAGCGAGGGCCAGAGCACGCTGCGGTCGGCGCGCCCGCGAGGTCCGAAGACGGCCCACCCGATGACCGCGAGGAGTGGTGCGACGACGTGGAGCAGCTTGTCCGCGACGTAGTCACCGCCGCTGAGGTTCATCAGCGGGCGGAGGAAGAACCAGTGGACGAGGCCGGTGACGGCGATGCCGATGATCGCGTTGAGGCGGAGCACCCTCCACCAGTGGCCCGTGGTGTCGTGACCCAGGGCCAACGTCGTGGCGGTTGCGGCGACGAGGATGTTGGTGAGCACGGTGAAGTAGGAGATGAAGCGGACGAGGCGCGTCGCGAGCGGGACGGGTGCCGTCTCGTCAAGGACCACTCCTCCACGAACGATGAGGATGAACTGGAAGATCAGGGCGGCCCAGACCACGACCGCAGTGAGGATGTGCCAGGGGCGGGCCAGTCGCTGGATGTCCACCGGATCATCATGGCCCCATGCGGGGTCGGGCCGCGCCCTCGACACGACCTGGACGGGCACGCGCTGCGAGTCGTGCTGGCGCTGCACGACGTGGGCAGCAGTGTGGTGAACCGTGGGGTGGCACCTGACGAGGCGATGACCCACCGTGGTGAGGGTGGGCCATCGCCTCGTGACGAGTGTCAGGCTGTGCAGGGGCCCGGGGTCACTTGACCACGTCGAGCACGCCACAGGCGGCCGGGTCGGTCGCCTCTGCGGGGAGGTTGGAGTCGAGCTCACTGGCGCCTGCGCTGTCGAAGTCGTAGGAGCCGTTGTGGTTGTAGTCGATACCGTGGATGACGACGACACCTCGACCCTCGCGGACGGCGTCGGCGATCTGCTTGGCCGTGCCGCCGCCCGCGACCCGGGTGAACTTGATGTTGTCGCGGCTGTAGCTGTAGGAGCCGTTGTCGGAGACCGGGAACCGGGTCACGTCCAGGAAGCTGGCGGGCGTGGTGCCGCCGGTGGTGTTGAGCGAGACGACGACCGGTCCGTAGGCCGGGATGCCTTCGACGGTGGTCAGGCGTCCGTCCTTGTTGGAGTCCTGGGCCAGCGTCGGGCACTCGTTGAGGGCCTGTTGGCCGAAGTGGATGTGCTGGGCGTGCGGGGCGTCCGGCGTGAGGCCGTTGGCGTGCACCTGGATGTTCTGGATCCTCTGGTTGCGGATCCTGGCGGTGGCCGTGCCGGATGCGCCCGAGTTGTTGAGCTCGTCCAGCTGCGCGCTGAGGTGCACCGTCCTGGCTGCACCGTTGCCTTGCGGTGAGGGAGTGGGGTGTGCCGAGGCCGAGCCGACGCCGAGGGACGCTGCTGCGAGCATGGCGAAAAGGGAGGTGCCGAGGAATGCTGTCGTGCTTCTTTGCATGATGTGCTCCAGGGAGTGAGCGACCAGGGAGGCGGTCTCGACGGTCCTCTACTGTTCGAAGCCGACCACCCGACCGGATTGGACGGCGCCCTACGGCTCGAGGTCTGCGCGTGCGCGCGACACGACGTTGACGCGGACTCCGTCGCCGAGCATCCAGCCGATGAAGGGCACCTCCGCGACGCAGGACATGTGGACGACCGCGAGTTCGCCGTCCGGCGTGCCTGTCTCGCCGCCCAACCCCCACTCGGTCAACGCAAAGGTCTCACCACAGCGGCCGGCGATCCGTGGTCGTCCAACTCAGTCGGCAAGGTGCAGTCGCGCTTGCTTGCGGCCTAGTCGTCGTTCTCTAGGTACCAGCCATGCTCGCGATGCCTGGGCTCTGGTGGGTTCGGGTTTTCGCGCGCATATGCCTCGTTGGCACGGCGGGTCATTTCTGCGTCGTAGCGGTGAAGGTCGTTGTATAGCTTCGAAGCCTCGCCGACGTCCCCGCTGGACACGTAGCGCAGTCGCAGCGCCTCGCGCTGATCTTCGAGCTCCCCAGCAGACAGCGAGCCGAGGCCGCCCAGTGCTCGTGAGATAGAATCAATGATGCCCATGCATGAATGGTGTCACGCAGTGGGTTGGCGGACAATGTGGTCCGACTTCAAGGACCGTCAGTCGCGTAGTTCGAAGTGGCATACGGCAGAGTTACCCGGCCACCTCTCCGACTGAAACCGGTCTCGTCCAATGGCCCGATGACGGGTACCTCGAGGGCCATCGGGCTACTAAACGTCGTCATCGGAGTCGGACGACATGACCTCGATCTTGTGGGTGAGCAGTGCGTCCAGCAACGCCGCGCGCGCGGTCTGGGCTCGCGCTATCTCGTCGGAAGTCGACTGCACCTGTCGATCGATGGTGTCCATCGTGTTGGCAATCTCGGCCTGGATCTCGGGCATTGGCACCGGGACCGTCATCCGTTCGAGCGCGTCCTTTGAGACTCGAACGACCTTCGTGTTCGAAATAACGGCTGGGAGCTGCGCCCGGAACTCCGAGGACGCAAACACGTAGGACGCGAACCGTGGCTCCAACTCGTGGTCGAAGATGTAGGCGTCGTCGTGCACCGCCACGTCCCCATCGCCGAGCCAAGCGACGGCCTTCGACACCCCATCAAAGTTCTCGCTGGTGCCGGCGATCACAAGGTTGCCCGTCTTCGCAAACCGCAGCTTGGATCGCATTTCCTTAGGCAGGCAGGAATGCACAGTGTCGGTGTGCGCTCCAAAGTCCGTGTGAATCTGCGAGTAGTGGATGCAGCCGATGCCGCTGTCGACATAGTCGGACTTGATGAACCGCTTGCCGCGGGTCACAGTGCCCAACTTGCCGAGCGGCGACTGCTTCCACGACTCATCCCGTCGCTGTAGGAGCTCGTCAAGCAAAGCCCTTCGTGCCGCCTCTGCAGCCTTGAACTCCGCAAGCAGTCCGTCGATAACGGCGTCGACGGCGCTGATGACCGCCTGGATGCGCTCCTGCACTGGGAGTGGTGGACGCGCGACCTTCAGACGAAGGAAATCGTCCTCCTTGAGCCGGTTCCGGCTGACCGCAGCCGACCCAGACGACGAGCCCAGTGCCCTGGATGCGAAGACGGGCGATGAGCAATAGAGCGCCAGGAACTCTGGCGTCGCCAGCTTGGCGTCCACCTCGAACTGGGGGAACTCGTTCGAGACCACGACTCCCTCGAACTCGTCGGCAACTACCGCGAATGACTGCTTCCAGGCGAAGAGTCGGTTGTAGACGAGCAATCCTGGCCTCAGTGCGTAGCACTTCGCCTTGACATCGGAGCCCCTGCGTTCCTCGCGCACGAACAGGCCTTCGCCGTACCAGCGCACGCCGGCGAAGCGCACGGTGTCATCGTCGGCGGGTATGACCCGCTCCGGGGCGTGCTGGGCCACGAGCGTCGCCAGAGGGACTGAGGGCCATTCAGTCATCGAAGCCGCCGATGCCAGCCGCAGTCAACACTGCCGCCATCGCCGCCTGGGCCTCCTCGCGGACCGCCCGTGCTTCCTGCCAGTCGGCGATCGCCGCGTCCAGATCATGCGAGTGAGTCTGTGGCCACGGGCTCTGGCGAACTCCGCGCGGAAGGAACCGACCCGAAGCGTCGAAGACCGGAGTACGCCAAGAGCGGGCATCCCGATCCTCCAGGCCGTCGCGGATGGCACGCTGGACGTTCGCGTCGATCCCGCCCCAGCGGCCGGTGTCGCGTCGGCCGTGCGCGAGCTGCACTTCGTGTCCGTCATCTTCCATGTCTACGAAGGTCACCAGCGCGTCGTGGTCGTGGCCGTTGCTGGTTTTGGTGAAGCCGAAGATCGACGTCTTCACTCCACGCTTCTGCTCGAAGAAGAGCTGCTGCGGCATGTCGACAACAAACTCAAGTCGCGCACGATCGAGGATCGCGAGCGCAGCATTCTGATTTGCGTTCTTCGACAGCGTGTTGTTCGGGACGATGATCACCAGTCGACCGCCCTCTTCGAGATACTCGATCGCTGACATCGTGAAGTTGATGGGGTTGTCATTCTCGTACGGCGGGTTGATCACGCACTTGGTCGGCTTGCGTCCCTTGATGTAGTTGCGAAACTTCTCGTCTCGCTTGGCCACCGCGAACGACTTGCCCCGGGTAACGAGCGAGTCGCGGTACAGCAGATTCGAGCGACCATCGCCATGCAGGAACATGTTCGAGCAGGCCAGGGCGAACAGGATCGCGTCGTTTTCCAGCCCGATCAGCTGATGCTCGTGGATGTGCTCGATCGCTTTTTCGTCGCCATGCGCCTTATCGACGAGCTGCTCCATCGCGTCCATGAGGAACCCGCCCGAACCCATGCACGTGTCCAGGACGACATCATCACGCCCCAGCCTCGACAGGTCGACCATGAGGGTTTTGATGTGGTCCGGCGTCAGGATGATGTTCTTGTTGTCCATCTTGCCTGCCCGTGACAAGAAGACCTTGTACGCACGGCCCAAGATGTCCCTTTTCACAGAGCGCTTCGACGGTTGATGCACACGCTGGTCGATCTCGCCGATGATCTCCTTGTACTCGTCGAGCGGGATGTCGACGGTCTTCACGAACGCGAAGCGGTCGCGCCAGTCGATCTGCTTCGATTCGGAGTTGATCTTCTTTTCCAGTTGGCGAGCGACAGCCTCGACGATTTGGTCGTTGAGGTACCTCGCCCCGACCAGTCGGTCGTCCTCAGGCTTGCTGACCGACTTATAGACGTTGCGGAACGGATCGTCGTCGAGAGCAATCATCAGCGCCGAGAAGAACAGCGAACGCTCGGTGTCTCGCACCCGCGAATCCTTGTGGAAGCGTTCGTTTAGCCGTCGCAGAAAGCGCTGCAACTCAGCGTCTGAGAGCGGATCGCCAATGGCCGCAGCCGCGTAGTGGTTGCTCAGGGCTTCGATGCCCACCAGACTCTGCACGCCTTCGAGTTCCTCAATATCGGCGCCGTCGCCCTTGCGGAGCAAATGCGTGACGCGCAAACTCTCAAGCGTCTGACCAGACACGGCGATTCCGACGATGTCAGTGTGGGGGACCGCGTTGTTGATCATGTAACTGCGCACGTCGGCTAAAGCAGCGGCGTGGTCCGACCTCGGACCGGCCTCGCCTGACTTCGCCTCTACGACAATGAGCCACGAGCCCATGTCCTTGAAGAAGTCAGGAAAGCCATCGTCCGTCGATCCCTTGCGCTTCGACTGGAAGCCGAACTTCTTCGGGATATCGCGCTTCTCGATGAACGTCGAGGCTCCGTAGAACTCCCGGAACAGGTTCTCAGTGGTGCTCTCCGCCATCGCTCCTACTTCTTCGCAGCAGAGGTTGTGTTCGGACGGAACTTCAGCGGGGCGCGAGCATCAGAGCGAGTGGCGGGCATGCTCTGATGGTTCCACAAGAAGTTCGTTGAGTCGCAGTCCCCCTTCCGAGACGAAGAGGTCTGGCCTAAAGGGACCTCCCACTCCACGTCCGTCGCATCAGGCGCCGACTACACCACGTCAGGTGGCCCGCCCAGCGCCCCGATGTGTGCCTGGCATGCACCGCTTGCCCAGGTCGTACGCGCCCACCGCACTGAGTTCGGCGCCCCGGTCAACTGGGTGACCGCCGACCACGCAGCAGAGCGAGGAATCGACCTCACCCAGCCCTACTGTTCCTCGGCGTCACCAGACCTTCGGAAAGTCGGGGCCTCAGCGCATCGCCCTACCTGTGAGCGGCAGCGGTGTGCCGCAGGCGATCCCGCGTCTTCGCGTCGCAGTCGGGGGCAGGTTTGTAGGTCGGCCACAGTGAGCCACTCCGCCACGACGTCGCCCGGCCACAGCCGCCGCCCGGCTCGTCGCTCGGGTGCCAGGAGGAAGCCGGAGTCGGACCAGCGGCACACGGCTGGCGAGGGGACCCTCCACTGATCGGCCAACTCGCTCAGCGTTAGGTAGCCGTCGACGTGTGGGCGATTTGCGAACCGTCCGGCCCCCCGCGTCGCTGCCCGCACGCTCTTGGCCGTCACACCGTGGTCACGCGCCACTCGCGTGGCGGAGTGCCCGGACTGTCGCTCCGCTGTCCACGTTTCATCGTCCTCTGGGTCGGCGTCCCCGCTCGGTGGAACGGCCCGTAAAGCTTGGTCTGGCAAGACACCCACTGGTGGCACACGCCCTCGCGCCGCGCGATCTCCAGATCCCGGCACCGCAACTAGGCCACCACTGGCGCGGGGTGCAGTCCGCCTCCTCCTCCCCCGCGCCAGTAGTTCCTCACTCATCGATCTGCCAGTAGTGAACGATCTCTTCACCGACCGGGTGTCCGTGCCCGGTCGCTGAACCCGCGTCCGGTTGCAACGACGCGCACCAGCTCCGTGTGGATCGTCCCTCTGTCGAGGAACCCCGCCAACTGCTCCGAGGTGGCGAATGGGCGGACCCTCTCCTTCACGCCGGGGTGCCCAGCGAACCACTGCCAGTCACCCTTCTCGGTGGCCCTGACCGCATCCCGAGTCGCACAACCGTTTTGCCCAGTGGGAACCCTCGCCCTGAGGGAACGCAGCTGGGGCAGTTGTGCGATCCGATGCGCTTCCAGGCAGGATCGCGTCGGTCTCCGCCGGGGTCAGCCGTTTTCATCGGACACGTCGCGGTCATCGTCAGTCTCGACGCAAATCCGGCAGTCCTCCCGAGTCCTGCGCTGGCCCGCCTCGCCGGGCTGGTCCGAGATAATCCATCGAAGCTCGCGCCCACATTCGGGGCACGTCGGTCCGGTCTCAACGATCCTGTCGTTCATGCGGACCCCACGGCGGTGCGACGGGTCGTGTGAACGCCCGGTCCGGACATGTCGTTTTCCTTCATCTCTGCCCCCCATTGGGGGTCGCTAAGTCGACTTTGCACCGATTCGAGCGGCGCCCGCCGACGACTGCGCACGTGGCCAGTACCCGTGGGCGAACTGGCGACCTGTGGTATGTCAGGTGCAACGTCAGCCCAGCGGAGTTGTCAGTGCTGATTGCGCGATATTTCAGCGAAGTAGTTTCCGTAATCCTCAAGTGCTGATTTCGCTCGCTCCATATCGCCGGCGAAGAGTCCAGCTCTCAATGGCGCCCACTGCTGGCCCTCAGTCGCTAGTTCTTGCTTAAGATCCTCGACTGAGTTTGCGCCGTAACGTGCGACTCGCCACGTGCTTCGTCCAAACCATCGGGACCGGCTCCAGCCTCGCATTTCGGGAGTAGCGGCGGTGCTGACATTAACGGCGTCCTGTGCGAGCACCCCAACCAAGACCTCAGCCCGCTCATATTCGGTGGTGTACGAGTCATCGTCCGGCCACTGGTCCAAGAACACCGGGCGCAGAATGGCGTGCATCCATTCCGAAACCGGAGTGTAAGAGTTTCCGACTCGACGCTCCGTGTAGTCCTTGAGCGCCTCGTCGAAAGGCTTGGATGCGATGACACCGCGCGCCAACGTGTTGGCCGTCATTTCCTGCGAATCGAACGGTGCCCACGGATCCGTCGCTTCCAGCATGGACTGTGGCTTCGGCAGGTGCCCGTCCCGCACCGACGGATCCACCACCAGCGCCTTCAGATTGTCGTAGCGACGGCTGGATCCCGCGGCGATGGCCGCCGTCATGATGGAAAGTAGGCCGCACACTTTCCTCATCTCCAGCAGGCCCTGATTGCCCCCTTGGATCTTCAATGGGGCTTGGACCTGCGCACGTAGGCCATTGGCCCACGGACTAAGAGTGTCGGGGGAACCCCAACGCGCGGCCACCGCAAGGGATGCACAGAAAGGCTCCGTCAGCTCCCAAAGCTCGGTAGCTGCTTCAACGACTCGAATAACCTGCTCGTCACGCGTGCCGCCGAATTGGCCAGCGACCCGGTCAGGGTCGTTTAGAACCTTGAGGACCCGTTGCACTTCCTGTGAAATCAAGTCGTCGAGCTCGATCCTCCGCGTCGGGTCCACGAGCATTTCCTTGGTGAACCGCTTCAGGATGTCGCCGCGATCTGCTGAGGTGGCTTGCTCCACTGCCTCCAGCGCGGCAGCAGGGCCGAGCTGCTTATCCCCCATGACCCCATGGATCGACGTGACGAGCGAGGCTGCCTGAGCCGCGTATTGATCGCCGAACAGGTCCGCGTAGTTGAGGTCACTCAACGTTTGCCCTGCCCCAAGGTCCCATTCGGGCACATCCCCGTGATCGAAGCGGACGGGAATCAGCCAAGTACGCCCGGGTGCCCGCTGTCGATACTCCTCCACAGCCAAGGTGAGCTCCTCATTCATGTGAGACCTCTCCTTGGCGCGGGAGTTGTCCGAGAAGCACCCCAGAAACACCAATGAGCCTCGACGGATTGCATCACGAATCTGGGCCTTCCAAGTCTCTCCGGGCCCGAGCGATGTGCGATCGCGCCAGTACGGGATCTTGGCAGCTTCCAGCACCTGGCAAAGCTTGTCGACCTCTTCGTTGTCCTCCCGCACATAGGACACGAAGACATGCTTCCCCTCAATCTGGCTCATGGTTCAAGACCCTACGTCCGACCCCCGACAGCAGCCCTTCGAACCAATTCAAGCGGGGTGCTTGGGTAGCCTCATGTAATCGACACTTTGTGGCCGAGGAGGTAGCACTCAGCGGTGTGCATGGCCCGCATGCCTTGACTGGTCCCGCGTCCTCGCTCCGCATGCAGGGCAGGTCTCCAACTCCGCCGTGGCGAGCCACTCGTTGAAGTACTCGACGGGCCACAGCCGACGCCCACCCCGGCGCTCAGGTGCTGGCAGGAAACCGGTGTCCGACCAATGGCAAATGGTGGGCGACGGCACTCCCAACTCATCCGCCAGCTCGCTCAGGGTGAAGAACCCGTCGACGTGCAGCCGAGCCGGAAACGGGCCAGCGTGCCGCGTCGCCTCTCTCACCCGCTTGGTCGTCACGCCATTCTCACGGGCCACCCGCTCCGCGGAACGTCCAGCCTTGCGTTCGGCCACCCACTTCTCAATTGTCGCGGCGGATGGAGTGCCTGAACGCGGGAACGGTCCGTACGGTTTGGTTTGGCGCGATATCCACTGGTGGCAGTAGCCCTCGCGGCGAGCGATCTCGGCAGGGCCTACGCCAGCTCGCCTCTCACTTGCCCAGCGTTCGACCTGCGACTCCATGACCGCACGGTACCCAACGTTCCCAGGCAGCCGAGTGGCTGAGAACCACCTGTTTGGTACGGGTTGCGTTCCGCCTGCGACAGGGAGGTTAGACCCCCAGGACGCGTCGCATCGAGGAAGGTCGTGGCATGCCGTGTCACCGTCCCCGGTCGGACGAGGTCGTCGTGACTGTCGGCCATGACGACGGGCGCAACGGCATATTAGAACCACGTGCTTCCCCCAATGTTTTGGTTCTTGGACCTGCCCCACAGGGGTTGCAAGGGGGATCGGCCACCAGCGGATGAGGGCGAGCACTACTCGGCTTCAGGGTTCACACGGGGGAAGGCCCGCCCACGCGAGAGCAGCGCAACGTCCTTCCGTGTCGCCTTGCGTTGCCGGCGTTGGAGGACGGCCTGCTGCAGCAGATCTGAGGCGTACGCCACGCCTGGGACTCAATCGCCCCGTTGCTCTGCCGTTGCCGCAATGCTCTGACAGGATCAGCGCGTGCTCAGAATGATGGTGCGGGGTGGGGGCGTTCAACCGACGGTGCTCGGTTCGGGCGAGACTCTTTTGGTCGGGCGCGCGCCGAGCGCCGAGCTCGCCAACGCCGATGCGGAGGCCCAACTTCGCACCACGGCCCTGGACCTGCCCGACGTCGCACCACACGTATCGCGCGTCGTGGCCGAGGTCGTTGTCGGTGAAGAAGTCGTCCGCCTGCGCTGGCACGGCTCAACCGAGGCGCAGCTGTCCAGCCTCTTCGATGCTCCCGGAGGGGCCCGACGAGTGGCCCTGGGCACAGGGATGTCCGCCCTGCTCGACGAAGGCGAGAACCAGCTGCTCGTGCTGCGCGGACTCGCGGACCCCGCGGGTGGCTTCAGCGACTTGACCCTCGAGATCGACATCGCGCAGGTGGGTGACGAGGAGCAGCCTCCTCCCCCGGCGCGAGTGCACGATCCGGACTCGACAGCGACGGCACCGGCACCGCGGCTCGAACGGTGGACCAAGGAGTGGTTCGTCGCCCTCGCCCTCACGGAGCCGTGGCTCACCGGACTCGATGACTACCCCCGGCCACCGTCCAACCGCGAGATCTACGAACGGGTCCGCGAGTGGCACGGCTACGCGTGGAACCTCGAACGCCCCCAGCGCGTCGACGAGTCCATTCGCTCGGTTGCCGCGCTCGCCTTCGGCGCCGGAGACAACCCGTTCACCATCTCCGCCGGACGGGTTCAGAACGTCCGGTATGCCGTCGGCTTGCGTGCCGCTGAGACCCGTCTCGTCACTGCCGCGGACCTTGCCGAGGTCCACGCCAAGGCTTCAGCACGGTCCATCAAGAAATAGCGAATTGTCCAGTGCAGCAGCACTTTTCGGTGGAGACCACTAACTTAGGCCTCCGTCCGGCAGTAGCCTCTCGCCTCGAGCACTGCCTCACCAATGGTCACGGCATCACTTGAGGCATCGAGGAGAGTCTTCCAGTTGTCCTTCGTGGCGCCGAAAGAGAAACGTTCGGTCGTGGCTGCCTGAATCTTCAGGCGGTCACCGCGCCGCAGCACGCTCACCGCGTGCGCACCAGCTTGGAGCATTTCGTCGAAGCCGCCAAGGCCAAGGGCCGACGCAACAGGGGACCCAACACCTTCCCTTACCGATTCCGGTGCGGCGTAATCCTGGTCGGAGCTAGCAAGCCCATCGAGCACTGCTTGCCCGACGGTCTCGGCGTCCGCGGTCTCCTCCAAAGTGACCACCCATCCATTGGCCACGCCCAGGGCACCGTCATATGAATACGACTCGACCCCGATCTGGCCGCCAACGAACACAACATCCACTCCCTGAACGATCACAGCTCGGTCACCTTTACGCTCACGGGGGCTTCATCCGGGTGGAGACGTGAGTACTCACGCGCTCGTTCGATCGTCGCATCAATGACAGCCTGATGCTCCGGGGTGGCAGAACCCTTGGGGATGATGACCTCCAAGTTTCGGGCCTCGAGCAAGTCTGCGTTGACCATGACGCCTTGCCTCCTTGCAGTCGCGAACTCGGTGACCGAGTCCAGATACCGATTCAACGTGCGCTCTACCGCCGCTGGCGAGTTTGCATACGTCGGAGCCGAGAGATCCATGGACTTCACGGACGTGGCCACCGCACCGTCAACTCGATCAAACGTCCGAAAGGCGTAGGGCAGGTTCCCCGCACGGAGGGCCTCGACAATGTATCCGCGATCAAAGGGGCGGATCCGCCACATCTCATCGACGCTGTTCACGGAATGCTTGGCAATCAACTGTTCGGCTCGCAAGACTCCCGCCTCTGCCGCTCGCTTCATCGTCAAGCCAGCCTTGCCCTGGGGTCCCGCAGCGTTCGCCAGGATCTCCCGACCCAGGAGCGCACCAGCCCCCACCGAAACTGAAGACGGATCCATGCCGTTCTGCCAGGCCCACGTGTTGGTGGCGGACTTCCACGCCTCGTGCGTCACTGGACTGTTCGGCGGCCCCGACATCAACACGTCACTTGCGCCGATGAGCAGTCCGGCGCCGAACTCACGCTGAAGGGAAGGGTCCCTGTTCAACATCGCCAACGTGAACCAGGTGTTCGAGTCACTCAGAGTGTCCCAGTTCGCCCCAACCACGGCCGCGAAGGGCGAGGACCATGAAGCCATACGGAGCCCCGCCTTCCAAGCCGACTCACTCGGCGGGGAGGCCTCGTTCAACGCCCGCGAAGCAGCCTCTCCTGCGGACTTCACCTCTGCTCTGGCCGTCTCAAGGACCATCGCGGCCCGCTCCATCTCAGATCCCCCGGCGCCTGTGTCCGGCTCGACGTAGACACGGACTCCCTCTGCCCGCATCTTTGCGCGTTGCCGTTGGACGGTTTCGATTGCGGCGGCGCGCTTCTCCAGCCCCGTGTCATAAAGGGTCCGGGCGTACTCGGCGGACTCCCGTGCTCCGACCAAGGCCGTGCGATAGCTGTCCAGAGCAACCGCGGCCGCACTGAAGGCTTCGTCTGCGGCTTGCCATCTCCCTGCTTGCTTGAGTCGCGCGCTGCCATGCGTCGAACGCTGAGCCTGTCCACAACGGCTCGACCTTGGCGAGCCCGTGGTCAATGACCCGGCAGGCGGCACCCCACGTGTCCATCACCTCGGCCGCGGAAAAAAGCGTGCCCACATCACCTGGAATCAACTGCGATGGGGACATGCCAGCGGCGAGATCTGAATGTGCACTCATCGACGTACCCCGTCGAGACTTTGGGATGCGTCATCATCTGTGTCGGCGTAGGTGCGGGCGCAAAGTCGGAGGCCGTCGGCCATCTCGGCGTTCTCCTCGGCCAACCCCTCCATCTCTGCGCTCCACGTCTCCCCGAAGGCTCCGAGAGCCCGGTCCAGACTCGAGGACCCTGTGGTTTGAAGTTCCCCCAGTTCCGAGAGTGTTTCCGCCTTCGCGGCGGCTTCCAGCGCATCGATGGCTGCTGCGGACTGCTGAATCGTCTCCACGTCGACAGTGAAATCGAGCTGTCCCATGATTCCCCCTTAACTCGGCTCACGACCATACGACGATCTGCCGACAGTGCAGCCAACGGGAGGTAAGAGGTTGGTCAGGATCGGTTTACGTAGCCTTTACCCTCTGCTGGACAGCGGCCCCCCAGCCCAAGGCTCCCGGGGTCGCCAAGAGCCGCTTGGTCACTGCTGCGGACCTTGCCGAGGTCCACGCCAAGGCAACCACACGGCATACGCAGAAGTAGCGAATTGGGCTGTGCCGCAAGGCAATTGAGCGATTCTGCGAGATTTCTTGTTGAACTAGGTGGAAGTTTCCACCCCTTCGGCCGCAGACACCGACACCTTTCGCTGCCTACCTTCTCCATCAACACCACTTGGGGTGAAGGAGAGGGCAATGAACTACGACCGCAGCAGGTTCTACGGGATGGACCCGGACGAGGCCGAGCAGGGTTCGCGTCGGATGAACGAGGGCGCCGAGCAGGTGCGCGGCATCGTCGGCCAGGTGTCGGCACTGCTCGACTCCGTCGTCTGGGAGGGCGCTGACTCCCACCGCTTCATGGGCGACTGGAACGGCAGCCTGCGACCCGAGCTCAACCGGGCCATGGACAACCTCCAGGGCAACGCCGACGAGCTCGGCCGCCGCGCCCAGATGCAGCGCCAGGCGAGTTCCTGATGTCCGGCTTCCAGGGCGCGGACGTCGACGGGCTCGACTCCACCGCCAGCCGGATGCTCCAGGCCGCGCAGGCCTGCACCACCATCGCCACGGCACTCGCGGCTCTCGCGACCGCGCTCGAGGCAATGTCCTGGACCGGCTTCGCCGCAGCGTTCGCGGCCTACCTTCGCGGGGTCGTCATCCCCTGGGTGAAGGCGACCGGACAGGCGCTCCAGGCCTTCGGCAAATTGCTCGAGCTCACAAGCAGCGACCAGAAGACCGCGAGCGGCGACACCCCCGTCATCACCACCGGCAACGGCGGCTACACCTCCCCGCAGATGCCCCGCGTCTCGTGCGGCGACGGCCCCGAGGTCGCGAGCATCGTCATCAACATCAACGGCGGTCAGATGGGTCAGGGCTCCGGCGTTCAGGTCGACCGGCCGGCACTCCCGGGCTCAATCCCGGGTTCGACCGTGAACCCCGGTGGCGGCTCGTCGGGCGGCGGGGCGGGTGCACCTTTGCCCAGCGCCCCCTCGCCCACCCCGATCCCGACCGGCTCCGGCTCATCAGGGAGCGGGTCTGGGTCGGTCGTGGGGCCGGGCACCATCGGTGGCTCCGCCATCCCGAGCGGTGGCGTCGGCGCCACCACCGCAGGGGCAGGCCCAGTGTCCGGCGGCGTCGGCGGCGTCGGCGGCGGAGGTTCGACCGAAGGCGGCGGTGCCAGCGGAGGCTGGAGCGGCAACCTCGGGGTCTCGAGCCGACCAGATGGCGGTATCGACGTCGCGGGCAGCTTCCGCGGAACCATCGGCGGCGACCCCACATCGACCAGCACGCCTGTCGTCCCTGGTCAGGGGCACAGCTCGATCGACAGCGGCGTCACCACGGGCAAGGCCCCCGGCGGCGCGCCGGGCGGGCTCAACGCTGGCCTGCTCGCGGCACCGCTCGGCCTGGCCGGTCTCGGCGCTGCCCTCCTCGGTGCCAAGGGTGCGGGGGCGAGCGGAGCCACGGACTCGACCGGTGGCACCACGACCCCGGGCACGGGTGGCTCCACGACACCTCCGGGGACGACGCCCGGGTCCGGTGCCACCCCTGGCCCCGCAACCGGAAGCGGCAGTCTCGACGACGAGTCAGGATGGCGCGTTCTCGCCACGACCGGTGCCGACGGACAGCTCGGCCTCTCGCTCATCGCGGACACCGACCAGGTGCCGTCAGCGCTCGACCTCGCAGGCTCTGCCAGTCAGGGTCCCAGGATCATCGGCTGGCTCGACGGGGACGGCGACTACGGCTTCGTGGCCGATGACCTCGTCTTCACGACGCCCGCAGGTGAAGTCACCATCGACCACCTCACCCTCGAGGGGAGCCTGGCTGATGACCCGGCCACGGCAACTGCGGTCCGTGGTTGGTGGGCCACCGCTCTCGCAGAGGGCAGCGCCAGCACGACACCCGCGCCGACACCCGCCCCTGCACTCGCCCCCGTTCTTGCCACCACTGCCAAGGAGTCACGATGACCGTCACCGCCACCTACCCGAGCATGCTCCTGCCGGCTCCCCCGCCCTTCACCATCGACGTCCCCGAGGGCTTCATCGCCCACGCGGCACCCCAGGCGCTGGCCATGCTGCGCCGGGCCGATGCCCAGGACGCGTCCACGCACCACGTCACGGTGAGCTCGGACCTCGTCCAGGCGGGTTCCGCTCCCCGCGACCTGCTCGACACGTTGCTCGGTCGCCACGATGACGCCACCACGGTCGAGGAACCGCACGTTGCGGACGGCATCGCCAGCGGTGTCATCGCGAGAACCGTTGCAGGACAGCCGGTTCAGCAGAGCGTGAGCGTTCACGTCATGCCCACCCGGTATGCCGGTGACGTCACCACCGCGCTCACCGTCGTGGCCACGTGGCCGCAGGACGACACCGAAGCGGGCGTCGGCGTCCGCGCCATCCAGGACTCGTTCAGCGTCACCGGCGTCTGAACGCGCACCACCCAGCAGCACCACCCAGCACCACCGGTTTCGGCAACACCAACTCATCGCACCACCCACACGAAAGAGAGAACACCATGTCCGCAAACATCCAGGGAATGGACACCGAGGCCGCTTTCAACCTCGTGCGCCTCATGACGAAC
This sequence comes from Knoellia pratensis, assembly GCF_042666395.1. Taxonomy (NCBI): domain Bacteria; kingdom Bacillati; phylum Actinomycetota; class Actinomycetes; order Micrococcales; family Intrasporangiaceae; genus Knoellia; species Knoellia pratensis. The sequence continues at coordinate 847,413 of NZ_JBHTDJ010000003.1, read as the reverse complement.
GACGCCGAGCAGATCGACACGCTCTCGCGCGGCCTCACCAGCACCCTGCACTCGACCACCTGGTACGGCAACGACGCCAACACCTTCCGCGGCGACTGGGACGGCCAGTACGTGCCGACCCTGCAGCAGATCACCAACGCCCTGCGTGAGAACGCCACGACTCTCCAGCGTCAGGCCGAGGACCAGGTCGCAGCCTCCAGCTGACCCACCCAACCGAGCCTTGTGTGCCTGAGCGGGCCCGTACCGGGACCGCTCAGGCACACAAGGCGAGGACCAAAGATGAGAACGGAGTTCCTCATGTGGCGACTGAGCATCGTGCCCGCACCGGAGAGCGGCTACGCCCCGTGCGACGTGGTCATCCACGCCGGCCCCGAGGCCACGGTTGCCGACCTGGCCCGCGCCCTAGGCCGCCACCTCGGCCACGACCGGCTCAGCACACCACTTCTCGCGCCGACCACCGACGACCGCCCCTGGCCCGCGAGTGCCGCTCTCACGTCGTGCGGTCTGCGCCACGGGGCCGTCGTCCCTGTCGCCACGGTCGGCAGGGACTGGCTCGACCGACCGTCCCTCCGCCGGACCCCCACCGCCACCGCCCGGGTCGTTGCCGGGCCCGACGCCGGGCTCGAGGTCGCCGTCGAGGGACAGTCCTTCACCATCGGCCGGGCCGCATCGAGCACCGTCCGGCTGACCGACCCCCTCGTCTCGCGCGAGCACGCGCGAATCGTCCTCGACCCCATGCCCGTCGTCACCGACGAAGGGTCGGCCCACGGGACCTCCGTCGGTGAGCGGCCAGTGCGGCGCGCCGAGACCGCCCAGTGGGGCGAGGCGATCACGGTGGGGGACACCACGATCGTCCTCGACCGCGGCGAAGGAACACGCGCCGCCGAGGTCTCGGTCGTCCGCCCGCCCCGACTCGGTGAGCACGTCGAGGAGGCGGAGGTCGACCTTCCTGCGCCGCCGCAGACTCCCCGCCCCCGGCAGATGCCCTGGACCATGATCCTCATGCCGGTGGTTCTCGGCGCCGCGATGTTCGCGGCCACCAGGAGCCGCTTCGCCCTGATGTACATCGCGGTGTGGCCGGTGATGATGCTCTCCACCCACTTCATGCAGAGCCGCCAGCAGAAGAAGGAGCACGCAGCCGAGGTCGCTGCCTGGCGCGAGGAAGTCGCGGACGTCATGACCGGCATCGACGAGTCCGCCGCCAGCCAGCGCCAGCAGCTCTCCCTCGACGAGCCCCGCCCCGACGAGCTGCGTGGCCTGGTCGTGGCCGGCGACCCGCGCCTGTGGCAGCGCCAACGCCGCCACGACGACCACCTGTCCATCGCCACCGGCCTCGGCCCGGTTCCGGCCCTGCGTCGGGCCAAGCCCACCACCACCGGAGACCGCGTCCTTCGCCAGGAGGTCAACACCGCCGCCGCAGAGCGTGGCCTCCTCCTCGACCTCCCCGTCCGCATTCCGCTGGCCGAGCATGCGTGCGTCGCCGTCGTCGCCGCCGATCCCCAGGTGCGTCACGCCGCCCTGCGTGCCCTGCTCACTCGCCTCGCGGTCACGCACTCCCCCGCCGACGTCGCCATCGCGGCCGTCCTCGCCCCTGCCAACCGCCACGTGGAGACCTGGCTGCGGTGGCTGCCCCACACGGGTCGGCGCGTCGACGGCCTTCCCCCTGTCGCCATCGGCGCCGGCGAAGGCGTCACCCTGCTCCAGCAGGCCGTGGTGGACACGTCGTTCGCCGGCGACCTGGTGATCGTCATCGACGAGGAGTCCGGCGTCCCCGTGCGCACCGTGGAGTCCCTCGTCGCCCAAGTGCAGGCGAGCGCCGACGACGGAACGGGCGCAACGGCATACGGGAAATCTCCCCGACCACGCATCCACGTCCTCTGGATCGGAAGCAGCGCACGCCAGGCGCCCCCGTCGAGCGGGATCGTCGTGACTCTCGACGACGACGCGTCAGTCTCCGTGAGCGACCGGGGAGGCATCACGCCCCTCACCGCCATCGACGGACTCGACCTCGCCACGACGTGGCACATCGCCCGCAGCCTCAACGCCTGCAGGGACGACGCCGCCCTCGTGCCACCGGAATTCGCCATCCCCGAGCTCGTGCGACTCACCGACCTCGGGGGCGACCTGCGCGATCCCGGCGACGTCGAGGGTGTCCTCGCACGCTGGGTCGCCGGCCGCGGCCTGCGTGCGCAGCTGGGCGCCGGCGCCGACGGTGTCGTGACGATCGACCTGCGCGAGGACGGGCCGCACGGGCTCGTGGCCGGCACCACGGGCTCGGGCAAGAGTGAGCTGCTCCAGAGCCTCATCTGCTCGCTCGCGATCAACAACCCACCGAGCCGAATCACCTTCCTGCTCGTGGACTACAAGGGCGGCGCGGCCTTTCGCGAATGCGCCGACCTGCCGCACAGCGTCGGCTACATCACCGACCTCACGCCGGCCCTCGTCCAGCGCGCCCTCGTGTCGCTGCACGCCGAACTCACCACTCGCGAGCACCTGCTCGAGCAATACGGCGCCAAGGACCTCGTCGCCCTCGAGCGCAGCCACCCCGAGGTCGCGCCACCGGCCATGCTGATCTGCATCGACGAGTTCGCCGCCCTCACCACCGAGGTGCCGGAGTTCGTCGACGGCATGGTGAGCATCGCCCAACGCGGCCGCTCGCTCGGGATGCACATGATCCTCGCGACCCAGCGCCCCGCCGGCGTCGTCACTCCCCAGATCAAGGCCAACACCGACCTGCGCATCGCCCTGCGCATCGCGTCCGACGATGACTCGCACGACGTCATCGACGCCCCGGACGCCGCACGCCTGTCCCGGCGCACCCCCGGACGCGCGTGGGTGAAGCGCACCGGTCACGGCACGACCGAGCTGGTGCAGGTGGCCTTCGCCGGCGCCCGCGAACGTCTGCGCGCGGCCGAGGACCCCGTGCAGGTCGAGGCCTTCACCGCCACCGCGAGCGCCACCGAGGCGCCCCTCAGCACCGTGAGCGAGCCGACCGACCTCCACCCCCGCTCGGACCTGGACCGTCTCGTCACGACGATCGGCGACGCGTTCGCCCGCAGCGGCGTGCCCGCGCCCCGCAAGCCGTGGCTGCCGGCGCTCACCGCAGATGTGCAGCTCGATGCGACCGCCGGCGTGAGCCTCACGACCGTCGACGGCATCGTCGGGGTCGAGCCCCATGACGGATCCGTCGTCGTCGGTCTGGTCGACCGGCCCTCGGACCAGACCCAGCTCCCGCTCGTCGTCGACTACGCGAAGGACGGCCACCTGCTGATCTTCGGATCGTCGGGATCGGGCAAGACGGAGGCCCTGCGCACCATCGCCGTGAGCGCCACCGCCGGCACACCGACGGACTCGGCACCGCCCTACGTCTATGCGCTCGACTCCGGCGGCGGTGGGCTCTCCGTCCTCACGGGCCTACCGAGCGTCGGTTCGGTCGTCCAGGAGCAGAACCTCGACCGGTGCCTGCGGATGATCCGGATGGTCCACCGCACCGTGGCTGATCGCAACGCCACTCTCGCAGCGCACGGGGCCGCCGACATCGCGGGTCTCGCCGCGATGGGCGTCACCCTCCCCCGAGTGCACCTGCTCATCGACAACCTGCCCGCCCTCGTCGACGCCATCGAACGTGGCGGGGCCGCGCGGCGCGGTCACGTGGACCAGCTCGTGCAGGTGCTGCAGGAAGGACGTCGTTGTGGCGTGCACGTGTCCGCGACGACACCTCAGCGAGTCGGACTGCCGGCGGCGATGATGGCCTGCTTCGCGCAGCGACTGGTGCTGCGGATGACGGTCGACGACGACTACACGATGCTGGGCGCACCGGTCGGTGTCGTGGACCGCGACAGCGATCCCGGCCGCGGACTGCACGGCGGGCACGAGGTCCAGCTCGCCAGCCTGGGCGGCGCGGGCACGCCCGTTCAGGGCGAACGTCTCGCCCTCGTCGCTGCCGCGATCCAGAGCCGGTATGCCGCCCGCCCGGCTGTCGAGGTGGCCGCCATGCCGACTCGGTTGCCCGTGGACGTGCTCCCGCAGGCGCAGGGCTCGCGCGTCTGCCTGGCCGTGGACGCGGACGTCGTGGGTGGTGTGTGGCTCGACCTGCGAGACGGGCCGCTCACGGTCTTCGGGCGCAGTCGGAGCGGGAGGACGAGCTTCCTGCACGCGGTGGCGGCACTGGCCAGGGCATCGGACCAGCCTCCCGCACGGGTGGTGCTCATCGGCCCGCGCGCCGGCGAATGGGCTGGTGACGAGGCCTTTGACCACGTGGCCAGCGAGCCGGACGACGTCGCACAAGCCCTCGAAGAGCTCGCCATCGAGACGAACGGACCCGGCGAGTGGACGCTCCTCCTGGTCGACGACGCCCACGAGTGGGAGCGTGGCGCCGAGCATGGAGGAAATTTCCGGGACCTCTGCGAGCGGATCACCACTAGCATCGCCAGTGCACAGGATCGCTCCATCGCCGTGGTCCTCGCCGGTGATCCCGACGAGGCGCGACAGCGTCAGCACCTTGCGGGACCGGTCAAGGCCGCCCGCATGGGCCGACGGGTGATGTTGCTGGCCCCCGACCTCTCGGACGGGACGCTGGCGGGCGCGATGGTGCCGGGGACCTCGCTCGAACCAACCTCCGGTATCGGGCGCGGCGTCCTGTGCACAGCAGGAACGGTTCAGGTGGTCCAGGTGGCCACCGCGCCCGAGTCAGATGCATTGATGGGGAGCTGAAATGGCACGCACACGCTGGCAGGGTCTGACCAGGGCCTGGAGTGGCACTCTCGGACGCGCCTGGGAGAAGGGCGCGGTTGAGGTCGGTGCGGTCGCCGTTGCGGCGTCCCTGCTCGTCGGTGCCGTGGCCGGTCAGGGTCTGGCGACCGTGGCCCTCGACGTCGCCGACGGGGTCACCTGGCTCCCGGACGACTCCAGCGGCCAGATCGTGGAGATCAACCCGAGCACCGGGCAACCCCAGACACGACTTCAGCTGGCCGGGACCGGCAGCTCCCTGCAGATCAGCCAGCGCGATGGTCGCCTGCTCGTGATGGACGGCAAGACGGGGCAGATCAGCTCGGTCAACCTCGCGACGCTGCTCGCCAGCGGACGCCGGGCAGGCGCCCCCGGTGGCAACTCGAAGCTGCTCGTCGGCTCCGGTCGCGTCTACCTCGTCGACCTCAGGACCGGATCCCTGCGCCGCGTCGACCCGATCACCCTCACCGACCTGGGCAACGAGCTCAAGCTCGGCCCCCTCGCCGACGCCGTCGTCGACGGCCGCGGCACCGTGTGGTTGGCCCAGGCCGACGGCGAGGTCGTCTCCGTTCGTTGGTCCGATGACGCCGACCGGTTCGTGGGCGAGGAGCACCAAGCCGTCGCCGGAAGCGGGCCGAACGCACGACTCGTGGCACACCCCGCAGGTGTGACCGTCTTCGGCTCCGACGGTGGGGTCGTGGTGCAGGTCGGGACGGACAAGGACGTCGCCGTGCCCCTGCCCGCCCTTCAGGGTGAGGTCCAGGCTGCGGCCGAGTCTCCTCGGGACCTCGTGGCGGCGGCCCTTCCCGACACCGGCGGCGTCGTCCTGCTCAGCCAGGGCAAGCTGCTCGACCTCGCCGTGGGCGCCCTCGGCTGCTCGGCGCCCCAGCGCCCCATCGTCTTCGGCGGCCGGGTCTATGTGCCCTGCGCCAACGCCGGTCGGGTCCTCGTGCTCGGCCCCGACGGCCGGAGAGCGGCACCCGACATCCTGACCGAGGACCGCCGCACACCGACCTTGGTGCTCGATGACGGACGGCTCGTCGTCTCCTCTCCGGGAGCGGCCACGGGCGTCGTCGTCGACAACCAGGGCAACACCCGGACAGTGAAGCTCAAGGACGAGAGCGTTCCGGTCCGTCGCGTCGACACACCCCCGCCGCCGCCGGTCGTTCCCGCTGTGCCCCCGGTCCTGCGACCGGATCCGCCGGCTCCCACCCGGACCGAACAGCCTCGACCGCCCACCGGTCCGGGCAACACCCCCTCAACCTCACCCTCCGGCAGAACTCCGAATGGTTCCCCACCCGGCAACGGCAACGGGAATGGACAGGGCAACGGCAACGGGCCCGGCAGTTCGTCGCCGCCCGGCAACGGCAGCGCGCCCACCCCCGTCACCTCGGTCGTGGCCTCGGCCCGCGCCGACGGAGTCGTCGTCGTGTCGTGGTCGCCGACGACGGGCTCGGACCGCGTCGACAGCTACACGATCCAGCCCGCAGGCGGCGGACTCGGTACGGCTGCCCCCGCCGGAGCCACAAGCGTGCAGGTGTCCGGTCTCACCGCAGGCACGACCGTGTCCTTCGTCGTCGTCTCCACCGCCAAGGGCCGTTCCGCCACGTCCCGGGTGAGCAACAGCGTCACCGTGGCAGGTGGGGGTCCCACGACACCCACCCCGACGACAGCCACACCACCGCCCACGACCCCGCCACCGCCGCCCCCCACGCCGACACCGACCACCCCTCGGCCGACCACGACGACACCACCGCCCACGACCCCGCCACCGCCGCCACCCACGACCCCGCCACCGCCGCCACCCACGACCCCGCCGCCGCCACCTCCGCCGGACACGAGCGAGGTTCCGGCCTCTGGCGGGGCGGTGATCACCTCGATCTACCAGGACGGATACGCGCTCGGTGACAACGTCTACGCCACCCTCGGCGGTGCGTGGGCCTCGCACAAGGGATCGTGTGTCGTCATCAAGCAGCTCAACTCCCTCGCCCCCACGACGGCGACCCTTCCCGGTTGTGGCTCCCAGACGGTGACCGTCGGTCGCGTGGCTCGCGTGGGCAAGACCCTCAAGGTGACCATCCGGGCCACGAGCGAGGACGGCAGCCGCACGTCGGACTCGGCGCAGGAGGCCTACTACATCGAGCCCGACAGCACGAACTGCCTGTCGGCCCCAGCGGCCTTCTCGGGCACCTCCAATGACGAGTACCTCCAGGTGTTCGCCCCCGCCCTGCCTCCGTGTGGCTGCCCCCCCGAGCCCGGGACCCAGTGCCCCGTGAGCCCCGTGTCCACGGTCCCCGAAGACCCGGCCAACGCACCCGCCGACGGTCGCTACACCTGGGCCGGGCTCCTCTTCGGCGGAGCCGCCCTGCTGCGGACGTTGCGCCTTCGCGGACGCAAGAACGACGGTGACAACGAAGGCGACACGGACCCGGCAACGGGCCACGCGGCATACCCCTCATCCACGTCGGACCCAGCCCGACGGCCAGGCGAAGGAACGCACCGATGACCACCACCACCGGCAGCTCGCCGATGACCGAGGCGCAGGTCGCCGCCTTCCGCCAGCTCCACTCCCAGGTCGTGGATGCGGTCGAGTCCGCGGTGCACGGCAAGCGCGGCGTGGTCGAGCTCGTCGTGATGACGATGTTCGCAGGCGGCCACGTGCTGCTCGAGGACGTCCCGGGGACGGGCAAGACGACACTGGCCCGCGCCGTCGCCGGCGCCCTCGGTGGCAAGTCCAGTCGGGTGCAGTTCACCCCCGACCTGCTCCCGAGCGATGTCACCGGCACGACCATCTATGACCCGCGCACGGGTGAGGTGAGCTTCCGCGAGGGACCCGTCTTCAGCCACGTCGTGCTGGCGGACGAGATCAACCGCGCGGCGGCAAAGACCCAGTCGGCGCTCCTCGAGGTCATGGAGGAGCAGACGGTCACCGTCGACGGAGTGCCCCACCCCGTGCCGAACCCGTTCCTCGTCGTCGCCACCCAGAACCCGGTCGACCTCGACGGCACCTATCGCCTGCCCGAGGCCCAGCTCGACCGCTTCATGATCCGCACGAGCATCGGCTACCCGGACAGCGAGTTCGAGATCGGCGTCCTGCGGCCGGGCACGACGGCGGGCAATGTCGGCGCCGTGCAGACGGTGACCGATCCCGAGACGGTCGCCGAACACACCGCCGCGCTGGCCCGGCTGCACGTGGCCGACGAGATCCTGCACTACGTGCGGGCGCTCGGTGCGGCCACTCGCAGCGACACCCGGCTGCGCATGGGGGCAAGCACCCGAGGGCTGCGTTCGCTCGTGCGCGCGGCGCAGGTGCATGCCGCCGCGCAGGGTCGCCACTTCGTCGTCCCGAGTGACGTCCAGCGCCTCGCCGGCCCGGTGCTGTCCCACCGCGTCATCGTCCAACGCGATGTCGCCGTGGGTGGAGTCAACGGCGCACGGGTGATCGCCGAAATCGTCGACGCCACTGCCGTCCCCCGCCCGAGTGCTGGGTGACCTGACCGTGCCCGCCTCTGCGCGCGAGGCGACCCTCGTGCGCCCGACCAGCCGCGGCGTCGTCGCTGCGGTCACGGGTGTCGTGCTGCTGGCGGCGGGCCTCTGGGCCGGCTACCCGACCGTGCGCGGACTTGGTGCCGGCTTCCTCGTGCTGGTGCTCGTCAGCCTGGCCTCTGTCCTGCTCCCCCTCCCCCTGTCCGTCGACCGTGTCGTGTCACCCTCTCGCGTGGCCCGGGGTGACGCCTGTGAGGGCGAGCTCACCGTGCACAACGGCTCGGCCCGCTTCGGCACCAGCCTCGACGCCACGGACTGGGTCACCGGTGGCGACACCTCGGTCGAGGTGCCGGTCGACGTCCCCTGGCTCCCTGCCGGCGAGTCGCGCACCGTGACCTTCCCCCTCCCCACTGCTCGCGTGGGAAGACTCACCATCGGCCCAATGTCCCTGCGGCGCAATGGATTTGGCGGGCTGTGGCTGCGCGCTGGGCAGGTCGGCGACACCCGCGACCTCCTCGTCACCCCGCGCCTCCTGCCGTGTCACGGCGTGCCCACCGGTGTGACGCGCGGACATGTCGGCGCCGACGAGCGGGTCGAGCGTGGCGGCACCGACCTGACCGGTCTGCGCGAATACGTCCCCGGTGACGACCTGCGCCGACTCCATTGGGCGACCACGGCTCGCACCGGCACGCTGATGATCCGCGAGGACAGCGACCCGTCACGCGCCCACCTCACCGTGCTCGTCGACGACACCCCCGCGGCCCTGGCCACCGACGGTGATCTCGACGAGATGGCGGACGTCGCGGCCAGCATCCTGCGTGCAGCCGTCGCCGCAGGGCACCCCTGTCGCCTCACTTCTGCCCGCGGCAGCATCGACATCGAGCTGGCCGCCGGTATCGGCGTGGCCGTCAACCCCTCCGCCGTCCTCGAGCCAGCACTCGTCGCCCTGTGCGACCTCGCGTCACCTTCCCCGTCGGCACCGGGGTCGCCGCCTGCCCTGCACGACACCGACGTGCTGGCCGTGGTCGGCAGCCGACACAGCGACCGGTCCCGTCTCGCCACCCTCGCCGGGGCGCTGCGTCCCACGCTGCTGCTCGTGGATCCGACTGCGGCACAGGGCATTTCGTGGTCTGCGGGTGCCCCGACCCTCAGCGGTGCGCGCGCGATCGACGTGCTCGCTGCGTGGGACGCGGTGACGTCATGACCCGGGCCATCGTCGTGCGCGTGGTCTGGGCCGGTGCCCTCGTCACTCTTGCCGCCACTGCCTTTTCTCCTGCGTATGCCGGTCGCACCCTTGCGCTCCCAGCCATCGTCCCGCTGTCCTTGGGTGCCGTCCTGCTCGCGGTGATCCTGGCACTGGTGACGGCTCGGCTGAGTCTCCCCCGGTGGACCGTCGCCCTTGCCGTGACGGTCCTGACCTCGGTCGCGCTCTCGCTCGTCATCCCCAACGTTCTCGACGCGATCCCGCGCCTGCTGACCGCCCCGCGACCGGCTCCGACGAGCCCCGATAACGTGGCACCCGTTGTGGCAGTGGTCTTCGTCGCCGCCGTCGTGGCCTGCCTCGCCGAAGTGCGACCCCGTGCGACAGCGGCGGCCGTGGCTCCTGCCGCGGCCGGCCTGATCTATCTGCTGGGGGCCCTACTCGCAGCTGGGAAGACCGACTCCCGGGGCCTCGTGGCCCTCACCCTCGTCCTGCTGACCGCAGTGGGGTGGATCCTCCTGCCGCGCGATGCCCCCGCGCCCACGACCGCCAGCGACTCCCCCTCCTCGCGCCGTCCGCTGCGCGCGACCGTCACGGCCCTGATCGCCTCCGCCGCGACTGCGCTGCTCGTGGCACCTCTTGCCGGGCTGGGATCCGTGCGGCCGGACGCCTTCGACCCTCGTTCCCTCGTCACCACGCCCCGTCAGGACACGCAGGTGCTCAGCCCGCTGCCGATGCTCGGAGTGTGGGCCGACCAGACCGACCTTCCCCTCATCGAGGTGACCGGACGGCCCCCGGCCCGCCTCACGCTTGCCGTCCTGCCCGACTTCGAGGGAGCCTCCTGGTCCAACAACGGGCGCTTCACCGTGCCCGGTGCGGCACCTGTGGCCGACCTCCCGACGGGCGCGACCACGCTGTCCTATGACCTGCGGGTCCGCGTCCTCGGCCTGGGCGGTGGATGGGTGCCCTCGGCGGGCATCCCCACCGCGATCGACCTCGACGAGGTGCGGGTCGACGCCGACTCCGGTGCCGTCGTCGCGCTCGAAGGTCTGCGCGAGGACCGGCGCTACCGCCTCACGGGGCAGGTCGCCGCTGCCGATGACGCCGTGCTCGCCGGCGCGGCCGTGCCCGCTGCCGACGTGGCGAGTCGCTATCTGCGCACCCCACAGATCCCTGCTGCGTTCGCCACCTATGCACGCAGCGGCGTGGCCAGGGCCACGACCCGGCTCGAACAGGCCGTCGCCCTCGAAGAGCTGGTGCGGTCCGGCCGCCGGTTCAGTCCCAAGGCTCCCAGTGGGTCGTCCTACGCCCACCTCGAGCAGTTCCTCTTCCCTGCCTCCGGATCATCGGTGGGTACCAGCGAGCAGTTCGCCGCCTCCTACGTCCTGCTGGCGCGGTCGGTCGGTCTCCCCTCCCGCCTCGTGGTCGGTCTCCAGCTGCCCGAAGGTGCGACGACGCCCGTGACTCTCACCGGAGGCACCGTCCAGGCCTGGCCAGAGATCTACTTCTCCGACGTCGGCTGGGTGCCCTTCGACCCGACCCCGACACAGGAGGGCAGCGCACGAAGCGCCCCCCGCCAGCAGCTGCTCGACCGCCTCGGCGAGACGGCCGATGCCGATGACAACGGCGATGACACGGCCACCCCCAACCCGCAGCGAGGACCAGAGAGTCGTCTGAGCAGCCTGTCCGCGCAGGACCGAACCCTCTTGCTCGGCGCTGCCGTGGTCCTGATCGCGCTCCTGCTCGTCCTCGCCCTCGCGGTCGCCCGGCAGCGTCGGCGGCTGCGGCTGCGTCGTCTCGGCGCCCTCGGTGCCTGGCAGCAACAGATCGACGCCCTGGTCCTGGCAGGCACTCCGCCCACTCCGCCCGAGTCCGCGACGGTGATCGCTGGGCGCGTGGCCGGGGAACATCCCAGCGTGGCCGAATCGGCAGGCGCACTGCTCGTGCGAGCCGAGCACGCGGCATACGCGCCGCAGGATTCGACGGCCTGGACGGGTGACGACTCATGGGAGCAGGCCGTGGCGATCACCACCGCGATCCGGCGAGCCGCTCCGTGGTGGCGCCGAGCCATCTGGTGGTGCGATCCGCGGGTCTTCCGTCGCGGACGTCCACGCGGCTGACGGGCACGCAACGGTCAGTCGCGCTGGCGGCACACCTTGCGGCTGGCCCCGGAGTCCTGCACGCCCGACTGCACCACGATCGCCGCGACCTGGAAGCAGACTTCGCGAGCCGTCGGATCGATGCCCTCCACCGTGGTGCTCGTGGTGCCCGCAGTGACCTGCTGGACAGCCTTGTTTGCATCCGTCGTGGCGTCGACGATGACGAACGTCGCGGCGCCCTTGGTCGGGTCGGTCCAGCGCAGCAGCACCGAGGACCCTCGATCCTCGAGCTGCACATCGCCGGGCGCCAGCTTGGGGTTGCCGATGTCGTAGGGCTTGGTCGTGACGCTTGCGCCGGTGGGCGTGCCGGATGCCGTCGGAACCGGCGCTGCCTTCGTGGGTGTCGCCGCGTTGCCGACGGGATCCTTGGAGGAGGAGGACCCGGCCACCTTGACGAGGACACCGACGGTCAGGCCGACGAGCACGGCCACCGCGATGACCGCCACGAGTCGGCGCAGCGTCCGCGCGCGCGGCTCGTCCTGGTCGGCGCTCGTCCGGTCGTCACCGGCGTCGGCCCGGGGGGCGAGCCCCGTGGGTTCGGCGTCGGCCTGGCTCGCCAGAGGTGACGGGGCTGGCTCGAAGTGCGCGACCGCGGAGGTGGAAGGAGCCGCTGCGGCGACAACGGTCTCTGGGATCTGCGCAGGAGTCGGGGGCGTGGCCTCGGGCACGGAAGGCACCGAGGACTCGGGCACACTCGGCTGCCCGATCGGCTTCGCGGAAGCGGGCTTCGTGGGTGTCGGCGCGGCCGGCGGGGTGGCCGGCGGGGCGGCGGCGGGCACCGATGAGGACACAGGGGCGCCGCCGGGCTGCCACACCCATTGCTCGCCGGCCAGCGCCGCCACCTCATGGCGCAGGTGTGCCATGGAGGGACGTTGCGCCGGTTCTGGTGCAAGACAGGCGTCCACGAGGGCGGACAGTCGAGCCGGCACGTCGTCGCGGCGCAGGGGTCGGCGTTCCCCACGACGCACCCGCCCCAAGTAGGCGAGCGCGGTGTCGTCGGCAGGGTCCTGCGCGGCGAAGGGAGCCCGCCCGTCGAGCAGCGTGAACAGGGTCGACCCGAGCGACCAGATGTCATCGGCCTGCGTGGGTGGCACACCGTCGAGCACCTGCGGCGAGGCGTGACGGTACGAGAACCGCTCGAGCGACGCGGTGTGCCCCGCGTCGGCCATGCGGGCGATGCCGAAGTCGGCGAGGACGTAGGACGTGGGCAGGACCAGGACGTTCTGGGGCTTGACGTCGCGGTGGAGGATCCCCTGGCTGTGCGCGAAGTCCAGGGCGTCGGCCACGGCAGCGGCGGCCTTGATGACATCGGTGACGGGCAGCGGGCCGGTCGCTGCGAGTCGATCGTGCAGCGACCCGAGCTCGTGGTACTCCATGACGATGGCGGCGCGTCCGTCAGACGTCGTGCCGGTGTCGATCACCGTGACGATGTGCGGGTGCTGACGGCCCAGGCCAAGGGTGATCTCCAGCTCGCGGGTGAAACGTGCACCGCCGGACGTCTCGGCGATGTCGACCGTCTTGACCGCGACGAGCCGGTCGAGGGCGTTCTGGCGGGCCCGGTAGACGACGCTGTCGCCACCTCGGGCAATCTCCGCGAAGTCGCTGTAGCCGGGCAGCCCCATCCCCGGGTCACCCACCGACGGCGTGGGTGGTGCCCACGCGCTGTCTGGCACGTTCGCGCCAGCAACCCCCTCAGTCATGACGACATCATGCACCGGAACGTGGCCACGACAGCCCACCCACGGCATACCGCCGTGGTTGGGATCAGGCGGTGGCGACGAGGCCGAGGCTGGCGGGGGCCGCCAAACCTTGATGCTTTGGCAGGACGCGCACGGTGTACCCGAACGCGCCACTCGTCTTGAGGGCGAGGTCGCCGGAGAACTGGTGCCGCCCGTGCTCGTAGCTCTCGGTGTGCAGCAACGGCAGAGTCGTGACGTCGTGCAGGTCGTCGCCGCGGCGGTTGGTGCGACCGTGCGCGACCTGCACCTCGACGTCCTCGGGTGCGAGGCCGTCAAGTGAGACGTAGGCGTTGACGTGGAGCGTCTCGCCGATCTCGGGACTGTCGCCGACACCCGAGGACTCGACGTGGTCCACGCTCACCTTGGGCCACGACGCCTTGACCCGCGATGTGTATGCCGCGAGGTCGCGTGCACCGGCGTAGTCCTCGTGCTTGAGTGCCCAACCAGAACGGGCCGCGGGGACGTAGAGGCGCTCGGTGTATTCGCGGACCATGCGGCTCGCCCGGACCTTGGGGCCCAGGGTCGAGACCGTGTGCATGACCATGGCAAGCCAGTTCTGCGGGAGCTGGTCCTCGTCCACGTCGTAGAAGCGCGGCGCGACCTGGTTCTCGAGGAGGTCGTAGAGCGCATTGGCCTCGATGTCGTCGCGACGCTCGGGGTCCTCGACACCGTCCGCGGTCGGGATGGCCCAACCGTTGTTGCCGTCGAACCACTCGTCCCACCAGCCGTCGAGGATCGAGAGGTTGAGGGCGCCGTTGAGGGCAGCCTTCATGCCCGACGTGCCGGACGCCTCGAACGGACGCAGGGGGTTGTTCAGCCAGACGTCGCAGCCCGGGTAGAGGTGCTGGGCCATCGCGATGTCGTAGTTGGGCAGGAACGCGATGCGGTGACGCACCTCGGGGTTGTCGGTGAACTTGATCATCTGCTGGATGAGCTGCTTGCCGGTCTCGTCGGCGGGGTGGGACTTGCCCGCGATGACGATCTGGATCGGGCGCACGGGGTCGAGCAGCAGCTTCTTGAGGCGGGCGGGGTCACGCAGCATGAGCGTGAGGCGCTTGTAGGTCGGGACGCGCCGGGCGAAGCCGATGGTGAGGATGTCGGGGTCGAGGATCTCGTCGGTCCAGCCGAGCTCGGCCGAGGACGCGCCACGCCTGATCCAGGAGGCGCGCATGCGGGCCCGTGCCTCGGTGACGAGCTGCTCACGCAGCTGGCGCTTCGTGGCCCAGACCTCGTCCCGGGGAAGGTCGGCCATCGCGTTCCACGAGGCTTCGCTGTCGAGGACCGTGGTGTCGATGGTGACGTCGTCGGAGTGACGCGCGGCGAGCTCGTAGACCTTGCGGTCCACCCACGTCGGACCGTGAACACCGTTGGTAATGCTCGTGATCGGGACCTCGTCGGCGTCGAAGCCGGGGAAGAGTCCGTCGAACATGTCGCGGCTCACGACACCGTGCAGCTTGGAGACGCCGTTGGCGCGCTGGGCGATGCGCAGGCCGAGAACGGCCATGTTGAACATCGACGCGTCGCCGCCCTCATAGGTCTCCGCGCCGAGCGTGAGGAGTCGGTCGAGCGGGACCCCCGCAGGCGCGAGGTCACCACCGAAGTAGATCTCGATGAGGCGACGTTCGAAGCGGTCGATGCCGGCCGGGACGGGGGTGTGAGTCGTGAAGACGGTCGCACCGCGCACGGCCTCGAGGGCCTCGTCGAAGGTGAGGCCGGAGCCGGTCACGAGCTCGCTGATGCGCTCGATCGCCAGGAACCCGGCGTGGCCCTCGTTGGAGTGGTAGACGTCGGGCGTGGGTGCGCCCGAGAGGCGTGACCACAGACGCAGGGCCCGGACGCCACCGACGCCGAGGAGCATCTCCTGCTGCAGCCGCTGCTCGCCGCCACCGCCGTAGAGGCGCTCGGTGACCGCGCGGGCGGCGTCGTCGTTGCCGGGGATGTCGGAGTCGAGGAGGAGGAGCGGGACGCGTCCGACCTGGGCGCGCCACACCTGGGCGCGCAGCTCGCGGCCGCCGGGAAGCTTGACGATGATGACGCTCGGCGTGCCGTCCTCCTCGCGCAGGAGCGCCAGGGGCAGACCGTCGGGGTCGAGGACGGGGTAGTCCTCCTGCTGCCAGCCGTCGCGGTTGAAGCTCTGGCGGAAGTAGCCGGTCTTGTAGAACAGGCCGACGCCCACGATGGGCAACCCGATGTCGGACGCTGCCTTGAGGTGGTCACCCGCCAGGATGCCGAGGCCGCCGGAGTACTGCGGCAGCGCGGCGGCGATGCCGAACTCGGGGCTGAAGTAGGCGATGGCCGAGGGGGCGCCCGCCTCGCCCTGCTCAGCGGCCCACTGCTGGTACCAGCGGTCCTGGCCCAGGTAGTCATCGAGGCCACGCTTGGCGTCCTCGACCCGCGCGACGAAGGTGTCGTCGGCAGCGAGCCGGTCGAGCTCCTCGACCGTCGTCGCCGAGAGCATGGCGACCGGGTCGGCGCCGACGCTGGCCCACCGCTCGGGGTCGATGCTCTCGAAGAGATCGCGCAGCGGCGGGTGCCAGCTCCAACGCAGATTCATCGCGAGATCGCCGAGCGCGGCGATGCGGGTGGGGAGAACAGGGCGGACGCTGAAGCGACGGATGGCCTTCACGAGGCGTCATCCTAGGGTCACATCTGGCCGAAGCGGAAACGTTTACTCACTTGGGCCTCTGACGTGCGGTGATGAGTCGTGGACGACTCGTGATGAAGGGGTCCGGGGCGATAGCGTCGCCCTGTGACCGCGACGCCTCTCAGCACCCCGCCCCAGACTCCACTCGGACGAATCCCCGTCATCGACGTCTCCCCCATCGTTGATGGGGGCGCCCGCCCCACGAAGTCCGTGGTGGGCGAGACCTTCCTCGTCGGGGCGACTGTCGTGCGCGAGGGGCACGACGCCGTCAGTGCCTCGGTCGTCCTCACCGATCCCGCCGGCGTGGACCACGTCACCCAGATGGTCTGCACCAACCCCGGTCTCAACACGTGGGAAGCCGTGGTCCAGGCCGACAGCCCCGGATGGTGGACGTTCCGGGTCGAGGGATGGTCTGACCCGTTCGGCACGTGGGAGCACGACGCCACCATCAAGATCCAGGCCGACGTCGACACTGCCCTGATGCTCGCCGAGGGCGCGCAGCTCCTCGATCGTGCCGCGGAGACCGACGCCCGCACACCCGCAGGTGTAGCCGCTCTCGAGGCCGGAGCCGCCGCCCTGCGCGACGAGACCCGCCCGCCGCAGGTGCGCCTGTCCTCCGTGACGCACGGGCCCGTGCACGACGAGCTGACCACCACGCCGGTGAGGGACCACGTCAGTCCGGGCACGGCATACCCCCTGCTTGTCGAGCGTCAGCTCGCCCTGAGTGGCGCCTGGTACGAGTTCTTCCCGCGCAGCGAGGGCGCGCTCTATGACGAGGAGACGCACACCTGGCGCAGCGGCACCCTGCGCACCGCCGCCAAACGCCTCGCCGCCGTCGCCGGTATGGGTTTCGACGTCATCTACCTGACGCCGATCCACCCCATCGGTCAGGCCGCCAAGAAGGGGCCCAACAACACCCTCGACGCCGGCCCCGAAGACCCCGGCAGCCCCTATGCGATCGGCTCCCCCGACGGCGGGCACGACGCGATCCATCCCGACCTGGGCACCTTCGAGGACTTCGACTTCTTCGTCGCCGAGGCAAGGCGGCTCGGGCTCGAGGTTGCGATGGACATCGCGCTGCAGTGCTCCCCCGACCACCCGTGGGTCGCCGAGCACCCGGAGTGGTTCACGACGCGCGCCGACGGCACGATCGCGTTCGCGGAGAACCCGCCGAAGAAGTACCAGGACATCTACCCGCTGAACTTCGACAACGACCCGGCCGGGGCCTACGCAGAGATGCGCCGGATGATCCAGGTGTGGATCGACCACGGCGTCACGCTCTTCCGCGTCGACAACCCGCACACGAAGCCAGTTGAGTTCTGGCAGTGGCTGATTCAGGACGTGGCGGTCGACCACCCGGACATCATCTGGCTGTCCGAGGCGTTCACGAAGCCGGCGATGATGCGCACCCTCGCCAAGTCGGGATTCCAGCAGAGCTACACCTACTACGCGTGGCGCAACACCAAGCCCGACCTGCAGGAGTACGTCACCGAGCTCGCGACCGAGACCGCGCACTACATGCGCCCGAGCTTCTGGCCGACGACGCACGACATCCTCACGCCCTACATGCAGTTCGGCGGACCGGCCGCGTGGAAGTTGCGCGCGGCCCTCGCCGGCACGCTCGTCCCGACCTACGGCATCTACACCGGCTACGAGCTCATGGAGCACGTGGCCCGCCCCGGCGCCGAGGAGCAGATCGACAACGAGAAGTACCAGTACCGCAACCGGCACTGGGAGGACTACGAGCCCGGCGGCGCCAAGGAGGGTCAGTCCCTCGCCTGGTATCTCAGGCGGCTCAACGAGATCCGCCGCGAGCACCCCTCGCTGCACTGGCTGCGCAACATCACGTTCCACCATGCCGACGACGAGAACATCATCGCGTTCAGCAAGCGCCGCGCCGTGCCGGCCGACACGACGAAGGGCACGCCAGCCCACGAGGACGTCGTCATCGTCATCGCCAACCTCGACCCGCACAGCACCCGCTGGAGCCGCGTCGTCTTCGACATGTCGGCCCTCGGGCTGCATCCCGACGAGGGATTCCGCGCCCACGACCTCATCACCGACACGTGGTGGGACTTCCTGCGCGAGACCACCGTCCAACTCGGCCCCGATCACGAGCCGGTCCACATCATCGAGCTGAAGAGGTACTGACGAGTGACGACCACGCAAGGACTTGGCCTGCACCAGCCCGGACTCAAGCACGACCCCGAGTGGTTCAAGACGGCTGTCTTCTACGAGGTGCTCGTGCGGGCCTTCGGTGACTCCAACGGCTCTGGTGCCGGCGACTTCCAAGGGGTGATCAACCGCCTCGACTACCTCCAGTGGCTCGGCGTCGACTGCCTGTGGTTGCCGCCGTTCTATGCCAGTCCGCTGCGCGACGGCGGCTACGACATCGCCGACTACACCCAGGTCCTGCCCGAGTTCGGGACGCTGCCCGAGTTCCAGCAGCTCGTCACCGAGGCGCACGCGCGCGGCATCCGGATCATCACCGACTTCGTCATGAACCACACGAGCGACCAGCACCCGTGGTTCCAGGCCTCACGCAGCGACCCAGACGGCCCCTACGGCGACTTCTACGTCTGGTCCGACACCGACGACAAGTACACCGACGCCCGCATCATCTTCATCGACACGGAGACGTCGAACTGGACCTTCGACCCGATCCGGCGGCAGTTCTTCTGGCACCGCTTCTTCGGTCACCAGCCGGACCTCAACTTCGAGAACCCCGCCGTCCACGAGGCGATGTTCGAGGTCGTCCGGTTCTGGATGGACATGGGCATCGACGGGTTCCGCCTCGACGCCGTCCCCTACCTCTACGAGGAGGAGGGACACAACGGCGAGAACCATCCCAAGACCCACGCCTTCCTCGCCAAGCTCCGCAAGATGGTCGACGAGGAGTACCCCGGCCGCATCCTGCTCGCCGAGGCCAACCAGCCACCGGCCGACGTCGTGGACTACTTCGGTTCGACCGACGAGCCCGAGTGCCAGATGTGCTTCCACTTCCCGGTCATGCCGATGCTCTACTACGCGATGCGCGACCAGAAGGCGCAGCCGATCATCGACGTCCTCGCGTCAACGCCCGACATTCCGCCGGGCACCCAGTGGGGCACGTTCTTGCGCAACCACGACGAGCTCACCCTCGAGATGGTGACGCCGGAGCAGCGCGCCACGATGTACGGCTGGTACGCCCCCGACCCGCGCATGAGGGCCAACGTCGGCATCCGGCGGCGCCTGTCTCCCCTGCTCGACAACTCGCGTCCCGAGATCGAGCTCATCCACGCGTTGTTGCTCTCGCTGCCCGGCTCCCCCTGCCTCTACTACGGCGACGAGATCGGCATGGGCGACAACATCTGGCTCACCGACCGCGACGCCGTGCGCACCCCGATGCAGTGGACGCCCGATCGCAACGCGGGCTTCTCCAGTGCCGACCCGGGCAAGCTCTACCTGCCGGTGATCTCCTCGCTCGTCTACAACTACAACGGCGTCAACGTCGAAGCGCAGATGGCGACCGGCCACTCGCTGCTGCACTGGGTGCGCGGCATGCTCGGCGTGCGTCGCCTGCACCCGGCGTTCGGGCTGGGAGACTTCGCGATCGCGCCCACCGACAACGACTCGATCCTGGCCTACACCCGCTCCTGGGCCGGAAGCCGCGACAGCCGAGGCGAGACCGTGCTCTGCGTCAACAACCTCTCCGACAAGCCACAGGCCGCAACGATCCAGCTGCCGGAGTCGCTCGGCGAGAACGAGCTGTTCGACCTCTTCGGTGGCGCGAACTTCCCGTGGATCGCCGCCGACGGCCGGGTCACCTTCACGATGGGCAGCCGCGACTTCTTCTGGCTGCGCGTCGGGGACGAGAGTGCCCGGGAGGCGCACGGCCGTGGCTGAGATCCACAAGGGCGCGAGCATCACGCCGACGAAGCTCGAGCTCATCGACGCGTGGATGGGAGGACAGCGTTGGTATGCCGCCAAGGGCACCGCTTCCTCGGTGCGTCGCCTTGCGTCGTGGAGACTTGGCGACCCTGCGGGCGAGGTCGGTGTCGAGGTGCTGATCGTCGCTGACGTGTCGGGTGCGGCGCCGATCACCTATCAGGTGCCGCTCACCTATCGCGCCGCCCCCGTCGCTGGTCTCGAAGGCGCTCTCGTCGGTGTCATGGAGCACTCGGTCCTCGGAACGCGTTGGGTCTACGACGCACCACACGACCCCGTGTATGCCGCCCAGCTGCTCGAGCTCATCCAGGGCCGGGTGCCCGCCGAGTCCAGTGCCGCGAGTGACGCTCTGGACGAGTCCGTCGTCGCGACACCTGGGGGTGCGTGGTCGCGTTCGGTCACCGTGCGCGGTTCGAAGGTCCTCTCGGGCGAGCAGTCCAACACCTCGGTCATCCTCGACTGCGTCGACGATGCGGGTGCGTCAGTCCCCGTCATCGTCAAGGTCTTCCGGATGCTCTCGGCCGGTGAGAACCCTGACGTGGTCCTGCAGTCGGCGCTGCGCGATGCCGGCTCCGAGCGAGTTCCGGCCGTCGTCGGATCGGTGGCCGGTCAGTGGCCCGAGCCAGCTGTCGAAGGCGCGGCCGACGACGAAGGTGGGCGAACGGCATACGGGCACTTCGCCTTTGCGCAGGAATTCCTTCCGGGTGTCGAGGACGCCTGGCGCGTGGCCCTCGAAGCGGTGCGCACGGGAGAGGACTTCAGCGGTCCGGCACGCGCGCTCGGTGAAGCCACGGCCGAGGTGCACGCCATGCTGGCCGAGGCTCTGGGCACGACCGAGACGACTCCTGCCGTCGCTCACGAGATCGTCTCGGGGATGCGCGATCGCTTTGCCACTGCGGCCGCCGAGGTGAGCGCACTGCACGACCATGACGACGCGGTCTCCGCGATCTTCGACGCCGCCGAACGTGTGAATTGGCCTGCGCTGCAACGGATTCACGGCGACTACCACCTCGGTCAGGTGCTGCACACGTCCGACGGCGGATGGGTGCTGCTCGACTTCGAGGGAGAGCCACTGCGTCCTCTCGTGGAGCGCAACCAGCCCGACCAGTGGATCCGCGACATCGCGGGGATGCTGCGCAGCTTCGACTACGCCGGGGGTGCCGTCGAACACTCCGGTGATGCGTCGGCGCGCGCCTGGGTGGCCGACACGCAGCAGGCCTTCCTCGACGGCTACGCCGCCACGGCCGGAACGGATCCGCGCGAACGACCTTCTCTCCTGGCCGCATTCGAGCTCGACAAGGCGATGTACGAAGTCGTCTACGAAGTCCGCAACCGACCTTCGTGGGTCGACATCCCGCTCGCCGCCATCGAACGGCTGGCAGTGCGCTTCGGCACGAGCACGACGACCACGACGACCACGTCCAGCCCGTCCGCACCACAGGAGGACACCCCGTGACCCCGACCCCTGCTCACGAAGTCAGCGGTGCGATCAGTGCCCTCATCCAGGGGCGGCACCAGCAGCCGCACGACCTCCTCGGTCAGCACCTCGAGGACGGTGGCCTGCGCATCCGCGCCCTGCGACCGATGGCGACGTCGGTGCGTGTCCGGTTCGAGGACGGTGAGGAACTGACCCTGGACCACGAGGCGGAGGGCGTGTGGACGGCGGTGCGTCCGTCCACGACGAAGACCGTGGACTACCGGCTGCTCGTCGCGTGGGCCGATGGCATCGAGCACCTCCAGGACGACCCCTACCGCTTTGCGCCGACGCTCGGCGAGATCGACCTCCACCTCGTCGGCGAGGGCCGGCACGAGGAGCTGTGGACCGTCCTCGGGGCACGCGTCCACGAGTACCCCGGGCCGCTCGGCACCGTGCGCGGGACCTCGTTCGCGGTGTGGGCACCGCGGGCCAAGGCCGTGCGGGTCGTCGGTGACTTCAACGGCTGGGACGGGCGGATCCACCCGATGCGTCTCATCGGCGCCAGCGGCGTCTGGGAGCTGTTCATCCCCGACATCGGCGCCGGCTCGATCTACAAGTACGAGATTCGCGGCGCCGACGACATCGTGCGCGCCAAGGCCGACCCGATGGCTCGCCGCACCGAGGTCCCGCCGCTCACCGGATCCGTCGTCGACGAGGCCCATCACGAGTGGGCCGACACGTCGTGGATGACTGCCCGCGCGGCCGGCAACCCGCACACCGGACCGATGAGTGTCTACGAAGTCCACCTGGGGTCGTGGCGTCAGGGCCTGTCCTACCGTGAGCTCGCCGAACACCTCGTCAACTACGTCGTCGACCTGGGGTTCACGCACGTCGAGTTCATGCCGGTGATGGAGCACCCCTACGGTCCGTCGTGGGGCTATCAGGTGACGGGCTACTACGCCCCGACGTCGCGCTTCGGGACCCCGGACGACTTCAAGTTCCTCGTGGACACGCTGCACCAGGCCGGAATCGGCGTCATCCTCGACTGGGTTCCTGGGCACTTCCCGCGCGACGAGTGGGCACTGGCGCGCTTCGACGGGTTGCCGCTCTATGAGCACCCGGACCCCCGGCGCGGCGACCAGCCCGACTGGGGCACCCACATCTTCAACTTCGGCCGGCTCGAGGTCCGCAACTTCCTCGTGGCCAACGCGCTCTACTGGCTCGAGGAGTTCCACATCGACGGGCTGCGCGTCGATGCCGTCGCCTCGATGCTCTATCTCGACTACTCCCGCAACGACGGTGAGTGGCTGCCCAACATTCACGGCGGACGCGAGCACCTCGAAGCGATCGGGCTGCTCCAGGAGACCAACGCCACGGCATACAAAAGGGTCCCCGGCATCGTCACGATCGCCGAGGAATCCACGTCCTGGCCCGGCGTCACCAAGGAGACGAGCGGCGGCGGTCTCGGGTTCGGCCTGAAGTGGAACATGGGCTGGATGAACGACACGCTGCGCTATCTCGCTGAGCAGCCGATCGACCGGCAGCACCACCACCACAAGCTGACGTTCGCGCTCATGTACGCGTTCAGCGAGAACTACCTGCTCCCCATCAGCCACGACGAGGTCGTCCATGGCAAGGGGTCGCTCGTCAACAAGGCGCCGGGCAACCGGACCGAGCAGCTCGCGACCGTGCGGGCGTTCCTCGCCTACATGTGGGCGCACCCAGGCAAGCAGCTGATCTTCATGGGGTGTGAGTTCGCGCAGCCCAGCGAGTGGGCGGACGGCAAGTCCCTCGACTGGTGGCTCCTCGACCAGCCCGGTCACTACCGCGTCCACAACCTCGTCAAGGAGCTCAACCGGGTCTATCGCGCCCACCCGGCGCTGTGGACGCTGGACGCCCAGCCCGCCGGGTTCGAGTGGCTCGACGCCGACGACAACCTCGGCAACACCTACTCGTTCGTGCGGTTCGAGGACTCGGCTCGCGAGACCGGCGACGTCGTCGCCGCGGTCGTGAACTTCGGCGGCGACTCCAAGGAGTGGCTGCGGGTCGGTGTGCCTCGCGGTGGCCGGTGGCAGGTGCTGCTCGACACGAGTGGCTACGACCAGCACGGCACGCCCAGCCAGGCCGGGCTCGAGCTCGACGCCGTCGAGGAGCCCTGGAACAACCAGCCGTTCCACGTCACCGTCCGGCTCGCGGGCCTCACGACGATCTACCTCGCCCCCGTCCTCGAGGAGCCAGCACCCACAGTCGAGCCGAGGCTCGTGACCCAGGAGGAAGCCAAGTGACCGAGTCTCGTGCAGGACAGCTCGCCCAGCCCTCTGACCTTGTTGACCTTCCTCATCTGGTCACGGCCTACTACGAGTTGAAGCCCGACCCGGACAACATCGACCAGCAGGTCGCGTTCGGCACCTCAGGACACCGCGGCTCGTCGCTCAACACCGCGTTCAACGAGGACCACATCCTCGCGACCACGCAGGCGATCGTGGACTACCGGAAGTCCCAGGGGTTCGACGGTCCTCTCTTCCTCGGCCGTGACACTCACGGGCTGTCCGAGCCTGCGTGGGCCTCGGCCCTCGAGGTGCTCGTCGCCAACGACGTCACCGTGCTCGTCGACTCGGCCGATCGCTACACGCCGACCCCTGCGGTGTCGCATGCCATCCTGGTCGCCAATCGCGGCAAGGTCACCGGCGTCGACGGTATGCCGGCCGGCGCCGGTCTCGCGGACGGCATCGTCGTCACGCCGTCGCACAACCCGCCGTACGACGGCGGCTTCAAGTACAACCCGCCGCACGGTGGTCCCGCCGACTCCGACGCCACCAAGGTCATCGCCGCCCGCGCCAACGAGCTCATCCGCGCCGGGCTCGAGGGTGTCAAGCGAATCCCGTTCTCCCGGGCCCGTGCTGGCGCGCAGTCGTATGACTTCATGGGGACCTACGTCGCGGACCTCCCCTCTGTGGTCGATCTCGTCCTCATCAAGGAGGCGGGTATCCGCATCGGCGCCGACCCGTTGGGTGGAGCAGCCGTCGATTACTGGGGCGCGATCGCCGACCACCACGGCATCGACCTCACCGTCGTCAACCCGCTCGTCGATGCGACGTGGCGCTTCATGACGCTCGACTGGGACGAGAAGATCCGGATGGACTGCTCGTCGCCCTCCGCGATGGCCTCACTCATCCAGCGCAAGGACGACTACGACATCGCCACCGGCAACGACGCCGACTCCGATCGCCACGGCATCGTCACGCCCGACGCCGGGCTCATGAACCCCAACCACTACCTGGCAGTCGCCATCCAGTACCTCTACGGCGGCGCGCGTCCGCAGTGGCGGGACGACGGATTCGTGGGCAAGACCCTGGTGTCGAGCTCGATGATCGACCGCGTCGCCGCCGACCTCGGCCGCAGGCTCGTCGAGGTGCCCGTGGGCTTCAAGTGGTTCGTGCCCGGGTTGCTCGACGGCTCGGGACCCTTTGGTGGCGAGGAGTCTGCGGGTGCGTCCTTCCTCCGCATGGACGGATCGGTGTGGACCACCGACAAGGACGGGATCATCCTCGCGCTGCTCGCCTCCGAGATCCTCGCCGCGACGGGCAAGTCCCCGAGCCAGCACTACGGCGAGTTGACCGCAAAACACGGCACACCGGCATACGCACGCATTGATGCACCCGCCAACCGGGACCAGAAGGCCAAGCTGGCCGCCCTCTCCCCCGACGCCGTGACCGCTGAATCCCTTGCGGGAGAACCGATCACGGCCAAGCTCACCGAGGCGCCCGGCAACGGCGCAGCCATCGGCGGACTCAAGGTCGTCACCGAGTCGGCGTGGTTCGCTGCCCGGCCGAGCGGCACCGAGGACGTCTACAAGATCTACGCCGAGTCCTTCAAGGGCGCTAGCCACCTCGCCCAGGTACAGGCCGAGGCCAAGGACGTCGTCTCCGCAGCCCTTGGCAGTTAGATCTGGCCAGACCTGACCAATTCGGCCTATCATGGGCGTATGACGACCATGAACATCTACGAGGCCAAAACCTCGTTCAGCAAACTGATCGCGGCGGCCGAGGCCGGCGAGACGGTCGTCATTGCCCGCAACGGCAAGCCCGTGGCGCAACTCGGGCCGGTCGCCCCGCATCGCCCCGTCGTCTTCGGCGACCTCAAAGGCAAGATCACCATCCCCGACGACTTCGACCAGTGGACCGATGAGGACGAGTCGGACTGGTTCGGCGGATGAGGCTGCTCCTCGACACGCACGTCGCGCTCTGGGTGCGCACCGACGCACGAGAGTTGCCGCGCACCTTCAGGGACGCCCTCAGCAGTCCGAGCACCCATGCGCTCATCTCGACGATTTCGCTCGCCGAGATTGCCGTGAAGCGGTCCATCGGCAAACTCGACGTTGACGGCGACTTCCGTGCCGGCCTTCACGACATCGGGCTGGACGAGCTGCCCTTCACGGGCGAGCACGCCACCGCCTTGGAGGGCCTCCCTCTCCTCCACCGTGACCCGTTCGACCGAATGCTGGTCGCCCAGGCCATCGCCGAAGATCTGGTGTTCCTGACGGTGGATGCCCAGTGCCTTCGCTATGACGTCAGAACCTTGTAAACCTCAGGTCGACAAGCGGTGCTGTTCGTCGGTGAGCCACATGCCGAGCAGTCCGCCGAAGTGCCCTTCGAACTTCTCCCACTCGTGCGTCGGATAGGTCTGGTGAATCGTGCTCTGGAGCAGCTTGCGGAACTCGTCCGATCCGATCCACTCGTGCACCATCTCGTCGACGTGCGGCAGTGACGTGGCGCAGAACTCCTGGTAGCGCTCGGTGTCGAAGTAGTCATCGGCCAGCCCTTGGTAGGCCTCGAGCTTGGCCTTGTAGTCCAGGGCCTCGTCGTCGGCGATCTCGAACCACGGGCCGGTGTCGACCTGGGTGCGGGCCTTGCGACCCGTGACGACGCAGAAGACCGACCACTTCAACAGCGCCTTCATGGCCCACGGGAAGTAGTAGTGCAACGACGTCACCGCCACGTCGGGGCAGGCGTTGGCGTAGTCGATCGGATAGACGACACCATCCTTCACGAGCATCTCGCAGGAGTTGAACTCCCACCGGAAGAACGCATTGACGGTCTGGGCGATGGTGACCGCCTCGCGACCCACGTCCTCGGCGAGGAAGCCGTGCTCCACGGCATAGCGGTTGTGCATGGGCTCGTCGGGCTGGAACTTCATCGTCATGGTCTCGGGACCGATGGTGAGCGCACGCGCGAACACCTCGAAGCCGGCCACGGACTTCTGCAGGTGCATGAGCATCTCGCCGGAGTCGTCGTAGGCGTGGTGCAGCGCCTCGCAGTCCTTGATCATCGACACCCCGCGCCAGCCGCCACCGTCGAAGGGCTTCATGAACATCGGGTAGCCGAGCTCGTCGGCAATGGCATCGAGGTCGAAACCCTTGTTGTAGCGGCTCGACGTGTAGGCCCAGCGGGCGTTGTCCACCGGGTTCTTGTAGGGCACGAGCACGGTGTCGGGCACGTGCATCCCGAGCCGCATCAGCGCGCAGTAGGCCGAGTGCTTCTCCATGGACTGGAACGTGAACGGGCTGTTGAGCAGGTAGACGTCGTCCATGAGCGAGACCTTCTTGAGCCACTCTCGCGGGTGGTAGTACCAGTACGCGAGCCGGTCGATCACCAGGTCCTGCCGCGGACGGTCGCGCAGGTTGAACGGCTCGATCGTCAGTCGCTCGGAGCTGACTCGGTGGTCGGCACCATCGGCCGTGCGGACCACCCCGAGGCGGCGCGCCAGAGCCTCGAACGCGGCTGGCCAGTCATCTTCCGCGCCGAGGAGGAGCCCGATGAGGTGGTCGGTCTTCGGTGCCATGTGTGTGCGGTCCCTTCGTTGGGTGCTGCGACGGTCCAGAGTCAGACGAAACGCGGGAGGTGGTGCGCGAGCTGCCTCTGCCACCACGGCCAGTCGTGAGCAGAGTCATGCCCCCACACGTCCAGCTCGTGCCGAATCCCCTTGTCCCACAACAGTTCCGCAAAGGCACGGGTCGACGACAGCGCTCCGGTCGGCGACTCCTCGAACGGCCCCTCCCCCACGACCAACAGGATTGACAACCGCTCCCTGAGCCAGTCGAGGTGGTCACCCTGCAAACCCGGCACGTATGCCGTGGGGTTGGCGAAGTACGTCGCGTCACCGAGGTCTCCCCACGAGTTCCACGTCGTCGGGTCGTAGTTGCCGGAGAGCCCGATGGCCAACGGGGCCAAGTCCGCACGCTGCAGAGCGAACTGGACCGCGTGGTAGGCGCCGAGGGACACGCCGAAGGTGATGAGCTCGGGCTCCTCACTGGTCTGTTCGACGATCCACGGGACGACGGCGAGCTCGATCCACGAGTGGTAGGCAGCGTGCCTGGCGGCGCGCTCATCGGTCGGGATCTCGTTGGCCGACCACGTCCAGCCGTCCAACGAGTCGACCGCGAAGACGCTCACCCGACCGGCATCGACGAGGTCGCGGATGGCATCGAGCATGCCGTTGCCCTCGAAGTCCGCGGCGCTGCCACCCTCGCTGGGGAAGGCCAACAGCGGGCGACCGTAGTGGCCGTGACGCACCACGGTGAGCTCGGCGTCATGGCCGGGCACACGGAGGCGGGCTTCGGCGCGGTGCATGCGTCCTATCCTTGCGCTTCCCCCCACAGGTCCCGCAACACCTGGGTGAGATGAGGGTCGAGCGCGTCGCGCCACGCGGTGTAGGTGTGCAGGTCAGGGACCTCGGTGAGGGTGACGTTGTGCCCTGCCCGCTGCAGCGCCGCGGCCATCACGCGGTTGTTGCCAGCGTTCTCCTCGAGCCCGCCACAGGTCAGACCGATGCGCAGTGGCCGCGCCGCAGACGGCATGTCGAGGATCTCCTGGACCCGGCGTGAGATCCGCCCGAAGTACTTGTAGGAGCTCTCCTGCTCATCGAGACGGGCGTGGAAGAACGACCCCGACTGCGAGAAGACTCCCCCGATCTCCTCGACGTCGAGCAACCCGACGAGCAGGGCCGTGAGACCACCCAGGCTGGCGCCCATGACGACAACCGGACCGGCAATTGGCGCCTCCTCCGCGAGGCGCGAAAAGCCTTGTCCCGCAATGGTTCTCAGATACAGCGGCGATCCTGAATACCACGCATCTCGAAACACGGGCTGGGCCAGCGCCACCCGGAACGGCGGCAGCTCCCCCGCGGCGATCTGGGCGCCGGCGAACTGGGTGATCGAGGCCAGCTGGTCGTACTCCGGACCGTCGTGAACGAGCAGGAGGGGCAACGCCTGCCCCTGCGTCCCCTCGGGCGCCCACACCGCCACCGGCACGTCGTCCGCGGTCTCACCCTCGAGGGACATACGAGTGAACCCACCGACGACGGAAGGGGCAGACAGCCAGGACGGAACGGCATACCCCGGCATCTGCATCACGGAACGTGAGCCGAAGGCGGTCTCGACGGTCAGCGGGTTGTCGGGGTCCACGATGGTCTCGGCTGCGACGCCGTCCTCGACGGTTCGGGTCACGACGAAGCGGTACTCGATGCGTTGCAGATCCGGGCGCGGCAGGGCCAGCTCCCACACGTCGTCAACGAGGGCGAAATCACGACCACCCGGGATGACCGAGTCGCAGTCGAGGACGACCGAGACGACCTGCTCGGCTCCCGGCGCGAACCGGAAGCGGACGTGGTCGTCGAGCAGTTTGGGCGGCACCTCAGAAGAGGGCGTTCATCAGCGCGGTGCGACCCTTGCGCACGCGCTCGTCGTGGTTGCCGACGACGTTGAACAGCTCCAGCAGGTGCTTGCGCGCCTTGTCGCGATCCTCGCCCTCGGTCGCCTTGACCGTGTCGATGAGCCGGGTGAAGGCGTCGGCCACGTGCCCGCCGAGGACATCGAGATCTGCGACCGCGATCTGCGCGTCGACGTCCTCGGGCGCTGCCGCAGCCGCCGCGCGGGCCGCCTGGAGGTCGACGCCGTCAGTGCGCATCATCAACTTCACCTGGGCCAGGCCGAGCTCGGCCTCGTGGTCCTTCGGGTTCTGAGCAAGAGCCTTTTCGTATGCCGTGACCGCACCTTCGAGATCGCCTGCGTCGATCGCGTCGTAGGCCTCCTGGATGAGCGGGGGCAGGGCGGGCATCTCGTCCTCGCCTGCAGCATCGCCGGGGACCGGGCCGAGCTCGATCCTCCCGGTGATGCCGTTCTGGACGGCCGCCTGCACGAGTTGGTCAAGGATGGTGCGGATCTCGTCGTCCTTGGGCACGCCCGGGAAGAGGGGCACGGGCTGGCCCTGGAGGAGGCCGAAGGTCACCGGCACGCTGAGCTGGCCGAAGGCCTGCACGATGACCGGCTGGAACGCCTGGAGGATCGACGGGGACGTCTGGACGTCGGCGGAGACGACGAAGAGTCGACCCTCGAGCTGGGCCGCGACTGCTGCGACGCGCTCGGCGAGACCAATGGTCTGCTCGTGGGCAGAGGACCAGAGCACGAGGACGGCAGGGACCTGCAGGGTCCGGTTCATCACCTCTGTGAAGGTGGCGTCCGTGACCTCGACGAGGATGCCGTCGGGCAGGCCGGCCGTCACCGCACCCGGAGCCGGAGCCGGAGCTGCACCTGCCCCAACCGGTGTGGCCGCACCCGCAGCAGAGGCACCGGGCGCACCGGCAGCGGGGGCGAGGGCGGACAGGTCGAAGGCGCCGCGAGCGCCGGAGGGAGGTGTGGGGGTGGTGCTCATGTCGATGATCCTCTCAAAGAGCGAACCGGCCCCGCGCCCGAGGGCGTGGAGCCGGTCCTGATGCAGTGGTCAGCTCACTTGGCCGTGGCGGAGACGAGTTGCTCGTCGGCTCCCACGGCGGCGGCCGCACCCTTGGCGGGAATGACCATGATGATGTTCTCGAGGCTGGTGATGTTGATGCTCGTGGTGGCCTTCGACTTGCCCACGAGCTTGCTGTAGCTGGCCGGGATCACCAGTTCCTTGGCGGCCTTGCTCGTCGAGATGAGATCACGTCTGGTCAGCTGACCGAACGTCACGGTGCCACCGTCAGCGAGACGGAAGGAAATGATGTTCTTGGGCACGGACGTGTGCCGCTGGCTGAAGTAGGCGAGCTTGCCCAGGGACTTGACCTGGCCCGCTGCCGAGGTACGCAGTGCGGTGGCATAGGCATCGGCGGTCGTGACCTGCTTGGAGGCCGTCGGCTTCGGGTAGTTGAGCCCGCCGGCGTAGGTGGCGAGTGCCGCCTCTGGGGCGATAGGGGCGCCGGACTTGTCGGTGGCCTTGACGAGCGGTGCGCCACTGGCGAGGTCGCCCATGGCCGGCACGCTGGTGCCCGGCAGCATCGGCACCGAGGCATAGACCTTGAAGGGGTCGGCCGGAGCCTTCGACATGAGCACGTGCAGCGTCTGGGTCTTGCTCGCCTGGTCGAGTGTGCCGACGAGGATGGCGCGCGGCCACGCCTTGCCGCGCGAGATCGCCACAACCTTGGGGTTGCTCGACTTCTGGAGGGGGTCGGACGCGGTCACCGTGCCGAGCCTGGTGGCGGCCTGCGCCTGGGCCAGCGCGGCATCGGCGAGAACGGTCGGCTGCAGCTTGGTTGCCTCGGCGCCCTTCGCCGCGCGAGCCGCAGCCGCAGCATCGAGGACACGAGCGGCGACGTTCCCTGCGCCATCCACGTTGATGGGCGCCGTGCCGGTGCGCTCGGCGGGGGCGTCGTGGAGGCCCACGATGCTTGCGCCCAGCCCGCACCCGGTGAGGCTTGCAGCAAGGGTCAGGCCGACGCATGAGGTGGTGAAGGTGCGGCGGTTCATGCGGTCTCCTCCTCGTGGGTGGAAGCAAGGGGGCGCGGAACCTCGGGAACGGCGAGGTCCTCGACCGGCTTGGTGCCCCCATGGCGCGAGCTCCACAGGAGGCTGAGTCCACTCAGCAGCAGGAACAGGCCGACGAGTGCGACGATGACGGCCTGGACGAACCAGGACTTGCGCTCCCAGGTGAGGTCCACGCGCTCGATCTGGCCCTTGGTCGCCTGCGCGATCACGGCCTCAGGGGCGTTGGTCTGCTCGATGGTCATCGTGACCGCACCTTCATGGGTGGCGGTGTTGCGCCACACGTCCGTGGCGGCGAGCGAGGGCGTGGTGCCGGTGCCGCTCTTCGTGGCCTTGAGCTCCCACGGCTTCGTGCTCACACCGGTGACGGTCGTGTGGCCCGTCTCGGCGAGCACGGCCCTGGCGTCGGAGGGGGTGGCTGCAGCGAGCCAGACGGTGCTTCCCTTGCGAGGAACCGCCGTGACCTTGACGTCGCCGTCGACGCGGTTGAGGACGGTCGGCGGCACGAGCACGGGGTTGGCGCCGGAGGCCGTCGTGGAGAAGGTCGCGGTACCGCTGCCACCGAGGTGGAGGGCGTACCAGAGGCCGAAGACGGTGAGCACCAGGCCGATGAGGGCGAGGAGGCCACCGACGACCCGCTTGGCGAGCGTGGGCATGCAAGGTCCTTTGTTTTGGAACAGGGGGTGACCGAAATGTCTCATTTCGGTCACGGACTGCTCTCCACCATGACAAAGGAGTGACTCCGGAGCCAAATCGCCTTCGGCCGCGTATGCCGTGTGGTCGCCGCCGCCGGCACCTCACCTCAGCGGGTGAAACACCCGTCAGTCGTGCTGCTCGGGCTCCTCGACGAAGTCACCGGCGGCCACGCGCACGCCCCTGAGCAGGGAGAACAGGGCCTTCTGCTCCTCGCCACCGAGCATCCCGAGCCCGAACTGCGCCGCCTCGAGATCCGCCGTCGTGGCCTCCATCGCGGCCCGACCGGTGTCGGTGATCACAGCGAAGGCTCCGCGTCGGTCAGCCGGGTTGGCGACGCGTTCGACGAAGCCCTGGGCGGCGAGCCGCTGCACGATGTTGGTCGCGCTCGTGGGGTGGACCATGAGCCGCTCGCCGATGCGCCCCATCGACAGCTGGCCGCCGCGGCTGAACGCGAGGAGCACGAGCGCCTCGTAGCGGGCGAACGTCAGCCCGTGTCGGCCCGCGATGGCGTCGAACTCGGTGATGAGCAGTTGCTGGACCCGCATGATCGACGTGGCCGTGACCATGGGCGCCGCCTGGCTCCGCTCGCCCCATCGCGCACGCCACAGCTCCCCGGCACGCGCGATGGGGTCGAATGGCAGCTTGAGGTCCTTGGGCACAGGAGCACGCTAGCCGCCCACGGCCCGCAGGGACCCGCCTGCTACTTCACCGACACCACGGACGAGAACGTCCCGCCCGCTCCGTCGTCCCAGCCGACGAGGGCGCGCGCCTGACCCGCGAGGGGGCGGGTCAGTGGCACGGCGACGACCACGAGTCCGGAGGTGCTCTCAGCGACGGGCGCCACGACGTCACCGGCAATGCCGTCAGCATCGGCGATGGTGATGTGCGCCGTTCCGGAGTCGTTGACCCGCAACCTCAGCTCGACCCTGTCACCGCGCAGCTTCGCCTTCTCGACCCAGCCCGCCTCCGACGTCGTCGACGACGGGCGCCCGGCGAGAGCGACGTTGGTGCGCACCGCCTGCACGATGGACTGCGGTGAGTCGACGGACTGCAGGGCCTCGGTCGGGATCACCGGGGCCGCAGGTGTGGTCGGACGTCCGGCCGGCGGCACATAGCCGTCGAGCGAGACGTCGCCCCAGCGATACGGGTCACCCTGCACGCCGCCCCAGACGGACCAGCCGATGCGGGTCTGTCCGGTCTTGTCCTGGGTGTCGGAGTCGTACGGCAGGACGTTGAGCCCCATGTGCGCCGGGTCGATGGCGCTCGGGAGGAGCGACATCGGGATCGCGGTCTCGACGACATAGCCCGTGTAGGGCTCGGTGACCTTCGACGCGATCCTCATGCCCGGTGCGGTGGCCGGACCGTCGCCCTGGTGGGCGTCGGCGTCCCGTAGGTAGCACGGTCCGCCCTCGGCCGTCCACGGCAGGATCGCTGCCTTGAAGGTCGTGGACGTGTTCTCCGAGGTGCCGCGCGGGTCGATGGCGATCTCGACGGAATCGGTGCGCCAGTGCCGCTTGCAGTCACTCGCCGCGAGCGGGGTGCCGCGCACGTCGTCCTTGACCGTGACGGCGAGGAACAGCGTGTCGTCGCGCCAGGTCACCTGGGCGGTCGCCGAGCAGTCGGCGGCCGTCGTGCAGTTCTCACCCTCCCAGCGACGGGAAATGTCGAGGACGGGGCCGGCATACTCCCCCGCACTCACGACACCATCCACGGTCGGTGACGTGGACGCCTGCGGGACCACGCTCGTAGGGACGAGCTCCAATGCCTGCTGCGTCGTGCCCGTGACCGTCCTGCTCGTCGCCGCGATCGAGTAGAGGTGGTCACCGCCCACGCCACCCTCCACGGACGTCTTGAGGGACGTGTCGGTGTTGACCGCGGTGAACCGCACCGTGGTCTGTGCTCCCGGAGCAAGACCGGCGTATGCCGCCGTGCCCGGGCTCATCGTGAACCCTGCGGGAGGCGTGGGGGTCACCGTTCCGGACTGGGTCGTCGCGCTGTGGTTCGTCACGACGACGTCGACCGGACGGCTGCCGCCGGACGCGAGGGTGAGGACGGGGCGCACGATCTCGGCGAACTCCTGCGCGTGTGCGACCTTGGCCCACTCCTGGTACTGAGTGACCTGGGGCAGGAGCTGTTGGGTAGCGGTCACGGGCGGGCTCACCAGCACGGGCTCGTCCTGGTGGCCGACGCCAGCAGCAGTCTCGACGAAGGCCTTCACGCGAGCCCTGGTGCCGACGGTCGTGCCGGCCGGAGGGGTCACGGTGAAGGTGGCCGCCGACTTGCCTGCCGCTGCGATCGTGCCGAGGGCGCCGTCGCCGCTGACGGTCCAGCCGGCCGGGACCTCGAGGCGTGCGGTGCTCGCGCCCAGGCTCTTCGTGGCGGGAGCCGAGGCACCAACCGTGACGCTGAACGCTGCGCCGGGCAGCACGCGGTACTGGTCGGTCTCGACCGTCATGCCGCTACCGAGCGGAAGTCCGCCCGGGACTGCGACGAGCGAGCCGTCCAGTGGCGCATGGTTGGTGTATGCCGCGTCAGTTCCCCACTGCGGCAACGGGGTTCGCGAGTCGACGAGGGTCAGGTAGTCGCAACCGAGCTGTGCCGGGTTCGTCGAGACGTCCGGGAAGCCCGCCCAACCCTGGGAGGCGTACTGGCGCTGGGCGTCACGCTCGACGGCCGCCCAACTGCGGCCATCGGGAGAGGGCGTTCCCGACCACACGCCGTAAATGGTCTGGCTGGCATCCGTGGGGACGAACGCCTTCGCGCAACCGGGTCCGTTGGCGCTCGTGCCGTTGGCGGCCCGCATGAGGATCCGGTCGGGTGAGAAGGGCGTGAGGCCCTCCTTGGTGATCTGCTCCGGGAAGCGCGTGGGGTCCCCCGCAGCCCAGTAGGCCTCGACGGCGATCCGCGCAGCCTCCTGGTGGTTGCCGTGCTGGCCGGGCGACGGCGCCGGGTTCATCGTCACGAGGACCCCGGGACGGGTCTGGCGCAGGATGCGGACCGTCTTGGCCAGGGTCTCCTCGTGGTCCCAGACCTGGGCCGTGAGTGGCTCGGAGACGGTGTAGTAGAAGTCGACCTCGTCGAGGTTGTAGACGTCGGTGATGCCGGCCTTGACCACGGCCGCGCGCTCCTCACGCTCGCGGATGAGGCCGAGCGCCGGCCCCTCCTGCGGGCCGACGGCGTTGCCGCCACCCTCACCGCGGGTGATGGTGATGACTCCGGTGGTGACGTCGTGGTCGTGGTTCCACTGCCCGAAGGTGGACAGCGTGCCCGCCTCGTCGTCGGGGTGCGCCCCGATGAACATCGCGTCGAGGTCGGCCGGGGGCCCGGAGGACGTCGTGGCGTCCGGTGGCTGGGGACCCTTGTCCGCGGGCGCCCCGGGTGTGGCGAGGGCGGCGCCCGGGAGGGCGAGTGCAGCCACCAACGTGGCCACGGCTGCGAGAGTGGTTCTGCCTGGGATTCCTGACATGTGATCTCCCCATCGAGGTGCGCCCGCTGGTCGAGCTCTGAGCCGTCGTCCTCGCGAGCACGGAGGGGGCAGCGGCAGGATCAGTCCTTGACCGCCCCCTCGAGCATCCCGGCGATGAAGTGCCGCTGGAGGAAGAGGTAGACGATGACGACGGGCAGCGCGACGATCGTCGCTCCCGCCGCCAAGAGGGCGTAGCCCTGGGTGTACTGCCCCGAGAAGAAGCCGAGCCCGAGTGGGGCCGTGCGCAGTGCCTCGTTGGTCGGGATCATGACGAGCGGGATGAGGAACTCGTTCCAGGTCCACATGAACGTCAGCACGATCAGGGTCACGATTGCGGGACGGGCGAGCGGCACGAGCACCTGCCAGAGGATGCGGTTCGTCGAGGCCCCGTCGAGGCGGGCCGCCTCGATGAGGGAGCGCGAGCTCGACCGGAAGGCGGCGCGCAGCCAGAAGGTCCCGAACGCCACCGACTGGGCGACCTGCGGCAACGCGATGGCCCAGAAGGTGTCGGTGAGGCCGAGTGCCCGCAGGTCGAAGAACAGCGGCACGACAATGGCCTCGGCGGGCATCATGATGCCGATGAGCATGAGGTAGAAGAGCGCGTCCGCTCCCCTGAATCGCATTGTCCCGAAAGCGAATCCGGCCAGAACGGAGAGTGCAGTGCTCACCACGACGACGAACGCCGACACGAAGAGACTGGTGCGCAGATAATCGCCGAAGCGGCCGATCTCCCACGCCGCCGTGAGGTTCCCGAGACCGCCGGGCGCCTCGGCATCGGGCTGCAGACCGGCGATGACGATGCTGAGGATCGGATAGATCGCGAAGATCGCGAACGCCGTCAGGATGACGTAGTTCATCGTGCGCTCGGATGTCGAGACCTTCATCAGTCGGCCACCCTGTCGCCGACGCGCGTGATGACGAAACTGATCGCGAAGATGATGACCGTGAGGACGACACCGATGGTGCACGCGAGCCCGACCTGCCCGAGTTCGAACGCCTGCCGATAGACCTCATAGCTCGGCACCGTCGTGGTGTGCCCCGGCCCGCCGGAGGTGGTCATGTAGATGAGGTCGAACGTCTTGAGGGCAGCGATGACGGTCAACGTCAGGGCCACCGCGATCTCGCCGCGAACCGACGGCAGGGTCACCGCAAAGAACTCCTTGATCGCTCCGGCACCGTCGAGGCGGGCGGCTTCGTAGAGGTCCTTGGGGATGCGCCCCATGCCTGCGAGCAGCAGCACGGTCACCAGTCCGCTCTCGAACCACGTGCCGATGAGACCGACCGCCGGGAGGGCAAAGGCGTACTCCCCCAACCATCCTCGCGTCCACGACTCGAGCCCGACCGACGTGAGGACCGAGTTGATCGTCCCGTCCGGGGCATAGATCCGGCGCCAGGCCACCGCGATGACGACCATCGCGACGACCTGCGGCAGGAACACGACTGTGCGGAAGAAGCCCAGTCCGCGCACGCTCGCCCGATGCAGGACCGAGGCCAGCACGAGCCCGACGAGCAGCGGCACGACGGCGAAGAAGAACATGAGCACGAGGGCGTGGCCGAAGGACGCCCGGAGCCGCTCGTCGGTGAGCACCTCCTGGTAGTTCGACAGTCCGGCCCACGTGCCGACCGTCAGCCCGTCCCACTCGAAGAGGGACAGGTAGGCGGCCTTGAGCAGCGGATAAAGGGCGAATGCGGCATACACGAGGAAAGCCGGAAGGACGTAGAGGTAGCCGATGCGCCGGGGTTCTCCCGGCGGGCCGAGGGCCTTGGTTCGACCCGCCATCACTTGGCGGTGAAGTCGCCGTAGTCCTTCTGCAGCGCCTCGAGGGCCTTCTCGGGAGTGACCTTCTTCGCAAGGAGATCCTGCAGGGTCGCGCCCAAGGTGTCGCCCATCGTCGGTGTCGCCCAGTCGAGGTAGGGCACGAGCCCGTCGTCCGACGAGACCGCGCCGAACGCCGTGAAGACGTCGGTCGCGAGTGCGTCGGGCGCCTTCTGCTCGGCCGTCTCGACGACGGGAAGGTTTCCGTTGTCCGCGAGCACCTTCATCGCTTCGGGAGTAGTGAGGAAGTTGATGTAGGCCGCGGCGGCGTCCTTGTTCTTCGCCTTGTTGGTGATGGCGAAGGGAAGGCCGGTGCCACCAGTGGTGACGGCCGTGCCGCCCGACTCGGGTGCCGGCGGGAGCGAGAACTTCACGCCGCTCTTCATCGCCGCCGACAGGTCCGCCTGCAGCCACGAACCGGCGATGAGGAAGACGCCCTTGCCCTTGGTGAAGCCCTGCCACGCGGGGTCGTAGTCCTGACCGTTGAAGCCGGAGCTGAAGTAGCCCTTGTCCACCCAGTCGACGAGGGTCTGGGCGGCCTTGGTGTTCTCGGGAGTCACCCAGCTGCCGCCGGTCTGGCCGAAGCCGAGCTTGCGGATGTCGTCGGCCTTGGTGAAGCGGCCCTGGACGACGCCGAAGACGTGTCCTGCTGGCCACTTCTCGAGGTTGCCGAGGACGAGCGGGACCTCGCCCTTGGACTTCGCGGTCGCGAGGGCGGCGTCGAACTCGGCCCATGTCTTGGGCGGGTTGATGCCGAGGGTCTTGAGCTTGGCGTCGTTGGAGAAGATCCCGACGACCTCGCCGACCTGCGGCATACCGAAGAGCGAGCCGGAGCCGAACGTCTTGCCGTCGGGTGAGTACGACGCGACGTTGCGGACGGACTGCGGATAGCGCTTGTCCCAGCCGTAGGCCGCGGCATACGGATCGAGGTTGACGAGTTGACCGGCCTTGACGAACTCCCCCATCTGCGAGCGAGTGTTGTTGGCCTGCACCACATCTGGGGCGTCGGCACCGGTGAGCGCGAGCCGCAACGTCTTGACGAGGTCGTCGAAGGAGCGGGAGACGCGCTTGATCTTGATGTTGGGGTACTTCTTCTGGAACTCGGTGTTGAGCGTCTCGATCTGCTTCGCCTGACCGCCACGCACCTCCTGGTCCCAGACCGTGAGGGTCACGTCGCCGAGGGATGCGGCATCGGTCTTCACAGCACCCGACGGGGTGGCCGACGCGTTGGTGTCCGAGCCGGACCCGCCGGGGGCGCAGGCGCCGAGAGCGAGCCCGGCCCCGACCGTGAGGGCGACCAGCGAGGTGCGGGTGAGTTTCATGGTGTCTCCTCGGTGAGCGGTGCGGAGGGCTGGGCGGGTGCAGCTGGTGTCTCAGTTGTCTGGGTGGTGGCAGGAGCCTGCGCGTCGGACAACTTGGCGATGGTCGCGGCTGCCCGGCGCACGGCGCCCGGTGGGACCTCGGCGACGAGATCGTCGAGGAAGGCGAAGCGGCGTTGCACCGAACGCGCAGCGGCGTTGGAGGTGGGCTGGCGCCGCACGCGGTGCCACCAGTCGGCGAGGTCACCCCAGCCGGGGGCCGCGAGGGAGCCGCCGAACTCCTGCACGGCGAGGCTGGAGCAGAGCGTGGCGAAGTTCATCCGGTCCAGCAGCGGCCATTGCGCGAGGCTGCCGACGAGCATTCCCGCGTCGAAGACGTCCCCGGCGCCGGTCGGGTCGATCGCGTTGACCCGCAGGGCCGGGACCGAGGTTTCCTCACCGGTCGCCGAGTCGATGGCCAACGCGCCGTCCCGACCGTTGGTCACCACGGCGAGGGGCACGAGGTCGGCGAGGGCATAGAGCGCGTCGTGCGCGGAGTCGGTGCGGGTGTAGGCCATGGCCTCGACGGCGTTGGGCATGAACGCGTGGCAGTGCTTGAGCTGGTCGAGGACGGCCGGCGACCACTGACCGCTGGGGTCCCAACCGACATCGGCGAAGAGCAGGGCACCGTCAGCCGCCGCCTGCTCGACCCACTGACGCTCGGGATGGCCCTCGCCCAACGGCCGGTCGGCATCGAGATCCAGCAGAACGGACCGTGCCCGGGGCGCCGTCCCGATCATCTCTGTCGCCGCCTGGGGAGCGTCGTGCCCGTGCGTGATCATGCGGCGGTCGCCACCGACCGACACCGAGACGGTGACCGGGGTGTGCCAGTGCGGGTAGCGCTGGGAGCGAGACAGGTCGATGCGCTCCTGCTCCAGGGAGCGCCAGCAGAACTCGCCGTAGTCGTCGTCACCGAACGCAGCACCCAGCGAGGTCTGGAGCCCGAGGCGCGATGCCGCGACGGCCAGGTTGGCAATGCCGCCCGGGCATGAACCCATCCCCTCGGCCCAGACCTCGGTGCCGTTCTTGGGCATCGCCGCGAGGCCGGTGAAGATGATGTCGAGGAAGACCGTGCCCTGCACGAAGACGTCGGCAACGGGGTCGCCGTCGCGACGCAGCGACGCGAGCGGGTCAAAGACGTGGTCCACCGGCACCTCGTCATCGTGTCCCGACATCGCCGCCACCGCAAGGGCAGATTGCGTGTTTTTGCGCGTTTGCCGGGATTTCTCGTGCTCACAGAGTTCAAAAACCGTCCACCCATGGCTGAAACTGCGCGCTCTTGGTACGTTGCGTCACGTGAAGGTGCAGCGGCACAGCGAGATCGTGGCCAGAGTGCGTGAGGGCGGGACCGTCTCGGTCAGCGAGCTCTCGAACGCGCTCGAGGTGAGCGCGTCGACGATCCGTCGCGACCTCTTCCAGCTGGACCGCGCGGGCGTGCTGACCCGCGTCCACGGCGGCGCGGCAGTCACGGTGACCGACCCCGACACGACGCGCCCCTTTGACGCGGTCGCCCGTGCCGACACCCACGAGAAGTCGCTCGTCGCAGCGGCTGCCGCGGCTCGCGTGCGTGACGGCGAGGTGGTCGCCCTCGACATCGGGACGACGACCGCGCTCTTGGCCCGCGAGCTGCGAGGTCGCAACATCACCGTGGTCACCAACAGCCTCGCGGTCCTCGACGTCCTGCGCCACGACGAGTCGGTCGAGCTCATCCTGCTGGGCGGGATGGTGCGTCGCTCCTATCACTCACTCGTGGGCGTGCTCACCGAGGACGCGGTCCACCAGATCGGCGTGGACCGGGCGTTCATCGGCACGAGCGGCATCTCCAGCGGCGGCCAGGTCATGGACTCGACCTTCGTCGAGGTTCCGGTCAAGCGTGCCTTCATCGCTGCAGCGCGCGAAGTGGTCCTCGTGGCCGACGGTCACAAGATCCCGGGTTCCGGAACCCTGCGCGTATGCCGCGTGGACCAGGTCGGCGTGCTCGTCACCACCGCGAATGCCGACCCGCTGATTCTCGACGAGTGCCGTGAACGCGGCGTGGAGGTGGTGGTCGCGTGAAGCTGACGATCCTCGGCGGTGGAGGCTTCCGGGTCCCCCTCGTCCATGGGGCCCTGTTGCGCGACGACTCCGACGGCCGCGTGACCGAGGTCGTCCTGCACGACCTCGACGAGCAGCGTCTGGGCGCTGTGGCGCAGGTGCTGACCCAGAACGGCGCGGGCCACCGCCACGCTCCCGTCGTCACCGCCACCACCGATCTCGACGAGGCGCTGCGCGGCGCCGACTTCGTCTTCTCTGCCATCCGCGTCGGCGGCCTTGCGGGTCGCACCCTCGACGAGCGGGTGGCGCTCGACCTCGGCGTCCTCGGACAGGAGACCACCGGCCCCGGCGGCCTTGCCTATGCCCTGCGCACCGTTCCGGTCGCGGTCGACATCGCTCGCCGCGCCCGCGCACTGGCGCCTGACGCGTGGTTCATCAACTTCACCAATCCTGCAGGCATCGTGACCGAGGCGATGCAGGGAGTGTTGGGCGATCGCGTCATCGGGATCTGTGACTCGCCCATTGCGTTGGCACGCAGGGCAATTGGCGCACTGGACCTCGATCCGGCAGCGACCACGATCGACTACGTCGGCCTCAACCACCTCGGTTGGTTGCGTGGCCTGCGCGTGGACGGCACAGATCACCTGCCACGTCTCCTCGCCGATCCGGCAGCACTTCAGACTCTCGAGGAGGGTCGACTCTTCGGTGCCGAATGGATCCAGGCACTGGGTGCGATTCCCAACGAGTACCTCTACTACTACTACTTCGGCCGCGAGGCCCGGGCCTCGATCCTGTCCGCACCCCAGACCCGGGGTGAGTTCCTTCGCGACCAGCAGGACGCCTTCTACGCCACTGTCGCGAACCACCCCGAGAACGCCGCGGCCGAATGGCGCCGGGTGCGCGAGGAGCGTGACGCGACCTACATGCGCGAGGCCCGCGCCGAGGACGAGCAACGCGATGAGGCCGACGTGGCCGGCGGCGGCTACGAGGGCGTTGCCCTCGCCATCATGGCCGCGATCAGCCGTGGGGAGACGTCGTCGATGATCCTCAACATCCGCGGCGGCGGAGCCGTTCCGGGTATGCCGGACAGCGCCGTTGTCGAGATCCCGTGCGTCGTCGATCGTGACGGTCCACACGCGGACCCCCTGGCGCCGGTGGAGGGCCACATGCTCGGCCTCATGCAGCAGGTCAAGGCCGTCGAGAGACTCGTCATCGAGGCGGCGACCACGGGCTCGCAGCAGGCAGCCATCAAGGCCTTCGCACTGCACCCCCTTGTCGACTCCGTGTCGACGGCCCGCGCGCTCTTCGAGGGCTATCGCCGGGCACATCCGGAGCTTGCAGCCCTCTTCAGCCCCTCCTGAGCACCTACTCACTTCGTGCCCCGCACGGACACGCGTACAACCCACTTCGTGCCCCGCACGGACACGCGAGCGCCAGCGAGCCTGTCCGTAACGGGCACGAAGTCGCA
This sequence comes from Knoellia pratensis, assembly GCF_042666395.1. Taxonomy (NCBI): domain Bacteria; kingdom Bacillati; phylum Actinomycetota; class Actinomycetes; order Micrococcales; family Intrasporangiaceae; genus Knoellia; species Knoellia pratensis. The sequence continues at coordinate 805,481 of NZ_JBHTDJ010000003.1, read as the reverse complement.
ACGAGACCAGCGCTCCCCCTCTTCGTGCCCCGCACGGACACGCGAGCGCCAGCGAGCCTGTCCGTAACGGGCACGAAGCCGCAACCGGGCCAGCGCTCCCCCTCTTCGTGCCCCGCACGGACACGCGAGCGCCAGCGCGCCTGTCCGTAACGGGCACGAAGTCGCAACCGGGCCAGCGCTCCCCCTCTTCGTGCCCCGCACGGACACGCGAGCGCCAGCGAGCCTGTCCGTGCGGGGCACGAAGCCGCGGGGCGAGCAGCGGGTCAGTGCTGGACGACCTCACCGTCGTCGAGCTCGATGACGCGGTCGGCGCGCTCGGCCGCCTCGGGGTCGTGCGTCGTCATGATGACGATCGCCCCGGCGTCGGCCTGCGCCCGCATGAGGTCGAGCACCCGCTCGCGGTTGTCGTGGTCGAGTTCGCTCGTGGGCTCGTCCGCCAGGAGCAGCCGAGCGCCTACGGCGAGGCCCCGAGCGACAGCCGCGCGTTGCTGCTGACCGCCGCTGAGCTCCTCGACGAGGTGCGTCCCCGACTCCCCCAGCCCCACGGAGGCGAGAGCCTCGGTCGCGCGCGCCGCAGCCTCGCGCGGGTCATGCCCGCGTGCCCGCAGCGGTGCCAGAACATTTTCGTATGCCGTGAGCACGCTCGCGAGTCCGTTGCCCTGCGGGATGATCGCCACCGCACTGGGATCGCGCGCGACGCGGCTTCCCCGCCCGAGGTCGATCTGTCCGCCGGCCAGCGTCACGATCCCGCCGATGGCGTTGATGAGGGTGGTCTTCCCGGCACCCGAGTGGCCGGTGATCGCCACGAACTCCCCGGGGCCGGCGACGAGTGACACCCCTCGCAGGGCATGGACGTCGCCATAGGTCACGCTGATCGCGCTGACGTCGACGTGAGCGGACTCCTCGTCCCGAAGCGGGCCGTGTTCGCCAGCCATTGACTGACGACGCCCGTGCTCAGAGTGCTTCCCCATCAGGCACCTCCTCGAGCTCGTCCCGGACCAGCGTCCAGCCCTGCTCCGACTCCACGAGACGGACGAGAGTCCCGGGGGTCAGTGTCGCCAGAACGTGTGGTGGCAAGGGCACGGAGCCGTCGGCCGACACCACGGCGAACTCTTCACCCTCGCGGCCTTCGGCGCCGACCCGGCCATCGCGGATCGTGACGGTGCGCGGCATACGCGCTGCGACGTCAGGATCGTGGGTGACGACGATGATCGTCGTCCCCCACGTCGAGTTGATGTCGCTGAGCGTCTGGAGAACCTGGTCTCTCGCGTCGTGATCGAGCTGACTGGTCGGCTCGTCGCCGAGCAGCAGGCCGGGCCGCGTCGACACCGCAACCGCGAGCGCACCGCGCTGCAACTCTCCCGGAGTGAGCGAAGCCAGCGGGGCGTCGGCCCGATCCCGCAACCGGACGAGGTCGAGGATCTCGTCGACGGGAGCCATGTCGTCGCCCCGACCACGACGCGATCCCTGCGCGAAGGCGACGTTCTCACGGATGGTCTTGTGCGGGATGAGGTTGCGGGACGCGCCCTGGAGCACGATGCCGACGTCGCGTCCGCGCAACGCGTCGAGGTCCTGCTCCGACATGCGCGACAGCTCGTGGTCGCCAATCCGGATGCGACCCGCACTCGGACGCAGGAGACCACCAAAGAGCGTGAGCAGGGTCGACTTGCCGGCACCTGATGGCCCGAGCAGGGCAACCATCTCGCCGGACGCCACCGAGAGGTCGACCCCCGCCAGCGCGGCCACGTCGTGGTGCTCGGCTCGATAGATGTGCACGAGTCCGGCCGTCATCACGGGGAGCCCGGTCACCACGCCTCCCTCAGTCGGTCGGAGTCCCCGCGTCGGGCCGCCCTCAGAGCAAGGACCGCAGCGACGAGGACAAGGATCAGGACCGCGACGAGCCACGCCAGACCCATGACGAGCCACGCTGGCGAGAAGTCGAGCGCCGGCACCGGGGCGGGGGTGTCGAACAACGGGATGAGTGGCATCGCCAGCACCGCGCCCACGACCCCACACAGGGCACCGACGACAGCGGCGACGAGCACGGGCGCCAGGGCCTCACGCACTGCCGCGCGACGCAGGTCTCTCCCGGAGACACCTGCCACCCGCAGGGCAGCGATGTCTCGGGTGACGATCCGGCCAGTCGTCATCGACACGACGACGAGCATGACAGCGGCCAGGAGCAACGAGAGCACAGCGGTGAAGAGCCCGAGAAGCAGTCCCCAGCCAGTGGCGGACTCGTCGAGGAGTCGCTTGTCCTGGGCAAACGAGCGAGTCCCCAGAACCTCCAGACCACCAGCACGCAGCGCCTTCTCGGCGCCGGCCACGCCGCCGGGGAACTGAGAGTCGATCCACACCTCCATCGACCCGCTCGGTGGGAGACGTCCACCGATCCGGAGCATGAGATCGAGGTTGACGAGGGCACCCCGGTTGCCGACGAAGGGCAGTGCGGGCACGCGTTGCTCGGCCATCGCCGGTGTGGTCCGACCCGCAAGGCTCTGGACGTCGAACTTTTCGGCGTCCCCGCCGATCGGGATGCGGCCCGACAGCAGGGCCGGGATGAGGGCCGGGGCATCAGCACGGTTGATGGCCGCGACCCGCCCGGTGTTGGTGAAGGAGAGACGCAGCCCACCACCAGGGGCAGCAGCGAGAGCGACCGAGTCAACCGGCGCCGCTTCGTCCGTCCCCTCTGCGGACCGTCCGGGCTCGAGCTGCGCGCCAGTGTTGGACTGGTCCCCGACGGCGCCACGTGGTTGCTGCCACCCATCCCGGGCATCGACTCCCAGGTTCTTGGCGTCCAGGGCGATGCCAGAGATGTCAACGGATCCCTTGACGGCCTCCAGGCCCAGGTTGACACCGGGGTCGAGCCGCAGCCACAGGGACTGGAGACGGCAGCCCTGCGGACAGAGCAGGGGCGCGTCAACCGCCACGGTGCCCTTGCCCTGGCCGGGCAGCGTCCCGAGGTCACGGGTCAGGACCTCACCCTCCGGTGTGGTCACGCTGATCCCGAGCCGAAGGGGTTGCCCCGTCACTTTCCCCGGCATCCAGTCCTCCGGCGGGACGTCGGCCGGTCGCTCACCGAACCCATAACCCAGCGGCGCGACGTCGTAGGTCACGCTCCCCGTCAGTCGGCTCCCCCTGAGCCGCACCGGCAGCTGGTCCGGCAGAGCGAGCTTGTCGAGGGCCAGGGCCGCCTGGGCACTGGGCGCGTAGGCGATGCGTCGCAACTGCTCCGGGCGCGCGGCCAGCGTCGTCGTCGAGTCCGGGTCCCGCTGGCTCACGATCCCCACGGGCATGGCGTGCTCGCGCTGCCCGGCGGGCAGGCCGTCGACGACACGAGCGACGGCAGTCGGGTCCTTGGACCCCGTGCGCAACGCCCCGAACGCGCCGACCGTGAGCTCGGCGCGATTCTCTCGGTTGCGGTCGGCGACGGCCACGGCGTTGGCAGCAAAGACGACGAGCGCCGACACGGCTGTCACGACGAGCAGCACGTGACGTGTCGTCGGGCGCCGGGCGATGGCCAGGCCGGCCAGCGCCGACCCGAGGCTGCCCGAATCCAGGGCGCGTCGCCCCAGCCGGGTCGCGACGACCACGACGACCGCACCCAGCAGGGCCCCCGCCGCGAGCGCCAGCAGCGTCGGCGTGAGGATGGCCAAGGGGCCGGAGATCTGATCGGTGACGATGCCGACGACACCCACGGCAGCCAGCACGATGAGGATGACGTCGCCCACGCGCAACGTGCGCGCAGCGGTGACCGGCGGAACGCGCCGCAGCAACGAGGCGATGGGTTCACGCAGAACCGGCCGCGCGGCGGCATACACGACTGCGAGGGAGGCGACGCCGGCAACGGCGGCCGCGAGCGGCACCTGCCACCCCAGTTCGAAGGGGACTCCCGGCGGCAGGATGAACCTGCGCACCGCCTCACTCAGCCCCACTGCGAGCAGCAGCCCCAGCGGAAGCCCGAGCAGCACCGTGAAGCCGAGTTCGGCCATGACCAACCGCCGACTGGCTTCGCGACTGCGCCCGCGCAAGCGAGACACGGCGATCTCTGGGCGGCGTTGTGCGACAGCCGCACCGGCGACGAGAACGAGGACCGCGAGAGCCACGGCGACGAGCTGGGCGATGAGCAGGGGCACGAGCTGCCGGACGAGCGTCTGACCGTCATCGACCTGGCTGGCGATCTCGGGCAGCGGGCTGTCGACGTTCGCCTGGTTCGGAGGGCGCAAGGCAGCCACCGCCGCGCCGGCCCGGGCCAGTGAGTCGAGGGTGATCGCGGACGTCCTGAGCCGGTAGTCGACGGACAGCTGGGCGTTCTGCCACCTGTTCTCGACCCCCTCGGGGGTGACGATGAAGTCGTCGATCCCGGGCACGAGGTCACCGAAGTCGATGAGGTTGCCCGACTTGCCCTGCAGCTCGGTGCGCAGCCAGTAGTCGGGGTCGTCCTTGACCGTGTAGGTCCCAGAGATCGTGTAGGCCACCTGCTGGGTGACGTCGTTCTGCAGGGTGAGCGTGGTGCCCACCTTCCAGCCCCAGACCTTGGCGTCCGCGGCCGAGACGAGGAGGTCAGGCGCCTTCGTCGGGCAGGCACCCTCGCTGAGCGTCACGTGGTCGCAGATCTCGTCACGGGCGACGATGCGCACCGGCGACGGCTTCTTGCCCGCTATGGGTACGACCTGCGTGTCGTCCGTGGTCATGGACAGCCCCGGTGCGTACCACTGCGACAGCGTCCCCGGCATCCCGGCCTCGACCGCGCTGGCGGCGAGAGTGCTGTCCTCGGTGCGGCTGGCGAGGACGCTCAGCTTGAGGTCAGCGGCCTCCAAGCGGCCCAGGGTCGCGCGCAACAGCGCCTGGTCGATCGAGCGCGAGAACAACGGCGCGAAGGCGGCGCACGTGGCGACCAGTGCCGAGATGAACACGAGGACGAGGGACTGACCGCCGCGGTAGCGAATGGCCTTCCACATGCGGCGGTTCCCCCAGCATCTCGGTTGTCATGCGTTGTGCATCCCGGCTCACGCTATCCACGCATCGTGCGTCGGACCTCGCGTGCCGGGACGACCGTGATGCTTTTGAAACAAACTTCCGCGTCGACGCTGCATCGCGTCAACGAGCGGTCACTCGGCCAGTGCGGCTTCGAGGCGCTCGAGCTTGCCCTCGAGCTCACCCGCGCGCCCGGGCCGGATGTCGGCCTTGAGCACGAGCCCGACCCGCGGGCCGTGGGCGGCGACGGCATCGACGCAGGCCTTGACGACGGCCATGCACTCGTCCCACTCCCCCTCGATGGTCGTGAACATCGAGTCGGTGCGATGGGGCAGGCCACTCTCGCGCACGATGCGCACCGCATCGGCGACAGCACCGGTGACTCCTCCCTGGTCGTCGGCGACGGACGGGGAGACGGAGAAGGCGATCAGCATGACGACACCGTATGCCGTCCGGCTCAGCGCGCTTCCGGCGCCAGGAACGCGTGAACGAGGGGCACGACCCCGGCGCCCTCACCGCTCGCCGAGGCAACCCGCTTCATCGAGCCGCACCGGATGTCACCGGCGACATAGATCCCGGGCACCGTCGACGCGTAGGGCTCCGGCGGGCGACCGCCCTGCCACGACTGCCACGGGGTGTCGGCACCGGAGAGGACGAACCCTTTGTCGTCCCTCGCCACGTCCGGGGGAAGCCAGTGGCACGTCGGCTGCGCACCGAGCAGGAGGTAGAGCCCCGCGGCGTCGACCCGCTCATCGGCGCCGGACTCCACATCGCGCAGGGTGAGCCACTCGAGGTGACCCTCGCCGCCTCCTTCGGTGACGATCGTTCGCGGTCGGATGGTGATGCGCGGGTTCCCCTCCAGCTCACGGATGAGGTACTGCGACATCGTCGCGGCCAGCCCCTCACGACGCACGAGGATCGTGACGTGCTTGGCGAAGCGCGACAGGTGCACCGCCGCCTGCCCGGCGCTGTTGCCGCCACCCACGACGTAGACCTCCTTGTGCTTGACCTCCCGGGACGTGCTCGCAGCAGCGCCGTAGTTCACGCCACGACCGACGAGGTCCTCCAGCGGCTCGACGCCGAGCCGTCGGTAGTCGACACCCGTGGCGACGAGCACGGCGCGACCACGCACGGTGTCGGCACCGAGCTCGACGACGTGGCAGCCGTCGGGGCCTCCCGCGATCCGCAGCCCGGTCACCTCCTGGCCGGCGAGGAACCGCGCCCCGAAGCGGACGGCCTGCGACCGCGCACGCTGCGCCAGCCGCATACCGGAGATCCCCCGGGGGAAGCCGAGGTAGTTGCGGATCATCGAGCTCGTCCCCGCCTGCCCGCCGATCGGCCCCTGGTCGATGACCAGGGTGTCGAGGCCCTCGGACGCCGCATAGACGGCCGCACCGAGTCCGGCGGGTCCGGCACCGACGATGACGAGGTCGCAGATCGCGTCCTCACCGATGTCCGTGGGGCGTCCGTAGAGCGCTGCCCCGAGGTCGGCGTTCGTGGGCCGGGACAGGGTGAGCTCGCCGTTCGGTCCTTGGAGCAGGGGCAGCTGCGCGCCCGGGCCGGCCGCCGCCAGCACCTCGACACCTGCGGGACTGTCCGTTGCGTGCACCGTGTTGGGCATGCCCATGCGGTCGAGGAAGTCGCGGATCCGACTCAGGTCGGGAGAGGGCCCGTCGGCGATGATCCTGGTCCCGTCGATCTCGGACAGGTTGACCGACTGCGCCCAGTCCGACAGCGTCTCGGAGATCGCGGTGTGGAACTCCTCGTCGCGTGGTCCCTGCGGCAGCATCAGGTAGAGGTCGAGCTGGCCCTCGGCGAGGCTCTCGCGCATCACCGCCACCGACCCCCGGAAGCGTTCTGCCGGGATGTAGACGAGGCGTCGCGCACTCGGCATGAACTTCTGGAACTTCGCGAGGAGGTGGGTGGCCTTCTCGCCCTCCCCGAAGAACTCGCACGCGGCCAGCGCGACGGGTCGGCGCCCGGTCTTGAGGTCGGTGAGGACCTCAATCGCCTCCTCCATCGTGGACGGAGCGATGATCTCGTAGTCGACCGAGTAGCGCTGCGTGAGGACCTCGACCATCGCCTCGCGATACTCGGCGCCGAGGACGACGATGACGGGGGTCGGTCGCGCGTCTGGGGGTGTCACCCGGGCCACGCTACTGGCCTCCGGGCTCCCCGGTGAGTCGGTCGACGACCTCGAGCGCTGCGGCATACACGTCCGTTTCGCCGGAGGCGACCGCAGCGGCGAGTGCGTCGGTCACCAGGCCTCCCCTGTCACCGATTCTCCGGCGCAGGGTCGCAAGGGCGATGGCCTCGATCTCGGCCTGGGCGCGAAGTCGCCTACGCTCGTTGAGCGCACCGGATGACGTGAGCCAATCCCGGTGTGCCGCAAGGGAATCCACAAGATCAGGTATGCCGTCGCCTCGGCTTGCGACGGTCCTCACCACCGGGGTCCGCCAGTTGACGGACCGCTCGCGGTTGCCGAGCTGGATCATGTGCCGAAGGTCGCGGACCGTGTCGTCGGCGCCATCACGGTCGGCCTTGTTGACGACGAAGACATCACCGATCTCGAGGATGCCCGCCTTGGCCGCCTGGATGCCGTCACCCATGCCGGGGGCGACGATGACGACGGTCGTGTCGGCACGGGCAGCCACCTCGACCTCGGACTGCCCCACCCCCACCGTCTCGAGGAGGATCACGTCGAACCCGGCGGCGTCGAGGACGCGCAGAGCCTGGGGAGTGGCGAAGGACAGACCGCCGAGGTGACCACGCGAGGCGACCGAGCGGATGAAGACACCCGGGTCCGTGCCGTGGTGCTCCATCCGGATCCGGTCACCGAGCAGGGCGCCACCGGAGAAGGGTGACGACGGGTCGACCGCGAGGACGGCCACCCGCTTGTCCTGCGCGCGGTAGGCCGCGATGAGCGCTGCGGTTGTCGTGGACTTGCCGACGCCGGGTGATCCGGTGAGTCCGATGATGTGGGCGCCGCCCGTGTGCTGCGCGAGTGCCGCCATGACCTCGGGCAGCGCGGGGTGGCCGTCCTCGACGAGGGAGATGAGCCGGGCCACCGCACGCGAACGCCCCTCTCTCGCTTCAGCAACGAGAGAGGGGACGTCGACGGACCGGGGTGTCTGCGCGATGGCGTAGGACCCGTGGTTCTTCAGGCGCTCAGCTGGGTGTTCTGTGTGGTCAGCTGCCGGACGGGACGGTGATGAGCAGGGCGTCGCCCTGACCGCCGCCACCACAGAGGGCTGCCGCACCGGTGCCGCCGCCACGACGCTTGAGCTCGTGGGCGAGGGTGAGGACGACGCGGGCGCCGGACATGCCGAGCGGGTGACCCGTGGCGATGGCTCCACCGTTGGGGTTGACGATCTCGGGGTCGACGCCGAGCTCCTTGGTCGAGGCCAGGCCGACGGCGGCGAACGCCTCGTTGATCTCGATGGCGACGAGGTCGGCCGGCGTGATGCCCGCGCGCTCGCATGCCTTCTTGATGGCGTTGGCCGGCTGGCTCTGCAGGCTCGAGTCGGGGCCGGCCACGACGCCGTGGGCGCCTATCTCGGCGAGCCAGTCAAGGCCGAGTTCCTGAGCCTTGGACTTCTTCATGATGACGACGGCGCAGGCACCATCGGAGATCTGCGAGGCCGAGCCGGCGGTGATGGTGCCGTCCTTGGCGAAGGCCGGGCGGAGCCTGGAGAGCGACTCGGTGGTCGTGTCCGCGCGCACGCCCTCGTCCTCCTTGAACTCGATCGGGTCGCCCTTGCGCTGCGGGATGGACACGGCGATGACCTCGTCATCGAAGAGCCCGTCCTTCCAGGCGCGGGCGGCCTGCTGGTGGCTGCGTGCAGCGAAAGCGTCCTGCTCCTCGCGGGTGAAGGCGCTCGCGTCGACGTTGCGCGACTCGGTGAGCGAGCCCATCGCCTGGTTGGTGAGGACGTCGTAGAGGCCGTCGAAGGCCATCGAGTCCTGCAGCGTCACGTCGCCGTACTTGTAGCCATCGCGGCTCTTGGGGAGCAGGTGGGGAGCGTTGGTCATCGACTCCTGTCCACCGGCAACGACGACCTCGAACTCACCGGCGCGGATGAGCTGGTCCGCGAGCGCGATGGCGTCGATGCCGGAGAGGCAGACCTTGTTGATCGTCAGGGCCGGGACGCTCATGGGGATGCCGGCCTTGACGGCGGCCTGACGGGCGGGGATCTGGCCCTCGCCGGCGGTGAGGACCTGCCCCATGATCACGTAGTCGACGTCCTGCGCCTTGACGCCCGACTTCTCCAGGGCGCCCTTGATGGCGAACCCACCGAGGTCAGAGCCACTGAAGCCCTTGAGGCTGCCGCTCATGCGGCCCATCGGGGTCCTCGCCCCCGCGACGATGACTGTGGGGTCGGTGTTCTGGGTCGGGGCGGTGCTCACTGCGGTCCTCCAACGTCGGTGTCGGGCTGAGTGCCCAAGGGGCTCCCATGATGCTAGCCACTTCTGCGTCCGGGGCCGACCGGCCCTGTGACGGACGTCCCGTAGGTGTCCATTGCCACACCCTCAACACCTGTTTGCGGTGCGCTCACCTCCCTAGGCTCTGGGTCATGTCTGAGTCATCTCCCCTGTCCTCGCTGTTCACGGCGATCGACCACGTCGGCGTGGCCGTCACCGACCTCGACGAGGCGATTGCGTTCTACCGCGACACCTACGGGATGACGCTGGCGCACGAGGAGGTCAACGAGGAACAGGGCGTGCGTGAGGCGATGATGGCGGTCGGCGACTCCGGCTCGCACATCCAGCTGCTCGCGCCCCTGTCCCCCGCGTCGACCATCGCGAAGTTCATTGACCGCAGCGGCCCCGGCGTCCAGCAGGTCGCCTACCGCGTCGCCGACATCGACGGTGTCAGTGCGACCCTGCGAGAGCGCGGGCTGCGCCTCCTCTACGACGAGCCCAAGCGCGGCACCTCGAACTCGCGGGTGAACTTCATCCACCCCAAGGACGCCGGCGGCATCCTCGTCGAGCTCGTCGAACCGTCCTCCGACGGGCCCGCTCCCACCCACTGACCCCCGACTTGTTGCGCAAAACGTCGGTTCGCCCCACTGATTGCGCATTTCGTTCAGCCCAACGCATCACCTGACCTGACCCACCCAGATCAAGGAGCACCATCTCTCATGGACCAGATCCGCGACGCCATCCTCAGCGGTGACCGCACCGAGGAGACCTACGCGAACCTCGCCATCCCCGCGACCTACCGGGCCGCGACCGTCCACAAGGACGAGGTGGACATGTTCGAGGGCCTCACTGCCAAGGAGAAGGACCCCCGCAAGTCCCTGCACATCGACGACGTGCCGGTCCCGGATCTCGCTCCCGGTGAGGCGCTGGTCGCCGTCATGGCCAGTGCCATCAACTACAACACCGTGTGGACCTCGATCTTCGAGCCGGTCTCGACCTTCGGCTTCCTCGAGCGCTACGCCCGCACGTCGGAGTTCGCCAAGCGCCACGACCTGCCGTACCACATCGTGGGTTCCGACCTCGCTGGCGTCGTGCTCCGCACGGGCCCCGGCGTCGGCAAGTGGAAGGTCGGCACGGAAGTCGTCGCCCACTGCCTCTCCGTCGAGCTCGAGGACGCCGATGGCCACAACGACACGATGCTCGACCCACAGCAGCGGATCTGGGGCTTCGAGACGAACTTCGGTGGACTCGCCGAGCTCGCGATCGTCAAGACCAACCAGCTCATGCCCAAGCCGACCCACCTCAGCTGGGAAGAGGCGGCGTCGCCCGGTCTGGTGAACAGCACGGCATACCGTCAGTTGATCTCCAAGAACGGTGCGGCCCTCAAGCTCGGTGACCGCGTCCTCATCTGGGGCGCCTCGGGCGGCCTCGGCTCCTACGCGACGCAGATGGCGCTGGCCGCCGGTGCGACCCCGATCTGTGTCGTCTCCTCACCCGAGAAGGCGCAGATCTGCCGCGCGATGGGCGCCGAGCTGATCATCGACCGCAACGCAGAGGGCTACAAGTTCTGGAACGACGAGGACACCCAGCAGGACCCCAAGGAGTGGCAGCGTCTCGGCAAGAAGATCCGCGAGCTCACGGGTGGCCACGACGTCGACATCGTCTTCGAGCACCCGGGCCGTGAGACCTTCGGCGCCAGCGTCTATGTGGCACGCAAGGGCGGCACGATCGTCACCTGTGCGTCGACGTCGGGCTTCATGCACGAGTACGACAACCGCTACCTGTGGATGAACCTCAAGCGCATCCTCTCGTCGCACTTCGCGAACTACCGGGAGGCGTGGGAGGCCAACGAGCTCATCAACCGCGGCCTCATCCACCCGACGCTGAGCAAGACCTACACGCTCGACGAGGTCGGTCAGGCAGCGCTCGACGTCCACCTGAACGCGCACCAGGGCAAGGTCGGCGTCCTCACCCTCGCCCCCGAGCCGGGCCTGGGCATCAGCGACCCCGAGAAGCGCGCGCGCTTCGAGAGTGAGATCAACCGCTTCCGCGACGCCTGACGCTTTCGCGTCAGAGCCAGCCCATCGGTGTATGCCGGTGGGCTGGCTTCGTCTTGCGCCGCGCCTTATTGGTGGCGTTGGCGCGGGACGAGGACCTCGTCGACAAGGAGCAGGAGCGCCGCCGCCACCGGGATGGCGAGCAGGGCGCCGAGGACTCCGAGCAACGTTCCGCCCGCCAGCGCCGCGACGACCGTGAGGGCCCCCGGCACGGACACGGTCCGCTGCATGATCTTGGGGGCGATGACGTAGTTCTCGATCTGCTGGTAGACGAGATAGTAGATCGCTGCGATGAGCGCGACCCGGGGCTCGTCGAAGAACGCCACGAGGCACACCAGGGCCGCACCGAGCGTCGCGCCGACCATCGGGATGAGCCCGAGGAAGCCGACGAGCACGGCGAGCACGGCGGCATACGGGATTCCGAGGAGCGTCATCATCAGGTAGCTCAGGACCGCGTTGATCGTGGCGATGGACACCTGCCCGATGGCGTAGGAGCCCGTGCGACGCATGATCTCCTCGCTCAGCTGCGCGAAGCGGTTGCGGCGGCTCGCCGGCACCATGGAGTTCGCCGTCCGCTTCATCTTGGGCAGGGACGCGAGGAAGTAGAGCGTGAGGATGAGGATCGTGAAGGTCTGGAAGACCCCGTTGAGGACCGCTCGGCCGGCTCCGAGGACTCCCCCGAGCACCGAGCTGATGAAGGTCTCGTCGGTGAGGCGCTTGTTGAACTCCTCGTTGATCTTGTCGACCACGTCGTAGTTCTTGTCGAGCTCCTGGACCCAGCTCGTGTCGAGGATCCGATCCATATAGGTGGGGGCCTGCTGAACGAGATCACTGCCCTGGGAGACAACCGGCGGGAAGACGAGCAGACCGAGAAGGATGAAGACGGCGACCATGCCGAGGAAGACGATGCCCACCGAGAGCGAGCGCTTGAGGCCGCGGCGGCCCAGCCACTCGACCAAGGGGTTGAGCGCGAGGGCGAGGAACAGCGCGACGACGAGGATGGTGAGGGTCGTCGCGAGGCGACCGAGCGAATGCCACAGACCGATCGCGATGAGGGCACCGAGGGCGCCGACGAAGCCGAGGTAGAACGGCGAGTGCCGGTTCATGGGGCGGCCCATCTCACCGAACTGGGTCGTCCCGGCCGCGTCGGGCGCGCGGCGTCCAGAGGGCGTGTCTGGAGCTTCCGTCCCGGGGACCCCGTCCCCGCCGGACGCCTGGGCCTCCTCCGGGGTCTCCGCCTCGGCGCCGAGGACGTCGTTCATGAGGCTTCGCTCAAGGTGCTCGTCCTCGTAGCGGATGCGGTTGCTCTCCCGCAGAGCGGCGCGCTGGCGCTGGCGATAGTCCTGCCAGTTGCGCACCGAGTTCTTGCCCCAGCTCAGGTTCACGTGGCCTCCTCGATCGCTAACCTATCGGGGATCAGCGCAGGTCAGCGGATTGCGCCCCGTGGGTGTCGACGCTCGCGCGCGGCCCAGCACGGAGTGTGCCAGTGCCGGCGGTCCCCGACTCCACCGACCCCTTCCTCCGGCCACGCGACAACGTGCGGCGTCCCGGGGACGATGTCCTGCTCACAACCCGGGCAGAAGTAGGTGCGCTCCGAGGATGCGCCCGTGAGGCGACGCACGGACCACCGCTGACCGGCATACATCTCGGTCGTCGTCCCGCCACCGGTGAGGCGCCCCATCGCGAGGGGCACGTCCTGCGGACGGCGGCGGTTGGCGCGGGGCATGGCTCCATCGTCCCAGAGTCGGTGTCACCGGCGGCTGAGAGGGTGAAGGCATGGCAGACACGTGGGATGCAGTGCGCGCTGAGCGAGAAGACCTCATCGAGGACCTGGCCGGTCTTGACGAGAGCCAGTGGGACCAACGGTCGTTGTGCGGTGACTGGACCGTGCGTGAGGTGGCGGCTCATCTCGTCGACAACGCGCTCACGACCAGGCTTGGCATCGTCGTCGCCATGGCCCGGGCGCGATTCGACTTCGACAGGCAGAACGCGATGGGCGTGGCCCGCACCCTGGGTGACTCCCCTGCCGAGACCTTGGCGAACCTGCGGGCCGTTGTCGATCGCCGCACTGGTCCACCCGCACCGGTCGACAGCCGCCTCGTCGAGGAGGTCGTCCACGGCGAGGACATTCGCCGCCCGCTGGGGATCAACCACGCGTACGCCGCGGAGGCCGTCGAGCGTTCACTCCTCTACCAGGCCAAGACGTCCGTGAGCATGGGTGGCGGCAAGCAACGGATCGCGGGTGTGAGCCTCCGGGCCACCGATGCCGACATCGTCATCGGCGACGGGCCCGAGGTGCGCGGCCCCGCCCTCTCCCTCCTGCTCGTCACCTCCGGTCGCAGCGCCGCGCACGTGGACCTCGACGGACCCGGCGTGTCCCGTCTGGGCTGAACGTCACGTCCTGACGCGAGCGCTCGTCGGGTCGTAGAGCGGCCGCAGTGACACCGTGGTCGGGATCCGCACGCCAGCGACGTCGACCTCCCAGTCTCCTTCGTCGAGCCACGCCTTGGTCACCGGACCGTCGGCCGTCACCGAGGCGATGCCCACCGCGCCGCCAAGGGTCCAGGCGTAGGACGCCGATCGCACGTCGCCGACGGGTTGTCCGTCGCGCAGCAGCACCTCGGCGCCGAACAGCAACGGCTCGGGGTCGGTGAGTAGGACCTGGACGAGCTTGTCGCGACGCGGTGTCTCTCGCTCGGCGATGACGGCGCCCCGCCCGATGAAGTCGTGTTCGAGGTCGACGGCGAACCCGAGCCCGGCCATCTGGACCGTGTCCGTGTTGTCGATGTCGTGCCCGTAGTCCCGATAGGCCTTTTCGAGTCGGAGCGAGCCGAGCGCGTGGAGACCGACAGGCAGGAGCCCGTATGCCGTGCCCTCCTTGCGCAGTGCCCTCCAGACCTCTGCGGTCCGGTCGCGTGGGATGTAGAGCTCGTAGCCCAACTCACCGACGTACGTGATGCGGACGCAGAGAACCTCGACGTCAGCGACCGTGATGGTGCGAGCCGTGCGGAACGGGAAGCCCCCAGTCGACAGGTCGGCGTCGGTGAGCGTGGCGAGCAGGTCGCGCGACAACGGCCCCTGGACGTTGAGCTGACCGGTCGCCTCGGTGACGTCCTCGATGGAGACGTCGCCGTCACCGATCTGGCGACGAAGCCAGGCGAGGGTGTGGCCGTGGGCGGTGTCCGAGGCGACGACGAGGAAGTCGTTCTCGTCCCTCTTGGTGACCGTGAGGTCGGCCTCGATGCCACCGTCGGGTCCGAGCCACTGGGTGTAGGTGATGCGGTCGATGTCTCCGTCGACGTGCCCCGCGCTCACTCGCTCGAGGACGGCGCCGGCATCACGGCCCGTCACCACGAAGGTCGCCATGAAGGACATGTCGATGAGGCCCACGCCCTCCCGGACTGCCCGGTGCTCGGCCTCCCACTTGTCGAACCACGGCTGGCGACTCCAGGACGGGGTGACGTGCGCGCTCTGTCCGTCACCGGCATACCAATCGGCACTCTCCCAGCCCGAGACGTCCTTGAGCTTCGCGCCCGCAGCCACCATCTCGTCGTGCACCGGTGAGACGAAGGTGCCGCGGCCGGTGTGCAGTTCGACGCCGGGGGTGTGCGCGGCATACGTCTTGCCTAGAACCTCAGTGACACGGTCGCGCCGATAGTCACGGCGGAGCTGGTGCGGCCTGAAGCGAGCGACGTCAATCGCGGTGACGTCCACGTCAGGACGCCCGTTGGCGATCCAGTGGGCCATGACCCGACCGAGCCCACCGCTGCTGAGGATGCCAACCGAATTCAGGCCCGCCGCAACGAAATAGCCCTGCAACTCGGGCGCCTCACCGACGGCCGGCAACCGGTCAGGAGTGAACGACTCGGGCCCGCAGAAGAACGTGCGCACCCCTGCCTCCAGGGTGATCGGCACGCGTGACATCGCCGTCTCGAGCGCGGGTGCCATGCGCTCCCAGTCCGGCGGGAGCGTGCCGAACGAGAAGTCCTCGGGGATGCCGTCGAGCTTCCACGCAGCTGCCTGCGGTTCGAAGGGGCCGACCATCATGCCGCCGCCCTCCTCGCGGTAGTAGCCGTAGCGCGCGGGATCCTCGAACACCGGCCCGTTGGGGTCGAGCCCCGGAATCGTGTCGGTGATGAGGTAGTAGTGCTCGGCGGCCTGGTTGGGGATGACGACGCCGTGCCGCTCCCCCAGCTGGCGCGCCCACATGCCGGTGCAGTTGACGACGGTCTCGCACTCGATGTCGCCTGCGCTCGTGCGTAGGCCCGTGATCCGTGGCAGTGCTCCGTCGGTCCGCGTGATGACGTCGCCCGCCGTCACACCCTCGACGATGCGCGCCCCGAGATTCCTGGCGCCGCGGGCCAGCGACATCGTGAGGTCGACCGGGTTGACGCGGCCGTCCCCGGGGACGTGGAACCCGGAGAGGAGCCCGTCCATCTCGGCGTGGGGGAAGAGGTCAGCCATCTCGCCCGGGCTGACCTCGTTGACCTCGAGTCCGAGACGGCGCTGGAAGGCGGCAACCCGGCGGTACTCCTCGAGCCGATCCGTGTCGCCCACAGCCTCGATGAGCCCCACGGGACGGAAGCCGGTCGACAGACCGGTCTCGGCCTCGAGCCGTCCGAAGAGGTCACGTGAGTACAGGCGTATGCCGGTGAGGGTCTCGCTCGTCGACCCGAAGCACGTCATCAGCCCGGCCGCGTGCCACGTCGTGCCGCTCGTCAGTCGGTCCCGCTCGATGAGGACGACGTCAGTGACGCCCTCGTGCGCGAGGTGGTAGGCGATCGAGGCACCGATGACCCCGCCGCCGATGATGACGACCTGGGCGCGGGCGGGCAGTTGCTGCGCTGAACTCACCTGCGCAGGCTAACCGCGCCACGAGACCGTTTCCCGCCGCCCCCGGAAAAGGGGTCCCGAACAATGGAACTGTTCCCTTGCTCCGGAACCGTTTCCCGCCGCCCCCGGAAAAGGGTCCTCGGGTCAGGCGTAGGTACGGAAGCCGCGCCCCGTCTTGCGACCGAGATAGCCGGCCGTCACGAGGTGCTCGAGCAGCGGCGCCGGCGCATACCCCGGCTCCCGGAACTCGATGTAGAGCTCGCGCTCGATCGCCAGCGACACGTCGAGCCCGACGACGTCGAGCAGCTCGAACGGACCCATGGGCAGACCACAGCCGGTCTTCATCGCGGTGTCGATGTCGTCGGCGGTGGCGTAGTTGGCGTCGAGCATCTTGATCGCGTCGTTGAGATAGGGGAAGAGCAGGGCGTTGACGATGAAGCCCGAGCGGTCGCCACACGTCACCGGGTGCTTGCCGATCTCGCGGCACAGCTCCTGGACGGTCGCGATCACGTCGTCGCCGGTCGACACGGTGTGCACGACCTCGACGAGCTTCATGATCTGCGCCGGGTTGAAGAAGTGCATGCCGACGACGTCCTGCGGTCGCGACGTCACGCGAGCGCAGTCGATGATCGGCAGCGACGAAGTGGTCGTCGCGAGGATCGCACCGGGCTTGCAGATCTTGTCGAGCTCGCTGAAGAGCTCCTGCTTGATCTCAAGGTCCTCGGCGATGGCCTCGACGACGAGGTCCACCTCGGCGAGGTCGGCGCGATCGGTCGTCGCATGCAGCCGACCCAACAGCGCGTCGGCCTCCTCCTGGGTTGCGCGACCCTTCTCGACCGCGCGAGCCTGCGACTTCTCGATCGCGGCGCGCACTCCGTCGAGCTTGTCCTGGCTGCGCGCGACGAAGGTGACGCTCTTGCCCGCCTTGGCAAAGACCTCGATGATGCCGGTGGCCATGGTGCCGGAGCCGACGACCCCGACCGACGAGATCTCTCGCAGCGCGACACCTTGGGCGATGCCCTCGGCCGGGGTCTGCGCATCGGCGACGACCTCGGGCGAGCCGGCCGCGGCATACGTGTAGAAACCGCGACCGGTCTTGCGACCCTTGAGGCCGGCGGACACCATCTGCTTGATGATCGGGCTGGGTGCGTGGAGCCGGTCGCGTCCCTGCTTGTACATCGTGTCGAGAATCTCGTATGCCGTGTCGAGACCGATGAGGTCGAGCAGGGCGAGCGGACCCATCGGGTAGCCGCAGCCGAGCTTCATCGACGCGTCGATGTCCTCACGTGTGGCGTAGCGGCTCTCGAACATCGAGACCGCGTGGTTCAGGTAGCCGAAGAGCAGCGCGTTGGCGATGAAGCCGGCCTTGTCGCCGACGATGACCGGCTTCTTGTCGATGCGCTCGGCGAGGGCCTTGACATCCTCGAAGACGTCGTCGGCGGTGATGACGGTGCGGATGACCTCGACGAACTGCTGGACCGGAGCCGGGTTGAAGAAGTGCATGCCGACGATGCGCTTGGGGCTCGTCGTCGACGCGGCGATCTCGGTGACCGGCAGCGACGACGTGTTGGTCGCGAGGATGGCGTCGGGTCCGACGATCGCGTCGAGCTTGGCGAAGATCTCCTTCTTGAGATCCAGGTGCTCGGGCACGGCTTCGACGACGAGCTGACAGTCGGCGAGCGACTCGAAGTCGGTCGCGTAGGTCACGTGCCCGTGCAGGGTGTCGTGTTCGGACTGGTCGATCTTGCCCCTGTCGAGGGCACGCCCGGTCGACTTCGCGAGGAAGGAGCGCCCACGCTCGACGGCCTCGTCGGTGATGTCCACGGCGACGACGTCGATCCCGTTGCGCGCGAACACCTCCACGATGCCCGCACCCATGGTGCCCAGTCCGATGACGCCTACTCTGGTGAACTCACGTGACATGGTCGGAGTCTCCCAGAGTGGGACTGCACTGTGGTCACCGAACGGACGTGAGCCTGCCCACCCCGGACGGTCTGCGCCGCAGACTAGGCCGGCACGAGAGCGACGTCCACGACCTCGTCCTGCTCGGCGACGATCCGGGACGGCTGCACGAGAACGATCAGGACGACGGCCCCCAGCCAGACGGCCCCGGTCATCACCACGGCCATGCCGACGGCGTTGCCGGTGCTGACCAGGCCGGTCAACGGAGTGATGACGCTCGCCATGCCGAACTGGATGGCACCGAGCAGAGCTGCCGCCGAGCCCGCCGCCTCGCCGTGGCGAGACAGCGCGAGCGCCGGGGTGTTGGGGAACGACAGGCCCACTGCGAACATGACGAACCACAACGGCACGAGCACCATGACCAGCGGTGCGTCGGCCAGTGCGGCCGCGAGGAGGCCCGCAGTCGCGGCCATGGCCACACCGACGCCCGCCGTCAGGATGTGCTGGGGCTCCCACTTGCGCAGCAGGAACGGGTTGACCTGGGTCGCCACGATGAGCCCTGCCGCATTGACGCCGAACAGGATGCCGAACTGCTGCTCGTCCAGGCCGTAGTACTCCTGCAGGACGAACGACGAGCCCGCAACATAGGCGAAGAGGGCGCTGAACATCAGGCCAGCAAGCAGCACCAGCCCGACGAACGGACGATCGCGCAACAGGCCGGCATACGTCCGGAGGGTGGCCCCAACCCGTGCGGGTCGGCGTCGCTCGACGGGCAGCGTCTCGTCCAGGCCGCGCAGCGCGACCACGAAGAGCACGACCGCGATCCCGGCCAGCGCTCCGAAGATCCCGCGCCACCCGGTGAGCTGGAGCAGGAGACCACCGAGCGAGGGCGCGAGGATGGGGGCGACGCCGATGACCAGCGTCAGGTGGCTGAGCAACCCGGCCGCTCGCCGACCGGTGAACAGGTCGCGCACGACAGCCATCGCGGTGACCGCGACCGCCGCACCCGAGACGCCCTGCCCGATGCGCACCGCGGTGAGGACCTCGATCGTCGGCGCGAGCCCGGCAAGCACGGACATCACTGCGTGCGCAGCGATGCCGCCCAGCATGACCCGGCGGCGGCCGACGGCATCCGAGATCGGGCCCAGCACCAACTGCCCGAGACCGAGGCCGAGCATGATGCCGGTGAGGGTGAACTGCACCTGGGGCTCACTCGCATTGAGCTCGTCCGCGAGCGTGGGCAGCGCGGGCAGGTAGGTGTCGATCGTCAGGGGGCCCAGCGCGACCAGGGCGCCAAGGACGAGGACCATCTTGAGGTAGGCACGCCCGGCGAGGCCCGCTGGCCGCGGTTGCGGTTGCGGCACTGCCGGTCGCTGCTCGGTCGCGACACCTCCGCCGCTGAGCGGCTCGTTGAGGATCTCGGATGATGAGGGGACGGGGCGGGCGCGCACGCTACTAGCTCCTGAAAGGGGTGGTCGGATCGGGTCGCGGCGCGCACCGGTGAGCCCGCATCACCCAGTGTCCAAGGCACGGGCGCATCGGCGCATTCCCGTTTCGCGCGCCGGGCGAGCGGCACAGCGGGGCGGTCACCCGCAGCGGAAGGCGACTATGGTGTGCCGGTGCGAGTGGTGATTGCGAAGTGCAGCGTCGACTACGACGGTCGGCTGACGGCCCATCTCCCTCTTGCGACCCGGTTGCTCATGGTCAAGGCCGACGGCTCGGTCCTCATCCACTCCGACGGCGGCTCGTACAAGCCCCTCAACTGGATGTCCCCGCCGTGCGCCATGGCCGAGGTCGAACCCGAGGAGTCCGAGGTTGCCGAGGGCATCACGGCGGTCTGGGTGGTCCAGCACGCGAAGTCCGAGGATCGCCTGCGGGTCAAGTTCCACGAGATCCACAGCGACACCAGCCACGACCTCGGTGTCGACCCGGGCCTGGTCAAGGACGGGGTCGAGGCCCACCTGCAGAAGCTCCTCGCCGAGCACATCACGACACTCGGTGACGGCTATACCCTGACGCGGCGCGAATACATGACGCCCATCGGGCCCGTCGACATCCTGTGCAAGGACGCTGCCGGCGCGACGGTGGCCGTGGAGATCAAGCGTCGCGGAGACATCGATGGTGTCGAGCAGCTCACCCGCTACCTCGAACTGATGAACCGCGACTCCCACCTCGCCCCCGTCACCGGTGTCTTTGCCGCGCAACAGATCAAGCCGCAGGCCCGCACGCTCGCCGAGGACCGCGGCATACGCTGTGTCGTTCTTGACTACGACGACCTCAAAGGCATCGACAACAGCGAGCACCGCCTCTTCTGAACCCGCTGGGGAACGGGTTCACGAACCGGTGTCCCGCCTGAGCCTGAAGGCGCCGCTCGCGATCGCGTCCTGAACGGAAGCCAGCGTCTCTGCGGGTTGTTGGTCGGTGGTGTCGATCACGTGTGACTCCATCGCCCCCAGGTCTGAGAACTGCTCCCAGAGTGATCCCACAGGGCCTTCATCCACGAGGGCGTCCGGTGCCTTGCGTCCCAACGCGCGGCGCAGGGTCTCGTCCAGAGCAGGGCGCAGCACCACGTAGTGCGGGCGAGCCGCCGGGGTGTCGTCGGCGGCCGCGAAGTGGTGGAGCATCCACGGACCGATGACCCCGTCGATCACGGTGACGAACCCGCCCGCCGCGTACGTCGCAGCGGCCCCTTGGATCACCCGCAGCACCACTTGGTTCTGCGTGTCCGCCTCGGGCAGGTAGGGCGGGATCACCCCTGACGCGATGGCGCGCCAGAAGTCGTCGGTGTGCAGGTGCACCGCACGGGGATGACCAGACACCAGCGCCCGCGCCGTCGTCGACTTTCCCGCTCCCGGCGGGCCCGTGAGGATGATGACGTCCGAGCTCGGGTGGTCCTTGCTCACCGTTGTCACACGACGGACCGATCGGCGCTTCCCGGCCACGACACGACGGTGACGTCGTCAGCATCGATGCTGATCTCGGCCACGGCACAGTTGGGCAGGAACAGCTGGGCCGCAAGGTCATTGCGCGCATTGCGTCCCATCCGCGGCAGGCAGAACGACATCACTCCCCCATGCGTGAACACGAGCACCGTCTCACCGCGGTGCTGGTCCGAGATCTCCTCGAGCGCGCTGCGATAGCGATCGAGCGCCTGCTCCCCGCTCTCACCTCCGGGGATGAACGTGCCGAGGTGGCCGGACTTCCACGCCTCGAAGACGCCCATGAGCTCGGGGTCGTCATGGTCGCGACCGGCGAGCGCACCGACGGAGAACTCCTCCAGGCCGTCCACCGCACGGGACTCGACACCAAGGACCTCCGCAGCGATGGCCCCGGACTCGACAGCTCGCTGCAGCCGACTCGTCCAGACGCCTGCGACGTTGCGAGAGCGGAGCGACTCGGCGAGGGCACGCACCTGGCTCCTGCCCTTCTCGGTCAGCCACCCGCCGTCGTCGGAGAGCACCTTGGCATGGGGATAGTCCGCGTCGCCGTGGCGCGCGATGAGAAGGGTTGCGGGACAGTGCAGATCGCTCACGACTCCACCTTCCCACGGCCTTCCGACAACCCGTGCGTATGCCGTGTGCTCACGAATCCGGTCGACACCGCACCTCGTGGGCTGGTCCACTGAAGGTGTGACCGACGACTACTCCTTTGCCACCCTGGATCTCGATGACGAGAGCGAGGAGAACACGGCGCGACTCACCGGGTGGCTCGACGCGATCATGCGTGGCTTCCACCAGAGTCAGCCCAACGACGAGTTCCGTGAGAAGTGGCTCGCAGCCGTTCGTCGGGACGGTGCGGTCAACCGCGGAGCGTGGGCAGCGCCCGTCGCCGGCCTCTCCAACGACGTGCCGGTCGCCACGTTGGGGCACCTCGTCAAGACCCTCAACGCCGGGGATGCGATCCTCCCCGCCTGGATGATCACCGACGTCACGGTGGCTCCGACACATCGGCGCCGTGGTCTCATGCGTCAGCTCATGACGGAGAACCTCTGCGCCGCCGTCTCTGCTGGCGCTCCCGTCGCCGTGCTCACCGCGTCCGAGGGTGCGATCTATCAGCGGTTCGGTTTCGGCCCGGCAACGCGGGAGGCACGCGTCCGGGTCGACACCTCCTCACGCTTTCGGCTTCGCGACCGACCGGATGACGGTGGACGGGTGGTGATCGTTGCCCCCAGCGAGGCATGGCCCCTCCTCGAGAAGGTGTTCGCCCGCCACCACGACGTCACCCGCGGGAGCGTGGGCCGGCCGACCTACTATGAGTCGTGGCTCCAGGGCTACGACTGGGACGAGATGAGCGAGGACCGCAAGCAGCGCCTCGCTGTGCGTCTTGGTCCGGATGGTGAGCCCGACGGCTTCGTGGCCTACGCCATGAAGCGGCCGGACGACAACGGTGAGGTGGAGGTTCGCGACCTCGTCACGGCGAGCGCTGAGGCGTTGCTCGCCCTCTGGCAGTTTCTCGCTGACATCGACCTGACCGAGATCGTCACCGGCCCAGCGCCCGTCGTCGACCCCCTGACGCACGCACTGGTCAACCACCGCGTCCGACGAGTGACGGCGATGCCCGACCACCTCTGGGTGCGCGTCCTCGATGTGCCGGTGGCTCTCGAGGCGCGGCCATGGTTCAGCGATGACCGCATGATCGTTCGGGTGGTCGACGGCCTGGGTCACGCCGACGGCACATTCGCGATCGACGCCTCTGACGGACGCGCAGCGGTGACCCCGACCTCGGCCGCCCCCGACGTCACCCTTGATGTCGAAACCCTCGGCACGCTCTACCTCGGTGACGTCACCGTCGACCCTCTGGCCAGGGCTGGCCGGATCACGGGCACCGACGACGCCGTCCGCCGCTTCGGCTCCCTCGCGGACGGCAGCCCGGCCCCCCACTGCAACACCCACTTCTGACCTGCCCCAACTTGCCCACGCACAGCGTGGGACCCGCCGCCCGAAGTGGTTTCCTCTCACGTCGCCTGAGGGCGGCGATCAGGCGATGTGGGAGGCCCCGCACGTGAGTGGGACCGCGGCCGCGAGGCGCCGCGCTCAAGGTTGAGAAGTTGGGTCAGGCCGTGGGGGTCACCGTGGCCAGGCGCGAGTCGCGGATGACGTCGACGAAGCGACCCATGATGTCGTTGAGTCCGAAGTCCTTGGGGGTGAACACCTCAGCCACACCGAGCGCCTTGAGCTTGGCCGCGTCGGACTCGGGGATGATCCCGCCGACGATGACCGGAATGTCGCCAGCACCTGCCTCGCGCAGCCCGTCAAGAATCTCGGGCACGAGCTCCATGTGCGACCCCGACAGGATCGAGATGCCGACGAGGTGGACGTCCTCGGACACGGCCGCTGCCACGATCTGGTCGGGCGTGAGGCGAATGCCCTGGTAGATGACCTCGAAGCCGGCATCACGCGCGCGCACGGCGATCTGTTCGGCGCCGTTGGAGTGACCGTCGAGGCCTGGCTTGCCCACGAGGACGCGCAGGGTCTCACCCAGCTCGTCCCGCAGTTCCGCCACACGCTCGCGCACGGCCGACAGCTCGACACCGGCAGCCCCACCGGTGAGGCCCACCGAACCCGTGACTCCGGTGGGGGCACGGAACTCGCCGAACACGTCGCGCAGGGCTTGGGCCCACTCCCCCGTGGTCACCTCGGCGCGAGCGCACTCGATCGAGGCCTCCATGAGGTTCTCGTCGGTCTGCGCGGCTGCCTTCAACCGAGCCAGCGCCGCAGCGGCACGATCGCGCTTGACCGGGTCGGCGTCGCGGGTCTCGCGCCACTCGCGCACCGCCTTGGCGGCAGCAGCCTCGACACCTGCGTCGACGGTCTGGATGGCGGTGTCGAGGTCGGCCGTGAGCGGGTTGGGCTCCGTGGTCTCGAACTTGTTGACACCGACGACGATGTCCTCACCGGCCTCGATCCGCTGGCGGCGTAGAGCGTGCGAGGCGACGAGGGCCGACTTCATGTAGCCGCTCTCGACGGCAGCGACTGCGCCTCCCAGCTCGGCGACGCGGGCGATCTCGGCCTTGGCGCCGGCGACGAGTTCGGCGACCTTGGCCTCGACCACGGCCGACCCCTCGAAGAGGTCTTCGTACTCGAGCAGGTCGGACTCATAGGCGAGCACCTGCTGCATGCGCAGTGACCACTGCTGGTCCCACGGACGCGGGAGACCGAGGGCCTCGTTCCACGCCGGCAGCTGCACGGCGCGGGCCCGGGCACCCTTGGAGAGCGTGACCGCGAGCATCTCCAGGACGATGCGCTGGACGTTGTTCTCGGGCTGGGCCTCGGTGAGTCCCAGCGAGTTGACCTGCACGCCGTAGCGGAAGCGCCGCTGCTTGGCGTCGGTCACGCCGTATCGCTCCCGCGTGAGCTCGTCCCACAGCTCGACGAAGGCGCGCATCTTGCACATCTCCTCGACGAACCGCACGCCGGCGTTGACGAAGAACGAGATGCGCGCGACGACCTCACCGAAGCGCTCGTGCGGCACCTGACCGGCGTCACGCACGGCGTCGAGCACCGCGATCGCCGTGGACATCGCGTAGGCGATCTCCTGCACGGGCGTCGCGCCGGCCTCCTGCAGGTGATAGCTGCAGATGTTGATCGGGTTCCACTTGGGGATGTCAGAAACGGTGTAGGACACCATGTCCGTGATGAGCCGCAGCGACGGAGCCGGCGCAAACACATAGGTGCCGCGCGACAGGTACTCCTTGATGATGTCGTTCTGCGTCGTCCCACCGAGCGACAACACCACGGCCGCAGGGTCCTCATTCGCCGCGACGGCCTGGTCCTCGGCAGCCACTTGGTACATCGCGAGCAGCCACATCGCCGTCGCGTTGATCGTCATCGACGTGTTCATCTGGCCGAGCGGGATCTGGTCGAAGAGTGCTCGCATGTCGCCGATGTGCGAGATGGGGACACCGACCTTGCCGACCTCGCCGCGCGCGAGGACGTGGTCGGGGTCGTAGCCCGTCTGCGTCGGCAGGTCGAAGGCGACCGACAGTCCGGTCTGCCCCTTCGCCAGGTTGCGGCGGTACAAGGCGTTCGACGCAGCGGCACTGGAGTGGCCGGCATACGTGCGCATGACCCACGGACGGTCGCGCTCGGGACGGGCAGGAGCGGCGGCGGGCGCCAGTGCGGCGGAGGGGTCTTCGGGCATGGATTCGACGCTACCCGTGGCCCACCGGTCGAGACAGGGTCTCAGGCGGTGAGAGTCCTCACGCCCCGACAGGGGCGCGCGGGCGTCGAGCGGGCGACAGCGCGTCGATGAGCAACTCCACCGGCCCCCGTCCGATGAATCGTGCCCACGCCCAGGACGTGACGAGCGCCACGGCAAGCAGCAGCCCGAACGGCAACCAGCCGCCTTCGGGGAATCTCGGAATGAGCGGCACGAGCAGCACGACGTGGAAGACGTAGAGCGAGAGCGCGACCTGACCGACGAGCGAGAGGGGTCGCAGCACGGCATACACGGCTGGTCGTCGTCCGGCTGCGATGTCAACGGCCATGACGATCCCGTATGCCGCGAGCGCCAGTCCGTTCTCCTGCACCTGATCGGGGTGGTCACCGGAGAAGACGACCGGGTGCCCCAACAGCTCTGCGGCAAAGCTCGCCCACAGCAGGGTCAACCCGCCGAGGGCGCACCACCACGACGCGCGTGCGTCGCCGAGACCTCGTCGCGCCAGTACTGCTCCGACGAGGAAGAGCGGGAGGAGGGTGAGGACGCGGTAGTGCGTGTTGGTGACGAGCCATTGCACGAGCGGGTTCGCCGCCCAGTCGGCCGTGGTGGCAACGCTGCCTGCGACGCCGCCGCCCGCCCGTGTCACCGCCTCGATCACCCACGGGCTGCCGACGAAGAGAGCGGCCGCGATCGCCACCATCCATCGCGTGCCCAGGACGAGCAGGGGTGTCCCGACGATGAGGAGGAGCCCGAGGATGTGCAGGATCACGGCGACCCAGTGGTTCAGCTGCTCCAGGCCCACGCCGAGGGCGATGAGGGCGACGCCTCTGACCGTCGCGCGCCCGATCCCTCGGGTTGCGGAGCCGCGATCGAAGACCAGACCTGCGGCAACGCCCATGACGAGGACGAACAGGGGCGAGGCGAGGTCATTGATCTGGTTCAGGACGAACGCGCCCGACGTCGACACCCGCTCACTGATGAACGGAACGCCGTGAGCGATGACCATCGCGACGACCGCCAGCCCACGCGCGGCGTCCAGCCCGAGAACCCGGCGTGGCACCACGACGTCGCCGTCATCGTCGGTCACGGGATCTGCCACAGGGACAGGGTGGCAGATGTCGAGGGCCGCAGAGGTCAGCCGACCGCGGTGGTGATCGCCGACGGCAGTGACCCCACGAGGTGGTTCAACCTGGCCCGACGGAGCAGGCGAAGAGTGCGCGGGTCCGCTTCGACGATGCTGAAACCGCGCGATCCCCGGCGAGCGCGTCGCAGGCATTCGACAATGACGCCGAAGCCGGTCGCGTCGCCGATCTCGCACTCCGCGAGGTCCAGCAGCAGGTCGTCATGGCCGTCGTCGACGATGCGGTGAAGCACCATCCGCAGGTCCGGGACGGTGTGGAAGTCAAGGCGTCCGCGCAGGGAAACATGGTGTCCAGACGTGTCGCGATGCTCGACGAGCGTCACGATCGCGGGTCGGCGTTGATCCACGGTCGCCTCCTTCAGGTGGCACCCATTGAACGCGACGGTTCCCACGCTCCGGGCATGCTCCGGGTAAAGAATCGGCAAAGGCGTCTGGCAGTCTCATCCCATGGTCAACCTCACCCGTATCTACACGCGCACCGGCGATGACGGCACCACCGGGCTCGGAGACTTCAGCCGCACGAGCAAGACCGACCCGCGTCTGGCGGCCTACGCCGACGTCAACGAGGCCAACGCGGTCATCGGGGTCGTCCTGGCCACCGGCGCCCTCACCGACGACGTCCGCGCGATCCTCACTCGGGTGCAGAACGACCTCTTCGACGTGGGCGCGGACCTGTGCACTCCCCTGCTCGAGAACCCCGAGTACCCGCCCCTGCGCGTCCAGTCCGAGTGGATCGACGAGCTCGAGGCCGACTGCGACACCCAGAACGCCAAGCTCGAGAAGCTCCGCTCGTTCATCCTCCCCGGTGGCACGGTCGGCGCGGCCCACCTGCACCAAGCCACCACGGTCGTCCGCAGGGCGGAGCGCACGACCTGGGCCGCCATCGAGACTCACGGCACGGAGGTGGGGACCGCCAAGGGTGAGGGCGGCGTGAACCCGACGACGGCGGCATACCTCAACCGTCTTTCGGATCTGCTGTTCATCCTCGCTCGCGTGGCCAACCTCGACGCCGGCGGCGACGTCCTCTGGCAGCCCGGCGGTGGCCGAGCGGCGGCTCCCACCAAGGGCGCCAAGGTCTCGGAGACCGACGACCCCACGACCGACGACGACTGAGCCGCCGCGCCTCAGTCGTCAGGCGACGTTGACGTTGAACCCGGGTGGCGAGCTCTCGAGCCAGGCACGCAACGACGTGTATGCCGCAGGGCTGAGGGCGAGCTCGTAGTCCTTCGACCGCGACCGACCGGTCACGCAGACCGCATCGGAAGGTAGGCCCGGGACGGCCTCACCGAGCCGATGCGGTGCACCGAGGTCGAGGTCGTGGCGGATCCACGAGTGCCCGGGACGCAAAGAGGGACCGACGACTGAGAACCAGTCGAGTCGATCCCCCGCGATGCGCGCCAGGCCGAGACGCCAGCGGCGATCTCCGGTGCTGATCGCACACAGCATGAGCGGCTTGCCGCCCGAGATGTAGCGGCGGCGGAGCCAGATGAAGACGACGGCAGCCACGAGGAGGGCGAGCGCCACCACGAGCACGAGCTCAATGGTGGCGATCGGCGTCATGGCATTCCCCGCCCTGGACCTAGTTGTTCAGACCCGAGGCGTCGACGGCCTCGGCGAGGATCGTGACGCGGTCGTGGTCGACCGAGAGGAAGCCACTGTCGATGGTGGCCGTGCGGACTCCACCGTCGGCGTGGATCTTGACCTCGCCCTCGACGAGAACGCCGAGCAGGGGGGTGTGACCGGGCAGGATGCCGAGCTCACCCTCGATGGTGCGGGCGCTCACCTGGCTCGCCTCGCCCTCCCAGACCTTGCGGTCCGCGGCAACGAGTTCGACCTGAAGCTGGCTCACGAGTTCCTCCGGGAAGTGAAGTGGGAATGAAGTCTAGCGGCGCTGGCTGGGAGCCCCAGCGCCGTATGACGCAGGGCCGATACCACTCGC
Organism: Knoellia pratensis; assembly: GCF_042666395.1. NCBI lineage: Bacteria > Bacillati > Actinomycetota > Actinomycetes > Micrococcales > Intrasporangiaceae > Knoellia > Knoellia pratensis. Next base: position 777,052 of record NZ_JBHTDJ010000003.1, on the reverse strand, counting down.
GGCATCGGCCCTGCGATCAACTGAAGAAGATCAGAGGTTCTTCTGGATCTCCGCGGCCTGACGCTCGACGTCGTCGAGGCCACCACACATGAAGAACGCCTGCTCGGGGAAGTGGTCGTAGTCGCCATCGGCGATCTTCGTGAACGCCTCGATGGTGTCGACGAGCGGCACCGTCGATCCCTCGATGCCGGTGAACTGCTTGGCAACGTAGGTGTTCTGACCGAGGAAGCGCTGGATGCGACGGGCCCGGTTGACGAGGATCTTGTCCTCTTCGGAGAGCTCGTCGATACCCAGGATCGCGATGATGTCCTGCAGCTCCTTGTTGCGCTGGAGGATCGACTTGATCCGCACCGCGGTGCTGTAGTGGTCCTCGGCGATGTAGCGACGGTCGAGGATTCGCGAGGTCGACGTGAGCGGGTCCACGGCCGGGTAGATACCCAGCGAGGCGATCTCACGCGAGAGCTCGGTCGTCGCGTCGAGGTGCGCGAACGTCGTGGCCGGGGCCGGGTCGGTGTAGTCGTCTGCAGGCACGTAGATCGCCTGCATCGAGGTGATCGAGTTGCCTCGGGTCGAGGTGATGCGCTCCTGGAGGGTGCCCATCTCGTCGGCGAGGGTCGGCTGGTAGCCCACGGCGGACGGCATACGGCCGAGCAGCGTGGAGACCTCGGAACCGGCCTGCGTGAAGCGGAAGATGTTGTCGATGAAGAGCAGAACGTCCTGGTTCTGCACGTCGCGGAAGTACTCGGCCATGGTCAGGGCCGAGAGGGCGACGCGAAGACGCGTGCCCGGCGGCTCGTCCATCTGGCCGAACACGAGGGCGGTCTGTCCAAGGACGCCGGCCTCTTCCATCTCGACCATGAGGTCGTTGCCCTCACGGGTGCGCTCACCGACACCGGCGAACACCGAGACACCACCGTGGTCGCGAGCGACTCGGGCGATCATCTCCTGGATGAGGACGGTCTTGCCGACACCGGCTCCGCCGAACAGGCCGATCTTGCCACCCTGCACGTAGGGGGTCATGAGGTCGATGATCTTGATGCCGGTCTCGAACATCTCGGTCTTGGACTCGAGCTGGTCGAAGGCCGGAGCCTTGCGGTGGATGCCCCAACGCAGCGTGGGCTCGAAGGTCTCACCCTCGGCAAGGTTCATGACCTCACCGGTGGTGTTGAAGACCTTGCCGAGCGTCTCGTCGCCCACGGGCACCGTGATGGGGCCGCCGGTGTCCTGCACCTGCGTGCCGCGGACGAGTCCGTCGGTCGGCTGGAGCGAGATGGCGCGAACCATGTTGTCGCCGATGTGCTGGGCGACCTCGAGGTTGAGATTCTTCTTCTCACCCGAGAGCTCGACCGTGGTGGTGAGCAGGTTGTACTGCTCGGGCATGGCGTCGGCCGGGAACTCGATGTCGACGACCGGGCCGATGATGCGCGAGACACGGCCGATGCCGCCGGGCTCGGCAGTGTCTGCTGTGTTTTCAGTGACAGTGGCAGTCATGTTCTCTCTCACTTGCTCTCGGCCAGGGCGCTGGCGCCACCGACGATTTCGCTGATCTCTTGGGTGATCTCCGCCTGACGGGCCTGGTTGACCAGACGGGTGTACTTCTTGACGAGCTCCTCGGCGTTGTCCGTCGCGGACTTCATCGCACGCTGACGTGCGGCGAGCTCGGACGCGGCGGCCTGGAGCATGCAGTTGAACAGGCGCGAGGTGACGTACTTCGGCAGGAGCGCGTCGAGCACGTCCTCCACGCTCGGCTCGAACTCGTAGAGCGGGAACAGGTCCCCTTCTTCGGGGGCCTCGGTCCCTTCCACGATCTCGAGCGGAAGCAGGCGGATGACCTCGGGCTCCTGCGTCACCATCGACACGAAGCGGGAAAAGACGATGTGGACCTCGTCGACGCCGCCCTCGGACTCGGTGTCCCGGAGGAAGTCCGCGACAAGTCGCTCGCCGATCTCACGGGCACGTTCGAAGGTCGGCTTCTCGGAGTCACCGGTCCACTCGGCCGCGAACGGGCGCTGGCGGAACTTGAAGTAGCCCAATGCCTTGCGGCCCAGGAGGTAGGGGACGGCTTCCTTGCCCTCTTCACGCAGACGCGCGATGAGACGCTCGGACTCCTTGAGGACCGACGAGCTGTACGCGCCGGCGAGTCCACGGTCCGAAGTGATGATGACGACCGCAGCGCGGGTCACCTTCTCCTTCTCCGTGGTGAGGAGGTGCTCCTCGTTGGAGAAGGTCGCGACGGCCGAGACTGCACGAGTGATCGCTCGCGCGTACGGGGTCGACTCACGCACGGCTTGCTGGGCCTTGACGACGCGAGCCGCGGCCATGAGCTCCATGGCGCGCGTGATCTTCTTCGTCGCGCTGACGGACCGGATGCGCTGCCGGTAAACCCGGATCTGCGCTCCCATAGTTTTCCGCCTTCCTGTCTGGTCTCTGCTTGCCTGAAAGTTCTCTACTGCTGAAAATCTTGGGTATGCCGTGCAGTCGCCTTCAGCGACCCGGCTGCCGGTGCCGGGTGGTCACGAAGGTGACCACCCGGCATACCGGGTCAGCGCTTCTGCTTGACGATCTGCTCCTGATCGGAGTCGAGGGCGTCGTCGCCGCTCTCGTTCGCGTCGCCGACGGGAACGTTGGCCTTGTCGGAGGGCTCGAAGCCCTTCTTGAAGGAGTCGATCTCGATCTTGAGTGCCTCTTCGGTGGACTCCTCGAACTTGCCCGTCTCGCGGATCGCGTCGAGGAGCTCCTTCTTGCTGCGACGAAGGTGACCGAGGAACTCGGACTCGAAGCGGCGGATGTCCTCGACCGCAACCGAGTCGAGCTGGCCCGTGGTGCCGGCCCAGACGGAGACGACCTGCTCCTCGACCGGGAACGGGTTCGACTGCGACTGCTTGAGCAGCTCGACGAGACGCGCACCCTTGGCCAGCTGGGCCTTGGAGGCGGGGTCGAGGTCGGAGGCGAACATCGCGAAGGCCTCGAGCGCACGGAACTGGGCGAGGTCGAGCTTCAGACGACCCGAGACACCCTTCATGGCCTTGGTCTGCGCGGCGCCACCGACTCGGGACACCGACACACCCACGTCGACCGCGGGGCGGACGTTGGCGTTGAAGAGGTCGGCCTGGAGGTAGATCTGACCGTCGGTGATGGAGATGACGTTGGTCGGGATGTAGGCCGAGACGTCACCCGCCTTGGTCTCGATGATCGGAAGGCCGGTCATCGAACCCGCACCCAGCTCGTCGCTGAGCTTCGCGCAACGCTCGAGCAGACGGGAGTGCAGGTAGAAGACGTCACCCGGGTAGGCCTCGCGGCCCGGCGGGCGCCGGAGGAGGAGGGAGACGGCGCGGTACGCCTCAGCCTGCTTGGACAGGTCATCGAAGACGATGAGGACGTGCTTGCCCTGGTACATCCAGTGCTGGCCGATGGCCGAACCGGTGTAGGGCGCGAGGTACTTGAAGCCGGCCGAGTCGGACGCGGGGGCCGCGACGATGGTCGTGTACTCCATGGCACCGGCGTCCTCGAGCGTGCCGCGGACCGACGCGATGGTCGAGCCCTTCTGGCCGATCGCGACGTAGATGCAGCGCACCTGCTTGTTCGGGTCGCCCGTCTCCCAGAACTCCTTCTGGTTGATGATCGTGTCGACGGCGACAGTGGTCTTGCCGGTCTGACGGTCACCAATGATGAGCTGACGCTGGCCACGGCCGATGGGCGTCATGGCGTCGACGGCCTTGAGGCCGGTCTGCAGCGGCTCGTGAACCGACTTGCGCTGGACGACGTTGGGCGCCTGGAGCTCGAGCGCGCGGCGCTCGTCACTCTGGATGTCACCGAGGCCGTCGATCGGGTTGCCGAGGGGGTCGACGACGCGGCCGAGGAAGTTGTCTCCCACGGGAACGGAGAGGACCTCTCCGGTGCGCTTGACCTCCTGGCCCTCCTCGATCTTGGAGAAGTCACCGAGGATGACGACACCGATGTTGTGCACATCGAGGTTGAGGGCGAGGCCCAGCGTGCCGTCCTCGAACTCCAGGAGCTCGTTGGTCATGGCCGAGGGCAGACCCTCGACGTGGGCGATGCCGTCACCAGCGTCGCTGACTCGGCCGACCTCTTCGCGGGAGGCCGCGCCGGGCTCGTAGGACTGGACGTAGGTGTCCAGTGCGTCCCGGATCTCCTCCGGACGGATCGAGAGCTCCGTCATGTGATCTCTTCTCCTCGGTTACCAGCCCCCTGTGGGGCCGAAGTGTGTGGGGTGTCGTGCTCTTGCTTCTTCAGATGTGGTCGAGCAGTGGCGCGAGCGCCGAGTCAGCCAGTGAGGTCGCGCCGCACCATGTCCAGCCGGCGCACCACCGTGCCGTCAACGACCTCGTCGCCGATCTGGACGCGGATTCCGCCGACGATGCTCGGATCGAGCACCAGCTGCAGCGTGACCTTCTTGCCGTAGATGTCGCCCAGCGCCGCCGCAAGGCGGGACTGCTGCTGCTCGTCCAGCGGTAGGACGGCGGTGACCAGAGCGGTCAGCTCGTCGTGACGACCCGCCGCGAGCTTGAGGTAGGCCTCGAGCACCCGGTCGAGGCGACGACCACGCGGCACGAGCACGGCCTGCTCCGCGAGACGAATCGTCTCGGGCGCTGTCTTGCCCTCGAGCAGGTTGCGCACGACGCCGGCCTTGCCGCTGGCGTCGGTGTTGCGCGTCGACAGGGTGTCGCGCAGCCCCGCGTCAGCGGCGATGATCCGCTCGAAGCGGAACAGCTCATCCTCGACTGCATCGACACGGCCGGCCTTCTCGGCGCTCGCGATGAGCGCCCGAACAGCCAGGGCCTCGAGCGTGTCGCCGAGATCGCCCTCGTCGGACCAGCGCTGCGCGACGACCTCGCCCGTGAGGGCGGTGGCTGCCTCGCTCACCTTGCCGCCGAAGAGGCGGTCGGCGAGCGCACGCTTCGCGTCACCCTCGCGAGAGGGATCGGCAAAAGCACGACGCAGTGAGACGTCGGTCTCGATCGCCTGCGCGATGGAGAAGAGCTCCTCGGCGAGCGCAGCGCGGTCGACACCGTCGAGAGCTTGGGTGAGGGCCTTGTCGGCCGCCGCCCGGGCTCCGCGCGACGAACCACGCATCAGGCGTCCTGACCCGAAGTGCCGAGGTCGAGCTCGGTCTGCTGAGCCTGAGCTGAGTCACCGGCAACTGCGGCCGCGCCGACCTTCTCGGGGCGGACGGCGCCGCTCTCGAGCTCCGCGAGGAAGCGGTCGATGGTGCCCCTCTGGCGCACCTCGTCCTCAAGGGACTCACCGACGATACGACCAGCGAGGCTCGTGGAGAGGGTGCCGACCTCGGAGCGCAGCGAGACATAGGCCTGCTGACGCTCGGCCTCGATCTGACGCTGTGCCGAGTCGGTGATCCGAGCGGCCTCCGCCTGCGCCTTCTCGCGCAGTTCGGTCACGATCAGGGCGCCCTCGGCGCGCGCCTCCTCACGGATGGCGTTGGCCTCGGTGCGGGCCTCGTGCAGCTGCGCTTCGTACTGCTGAAGCGCTGCGTGGGCCTGAGCCTGGGCCTCCTCGGCCTGCTCCATGCCACCCTCGATGGCCGCGGTGCGCTCGGCGTAGAGCGCCTCCATGCGCGGAACGACCTTCGACTTGTACAACCAGTACATGATGCCGAAGGCAATCAACCCGACGATCATCTCAACCGGGTGCGGGAGCAGCGGGAAGCCCGAGGGGAAGCCCACCTCTTCGGCGGCAACGACGGATGTGGGAATCACATCTGGTCCTATCTGTTTAGGGCTCGATCAGCAGTAGACGAGGGTTCGGTCAGCCCTTGAAGACGAACGCGAAGACCAGACCGAGGATCGCCAGTGCTTCGGTGATCGCCATGCCGGTGAAGGCGATGGTCTGGAGCATGCCGCGGGCCTCAGGCTGACGCGCAACCCCATTGATGTAGGCGGCGAAGATCAGGCCGACACCGATGCCGGGGCCGATCGCAGCAAGTCCGTAGCCGAGGAAGGCGATGTTGCCAGTGACCATGTCAGTGTTTCCTTTCGGAGGCGCCGGAGGGGTTCCGGCGTCGAGTGCGGTGCGGTGTATTCAGTTGGTGGTGCAGACCGGCTGGAAAGACCGGGGCGTGTGGCGTCTCAGTGGTGTTCGGAGACGGCGTCGGAGATGTAGAGCGCGGCGAGCAGGGTGAAGATGAAGGCCTGCAGGAACTCGATGAGCAGCTCGAAGAACGTCATCCCGATCGAGAAGCCGAAGGCGAGGAGTCCCGAGCCCTTGAGGAAGAAGTTGTCACCGTGGAGCAGGAGGTACTCGCCTCCCAGGATGAAGACGAGGAGCATGAGGTGACCGGCGAGCATGTTGCCCATGAGTCGCAGTGCCAGCGTCAGCGGGCGGATCACGAAGTAGGTGAGGAACTCCAGCCCGAAGAGGATGGGCTTGAGCCAACCGGGCAGGCCCGGGGGGATGAGCGACTTCAGGTAGGGCAGCACGCCGTGCTTCCGGCGGATTCCCACGGTGTGGTAGACGATGTAGACGATCAGCGTCAGCACGAGTGGGATGCCCAGGCGGCTCATCGTCGGGTACTGGACGAAGGGCAGGATCCCGAAGAGGTTGTTCAGCAGGATGAGCGTGAAGAGCGTCATCAGGAGCGGAACGAACTGTAGGAAGTCCTTGCTGCCGATGATGTCGCGCCCAAGCGTGTTGCGGACGAAGTTGTAGACACCCTCGACCATGAACTGACGCTTGGTCGGCACGACAGCCAGCTGCCGGCTCGTCCCCACGAAGAACCAGGCGAGGACGCCGACGGAGATCAGCAGCACGAGCGCCGGGCGGGTGAACGCAAAGGCTCCCTCGCCGATCAGCGGCCACCAGAAGTCCTGCACGCCAGGCGTCTCGAACCCGCCTTCGGCAGGGACGGAACCGATGCCGGGCAGCATGTGCAGGGTCATCATGTTCGGGGTCAAGACCTCTCCTCCAAGGACGTGTCAAACGATTGCCGCGTCGTCTCCGACCCGAGTGAATCCGCAGTGGCGCACGATGGCACCCGCTTCGTCGAATCTGCAGCCGACGGCACGCCGTACGGTACCGGACGCGCAGTGGTGGTGGATACGCGGGCCGAAATCATGACGGCCCCTCTTCCGGTGCCTGATCCGCGTCTGCCGGCTCGTCGTAGACGGGCACTCGAGCCTTCCGCCAGGCGTACATCTGGGCGCCCTGCCAGACCAGCACGGTGACCAGCAACGCGATTCCGGCGGCCAGGCTGTCGAAGGTCTCGATCTGGCGAGCGAGCACGAGGACGCCGAGCAGAGCGATGACCTGCGCGAAGTAGACCGACATCCCCACGGCCATGAACAGCACGGGCTGGGAGTTGTCGCGCACGAAACGGCCGACGATGAACAGGCCGGAGGCAAAGAAGACGAGCCCGATGGCCACGCCAACAAGGGCGGACACGAGGCCGAGGCCACCTCGGAACGGAGTCAGGACCAGGGCCGTGACGACTCCCGCGACGGCGGTCGGAAGCAGTGCTCCGCGCAGGACGACGTCGAAGAGGTTGTCGCCTCTTGCCGCTGTCTGCTGTGTCATCAGTGGGGTCTCCGTTGACTCGTTCTGGGTGCTTGTGAAAACTATCACAAGCGCCCTGTGGAGGCCAACTGGCCGACGGGACAGGGCGTCCCCGAACCCACTTCCTGCAACAAAGCGGCACCGCCACAACAACGAATGGGGCCCCTGAACCAGAGACCCCATTCGTCAAACGTGAAACTTCACCAGGTTGTGTAGGACTTCCACGAGCCGTAGCTGGTGTATCCGTACCGCTCCAGACCGACTTTTGTCCGGAAGTTGCTCGGCGCCCTGGTTCCGGATCGGAACGTGAAACTCGTCGAGGTACCCACTCCGCCGTCGGCCTCCACTCGGTTGGAGCAGCAGTCCTCTGTGAAATGGATCTGAGCCACTGCGCTCGAACTGTCACCCGCGGTGTCCTTCACAGTGCCCTTGAGGACGATGTAGCCGTTCGTGTCCTTGTACCAGACACCTGACACCGTCACTCCCGACGCAGACTGCGACCAGGAGTACTCCGTCACGGCCTGGGCGTTCGGAGCAGCCACCACGGCTGCCAGCGCGGTCGCCGCGGAGGCGATCGCTACGAATCTCTTCATATCAATTCCCCTTGTCTCGTGGTGCCGAGCCCCTCATGCACGTCCCAGCCCCATGGGATTCGGCGGCCGAGCGACCGCCGCTTTCAGGGTAACCAGAGTGATCTGCACTCGCATGTCGAGATTTGGGCGGACCAAGACACCATGTTCATGGGCTGTGACGGCATGGATGGGAACCACCTCCAACTGCGAGCGGCCAACTGGCCGACGGGTCGGGGTCCCCGAGCGCGACTCCGGCGGCGAATACACTCACCGCCATGAGACAGCGGCTCCTCGTCGGCATGGCCTGCGCAGACGCCGCACTCCTCTTCGTCGCCTTCGTCATCGCAGCGTTTCTGCAGTTCGGCGGTCACCCGTTCAGCGAGACCGTGAAGATGCAGACCCAGGGTCGTGGGCTGATGAGCATCCTCGCCATCGCCATCGTGGGGTCATTCCTCGGCAGTGCACTCGTCGCCGCAGTGATGCCGCAGGGTCCGCCTCGTCCGACGTTCAGTCGCGCCGCCCTCGGGGCACTCTTCGCCTTCCTCGCCATCACAGCGCTGATCGTCCTTGCCCGCCCCTACTACTCGCGACCGCAGCTCTTCACGACTCTGGCGATCTGGCTGGGCCTGGTGCTGCTGTTGCGCGCCGTCCTCCGACTGCGGCCGTGGACCGAGCGCCTCGTCGTCGTCACCAGCTCCGACGCCATCGTGCGGGCCCTGGACGCGACCCCCCACATCACGGTCGTCGGCGTCATCGACCCGGCGGCCACCGGGCCTCTCTCCGCTCCCCCGCCCGACACGATTCTCACGGTCGACCTCAGTGCCCCGTGGTCTCGCGAGGTCACGCGCTACGTCTCTGCGACGTCGGTCGCGGGACGTGAGGTGCGCCCCCTCAACGACGTCTACGAGGAGCACACCGGTCGGGTCCCCCTGGGACACCTCTCCGAGGGCTGGGAGATCGAGACCTCGCTGCTGCGCAAGCTCCCCTTCCTCCCGTTCAAACATGCAGTGGACCTCGTCCTCGTCATCGCGACGATTCCGTTCTGGCTGCCGGTGGTTGCTGTCGTTGCCGTCCTCGTGCGCCTGGTCGACGGCAGTCCGGTGATCTTCCGGCAGGTCCGCGTGGGACGGCGCGGAGAGCTCGTCGAGCTCTTCAAGTTCCGGACGATGCGCGCCGACGCCGAGTCACACGGTGCCCGTCAGGCGACGGGTGACGACCCCCGGATCACCCCCCTGGGCCGGTTCCTGCGCAGTGTGCGGCTGGACGAGTTGCCGCAGTTCTTCAACGTCCTGCGCGGCGAACTCTCCCTGATCGGCCCCCGTCCGGAACAGGTGAGCTTCGTCGAGAAGTACCGCGACGCGATCCCCTTCTACGACCAGCGCCACCTGGTGCGTCCCGGCATCACCGGTTGGGCGCAGGTGCGCCACGGCTACGCCGCGTCGGAGGAGGAGACGATCGAGAAGCTGTCCTACGACTTCTACTACCTCAAGCACATGTCTCCGCTGCTCGACCTCGAGGTCTTCGCCCGCAGCGTGTGGACCATCGCGTCGGCATCGGGCACCAAGCCCAAGGCCCGTCCCTCGGCCGAGGAAGCAGCAGCACTCGAGGACGAGGCGCGCGAGCAGGCCGCCGACGACCGTCGGAGTCGACGGGGCCGCTCAGCCGACTGACGCAGGGACCGTTTCCCGGGGACGGCGGGAAACCGGTCCCTGACAACGGAACAGTTCCCTTGCTCCGGAACCGTTTCCCGGGGACGGCGGGAAACGGTCCCGGGACTACTACTTCAGCGGGGGTATGCCGGGAAGCGCGTCACGAGATCGGTCACCTCGGCGCGCACCTCCTGCGAGACCTTGTGCTCCGGGTCCGCGTCACCGTCGACGACCGCGCGGGCGATGAGGCCGGCAATGGTCCGCATCTCGTCCTCACCCATGCCCTGCGTGGTGACGCAGGGAGTGCCGACGCGGATTCCGCTGGCGATGTTGGGCTTCTGCGGGTCGAACGGGATGGCGTTCTTGTTGAGCGTGATGCCGGCCGCGTCGCAGCGGGCCTCGGCGTCGACACCGGTGACGAGCACCGGCTGGAGGTCGTGCAGTGACAGGTGGGTGTCAGTGCCACCCGTGGTCGGGCGGATGCCCTTGTCCCCCAACGTCTCAGCGAGAACCTTGGCGTTGGCGATGACCTGTTTGGCGTAGGTCTGGTACTCGGGCGAGGCGCACTCCTTGAAGTTCGTGGCCTTGGCCGCGATGGTGTGCATCTGCGGCCCGCCCTGCATCATCGGGAAGACCGCCTTGTCGATGGCCGCCTTGTGCTCTTCCTTGCAGACGATCGCGCCACTGCGCGGGCCACGGAGCACCTTGTGCGTCGTGAAGCTCACGACATCGGCGTAGGGCACCGGGCTGGGGATCGCCTTGCCGGCCACGAGGCCGATGAAGTGCGCGGCGTCGACCCAGAAGATCGCGCCGACCTCGTCGGCCACGCGACGGAAGAACTCGAAGTCGATGAGCCGCGGAATCGCGGACCCACCGGCAAGGATGACCTTGGGCCTGTGCTCCTTGGCCAAACGCTCGACCTCGGCATAGTCGATGTCCTCGGTCTCCTTGTCGACGCCGTAGTGCACGGCGTTGAACCACTTGCCCGAGAACGACATCTTCGTGCCGTGGGTGAGGTGTCCACCGTGCGGCAGGCTCATCGCAAGGATCGTCTCGCCCGGCTTCATGAACGCGCCGTAGACCGCCTGGTTCGCGCTGGCGCCCGAGTGCGGCTGGACGTTGGCATGGTCGGCCTCGAAGAGGGCCTTGGCCCGCTCGATGGCCAGCGTCTCGGCCTTGTCGACCTCGGAGCAGCCACCGTAGTAGCGGCGACCGGGGTATCCCTCGGCGTACTTGTTGGACAGCGTCGAACCGAGCGAGGTGAGCACTGCGGGCGAGGACATGTTCTCGCTCGCGATGAGCTGCAGACCGCCACGGAGGCGGTCGAGCTCCGACACCAGGACACCGGCGATCTCGGGGTCATAGGCCTCCAGGGCCCCGAAGTCCGAACCGTAGAACGTCTCACTCATCGCTGCTGCTCTCCTCGGGTTCTGATTCCTGCTGGTCAGCTGCCTGCTCTTCTGGCGGCAACTCTAGGTGTTGGTTCGCGAGGGCCATGATCTCGTCCGCGTCGATGGCGCCCCGGCGCAGAATCGTCGGCTCGGGGTGCGTGCAGTCGACGATGGTCGACGCCAGCCCTCCGGTCACGGGACCGCCATCGAGGTAGAACTCCACCGACGCGCCCAGCTGGGTCGCCGCATCGATGATGGTGCGCGAGGCCGGCTGTCCGGTGCGGTTGGCGCTGCTCACGGCCATCGGCCCGACCTCCTTGAGGAGTTCGAGGGCGACCTCGTTGTCGGGCATGCGCACGGCGACCGTGCCGCCGGTGTCGCCGAGATCCCACATCAGGGAGGGCTGCGCCTTGAAAACCAGCGTCAGTGGTCCGGGCCAGTAGCGCTCGATGAGGGCACGAGCGTATGCCGGCACGTCCGTCGCGAGTCCGTCGACGGTGCGGACCTCGGGGACGAGGACCGGCGGCGGCATCTCGCGACCGCGACCCTTGGCGTCGAGAAGCCGCTGGACGGCGTCGGGCGAGAAGGCGTCGGCGCCAATGCCGTAGAGGGTGTCGGTGGGGAGGACGACGAGGTCCCCCTGGCGCACTCCGGCAGTCGCCTTGGCGATGCCGTCCTGGCGCCCCTCGGGCGTCGTGCAGTCAAAGACGGGGCTCATGGCACCAGCCTAGGACCGACCACGCATCGTCATGTCGGCGCCTTTCGAGATGGCACGTGAACAGCACAAACGCAGAAATCTTCCGACGCCCTAAACCCCCGCCGACCCCCTCGCCCTGCATAAGGTCAACTCAGAAACTGTCACCGAATGGAGGTGTCGCACATGCGTGGATCCGGACTGATCTGGACCGTCGTTGGTGTTCTTCTGATCATCGCCCTGGTGATCTACATCTTCTGACCAAGGCCGACGCCAAGCCACGGCCCCACCCGCTTGCGGGTGGGGCCGTGGTGCGTCTCACCCGCTTGCGGGTGGAGCAGTGAGAGGGGGACGAGTCGCGTCAGCCGCGACGCGCGCCGGCGAGCTGCCGGAAGGTCCCGAACAGGCCGAGGGCCGCGAAGACGAGGAACATCGCGAGGTCCTTGCCGTAGGAACCGAGGACCTGCGGGGAGAAGAGGTTGTTCCCGAGCATCGACCAGACGGACGGGTAGCCCAGCTCCTTGCCCTCGGGAGTTCCGTAGGCCTGGACGATGTCGCTCGCCACGATCGCAAGGAACGACAGGGCCACTCCCACGATGATGACGCCGACGAGCGGCACGATGCCGCGACGGGGAACAGTGCCCGCGCCCTTGGTGTAGAGCCACATGGCGGCACCCGCGACGACAAAGCTCGAGATCGACGCGATGAACCCCAAACGCCAGATGAGGGCGGCCGAGATCATGCCCAAGGGGATCGCCCCGAGGCTCCAGAGCACACCGCGAGAGACGATCTCGAAGGGTGCTGCTGCTGCGACCGTCGCCGGCTGTGCTCCCTCTGGGACCGGGGTGCTGATGGCCGAAGGCTGCTCGGGAAGGGCGTTCGGCTGCGGCGCCGGCTGCTCGGAAAAGCTCATGGTGGTTCCCCCTGGCTGTGCACGTGGTCGTGCATGTGGTGGTGTGCGTGGTGGCGCCGGGCCTGTCGCCGGCAGCCCACCGTAATGGTGAGGCCGCCACCTGCGCAGGGACATTGGCGAAGGTGTGATGCGGGCGTGACCAACTCAGGCCCGGACGGCCACAGTCGCTCTCGGTCGGCCCGTCAGGTCGAGGCGATCCTCCACGTACGTCCACGAGCCGGTCGCCCGTAACGCAGTGGGCAACGACTCGCCCTGACTGTCGGCGTGCTCCATGACGAGCACTCCCCCGCTGCGCAGAAGTCCTGCGGCACGAGCCGCGACCAGACGCGGGATCGCCAGACCGTCCTCGCTGCCGCCATAGAGCGCGACGTGCGGGTCGTGGTCTCGCACCTCGGGATCGATCGGCTCGGCGAGGGTCGGGATGTAGGGCGGGTTCGACACGACGACGTCGACCTCCGCGAGCTCCTCGAAGGCCGTGACCGCATCACCATGCACGATCTCGATGTCGAGTCCGAGTCGGTCACGGTTGCGTTCCGCCCACGCCACCGCCAGGTCACTGACCTCGACGGCGTGGACCTGTGCATCCGGCACCTCGGACTTGATCGCGAGCGCGATGGCACCCGAACCCGTGCAGAGATCGACGACGACGGGAGCCGTGACGCCGTCGTCGAGACGCGCCTGCGCAGCCTCGATGGCCCACCCAGCAACGACTTCCGTCTCAGGCCGCGGCACGAACACCCCCGGCCCGACCTCCAGCTCGAGACCTCGGAACCAGGCCCGGCCCGTGAGGTGCTGGAGCGGAACGCGACTGGCGCGCTCGGCGACGAGGGCGGCATACGCCTCAGGCACGGGACCACCAAGGATCATGAGCCGCCGCACCTCGCTCGCGTCGACACCCAGGGCGTGCGCCGCGAGCGCGATGGCGTCGTGCTCGGGCGAACCAACCCCCGCGTCGGCGAGCCTCTGGGTGGCCTCCCGGACCGCGTCACGCAGGTCGTTCACGCGGTGCCCTCGCCGAGCGCGGCCAGACGTGCTGCCTCATCCGCCGCCATGGCCGACTCGACGACCGGGTCGAGCTCGCCGCCGAGGACAGTGTCGAGGTTGTAGGCCTTGAAACCGGTGCGGTGATCGCTGATTCGGTTCTCGGCGAAGTTGTAGGTGCGGATGCGTTCGCTGCGGTCGACCGTGCGCACCTGGCTGGCACGGATGTCGGCGCTCGCCGCGTTGGCCTCGTCCATCGCCATCTGGTGCAGCCGCGCCCGCAGCACGCGCATCGCGGCCTCGCGGTTCTGCAGCTGCGACTTCTCGTTCTGGCAGATGACGACGGTGCCGGTCGGGAGGTGGGTGAGCCGCACGGCGGAGTCGGTGGTGTTGACGCTCTGCCCACCGGGGCCGGACGAGCGGAAGACGTCGATCCGCAGGTCGTTGGCGTGGATCTCGACCTCGACCTCTTCGGCCTCCGGCATGACCCACACACCGGCGGCGCTCGTGTGGATGCGGCCCTGCGTCTCCGTGATGGGAACGCGCTGGACGCGGTGCACGCCGCCTTCGTACTTGAGCCGGGCCCACGGACCTTCACCCGGCTGGGGAGCCTTCTTGGACTTGACGCTGACCTGCACGTCCTTGAAGCCGCCGAGGTCGGTCTCGGTCGAGCCGAGGACCTCTGTGCGCCAACCGCGCTGGTCGGCGTAGCGGAGATACATGCGCAGCAGATCGCCGGCAAACAGCGCCGACTCCTCGCCGCCCTCACCCGCCTTGACCTCGACGATGACGTCGCGGTCGTCGTCGGGGTCGCGCGGGATGAGCAACCGACGGAGGCGGTCGGCGGCCTCGGTGGCGCTCGCCTCGAGCCCCGGGACCTCGGCCGCGAACCCGGCGTCCTCGGTCGCCAGCTCACGGGCCGTCTCGAGGTCGTCGGTGGCCACCTGCCAGGCGGCGTATGCCGCGACGGTCGGTCCCAGCGCGGCATACCTCTTGTTGATCTCGCGCAGCTGGTCGGGGTCGGAGGCGATCGCCGGGTCACCCATCTCGCGCTCGAGCGTGGCGTGCTCCTCAGCGAGGGCGGCGGCGGACTCGAACATCGGGTGTCCTCTCAGGGACGGTCAGTGGCGGGTGGGGCGTCGGTGGCGCGCCGTCGGGGGAAACACAAAGCGCCGACCCGGATCCTGTGCAGGATCAACGGGTCGGCGCAGTGAGAGTGCTACGCGTCGGCCTTCTTGCCGTAGCGAGCCTGGAAGCGCGCAACGCGGCCACCGGTGTCGAGAATCTTCTGCTTGCCCGTGTAGAACGGGTGGCACTGGCTGCAGACCTCAGCGTGGATCGCGCCACTCTCGGCGGTGCTGCGAGTGGTGAACGACGCGCCACAGGTGCAGGTGACCGTGGTCTCGGCGTAGTTCGGGTGGATGTCCTTCTTCACGATGTTCTCCTTGAGAGCTCTGGATGTCTCCGGGTCGGCGGGTCCATCAGGTAGATGCAAACCCGGTAGCGCCCCGCCTGCATCCACTCGTGAGGGTGATGCTCAGGAAACGCGTTCGTGCCGTGAACCGGTCCAGCGAACAAGTGTGCCAGAGCAGGCACACAGAGACCTAAACGACGACCCCCACCCCCGCATTCCCCGCCCCAAGGGTCACGGGAGGTTGGCGAAGGCCTTCTCGAGGTCGGCGATGACGTCGTCGACGCCCTCGAGTCCGACCGACAGGCGCAGGAGGTCCGCATCAGGTCGCGCCTCGGAGACGACAAGGCGGTGGGTGAGGCTCGCCGGATGCTGGATCAGGCTGTCCACCCCGCCCAGCGACACGGCATGGGTCACCAGGTCCAGGTGTTCCACGAAGGCCGCCGCCGCGGCATACCCACCCGTGAACCGGAAGGCGACCAGTGCGCCCGGGCCGGCCATCTGGGTGCCGACGAGCCCACGGGGGTCTCCGCCCGCCAGGCCGGGGTAGTGCACCCGCGACACCTCGCAACGCTTGGCCAGCCACGCCGCAACCACGGCTGCGGACTCCTGCTGGGCGCGTACCCGGACGTGGATCGTCTGCAGCCCTCGGTGCAGTTCGTAGGCAGCGAGCGGGTGAAGCACCGCACCGGTGATGGCTCGGACCTGCCGCAGCCGGGCCGTCCACTCGTGGTTGGCCGCCACGACCCCACCCATGACGTCGCCGTGCCCCCCCATGAACTTCGTGGCCGAGTGCAGCACGAGGGTCGCGCCGTGACGGACGGGCTGCTGGAGCACCGGAGTGGCGAACGTGTTGTCGACGGCGACGGGTACGTCACCGGCCTGGGCCACGACAGCCGCGATGTCGATGAGCTCGAGCGAGGGATTCGCTGGCGTCTCGAGGAGCACCAGGCCCGTGTCCGGACGGATGGCGTCGCCGACCGTTTCGGGCGTGGCCCAGGTGACGGTCGTGCCGAGGAGTCCCGTGGCGAGGAGGTGGTCCGAGCCGCCGTAGAGCGGGCGGACGGCGACGACGTGAGGCGTGCCGGCGGCCACCGCCGCGAGGAGAACCGCGGTGAGGGCGGCCATGCCGCTCGCGAACGCGACAGAGGACTCGGCCCGCTCCAGGGCCGCGACGGCTCGCTCGAAGCGGTCGACCCCCGGGTTCCACAGGCGCTGGTAGACGAGGGTCGCCTCGTGGTCCGGCCGCTCCCCCGCACCCAACGTGTCGTATGCCGTTCCGCCGGCTTCGATCGTCGGCATCGGATACGTCGTGGCCAGGTCAATGAGCGGGACGTGCAGCCCGAGGGCCGTGAGGTCCTCACGCGCGGCGTGGACGGCGGTCGTTGCGGGATCGGCGTGGCGCGTCATGGATTCTGTCCTCATGGTGATCATCCTCCGCAGGATCCACGTCCCAGCGAAAGAGTCCCGCTGAAACCGGGTCCAAAGAGGCCTCTGCTGATGCGATCCGCGCTTACGGGTGAGTAGCGTGGGGGTGTGCCGAAGAATCCGCATCCCCTCACTCCAGGCCCGGCCCCGACCGCGCCACCACAGCTCGATGAGATCGACCGCGCCCTCGTTGCCGCTCTCGTGGACGATGGACGCATCTCGAACGCTGCACTGGCCCGCGAGGTGGGCATCGCTGAGTCGACGTGCGTCGGTCGAGTGCGCTCATTGCGTGAGCGTGGTGTCATCACTGGCTTCCACGCGACCCTCGACGCCGCCAAGATGGGGCGCCCGCTCCAGGCGGTCATCGCCATCGGACTGTCGGGACACGACCGGGCGCAGGTCGAGGCCTTCGGCGACGAGATGGCCGGCCTCCCAGGGGTGCTGGCGGCGTTCAACATCAGCGGAGCCGACGACTTCCTCGTGCACGTGAGCGCCGAGTCCCCCGACCAGCTGCGCGACTTCGTCCTCGACAACGTCTCGAGCCGGCCCGGTGTCTCGCACGTGCAGACCTCCCTGATCTTCCGCACCCACACCGGTCGTCAGAGCCTGTGATCCGTCCAGCGACTCCCGCCGACGTCAACGACCTCATCCGGTTCCGGGTGCTCATGTTCGAGGCCATGGGCACTGCTCAGACAGACCTCGCTGCACCCAAGTGGCTCGCCGCCACTCGGGCTTGGTTCGAGAAGGTTCTCGCCCGCGACGACGCGTGCATCCTCGTGGCCGAGGTCGAAGGTCAGGTCGTGTCTTGCGGCGTGGGCGAGGTCAAGCACATCGGGCCCAGCCCGGGCTGTCCCAATGGGTTGGCCGGGGTCATCAACAACATCGTCACCGACGTCGAAGCCCGCGGCCAGGGGTGGGGCCGTCGGATCACCGAGGATCTGGTCGACTGGTTCGACACCGAGACCGACGCACGGCGCGTCGACCTCTACGCCACCCCCGACGGTGCCCGCATCTACCGCGACCTTGGCTTCACCGAGCACGCCTTCCCCGCCATGCAGCGACCGTCACCACCGCGCGCGAGGTGAGCGGACGGCATACCCCGCAAAGCCGCGAAGCGGCCTCCCCAAGGGGAAGACCGCTTCGCAGGTGAGGACGGCTGTCAGTTGTCGCTGTCGTCGTCCTCGAGCCTGATCGAGCTGTTCTGCTGGACCTGCTTGAGGAACTCGTAGTTCGTCTTGCTCTTGCGGAGCCGGTCGAGCAGGAGCTCGATGGCCTGCTGGCTGTCGAGCCCGGACAGCACGCGACGCAGCTTCCACATGATCTTGAGCTCTTCCGGCGCGAGAAGGATCTCTTCGCGACGCGTGCCCGAGTTGTTGATGTCGACGGCCGGGAAGATGCGGCGGTTGGACAGGCCACGGTCGAGCTTGAGCTCCATGTTGCCGGTGCCCTTGAACTCCTCGAAGATCACCTCGTCCATGCGCGAGCCGGTCTCGACGAGGGCCGTGGCGAGGATGGTGAGCGAGCCGCCGTCCTCGATGTTGCGTGCCGCGCCGAAGAACTTCTTCGGCGGGTAGAGCGCAGCGGAGTCGACACCACCGGAGAGGATGCGGCCACTCGCCGGAGCGGCGAGGTTGTAGGCGCGACCCAGCTTGGTGATCGAGTCGAGGAGCACGACGACGTCGTGACCCATCTCGACGAGGCGCTTGGCGCGCTCGATCGCGAGCTCGGCGACGGTGGTGTGGTCCTCGGCAGGACGGTCGAAGGTCGAGGCAATGACCTCACCCTTGACCGCGCGCTGCATGTCGGTGACCTCTTCGGGCCGCTCATCGACGAGGACGACCATGAGGTGAACCTCGGGGTTGTTCGTCGTGATGGCGTTGGCGATGGCCTGCATGACCATGGTCTTGCCGGCCTTGGCGGGCGCGACGATGAGGCCGCGCTGGCCCTTGCCGATGGGGGCGACCAGGTCGATGATTCGGGTCGTCAGGATGCCCGGCTCGGTCTCGAGACGGAGGCGGTCCTGCGGGTAGAGCGGCGTGAGCTTGCCGAACTCGACCCGGGTGCGGGCGTCGTCGGGGTTCTGGCCGTTGACGGTGTCGAGACGTGCGAGCGGGGTGTACTTCGCCCGGTTGTTGCGCGTCCCCACGGTCTGCTGCTGCGGGTCCTCACCATCACGCGGCGCCTTGGTGGCCCCGACGACGGCGTCGCCCTTGCGCAGGTTGTGGCGCTTGACCATGCCGAGCGGCACGTAGACGTCGTTGTTGCCCGGGAGGTAGCCCGAGGTCCGCACGAACGCATAGTTGTCGAGGATGTCGAGGATGCCGGCCACGGGGACGAGGACGTCGTCCTCGGTGAGCTGCGGCTCGTTCTCGACCTGAGACTCGCCAGCAGCGGTGACCGGGCGACGCTTGTCGCGGTCGCGGTCGCGGCTGCGGTTGCGGTTGCGGCGACGACGGCCACTGCGGCCGGTCTCGTCGTCATCGTTGCCCTGGTCCTGGCCGACCTGGTTCGGGCCCTGGTCCTGACCCTGCTGCTTGCCGTCCTGGCCCTGGTTGCGGTCGGCGCGGTCGTTGGTGCGGTCGCGCTGCTCGCGGTTGCCGTCGCGCTGCTCGCGGTTGCCGTCGCGCTGCTCGCGGTTGCCGTCGCGCTGCTCACGGTTGCCGTCGCGCTGCTCACGAACCTCGCGGTTCTGGCCGTTGCGGGCCTCGGCGGGGGCGTCGGCAGATTCGGCGCGCTCAATGCGGTCGGCGCGGTCCGAACGGTCGTCGCGGTCCGTGCGCTCGGTGCGCTCGGTGCGCTCGGTGCGCTCGGTGCGCTCGGGATTGTCCTCGCCAGACGTGGCCGACTCGGTCGACGCCTTCGGGGTGTCGGACTTCGGGGTCACCTGACCCGACGAGGAGGCGCGACGCGATCGACCCTGCGCCGGAGCGGAGGACGTCGCGGAGGACGTCGCGGAGGACGTCGCAGCGGGACCGCTGTCGCCGTTCTGCCGGGACTTGATGGCGGCGACCAGGTCGCCCTTGCGCATCTTGGCGGTGCCGGAGATGCCCATGCTCGAAGCAAGACCCTGGAGCTCGGCGAGGCGCATGGCCGTCAGCGAGCCCGATCGGCGCGGGCTCTGCCCGGATGCCGCGGATGCCTCAAGGGTGGTGGTGTCTGTCACGAAGGATCCTTCCCCTCGTCAGTGGGCCCCGTGCCCGAAAGGGGCGGGGCCGAAAGTGGGTGCCAGAAGTCTGGCGGATTGATCCACGGGGCTGCCGAATTCCGGCGCGTGACTCAGCACGACCAGCCCAACAGTGAAGGGTGCGTATCGCGGTAGGCATCGGTTGAGCAGAACGCTTCCCCGGCATCAACTACGACCGCGCCTCCACACTAACACCCTGAACCGCGCGACAGCCCCCGCGACGCCCGCTTCGACGCGCTCAGGAGTCGTCGACCTGCGCACCACGATCCGGTATGCCGGGCAGCAGGATCTGCCACCCGTCACCTCCCGCTTCGCTCACCGCTGGCGCCGTGGCCGAGGTGGCGAGGACGAGGACGGACGGGCCGGCCCCGGAGATGACCGCCGCATGACCCGCAGCACGGAGCTGGTCCACTAGTTCCATCGAGGCGGGGTAGGCCGGGCGACGGGGCTCCTGGTGCAACCACTCCCGCGTGCCGTCGAGGAGGTACTCGGGCGCACTGGTGATGGCGTGGATGAGGAGCGCCGCACGGGCGGAGTTGGCAGCCGCATCGGCCAGTCGCACCTGAGCGGGCAGCACTGCTCGCGCCGTGGCCGTGGACAGTTGGGTCTGGGGAGTGAAGACGACGGGGACGATGTCGGGGTGGGCGACGAGCCGAAGGGTCGCGGTCCCCTTGTCGGCGTCGTCGGACCATGAGAGCGTCACGCCACCGAAGACACTCGCGGACGAGTTGTCGGGGTGCCCCTCAAGTCGTGCCGCGAGATCGTTCACCACGGCGAGGTCGAGGTCGGCGCCGGGCTGGCCCTCACGTGCCGCGCGGAGGGCGTGTGCGAGGACGATGCCGGTGAC
Organism: Knoellia pratensis; assembly: GCF_042666395.1. NCBI lineage: Bacteria > Bacillati > Actinomycetota > Actinomycetes > Micrococcales > Intrasporangiaceae > Knoellia > Knoellia pratensis. Next base: position 756,455 of record NZ_JBHTDJ010000003.1, on the reverse strand, counting down.
GATCGCGGTAGCCGACGAACCCATCCCACGGCCGTGGGGCACGGCGTTGTCGCACTCGAGTCGCAGGCCCGGAGGGGGCTGCTCCCCGAAGGACTCAAAGGCGCGCACGAAGCTGCGGAAGACGAGGTGGGAGGCGTCGGTCGGGACTGCTCCGGAGCCCTCCCCCGCCACCGCGATCTCGAGTCCCGAGTGTGCGAGAACCGTTGCGCGACACCGGTCCCAGACACCGAGAGCGACTCCGATGGAGTCAAAGCCCGGGCCGAGATTGGCACTGCTCGCGGGCACCGCCACGGCCACGGAGGTGCCGGGCTCCCACCGCCCCACGATCAGCTCTCGAAGCCGAGAACCTCGGCGACAGCCTGGGCCTCGGCATGGACCTTGACCGGCACGATCTCGGAACCGTCAGCGGTGCGCAGCGCCCACTGGGGGTCCTTGAGGCCATGGCCGGTCACGGTGCAGACGATGGTCGCGTCGCGCGGGACCTGACCTCGCTCGCTCGCCTGCATCAGGCCGGCGATGCTCGCAGCCGAGCCGGGCTCGACGAAGATGCCTTCGGTCGAGGACAGCAGCCGGTGTGCGGCGAGGATCTGCTCATCGGTGACGGACTCGATGCGGCCACCGGACTGGTCGCGCGCCTCTTCGGCCTGGCGCCAGGAAGCAGGGTTGCCGATGCGAATCGCGGTGGCGATGGTCTCTGGGTTGTCGATCGGGTGGCCGAGGACGAGTGGAGCAGCCCCGGCTGCCTGGAAGCCCCACATCTGCGGAGTGCGGGTCGACACTGCGGGCAGGCCCTCGGCGTCCGCGGCGTACTCGCTGTAGCCGCGCCAGTATGCGGTGATGTTGCCGGCGTTGCCGACCGGGAGGATGTGGATGTTCGGGGCGTCGCCCAAGGCATCGACGATCTCGAAGGCCGCGGTCTTCTGCCCCTCGATGCGCGCCGGGTTGACCGAGTTCACGAGTTCGACGGGATGCACCTCGGCGAGTTTGCGGGCCACGGTGAGGCAGTTGTCGAAGTTGCCGTCGACCTGGATCAGGGTGGCGCCGTGGGCGATCGCCTGGCTGAGCTTTCCCATGGCGATCTTGCCCTCGGGGACGAGGACGGCGCAGGTCATGCCGGCCTTCGTCGCGTATGCCGCGGCCGAAGCGCTCGTGTTGCCCGTGCTCGCGCAGATGACAGCCTTCGCGCCACGACCCTTGGCATAGGAGATCGCGGTGGTCATCCCGCGGTCCTTGAAGGACCCGGTCGGGTTGAGGCCTTCGTACTTGACGAGGACGTTGGCACCGACGAGCTCGGACAGGTGCTCGGCCTGGATGAGCGGCGTGCCGCCCTCGTGCAGGGTCACGACAGGCGAGCCGGCCAGCATCGGCAGGCGGTCGGCATACTCACGGATGACTCCGCGCCACTGGTGTGCCACGTCAGGCCCCTTCCACTCTCATCCAGGAGACGACGGCGTCGACGGTGTCGAGGCCGGTCAGTGCATCGACCGTCGCGGCCAGGGCCGAGTCGGTCGCCCGGTGGGTGACGATGACGAGCGAGGCGCGCTCGTCGCCTTCACCCAGCACCCGCTGACGGACCGTCTCGATCGACACCCCGTGCTCCGCGAACGCTGATGCCACCTGCGCGAGGACACCCGGGCGGTCGGCCACGGCGAGGCTGATGTGATACCTCGTGGTCGCCTGACCCATGTCGACGACGGGCAGGTCGGCGTAGGCCGACTCGGTCGGGCCGTGCCCTCCGGCGAGGCGGTGGCGGGCCACCGCGACGACGTCTCCGAGGACGGCCGACGACGTCGGGTCGCCACCGGCACCCTTGCCGTAGAACATGAGCTCGCCCGCGGCCGTGGCCTCGACGAAAACCGCGTTGTAGGCATCACGCACCGAGCCCAGTGGGTGGCTGCGGGCAATCATGGCCGGGTGCACCCGCACGCTCACGCCGCTGGGGGCGCCGGACTCGTCGCGGACGAGTTCGCAGATCGCGAGCAGCTTGACGACGGCATCCATGTCACGGGCCGCCTGGATGTCCGCGGCGGTCACCTCGGTGATCCCCTCGCGGTGCACGTCATCGATGGAGACGCGGGTGTGGAACGCCAACGATGCGAGGATCGCCGCCTTGGCGGCTGCGTCGAAGCCCTCGACGTCGGCGGTCGGGTCGGCCTCCGCATAACCGAGCGACTGGGCCTGCTCGACGGTCTCGGCGAAGCCGGCGCCGGTCGAATCCATCTTGTCGAGAACGAAGTTCGTCGTGCCGTTGACGATGCCGAGGATGCGCTGCACGTCGTCACCGACGAGGGACTCGCGCATCGGGCGCACGATCGGGATGGCGCCGGCAACGGCGGCCTCGTAGTAGAGGTCGACTCCGTGCTCGCCCGCGGCGGCATACAGAGTCGGCCCGTCCTCGGCGAGCAGCGCCTTGTTGGCGGTGACCACCGAGGCTCCGTGCTGCATCGCCGTGAGGATGAGCTCGCGGGCCGGGTCGATGCCGCCGATGACCTCGATGACGATGTCGGCGCTGCGCACGAGGGTGTCCGCATCCGCCGTGAAGAGTGAGGGGTCAACAGGAACATCGGGACGCGCACGGTCGGGACGACGCACGGCGATGCCGATGAGCTCGAGCCGGGCGCCGACGCGCGAAGCCAGGTCATCGGCGTTGTCGACGAGCATCCTCGCGACGGAGGAGCCCACGACTCCACAACCGAGCAGGGCGACCTTGAGGATCGGCAGATCAACGGTGGGGGATGCCATTTCGGCGGGGTTCTCCTCAGGCGTCACGGGTTCATGCCGCGGCGAAGTGTTCATAGCGCTGCGTCATCACTGCTCCCGACGTCGAGAGCAAGCAGGTCGTCGATGGTCTCACGGCGCACGATGACCCGTGCCTTGCCGTCTCGGACCGCGAGCACCGGCGGCCGCGGAGTGTGGTTGTACTGGCTGGAGAGCGCGCGGCAGTAGGCACCGGTGCCCGGCACGGCGATGAGGTCACCGGGCTGGGTGTCTGCGGGGAGCCACTCGTCCTGGACGACGATGTCGCCACTCTCGCAGTGCTTGCCGACGACGCGGGCCAGCATCGGTTCGGCATCGGAGCTGCGGTTGGCCAACGTGCACGAGTAGTCGGCCTCGTAGAGCGCGGGCCGCACGTTGTCACTCATGCCGCCGTCGACGGAGACATAGACACGGGAGTGGTGGTCGCCGAGCTCGACCGGCTTGACCGTGCCCACCTCATAGAGCGTGAAGGTCGACGGCCCGACGATGGCGCGGCCCGGCTCGATCGAGACCCGAGGCACAACCACGTCACCGTCTCGTGTTCCCAGAATCGCCTTGAACTCGCGGCCCACGATGTTGGCCAGCTGCTCACCGAGTTCCCCGGGCTGCAGCGGCGTGTGCTGCGACGTGTAGGCCATGCCGAACCCGCCGCCGAGGTCGATCTCGGGGCTGTGGTGACCCAGCTCGTTGGCGATCTGCGCGTGCAGTCCCACAAGGCGACGCGCACTCATCTCGAAGCCGCCCGTGTCGAAGATCTGGCTGCCGATGTGCGAGTGCAGTCCGCGCAGGTCGAGGGTGTCGTGGGCCAGGACGGCCTTGGCCGCGTCGAGCGCCTGCCCGCCGGAGAGGCTGAAGCCGAACTTCTGGTCCTCGTGCCCGGTGGCGATGAACTCGTGGGTGTGGGCCTCGACGCCGACGGTCACGCGGATCATCACCGGTGCGACGACGCCGAGGTCGGCGGCGACTGAAGCCACGCGCTCGATCTCGATGAACGAGTCGACGACGATCCGTCCCACGCCGTAGTCGAGCGCGTGGCGGATCTCGGACAGTGACTTGTTGTTGCCGTGGAAGCCGATGCGCTCGGGCGGGAACCCGGCGCGGCGGGCCACGGCGAGCTCGCCGCCGCTGCAGACATCGAGGGAAAGCCCCTCTTGCGCAACCCAGTTCGCAACCGCGGTGCACAGGAACGCCTTGCCTGCGTAGTAGATGTCGGCGCCACCGCACACGGTCTCGAAGGGCGCCGCGAAGTCGTCGCGGAACGACCGTGCCCGCGCCCGGAAGTCACCCTCGTCAACGACGTAGGCCGGCGTGCCGAACTCGCGCGCGATGCTCTCCACGTCGAGACCGGCGACGGTCAAGCGGCCCTCGTCGCCACGGCATACCGAATCTGCCCAGAGCTGCGGGAGCAGCGCGTTGACGTCGGTCGGGAACGGCAGGTAGAGCGGGGGTCCGCCATAGCCTTCGGCGTGGAGGGCACCGGCCTCGTGCGAACGCATCGTTCAGCCCCTCACATGCGCTCGGGCGCGCTGACGCCGAGCAGGTCGAGGCCGTTGGCGAGCACCTGGCGGGTGGCGTCGTTGAGCCACAACCGGGTGCGGTGGAGGTCGGTGACCTCCTCGTCGGCGTTCATGGGCCGGACCCGGCAGGTGTCGTACCACTTGTGGTAGCGGCCGGCGAGATCCTCGAGGTAGCGCGCCACCCGGTGCGGCTCCCGCAGGTGGGCGGCCTGCGCGACGACCCGCGGGAAGTCGCTGAGGATCGCGAGAAGGGTCGCCTCGGTGGCATCGGTGAGCAGCCCCGGGTCGAACCCGCCCTCGCGGCTCACGCCGTCCTCCCCCGCGAGCCGGGACACGTTGGCCGTGCGGGCGTGGGCGTACTGGACGTAGAAGACGGGGTTGTCGTTGGTCTGCTTGCGCAGCTCTTCGCCGTCGAGCGACAGCGGGCTGTCGGCCGGGTAGCGAGCCAGGTTGTAGCGCACGGCGTCCTTGCCGATCCAGTCGAGCAGGTCATTGAGCTCGATGATGTTGCCGGCCCGCTTGGACAGCCTGGCGCCGTTGAGGTTGACGAGCTGACCGATGCGCACGTCGATGTTGACGTCCGGGTCGTCGCCGGCGCAGGCCGCGATCGCCTTGAGTCGGCCGATGTAGCCGTGGTGGTCGGCACCAAGGAGATAGATCTTCTCGGTGAAGCCGCGGTCCTTCTTGCTCAGGTAGTAGGCAGCGTCGGCCGCGAAGTAGGTCGGAACGCCGTCGGCGCGGATGAGGACGCGGTCCTTGTCGTCCGTGAAGTCGGTCGTGCGCAGCCACACCGCGCCGTCCTTGTCATCGACGTGGCCCTGCTCGCGGAGCCGTTCGACCGCGCTCTCGACCGCGCCACCGTCGTGGAGCTCCTGCTCGGAGAACCACACGTCGAAGAACACACCGAACCGCTCGAGCGTCTGCTGGATCTCGGCGAGCTGCGCCGTGTAGGCGAGCGGTCGGACGAGCGCGATGGCCTCGTCGTCGGGCAGGTCGAGCACGTCCGGGCGCTGCTCGACGACGCCCTTGGCGAGGTCGCCGATGTAGGCACCCGGGTAGCCGCCCTCGGGAGTGGGCTGACCCTTGGCACTGGCCAAGACGCTGAGGGCGAACTTGTCCATCTGGGCGCCGGCGTCGTTGATGTAGTACTCCGCCGTCACGTCGGCACCCGACGCGGTCAGCAGGCGACGCATCGAGTCGCCCAGCGCAGCCCAGCGGGTGTGGCCGATGTGCAACGGCCCCGTGGGGTTGGCCGAGATGAACTCGAGGTTGATCGTGTGGCCGGCTTCGGAGTCGTTCTTTCCGTATGCCGTGCCGCTCTCGACGATGTTTCGCGCCAGCTCTCCAGCGCTCGCCGCATCAAGGGTGATGTTGAGGAAGCCCGGACCGGCGACGTCGACCTGCGAGATGCCGTCGATCGCGGTCAAGCGCTCGGCGAGGCGGGTCGCGAGGTCTCGCGGCGGCATACCGGCGGCCTTGGCCAGCTGGAGGGCGATGTTGGTGGACCAGTCGCCGTGGTCGCGGTTCTTGGGTCGCTCCACGCGCACCTCTCCGGGGACGTCGGCGGTGAAGTCACCGGCGGCAGTGGCCTCGAGCAGGGCAGCCCGGATTGCGGAGGAGAGTTCTTCGGGAGTCACCCGGGAAGTCTATTGGGCCGGAATCTCCGGGCGTCCGTCGGCCGCGAGGCGTGAGATGACGTCGACCAGGTCGACCGGGTCGAAGGGTTTGCCGATGAAGGCGTCGAAACCAGCGAGCGCTGCGGCGCTGCGGTCGTGCTCAGTGGTTGAGGCTGTGACCAGAACGGTCGGGACCCCGGCGAGGCGGGGATGCGCGCGGATCGCGGCAATCGCCCACCAACCGTCACGGCGGGGGGTCTGCGCGTCGAGGATGATGACGTCGGGCACCCGGGCCGACGGATCGATGAGGTGACTCATTGCCTCGTGGCCGTCAGCGGCCTCCAGGACGTCGAATCCCTCGAGCTCGAGGTTGATCCGGATGATGGCTCGGATGGAGTCGATGTCGTCGCACACCATGACCAGCGGCCGGGGCGTGATCGCCACGACTGCGGGTATGGATTCCATGGTCCGAACTTTAGGCTGATACCCTCCCTGAGCATCCCAGAACAGCCCGAATAGTCACTATTCGGACCGTTGAGCCCCCGTAGCTCAGGGGATAGAGCACCGCCCTCCGGAGGCGGGGGCGCAGGTTCGAATCCTGCCGGGGGCACCAAAACGACGAAAGACTTTGAACTTCGCGAAGCGTTGTTCAAAGTCTTTCGTCGTTTGGGGCCCACGGCAGAAGTAACAGGCGCTTCGAACGGAGTGAGAGCGCCGACGGGGGCACCATGGGGCAGCACGACGCAGTCGGGCACAGGTTCAGGGCCGAAGGCCCGCTGCCCGACAGGCGACGGTGCAGCGGAAGCTGGCGGCAGCGGACGAACTCAGCCGCGCTGGGACTCAGCGGCGCTGGGACGAGTCCGTGACCTCTCCGACCAGCTCCTCGATCACGTCCTCAAGGAACACGACGCCGATCACTCCCCCGTCGTCGCCGACGACCCGCGCCAGGTGCGAACCCGTCCGCTGCATCGTGGCCAGTACGGATTCCACCTCGTCGCCAGGTCGCACGTTGGCCATCTTGCGGATGCGTTTGGCCGGCACCGGCTGGAGGCGCTCCTCCTCGTCGGCGAACAGGACGTCCTTGAGGTGGAGGTAGCCGGACAGCTCTCCTCCGGCATCGACGACCGGGAAACGGGAGTACCCATGTCGGGCCACGAGTCGTTCGATGCTGTCCGGGGTGGCGTCCAGGCCCACGGTGATGAGTGCACCCAGGGGCACACCGACGTCGCGGGCGTCCTTGTCGCTGAACTCGAGCGCTGCCCCGAGCAGGCCGTACTGGTCCGCTTCGACGAGCCCCTCCTTGTGCGACTCGGAGAGGATCTGGGCGACCTCCTCGGCGGTGAAGGCCGAGGCGAGCTCGTCCTTGGGGTCCACGCCGAGCGCGCGGACGAGGACCTTGGAGATCCAGTCCATGGCGCTGATGATCGGCTTGACGACCTTGGACACGACGACGAGAGCGGGCACCAGTGCGATGGCTGCCCGTTCGGGCGTCGCGATCGACAGGTTCTTGGGGATCATCTCGCCGATGACGACGTGCAGGAACACGACGATGAGCAGGGCGAGGACGAGCGCCAGGATGTCGGCGGCGGCCTCGGGGGCTCCCAGTGCTTCGACCGGACCGACGAACGCGTGGTGCAGCGCCGACTCGGAGACGGCACCCAGCAACACGGAACACACCGTGATCCCCAGTTGCGCCGTCGCGAGAAGGATTCCGGTGCGCGACATGGCATCGAGCGCGGTGCGTGCGCGGCGGCTGCCTTCCTGGGCGAGGGGTTCGAGCTGACTGCGCCGGGCCGACATCGCAGCGAACTCGGCGCCGACGAAGAACGCGTTGGCGAGCAGCAGGACGAGGGTGATGAGGACGGTTCCCAGACTCATGCGGATGCCCCCTCTTCCGCGTCGGGCGAGCCCGTTGGGGCGTCACCCTCCACCGCGACGAGGGTGAAGCGCAGGCGGTCGACCCGACGCGCCTCCATGTCGATGACCGTGATCCGCCACCCGGGCAGCTCCACGACGTCACCGACCTCGGGCACCCGCCCGAGCTCGGACATGAGGAAACCGGCGACCGTTTCGTATGCCGGCCCCTCGGGGATCTCGATGCCGGTGCGCCTGTGCACCTCGTCGGGTCGCCAGAGACCCGGGACGGTCCAGGATCCGTCCTTCATCTGGCGGCCGGTGGTCTGGCTGCGGTCGTGCTCGTCGGAGACCTCGCCGACGATCTCCTCGATGAGGTCCTCGAGCGTCACGACCCCGGATGTGCCGCCGTACTCGTCGACGACGATCGCGAACTGTTGACCGCTGTCGCGCAGGTGGATGAGGAGCGGGTCGAGGCGAATCGTCTCGGGGACGACGAGCGGTGGTGTCATGAGGGCGGAGACGGGCACGTCGTCGCGACGTTCGTGGGGGACGGCGATGGCCTTCTTGACGTGCACCACACCGTCGACGTCGTCCCAGTCGTCGTCGATGACGGGGAAGCGGGAGTGACCGGTCTGGCGCGCGAGCTCGACGCATTCGCGGGCCGAGGCGGACCGGTCGATGGCGGTTGCGCGCGAGCGCGGGGTCATGACGTCGGCTGCGGTCTGGGCACCAAAGGTGAGCGAGGCAGTGACGAGGCGGGCCGTCCCCAGGTCGAGCGTCCCGGCCTCGGCGGACGTCCTGATGAGCGAAGCGAGCTCAGCAGGGCTGCGCGCGGCCGAGAGCTCCTCCTGCGGCTCGACACCCATGGCTCTCAGGGCGGCATTGGCCGTGCCGTTGAGGACGTGGATGAAGGGCTTGAACGCGAGGGCGAACCACCGCACCGGGCCGGCGACCCATTTGGCCGTGGCCAGTGGCGTCGAGATCGCGAGCGTCTTGGGCACCATCTCGCCGACGATCATCGAGAAGATCGTGGCGATGACCATGGCGAGAACGGAGGCCACCCGTTCGGCGAGGGAGTCGCTCAGACCCAGGGACTCGAGCGGCCCGAGCAGCAGTTTGCCGATCGACGGGTTGGCCAGGAAGCCGAGCACCAGCGTGGTCAGCGTGATGCCGACCTGAGAGGCCGAGAGCTGCGTCGACAGGGAGCGCAGGGACGTGAGAACGGACCGGGCGCCCCCATCGCCGCGCTCGACGGCCTTCTCGACACTGGGCCGATCGAGTGCGACCAGCGCGAACTCGGCGGCAACGAACAGGGCGGTCCCCAGCGTCAGCGCAATGCCGGCGAGGACGAGTAACCACTCGGTCATAGTGGAATCCATCCTACGGACCTCACGACAGCCAACGGGACCCCGCCACCCGGCGCACCGCGATCGCCGGTCGAGCACGTCATCCTTCGGGTGGACCTCCGCTCCACCGCGCGGTTGACCCTCTCGCGACGTGAGCCTGCGAGACTTGGCGCCATGGCCAAACATCAGCATTTGGGGGGCGGCGCTCGATGACCGCCACGTCCACGTCCACCGGCGCACGCATCGAGGTGCGTGACCTCACCAAGACCTTCGGGTCCTTCACTGCCGTCGACCAGTTGTCCTTCGCGGTCGAACCCGGCCGGATCACCGGCTTCCTCGGGCCCAACGGCGCCGGCAAGACCACGAGCCTGCGCATGCTCCTGGGGCTCATCCATCCGACCTCGGGCAGCGCGACGATCGATGGCCAGAACTACCACGACCTCGATCACCCGATGTCGATCGTCGGCTCAGCCCTCGAGGCGACCAACTTTCACCCGGGCCGCACCGGTCGAGACCACCTGCGCGTCCTTGCAGCCGCGGGCGGCCTGCCCGTCAGCCGGGTCGACGAACTCCTGGACCTCACCGGCATACCCGCTGCTGCGCGCAAGCGCGCCGGTGAGTACTCCATGGGCATGCGCCAGCGCCTCGGTCTCGCGGCCGCGCTGCTCGGTGACCCGAGGGTCCTCATCCTCGACGAGCCGTCCAACGGTCTCGACCCCGAGGGCATCCGTTGGTTGCGCGGCTTCCTGCGCCACCTGAGCAGCGAGGGCAAGACGATCCTCGTCTCCAGCCACCTCCTCCAGGAGGTGGAGGCCACGGTGGACGACGTGGTCATCATCGCCAACGGCCGCATGGTCCGCTCCGGTGCCATGTCAGAGCTGCGCGGCGCTCCCTCGACGATCGTGCGCACCTCCGACACCTCACAGCTCGCTGGCGCCCTGCGCGTCGCCGACGTCATGGCCTCCCCCGGCACCGACGGTGAACTCATTGTCGAGACGACCGACAAGCGACTCGTCGGTGACGTGGCCCTGCGAGCGGGCCTGCCCGTCTGGGAGCTGCGCGACCGCAAGGCCGACCTCGAAGCGCTCTTCTTCGAGCTCACCGAGGGCACCAACCGCAACCTCGGTGGCGGCACTGCCAGCCCTGCCGAAGCCGATGCCGTCACCGGCCAGGAAGGGGCAAACCTCTGATGGGCAACGCCATCAAGTCCGAGATCCGCAAGATCTTCACCACCCGCCTCTGGTGGGGTCTGGCCATAGGCCTCGCCATCCTTGCTGCCCTCATCTCCGCGGGCTTCGCCGCACTGGTCGGAGTGGAAGGTGCTGGCGGGCCGGACGACGGGAACAACCCGTTCGGGTCGATGACCATCGGCACCGCCCAGCTGATCTACAACGCCGGGCTCATCCAGAACCTCACGACACTGTTGCCCCTGGCACTCGGCGTCCTACTGATCACGTCCGAATACCGCCACAAAACGATCTCGTCGACCTTGCTCGCCACGCCGAAGCGCTCGGTGGTTCTCCTGTCGAAGATCGCAGCCGTCGCGGTGATCGGCGCCGTCTACGCCGTGATCCACGCGGCCTCGAGCATCCTCGGTGGGGCGCTCATCCTGACCTTGGTCAAGAACCAGCCGACGATGCTCGGCGAACCCGAGGTCTGGCGCTCCTTGGGTGTCGGCGTCATCGCGTTCATCCTGTGGATCCTCCTTGGCTTCGGCTTCGGCATGCTCGTGCGCAACCAGATTGCCGCAGTGCTCCTCGCGGTGGGTGTCGGATTCGTCGCACACATCGCCCTGAACATCATCTTCGGTGTCCTCGAGTGGACCACTGCGGCGAAGTTCATCCCGGGCAACCTCACCGCCTCCATGCTCGTCCAGAGCGACCCGGTGGCTGGCGGCAGTTCAGGGCCGCAGCCGTACTTCACGTGGTGGGTCGCCGGCCTGATCCTCGCTGGCTATGCCCTCGCCATGTCGATCGCCGGGGCATGGCGGATGTCGCGTCAGGACATCTCCTAGGACCTCCCACCGCAGGTGAGCAGGCTGGACTCAGGGGCCGGCCCCGCTCCCTGCGGTGGGTCAGGAAAGGCCGAGCCGGTATGCCGTGTGCGAGCCACACGGCATACCGGCTCGTTTTCGTGCGGTGACACACAGCCGCAGACAGGCTGGACCGACGCCCGGCAGGCGGGGTCGGAGAGATAGGCTGGCCGGACCCGAGAACCCTGAAGTCAACGCACAGAAAGAGGCGTAACCGCCGTGCCCGACCAGCCCGCTTCGAACGATCCCCTCACAGCCTTCGGACCCAACGAATGGCTGGTGGACGAGCTCTTCGAGCAGTACCAGAAGGACAAGAACTCGGTCGACAAGGCGTGGTGGGACTTCTTCGCTGACTACGACCCGGCGGCCGCACACGCGGGAGCCGGCAACGGCGCGGCTCCGGGCGACGCTGCGGCACCTACTGCGGCACCTGCTGCGACCACGCCGGCCGTGCCTGCTGTTCCGGCACCGGCTGCATCACCTGCTCCTGCCGCCCCGTCGCAGCCCGCCCCCGCGAAGTCAGCGGCGCCGGCGGCAGCCCCGGCCGCCACGCCCCCGGCTCAGGCCCCCAAGGCCGAGGCCCCCAAGGCCGAGGCCCCCAAGGTCGAGGCCCCCAAGGTCGAGGCACCCTCCGACGCTCCAGCCGGGGCGCCCAAGCCTCGCGATGCGGCCCCGGCCAAGTCCGAGTCAGCTGTCAACGCGCCCGAGACCTCGCCGATCCGCGGTGCGAGCGCCCGGGTCGTCACCAACATGGAGGCCTCGCTCACCGTCCCGACGGCGACGAGCGTGCGCGCCGTCCCGGCCAAGCTGCTCGTCGACAACCGGATCGTCATCAACAACCACCTCGCCCGCTCGCGCGGCGGCAAGGTGAGCTTCACCCACCTCATCGGTTTCGCCGTCGTCAAGGCTCTCGGCGTCATGCCCGCCATGAATGCGGGCTTCACCACCGACGAGAAGGGCAAGCCGGTGCTCGTGACGCCGGCCCACGTCAACTTTGGCCTCGCCATCGACCTCGAGAAGCCCGACGGCACGCGCCAGCTCCTCGTCCCGTCCATCAAGTCCGCCGAGACCATGGACTTCGGCCACTTCTGGACCGCCTACGAGGAGATGGTCAAGAAGGCCCGCGGCGGCAAGCTCACCGTCGAGGACTTCCAGGGAACCTCGATCTCACTGACCAACCCCGGTGGCATCGGCACCGTCCACTCCGTCCCGCGCCTCATGGCCGGTCAGGGTGCGATCGTCGGCGTCGGCGCGATGGACTACCCCGCCGAGTGGCAGGGAGCGAGCGACGAGACGCTCAACCGCAACGCCGTCTCCAAGATCCTCACGCTGACGAGCACCTACGACCACCGCATCATCCAGGGCGCCCAGTCCGGCGAGTTCCTGCGCGTGATCCACCAGTTCCTCCTCGGCGAGAACGGCTTCTACGACGAGATCTTCGAGAGCCTGCGCATCCCCTACGAGCCGGTGCGCTGGGTCCAGGACATCTCGGCCTCGCACGACGACGACATCAACAAGGTGTCGCGCGTCCAGGAGCTCATCCACGCCTACCGCGTGCGCGGCCACCTCATGGCCGACACTGACCCGCTCGAATACAAGCAGCGGCGCCACCAGGACCTCGACGTCACGAGCCACGGCCTGACGCTGTGGGACCTCGACCGCTTCTTCGCGACCGGCGGGTTCGGCGGCCAGCCGTTCCTCAAGCTCCGCAAGATCCTGGGCATCCTGCGGGACAGCTACTGCCGCAGCATCGGCGTCGAGTACATGCACATCCAGGACCCCGAGCAGCGCGAGTGGATCCAGTCCAAGATCGAGGTCGGATACGCCAAGCAGACGCGCGAGGAGCAGCTGCGGATCCTGCGCAAGCTCAACGCCGCCGAGGCGTTCGAGACCTTCCTGCAGACCAAGTTCGTTGGCCAGAAGCGCTTCTCGCTCGAGGGTGGCGAGTCCGTCATCGCCCTGCTCGACCGCGTCCTGTCGCTGGCTGCCGAGGACGACCTCGAAGAGGTCTGCATCGGTATGCCGCACCGCGGTCGCCTCAACGTGCTCGCCAACATCGCCGGCAAGTCCTACAGCCAGATCTTCCGCGAGTTCGAAGGCAAGCAGGACCCCAAGTCGGTCCAGGGCTCGGGTGACGTCAAGTACCACCTCGGCACCGAGGGCACCTTCACCGCCGAGGGCGGGGCGACGACCAAGGTCTACCTCGCGGCCAACCCGTCGCACCTCGAAGCGGTGAACCCCGTGCTCGAGGGCATCGTGCGCGCCAAGCAGGACCGCCTCGATCTCGCCGGTGAGGACTTCACCGTCCTGCCCGTCCTCATGCACGGGGACGCGGCGTTCGCTGGTCAGGGAGTCGTCGCCGAGACGCTCAACCTGTCGCAGCTGCGCGGATACCGCACGGGCGGCACGGTCCACATCGTCGTGAACAACCAGGTCGGCTTCACGACCTCACCGAGCTCGTCGCGGTCGTCGACCTACTCGACCGACGTTGCCCGGATGATCCAGGCGCCGATCTTCCACGTCAACGGTGACGACCCGGAGGCGTGCGTGCGCGTCGCCGAGCTCGCCTACGAGTTCCGCAAGGACTTCGCCAAGGACGTCGTCATCGACATGGTCTGCTACCGCCGTCGCGGTCACAACGAGGGCGACGACCCGTCGATGACCCAGCCGCTCATGTACAACCTCATCGAGGCCAAGCGCAGCGTCCGCAAGCTCTACACCGAGTCCCTCATCGGTCGTGGCGACATCACTGTCGAGGATGCCGAGGCCGCGCTGCGCGACTACCAGCAGCAGCTCGAGCGGGTCTTCGTCGAGACCAAGGAAGCGCTCAAGCAGAACGACGCGGACGCGGCCAGGGCCGCCGACGACAACTACACCGGCACCGACGTCGAGGGTCACACCGGTCTCGAGCCGCCCAAGGCCCAGACGACCGATGCCACGACGCGATCCGCGACCGAGACAGCGATCTCGCCCGAGGAGCTCAAGGCCATCGGCGAGGTCTTCGCCAACCCACCCCACGGCTTCACCGTCCACCCCAAGCTGCAGCAGATGCTCGACAAGCGCGTCGGCAGCGTCAGCCAGGGCGGGATCGACTGGGCCACCGGCGAGCTCCTCGCCTTCGGCTCGCTCCTCAAGGAGGGGACCCCGGTGCGGCTCGCCGGTCAGGACAGCCGTCGCGGCACGTTCGTGCAGCGTCACGCCGTGCTCATCGACAAGGAGACGGCGCTCGAGTGGACGCCGCTGCTCTACCTGGGCGAGGGTCAGGGCCGCTTCTGGGTCTACGACTCCCTGCTGTCCGAGTTCGCGGCCCTGGGCTTCGAGTACGGCTACTCCGTCGAGCGGCCCGATGCCCTCGTCCTCTGGGAGGCCCAGTTCGGTGACTTCCTCAACGGCGCGCAGACGATCATCGACGAGTTCATCAGCAGCTCGGAGCAGAAGTGGGGCCAGCGTTCCTCCGTCGTGCTCCTGCTCCCCCACGGCTACGAGGGCCAGGGGCCGGACCACTCCTCCGCCCGCATCGAGCGCTTCCTGCAGATGTGCGCCGAGGACAACATGACGGTGGCCTACCCGACGACGCCGGCGTCGTACTTCCACCTGCTGCGCCGCCAGGCCTACGCCCGACCGCGTCGACCGCTCATCGTCTTCACGCCGAAGTCGATGCTGCGCCTCAAGGCAGCCTCGAGCATGCCCGAGGACTTCACGACCGGCACGTTCCGTCCGATCCTCCCGGACCGCGAGGGTGCGACCAGCGGCACCGTCGACCGGGTGCTCCTCGCTGCCGGCAAGGCCGTCCACGAGCTCGAGGCCGAGCGGGCCAAGCGTGGCGACACGAGCACCGCGATCCTGCACATGGAGCAGTACTACCCGCTCCCGGGCAAGGAACTCGCCGACGAGCTCACCAAGTACCCCGACGCCGAACTCGTCGTCGTGCAGGACGAGCCGGAGAACCAGGGTGCGTGGCCCTTCCTGGCCCTCAACCTGCCCAAGGCCCTCGCCCAGCACGACGTCCAGCGCCCGCTGCGCGTCCTCTCGCGCAAGGCGTCGGCCTCGCCGGCGACGGGCTCCTCGAAGAAGCACCAGGCAGAGCAGGCCGACCTCGTCGCACAGGCCTTCAACCGCTGACGTTCGACCACACGGTCAGACGCACCGCCCGGCGCGGCCCGGTCCTCACGGACGGGGCCGCGTCTGCGCGTTAGGGTTCCTTGGTGTACTTCACCGACCGAGGGATCGAGGAGCTCGAGGCACGCAGAGGCGACGAAGAGGTCACCTTGGCCTGGCTCGCCGAGCAGCTGCGCACCTTCGTGGACCTCAACCCCGATTTCGAGACACCCGTCGAGCGCCTCGCCACCTGGCTGGCTCGGCTCGATGATGAGGACGACTGAACATGACCGACCAGATCCACCACTCGGAGCCCACCGACGAGGGCTCCCCCGGCGACATCGAGTTCCGACCGAGTGCCGACTTCACCGCGCCCGGAGACGGCCCTCGTGACGTCGCCATCGTCTTCATGGGCGACTCCCTGGTGGCTGGTGTCGGCGACCCCAAGGGGCAGGGATGGGTGACCCGCGTCGTCGGGCGCACCGCGCACCCGGAAGTCGAGTTCACGGCATACAACCTGGGGGTTCGGGGACAGACGAGCGGTGACGTGCTCGCGCGCTGGCACACCGAGTGCCCGCCGCGGTGGAAGTCACGCAGCGAGCGACGCCTCGTGGTCTCCTATGGCGCCAACGACATCGCCGCCGGCGTCACGCTGGCCCGCCACCGGCTCAACCTCGCCAACATCCTCGACGAGGCAGCGAGCACCGGCGTTGCCGCGTTCGTCGTGAGCAGCCCGCCCACGAGCGACGAGGCGTTCAACGAGAAGCTCGCCGTGCTCGTCGAGGCCCAGGCCGACGTGTGTGCTCGGCGCTCGGTCCCCTTCGTCGACTGCTTCCGCCCGCTGCTGGGCCACGACCAGTGGCGTTCCGAGCTCGCGGCCAGCCGCGACGGCCACCACCCCGGCCAGGCGGGTTATGGCCTCATCGCGTGGCTCGTCCTGCACAACGGCTGGAACGAGTGGCTCCAGATCTGAACCCCAGATCGGTTCACGCTGCAAACACCACCTTGCCGGTGACCTGACCGTCGACCATCTTGGCGAAGCCGTCGCGTGCGTCAGCGAGCGGGACGACCGAGTCGATCAGGGGCTCGATACCCTGCGCGACAACGAAGTTCGCCAACTTCTGGAGCTCGTCGCGAGTGCCCATCGTCGAGCCGATGACGCGCAGCTGCTTGAAGAAGATCTTGGTCAGCTCGGCCTTGGCCGGGGCGTCGCCCGAGGTTGCGCCCGAGATGACGATCGTCCCGCCGGGCCGCAGGGCATTGACGGAGTGGGACCAGGTCGCCGCGCCGACGGTCTCCATGACGGCGTCGACGCGCTCAGGCAGTCGCTGACCGGAGGCGAACGCGCGGTCGGCACCGAGGGCGACGGCCTGCTCGCCCTTGGCCTCGTCGCGGCTCGTCACCCACACGCGGATGCCGGCAGCGGCGCCGAGCTGGACGAGGGCCGTGGCGACGCCACCGGCCGCTCCCTGGACGAGGACCGTGCCTCCGGGCTGCACCTGCGAGTTCGTGAAAAGCATCCGGTATGCCGTGAGCCAGGCCGTGGGAAGGCAGGCGGCCTGCTCCCAGCTGAGTTCCGCCGGCTTGGGCACGAGGTTGGTGCGCGGCACGGCGACCTTGGTCGCCAAGGTGCCGTCGTGCAGCTCCGAGAGAAGGGTACGGCGAGGGTCGAGGGTCTCGTCACCGTTCCAGCCGTCCGACGGAATGACCGCGTGGATGAGCACCTCGTTGCCATCGGGGTCGATGCCGGCCGCATCGCAACCGAGCACCATCGGCAACCGGTCGGCGGCCAGTCCCACTCCACGCAGCGACCACACGTCGTGGTGGTTGAGGGCGCAGGTCCTGACGTCGACGACGACCCACCCGTCGCGCGCCTGCGGGTCGGGGCGCTCCCCCACCTCGAGGCCCGAGAGCGGGTCGGACGCGGACTGGGAGACAGCGTAGGCAGCGAGCATGGTTCGACCCTACCCATGGCCCAGGAGGTGCAGTGCGACGATGTGGCGATGACCATCGACGCGCTCCTTCGCACCGGGCCGGTCGTCCTCGACGGCGGCTTCTCCACGGCATTGGAGGCACGAGGTCACGACCTGTCCGGGCGCCTCTGGTCGGCCCGGCTCCTGCGGCAAGCCCCCTCGGAGGTGGTCGCGGCCCACCGCAGCTTTGTCGACGCAGGGGCCGAGATCCTCATCAGCGCCTCGTACCAGGCGAGCTACGCGGGCTACGTCGACGCCGGACTGACCGAGCAGGACTGCGACGCCGACCTCGACGCCTCGATCGAACTGGCCCGTCAGGCCGCCGACGGTCGGGCCCTCGTCGCTGCCTCGGTCGGTCCCTATGGCGCGCACCTGGCCGACGGGTCCGAGTACACCGGCTACCCGGACGTGAGCCGAGCGACGTTGCGAGAGTTCCACTCCCGCCGACTGGAGCGCTTGGTGTCGGCCAACCCCGACCTCGTGGCCGTCGAGACCATCCCCGAGGTGACCGAAGCAGAGGTCGTGGTCGAACTTCTCACCGAGCTCGCCCCAGCCCTGCCATATTGGGTGTCCTTTTCGGCGACGGAGGGCGCGCGACTCACCGGGGGCGCGCCGTTCACGGAGGCCATCGACGTCGTGCGCGGAGCAGGCATCGCCGTCGGCGTGAACTGCACAGCGCCCCGACACATCGACGAACTCCTCGAAGCAGGCGATCCGAGCGTGCCCTACGTCATCTATCCCAATGCGGGCGCGACCTACGACCCCGACAGCAAGACCTGGACCGAGGACGGCTCAGCGCATTTCTCGTCGACCACGGTGCAGCATTGGCACGACCTCGGAGCCCGCTTCATCGGAGGCTGCTGCGGCATCGACGCGGACGGCATCCGCGAGATCGCGGGCGCCGTCCGCGCCTGAGTGACGCGGCAGAGAGCCGTCAGGCGAGCTTGGCCACTGCGGCAGCAACGATGTCGGCAACACCCGGCGCGAACACGCTCGGCACGATCTCTTCGGCCGTGGGCTCGGGCACCATCGCTGCGATCGCCTCGGCCGCAGCCAGCTTCATCGCCTCGGTGATCTGGCTCGCTCCCGAGTCGAGCGCCCCCCTGAAGATGCCCGGGAACGCCAGGACGTTGTTGATCTGGTTCGGGAAGTCCGAGCGACCGGTGGCGACCACTGCGGCATGCCGGTGGGCGACGTCGGGGTGCACCTCGGGGTCAGGGTTCGCGAGCGCGAAGATGATCGAGTTCGGCGCCATCCTCGCGATCTCTTCCTCGGGCACGGTGCCACCGGAGACACCGACATAGACGTCAGCGTCGACGAGGGCGGTGCCGATCAGACCTGACAGGCCGCGAGGGTTGGTGGAGGCAGCGATGCGGTGCTTGTGGCCGGTGAGGTCCGTGCGTGACGGCGAGATGATGCCGCGAGAGTCGCACACGACCACGTCTCGCACCCCAGCCCTCTGGAGCAGACCGGTCACTGCAACCCCGGCAGCGCCGGCGCCGGCGACGACGACCCGGAGTTCTGGAAGGGCGCGGTCGACGACCTTCGCTGCGTTGAGGAGCCCGGCGAGCACGACGATCGCGGTGCCGTGCTGGTCGTCGTGGAAGACGGGGATGTCGAGGCGCTCCTTGAGCTGGTCCTCGATCTCGAAGCAGCGCGGAGCCGAGATGTCCTCGAGGTTGATGCCGCCGTAGGAGGGCGCGATGCGGGCGATGGCGTCGACGAGCTCGTCCACGCTTCCGGTCTCCATGCACACCGGAATGGCGTCGATCCCGCCGAAGTGCTTGAAGAGGATCGCTTTGCCCTCCATCACGGGCATGGCCGCCAGCGGACCGATGTCACCCAGTCCGAGGACCGCCGTGCCGTCGGTGATGACAGCGACGGTGTTGCGACGAGCGGTGTAGCGGGCCGAGAGACTCGGGTCCTCGGCGATGGCCCGGCAGACGTCAGCAACGCCCGGTGTGTAGAGCAACGACAGGTCATCGCGATCACGCAGAGGCTGCGTCGCGTGTACGCCGAGCTTTCCGCCTTCGTGAGCCCGGAAGACCGGACCCTCGAAGTCGAAGCTGGAGTACAACGGGGACGCAGACATGACAGGACTCCCAACACAAAGAACTTGCGCAACCGAAGCGGATCGGTGCGACGGGCCGAGTCCCGGGTGGGGGACGTCGAGGGGCGGGAGGTGTGCCGCGCTCGGCCATCCTCGCACGCTCCGGGCTGGCACGTCTCCGGCTTGCCGCGTGCTCAATGCCACAATCAGCGCGTGCCCTTCCGGTCGATTCCCCGTCCTCGCATCGTGCGGGTGCGCGGCCGGTCCATGGAACCCACGCTCCGCGAGGGCGACCTGCTCCTCGCCCTGTGGGGTGGCAGCGTTCGTCCAGGAGTCATCGCCGTCGTTCGTCTGCCACCCGACGCCACGGGGGCTCCTCGACCTCTCTCGATCAAGCGAGTCGCGCGGGTCGACCCGGACGCTCCGGACCGTTGGTGGCTCGACTCCGACAATCCCCGGGAGGGCGTGACCTCCTTCGAGGTGGGCTCCCTCGACCCGGGCGACGTCCTCGCTGTGGCGCTGGCTCGGGTCTGGCCCCGCCCCGGAAGGGTGACCACACGGCATACGCCGTGATCAGGCCCGCAGGGCTCGTTGTAGGTTGGGAAGTGGCCACAACTCAGCCCAACGAAAGGGACGTTCATGCGCCTCCCCACTCTGTTCAGCATCACCGATGTCAGCGCCCACTGCGACCTGCCCTGCGGCGTCTACGACCCCACCCAGGCCCGCATCGAGGCGGAGTCGATCAAGGCGATCATCGCCAAGGTCGCCGACAACGACGACCCCGACTTCCGCACCCGCGCCGTGCTCATCAAGGAGCAGCGCTCGCAGCTCGTCAAGGAGCACCTGTGGGTGCTCTGGACCGACTACTTCAAGCCGCCGCACTTCGAGAAGTTCCCCAACCTGCACAGCCTGATCAACGAAGCCACCAAGCTCGCTGGCGCCTCGGGCACCAAGGGTGAGTTCGACGCCGCCAAGGCCGACGAGCTCCTCGCAAAGATCGACGAGATCGACGAGATCTTCAAGGAGACCAAGAAGGCCTGACCCGCGACAGCGAGCCACCGCTCGAAGGCCCCGGCGCACGACGTGTGCCGGGGCCTTCGACTGTCCCGGATGGCTCAGGTCCGCAGTTGCGGTTGCACACTGCGGATGAGTGCCTCGACGACCTCGGGGTCGTACTCGTATCCCAGTCCCAGGTGGATCCGCTCGAGGGCAGCCTCGATGGACGGCGCATCGGTTCGGCCGTGGGAGAAGTCGTCAAAGGCATTGGCGACCTTGATGATCCGACTCTCCAACGGCACCTTCTCGCCCCACTCGCGCACATGCCGGAACGGTGTCGTCTGTCCCTCCATGAGGTCTGCGACCCGGTCGAGGACCTCCGTGCGACGCACGATGCGGGCGCCCTCCGAGGCGATCCGTCTCTGGTCGTCGGGTGCGGCCAGCACCGTCGCACCCTCAGGGATCGGTGACCGCAGGCCGACCTGGCCGAGGTCGTGCAGCAGCGCTGCATACTCGAGGTCCTGCAGCTGCTCCGCGTGCATCCCCATGGATCGCGCGATCCTCACCGAGATGGCCGCGACCCTCGAGGCATGGCCGGATGGGGTGTAGCCGGCCACCTCGGTGAGCAGGGACAGGGTGGCGATCGTCTGTCGGTAGGTCTCGCGATTCGTGGTGTAGCGGCGTACGGCCACGTAGGTCAGCATCATCGGCAACAGTCCGAGAGGAAGCGCGGCCAAGCCCACGACCGGAGCCAGGAACGCCACGAGTGGCCCCGCTGCAAGGACTCCGAGGGTGAGCGCCTGGGCCTCCCCCAGCTCCTCGGACAAGGCGCTGACCACTGGGAGGGACCGACGCTGGGCGCGGACGAGGCCGGTGAGGATGATCTCGACATAGAGACCAGCGGCGGCTGCACCCATCATCACGATGGCCACGACCCACGCCGGTCGATGGCGGTCGACCTGCCAGGCCCAGGCCGAGGCTCCCCCGTCGAGCGGCACCACGCGGATCAACGCAGCCGTGACACCGACCCCGACCGTGCGCGCGGCCACGACATACCAGGCGATCCTTCGGTGCAGCACCCAACGCAGCAGGGCGCCCATGCCCAGCGACCCGGCCGCGACGAGGGCCACCGTCCCTGCGGGAACGTCGAACGCGGGGTTTCCGTACACCGAACCCAGCACGGCCAGCGCTATGGCCGAGGCAGTGGAGACGGGAGCGGCAACTCGACCCGAAGGCATCCGCACGCGGAACTGCTCGCCCACCACGATGGCCACGACGAACGCCACAAGAACTGCGGTCTGGTCGCGCGCGACCTCTTCAATCCGCGCGAAGTCCGTCACCAGGGAAGCCCCTACAGTGAACGCCCCGAGTGCGAGGACGAGCGGCTCCACCCGGGTGGCGCGAGCAACCACGCGCGGGGAGAGCACTCCCACGACCGGCTGGGGAGTCATGATGTCGCCGCGACACCGTCGGCGGCGCCGTCATGGAGTCGGACCACACGCGTCAGCACCTCAAGCACGCGGTCCGTGTCCGGGGTCGAGAGACGGCGGGCACGCACTCGTGAGATCGCCGCCAATGGACCGATCCCCTCGTCCGAGTGAAGCATGAGGTCGTACTCGTCTGCCGCGCGAATGATGTTCGCGGCGACGGAACCCGTCGCGTCGGGGCTGCTGGCTCGGGCGACTTCCTCCATGACCGCGGACGCCCCCGCGAGGAAGGGCAGACCCTGGAGCATGGCCGCACCGCGAAGGGCGGCGCTCGCCACGTCGTCGGCACCTTGGCGTCCGGGGGCCACCACAACTCGCCCAAGATCATGGAGCAGACCGGCTGTGCGGACGTCGGCGACCTCTTTGGGCCCGAGCCCGAGCTCCTGAGCCATGAGCCCAGCCATCGCGGACACCCGCCCACTGTGCCCCTCGAGGACGGGCGCTCGTGTCTCGATGGCCGTCACCAGGGCGCCGAGAGCACGTTCTCTGGCGTCGCGCTCCTCGCCGTACTGCAGCAGAGCCCAGCGGGCTCCCGCCAGTGGCGCAAGAGCGACGAGAATGGCCACGGCGCCCATCTGACCAGGGAGCCACATGATGACGACGAGAAAGGCAATGATCCCGTAGGCGAACTGGGTCAGGCCGGAACTGGCCAACATGTCCAGCACCTGAAGGCGGAGTGGAATACCTGCCGACAGACGAATGACCCCGGCGACGATGAAGGCATTCGCCAGGAGCAGGGCCAGATCAGCAATGACGATCGGGGCACCGACGTGCCAGATCAGCTCACGCGGACCCACGAGAGAGGCTGCCGCGAAAGTCCCCCCGGCCAGGCCGTAGGCGATCGCACTGAGCATCGTGGTCGACACGACCGCAGCCATGTTGAAAAGGCGCCGTCGCAGGGGAATGCGACGTCTGGTGGCGGCGGCCATGATC
The DNA here is from genome assembly GCF_042666395.1 of Knoellia pratensis. Lineage (NCBI taxonomy): Bacteria > Bacillati > Actinomycetota > Actinomycetes > Micrococcales > Intrasporangiaceae > Knoellia > Knoellia pratensis. The sequence continues at coordinate 733,793 of NZ_JBHTDJ010000003.1, read as the reverse complement.
AGGCTGACGAGGCCGCTGCCCAGTGGGCCGACGATGGGGATCGCCGCCAGGATCACGACGTTGTCCGCCGTGAAATGCACACGTCCATCGCTCGAGGTCGCCGGAAGCCACCACGTCGAGGCGCCGAGAAGCGCCAAGGCGCCCACGGCCCACCAGTCGTCCGGATAGCCGTAGCGGACCTCACACAGGACACCCAGGCCGATGGCCAGGAGGACAACGGACGCGATGTAAAGGTTGGTGCCGTCTCTCGCGAGTTGCGAAACAACCTTGCGATTCACGCGTGCGGTGGCGAAGTCACCACTGCCAGGTGTTGGACGTGACGACCCCGACCTTGGCAGCGGAGACGTCGGCCTGGGCGGAGGAAGCACCGAGTGCGGACAGTGCGGCGATGGCGAGGGCAGCAGCGGCGAGACGAAGGGCGCGCATGATGAAACCTTTCGATATGCCCGACCGGCAGTCAGGGCTGAGAGCCCCATCCTTCCACGCGGCGCAAGTGTGTAACAATGACCGTGACGCACGAGTGATTTCTGGAGCCCTTTGCACCGTCGGGGCTCTGGGTCGCCCGTCCACCCCGATCTCGAGGAGTTCCCATGAGCAAGCGTGCCCGCAAGCGCCGCTCGCGCAAGGGCAACAAGGCCAACCACGGCCGCAAGCCCAACGCCTGAGCACTGCGCAGCAGACGATCGAAGGGGCGACCACCGCATGGTGGTCGCCCCTTCGTCGCGTCCGGCGCCAGTTCTCCCCGGCACCGCGACAGGTCTCAGCTGTCGAGTTCGAGGCGGACCATCGTGATGCGCTGGAGGATCTGGACGCGGAGCTGGTCCGGGCACTCCTCCGACCCACCGGACCGCCGCACCGCGGCCTTCACCGCGCGGTCGAGGTCGTGCTCGTGCAGGCACGGTCCGCAGGCCTCCAGGTGCTCCGCCACCCGGGCGACGTCGGAGGGCTGCATCTCTCCATCGAGGTACTCATAGATCCGGTGAAGGACCTCCGAGCACTCCGCGTGGGACTCAGAATGAGACTCGGCGTGGGACTCCGGGGCCGTCTGACTGTCCTTGTGCATCTCGTTCACGACGAGACCTCCTTGCCGAAGCCGCGCTCGGCGGCATACTCAGTCAGCATCTCGCGGAGCTGCCGGCGACCGCGGTGGAGCCGTGACATCACGGTGCCAATGGGCGTTCCCATGATCTCGGCGATCTCCTTGTAGGCGAAGCCCTCGACGTCGGCGAGGTAGACCGCCATCCGGAAGTCCTCGGGCAAGTCCTGCAGCGCCCTCTTGATCTCGGAGTCGGGCAGGTGGTCGAGGGCCTGGGCCTCGGCCGACTTCAGCCCGGAACTGGTGTGCGACTCGGCGCGCGCGAGTTGGTAGTCCTCGACCTCGGACGCGTCGGACTGCAGCGGCTCGCGCTGCTTCTTGCGGTACGTGTTGATGTAGGTGTTGGTGAGGATGCGATACATCCAGGCACGCAGGTTGGTGCCGGGCCTGTACTGGTGGAAGGCGGCGAACGCCTTGGCGTAGGTCTCCTGCAGCAGGTCCTCGGCGTCGGGCGGGTTGCGCGTCGTGCGCATCGCAGCGGCATACAACTGGTCGAGCAGCGGAAGCGCCTCGGCTTCGAAGCGGGCCTGCCGCTCGTCCGGGGTCTCGGTGGTGACATCCACCGTGGGTTCGTCAGAGGTCGTCTGTGGCGTGGTCATTGCGCTCCACCCTAGACCCGTCTCTGTGGGGGACGTCGTGTGCAGTACGAGCACGGGCCAGACCTCTCGGCAACGCGATGCGCCGGTTCTCGGCGCGTGGACAAGGGTGTCAACAGGGGGGAGGGAGGCACCATTCCCCGCGTGTAGCGTTTGCGCATGACCACGCCGACCACGTCACCCTTCGTCACCCTCCTCGGGGAGCAGGTCCGCCACGAGTTCACCGCGAGCCAGCAATACATCGCCATCGCGATCTGGTTCGACGACCTCGACCTCCCGCGGCTCGCCGAGCGCTTCTACGCGCAGAGCGTCGAGGAGCGCAACCACGCGATGATGATGGTCCGCTACATGCTCGATCGTGACTGGGACGTCGAGATCCCCGGCGTCGGCACCGTGCGCAACGCCTTCGACCGTCCGGCCGAGCCCATCGCTCTGGCCCTGGAGCAGGAGAAGGCTGTCACCGAGCAGTGTGAGGCCCTCTTCCGCGCCGCTCGGGCCGAGGGAGACGTCCTGTCCGAACAGTTCATGCTGTGGTTCCTCAAGGAGCAGGTCGAGGAAGTCTCGTCGATGAACACCCTGCTCACCATCACCGAGCGTGCCGGCAACGACTGGTTCCAGATCGAGGAGCACCTCGCCCGCGAACCCCAGGCCGAGCCCACTGACAACTCGGCCCCCGAGGCCGCCGGCGGTGCCCTCTGAACGGTCACTGACCGACCGTCTCGAGGAAGGCGCGGGCCGCTTCGACGAGCGGACCTGTCACCCTGATCGTGTGCTCACCCTTGACCGCGGTGACGTATGCCGGGTCGCTGAGTTCCGCTCGCACCTGCGCCGGGGTGCCGAACGGGTCTCGCTCCCCCTGCACCACGTGGACGGGGATCCCGGCGCCGATCGGAAGGCGCAGCTCGTCGGCCCGTGACACCTCCGGTTTGCCGGGCGGGTGCAGCGGGAACGACAGGCAGAGCACGCCGTCGGCCTCCAGGTCCGCGGCGGTGCGGCAGGCCACCCGGGCGCCGTTGCTCTTGCCCGAGAGGACCAGCGGTCCGGGGAGTCGCCCGCGGCCGCTGCGCAGTGCCGCGACCACAGGAAGCCAGGCCTCGTCCTGCGGAACGGGACGCGGCGGCATACGCCGTCCGGCAACGCCCCACGCCTGCTGGACGAAGGCCACGGCCCAGCCACTCTCGACGAGTCCGTCACGCACGGCGTGGAGGTCGACACCGCCGAGTCCCCCACTCGCCCCGTGCGTGAGAACGACGGTGCCGCGAGCGCGCGGCGGTCGCACGACGTGCGCGTGGGCAGGGCCCAGGGGGGTCGGGACCTCGACGAGTCGTCGCGTCGTCATGATGCGGACCCGATGATCTCGCCGGTCATCGGGTCGACGACGCCGCGCAGCTCGGACTCGGGGAGCGGGTCCAGCAGCTGCGGCCCGTTGGACCGGTTGCTGCTCACGGCCCGGGAGACGGGGTATGCCGTGAAGCGTCCCGGATCGCGCGGCTCCAGGAGGGTGGCCACGTGTGCGAGGTCGTTCAACCTGGGATCGAGCCAGGCCTCCCAGTCGGCGTGGTCGAGGACGAGGGGCTGGCGGTCGTGGATGCGGTCCAGGCCCGGCTCCGCCTCGGTCGTGATGATCGTGAACGTCGTGAGCCACGCAGCGGGGTCGTCCTTGTCGGCGACCGCGGGGTCGCGCCAGAACTCATAGAGCCCGGCGAAGGCACAACTCGCGCCGTCGTCGCGCGCAGTGAAGAAGGGCTGCTTGAGCGGCTTGCCCTTGGTGTCGGTCGCGGTCGGTGAGACCTGCCATTCGTACCAACCCCGCGCCGGAACGAGGCATCGACGGCGTGCCGCCGCCTTGGCGTATGCCGGCTTCTCCAGCACGGATTCCGCGCGCGCGTTGATCATGCGCACGCCCGCCTTGGGGTCCTTGGACCAGCTGGGCACGAGCCCCCACGTGAGCAGCCGAAGCTGGCGCGTGGGTTCTGCCTCGGCCTCGCCACGGGGCGAGCGGGTGAGCACGACGGGCGCCTGCTTGGTCGGGGCCATGTTGGTGTCGGGTGTCCCGGGCGGTGGCGACTGGGGGTTGACGAGGACGCTGCGCGTGGGCTCGGTCGAGCGGTCGTCGTCGACCTCGAACTCGAGGGTCAGCTCGTCTGGGTTGGCCGTGGCCGCGTAGCGCCCGCACATGTCGCCAAATCTACGCACTGGCAGTGACAACGGCACGGACACCGACCCGGACAGAGGCATCGACGTCCGCTGACCCTCGAAGACACGGATCCGCACGAACCAACTACGGTAGGAGAAGGTCCACGATCCGTTACCGACCCTGAGGAGGACGCATGTCTTTGGTGCGTCGTGTTGCCCGTCCCATGCTCGCCGCCATGTTCGTCGTGGGAGGTCTCGACCAGCTCAAGCATCCAGGGGCCAAGGCCAAGGCCGCTCGCCCCGTGCTCGACCAGGCCACAAAGCTCGGGCTCCCGGACGACCCCGAGCTCCTCGTGCGCGCCAACGCTGTGGCCATGGTGGGCGGAGGCGCACTGCTGGCCACCGGACACGTTCCGCGCCTGGCATCGACAGTTCTGGCGGGCGCCCTGCTGCCGACCACCCTTGCGGCACACGCCTTCTGGAACGAATCCGACCCCCAGACCCGCGCCCAGCAGAAGATCCAGTTCCTCAAGAACCTCGGTCTGCTCGGTGGCCTGCTCCTCGCCGCCGTCGACACCGACGGCAAGCCCAGCCTGTCCTACCGCGCTCACCTCGCCGGTGAGCGCGCACAACGCACCGCCCACACGACCAAGCGCGAGGCCCGTCACATGGCCAAGGCTGCTCGGCGCGAGGCACGACTGAAGGCGGTCCAGGCACAGAATGCCCTCACCTGACTGGACCTGCCCCGCTGCCGACGGACCGGTCGCCGCGATCATCGACCTCCCCGGCAGCAAGTCGCTGACCAACCGCTTCCTCGTCCTTGCCGCGCGCGCTGGCGGGGTCTCGCGGCTGCGCCTCCCGTTGCGCTCACGTGACACCCTGCTCATGGCCCAGGCGCTGCGTGGTCTGGGGGTCGGCATCGAAGACGTCGACGGTGACGACTGGTTGGTCACGCCGGGCGACTTCGGGGGCCCCGCAGAGATTGACTGCGGGCTCGCTGGCACAGTCATGCGCTTCGTCCCACCGCTGGCCGCGCTCGCACGCGGACCCGTGCGGTTCGACGGTGACCCGCATGCCCGAACCCGTCCCATGGGTCCGGCTCTCGAAGCCCTGCGGCACCTCGGCGTCGACCTCGACGACGACGGCCGCGGCGCCCTGCCCTTCACCGTGGGCGGCACGGGGGCAGTGCGGGGCGGGGACGTGACCCTCGATGCCTCGGCGTCGTCCCAGTTCATCTCCGCACTCCTGCTCTCCGCCCCGCACTACGACCAGGGCGTGACGATCCACCACGAGGGCCAGCCCGTGCCCAGCCAACCGCACATCGACATGACCGTCGAGGCCCTGCGCGACGCCGGAGCCGACGTCGACGACACCGAGGCCGACACGTGGCGGGTGGAGCCGGGGCCACTCAACCCTCTGGACGTCCAGATCGAGCCGGACCTCTCCAACGCCGCGCCCTTCCTCGCCGCCGCTCTCGTGACCGGCGGCAAGGTGCGGATCTCCAGCTGGCCGCAACACACGACTCAGGCCGGCGACGAGATCCGCGACATCCTCGACGAGATGGGCGCCGACGTCAGCCTCGGCCGCGACGGTCTCACCGTGAGCGCTGTCGACGGGTTCAGCGGCGTCGACGTCGACCTCCACGACGCCAGCGAACTCACCCCCGTCGTGGCCGCCCTCGCAGCGCTCGCCCAAGGGCCCAGCCTCATCCGCGGTGTCGCCCACATCCGTGGCCACGAGACCGACCGGTTGGCGGCGCTCGCCCGCGAGCTCAACGCGCTCGGAGCCACGGTCACCGAGACCGCGGACGGTCTGCACATCGTGCCTCGACCCCTCTCCGCCACGACGTTCCACACCTACGGCGACCACCGCATGGTCATGGCCGGTGCGGTCATCGGACTCGCTGTCCCCGGTGTCGTCATCGAGGACGTCGGCACGGTCGCGAAGACCCTGCCCACGTTCACCGAACTGTGGTTCGGCATGCTCGGGCGGCCCTTGGCTCAGGGGCGCATCGCCTGATGGCTCGCGCCACGAGCGACTACGACGAGTCCGACGCCCGGATCCGCCCCAGCAAACGCGGAAGCCGTCCCCGGTCCAAGGACCGCCCGGCCCACCTCGATGCCGTACCCGGCATGGTCATCGGGGTCGACCGTGGCCGCTACCACGTCCTCATGGAGCCCGGCACCGGCGACGAACGCATGGTGACCTCGATGCGGGCACGCGAACTCGGCCGCAAGGGCATCGTCGTCGGCGACGACGTGTTCGTCGTCGGTGACGTCTCGGGCAGCCCCGATGCGTTGGCCCGCGTCGTGAGAGTGGGCCAACGCCGCACCCTCTTGCGACGCACGGCGGATGACACCGACCCGGTCGAGCGCGTCATCGTGTCCAACGCCGACCAGCTCGTCGTCGTCTGTGCTCTGGCCAACCCCGAACCAAGGCCGAGGCTCATCGACCGCTGCCTCGTCGCGGCCTACGACGCCGGCATGACACCCCTGCTCGCCCTCACCAAGGCGGACCTCGCGGACCCGGCTCCCTTCCTCGAGAACTACGCACCCCTCGAGGTGCGCAGCGTCATCACGGCAACCACCGAGAGCGAAGGAACCGACGGCCTCGAGGCCGTTCGCGACGCACTGCGAGGACATGTCAGTGTCCTGGTCGGGCACTCCGGCGTGGGCAAGTCCACCCTCGTCAATGCCCTTGTCCCCAACGCCTATCGCGCCGTCGGCGTCGTCAATGACGTCACGGGACGCGGCCGCCACACCTCGACTTCGGCGGTGGCGCTGCGCCTGCCCGACGGAGACGGATGGGTCATCGACACGCCGGGCATCCGCTCGTTCGGCCTCGCCCACGTCGACCCCGAACGCATCGTCACCCACTTCCCCGAGCTCGAGGCAGGCACTGGCAACTGCCCCCGCGGGTGTTCGCACGACGAAGAGGAGTGCGCCCTGGACGAGTGGGTGGCCGACGGCCATGCCGGGCCGTCAGGTGTCTCGCGGCTCGAGTCCTTGCGCCGGCTCCTGCGCACCCGCAACCCGCAGACCGGCGACTGACCACAACGACTTCGTGCCCCGCACGGTCATGGCCACTTAGTGCCCCGCACGGACACGAGCCAACAGCTGAAGCCACCTTCGCCCGGTCCGTATGGGGCACGAAGTGGGCGCCCGCAGCAGACACAGGTATGCCGCCCGCTCGGGAGAGCGGGCGGCATACCTTGAGGTGTTGCTGAGCGGACCGGGTGAGCTCAGACGTTCTGACCGGGCTTCTCGTTGGGCTCGTTGTCGATCACCCGGTGGGTATCGCTGGGACGGTCGTACGGACCTTCCTCGCCCGTGGACTGGGAACGCTCGACCGTGGAAGCGGCGTCGGCCGGAAGCCGATCTTCCTCGTCCGCGAAAGCGTCGAAGTCCACGACCTCCGTCGTGGCAAACCGAATGTCGGGCTCGACGTCGGAGACGTCGACGGTCTCGACGATGACGCGGGGCTCAGCGAACAGGCATGCCGAACGGTGCGCGGCCAAGCCGTCGGGCCGGTCGATCAGCTCGGGGTCGTCCACCTTGCAGCGGTCCTGCGCCTTGAAGCACCGCGTGTGGAAGCGGCAGCCCGAGGGCGGGTTCGCCGGCGACGGGACGTCACCGGAGAGGACGATCTGCTCACGCTTGCCACGCATCGTCGGGTCCGGGACCGGAACCGCCGAGAGCAGGGCCTGCGTGTAGGGGTGAGTCGGCCGCTGGTAGATCTCTTCCTCGGTGCCGAGCTCAACCATGCGCCCGAGGTACATCACGCCGACGCGGTCGGAGATGTGCCGGACGACGGAGAGGTCGTGCGCGATGAAGATGTAGGACAGGCCGAGCTCGTCCTGCAGCTTCTCCATGAGGTTGATGACCTGCGCCTGCACCGACACATCGAGCGCAGAGACCGGCTCGTCGCAGATGAGGACTTTGGGCTTCAACGCAATCCCTCGGGCAATGCCGATGCGCTGTCGCTGGCCGCCCGAGAACTGGTGCGGGTAACGGTTGATGTGCTCGGGGTTGAGCCCCACCATGTCAAGCAGGTCCTTGACCGCCGCCTTGCGACCACCCTTGGGCACGACGTCGGGGTGGATCTCGAACGGCTCACCGATGATGTCGCCAACCGTCTTGCGCGGGTTGAGCGACGTGTAGGGGTCCTGGAAGACGATCTGGATGTCGCGACGCAGCTTGCGCATCGCCGACCCGCCCTGCGAGTACATGTCGACACCGTCGAAGTTCACGGTTCCCGCCGTGGGCTCCTCGAGACGCATGAGCACGCGACCCAGGGTGGACTTGCCACAACCGGACTCACCCACGATGCCGAGCGTCTCGCCGCGGTTCAGCTCGAATGAGACCCCGTCGACGGCCTTGACCTGACCGGTCGTCGTACGCAGGACACCACCCTTGATGGGGTAGTGCTTGAACAGGTTGTCAGCCTTGAGGATGACATCAGCCATTGAGGACCTCCTCGGCGAAGTGGCAGGCGGACTGTTGCTGACCGACGCGGCGCAGAGCGGGCTCGTCGGTGCGGCAGATGTCCTGGGCCATGCGGCAGCGCGGGTTGAAGGCACATCCCTGCGGGATGCGCGTGAGGTTGGGCGGGAGACCACCGATGGCGGCCAGCGTCTGACCCTTCTGGTCCAGACGCGGGATCGACTCGAGCAGCCCACGCGTGTAGGGATGTGCGGGGTGGGCGTAGAGGTCCTCAATGTCTGCCTGCGCAACGATACGACCGGCATACATGACCGCTGCACGGTCAGCGACGTCAGCCACGACGCCGAGGTCGTGGGTGATGAGGATGAGGCCCATCTGACGCTCCTCCTGGAGCTCAGCGAGCAGGGCCATGATCTGCGCCTGGACGGTCACGTCGAGCGCCGTCGTCGGCTCGTCTGCGATGAGGACCGCCGGGTCGAGCGCGATGGCCATCGCGATCATGATGCGCTGGCGCATGCCGCCCGAGAACTGGTGCGGGTAGTTCTTGACCCGCTCCCTGGCGCCCGGGATGGCGACGCGCTCCATGAGGCGGACCGCCTGCGCGTAGGCGTCCGACTTGTTCATGCCCCGGTGCTGCCGGAACATCTCGCCGATCTGCCAGCCGACCGGGAAGGTCGGGTTGAGCGAGCTCAAGGCGTCCTGGAAGATGATGGAGATCTCCGGGCCACGCGACTTGCGCCGCTGCTCCTCGGGCATCGTCAGCAGGTCCTGGCCGCAGTAGCGGATGGCACCTGAGGGGATGACGGCCGGCGGCATGTCGAGGATGCCCATGATCGCCTGAGCGGTCACCGACTTGCCCGAGCCGGACTCGCCGAGGATCGCGAGAGTCTCGCCCTGACGCAGGTCGAACGAGACGCCGTTGATCGCTTTGGCGATGCCCTCGGCAGTGTGGAACTCGACGAAGAGGTCGTCGACCTCGAGTAGGCGGCCCTCGGAGTCGGGCTTGTAGCTCGACTCGGGCACGGCGGACTTCGTGGTGGTGCTGGTCACTGGTGGCTCCTCCTGCTCATCGGGCCTTCGGGTCGAACGCGTCCCGCACGGCATCGCCGAGAAGGATGAACGCGAGGACCGCGAGGCTGAGGAACAGACTGGGGAAGAGAAGGACGTGCGGGTACGTGCGGATGGCGCTGAGAGCGTCGCTGATCGCGACACCCCAGGAGATGGCGGGGTAGGTCAACCCGATCCCGAGGAACGACAGTGTCGCCTCGGCCACGATGAACGCACCGAGGTTGATCGTCGTGACGACGATCGCCGGCGCGAGCGCGTTGGGCAGGATGTGCGACCGGATGATCCGCCACGGGCTCGCACCCAGGGCACGGGCCGCGAGGACGTACTCGTTGGGCTTCACCTGGAGAACACTCGAGCGCATGAGGCGTGCGATCGAGGGCCACCCAAAGATCGTCAGGGTGAGCACGACCTTGCCGACCACGACGAAGTAGTTCGTGTCCGGCTTGTTGGGGAAACTCGCCATGAAGAGGATGCCGCCGAGGAGCAGCGGGATCGCGAAGAAGATGTCAGTGATACGGGAGGTCAGGGAGTCGAGCCAGCCGCCGTAGAAGCCGGCGACGACACCGATCACGCCGCCGACGATGAGGGTCGACAGTGAAGTCAGGACTCCGACGATGATCGACGCGCGGGCACCGTAGATGGTGCGGGCGTAGATGTCGTAGCCCTGGGTGTCCGTCCCGAACCAGTGGGCACCACTGGGCCGTTCGCGCACATTGTTGATGTCCCCGAACGTCGGGTCGGTCCTCGTGAAGAGCGAGGGCCAGATGGCCATGAGGACGAACAACCCGATGAGCGTGACCGAGATCCAGAACATCTTGTTGCCACGCAGGGAACGCCACGCATCCTGGGCAAGCGAGCGAGCCTCGCCCACGTCGTCGGCAGCTCCGGGCTGGACGGTGGCAGCGATGGTGTCAGTCATGGCTGATCCTCGGGTCGAGCACGCCGTAGAGCAGATCGACGAGCAGGTTGACGAGCAGGTACACGATGACGAGCACCGTCACCGCAGAGACGACGGCGACACCGTCACGGGAGTTGATGCCCTTCCAGATGTAGCCACCCACTCCCTGGATGTTGAAGATGCGCTCGGTCACGATGGCACCGCCGAGAAGGCCACCGAAGTCGGCGCCGATGAAGGTGACGACCGGGATGAGGGAGTTGCGCAGGGTGTGGACGCCGACAGCTCGCGTCTTGGTCAGCCCCTTGGCCGCAGCCGTGCGCACGTAGTCGGCCCGCAGGTTCTCCACGAGGTTGGTCCTCGTGAGGCGCGCGACGTACGCGATCGACAGGGAGCCAAGCACGAAGGCAGGCAGAAGCAGCGAGTACGTCGACGCCTCCAGGCTCGGCACTGTCGCGGGGAAGATGCCCCACTTGATGCCGAAGGTGTACTGGAGGAACACACCGATGACGAAGACCGGGATCGAGATGACGAACAGCGTGCTCACCGTGACGAGGTTGTCGATGAACCTGCCCTTTCGCACTCCTGCGAGGACACCGGCGAGAACACCGATGATCGTCTCGAACAGGATCGCCATGACGGCGAGACGGCCCGTGATGGTGTAGCGCTTGGCCAGGTCCTCCTTGACGGGGATCCCGTAGTAGTTCGTGCCGAGGTCGCCCTGGACGAACTTGCCGAGATACTTGCCGTACTGAACCGGCAGCGGGTCGTTGAGGTTGTGTTCCTCTTTGAACTTTGCGACGTATTCCGCCGAGCACGGGCGTTCGCCGCACTTGCCGGAGGTCGGGTCTCCGGGCAGGGCGAAGACCATGACGAAAATGATGAAGGTTGCTCCCAGAATCACCGGGATCATCTGCAGCAGTCGCCTGACGATGTACTTGCCCATGTCACCTCCTGTGTCACAGTCGGCCCGTTCCGTGGTAACGGACGAGCGCGGCGAGACGGCATCCGCGCGTCTCGTGAAGTCTGATGATGGCCTCGTGGGCCGGCCAGAACTGCAACATACCTGACGCCTGTTTGGCGGTGGGGCCGGTCACACATCTGGGGGGCGAAGGGGCCCAGCCGAGGGTCGTGGACCCCCGGCATGCGGTCGGCCTGCCGGCGGGAAGCCGGCAGGCCGACAGCCTGCTGAGTGTCGGGTCAGGTGCTCACCCGACACGCGGGAGTCACTTCAGCGAGATGCTCGCGTAGTCAGGCACACCGAACGGCGTGACCTTGACGTTGGTGACCTTGTCGGACCAACCCATGGTGGTGGTGCCGTACCAGAGGGGGATGGAGGCCATGTCCTCGGACAGGACCTGCTCGGCCTCCTGGTAGAGCTTGTTCGACGAGGCAGCGTCGGTGGCCGCAGCGGCCTCCTTGAGCTTGGCGTCGAACGCCGGGTTGTTGTAGTCACCGTCGTTGGACGAGGCGCCCTTGGCGTAGATCGGCGTCAGGAAGTTCTCGATCGACGGGTAGTCCATCTGCCAACCGGTACGGAACATTCCCGTCATCTTCCGGTCGTGGATCTGCTTGCGGAACGTGGAGAAGTCCACGACACCGGTGGCGACACAGTTGACACCGAGAGCCTGCTTGATGCTGTTGCAGGTGGCCTCGGTCCACTCCTTGTGCGACGCGTCAGCGTTGTAGGAGAGGGTGATCTGCTTGCCCTTGAAGCCACCAGCGGCCTCGAGTGCAGCCTTCGCCTTGGCCGGGTCGTAGACACAGGCCTCGCCGCAGACGTCCTTCTTGTAGCCGTCAACGACCGGGGAGACCCAGCCGGTGGCCGGCTGGCGGGTGTTGTTGAAGATGGCCTTGATGATGGCCTCACGGTTGATCGCCATCGAGATGGCCTTCTTGATCGCCGGCGGGTAGTTGGGGTCAACTGCCGTCGGGGCCGTGGTGATCGTCTGGATGACGCCGACCGGCTTCTGGAGGTTGCGGTCCGGAAGGTCGGTCTTGTACTTGTCATCGATCTGGGCGCTGGCCGGGACCTCGTCGGTCACGTCGAGCTGGTTCGCCTGGACGTCGGCGTAAGCAGCACCGGCGTCCTGGTAGATCTTGAACGTGATGTTGTCGACGTTGCCCTTCTTGGCGCCGCTGTAGTCCGCGAACTTCGAGAGCTTGATCTCGGCGTTCTTGGTCCAGGTGTCGAGCTTGTAGGGGCCGGCAGCGACCGGCTTGTCACCGAAGGCCTTCGGGTCCGTGAAGAACGAGTCGGGCTGGGGGGCGAAGGCCGTGTAGCCGAGGCGGACCGGAAGGTTCGAGACCTTGTCAGCCGTCTTGATCGTGAAGGTCGAGTCGTCGACGACCTTGAGACCGGTCATCTCCTTGGCCTTGGGCTCCGGCGCCTTCTGCGGGCCGTCCTCGTCGGGGTCGGTCGACTGCAGGTCGCCGTAGCCCTCGATGGGCTCGAAGAAGTAGGAACCGAGCTGGGCGTTGGGGCCGTAAGCGGTGTAGTTCCATGCGTCAACGAAGTTCTTGGCCTTGACGACGGTGCCGTCATGGAACTTGTAGTCCTTCTTGAGCTTGACCGTGAAGGTCTGGTTGTCAGTGCTCTCGATGGACTCGGCAATGTCGTTCTCGGGCGCGGCCGTCTCGTCGTTGTACTTGACGAGCTTGGCCGTGATGACGTCGAGCACGTTGCCACCGCAGGTCTCGGACGTGTTGCCCGCGATCAGGGGGTTCTCGGGGTTGCAGCCACGAACCGCGATGGCGCCGCCAGTCTTGGCGCCGCTCGTCTCAGGGGTTTCGTCGCCGCCGCCACCGCAGCCAGCCAGAAGCAGGGCTGCCGCCGAAATACCGGCAACGGCCACCGTGCGAGTGGTTCCTCGCATGGATGTCCTCCTACGTGTAGAGCCGCCCAGGGAAAGTGAACGGACATCAAGTGAGAGCCGGTCCCGGTCGGGTGGCCCCCGCATGCCCGTGAAGGGCGCGCGGTCCCCATGAAAGACCACAAGTGCGACTCGCGGGAGAGGCGTGACCGACCCGAGACCCGATTGTGACCGTTGCAAGCGGCTACGGTGACGGACGTGCCGACCTATGACGACGACCTGCGACTTGCCCATGTCCTCGCGGACGCCGTCGAGCGAGTGACCGTCTCGCGCTTTCGCGCTGAGGACTTGCACGTCGAGTCAAAGCCGGATCTCACCCTCGTGAGCGACGCCGATCGCAGCGCCGAGGAGCTGGTCCGGTCGCAACTCAAGCGGACCCGTCCGCGGGACGCCGTCATCGGCGAGGAGATGGAGAACACCGGGCACGGACCGCGGCAGTGGGTCATCGACCCGATCGACGGCACCCACAACTTCGTGCGCGGCGTCCCGGTGTGGGGCACCCTCATCGGACTCATCGACGACGGCAAGCCGGTGCTGGGCCTGGTCGCCGCCCCCGCCCTCAACCGCCGCTGGTGGGCCGCCCTCGGCAGTGGCGCGTGGGTCGGCCGCAGCCTGACCTCGGCCAAGCGCATGAGCGTCTCGAAGGTCTCCAGGATCAGCGACGCCTCGCTGTCCTACAGCTCGGCCTCCTCCTGGGAGGCCGTCGGCCGCCAGCAGGCGTTCCTCGACCTGGCCCGCGACTGTTGGCGTGAACGCGCCTACGGCGACTTCTGGTCCTACATGCTCCTGGCCGAAGGTGCGGTGGACATCGCCGCCGAGCCAGAGCTCAACCTGCACGACATGGTGGCGCTCGTACCCATCGTCACAGAGGCCGGCGGTCGCTTCACCTCACTGCAGGGTGAGGACGGTCCGTTCGGCGGCAACGCCGTGGCCACCAACGGCCTCCTGCACGACGAGGTCCTGGCCCGCATCGGCCTCTGACTCGACTCGCACGAGGAGTTCGTCGCTCAGTTGGGGACGACCCTCACCGGGCCGAGCTCGAGGCTCTCGATGCCGTCCCGGAGCTTTGCCGCATCACCCACGACGATGATGATCCACTCCCCCGTGACGACATCACCGTATGCCGCCGTGAGACGTGCGTTGTCGAGTGCGCCCATGCGGGTCAGTGTGGTCGTCTGGAAGTCGAGTGGGAGCCCCTCGATGGCAAGGGCAGAAGCCTCATCGGCCACCGTGTCAGCAGTGGCATAACGCCCCGGAGCGGTCTGCACGACGTAGTCGACTCCTGCGCGAATCTCCCTGTCGGAGAACCCTGTTCGCGCCTCGCCGAGGATCTCGACGAGGAGTCGCAGCGCGTCGACGGTGGCATCGGCTCGCACAGATCCCGCGGTGATGAAGGACCCGCCGCGCGCACGCGGACGGAAGCTGGCTCGGATGCCGTAGGTGTAGCCCTTGTCCTCTCGCAGAACCGCATCCACGCGTGCGCTCGGAGAGCCGCCAACGATGAACGAGAGCACGGGGTAGGGGTCCCAGCCGGTGGTGATCGAGCGGTCGGGGCCAGGTGCGGCGACAGACAGCTCGCTCTGCACCGAGCCGGGGCGATCGACGAGCACCACGCGCGTCGCTCCCCCGGTCGGCACCGGCGGACGCGCGGGTGTCGCGGGGACGTGATCGCGGTTGACCCAGCCGCCCAGACCGTCGGCGACAGCCTGAGGAACGTCGACGTCGGCGAGGTCACCCGCGATGACGAGGGTGGCGCCCTGAGGACCGATGTGGGCGCGGTGGAAGGCGACGACATCGTCACGCGACATCGCCGCGATGGAGTCCGGAGTGCCAGCAGTCGGCCGCGAGGCGCGCTCGGTCGGCGCCCACAGGTTGGCGGTGAGTTCGCGCGCGCCTCGGTGCGGGGCTGACGCACGTTCCTGCTCGATCTCGGCGAGGCGGCTGCGCAGGATGCGTCGCACCTCGGCCTCGGGGAAGACCGGCTCGGCCAGCGCCTGACGCATGAGGTCCAGGGCCGCGGGCAGGAACCGTTGCGGCACATCGACGTCCACCGTGAGTGCACCGTCGGTGACCGATGCACCGAGCACCATCCCGGTGCGCTCCATCAGCTCCGCGAACTGGTCGCTCGAGTGACGCGCAGTGCCCTCGTCGAGGAGTCGCGCGGTCATCGCGGCAACGCCCTCCCGATCAGTGGGTTCATCGGACAGTGACAGGGGCACGACGAGACGCACGGAGATGACGTACTGGCCGGGCACGGCATACGAAAGAAGGCGTATGCCGTTGTCCGTCACCGACTCGTCGGGCAGCGGGAAGGCCCAGGTCTCGGGCGGGGCGACGTCGGGCCTGGGGACAGTGGGGGTGCTCATCGGGGTCCCCGAAAAGTATCGTAGTGACGGAGGAACGGAGAACTTTGTGGGGTGATCATGCGACTTCCTCGGTCTCGATGTCTGCGCGGTAGGCAACGACTGCGCGGCTGTCGGGTCGCAACCACGCAGCCGCGGCGGCCCGCACCTGTTCGGAGGTGATGGCACGCAGGCGGTCGAGGTGGGTGTTGACGAGCTGCGGTTCTCCGTGGAGCAGGGCGTAGTGGCAGATGGCGTCGGCGCGCTCCTCCTGGCTGGCGAGCATCGACAACCAACCGCGCTCGGCCTGGGCGAGGGCTGCCTCCATCTCCGCCTCCGTAGGGCCCTCGACGGCGAACCGTTCGAGCTCCTCGAGGAGGGCGGCCTCGACCTCGTCGGTGTCGGCCTCGCTGGCGATGTCGACGACGATGAAGCCGAGCGACACCCCGTCGACGAAGCCCCACGACGTGGCGTGGGCACCGAGCGCGGTCTGTTCCTTGCGCACCAGGCGTCGCACGAGTCGCGAGGACGCGAGGCCGCCGAGGGCGTCAAGGGCAAGGCTGACCGCGCTGAACTCCTCGGTCTCGTCGACGGGCAGACGGAAGGCGATGTGCAGCCGGTCGTTGGGCACGTCCTCGCGGCGCTCCACCCGAACCGGCTCGGTGAGCGGAGGCAGGGCGTCGACCGGCCCGCGGCGCGTCACGAGGTGAGGCTCAATCGGCCCGAAATAGCGCTCCACGAGGGCGAATCCGTCATCCGGGGTGACGTCGCCACACAGTGTCAGAACAGTGTTGTCCGGCGCGTAGTGACGTCGGAAGAACGCATGGACATCCTCGACGCTCGCGGCGTCGAGATCCTCCATCGAACCGATCGTCGAGTGGTGGTAGGGATGCCCCTCGGGAAAGATCGCGGCATAGACGTCGATGAGGGCATTGCCGTAGGGCTGGTTGTCGTAGCGCTGCCGCTTCTCCTCCTTGACGACGTCACGCTGGTTGTCGAGGTTGGCCTGGTTCACGGCGTCGAGGAGGTGGCCGTGCCGGTCGGCCTCGAGCCACAGGGCGAGTTCCAGGGCACCCTTGGGCACCGTCTCGAAGTAGTTGGTCCGGTCGAACCACGTCGTGGCGTTGAGCCGACCACCCTGCGTCATGAGGGCCTCGAAGTGCTCGCCGCTCGCGACGCTGCGGGACCCCTGGAACATCAGGTGCTCGAAGAGGTGCGCGAATCCGGTTCGCCCGGCGGCTTCGTGGCGCGAGCCCACTCCCACCCAGATGTTGACGGTGACATTGGGAACGCTGGGGTCCGGCGAGACGACGACACGCAAACCGTTGGGCAGCGTGCGCTCATGGACCGGGTAGTCGAGCGGCATGACGCCACCCTACGTGGCGTTCCCGGACGGCTCGCTGGCCCGCCGGTATGCCGTTCGGTCAGCTCGCGCGCTCGGCCTCGACCTCGTCCGACACGCTTGGATCGGCGGGCTCGACCTGGTCGGGCGCGACGTGATCCGACTCGACCACCGGGAGCTTGGGCAGGTCCTCGGGCGACATCTTGCGGATGATGTTGCGGGCGAGGATCTGCTGCGCCGTCACGGTGCGCTCGGAGCGGCCGCGCCCGATGAAGCTCACCATCCAGTGCAACAAGGTGGTGATGCGCTGCTTGAAGCCGATGAGGTAGACGATGTGGATCGCGAGCCACAACACCCAGGCGAGGAAGCCGGAGAACCGCAGCTTGCCGACGCTCGCCACGGCGCTGAACCGCGAGATCGTCGCCATCGAACCCTTGTCGAAGTACGAGAACGGGCCGGGGGCGGGCTTGCCATCGAGGCGGGCCTTGAGGTGCTTGGCGCTGTATCGGGCGCCCTGGATCGCGACCTGCGCAACTCCCGGCAGGTTGTCGAGCGAGGCCATGTCACCCACGACGTAGACGTCGGGGCGGCCCGGAAGCGTGAGGTCAGGATTGACCTTGACGCGCCCAGCGCGATCGAGCTCCGCGTCGGACTGGGCCGCGAGCATGGCCCCGAGTTCGGAGCCCTGGACACCGGCGGCCCAGACCTTGGTCATCGCCTCGATGCGGGCGTGGGTCCCGTCGGACTTCTCGATGTCGATCCCGGTCGAGTCGACTCCGACGACCTTGGTGCCGAGCTCGACCTCGATGCCCATCTTGGAGAGGCGCTGCTTGGCGGCGCCACCGAGACGATCACCGAAGGAGGGGAGCACCTGGGGTGCGGCGTCGAGCAGGATGATCCGCGCCTGGCGCGTGTCGATCGCCCGGAAGTCCCTCTTGAGAGTGCGATGTGCGAGCTCCGCGATCTGACCG
This sequence comes from Knoellia pratensis, assembly GCF_042666395.1. NCBI lineage: Bacteria > Bacillati > Actinomycetota > Actinomycetes > Micrococcales > Intrasporangiaceae > Knoellia > Knoellia pratensis. The sequence goes on along the minus strand of NZ_JBHTDJ010000003.1, from coordinate 716,032 downwards.
GCCATCTCGACACCGGTGGGCCCTGCGCCGACCACGACGAAGGTGAGGTAGCGGTCGCGTTCGGCCGGTGCGGTGGCCAGCTCGGCCCACTCGAAGGCACCGAAGATGCGGCCACGCAGTTCGAGGGCGTCATCGATGCTCTTCATGCCGGGGGCGTACTCGGCGAAGTGGTCGTTGCCGAAGTAGGACTGCCCAGCGCCGGCCGCCACGAGCAGGGTGTCGAAGGGCGTCACCGTCTCGCGACCCAGCACCTCACTCGTCACCGTCTTGGCCTCGAGGTCGATGTTGACGACGGTGCCGAGGATCACGCGGGCGTTCTTCTGCTTGGCGAGGATCTCGCGGGTGCTCGGGGAGATCCCGCCCTCGGACAGAATGCCGGTCGCGACCTGGTAGAGGAGGGGCTGGAAGAGGTGATGGGTCGTCTTGGCAACGAGGGTGACCTCGACGTCGTCACGACGCTTCAGCGCCTGGGTTCCGAAGAGCCCGCCAAAGCCAGATCCGATGACGACTACGCGGTGCGGGGCCATGCTGTGCCTCCCGAGAGACCACCTCGTGTTGCCACAGGTGCTAGATGCAAAAAACGGCGAGTCGTCAGGTGACGACACGCCGTTGTGGTGTGAGTTGCGACCAGTGCGTTCCTGATCCCCTCCATGGTATCGGACCTCATGCCGCCCGGACGCCACGCGGGACGTGAGGTGCGCTACTGCCCCATCCGGCACAGGATCGGGGCCTGAGGATCGGTGTGGTCCACGACGATCGACGCCTGCGATCGTGGATCCTGCTCTACCAGGTAGATCCGGCAGGCGGCCATGTAGCGGCTGTCGTAGGCCGCGCGAGCCTGCTCCACCCCACCCATCCGATCGGCGTCCCGCGCGGTGCCCCGGCGCATCGCCGCCTCCTCGTCCGCATCGAGATGGATCACCTCGTCCCACAGCGCCCTCAGCCCGTCACGCTGGATGAAGGTGGCGGCGAAGAGCACGACCGCATTGGTGGGAGCGGTGGCGACGGCGTCCGCGATGACGGCGTCGGACACCAGGTCGTGAACCGTCGTCGCGAACTCGCCGCTGCCACCGGGCCCAAGGGGCAGGAGCACCCGCTGCGCCAGGGAGTCGAAGTCGTAGGCGTCCTCGTAGTAGCCACGCGCCGACTCACGCCCCTGCAGATAGCGGCGCTCGCGGACATGGTGGAAGCCGTCCGAGTCGACGTGGATGGCCGGACGCCCCAGGGATTCGACGGCGGCCGCGAGCTCGCCGGCAAACGTCGTCTTGCCGACCCCACACACCCCGTCAATGCCCACGCGCAGTCGTTGTCCGGGCTGCTGTTGGACGAGGTGGCGCGCGATCCGATCCATCACGTCGGTCCGGTCCTGCGCTGCGGTCACGCCCATGGGAGTCCTCGTCAGAAGTTGGGTCACGTCCAGAAACGGCTTCAGGCCCGGAATCCGAAGATTCCGGGCCTGAAGTTTCGTAGCGGGGGCAGGATTTGAACCTGCGACCTCCGGGTTATGAGCCCGGCGAGCTACCGAGCTGCTCCACCCCGCGTCGGGTGAGTGACCTTGCGGCCTCTCGGTATCCCCTAGGTTACGGGACGGTGGCCCGTGCGCCAAATCGGTTCAGGGAGAAGGGCTTGGCGTCCCCGTGGAACTCGCTGTCGGGGTGGGCGACGCGGTCGCTGAACCGCTCGGAGTCGGTGACGCCGTGAGTTGCGGGCTGAGCGCCGCAGCGCGGGCGATGGCGTCCTGGAGATCCTTCTGAGCGACGCCGTATGCCGCGAAGTCACCCTTCTTGAGCGCCGCCTGGCCGGCCGCGTTGGCGGCTTCGATGTCACGGATGACCTCGGCCAGCTGCGCGCTCGGGGTCGTCGTCGGCGTGCCGCCCCCGGTGGTCGGCGGGGTGCCGCCCGTGCCGGAACCGCTGTCACCGGCACTCGCGCCCGAGTTGCCGCCGAAGAGGCCGTCGAGGGCCTGGTCCAGCGTCTCGCCCCAGGCGATGCGCTTGCCGAAGACTGCAACGGTCGCCTTGTTCTGCGGGAAGGAGCCGCCCTCACGCGAAGCCTGGACATACATCGGCTGGACGTAGAGGAGCCCCTCGCCCACAGGAAGGGTGAGCAGGTTGCCGTAGGTCAACTGCTTGCCCGACTGGCGGTTCTGCGCGATGAACTGGCTGAGGTTGAGGGGTTCGGTCGGGCTCTGGGACCGAGCCGTCGAGACCTCGATCTGGTTCTGCACCTGACCGGGACCATCAACGGCCGAGTTGCGTGGCAGCTCGAGCAGACGCATCGACCCATAGGTCCCTGCCGGTTTGCCTGCCTCGGAACCGGCATCAGCATCCACAGCGAGGAACCCACGCAGGATCTCGCGGCCCGTTCCGGAGGGGATGAAGGTGGTCGTCAACGAGAAGGCCGGCGACTTCTGGTCCGGCATGGCAAGCGACTGGTAGTAGACCGGCTGGTCCTGGGTCGCGTGGGTCGGGTCCTTGGGCACGCGCCAGAAGTCGCCACCGCCGTAGAACGAGTTCGCGTCCGTGACGTGATAGCTCGACAGGAGCTGGCGCTGAACCTTGAAGAGGTCCTGCGGGTAGCGAATGTGGGTCATCAGCTGGGAGGACATCTCCGAGAGCGGCGACACAGAGCCCGGGAAGGCATTGCTCCACGCCTTGAGGATGGGGTCGGTCGTGTCCCAGCCGTAGAGCTTGACCGAGCCGTCGGCCGCATCGACCGTGGCCTTGACCGAGTTGCGGATGTAGTTGACCTGCCCCGCACCCGTGACGACGACGCGCGAGGTGGCGCTCACGGAGTCGGACGTGGCCTCAGTGAGGTCGGTGAGCTTGCTGTTGGGGTAGCGCGCGGTGGTCGTGTAGCCGTCGACGATCCACTTCACGCGACCGTCCACGACGGCCGGGTAGGCGTTGCCGTCGATGGTCAACCACGGGGCGACCCGCTCGACGCGCTCTCGAGGCATGCGGTGGTCGAGGATGCGGGAGTCCGAGTTCACCGCATCGGACAGGAGGAACTTCGGCTCGCGGTACTTCACGGCATACGCAAGTTTGCGGATGAAGGACCCGATCTTCACTCCACCCTTGCCCGAGTAGGTCGTGTTGGCCTGACCGCCCTCACCCTTGTCGTCCGGGAAGTCGAACTCGCGGGGCTTGGCGCCTGCGGGTGCTCCCACGATCGAGTACGACGGGGACTGCTCGCCGAAGTAGATGCGGGGTTCGTACTCGACGCCGTTGGGACCCTTGGTGGTGAACCCGTTCGAGAAGAACTGCGGGTCTCCCTCGGTGGTGCGCTTGTTGCCGTAGGCCCCGATGAAGCCGAACCCGTGGGTGTAGACGGTGTGGTCATTGAGCCAGTTGCGCTGACCCTCGGGAACGCCGTCGAGGTTGAGCTCGCGCACCGCCACGATCGAGTCGCTCTTCTTGCCGTCGACGGCGTAGCGGTCGACGTCGAGGATGTCCGGGAAGGCGTAGTACTGACGCAGGCCCTCGAACTGCCGGAACGTCGGCGAGACCACGTTGGGGTCGACGAGGCGGATCCCCGGAATCGTCTCGGCGTCCGCGCGCAGCTGCCCGGGGGCGGCGTCCGTGGTCGCGGCATACGGAGTCTTCTTGATTCCGTCGATGGCGAAGGCCTTGCGGGTGGCGTCGATGTTGCGCTGGATGTACATGGACTCGAGGGACTTCTCGGACGGTCGCACCTTGAGTGACTGCACCGCTGCGGGATAGAGGCCACCGGCGACGACGGCCAGGACGGTGAGCAGCCCGACGCCGATGAGCGGGAGACGCCAGCTGCGCGTCCAGATCGAGGCGATGAAGAAGCCGGCGCACATGACTGTCGCGACAGCGAGGATCGCCTTGATCGGCAGCACCGCGTTGGCGTCGGTGTAGGTGATGCCGGTGATGAGTTTGGACTCGTGCGTCGTGAGGCTGTAGCGGTCCAGCCAGTAGGCGGCCGCGCGCACGAGCGCCAGGAGCGAGGCGACCGTCGCGATCTGGATGAAGGCGGCCCGCGTCGTCGTCCCCCGTCCCGGGAGCTGGAGCCCGCCGTAGACGTAGTGGGTGAAGGCGGCAGCGATCAGCGCGAGGAGCAGCACGACGGTGAAGAAGCTGACGAGGAAGCGCAGCCACGGCAGCGTGAAGACGAAGAAACCGACGTCGAGGCCGAACTGAGGATCCTTGGTGCCAAACGGAACAGCGTTGCGCCACAGCAGGAAGGTGCGCCAGGCGCCCATCGCGGCAGCACCGGCGAGGAGGCCGAGGACCGAGGGGATGACGACCGTCGCGAGACGACGGAGCGGGTCGAGGACCTGACGGTACTGGTCGAGCACCTGGGCCGACGGCGAGGACGGGATGCGCAGCGGACGCGTCCGGTATGCCGTGACAAGACTTGCCGCGACCGCGCCGGCGGTGAGGATGAAGGCGGCGATGAAAAGCAGCACGCGAGTGCCGAGCTGGGTCAGGAAGACGTCCTTGAAGCCCACCGAGTCGAACCACCACAAGTCGGTGAGAATCCCGGAGATGAGCAGGGCGACGATGACCAGCGCGGCAAGGATGCCGATGGTCGTGCCGAGAGGCCCGCGCTTGGGCGGAGTTCCCCCACGAACAGTGCGGATGCGACCCCCGCCGAAGCTGGCGCCGCCCGCTGCCGGACCCTCAGGGCGAGACGGCCGCCCCTGGCCGCCGGGCCCGGTCGCGCCAGGCCCCTTGTCTGCGTCGTCGGGGTTGATCCCGTCGAACCACTCTGACCGGCTCACTTTTAGCTGACTCCACGTCCGTGCCTCCCCGAGCGAGCCCGGGCTGGAGGCCAACCTATCCCGCCAACATGAGTGCGGCACGATGGGTTCGTGACCTCCGCCTCCCAGCCTGTGACCGAGCCGCTCTCCCTCGCCGCCCTCGACACCGAACGCCACGTCGCGTCGTCGGGGTGGGACCAGCCCCCGCGCCTCTTCGCGCTCGTCCCGACTGCCGACCTCCTCAAGCGCGAGCCGCACCTCGCAGCCGGGTTGACGGTGTCCGACCAGATCGACGGTGCGCTCACGGCCATCGAGCAGGAGGATCTGCCCACCAACGAGTCGATCGAGACCCTGCTGGGCCAGATCGCCTGGCCGGAGACCGTCGAGGGATGCGCCATCGTCGTCGAGCGACTCGTCGTCCCCCCGGACGCCGAGCATGGCCTGCCCGAGGATCGCGAAGCCGCGGTGGCCGCCCTCGCCGAGCATCCCGACCGGCGCGATGTCCGGCTGCTGGCGGCAGTCACTCGCGACGGACGCAGCATCTGCCTCCTACGACAGCGCGATCACGACCGCGACGACCGCGTCGCCACCGGGGCCGACATCGCTCCGGGGCTCGTGGCTGCACTGCGAGCCACCTTCACCGACTGACCCCCCGAACGGGCAATCATTCGGTCAGTCGACCGTGCAGGTGGGGAGAGTGTCGGCCTTGCCGGCAGCGATCGCCTTGACGGCGCCGAGGGCGTCGTCGAAGCTCCCGATCTTCACGACCGTGAGGCCGTCAGGGATGTGGCCGACGACCTCAGAGCAGTTGTCTGCGGGTGCCAGGAAGTAGTCGGCCCCGCCGTCACGGGCGCCGTGGAGCTTCTGTCGAATGCCACCGATCGGGCCGACGGACTCGTCCGGCTCCATCGTGCCGGTGCCAGCGATGCGCTTGCCCGCGGTGAGGTCTCCCGGGGTGAGGACGTCATAGACCGCGAGCGTGAACATCGTTCCGGCTGAAGGCCCCCCGACTCCCCCAGCCGCAATGGTGACGTCGACGGGAAGGGTGTAGTCACGTCCGAGGAGGACGCCGATGATGGTGGAGCCCTTGTTGTCGCGAGTCGGCACGGACAGCGACTTGTCGGCGCCCTTGCGCTTGACGACGATGGTCACGGAGCTGCCGGCTTTCTGCGCACGCACGGCGGTCTGCACCGCGACAGCGTCGGTGGTGGGTGTCCCCGCGATGGAGACGAACTCGTCACCCGCCTCGAGCACGCCCTTGGCCGGTGAGCCCTCCGGAACCTGGGACACGATGACGCGCTCGGGCACGACGTGCCCGAGCTCGCGCAACGCGATCGCCGAGGCGACCTCCTGGGAGTCCACCATCTCGGCGGCGTTCTCCTGTTGGATCTCCTCCTGGGTCGACGCCTCGGGATAGATCTCCTCGCGCTTGAACACCTCTTGGTCATCGCGCAGCGCGGCGACCGCGAGGTCAAAGGCGTTGACGCGCACCCCTGGCCCGCCGATGACCCGCACCGTCGTGAAGTCCAGAGCGCCTTTGGCGGGGTATGCCGTGGCGCCCTTGATCGCAATGATCGGCTTGCCGTCGAGCTGGCCAAGAGTGTTGGTGATGGGCCCCGGCTGGAGGACGACGTAGGGCAACGGGATGAACGAGATCCCGGCCGACAGCACGATGGCCACGAACAGGGCGGTGAGCAGAGCGGAACTGCGACGGCTCACGGCATACAGATGAGGATCGGGCGCCCCGAGGTCGTGAGGCGCCGGCGACTCGGGCGAGCTCACGGCATACCCACCCATTCGGTGCCACCGGCACCGAGGTGTTGGTGTTTCCAGATGGGCACCTCGGCCTTGAGCGTGTCGATGAGGTCACGGCAGGCGGCGAACGCCGCGTCTCGGTGGGGCGCCGACGCGCCCACGACGACCGCCACATCGCCGACCTCGAGATGACCACTGCGGTGCAGCGCTGCGAGGCGCACGGCACCGGATCGCGCAGCGACGACTCCCGCGACCTCGGCCAGGCGGGACTGGGCAGTGGGGTGGACCGAGTAGTCCAGCGAGGCGACATCCTGCCCCCGGTCGTGGTCACGGACGACACCGACAAACACGGTGATGCCACCACACGTCGGATGCTGGACAGCCGCCAGAACCTCGTCGATGGACAGGGGCTCCTCACGGATCTGCGCCAACGACACGGTGCCGGTCACCGACTCCGCACCGGTCACGTCGTGCTCCACACGTTCCTCCTCGGAACTATCCCCGGGTCATCCGTGGTTGGGTACTGATAAGACCACATCTTCTCATCGCCGCCACAGGAGCCCAGCAGTGACCGATTCGCACGACCGCCCCGACGAGCCCGAGGACACGGGCATTCCGCCGGAGCTCGAGGAGGTTCTCAGAGGCCTCTCCGGTGGTCGCGAGCTCGACCCGCAGATGCTCGAGATGATGCGGGGCATGGGCCTGGACAAGGTCGACCCGCAGATGCTGCAGATGGTGGCCAGTCAGGTGCAGGCGATGTTTGCCGGAGCAGACGAGTCCGGTTCCGTCGACGCCACCGTCGCCACGGACATTGCCCGCAAAACCGTTGCTGCAGAGGGCGATCCGACCATCTCGGCTGCTGTCTCGGCAGACGCGCGCCAAGCCGTCGATGTCGCCAACCTCTGGCTCAACACCGTCACCGACCTCGACCACTCAGGCCTCGTGGGGCGGGCGTGGAGCCGCGCCGAGTGGGTCGAGGCAACGATCCCCGTCTGGCAGGAACTCGTCGACCCCATTGCCGTCGGCGTCAGTGATGCGATGGGCAACGCCCTGACCAAGCAGCTCGGTGATCTCGGCGAGGGTGGGCTGCCCGAGGGTCTGGTCCCTCCCGGTACGAACCCGGCCGAGGTCATGAGCCAGATGGGACCCATGCTTCGCCGCATGCAGGGTTCGATGTTCTCGGTCCAGCTCGGTCAGGCGGTCGGAGCGCTTGCCGGCGAAATTCTCACCGGCGGCGAGGTCTCCCTCCCCCTCGTCCCCGCTCCCGACGTGGTCCTCATGCCCGAGGCCATCACCGTCTTCGCGCAGGGCCTCGAGATCGACGAACCCCAGGCCCGCCTCCTGCTCGCCGTGCGCGAGAGCGCCCGCACCCGCCTCTTCCACGCCGTGCCCTGGGTGGCACCGCAGCTGCTGTCGGCCGTGCGTGACTACGCCCGCGACACCACCATCGACACCGAGGCCATCGAGGAAGGGTTGCGCTCCATCGACCCGAGCGACCCCGAGGCCATGCAGCAGGCGCTGGCGGGAAGGCTTTTCGCCCCACAGCAGTCCGACGCGCAGAAGGCCGCGCTCGGCCGCCTCGAGACCCTCCTCGCCCTCATCGAGGGCTGGGTCGACGTCGTCACAGCAGCTGCGGTCAAGCAGCACCTGCCGCAGGCCGATGCCCTGGGTGAAGCCGTGCGCCGCCGCCGCGCCAGCGGAGGACCGGCCGAGAAGACCTTCGCCGCGCTCGTCGGGCTCGAGCTGCGCCCCCGCCGCCTGCGTGACGCCGCCAACCTCTTCGCCGCGCTCGAGGCCTCCGGTGGCGCCGAAGCACGCGACGCCGCCTGGGCCCACCCTGATGTCGCACCGTCTGCGGCCGACCTCGACGACCCGCTGGGCTATGTCGAGCGGCAGAACGCCGTCGCGTTGGGCGCCGACTCGTTCGACGCCGAGCTCGATGCCCTGCTCCGCGGCGACACCGGTGCAGCTGGCGACACCAGCGGCTCAGGCAGCTCAGGCGGCTCAGGCAGCTCGGGCCCAGCTGGCAACCCCGACCCCTCGACGGACGGCCCCTCCTCCCCGTGACCGGCGAGATCGACGCCCACGCCGGCTCCGTCGACGCGGCGGTCGCGCATGCCTTCGCGCACCTGCACGCGGACGCGACCACAGCACTCGCCACCTGGCAGGCACCGGACGCGACCCAGGAACGGTTGCGGACGGCATACCTGGATCATCTGCAGCGGCATCCTGACGGTGTCGCCAAGGCCGGACCACCGGCCCACCTCACGGCCAGTTGCCTCGTCATCAGCCCCGATGGCACCGAAGTCCTGCTGACGCACCACCGGCGGGCGAAGCAGTGGTTCCAGTTCGGTGGTCACCTCGAGGTCGGTGACTCACGTCTGTGTGCCGCCGCGCAGCGCGAGGGGCGTGAAGAGTCCGGGATTGCCTCGGTGACGCCCGAACCACTCATCGTCCAGCTCAACCGGCATGCATTGAGGGGTGACTTCGGGCGCTGCCGCGAACACCTCGACGTGCGCTTCGCCGCCGTGGTGGACCGCGAGGTCGTGCCCGAGACGAGCGAGGAGTCACTCGACGTCGCCTGGTGGCCGACCGAGGGTTTGCCGGAGGGCACTCGCACCGAACTCACAGCGCTGGTGGGCGCGGCCCGACGGGCCCTGCGACTCTGACCGAGTCAGGCCGAGGCGTCCTCGACGCCCTGCTCGACATCGACATCGACGTCACCGTCGTCCGCGATGTCGAAGCCCTTCGCGAGCGCCACCCCGTCGAGGAAGCCGCGCGCTCGCTCGAGCTTGGGATAGGACCGTAGGAGGGTCCAGAAGTCGCGGTTGTGTCCGGCGACGAGCAGATGCGCCAGCTCGTGCAGGATGACGTAGTCGATGACGTAGCCCGGCATGTCCTGGAGGCGATCCGACAGACGGATCGAGCCGTCGGCGGGGGTGCAGCTGCCCCATCGCGAGCGCTGGTTGGTGACCCACCGGATGCTGCGCGGGCGGGCATGGCCCCCGAGGTAGCGCTGCGACAGGTCGGTCGCGCGCGCGAGCAGGTCCGTGTCGCTGGGGCGTCGTCGCCGCTCACCAGCCTTGAGCTTGTCGAGCATGCGTGCCACCCAGACGCGTTCCTCGGCCCGGGACATCGAGGCGGGGATCAGCACGACGACACGGCCGTTTTCGCGACGGGCGCTGACGGTGCGTCGACGTCGCGGGCTGCGTCGGACCTCAACGTCCTCGGTGCTCACGGCAACAACGGTAGGCCAGAGCGCCGACATTGTCCGTGACCAGCCGCCCGACCCTCCGGGTGACCAGTGAGACCCAGGTGACCAGTGTGGTCGGTGAGGCGGATATCCGGTCCGGCGCCCCCCACGCGACGCGTGTCGGCCGAGCGTGGCACGGCGCGGTTTCGTGCTCAGTCGGTCTAGGGTGAAAGAGTCCTCGCCGCTCACCGCGGCACCACGACCAAGGAGTTGCTATGGCTGACGAGACCTACAAGGGCGAGTTCTACTGCGTGAAGTGCAAGGAGAAGCGCGAGGCCGAGGGCAACGTTGTCGTCTCCGACAACGGTCGTCGCATGGCCAAGGGCAAGTGCCCCGTCTGCGGCACCAACCTCAACCGCATCCTCGGCAAGGCCTGACGCCCAGCCTGTCTCGTTGTGCAGCGGCCCCCGGTGTTCACCGGGGGCCGCTGCTTTGCCTCCGGCTCCACATCCGCTCCGCTTCCGCTCCGCTTCCGGGATTCTCTGGTCGCGCGTAGGGGCCGCGGGCCTGTGGATGACGGGCGAGGCGCCGGCCCACCGTGTGTCAGATTGTCTGGACCAGACGTTCTCGGGAGGCATTGATGGTCCAGCCGGCAATGGTCGTGGACGGTCGCGGTGGCCTCCCCGACGAGATCGCTCGTCAGCTGCGATTGGCGGGCACCGACCGGGTGCACGGCGGCCCCTTCGCCGCCGACGCCGCCGAGGCCCTGCTCGGGCTCAGCCCCCGCGAGCGTCCCGCCGCCGTGATCCTCGTCGACAACCACACCGTCACGGTCGAGTCAACCGCGCCGTGGCAACGCGCGGGCGTGATCCACCTGCCGGTGACGTGTGACGGGACCCGCTCGGTCGTGGGGCCGCTGATCATCCCGGGTCGGGGAGCGTGCTGGCGCTGCCATGCCCTGACCGCTCACGACCTCGAGGCCGTCGGCGCCCTCCCAGCCGTCGGCCGCTTCACCCTCGACCCCGTGGCGCTTCCTCCCGGGGGTCTCGGCGTCCTCACCGCAGCCGTCACGGCGAGCGTCGCCCTGGCCGCGGTCGCCGGAGCGACCCGCCTCAGCGGGGTCTCGACGGAGCTCGAGGTGGAGGGACCGAGCGTGGCCCACCGGCACTGGGGACGGCACCCGATGTGCACCGACTGCTCCGCATCGGGATCCGCCGCATGGCCACCCAACGGTCAGGACACAATGGCTGGGTGAGCGACATCCCCCGGCGATCCCTGACCCGCACGGCCAAGCTCGTGGGCCTGCCCCTCGGGCACGCCGGGCGCGCGGCCGTGGGTCTCGGGCGTCGCGTCGGCGGCGCGCCTGCCGAGGCCATCGCCGCAGAGCTCCAGACCCGCACCGCTGAGCAGCTGTTCGCCGTCCTCGGCGAGCTCAAGGGTGGCGCGATGAAGTTCGGCCAGGCCCTTTCCGTCATGGAGGCCGCGATGCCCGAGGAGCTTGCCGGCCCCTATCGGGCCACGCTGACCAAGCTCCAGGAAGCCGCTCCCCCGATGGCGGTCGAACGAGTCCACGCGATCCTGGCCGACCAGTTGGGCCCGCGCTGGCGGACCGCCAAGTTCCAGTCCTTCGAGGACCTGCCTGTCGCGGCGGCCTCCATCGGCCAGGTGCATCGTGCCGTCTGGCGCGACGGACGCGAGGTGGCCGTCAAGGTGCAGTACCCCGGAGCCGGGGCAGCTCTCCTCTCCGACATCACCCAGCTGTCGCGGGTGGCGCGCCTCGCCGGTGCGTGGATCCCCGGGATCGCCATGGGGCCGATCCTCGACGAGGTGCGCGACCGCATGAGCGAGGAGCTGGACTACGACCTCGAGGCGACGCACCAGAAGGTCTTCGCCAAGGCGTTCCGTGACGACGAGGACGTCTTCGTGCCCGACGTGCTCGCCCATGCCGATCAGGTCATCGTCTCGGAGTGGGTCGAGGGCCGCCCACTCTCCCAGGTCATCTCCGACGGCACGCCCGCCGAACGCGACCAGGCCGCTGGCCTCTACCTCGAGTTCTTGCTGCGCGGCCCCAACCGAGCCAGCCTCCTGCACGCAGACCCCCACCCGGGCAACTTCCGGATCACACCGGATGGCCGCCTCGGCGTTCTCGACTTCGGAGCGGTCAACCGGCTGCCCCACGGCATGCCTGCCGACATGGGCGAGATCATCACGCACACCCTCGCCGGCGACGAGGCGTCGCTCGGCGTGGTGCTGCGCCGCGCAGGCTTCATCCGTCCCGGCGTCGACGTGTCCGATTCCGCCCTCCTGCAGTACTTGAGCACGTTCGTCGAACCGTTCCAGCACGAGACCTTCACGTTCAGCCGCAGCTGGTTGCGTTCGGTCTCGGCGACGATCCAGGACCCGCGCCGAGAACAGTTCCTTGTCGGCCTGAAGTTCAATCTGCCGCCCGACTACCTCCTCATCCACCGGGTGTGGCTCGGCAGCATCGGCGTGCTGTGCCAGATCGGTGGCACCGTGCCGATGCGCGACCTCGTCTTCGCGCACGTTCCCGGCATCGACGAAGGCGCCGTTCCCCCGCCGAGCTGAGCGGACGGCATACGCCGTCTTTTGGGTATGCCGGCCAGTTCAGTCTGCGCGAAGATGCGCTGCCGCTTGCCTCACCAAGGCACCAGCACCGCTGGGGTACAGCGGAATTCGCACGCTTGCATCGTCGATGGGACGCCACTCGACCGGCATCGGCTGGTCGTTGTCCGCGAACATCCCGCCCTGCGGCGGAACCCTGTCGGCAGGGTCGAGCCTGCCGCAGTAGACGAAGACGACTTCGTGCCCGGGGTCCCCATCGAGTTCGAAATGGTTCTCGAGGACCCCGAGCAGTGAGGGATCGATGAGCGTCGCCCCAAGTTCTTCACGCACCTCCCTGACGACAGCCTCGAGGGAGGTTTCGCCGAACTCGACGCCGCCGCCGACGAGGCGGTGATAGCCCTCGGGGTTCTCACGTGATGGCTCCAGACGCGCCACGGCATGCCGCGTCCCGTCCGAGCCGAGGAGGACAGCCATCGCCGTGACCCGGATGCCGGATCGATCCAACGAGATGGGTCTCAGTCCTTCGCTGCCTTGGCCGCAGCCTTGGCCGACTTCTTGAAGTCACGAACCTTGAGGAGCGATTCGGGATCGACGACATCCGCGACGGAGCGGAAGCTGCCCTGCTCGGAGTAGGCACCAGCGGCCTTCTCCCAGCCGTCCGGTCGCACGGCCAACTGCTTGGCCAGCAGCGCGACGAAGATCTTGGCCTTCTGCTCGCCGAAGCCGGGGAGGTTCTTGATGCGGGTGAAGAGTTCGGCCCCGGTCGGCGCGTCGGACCAGATGCGACTGGCGTCGCCGGCGTACTCGTCGCGCACGACGGTCGCGAGCGCCTGGATACGCCCGGCCATGGAACGTCCGTAGCGGTGGACTGCCGGCGGCGTCGCGCACAGGTCGGCGAACGCCTCGGGCTCGGCCGCGGCGAGGGCTGCCGGGTCGAGGCTGCCGAAGCGCTCGAGCACCTTGGCCGGACCGGCGAAGGCACGCTCCATCGGGAACTGCTGGTCCAGGAGCATGCCGGTGAGAAGCGCGAACGAATCGTTGGTGAGCACCTCGTCGGCGGCCTCGTCCTGGGAGATACGGATCTGGTTTGCCATGCCGTCCATCCTGCCGCATGCCTGGCGGGCGCTCCCCCGGTCGCTTCGACGAGGGTGGCGGCGCCGTCTACGCCTCCAGGAGGATGGCCCGACTCGCAATCGGCAGGCCCTGCCCGCGCCACGCCGCGAAACCACCCACGACGTCGGTGGCACGCGACAGACCCAACGAGCGGAGGGCATCCGCGGCCAGACTGGAGGTGTAGCCCTCCTGGCACATGATGATGACGCGGGTGTCGAAGTCGACACCCGGGAGAACTGCATCCTGTCGAGGGTCAAAACGCCACTCGAGAACGTTGCGCTCGATCACGAGTGGGGCCAGCCCCGGCGAGACCTCACCCTCCTCAGCGCGCTGCGCCGCTGGCCGAATGTCGACGAGCCAGGCGGCGCCGGAGCGCACCTCGCGCCAGGCATCGCGAGCCGACCGTCGGTCGAGTCGCGAGCGCGCCTGTGCAAGCTGTTCGTCAATTCCGTTGCCGCTCACCAGGTCTCACCTCTCTGCTCGACGCCCGCCACGACGAGCTGGCCGTCAACGAGGTCGTAGTGGGTCATCTGATCGAGTCGTGGCGAGTAGGCGTGGACGCTCAGCGCGGGGACGTCGCCGTTGTTGACGACGTCGTGCAGGTGGTTGGGGCCGAAGGCCCTGCCCTCTCCCGCCGGCAGTGCCCGCGTGTGCAGGACGCCGTGGATGACCTGCCGTTCGGTGAGCACGCCTCGCACGGTTGTGAAGGCACCGCGGGATCCACCGTGGTCGTGGAATCCGGTGCTCGCGCCGGGCGGCCATTCGATGACCCAGAGCTGCAGGTGGTGAGTCTGCGCCAACTGGTGCCACCGGCGACCGTCCGGGTCCTCGGCACGCACCGGGAGCAGGTCGGGCAGGTCCGGGTCAGCGGCGAAGAGCCGGGCGACGCGCAGCAGTTGGACGGGGGTGAAGGTGTTGACGCCGGGAAGAGCCGACGCGGGACGTGCAAGGGTCATGGGGTTCTCTCAAAGGGGTGTCGTCTGTGGTGGTCGCGACGCAGGGCGACCGGGGCTGTGCGAGATCAGCAGCAACAGCGACAGCACATGACGGCAGCGGGCATGACCGGGAACTTCCGGGCGGCTGCGGTCGACGACATGGGTAGAGCGAACCACGGCCCACTGGGCCGGTCCACCCGAAAAGTGGGACGTCTCACGGAATGGAAGGACACGGCATACCGGCTGCCTTCCTTGCGTCTGCGCAAGTGGCGGTTCTGGCCACCACATCCGCAGACGCAAGGGGTGCGCCCGGGTCCGGACATGAAACGGCGCCGCCCCCGGCCTGGGGAGCGGCGCCGATTCCATCGGTCATCGCACGATCATGCGAACCTCGGCGAGCTGTCGCGCTCGCTCGAGGTGCGCCTGTGCACGGCGTTGCGCTTCGTGCGCGTTCCGCTCGTGCAGGGTGCGACGAACCTGCTGCATTCGTCTGCGGTACATGGTTCCTCCAAGGATCCAGGTGGGCTGTCATGTGGTCAGTTGTCGCTCGACGGTGAGGTCATGCCGCGACCGTGTCCTTGCGCGGACGGCCACGGGGCCGCTTGCGCGGGATCACGACGCCCTGCTCGAAGAGCTCGCCACCCCAGACACCCCACGGCTCCTGACGGTCGAGGGCACCTGCGAGGCAGGCGCTCTTGATCGGGCAGGTCCCGCAGAGGGTCTTGGCGAACTCGACACCGGCAGGGGTGTCGGCGAACCAGATCTCAGCGTCGTTCTCGCGACAGGGCACGGCGTCACCGAGTTCGGCAGTGCACTCCTGTGCGTCGATGAGGTCAGTCAGCTGCATGAGTGTCACCTCCTTCTCCGCCCGGTCGGGGCGGGGTTTGTTTGTCTTCGATCGGTTGGTGTGTGGTGTCTGTGGATCGAGCGACACAACGAAAAAGGCCGCGGATCCCGGGTGGGTTCCGCGGCCTTTTGGCCAATCGCAGCTGTGGTCTACAGCGGCGACGCCAAGAAGGAGGCGGAGAAGTCACCCGTGGGGTTGAGGGCACCATCGGCGCGGACGCCGGCGCCGAAGCCAGCGATATCCATGCCAGCGGCGGACACAGTGGTCCCCTGAACCGGAACGGTGATCGGTGCGAGGGTCGGCAGTGCACCCAGGCGCTCACGCGTGCGGAACGGGACGGTGTAGTCCGTCGCGATGCTCTTCGTGGTCTCCATGCGGCCAACCCTCCTCACTGTCTGGTGACGTCGTGGCACGGCGGCTGCCGTGCTGTGTCAGATCAGGTTAGGGGACCGCTGCGAGGGCGTGCAACGGAATTAATGAGTTGATTTTGCGGGAGCACGCATCAGGCGTCGGATTCCGTTGTGGCAGAACCGGATTCATCCTGAGAATTTGTTGCAGATTCGACGACGGATTCGGGAGATTCGCCGCCGAGGACCGCCAGCACCTGGGCTGCGTAGAGGTCGAGCTTGCGCTGCCCAACGCCGCTGATCGCGGACAGGCTCGCCAGGTCGGACGGTGTCTGCTCGGCGATGGCCGTGAGAGTCGCATCGGTGAAGACGACGTATGCCGGCACAGCGGCACCTCTCGCGGTGGCGAGCCGCCACTCGCGCAGACGCTCGAACAAGGCCTCGTCATAGGTCGCCGGACACGTGGCGCAGCGACCGACGGTGCGCTCCGAAGCGGTCGACAGGTCGGCACCACAGGTGCGGCAGAGGCTGCGCCGTGCCACCTTGGGGGTCTTCGCTCCCCCGGCACCGACACGCGACGAACGCTTGGGCTGTGACCGGGCGCCGTCACCGAGGATGCTCGCGGTGCCGTCGAGGAAGCGGGAGGGTCGGCGGGTCGCCCGAGCACCGGGCGTGCGTGCCCCGGACCACGAGACGATGAGGCGGTCGCGCGCTCGGGTCACCCCGACATAGAGCAGTCGGCGCTCCTCCTCGATCGCCTCGGGCGTGTCCGCCATGGAGATCGGGAGATAGCCGTCGGAGGCGCCGATGAGGAACACCGTCCCCCACTCGAGGCCCTTGGCCGCGTGGAGCGAGGCGAGCGTGACGCCCTGGACCGATGGCGCGTGCTGTGACGCCATGCGCTCGTCGAGCTCCCGGACGAAGGCCGGCATACGTGCCTCGCCATCGGCGGCCGCGAGGTCGTCGGCGAGCGCAGCCAAGGACGCGAGCGACTCCCACCGCTCACGGGCGGCTCCCCCCGCGTTGGGTGCCTGCCGGGACCACCCGGCGCCGAGCAGCACGTCCCGCACGAGGTCGGGCAAGGACACCGACCCGTCGTCGGACCGGGCCGCACCTCGCATGAGGACGATGGCGTCGCGCACCTCCTTGCGTTGGAAGAACCGCTCACCCCCACGGACGAGATAGGGGATGCCTCGATCAGCGAGGGCCGACTCGACGTTCTCGGACTGGCCGTTGGTCCGGAAGAGCACAGCGATGTCGGCCGGGGCCGCTCCACCGGCGATGAGGTCAGCGATCTGGCCAGCGACCGCGGCCGCCTCACTCGGATCGTCGGGGTGGTTGATGAGCGTCGGCGCGGGGCCGGGCTCGCGCTGGGCCTCGAGGACGACGGACCCACTGCGTCGGCCGCCGCTCGGTGAGCGGAGCACGAGGTTGGCCAGCCCCACGATCTCGGGGGTCGACCGGTAGTTGCGCACGAGCTCGACCTGCCGCGCCTTCGGGTGCCGGGCGCGGAAGCCGAGCAGGTGAACCGGTGAGGCCCCGGTGAAGGAGTAGATCGTCTGGGCCGGGTCACCGACGACGCAGATGTCCTGGCGACCGGCGAGCCACAGGTCGAGCAGTCGCTGCTGGAGGGCGTTGACGTCCTGGTACTCGTCCACGACGAAGCTGCGGTACTGCTCGCGCACGGCCCGGGCGACGCCCTCGTTCTCCTCGAGGATCCCGACGAGGACCAGCAGCACGTCCTCGAAGTCGATGACCCCCCGCTCAGCCTTGACCTCTTCGTAGCCAGCGAGGACGCGGGACATGGCGGTGAGGTCGAGCCCCGGCGCCTCACGCCCCGCCGCACGAGCCGCGGAGGCATAGGTCTCGGGGGTCAACATGCTGACCTTGGCCCACTCGACCTCGGCCGCGAGGTCGCGAATACCGGTGCGGTCAAATCGCATTCGTAACCGACCCGCCGCCTCAGCGACGGCACCGGCCTTGTGCGGCATGACCTCGGGGGACGCCCCACCGATGGCCTGCGGCCAGAAGTAGTGCAACTGTCGCAAGGCCGCCGCGTGGAAGGTCCTGGCCTGCACGCCGCCGACCCCGAGATCGCGCAGGCGCGTGCGCATCTCGCCCGCGGCCCGCGCCGTGAAGGTGACCGCAAGCGTGCGTTGCGGTTGCTGCGCACCGGACAACACGGCATACGCAATGCGGTGCGTGATGGCCCGGGTCTTGCCCGTGCCCGCGCCCGCGAGCACGACCATGGGTCCGGTCGGGTTCGCGGCGACCTCGCGCTGCTCCGGGTCGAGACCCTCGAGAATCGCGTCGGCAGTGGGGTGTGCGGGCATCAGGGACATCGGTGCGATCCTAGATGTCAGGTCCGACCTCGCACCCTCGCCTGTCCACAGGAGCACCATGAGCGCCAAGAACCCTGCCCCGGGAACCGTGACGATGTATTCGACGACGTGGTGCGGCTACTGCCGTCGCCTCAGGTCGCAGCTCGACCGCGAGGGCATTGCCTACGACATCGTCGACATCGAGCGCGACGAGAACGCTGCGGTCTACGTGATGCAGGTCAACGGTGGGAACCAGACCGTCCCGACGGTGGTCTTCCCCGACGGGACCGCAGCGACGAACCCGTCAGTGGCCGAGGTCAAGCAGCGCCTCAGCGCCTGACTCTGGCCCGACCATGCGGTCGGTCAGCCTCGCAACGGAGCGTCGGCGACGTCGATCTCTGCGCCGTACCAGTGCTCGATGAGCCGGCGGGCGATGGAGATCCGGCTGGAGATCCGCAACGACCCGTCGGCGAGGGCGCGGGTGAACTCGTCGCGATCGAACCACTGCGCCGCCTCGATCTCGCTCTCCTGCAGCGTGAGATCGGTCGTGACCGCACGCGCCGTGAACCCGATCATCAGCGATGACGGAAACGGCCACGGCTGGTCCCCGAGATAGGTCACGTCCGTCACCGTGACCCCGACCTCCTCGTGCACCTCACGCGCCACCGCACTCGCCAGGCTCTCGCCCGGCTCGACGAATCCGGCGAGCACCGACATGCCGGACGAGGCGAACCCCACGCCGCGCGCGAGCAGCAGCCGGTCGCGGTCGTCGATGACCGACATGATCACGGCAGGGTCCGTACGCGGATAGTGCTCGCTCTCGTCATTCGGGCACACCCGGATCCAGCCCGACTGCGCGGGTTCGGTGGGTGAACCGCACCGCGGGCAGAAGCCGTGGCGTTGGTGCCAGTTGGTCAGGCCTGTGGCCGTCGTGAGCACACCGGCGTCGAGATCGCCCAGGCTGGCGCCCACAGCGCGCAGACCTCGCCGCTGCGGATCGTCGGTCGTCGCGGCGGTCTCCGGGGCAACACAGACGAGGTATGCCGTGCCGCCCGTCGGTGCATCGTGGCCCAAGTAGGCGACGAACCGGTCGCGGTCATCGGGGTCCGGCGCGCGATAACGCAGCGCCACCTGCCCGTCGATCTGCTCCTCGACCGGGGCCCGACCGTCGACGAGCTCGAGCACTCGCGTGCCCGGATCGTCGAGGAGAACGTCGAGAAGTCCGGGTTCGGTGCGGAGTTCGCTGTGGCGGTCGAGACCACCACGGGAGAGAGGGAGAGAAGGAAGACTCGCTGCTGCACGCGCCACGTTCCCACCCTAGAGGGCCACACGGCATACGGTGAACGGGTGGCACTCACCCCGACCTTCCTTGCGGCCGTCGCTAGCGCCGGCGTGCCCGGTCTGGACCCGGTGAGCGTCGAGGCCCTGCCGAGCGTGCCGGACCAGGACTATGACGTCGCGTTCGTCCAGGACACCGAGCACCGCCGATGGGTGGTCCGGGCTCCGCGCAACGAACTGGCGGCGGCACGGATGGACCTCACGGTCACGCTGCTCCAGCTGCTCGCGCGACGACTGCCGTTCACGGTGCCCGCACCACGCGGCTTCGTCGAGCTCAGGACTGGCGGGCGCGCGATGATCTATCCCTATCTGCCCGGGCACAACCTGTCCTTCGACTCACTCCCCGCAGGCGCCGGGCCGGCCGCGGAACTGGGTCGGGCCATCGCGGCCCTGCACAACACCGATCCCCGTCTCTTCGACGAGGCCGGGATGCCGACCTATGACACCGACTCGTATCGGCGGCGCCGGCTCGCCGAGCTCGACCGCGCCGCCGAATCGGGACGCGTTCCCACGGCCCTGCTGGCGCGCTGGGAGCACGCCCTCGAGGACGTGGCGCTGTGGCGGTTCGCACCAACCGCCACCCACGGGGACCTCACCGGAGACCAGGTGCTTGCCGTCTTCGAGGACGACTCCGACGCCTCGTCCGGTCGCATCCGGGGCATCACCGGCTGGGAGGACGCCAAGGTCGCCGATCCCGCAGACGACTTCGCGGCTCTTGTCGACGAGGCCGACCCGGCGACTCTCGAGACCGTTCTCGAGGCCTACGCCCACGCTCGGGTGGAACGACCCGACCCCAACCTCCTGGTGCGCGCCCGACTCGCTGCCGAACTGACCGTGCTGAGGGAACTCATGCGCGCCGACTCGCGGGGCGACGCCCCGGCCATCGAGGGCCTGTCCAGCCGCCTGCGCCGACTCGATGAGGACGTCCACGCCGAGGACACGGCCGATGACTACCGCCGCACCTCGCTCACCCCCGTCGCCCTGCGCGGCCGGGCCACTCCCCCGCCAGCTGTCGCTGAGGAGGAGGACGAGGAGGAGGACGTGGAGTTCGAACCCTCGATCCCCGAGGACTCATCCACACCGGAGGCCGAGGTCACTTCGGAGGACTCGGAACCCGCACAGCCCACGCCACTGCTCTCGACGGCCGGCCTCGGACTGGACCTCGACGACGACGAGGCGGCGGAGGCGGGTTCCGCCCACGAGACGTACGACGAAGTCGACGACGCGGACGACGCGGACGACGCGGACCAGGACGATCTCGACTCGGTCATCGAGGACGCCTCCCACGATGACGAGGTGGCGTGGACGCCGCGAACCTTCCCTCCGCCTGCGGTCGCGGACGTCGCACTCGGGGACGAAGCCGTGACCGACCCCGAACCCACGGCCGAGGTCGAGGTCGAGACCGAGACCGAGACCGAGACCGAGACCGAGACCGAGACCGAAGCAGAGGACCTGACGATCACGCGGCCCATCCCCGGGCTGGCAACGGGTCGAGCCGCGGAGCCCGAGATCACGCCCGAGGAACTCCCGCGAGAAGGTCGCTGATCTCGGCCTCGTCCGCGAGATCGGGCCAGACCGTCTCACCGGTACCGGCGTAGTAGAACGCGCCGCTGACCCGTTGCGGGTCCACGCCGCGCAGGCGTGCCCAGGCGATTCGGTATGCGGCGAGCTGCAGCGCGCGCACCCTTGCGACCTCGCCGGACGGTTTGCGGCCGGTCTTCCAGTCGACGATCACCCAGTCGACGCCCTCGACGTCGGCAAAGACGGCATCGATGCGGCCGCGGATCGCGACACCGTCGACCACGGTTTCGAGCGCCGTCTCGATCTCGATCGGATCCCGGGCGGCCCAGGGGCTCGCGAGGAAGCGCTCGCGCATGGCTGGCAACTCGGCGTCGCCCAAGGGGTCCTCGTCGGCACTTCCGGGCAGATCGAAGAGGTCGACGATCGCGGCCCTCGCGTAGTGCTCCTCGATCCAGGAGTGGAAGGCCGTTCCTCGACGCGCCGCCTGTGCGGGTGCCGACGGCATGGGTCGACGTAGCCCGGCGGCGAAACGTTCGGGGTCGGTCGCGAACGCCACGAGGGACGATGTGGACAGGTGCGAGGGAAGCTCGACGACGTCGTCGTGCCGGGACTGCCGCCGGGCGCGCTCGGCGAGCAGCAGGTCCAGCTCCCGCGCCCACGGGCCCAGGGTCGGAGAGGTCGACTCTGGCTCCTCGCTGGCCCGGGTGACTGCACGTGCCGCCGCGTCAGCCCGAACCCGACGGTGGCCCAGGTGGTCGACCGGCCAGACGAACTCGTGACCGTCCTCAGTGCCCGGCTTCACCAGCGCCGAACCATCCTCGGGAGGCACCGGGAGATCGGCCCACTCGCGGATGCGAACTGGGGAGTCATCCACCGTCGTGAGCTGCATGACTTCGTCGAGGAAGCGTGAGGTCACCCTTGGGGTCTTCGGCCGACTCCACACACTCGCCGTGAGCAGCAGCGCGTGGCGTGCCCGGGTGGCTGCCACATAGGCCAGGCGGCGTTCCTCGGCCACGGCGTGCTCTCCCCCGGACACGGCAAACTCCTCGAGCCGCACCGCCAGCTCGTCCCACCCGACGGCGCTCCGCCAGCCGAACTCGGGCAGACCGTCGCGGTCCCCGCGCAGCTCGTAGGGCAGCCCTCCGTCCTGCAGGCCCGCCAGCCATCCCTTGTCCTTGGGCGCCGAGATGCGCCACTGCCCGTCCTTGAAGCTCGGCGAGTGGAGGTTGTGCGCCGGGAAGGTGCTCTCGACGAGGGCGGGCACCGCGACGACGTCCCACTCCAGGCCCTTCGCGGCGTGGATGGTCATCACCTGCACGGCATCGGACGTCGCATCGGCGTAGCCGCGATCGAGCCCTCTCTCCTCGTCGATCGCGGCCTTGATCCAGTCGAGGAACCCGCCGAGGGTGGCCCGGTCGGCGCTCTGCGAGAACTGGGCGGCCACGTCACCGAAGGCGTCGAGGTGGGCTCGGGCCGCGGCCGGCGTGTACTCGGGTCGGGACAGGACCTCGATGTCGAGCCCGAGGGACTTCTCGGCCTCGAGGACGAGATCTGCAAGGGGCAGGAAGGTGAGTCCGCGCATCCGCCGCACCGTGGCCGCGAGTCCGGCCAGACGGTCGCGGGCAACGTCGGAGAGCCGCTCGCCCTCGTCGCCCACCCATCCACGCGGCGGCAGGGAGTCGAGTGCCTCGATGATGCTCGGCGCATCCGCAGCATCCGGTGCGAGGTCCTTCTCGTGACGCGCAACGGCTCCGCCACGCAGACGCTGTTGCACGCGAGACCAGGCCGCGAGGGCATCGAGGTCGGCGATCCCGAGCCGCATCATCGGGCCCGAGAGCAGTCGAACCAGGTGGTCTCCACGGGCGGGGTCCTGCACGACGTGCAGCAGGGCGACGACGTCCTCGACCTCCGGTGTGAGGAGCAGACCTCCCAGTCCCACGACTTCGTGGGGTATGCCGTGTTCTTCCAATGCCGCTGTCACAGTAGCGAATTCGGCTCGCTTACGACAGAGCACGGCAGCGCTCACAGCGCCTCGTGACCGGTGGACCGCGAGCCATCGCGCGATGTGGTCGGCCTCATCCGCTGCCGTGGTGAGCCGGGCGACCTCGACGGATCCGACTCCTGCGCCGGGTCGCGAGGCCAGTGGCTCGACCGTCACCCGGGACGCGGCGCGCAACGGCTGCGCGAGGTGGTTGGCGACATCGAGCACGGCGCTGTCGTTCCGCCAGCTCGTCGACAGGTCGAGCTTCCTGGCGGGCTCCGGGTCGCCGAACTCCACGGCGAAGCGCGTCAGGGTCGTCGCGCTGGCTCCGCGCCAGCCGTAGATCGACTGGTGCGGGTCACCGACGGCGGTGACCGCCGAGGTCTCACCCGGCGCGACGTAGAGCGCCTTGAGCAACGCCAGTTGCGCCTCGGACGTGTCCTGGAACTCGTCGAGCAGGACGACGCGATGGCGGGCCCGCTCGATCGCCCCGATGTCGTCGAAGGTCATCGCGAGCTTGGCCGCGAGCGCCATCTGGTCGGCGAAGTCCATGGCGTCCCGGCTGCGCTTGAGCTCGGCGTAGCGGCCGACGATGGGCAGCACGGCTCGACGCAGCCGGAGGTTCGTGAGCTCACCGGCCACGGGGTTGACCCGCTTCTTCGTGTCGCCGCGCTCCAGCTGCTCAAGGTGCTCGATGACCTGATCGAGGTGTGCAGCAACACTTTCGGGCGTCTGGAGGTGCTCCGCCATCTCACCGGCGAGGTCCACGACAGCTGCGGTCACGGTCGACTCTGCCTTGTCGACCTCGTCCATCGGGCCGTCGTAGCGCACCACTGCTTCGTGGGCCGTCTGCCAGGCGGCCGCCTCCGACAGCAGTCGCGTGTCGGCTTCGTAGCCCAACCGCAGGCCGTGCTCGCGAACCAGCCGACCGGCATACGAGTGGTAGGTCGACACGCTCACTGCCGTCCCGAGCGAGGGAGCGCCATCGACTTCCTGAGGAGTCCACAGCCCGACGCGACGCAGTTGCGAGAGGCGGTTGCCGATGCGGTCGGAGAGCTCTGTCGCCGCCTTGCGCGTGAAGGTGAGTCCGAGCACGTCCTCGGGCTCAACGAACCCGTTGGCGACGAGCCACACGACCCGAGCGGCCATGGTCTCGGTCTTGCCCGATCCGGCCCCCGCGATGACGAGCAAGGGACGCAGGGGTGCCTCGATGACTGCCGTCTGCTCGGCGGTGGGACGGTGCGGCAGGCCGATGGCTTCGGCGACGGCTGCAGCGGACCAACGCACCTCCGTCTCGGCCGGTGCCGCCGCGGAGTTCACAACGCCCTCCCCTCGGGCTGGGCCGGGCACGAGCTGCGCACCGGACAGGTGCGGCAGAGCTCGTCGCTCGGGCTGGCGACAAAGGTCACACCACCCATGAGCTCACCCGTGTCGACGATGAGGCGCTGCGCCCACTCCGGGTCCTCGTCCTGCGCCAAGGGTGGCTGGACCTGGATGGTCGTCGCCTTGCCTGCGGCCTTGCCGACGTGGAGCAGCGCTGCGCCAGAGGAGGACTGGGGAACCTCGACGTCCTCGAAACCACCCTCGATGACGGCGAGTTGATAGGCACCGAGCTGCCCGTGCCTCGGCACATCCGAGGCCTTGGGTTTGCTCGAGCCCGTCTTGTAGTCGATGACCCGGACCTCGCCCGACGAGCTGACGTCGAGGCGGTCGACCGTGCCACTCAGCACGATGCGCCCGAGCTCGACCTTCATCCGCGCCTCGGCGGCGAGACGCTGCCAGCCGGCCGCGGTGTTCTCGTCGAAGAAGCGCGCAAGCCGGTCGACCATTCCCTCGGCCTGCCGACGTTTGAGGTCGGTCGACCACCCCGGAGGGAGCCCGAGTCGGGGCCAGCGCTCATCGAGAGTCGTGCGCATGGTCGCGGCATCGGCGTCACCCTCGGCGGCGATCTCGTGGATGAGCGTGCCGATGTCGCGCTGACCGATCATCGGGCCGTCTCCCCCGACCTTGGTCAGCGCCCACTTGAGCTGGCAGGACGTGAAGCCGTCGATGGCCGACGGTCCGACCCGCACCGGGTCCTCGGGCCCACGACGTGGTCGCTCGTCGGACAACCCGTGGAGCACCCACCACGAGGCCGGATCGGCGCCGGGGACACCCGCGCGGGCGAGCCGGGCCAGGCCGGTGATGGCGCCTCCCCGACGGCGCACGTCGTCGGACACGACGTCGCGGCGCAGGGCACCGACGAGGGCCGGGAGAGTCACGGGTCGCGCCCAGTCGCTGGCTTCGCGGCGGTCCGCGTCATCGGGCAGAGGATCGACGACATCGAGGTAGGGAGAGGGCTGTTCGTCCTCGCTGCGCACCGCCGTGACGAGGAGCGACCGGGTCGCGCGCGACACGGCGACGTGGAAGAGCCGGGTTTCGTCATGGCGCACCGCAGCGAGCGCGGCTCGATGTCCACCCGCGCGACCACGCACCACGTCGACGAGGTCCTGGGACCCCAGCAACGAGCCGCGCAGCCTGAGGTCGGGCCACGACCCCTCCTGCACACCGGCGACGACCACGAGCGGCCACTGGCGCCCCGCCGCCGACTGGGGGGTCAGCAACGAGACCGACTCGCCGACCGGGGCCCGGGCGGCAAGGGTGTCGCCGGGCACGTCCTGACCAAGGACATGCTGGAGGAAGGCTTCGGGCGACGAACCCGGCAGACGTTCGCCATAGGTCGCGGCAGCACGCAGCACCGCCAGAACGGCATCGAGATCGCGATCCGCTCGAGCGCCCGCGGCACCACCACCCAGAGCCGTCTCGCGCCACTGTCCCGCGAGCCGGGAGGCGTCCCACATGGCCCAGAGAATTCCTTCGGCGCTGACGCCGGGGCCCCACTCACCCTCGACGGCACCACACGCCTCGACCCCGGCCCGGATCATCCGACCGATGCGCTGGACGGAGCGGCCCTCGATCCCGAGGCGGTCGTGCACGGCCGGGCGCATCAGCACCTCGGCGATGAGCTCATCGCTCGTGCGAGACCCGCCGGCGTCGAGCTCTTCTCGGCGGAGCGCTCGCCGCAGGCGTCGCAGCTCGACCGGGTCAGCTGCGCCCAGTGGCGAGACGAGCACATCGAGGGCCACCTCCACGGGCACGTCCTCGGTGCGCTCCAACGCGAGGTCGGTCACGACCTGGAGAAGCGTGAGCAGCGGTCTCACCGCTGGCTCGTCGCGCACGGGCAGCTCGGCCTCGGCAGCACTCACGGGCACTCCGGAGGACTGCAGGGCCCGCCTGAGAGCCGCGCTGCGGGACTGGCCGCGCACGATCACCGCCATGTCGGACCACGGCACGTCGTCGAGCAGATGGGCCGCCCGCAGGCGCGCAGCGATGAAGCCGGCTTCCTGGCTGGCCGACCGCAGCAGGTGCACCTCGGACGAACCACCCTCGCCAGCAGCCTCCGCCCGGCGATGAGCCACATCGCCCAGCACACCGATGTGCCCGGCCACCGCATTGGTCACGGTCAGCAAACCCCCCGGGAGGCGATGGCTGCGAGGGAGCACGACGGTCGGCCCGTCACCGAGGCTGGCCCACTCACGCGCCAGCAGCGTGGGGTCACCGCCGCGGAAGGTCTGGGTGGCGCTGTCGGGGTCACCGATGAGGACGATCCCTGCAGCGGGAACCACGTGTCGCAGCACCTCGAGCAGGCGCAGCGCCGCTGGCGTCATCTCCTGGGCGTCGTCGACGACGACAAGGCGCAGACCGGCGGTGAGCGAGCGGGCCAGGTCTTCGTCACCCATGAGCGCACTGGCGGCCGCTCCAAGGATCCACGCGGGGTCGAACGCGCCGGGAGTGAGCAGCGCGGTCACCTCGTCGTACTCACGCAGCAGCTCGGCCCCCGCAACCCACTCGTCGCGCCCGTGCAGCACGCCCAGTTGCGCCAACTCGTCGGGATCGAGTCCGAGCTCCACGGCGCGCATCAGCAGGTCGCGCAGTTCAGCCCGGAACGCCCGGGTGGGGAGCGCGAGCCGGACCCGCTCGGGCCAGCGCGGGCCGACGCTCTCGCCCGAGGCGTGCCCGGCCAGGAGCTCGCGGATCACGACGTCCTGCTCCGGGCCGCTGAGAAGCCGGGGCGGCGGGTCGCCGACGAGGGCGGCGGACGCTCGCAGGACTCCGAACCCGAACGACGGGAAGGTGCGCGCCAGCGGCTCGGTCGACGTGCCACCCACGCGCGCCGTCACCTGGTCGCGCAGCCGGGCCGCGTCGCGCCGCGATGAGGCGAGAAGCAGGCACTGGTCCGGGCGAGCACCATCGGTCACGTGGGCTGCCACCAACTCGACGGCCACCGTGGACTTGCCGGTTCCTGGGGCACCAAGGACCCGCAGCACACCGGTCCCGCGCCAGTCGACGACCGATTGCTGCCCTGCGTCGAGGACCGGCATCACGGTCTCGGCGGTCGCAGCACGTCGGAGGGTCAGCACGTCCCGATCCCATCACGCCGCACCGACATCAGCGCTCAGCCCTGCGCCGTGTCAGTAGGTCGACAGGGTCGGGTCGACCTCGCGCACCCAGGCGAGCACGCCGCCGGTCACGTCAACGGCGTCGACGCCTCGGGCGCGCAGGAGACCCACGGCTTCCGCTGATCGTGCTCCCGACTTGCAGTACACAAGCGTCGGTATGCCGTCCGCGAGCTTTGCGACCGCCTCACCTCGGTCGCTGCGCACCTGCCCGAGTGGCAGCGGCACAGCCCCCGGGATGGTCACGACCTCACGTTCGCCGGGCTCGCGGACGTCGAGCAAGATGAACGCGTCGGCACCCGCGTCGCGGTCACGCAGCCGTTGAGCCAGAGCCGTGACGCTCAAGGATGGGAGCGCGGGTTCGGTTGCGACAGAGGAGATTTCAGAGCCATCACCAGAGCCGGGCCGCGGCTCTTTCTCAATGCCGAGGGGCCGGTGCGGATCGGCAGCGGCACCGCACACGACGCAGTCCGGGTCTGCCGCGACGGCCAGGGTGCTCCATTCCTGACGCCACGCGTCGTGCAGCAGCAATCGGCCGACGAGCGGTTCGCCCACGCCGACGAGGAGCTTGACGACCTCCTCCGCCATGACCGACCCGACCGCACCGCAGGAGGCCCCGAGCACCCCGCCCGTCGAGCACGACGGCACCGCTCCGGGTGGCGGGGGGTTGGGGAAGACACAGCGATAGCACGGACCCTCACCGGCCCACCAGACGCTGGTCTGGGCGTCGTGCTGATAGACCGAGCCCCACACGTGCGGGACGCCGAGGCGGGCGCACGCGTCGCCGACGAGGTATCGGGTCGGGAAGTTGTCGGCACCGTCGACAACGACGTCGTGGTCGGCAACGAGATCGAGGATGTTGTGGGCGCTCAGCCGCTCCCCCACGGGCGTGACCGTGACGTCGGGCGCAAGCGCCTGCAGGGCGGCCACGGCCGACTCGACCTTGAGGCGTCCGACATCGGCGACCCCGTGAACCACCTGACGCTGCAGGTTGGTCGATTCCACGACATCGTCATCGACGACGGTGATCCGACCGACCCCCGCAGCGGCGAGGTAGAGCAGGACCGGCGACCCCAGTCCGCCCGCGCCGACAACGAGAACCCCGGCGGCTCGCAGTCGGCGCTGCCCCGTGTCACCGATCCCCGGAAGGATGACGTGGCGCGCAAAGCGCGTCCGCTCGGGAGGCGAGAGCTCCTCGCCGACTGGTGCGAGCGGCATACGCCCGCTTGTCCTGCCCACGGCGTCCACCCGGCCACGATACGTCCGAGCGCCCCCGCCCGACTCCGGCGTTCCGTACTATGACGCGCACCACACCGAACGCGAAGCCCAGACAGGACTCCCATGGACACGAGCACTCAGCGCGGACAGCGCATGCCCCGATCAGAGCGCCGGGCCCAGCTCCTGGAGGCGGCACAGGCGGTGTTCGTCGAGCGCGGCTACCACGCGGCCGCGATGGACGACATCGCCGAACACGCCGGGGTGTCCAAGCCGGTTCTCTACCAGCACTTCCCGGGCAAGCTCGAGCTCTACCTGGCGCTCCTCGATGAGCACTGCGACACGCTCGAGCGCCTGGTTCGGGCGGCCATGCAGGAGCCGGCGGAGGGCAACGAGGACCGCGTCCGCGCCACGATCAGCGCGTACTTCGACTTCGTGTCGCGCGAGGGTGCGGCCTTCCGCATGATCTTCGAGTCCGACCTCACGGGTGTCCCCCAGGTGCGCGCCCGCCTCGACAGCCTCGAACTCGCCTGCGCCGAGGCCATTGCCGACGTCATCGCCCACGACTCTGGCATCCCCGACGAACACGCCATGCTGCTCGCGACCGGCCTGTCCGGCATGTCCCAGATCACCGCGAGGCACTGGTTGGCGGCCGAGTCCGACCTCGACCGTGACGAGGCCGCTGCCCTCGTCACGCAACTCATGTGGCGCGGCATCGGCTACCTGCCCATGGTGGGCGGGGAACGATCTGAACCCGCTCAGGGTTAGCCTCTCGTGAAAGGTCGCTCGGCTCTTGCCGGGCGGCCCCCACGAACGAAAGGTGACTGACCGTGGAGGTCAACATCGGCGTGCAGAACGTCGCACGCGAGATCGCAATCGAGACCGACGCCTCGCCCGCAGAGGTGTCCAAGGCCATCGCGGCTGCCCTCACCGACGGCGGCATCCTGCGCCTCACCGACACCAAGGGCCGCGAGCTCCTCGTGCCCGGACGCGCGCTCGGCTGGGTCATGGTCGGCGAGTCCGAGAAGAGCAAGGTCGGCTTCGGTCAGATCTGACGGCGTGACACCCCCGCCACGGGCTCGGTCGGATCCCGAAACATGGTCTGACCTGCCGCGATGACGAGGGGCCTCGCCGAGAAATGGGTGACGCGCAGTGCGTGTTCAACCCAGAATGTGGCATAAGGTCAAAGCGTCAAGGTCACCAAACAGGTGACCACATTTGCGCCCGACAGGGCCAGAAAGGAGCGGTTCCCGTGATCGGAACCATTATCGGCGCCATCATTGTCGGTGCCATCATCGGAGCACTGGCTCGCCTTGTCCTCCCGGGCAAGCAGAGCATCTCCGTCGTGGTGACCGTCATTCTCGGTATCCTCGGCTCCCTCATTGCCTCCTGGCTCGTCTACCAGCTGGGCTACAACAACGAGAACGGCGGATTCCAGTTCGTCCCGTTCCTCGCCGGCGTGGTCGTTGCCGCCCTCCTCATCGTGGGCTACGGCATGGCGACCAACAAGAAGCAGGTCTGACGCTTCAGCGCCTGACTCAGCATCACGGCGAAGGCCCCGATCCTCATTGCGAGGATCGGGGCCTTCCCCTGTGACCGCCACTCGTGCCCCGCACGGACATCGCGAGCGCAGCGAAGCGTGTCCGTGCGGGGCACGAAGACGGCGGGTCAGGCAGAGAGCCCCAGGCGGGCCATGCGCTGGCTGTGACGGTCGGTCAGTCGGGTGAACATCTGGCCAATGGCTGTGAGGTCCGCTCCCCCGCCGACGAGCAGGCCCGTGAGGGCGTCCCGCTCCACGGCGACGGACTGGCCCTGGCTGAGGGCCTCACCAAGCAAACGACGGCCCCACAAACTGAGCTTGCCCGTGGCCGTGCGGTCGGTCTGGATCGCGTCACGGACGACGGAGACGATGAAGTCACCCGCACCGGCGTCGTCCAGGGCGTGGTCCATGACCGCCCGCGTCTCGGCGTCGACAAAACTGGCCATCTCGCGATAGAAGTCCTTGGCGATGCCATCCCCGACGTAGGCCTTGATCAGCCCCTCGACCCAGCTCTTGGGCCTGGTCCGATCGTGGAAGGCCGAGAACGGCGTCACGAACGGCTGCATGGCGCTCTCGGCATCGACGCCCATCTCGGTGAGGCGGTCGACGAGCAGTTCGTACTGGCGATACTCGGTCGCGGCGAATCCGGCCATCTGCGCCTTGATCCGCAGCGAGGGCGCGAGGTCCGAGTCCGTGGCCATCCGGATGCAGGCCGTCAGCTCGCCGTAGGCCAGGACTCCCAGCAGGTCAACAACTGCTGCCCTGTATGCCGGGTCGTCCAGTCCCGTCGTGCCGTTGGTCTCCATATTGCGCAGCCTAGCGACCCGGGTGCGGCGGGCGGACGGCATCCAGCGCGGTAGGCTGAAGAGGTCCACGGTGCCCGGTCGGCACGACGAACACCCTCTGTGAGGTTCTCATTCACGAGAGCCCACCCGAAGAACTCCGATCGGCCCGCCACAGCGGCGACGAGCCTCACCCGCGTGAAGCCGCCGATCAGAGAGCTCTCATGACAGACGCATCAACCATCCCTGCCGACCCGACCGCCGAGGCGATCCCCGACGAGGCAGCCATCGAGGCGACCAAGCAGGCCACGGCCGACGTGCAGTCCTTCTCGGACTTCGCCATCCACCCCGACATCGTCTCGGCCCTCGCTGCGCACGGCATCACGACGCCGTTCCCGATCCAGGCCATGACCCTCCCCGTCGCCCTGGGTGGCCACGACATCATCGGTCAGGCCAAGACGGGCACGGGCAAGACGCTCGGCTTCGGCATCCCGCTCCTCAACAAGGTCATCGCCCGCGGCGACGACAAGTGGGACGGCTTCGTCCACAAGGGCAAGCCCCAGGCACTCGCCGTGGCCCCGACCCGCGAGCTCGCCGTGCAGGTGTCCGCCGACCTCGAGCGGGCCGGCAAGGCCCGCGGCATCCGCGTGCTCACCGTCTACGGTGGCCGCGCCTACGAACCGCAGATCGACGCCCTGACCAAGGGTGTCGAGGTCGTCGTCGGCACTCCCGGACGACTCATCGACCTGGCCAAGCAGGGCCACCTCGACCTGTCGCACGCCAAGACTGTCGTGCTCGACGAGGCCGACGAGATGCTCGACCTGGGCTTCCTCCCCGACGTCGAGAAGCTCCTCGCCATGACCTCGCCGGGCCGCCAGACCATGCTCTTCTCGGCGACCATGCCGGGCGCCGTCGTCGCGCTGGCGCGTCGCTACATGACACAGCCGACGCACATCCGTGCCATGCAGGAGGGCGAGGGTGACACCTCGCAGACCGTGAAGGCCATCACGCAGCACGTCTACCGCGCGCACGCGATGGACAAGGTCGAGATGCTCGCCCGCATGCTGCAGGCCAACGGTCGCGGCCTGACCATCGTCTTCAGCCGCACCAAGCGCACCGCCGCCAAGGTCGCCGACGACCTCGCCGAGCGCGGCTTCGCTGCCGCCGCCATCCACGGCGACCTTGGCCAGGGCGCTCGCGAGCAGGCGCTGCGTGCGTTCCGCTCGGGCAAGGTCGACGTCCTCGTCGCGACCGATGTTGCCGCCCGCGGCATCGACGTCGAGAACGTCACGCACGTCATCAACTACCAGTGCCCGGAGGACGAGAAGACCTACGTCCACCGCATCGGCCGCACGGGTCGCGCCGGCCAGACAGGTATCGCCGTGACGTTCGTCGACTGGGACGACCTGCACCGCTGGACGATGATCAACAAGACCCTCGACCTGGGTATCCCGGACCCGGAGGAGACCTACTCCTCGTCGGACCACTTCTACGCCCAGATGGACATCCCGGTCGGCTCCAAGGGTCGCCTGAAGAAGTCCGAGCAGACCCGCGCCGGACTCGGCGCGGAGACGCTCGAGGACCTCGGCGAGACTGGCAAGTCCGGTGGCCGTCGACCCAGTGGTGGCGGTTCGCGTGACGGTGGCCGCGGCAGTGGCGACGGTGGTTCGCGTGATGGTGGACGCGGCTCACGAGACGGTGGACGTGGCGGTCGCGATGGCGACCGTGCCCGCAGCGAGGCTCCCCGTGTTTCCGCTGACGCACCGGCCGCCGAGGGTTCGGCCGCACCGCGCCGCAACCGGAACCGTCGTCGGACCCAGGGCGGCAAGCCCGCCGCAGCCACCGACTGACGCAGCCCCGCCACGAGCGGCGCTCATCGTGACCACCGGTGCTCCCACGGGAACGCCGGTGGTCACGGCTTGCGCCGGGCGCACGAGCGGCGCTCATCGTGAATCGCGAGGCGCCCACCCGGCATACGCCAGAGCACGAAGGCCCTTCCCGCACAACGGGAAGGGCCTTCGTCGTATCTCGCGTCAGGCGGAGGGGCTGATCGTGCTCGTGTCGATGACGACGCGATAGCGCACGTCACCAGCAACAACGCGGTCGTATGCCGCATCAACAGCCGTCGTGTCACTCGCGTCGATCGTCTCGATCGTCGCGCCGATGCCGTGCTCGGCGCAGAAGTCGAGCATCTCCTGGGTCTCGGCGATGCCACCGATGTTGCTGCCGGTGAGCACCTTGTTGCCGCCGATGAGGTTGAACGGCTTGACCGAGAGGTCGCTCGGCGGGAGGCCGACGTTGACGAGGGCACCGTTGGGCTTGAGCAGGCGCAGGTAGGCGTTCATGTCGAGGTCGGCGCTCACCGTGTTGAGGATGAGGTCGAAACTGCCCTGTGCAGCCTTCATGGCGTCGGCGTCGCTGGTCGCGATGTGGTTGCTGGAGCCGAGCACCTTGGCGTCATCGGCCTTGGCGGAAGAGCGCGACAGGGTCGAGACCTCGGCGCCCATGGCGTTGGCGATCTTGACGCCCATGTGGCCGAGGCCACCGACGCCCACGACCGCGACCTTGCGGCCGGTGCCGGCGCCCCAGCGCTTGAGCGGGGAGTAGGTCGTGATGCCGGCACACAGCAGCGGGGCGGCCTCGTCGAGCTCAATGCCTTCGGGGATGCGGACGACCATGCGCTCGGTGACGACGATCTGCTGGCTGTAGCCGCCAGCGGCCCACTCGCCGTCGTAGTTCTTGGCGTTGTAGGTGCCGACGGCACCCTTGGTGCAGAACATCTCCTGACCGTTCTTGCAGTTCTCGCACTCGGCGCACGAGTCGACGAGACAGCCGACGCCGACGCGGTCGCCGACCTTGTGCTTGGTCACGGCGCTGCCGACGGCGCTGACGGTGCCCGCGACCTCGTGGCCGGTGACGATCGGGTAGTGCGCCGGACCCCATTCGTCGCGGACGGTGTGGATGTCGCTGTGGCAGATGCCAGCGAAGGCGACGTCGATGCGGACGTCGTCGTCGCGCAGGTCACGGCGCTCGATCTCGACGGCCTGGAAGGGTGCCCCGGCGGACGGGACGGACAGTGCAGATGTCGTGGTGGGCATGAATCCACCGTAACCCCGCAGTCGCCTCCCCAGAGAACTCGTCCCGACCGCTCACCCGGCCCGGGCGACCGGTGAGGCCTACAGCGTCGGGACCAGCGACTTTGCGACCTCGCGGTAGGCACGAGCGCCCTTGGACGAGCGTGACGTCGCGAGGATCGAGCGCCCCACGGCCGGGGCCTCGGCGAACCGAACCGTGCGCGGGATCGGCGGCGACAGCACGGGCAGGCCGTAGCGCTCGCCCACGTCGGAGAGGACCTCCTGCGCGTGGTTGCTGCGGCCGTCGAACAGGGTCGGGAGGATGCCGATGACCTTGAGCTTCTTGTTGAGGAACTTCTTGACGTCGGCGACGGTGTCGAGGAGCTGCCCGACGCCTCGGTGGCTGAGCATCTCGCACGGCATCGGGATGATGAGTCCCTGCGCGGCTGTGAGCGCGTTGAGGGTGAGGACGCCGAGGCTCGGCGAGCAGTCCAGCAGGATCACGTCGTAGTCCTTGCGGACGTCCTGGAGCGCGCTCTGCAGGACGTACTCGCGGGCCGGTCGACCGAGCAGCACGGCCTCGGTGCCGGCAAGGTCGATCGAGCTGGGGACGAGGTCGACCCCGTCCTCACACGTGACGATGACGTTGCTGAGCTCGGCCTGCCCGAGGAGCACGTGGTGGACGGACTCCTCGACGGCGTCGGGATCGACGCCGAGGCTGAAGGTCAGGCAGGCCTGCGCGTCGAGGTCAACAAGGAGCACGCGCTTGCCGAGCTCGGCGAAGGCAGCGCCCAGGGAGGCGACCGACGTGGTCTTGGCGACGCCGCCCTTCTGGTTGGCGAGGGCGATGATCGTGGCACCGGTGGAGCGGGGGCGTGGGGGCACGAGGAGTCCTTGCAACAAGAGTGGGTATGCCGTCCGCCCCAGTCTCGCAGGCCGGGGCGGCTTCTCGTGCGCTCGCTCAGGTGGTGTTGCCCACTGGTGGAAGGACGAGTTGGCCGACCGGCCCGGGGTTCCAGGCGATCTCCCACCGGAACCCGTCGGGGTCGGCGAAGTAGCCCGTGTAGCCACCCCACTCGCGCTCGACACCCTCGGACACCACTGGTGCGCCGGCGGCACGCGCGTCGGACAGCACGGCATCCACCTGCTCGCGCTCGTGGACGTTGTGACTCAACGTGATCGGCGCGACGCCGGGACCGGTCTGGGCTGGCGCGCCGATCTCGGCCTCGAAGTGGGCGCGGTCCCACAGCGAGAGGACGGTCAGTGGACCGGCCCGGAACATCAGCACCTCGTCGGGGTCGTGGAACTCGGGGGTCCACCCCAAGCCCTCGACATAGAACCGGTGCGACGCCGCGAGGTCCTGCACGGCCAAGGTGATGAACGAGACGCGCTGCTCCATCGCGACCCTCACTCGCCTGCTGGAGCGGCCGTGTGGCAGACGGCCTCGACGTTGTTGCCGTCGGGGTCGCGCACGAAGACGGCGTAGTAGCCGGGGTGGTATTCGGGCCAGTGGCGCGGCTCGTGCAGCGTCTCGGCGCCGAGATCCTTGGCGGCGGAGTGGAAGGCATGGACCGTGTCGACGTCGGCGGCAGTGAACGCCAGGTGCGACTCCCGGTTGGGCCCGTCCACCTCGGGTTTGGCGAGCCAGAAGTCGGGCCCCTCGCTGCCGTAACCCACGGCAACGTCGAAGTCCATGACGCGGCGGTGGCCCAGAGTGCCGAGCACCGCGTCGTAGAAGCGCTTCGCGGCATCGAGGTCCGCGCAGGTGATTCCGATGTGGTCAACGATCATGACGACACCCTTGCACTGGCCCCCGACAGCCGCTCGGAACACGGCGGGGAAGACACCTCAAGCCGCCTCAGACCGCCTCAGTCGACCTCGACCGGCCGCGGCACGAGTGCCGCCTCAGCCGCCTCGAGCGCCGCCCACCCGGACTTCTCCGGTCCGGCGGCTTGCCCCTCCGGGCAGTGGGCCCTGAAGTCGCACCAGGTGCAGATCGGCCCGACCACCGGGGGGAAGAGGGTTGATTCGACCCCCCGCTCCGCGAAGTCGGCATCCGCTCGCTGGGCGTCCCGGGCGATGGACTTCGCCTCGTCCACCTTGCGCGTAAGGGACTCCGGGGTGTGGGTGTGCGCCAACACCTCCCCCGACGGAACGTGGTGCAACTCGACCCGAAGGCACGGGCGACGGAACATCTTCCAGACGGCCGCGGCATACAGGGCCATCGGGAGGGACGTGCGCGCGTCGTCGTCACTGAGCGGCTTCTGGCTCGTCTTGTAGTCCACGACGACGAGCTCGCCATCGCGGTCGTCGAGGCGGTCGATGCGTCCGGTGACCCGCAGCGCACCGCTGATGAACGACACCGTGCGCTCGATCCCCCGCGGCGGGTCATCCGCATCGACCCCGGCGAGATAGGCGACGACGTGCTCCTGCGCGCGCTTGCGCCACAGCACCGACTGCTCCGGGTCGCGGAACCCCACGTCGATCCAGGACGTGCGCACCAGCTCACGCCCGGCGGACGCGGTGCGTCGGTCTCGCGGCAGGTCCCACCAGTCGCGCAGCGCGTTGTGAACCGCCAGGCCAAAGGACGTGTGCGCCCGCTGCGAGCGTTGCTCGGGTCTCGGCTTGTCGAGGTACTGCATCCGATAACGCCGGGGGCAGTCGACGTGAGCGAGCAGGCGAGAGGGGCTCGCGGCATACAACTTGGGTGGCATGCCCGCGAACTCACTCTGGACCGGTCGCCCGGCACTCACCTCGGTCACCGGACCAACCTAGCCAGCCGCGCGGACACTCCCGGGACGCCATCCACAGGCGCGCCAGAGTCAGCTGAAGACGACAGTGCGGTCCTCGTTGAGGATGACGCGGCTCTCGCAGTGCCACTTCACGGCGCGCGCGAAGACGCGGGACTCGACCTCTTCACCGGCGGAGACGAGGTCCTCGGCGTCCATGCGGTGGTCGACGCGGTGGATGTCCTGCTCGATGATCGGGCCCTCGTCGAGGTCGGCCGTGACGTAGTGAGCCGTCGCCCCGATGACCTTGACTCCGCGCGCATAGGCCTGGTGATAGGGCTTGGCGCCCTTGAAGCTCGGCAGGAACGAGTGGTGGATGTTGATGACCCGCCCACCGAGCTGTCGGCAGAGGTCGTCGCTCAGCACCTGCATGTAGCGGGCCAAGGCGATGAGCTCGACGTCGTGCTCCGCGACGAGTTCGAGCAGCTGCGCTTCGGCCTGCGCCTTGGTGTCGCGCGTGACCGGGATGTGGTGGAACGGGATGCCGTAGGAGCGAGCCATCGGCTCGAGGTCGGGGTGATTGCTGACGATGCCGACGATGTCGGCGTTGACCTGTCCGGACTTCCAGCGGAAGAGGAGGTCGTGCAGGACGTGGTCGAACCTGCTCACCATGACCAGCATCCGGTATGCCGTGACAGCTTTGCGCAGTTCCCACACCATATCGAACTCGGTTGCGACAGAAGCGAATTCACGGCGCCAGCATTCGACGTCGACGTTGGCGTCGCCCGTGTCACAACGCACCCGCATGAAGTAGCGCCCTGTGCGGTGGTCGCTGAACTGTTGGCTCTCCTCGATGTTGGCGCGTCGGTCGAGGAGGTGCTGGCTCACCGCTGCGACGATGCCGGGACGGTCGGGGCACGACAGGGTGAGGACGAGGTCGCCCTCGTCCTCGGGGTTCATGCGCCGGGAGACGCTTTCGGTCATGGTTGGACCACCTTCACGCCGTGGGACTGCTCGACGATACGGGACCACTGGCGCGGCTCCGTCGTGAACTCCCCGAGTCGGTTGAGCTTGCCCGTGCCGTGGTAGTCGCTGCTGCCCGTGATGACGAGGTCGTGGCGCTCGGCGAGGCGGACGGCCCGCTCGACGTCTGCCGGCTCGTGGTCGCGGTGATGGGCCTCGAGACCCGCCAACCCAACCGCGGCCAGCTCCTCGACCATGTCGTCACTGATCGTCGCGGTGCGCATGGCGAAGGGGTGTGCCAGAACGGGCACTCCCCCGGCACCTCGCACGAGACTGATCGCGGCAACGGGGTCCGGGGCGTAGTGGCCGACGTAGTACTTGCTGCCGTCGTGGAGCAGGTCGCGGAACGCCTCGTCCCTGTCCGGCACTACTCCGCTCACGACCAGAGCGTCTGCCAGGTGTGGGCGACCGAGGGTGGCTCCGGGTGCGACCTGGGCGCGCACCTCCTCGACCGTGATGGGTATGCCGTCATCGGCCATGCGTTGGACCATCCGGTCCATGCGACTCACCCGGCTGTCGCGAGCGCGAGCCAACTCGATCGCGAGGCGCGGGTCGTCAGGGTCCGGCAGGTAGCCGAGCAGGTGGATGCTGCGGTAGTCGCGACTGCACGAGATCTCGATGCCGCGCACCAGGTCGATGCCTTCGTGGATGGCGGCCTCGACCGCTTCGTCCCAGCCCGCCGTGGTGTCGTGGTCGGTGATCGCGATGGTGCTCAGACCGGCCACCTTGGCCGCCGCCACGAGTTCGGCAGGGCTCTCTGTCCCGTCGCTCGCGGTCGAGTGCGCGTGGAGGTCGATCTTCACGCTGCGTAGCCTATGCGGCAGCCGTGGGGACGGGGGTGTGCCACACAGAAGGTGACGGATGCCGCGCAAGGCAACCTTTTGCGGCATACCCCCGTAGTGCTGGGTGAGAACCACGAAGGGGGAGCCATGGGGCGGGAGTCCAAGTTGGAGCGCGACGCAGCGTTCAGTGCGTTCATGAGTGACGCGACACCGTCCCTCCTGCGCACCGCCTGGCTGCTCACGGGGTCGACCGATCGATCGCAGGAACTC
This sequence comes from Knoellia pratensis, assembly GCF_042666395.1. Lineage (NCBI taxonomy): Bacteria > Bacillati > Actinomycetota > Actinomycetes > Micrococcales > Intrasporangiaceae > Knoellia > Knoellia pratensis. The sequence goes on along the minus strand of NZ_JBHTDJ010000003.1, from coordinate 677,458 downwards.
GTGCAGGCCGCGTTCGTCAAGACGTATGCCGCGTGGCCCAAGGTGCGACGCGAGTCCGCCCTGGCCTATGCGCGGCGGATCCTCGTGAACCACAAGACCGACACGTGGCGCAAGACCTCACGCGAAGTCATCGTCGACGACGTACCTGAGCGCTCGGTCAGGCCGGACAGCAGCATCGAACATCGCGACCAGATTCTGCGAATGCTCGACCTGCTGCCGCGGCAACAACGCACAGTCGTGGTTCTCCGCTACTACCAGGACCATTCCGAGCAGCAGACCGCTGACCTGCTCGGGATCTCCGTCGGCGCCGTGAAGTCCGCAGCCTCACGTGGCCTGGCCACCCTCCGCACCGCCCACCCCTCCACCGAAGGGAGCCAGCGATGAGCCCCGACATTGAAGACCTGCTCAGGAGCGAGCTCCGAGGCGCCGCTTCCGGCGCCCCCCACCACCTCGGCGTCGACGACCAGGACCTGATAGCGCGCGGCCACCGCGCCGTGGTGCGACGCCGTGTCCTCTCCGTGGCCGGCGTCGCCGTTGCCACGCTGACGATCGCCGGAACCATCGGGATTCTCGCGCCCCGCGTCAGCAATGACGTCATGCCCGCCATCCCCACACCGACCGTCACACCCACCCCGGACGTCACGCCGACGACGACCTCGACGGCATCACCGTCCGCAACCGTGATCGCCACTCCATCAGCCACTCCCAGCTCGGCATCCGCATCCTCGACCCAGATAAGGACAGAGACACCGAGTGCGAGCACCACCTTGGCCGCAGGTCTTGAGTGGTCTGATCCCGTGACGGTGGGAGAGGTGGCCTATCGGGCCAGGCTCGTCCGCGACGGCATGGCTGGCGAATACCCGAACTACAAGGCGGAGTTGCGTGCCAACGGCTCGCTCGTGTTCACGCGGGATCACGCCAACGGCGAGCCTGGCCTCCGCATTGCTTCGGACCCTCACGTCATCTACGCATCGCACGTCGGACCCCTGTCCGATGTTGTTTCTGAGAACGGGCAGCCGGTCACGGGCGAGGAGTTCAAGTCGATCACCCTGCCCTACCCCGACACAGGTCATGAATATCCGCAGGGATCCATGACCTTTACCATCATCAACCTCCCCAGGCCCGCAAGCGCCACCGAGAACGGAAACGTGGCGAGCATGGTGGTGCGAAACACGGATGGGACCGAGTCCACGCTGTGCGAGGGGTATTGCTGGCCGTAGAACTGACATCCACGAGAAGTCAACCTTTCGAACCGGTCGCCCGTATCAGGGGCGTCCGGTTCGATGGAGATGAGAAGAGGTGGTGTCGTGATCAGGCGCAATGACGGGTCGTTCGACGAGTTCATGCGGTCGAGCTCACCGCGGCTGCTGCGGTTGGCGTGGCTGCTCACCGGTGGCGCCTCGAGCGCGGAGGACCTCGTCCAGGAGACCCTGGAGCGCGTCTATGTCGCCTGGTCGCGAATCGAGCCGGGCGGGACCCACAACTACGCCCGCCGCGTCCTCGTCAACCTCCACACCGACTCCCACCGGCGTCGCTGGCGCGAGAACCTCACCTCCGAGGTCCCCGAGCTCAGCCGCACCGACCGTTCCGACCAGGTCGCCCTCGCCGACCAGCTGACGACGGCGCTGGCTCAGCTCCCCGTGCGCGAACGGCAGTGCGTCGTCCTGCGCCACCACGCCGACCTCTCCGAACGCGAGGTCGCCGACGCCCTCAACATCAGCACCGGAACGGTCAAGTCCTCGACCTCGCGCGGCCTCGCCCGTCTGCGCACCGTTCTCGCCCCGCAAGGAGACCGTCATGTCTGACCCGATCCTCGAGCTGCTGGCCGCTCCCCCGAACCCTTCGATGACCGTCGACGAAACGGCGGTGTATGCCGGTGGGCGCCGTCGCCTGCGTCGACGGACGTTGCGCCGCACCGCAGTTGGCGTGGTCGGGGTCGTCGGTGTCGCCGCGATCGCGTTCGGCGCACTGGGTACGGGCATTGGTAACGATGCCCTGCCAGCCGGCCCGTCACCGTCCGCTTCCTCGTCCGGTCGCGTGTCGGCCGAACTGCTCGACGGCCGGTATGCCGTCGAGGTCATTCCCGGTGCCGGCGCGGACCAGCCCAACGTCATCTTCTCCTCGATCACCAACGGCAAGCGGACCCAACTCGCCGGCTCCAGCGCCTCCCCTGACGTTGTCTCCCTGGGCACGGGCAGTGGTGCCGACGGAGTCATGCTGGGCACCGCCCCCGCCGACCTGGCCAAGTCCCTCACGGTCGCGGACGGCGGGATCCAGCAGGACGAGGCTCTGCTGCCGGGGACCGACTACAAGGCCTACGCGCTCGAGTTCGACAACCCGTCTGATGTCGAGACCTACAGGGGCACGATCTGGATGGACGACACCGGCTCCGGCATTGTCCGCGACGCGATGGGCAACCGGCTTCCGAGCACCAAGCTCGCAGGATCGGACACCTTCTTCGTCGCCCGCGAGGCCAAGGTGATCGGGGTCTTCACCACTGATGGAGGATCGACCAAGCCGCTGCCGGCCGGTCCGGCCACCATGGGCTACGGAGAGAAGGCCAAGGGCGGACTGTGGTCCTGGCGCTCCGTGACGCTCTTGCCTACAGGTGCTCGCAGCATCGACTTCACCTGGAGCGGAGACGAATACCACTCCGAGGTGTTTGTGGAGCAGCTACCCGAAAGTGAGGGAGTCGCGGCGTTCGCGGACGGTTCAGCCGTCGGCACGAGCGCAGGCCCAATCGTGACGAAGGTGACGTGGACCGACAAGGCGGGTACACGGCATACCGAATCGGTGAACTGAAGCCCGGAAGAAGGGAACTCAGACGACGAGGTGGGCGTAGGGGTCGGGTCGTTCGGACTCGCTGCGCAGGATGCAGAACTCGTTGCCCTCGGGATCGAGGAGCGTGGCCCACCCACCGTCGGGCTTGCGCAGGTCCTGGTGCATCGACGCCCCATGGGCGAGCAGTCGCTCGACCTCTTCGTCCCGGGTGCGGTCGGTGGGGGTGAGGTCGAGGTGCAGCCGGTTCTTGATCGTCTTGCCCTCCGGTACCTCGATGAAGAGCACCCGCTGACGCCCGTCGGAGCTGAAGATCATGCACTCCTCGTGACCCGGCAGGTTCGGGTCCTTGGGGTCCTCCGACCAGCCGAGCACCTCACCCCACCAATGGGATTGGGCGTGCGCATCGCGTGAGTCGACCGTCGTGTGCGAGATCCGTGAAGTCATGACGGACACCCTCCCACCTCGGGTGTGACCGAGCCACCGAGATTTGGCACTCAACCTTTTGCCGGGGTGCTCCGTTCAAGGGGTGCAACGATGACCACCGAGATGGGGGCGAGGGGTGAGATGGCAGGAAATCACGACGACGCGTTCGCCGAGTTCGCGACCGCGGCGACGCCAGGTCTGCTCAGGACTGCGTGGCTGATCTGCGGCAACGCGTCACAGGCAGAGGACCTGGTGCAGTCGGCCATGGTCAAGGTCTACGTGCGCTGGGGCAAGCTGCGGCACGGGCAGCCACAGGCCTACGCCCGCAAGTGCATCCTCAACGCGCACATCGACAACCACCGACGGGGCAGGCACGAGAGCACGGTCCGTGAGCTGCCCGAACAGCACCACCACGACCGGGAGCCGGAGGACACCGACAGCGTCGTCCGCCTCCTCGCCACGCTGCCGACGCGCGAGCGCCAGGTCGTCGTGATGCGCCACTACGTCGGGCTCCCCGAGGCCGAGGTCGCCGACCTCCTCGGGATCAGCCTCGGCACTGTCAAGAGCAGCGCTTCTCGAGGACTCGCCAAGTTGCGCGAGGCACTCGCCGCCGAGGACCAGAAGGAGGACAACCATGTCTGACCACGAGTACGACGACATCCACGACCTGCTCGTCCGCGCACCATCTCCGGACCTGCACTACGACCTCGCTTCGACCCTGACCACGGGCCGGAAGATTCGCCGTCGCCGCCGCCTCGCTGCGGTCGGCGGTGGAGTCGCAACACTCGCAGCCGGGGCGATCGCCTTCGGTGCCTTCGGACCTCTCCCCGGTGGGGATACCCAACCCACCGGGCCGGGCACGGGTGCGGCGTCGGCAGAGATCCTCGACTACCGCTACGCCGTCGAGGTCGGGCCCTCTGGAGCCGGGCGTCCAGCCACTGTGACGGTCTTTTCTGTCGACGCCGGCAAGCGGACCCGGCTCGACAGATGGACCGCGAACCCCGGGGTGGTCACCCGCGCGCCCAAGGAAATCGCGCCAGGGATCCTGCTCGTCGTGGCGCCGGCGCGGGCCCGCACGTTCACCCTGGTCTCCGACGACGGCGTCATCCGGACCATCCCGGATGCCAAGCCGTTGGTCGGCACGGACTACCAGGCTGTGACCTTCCGCCTCCCAACCGAGACCACGGCAGGCAGGCCCAGTGACGTCATCTGGACCGACGACACCGGCGCCTTCAACCAGTCCGGCAAGCCCCTGCCGAGCGTCCTCAACCCCACCACCGAGGAAATCACCTTTCTGGACACCCAGCGGCGCCTCATCATCAGCCAGCGTCCCAACGGTGGTTCCGGCTCCGACTACCCGGAGGGCTCGACGCCGTGGACCGGCGATGGCTTCGACATCCGCTCGTCCAAGGTCCAGTTCCTCAGTGCGACGTTCGTCATCCCCACCCAGGGGCTCACGGCGACGGACACCACGGTGAGATGGAACAACGGCAACTCAACCGTTGCGACGAACCTCGGGAAGCCGGGAAGCGAGTGGACCTTCCTCCGCACTGAGCGCGAGGTGTCGCCGAAGGTGGAGGCCGGAGACGTCTACCCGACGGCAGTCGAGTGGACGGACGGATCGGGCACCCGCCACACGGAGCCCGTGAAGCGGTAGGTGCCCTGACAGCGCAACGCGAGCGGGCGGCATACCCAAGAATTTTGGGTATGCCGCCCGCTTGCGTTGCGAGAGAAGGAGACTCAGCCCTCGGCGGGCCAGTTCTTGTCCGGCTGCGGCACGGGGCGACCGGGCTGCTCGCCGCCACGAGCCTCGAGGTAGTTGTCCTTGGGGACCATGACCTTGCGGCGGAAGATGCAGACGACCTTGCCGTCCTGGTTGTAGCCGATGGTCTCGACGTGGACGACGCCGCGGTCGTCCTTGGAGGTGGACTCCCACTTGTCGAGGACGCGGGTCTCGCCGTAGAGCGTGTCGCCGTGGAACGTCGGGGCAACGTGACGCAGCGACTCGATCTCGAGGTTGGCGATCGCCTTGCCGCTGATGTCGGGCACGGACATGCCGAGCAGGATCGAGTAGACGTAGTTGCCGACGACGACGTTCTTGCCGAACTGCGTGGTCTCTGACGCGTAGTTCGTGTCGAGGTGCAGCGGGTGGTGGTTCATGGTCAACAGGCAGAACATGTGGTCGTCGAACTCGGTGACCGTCTTCCCGGGCCAGTGCTTGTAGGTCGCGCCGACCTCGAACTCTTCATAGCTGCGTCCGAATTGCATGGCGCCCATCCTTGCGTGCCGCTCGCTCCGACACAGCACCTTTGCCGCGTGCGTTCCCTCACAGGGCCCCTCACCTGCCGTCGTGGGCGGGTTCGAGCCCTAGGCTCTCGGTCCATGGCGGACTTCATCGGAGCAGTCGACCAGGGCACGACGAGCACGCGGTTCATGGTGTTCGACCACGATGGCCGTGAGGTCGCGCGCCACCAGCTCGAACACGATCAGATCCTCCCGCGCGCCGGATGGGTCGAGCACAACCCCCTGGAGATCTGGGACCGCACCCAGTCGGTCATCAACAGTGCCTTGACCAGCGCTGGTCTCGCCTCCACCGACCTTGCCGCGATCGGCATCACCAACCAGCGCGAAACGGCGATCGTGTGGGACCGGCGCAACGGACGGCCCTACTACAACGCCATCGTCTGGCAGGACACTCGCACCGACTCCATCGCCAAGGCCCTCGACGCCGACGAGCGGGGGCAGACGATCCGCCACAAGGCGGGGCTGCCCCCTGCGACCTACTTCTCGGCCGGCAAGCTCCAGTGGATCCTCGAGAACGTCGATGGTGTCCGCGAGGCCGCCGAGCGTGGCGACGCGATCTTCGGGACGCCCGACACCTATCTGGTCTGGAACCTCACGGGAGGTTCGCGTGGCGGCATCCACGCCACCGACGTCACCAACGCCAGCCGCACGATGCTCATGGACCTCACGACGCTGGAGTGGGACGACGAGCTCCTGAGCTTCTTCAACATCCCGCGCCGAATGCTGCCGGAGATTCACGCGAGCAGTGAGGCCACGGCATACGGGACGACGTCCGGGGAGCGCGGCACGGCGCAGGTGCCGATCACCGGAGTCCTCGGCGACCAGCAGGCCGCGACCGTCGGCCAGGTGTGCTTCGAGCCCGGCGAGGCCAAGAACACCTACGGCACCGGCAACTTCCTCCTGCTCAACACGGGCACAGAGCTCGTCCGCAGCAGCAACGGCTTGTTGACCACCGTTGCCTACCAATTCGGTTCTGCTGCACCGGTTTACGCCCTCGAAGGTTCGATCGCCGTCACCGGTAGCGCCGTCCAGTGGTTGCGCGACCAGCTGGGCATCATCTCGGGCGCATCCGAGATCGAGACGTTGGCGGGGCAGGTCGAGGACACGGGCGGCGTCTACTTCGTGCCGGCATTCAGCGGACTGTTCGCGCCCTACTGGCGCAGTGATGCCCGCGGCGCGATCGTCGGGCTGTCCCGGTTCAACACCAACGCCCACCTGGCCCGGGCCACTCTCGAGGCGATCTGTTATCAGAGCCGCGACGTCGCCGATGCGATGACCGCCGACTCCGGGGTCAAGATCGAGACCCTGCGCGTTGACGGTGGCGTCACGGCCAACCGTCTGTGCATGCAGCTCCAGGCCGACATCCTCGGGGTGCCCGTGAGCAAGCCCGTGGTCGCCGAGACGACGGCCCTCGGAGCGGCGTATGCCGCAGGGCTGGCCACCGGATTCTGGTCCGGTACCGATGAGCTCCGGGCGAAGTGGGCGCAGGACCAGCGCTGGGAGCCGAACTGGTCGGACGAACAGCGCAGGGACGGGTATGCCGGGTGGCGCAAGGCCGTCGAGCGCACCTTGGATTGGGTCGACGTCGACTGACCTGCGCCTGAGGGCAGGGCCAGCGCCTCGTGGACGATCTCGGAGAGGGTCGTTGGTCGTCTCCTGCGTAGCGGAAGAACTGAGGGCTGCAGGCATGGCCCGAACTATGCTGACGCGTGTGACCCTTTCACCCGCGGCACGTGCGTCCACCCTCGAACGGCTCCGGTCGGGAGAGGAGCTCGACGTCCTCGTCGTCGGCGGCGGTGTCGTCGGTTGTGGCGTGGCCCTGGATGCCGTCACCCGCGGCCTCTCCACCGGCCTCATCGAGGCCCGCGACTACGCCAGTGGGACGAGCTCGCGCTCCAGCAAGCTCATCCACGGCGGGCTGCGCTACCTCGAGATGCTCGACTTCGGACTCGTCCACGAGGCCCTCCAGGAGCGACGGCTCCTCCTGACCACGATCGCGCCGCACCTCGTGCGCCCGGTGCCGTTCATGTATCCCCTGAGCAAGCCTGCGTGGGAGCGCTTCTACGTCGGGTCGGGCATCGCCCTCTATGACGGGCTCGCGTTCGGGGTGCGTCAGACGGCGGGACTTCCCCGCCACCGGCACCTCGGCAAGAAGGCCGCGTTGCGACTCATGCCGAGCCTGCGCCCGGACGCCCTGACCGGCGCGATCCAGTACCACGACGCCCAGGTCGACGACGCCCGCTTCGTCCTCGAGCTGGCACGCACCGCAGCCATGCACGGCGCGCACGTCGTCAACCGCGTGGCGGCCGTGAGCATGCTGCGCTCGGCCGACAGCGAGAAGGTCATCGGTGTCCGGGCCCGGGACAACCGCACGGGCGAGGAGTTCGACATCCACGCGCGTCGCGTCATCGCAGCCGCCGGGGTATGGACCGACGAGATCCAGGCCATGCTCGGCGACGACGGACCACTCAAGGTCCGCTCCAGCAAGGGCATCCACCTGGTCGTGCCGCGCGACCGGATCACGTCGGAGACCGGCGTCATCCTGCGCACGGACAAGTCCGTCCTCTTCATCATCCCTTGGGACGAACACTGGATCATCGGCACCACCGACACCGACTGGAGCCTCGACAAGGCCCACCCTGCCGCGACCTCGGCGGACATCGACTACCTCCTCGAGACGGTGAACTCCGTGCTCGTCACTCCCCTGACGCGCGACGACATCGACGGCGTGTATGCCGGTCTGCGCCCGCTGATCTCGGGTGACGAAAAGGACGAGACGACCAAGGTTTCGCGTGAACACGTCGTCGCCACACCGGTTCCCGGGCTCACGCTCGTCGCCGGCGGCAAGTACACGACCTACCGGATCATGGCCAAGGACGCGGTCGACGAAGCCGTCAAGGACCTCGGGGTCGAGGTCGCTGAATCGTCCACCGACAAGGTGCCACTCGCGGGTGCGGTCGGCTGGGAATGGTTGAGCGAGCGCCCCCAGATCCTCGCCCGCTCGGCGGGCATCGACCAGGAGCACGTCGAGACCCTGCTCGAGCGCTACGGCACGCTCACCAAGGAGATCATCGCGCTCATCAACGCCCAGCCCGAGCTCGGTGAGCTCCTGCCCGGTGGCGAGACCCACCTCAAGGCCGAGATCGCCTATGCCGCAGCGACCGAGGGCGCGATGCACCTCACCGACATCCTCGCGAGGCGCACCCGCATCTCCATCGAGGCCCGCGACCGTGGCCTCAGTGCGGCACCCCACGCGGCTGCCCTGGCAGCGCCCATTCTCGGTTGGGACGAGGCTCGGGTGGCGCAGGAGATCGACATCTATCACCGCCGGGTCGAGGCCGAGATGTCGAGCCAGACCATGCCCGACGACGAGAGCGCTGACCAGGCTCGCCGCCTCGCCCCCGACTCCGCCCTCTGAACTCCCGTCCCAAACCCACCCAATTGGACGCTTGGGGACGTGCAGATTTCAATGTCCCCAAGCGTCCTATTGGGTGACTTCGGGACCGGTGTAGGTGAGGTTCAGGGGTGGGCCGTGGTAGGTGCAGTGGGCGATGACGTCGTCGTCGACCTCGACCTGTGGCTGCCACGTGCCAGACGTCGGCAACGGGGTCGGGTCCTCGAGGGCCACCCGAACAAGCGGCATCCGCGACCTGGCCTCGTCGATCGCGGCGAGCATCGCGGCATACTCGGCGGCCGGCCAGTACTGACGCGTGATCGAGTGCCACACCACCGTGAGCACGCCGTCCGGTGCCGGGACCGCCAACTGGTCCTGCACCCACTCGGCTGCGGGTGCACGGTCGATCACCACCGGATGCTCGCGCAGGGTCGCCAGGGCAGCAACGAGTCGTCCGTCGCGCCCGGGCATGTGCGGCCAGATGAACGAGCGCAGGTAGGCCTCCCCCTCGGCGGTGGTCGCATCGAACGGATCGAGGTCGCAGCCTCGACGCTCCACGACCTCGAAGGACTCGGGCAGGAAGCCAGGCGCGCCACACCCGTCCAGCACGAGGTGCGCGTTGTCCGGCCCGGCGTCCCAGCCATCACCCTCGAAACGGAACCGGTCGACCAGCAGGTTCAGCCCTGCTGAGGCGCCCGGCTCGAGCAGCCTCACGCTGCGAATCCCGCTGCGGCGCACAGCTTCTGACAAGCCCGTCAGCAACGCGATCGAGCGCCCCACCTCATTGGTCTGAGGCGCCACATCAAGCGCGCCCCGCAACTCAGCCACGTGCGCACGCAGGACGGGCTCGAGAGCCGACCACACGGCATACCGGTCGGCAGTTCCACCCACGGACGGATAGAACGACGCCAGCTCAGGTGCGTCCCCACGCAGCACGATCCGATGGATCCCGGCCAGCAGCCGGAGCTGCACCATGTCACCCGGCGGCGCGTCCTCGCGCCCCGCGAGGATCTCGCGCACCACGCCACCGCGCTCCCAATCGGCCGCCAGGTCGCGCAGGAGCACGCCGTAGAGGTGCTCCGTGCTTCCGCCGTAATGGTTTGCCATGCGCTCACCCAAGGTGGCTCCGTCGTAGGCACTCACACATGCCACGATAGGGGGGTGAGCGAAGAGCAGAAGCAAGCCGAGAACCGTGCCCGCCCGACGACCGAGGAGTTTCGCGGCTTCGTCCGTGAGGACTGGGCCGATCGCCGACCACAGTCCGGTGGCCAGGCGCCTTCGGCGGAGTATGCCGCGGCTCGCCGCGCGCTCGTGAGCGCCGCGTTCCCGAAGCAGCGGCTCATCGTCCCCGCCGGTGGCCTCAAGGTGCGCAGCAACGACTGCGACTACGTCTTCCGCCCCCACAGCGCCTTCGCCCACCTCACCGGCCTCGGCGCCGACCGTGAGCCCGACGCGGTGCTCGTCCTCGAACCGACCGACGACGGCCACGAGGCGATCCTCTACTTCCGCCCGCTCGGTGAGCGCGACAGTGACGACTTCTTCGCCGACGCCCGCTACGGCGAGTTCTGGGTCGGTGCCCGCCCGAGCCTGGCCGACCTCGAGCTCGAGCTCGGCCTGACCGCCCGCCACATCGACGAGTTCGAGGCCGCTGCGGCCAAGGACGCCGGCGAGGTCACCGTGCGTCTCGTGCGGGACGCCGACCGCGATCTGACTCGGGCGCTGGACAGCGCTCGTGTCGAGAACGGCGCCGCCGAGGAGACCCTCGCCGAGCACGACGATTCCCTCGCCCACGCGCTCTCCGTGCTCCGCCTCACCAAGGACGAGTTCGAGATCGAGCAGATGCGGGAGGCCGTCGCCGGCACGCACGTCGGCTTCGAGGCCGTCATCGCCGAGCTCGAGCGAGCCGTCGAGCTCGGTCGTGGTGAGCGCTGGATCGAAGGCATCTTCGGGCTGCACGCGCGCCACCAGGGCAACGGTGTCGGCTACGACTCCATCTGCGCGGCGGGCGATCACGCCAACACGTTGCACTGGATCAAGAACAGTGGCGATGTCGAGGACGGTGACCTCGTTCTGCTCGACGCCGGGGTCGAGGTCGACTCCCTCTACACCGCCGACATCACCCGCACCCTGCCCGTGAGCGGCACCTTCACGGACGCGCAGCGCGAGATCTACGACGCCGTGTATGCCGCGTCCGAGGCCGGGATCGCCGCGGCCCAGCCGGGGGCCAAGTTCTCCGACATCCACGCCGCCGCCATCCGCGTCATCGCCGAGCACCTGCACGCCTGGGGTCTGCTGCCCGAGGGTGTGAGTGTCGACGACACCCTTGACACCGAACACGGTCAGTACCACCGTCGCTGGATGGTTCACGGCACCTCGCACCACCTCGGCATCGACGTCCACGACTGCGCCCTCGCGACGCGCGCCGAATACATGGACGCCGAGCTCACGGCGGGCATGGTTCTCACCGTCGAGCCAGGCCTCTACTTCAAGGCCGACGACCTCAAGGTGCCCGAGCGGTTCCGTGGCATTGGAGTGCGCATCGAGGACGACATCGTCATCACCGCGGACGGCAACGAGAACCTCTCGGCCGCCATGCCGCGTTCCAGCGCCGATGTCGAAGCCTGGATCGCCGACATCCGCGCAGAGGTCGCTGACTGATCCTCTGGTCGGTCAGCGGCGGTTGACGACGTCGAGGGCGAGGGCGTGGGTGACGCCCTCGGCCTGGGCCGCCTTGGCGCCCATCTCGAGGATCATCGGCACCAGCTGGTCTGGCTTGGGGAACTCGTCCGGCAGGGCTGAGTTGTAGGCCGCGTGCTCCTCGAGCGATGCGACCGCCACGTCCACCTTGTCGCCGACGTCGACGTAGTGCGTCGGTGTCGGAGTGCCCATGAAGGCGAGCACTCCGACGTTCCACGGCTCGAAGCCCTCGTCGACGAGTTCGGGGAAGATCCAGCGGTTGCCCGCGTCCGCGACGGCGTCGGCGCAGGCCAATCCCACCGCCCGGTGGTCAGCCTGGTTCAGCATGCCCGCGACGAACCGGTTGCCGTAGTCCCCCGTGATGACGAGTTCGGGCTTCCTGCGCCGGATTTCACGCGCGATGTCTCGGCGGAGGTCGAGGGAGTACTCGACATTGCCGTCGGGATGGTCGCCGAAATCCACCTCGGTCACTCCGACGACGGCGGCACTCGCGCGCTCCTCAGCCTCACGAACTGGTCCCGCCTCAGCAGGAGCCATGGTGTCGATGCCGGCTTCACCACGAGTGAGCAGGAAGTAGGTCACGGTCTTGCCGGCCTCGGTCCAGCGCGCGACGGCCGCCGCTGTGCCGTACTCGATGTCGTCGGGGTGCGCGACCACGCACAGGACCGAGGAGAAGTCCTCGGCAAGAGGTTCCAGCGGGGCAGTCGAGGGCGCGTCCATCCCGTCAGGCTAGACCTGCTCCGGCGCAGGTTCGGGTCAGTTCGCGGAAGCCGGACCGTGCGACTCGGAACTGCGACGAGCGGCTTCCTGGGCACGCTGGGCCTCGGCCTGGGCAGCGGCCATCGGGTCCATCTCGGCGATGAGCTCGCGACCGCGCGTGGCGTGCTTGTGCTCCGTGAGGACTTCGTACTTCGTCGCGACAACCTGGGTCACGGAGGTGAAGTCACGCTGACCACCGGTGAGCGAGTAGCCGACCAGCGCCCAGATGGCCCCGAAGACGGAACCGAAGACGACGGTGGCGAGGACCGAGGTCCACGAGAACCCACTCGTGTCGAAGAGCGCGAAGATCAACCCGATGAGAAGACCGAGCCACGCTCCGGACAGCAAGCCACCCAGGAGGATGCGGCTGCGGGTCAACCGACCCGTGACCCGCTCGAGCTGCTTGAGGTCGGTGCCGACGATGAGGACGTTCTCCACCGGGAATTCGTGGTCGGAGAGGTAGTCGACAGCCTTCTGCGCCGAGGCGTAGGTGTCGTGGACGCCCAATGACATGGGGTACTCGAGGGAGAGGATCTTGGACGCGGCGGCAGCGCCGAGTCCACGCGTCGGTTGGGTGCTCATGCGCTCAGTCTCCCACCCGGAACTGGACGATGGCTGGGAGGTGACTGACCGGCATACCCGAGCATTGTTCGTCGCGCTCGTCAGTGAGGCGATCAGCGCTTGAGCGCGTACTCCTCCAGGAGGCGACGGCCGATGATCATCTTCTGGATCTCGGCCGTGCCCTCACCGATGAGCAGCATCGGGGCCTCGCGATAGAGGCGCTCGATCTCGTACTCCTTGGAGTAGCCGTAGCCACCGTGGATGCGGAACGACTGCTCGACGACGTCGTGGCAGTACTCGGCTGCGAGGTACTTGGCCATGCCGGCCTCGAGGTCATTGCGCTGACCTGAGTCCTTCAGACGCGCCGCCTTGACCATCATCTGGTGACCGGCCTCGACCTTGGTCGCCATGTCGGCCAGGCGGAACATGATCGCCTGGTGCTGCGCGATCTGCTTGCCGAACGTCTCACGCTGCTGTGCGTAGGTGATGCCGAGCTCGAAGGCGCGACGAGCCAGGCCGCAGGCGCGGGCGGCGACGTTGACGCGGCCGACCTCGACACCATCCATCATCTGGTAGAAGCCCTTGCCGGGCGCCCCACCGAGGATCTGCGCCGACGTGGTCTCGTAGTTCTCGAGCACCAATTCGGTTGTGTCGACGCCCTTGTAGCCCATCTTGTCGATCTTGCCGGGGATCGTGACACCAGGGGCGGTCTGCCCGAAGCCGGGCTCCTTCTCGACGAGGAAGGTGGTCATGTTCTTGTAGGGCGAGTCCGACTCACCGAGGTCGGTCTTGACCAGGACGGCCACGAGGTTCGACGAACCACCGTTGGTCAGCCACATCTTCTGGGCGTTGACGGTCCACTTCTGGTCGTCGCCCTCACCCTCGCCCGCAATGGCCTTCGACTTGATCGCTGCGACGTCGGAGCCCAGCCCCGGCTCGGACATCGAGAACGCGCCACGGACCTCACCCATCGCCATGCGCGGGAGGTAGCGCTGCTTCTGCTCCTCCGTGCCGTGCTGCAGCAGCATGTAGGCGACGATGAAGTGCGTGTTGATGATGCCGCTGACCGACATCCAGCCGCGCGCGATCTCCTCGACGCACAGCGCGTAGGTCAGCAGGGACTCGCCGAGGCCGCCGTACTCCTCGGGGATCATCAATCCGAAGATCCCCATCTCCTTCATGGCCTCGACGATCTGCGTGGGGTACTCGTCGGCGTGCTCGAGCTCCTGCGCGACCGGGATGATCTGCTCCTCGACGAACTGCCGCACGAGCTTGATGAGCTCGCTCTGCTCGTCGGTGAGACCTTCAGTGCGCTGGAGCCGAGACATGCGTGTGCGCCGCCTTCGTGAGGGGTTGGGAAACGACCATCTGAGTATGCCGTCCGCTCCCCTTCGCTCCCACCCGTCCAGTGTGTGAGTCCCCCCACCCCCACCACGGCCGAAAAAGGGGTGGCGCCACAGCGGCAGAGGCTGGGACGCTGGTTGCCAGCCGCACGGCATACGCAAGAGCCCGTGCACCGATTCCAAGGAGGCGTGACATGTCCACGACTGTCCTGGGCCGTTCCCGCGCCCTGTTCCTTCCCTCCTTGGAGTCCCACCTTGTCTGTTCACCGCAGTTCCACCGAGTCACAGCTCTTCGCTTCTGACAGCTGCCCTGACGCCCCACCCGAGGGCGAGCGCTGGTCCAGCTGGGACGGCGCCATGCACGGCCCCACACCCCGACCCGACTGGGTCATCACCGCTCTCGGCGCCGTCGAGGAGGATCTCGGCGTCCTCAAGACCGGCAAGGAGGCGGACGTCCACCTGATCCGACGTTGGGTGCCCGACGGTTCCGCCGAACCGGCAACACAGTCACTCCTCGCGGCCAAGCGCTACCGCGGGTCCGAGAACCGCCTGTTCCATCGCGATGGTGGCTACCTCGAGGGTCGTCGCGTGCGCAAGAGCCGCGAGATGCGCGCGATGGCTCGTCGCACCGAGTTCGGACGATCGATGATCGCCGGCCAGTGGGCGGCGGCCGAGTTCGACGCCCTCGGTCGACTCTGGGAGCTCGGTCTCCCGGTGCCCTATCCGGTGCAGCTCAGCGAGACCGAGATGCTCATGGAGTTCGTCGGCGACGGTCGCACCGCAGCACCGCGACTGGTGCAGACCAAGCCATCACCGGAGCTCCTTGCGCAGTTGTTCGAGGAGTTCCGCGGCGTCGTTCTCACCCTCGCGCAGGAGGGGTGGGCGCACGGTGACCTGTCCCCCTACAACGTCCTCGTTCACGACGACCACCTCGTCGTCATCGACTGGCCGCAGATCGTCGACGTCGTCGGCAATCCGCACGGGTTCGAGTTCCTCGAACGCGACGTCCGGGTGATGTGCGACTGGTTCACCCGCCGTGGACTCGATGTCGACGTCGATCTGCTCTTCGGCGACGTCGCGGCCATGGCTGCGGGCAGCGCCTGGTGACTCCCGTTGCGTCTGCGTATTCGGTGGTTCTAGCAACCACATGCGCAGACACAACGGTGAGTTGCTCAGCCGAGGTCGGGCTCCCCACGGAGCTCGACCTCGGTGCCCGGCTGCTCCATCTCCAAAATGATCAGATCGTTGGAACCGCTGCGCCACAACGGTGCTGGTGCATAGAGCGTCACTTGGGGACCGATCCCCCAGTAGCGGCCGAGCAACGTTCCGTTGAGCCAGAGGAACCCCTTGCCCCAACCGGGGAGCGCGAGGAAGCCGTCGGCCGGCGCGTCGATGTCGATGGCGCCTTTGGCGAACACGGGCCCGCGAGCTGCATCGACGACGGCATCGCCGAAGTCGAGCCGGTCGGTCAGGGAGGGGTCGTCGAGGCGGATGGCCGTCGACTCCCAACCGTGGACGTTGCGGTGCGCGATGCGAACTCCCTGGAGTCCCTTGCGCTCACCGATGGCCGCGCCGAAGTTGATCCGCCCTTGGTTCTCGACGATGACGTCGAACGTCGTGCGCGCTCCGTCGGGCCGAGCTGTCAGAGGCAAGGAGTGGCTCTCGCCGTTGCGGTCCACGCGGCCGAGCAGCGCACCGTCAACGAGGACGGTCGCGCGGTCAGCCAGGCCGTCCAACTCAAGGGTCCGACCATCCAGCGGCACGAGCGCGCTCCCGCGGTAGTGCACAAGTCCGTGGTCCTGACCGAGGGCCTCCATCGACTTCGGCACCGCCCCGGCCACCGGCTTGTCGAACAGGTCGAGAGTGTCGAGTAACGCCACCCATCCGTCGACCTCGACCGCCTGCGGAGCCAACCGCGGCGGAAGGGGCGGCGCCTCGGGAAGCTCGCTCCCGGCATACCGGCTGATGACCTCACGGAAGGCGTGGAACTTGGGCGTCAGCTCCCCCGCCTCGCCCACGGCCGCGTCGTAGTCGTAGCTCGTGACGGTCGGCTGGAGCTTCCCGTCCTCGACGTTGCACCCGCTCCACAGCCCGAAGTTCGTGCCGCCGTGCGCCATGTAGAAGTTGACGCTCCCGCCGGCGCGCAGGACGTCTTCCAGCACTCCGGCGGCGTCGTCGACGTCGCGGACGTGGTGCGGCTCGCCCCAGTGGTCGAACCAGCCGTTCCAGTACTCCATGACCATGTCCGGGCCGGCCGGCTGCACCTTGCGAAGCTCGGTGAACGCCTCGTCAGTGCGCGACCCGAAGTTCACCGTCGCGAGCACGCCGGGGATGGTGCCGTTGTCGAGCCAGTCAGGACCCGGGCCGTCGGACGTGAAGAGCAGGACGTCAACTCCCCTGTCCAGCAACCCTTTACGGCAGTGTTCAAGGTATGCCGCGTCGTCACCGTAGGAGCCGTACTCGTTCTCGACCTGGACGGCGACAACCGGTCCACCCGCTGTGGTCAGCAGCGGCTGGATGACGGGAACCACCGCGTCGAACCAGGCATCGACGGCCGCGAGGAACACCGGGTCGCTCGTCCGCAGGGCGATGTCCGGCTCGGTCATCAACCACGAGGGCAGCCCGCCGAAGTCCCACTCGGCGCAGATGTAGGGACCCGGCCGGACGATGACGTCGAGACCGAGATCCCCGGCGAGAGTGACGAACTGCGCCAGGTCGCGCGGCCCGGTGAAGTCGATCTCGCCACGAACGCGCTCGTGGAAGTTCCACGCGACATAGGTCTCGATGGTGTTGAGCCCCATCGCCGCGAGGCGGCGCAACCGGTCCTCCCAGAGGTCGGGGTGGATCCGGAAGTAGTGGATCGCCCCGCTGATCACGCGGTGCGACTCACCGCCCCGACTGAACGCGCCATCTCGCACCTCGAGGTGGCGGGCTCCAGCCGCATCGGTCATGCGTAGAACTCCAGCTCGGCGATCGACGCGAACGGCAACCCGTTGTGCGAGTTCAGTCCGACCACCTTGACGTAGCGCGCCGCTTGGGGTGACGTGAAGGTCACCTTCTGGGGCGTCGTCGCCGTGGTGAACGCTCCGGAGGCCACTGGCGCACCCCACGACGAACCATCCGCCGAGACGTAGACCTGGTAGTCCTTGATCCGACCGTTGGCACCCGACGGGCGTCCCTGAACCGTGATGGACGCGAGTGTCTGGGTGGCACCCAGGTTGACGGCAACGAAGTGCGGGAACGGAGCCTCGCGCGCCTCCCACTCGGAGTGCCAGATCGTCGAGGTGTCACCGTCGAGGACGTTGGTGGCTGCGCCGTCCTCGCCACTGATCTCTTGGGAGTCGAAGGAGTGGATCGACATGCCCTGCTTGGGCAACGGCAGGGCCGGCTGGTTGACCCGCTTGCCCCACACGTTGAGCTCACTGGCACCACCGAAGACAGCACCGTTGATCGAGCTGAGTCCGACGAGCCTGACGTAGCGGCCGCGCTTGACCGGGAAGGCCAGGTGCTGGACGCCCGTCGTGCTGGTGAAGTTCCCGGCCTTGACCGGCGTGCCCCACGTCGCGTTGTCGGTGCTGACGTAGACCTCGTAGCCCTTCATCGAACCGTTGCCGATGCGCACCTGGTAGTCGAAGCCGTCGACGTCATAGTCCTCGCCGAGGTCGAGCGTGATCCAGTGCGGGTAGGGCTTGTCCGGGTCGACCTGCGACCACGCCGAGTGCCACATGGTCCCGGGGTTGCCGTCGATCGCCGCACCGGCGGAGCCATCACCAGAACCGGGCTCGGCATCGCTCACACCTGCCACGGCGAGCCGCGACTGAGGGATGAGCCCCGCAGGAAGGGTGGCGACGTTGATGCTCGTCTCGATCGTGCGGGGTTCACCGTCGACCGAGTAGGTGGCTGTCGCGCTCAACGGGTGGTTGCCCGCGACGTCTGCCGGGGCGATGACCCGCCACGTGGTCTTCACTGTCGCCCCGGGAGCGACGGACGCGAAGGTTGCCGGGGTCGTTGCCGTCACGGTCCAGCCGGCGGGGGCCCTGAGCGCCACTGTGACACCGGTCGCCGCCTGCGTCTCGACGTTGGTGAAGCTCGTCGACACCTGACTGACCTCGCCGGGGACGACACCACTGGTCGGACCGGTGATCTCGAGTCGGGCGCACGCACCCGCGGCGTCCGAGACACCGAGGTCGGTGACCTGCAGGTTGTCGAGGATGAAGTCCGCCTGGGCATTCCCCACCGCGTTGCGGCGCAGCCCGATGAAGGTGTCACCACAGGAGCCCGCCGTGAACTCACGAGCGAAGCGGGCGGTGGTGCGCTGCTGGCCGAAGGTGTCGGCCGTCAGCTCGGACGTCCGGGTCTCCCCCGCGACCACCTGGTCGACACCCGTGACGAACGAGTAGGCACCCGCCGTCGCGTTCTGCTGGTCGAACTCCACCTTGTAGCGGTGCCCGGCCTCGAAGGGGACGGTGCCAGCCCACGTGCGATAGGTCAGACCGGTCGCTTCCTCGTGCGCCTTGAGCGACCACTCACCAGCGAGCACGTCGTCGACGAGCTTGCCGTTCCAACCGGCCTGGGTGAAGGGAGCGTTGATCCGCGAGATGTGGGTCCGGGCGTCGCCGCCGGCCTGCGCCGGTCCGGAGACGAAGGGCCACCAGCCCTGGTCGACGCCTTCGTAGTCCTGCTTCGCGATGACGTTGCCAGTAGGTGCCGTCTCAGTCGTCACGACGACTCGGACGTCATCGACGAGCACCGCAGCGCTGCCGGCCCCGACGGTCAGGGCCAAGGTGGCCCGGCCGTCGCTCGGAGCCGTGAACAGCACGCGAACCCTCTGGAAATTCGTCCCCAGCAGTTCGTTGGAGGCTTCCGCATTGCGCACTGTCGACCGCTCGATGGAGTTCGCGACGTCGACCCCCGAACCCTTGACCGACAGCGTCGTCGAGCGCGTGGCGCCGGGAGCGACCTGCACCCAGGCGGAGGCGGCATACGTCCTGCCCGCCGTGAGCCCGGTGAGCGATTGGGAGATCGAGGACGCGCCAGAGCCGACGCTGGCGACGCGCTGGCCCGTCTCCGTCCGGGTCTGCGTGACCGCCCCGGTCGGGCTCCACACGTCGAGCGAACCACCGTTGAAGCCAGGGTCCTTCACCGGCGTGCCGAAGCCATAGGCCGGGTCCACCTGCGCGGGTGCCTGGTTGGGATAGAGCACGTATGCCGTGTTGGCCTTCGCCGTGAGCGTCACCGAGTTCTTGGTGTTGGCGACCGTGCCAACCTTGGTCCGACCGGTCTCGCTCAGTTCGTAGACAGTGAACGTGGACGCCCTGCGCAGCTTGGGTGCGAGCTTCCAGGTCGTCGTGCCACCATCGGCGTTGTAGTGGTAGGCCTTTGTGGGCTGGTGCGGCGTCTCATCGCCCCACGGCAGGAGGTAGGCGTCACCGTCGAGGACCTTGGCGTCGGCGACGAAGAGCTGCCGGACGCCGTCCTTCGATGTCCCTCGCACGCCACCGTCGAAGGTGATGTCGGTCGTGCCCGTGGCCGAGGTCCATTTCGTGATGTCGAAGTGCTGGAGGAACTTCGTGGGGAGCTGCCCCGTCCAGACGTTCTTCATCAGCGCGTTCCAGTCGTGGTGACCCGTCCACCCCTCGGCCTCGACGATCGTCGAACCACCGAGGATGGGGTCCGGGTTGAAGACATCCTTCTCACCGTTGCGGATGAAGCGCACGATCGTGCTGTTGACGCCCTTGTTGGTCACGCCGCCATAGTTGCGGTCGACGGCCCAGTGCGACCACGTGTTGTCCCGCTCCATCGCGTAGGCCCACTCCGAGCCCATCTGCCAACCCTGCTTGCGCAGCGCCTGGTTCATGGAGTCCGGGATCCAGCCGTAGCCGTAGTAGACGTCCCAGTAGAGCGCGTCGAGCTTGCCACCGGTCTCGTCGCGCAGCTGCTGCGTGCGCCCCAGGAGGTCGCCGGTGTTGAGGTCGGATCGCTGGTTCATGTAGTAGCTCTGGTTGAGCCAGTTCCAGCCGGGCTTGGTCTTGTCGACGAGCTCCTCGCTGAAGGCTCGCGCCTCCGGATAGGACTCGGTCGCGTTGACGTGGACGCCGAAGTTCGCGCCGACCTTCTCACCTTCGGTGAGCAGGGTGTTGAGGTCCTTCAGGCCTCCAGCGCGCTCGTTGTAGTTGCCGGCGTAGTCCGGGTGGGCGCTGTCGTGGCCCTCGGCCCCATATCCCTTGAGGAGGGCGAACTGGCCGAGCCCGTCGGTCGCTGCCGCGATGCGCTTGGTGTCGTCGAGCGTGCGCAGGAACGGGTGTGTTGCAAGGCTGCTGAAGTTGAAGGGAATCCGCTGCACGACGCGGTTCGGCACGTCCTCGGCCCCGTTCGGCACATAGGCGATGTCCCGGAAGGCGACAGCGCCGTCCTGCCAGTTCACGGCGGCATCGGCGTTGCGGTCGCCAGTGACGACAACCTTGGCCCAGGGCAGCTCACTCTGGGCTGGGGCCCCTTCACCGCGCACAGTCCACTGCCCGGGGGCGATCCCGACGCGCTTGGAACCGTCTGTGTCGGCGCGCACCTGGTGCCAGAGTCGGCCGTTGTCCTTGGTCGTGGCACCCGCAGGCTTGTCATAGGTGCCGTTGGTCTCGACGGACGCCGCGAGCTGCGCCGTGTTGACGATCCCGTAGGCGGCACCGACCGGCGCGCTCTGGACGGCATCCGTGGCCTTGACGGGTGCAATGACGTCGGCGTTGCGGGTCGAGTTGGTGTCGATCGTGGTGAAGGCCGTCGTCGCGCCCGGCTGCGCACTCGAGACCGAGACGAGGTCGAGACCTGGGATGTCGACGGTGCCGACCTTGACGCTTGCCGAGTCGGTCACCTTGGTGACGCGCCAGGTGAGAACGCTGCCCTCGACCGTGACGGTCAGCTCGATGCGCACATCGGGGAGATCGGCAAAGGTCAGGGCGTATGCCGCGGAGCTGGCTCCCGGGGTCACGGTCGCCACCGCGACGCGGGGCGTGCCGTTGATCGTCACCGAGTTCAGCGCGTCGGACTGCCCGCCCAACCGGGCTCCCGTCACGACGGACCGGTAGGCCAGCGTCTGCGGGAACGTGGGGCTGAGCTGCACTTCGAGGTCCGCCGAGGCGATGACCACCGGAGCTGCGGCCGTGTCGACCGAGGGGGCAACGGCGCTCGCCGTGGAGCCCGCCGCCCACGCCGGGGTCGTCGCGAGGCCACCAACGGCGACCGCGCAAATGCTCGCTGCAGCGGCGAGCCGCCGGGATGTGTGCTGGGACCTGCGCATTGCAACCGCCTCCGGATTAATACGTTCACTCAGTGAACGAAATATGGCAGCGCGCTGAATGGCCTGTCAACCCTTGGCCCACACGGATCAGACGAGCGGTCGCTCCGGTGACGAGGTGATCACGCGGGCGGGACCGTCGTGGGGTCCTCGAACACGGCCTCGAGCGCCGCGAGAGCACCCCCACGGCAGGCGGCACTCAGGCCGAGCGCGGAGGCGACCACCAGGACCTCACTCCCTGCATCCATCCGACGCTCGTCCAAGGCCGACTTCACCGGCGCCAGGAGGTGCTCGCCGAACGAAGCGAAATAGCCGCCCAGCACGATCAGCCTCGGGTTCAGCACGTCGACGAGGACCGACAGCCCTCGGATGAGGTCGCTGGCGATCGTGGCCAGAGCCGCGATCGTGCGGGCGTCGCCGGCAGAGGCTCGCTCGCGCAGGATCTCGAGACGATCATCCATCGACCGCCTGGATTCGTGGACGATGTCGCCGTCCGGTGCCGCCAGGCGAAGAAAGTGGTGCAGGCCCACGACGAGCTCCCAGCACCCCCGACGACCACAGCTGCACTCCATCTCGCTCGGCCCGAGGGCCAAGTGCCCCACCTCGCCGGAGAAGCCCGACCAGCCCCGGACCAACCGTCCCTCGGCAATGATGCCGGCGCCCACGCCGACCTCCCCCGACAGGTACACGAGGTCTTGGACCTCGGATTCGACGTAGCCGGCATACTCCGCGACAGCGGCCAGCTTCGCGTCGTTCTCAAGGTGAATCTCGGGGCACTCAGGGCCAATTCGCTCGGTGAGGCCCGCCGCCAGGGCGACCGCACGCCAGCCGAGGTTGGGCGCGAACCGCACCATGCCGGCGTCATAGTCGATGACTCCGGGTGGTGCGACCGTGAAACCGACGACGATGTAGCCGGCGCTACGCAGTGACTCGAGCGTGCGGAGTGCTATGCCTGCCACACGGTCGAGAACAACGTCGACGGGGAGGTCCGGCACATCCATCGGGGTGATGCTCTCGCGGATGACATTGCCGGTCAGATCAACTGCGGTCACGGCCACGTAGTCGATCGAGATCTCCAGACCGAGGCCCGCGACCCGACGGCCGTCGAGGTTCACCGTGAGCCCTGGTCGACCGACCGATCCGCCCCGGTGGATCTCACCCTCACGCACCAGACCGCGCTCGGCGAGATCGGCGATGAGGCTGGACGCGGTGGCCTTCGAGAGGCCGGTCTCCGTGGCCAAAGTGGCTCGCGAGCGCCCGCCGTGGATCTGCAGCTGACGCAGGATGAGGCCCATGTTGGCGGCCCTCATCTGAGCCTGGTCGAGGCGCCCGGACCGGGGCGTTCGACGCACGGAGCGCGACTGCGTGACACTGGCCTGGGTCGACACGGCACCTTCTTCGACAGCGGTCCGGGGTCAACCCCGGAAGGAGGCGGATCGAGACCCGATCCGATGATTTCGGGTCACCATCGCGCTGCGGCCAGTTTAGGCCACGGGGCGAACGAACCTGCGAAGAACGCGGGTTTGAGTGACGTCTGTGCCGCTCCGGACGGGTGTCAGTAGATCCAGACCTTGCGACCGACGACCGTCCAGCTCTCGGCGTACAACTTGTCCATCGCGGCGGTGCTGACGCGGCAGCAGCCGTGCGATGCGGGGTACGGCGGGATGGAACTGGAACCATGAATGGCCCAGCTGTTCTTGAAGTACGTCGGTCGCCACATCGCACCGAGCGAGCCGTTCTGCCAACCCTGCGTCCACCGGTAGTAGATCGAGAAGCTGCCCTTGGGCGTGTAGGCGGTGCGCCACTCACCCTGGGAGTAGTAGCGCTCGCCGCTCCCCGTGCTCGTGTTGATCGTGTACATGAGCTTGCCGTCGCGAACGAACATGAGGGTGTTCTCGGCGAGGTCACACTCGATGACAATCCCGGACGTGGAGCGGGGGTTGCCCTTCACTCCGGCGTCCAGGAGGTTCCAGGCAAGGTCATCGACCTTCCCCGTGCGACTGACATGGGCCACTTTCTGCAGCGCCCACACGGCCTGCTGCGTCAGTGAGCCGAACGAGCCGTCGCTGGCACCGCACCAGTAGCCGAGCGCGTTGAGCCTGACCTGTGCGGCCTTGACGTGCTCATTCGCGTCGCCGAGCTTCACGACCGGGCGAATGACCAGCGGAGGGTGCACGGGCGGAGTCGCGGCCTTGTCCCGACGCTTCTCCCACACGGTGTCGGCTGCCGCGGGGCCGGCCGTGACCGTCAGGGCGGTCAACAGGCCACCACCCCCGGCCGCGCTCAGCGCCGCGCGACGCGTCGCCTTTCGTCCCAAGATCTCCATGCTCCCCTTGCCCCTTCGTGCCGTGAACGTGCTCCACTTCCCAGACGCTCCAGCCCACCACACGGTTGCACGAATTCGCCGGGAATGGCCGAATTCTACCCGCGATTGACGATGACGTCGTGAACGGCCAGAACGCGACGAGCGATGTCGACGTGGAGGCTCTCGACCATCCGGCCGTTGTGGGTGACGACGCCACTGCCGGCACCGGCCTCCCATGCCTCGAGAATGCCGCGAGCCTGCGCAACGGACTCCTCGCTCGGAGCGAAGATCGCGTTGCACGGCTCGACCTGCCCCGGGTGGATCAACGTCTTGCCGTCGAAGCCGAAGTCGCGGCCCTGGAGGCACTCGGCCTCGAAGCCTTCGGCGTTCTTCACGTCGTTGTAGACGCCGTCGAGGATGGCGATCCCCGACTCGCGGGCGGCGAGCAGCGACAGTTGCAGCGCCGTCAGGAGCGGACCGCGACCCGGGACGTGGTCGGCGTGCAGTTCCTTGACGAGGTCGTTGGTGCCCATGACGAGCACGGCGAGGCGTGGCGAGGCCGCGGCGATCTCACGGACGTTGAACACGGCCTCGGGCGTCTCGATCATGGCCCAGAGCTTCGTGTGCTCGGGGGCTCCGGCGGCCTCGAGTCCGGCGACGAGTGAACGCACCTCGTCCGCCGAGCCGACCTTGGGCACGACGACTCCGGCCGGTCCGGCAGCAGCAGCCGCCGCGAGGTCGGCCTCGTGCCACTGGGTGCCGATGCCGTTGATCCGGATCGTCACCTCACGGTTGCCGTACTCCCCCGATGCCGCTGCGGCACACGCGTTCTCGCGCGCAGCATCCTTGTGGTCCGGACCGACTGCGTCCTCGAGATCGAGGATGAGCCCGTCGACGGGCAGCGTCTTCGCCTTCTCGAGTGCGCGCTCGTTGGAGCTCGGCATGTAGAGGACAGAACGACGAGGTGTGTATGCCGTCTGCTCGCCCATCAGTTGCTCTCACCTTCGGCGTCCGGTGCGGGGACGGCATACAGCGAAGCAAGCTCGGGGTCGCCGGCGCCGAGACGCTCGGCGAGCTCGAGGATGACGAGGCACTGCTTGAGCGAGGCGTCGTCCTCCATCTTGCCGTCGAGCATGACGGCGCCGGTGCCGTCGCCCATGGCCTCCTTGACGCGGCGCGCGTGTGCGACGTCCTCGCCGGACGGGCTGAAGACGCGCTTGGCGATGTCGATCTGGACCGGGTGCAGCGACCAGGTGCCGACGCAGCCGAGCAGGAAGGCGTTGCGGAACTGGTCCTCACAGGCGACGACGTCCTTGATGTCACCGAAGGGGCCGTAGTACGGGAAGATCCCGTGCATCGCGCAGGCATCAACCATGCGCGCGATCGTGTAGTGCCAGAGGTCCTGCTGGTAGGTCGTGCGCTCGGCGGTGATCGGGTCGATGCCCTCGCCGAGATCCTTTGACGGGTCCTGACGCACCAGGTAGCCCGGGTGACCGCCACCGACCCGGGTCGTCTTCATGCGGCGGTCGGCGGCGAGGTCGGCGGGGCCCAGGCTGATGCCCTGCATGCGGGGCGACGCGCCGGCGATCTCCTCGACGTTGGCCACGCCGCGCGCGGTCTCGAGGATCGCGTGGACGAGGATCGGGCGCTTCAGACCCGCGCGGGCCTCGAGCTGGGCAAGGATCCGGTCCACGTAGTGGATGTCCTCGGGACCCTGCACCTTGGGCACCATGATGACGTCGAGCTTGTCGCCGATCTCGGTGACGAGGGTGACGAGGTCGTCGAGGACCCACGGACTGTCGAGGCTGTTGATACGCGTCCAGAGCTGCGTGCTGTCACCGAAGTCGGTCGCCTTCGCGATGTCGACGAGGCCCTGACGGGCTGCTTCCTTGCGGTCGGCCTTGACCGCGTCCTCGAGGTTGCCGAGCAGGACGTCGACCGAGCCGACCATGGCAGGGATCTTGGCCGCCATCTTCTCGTTGCTCGGGTCGAAGAAGTGGATCATCCGGCTGGGGAGGGCCGGAACCTCACGCACGGGTGCCGGGGCACCGACCGCGAGGGGGCCAAAGAAGTCCTTGGGTGAGCGCATGCTGCCGGACGCTAGCAGTGCGGACGGGCAAGGCGTTATGAGACAGTTCACGCCGTGAGCGGTTCGCCCATCCCGACCCCCGGACAGACCTCCGTCAATGTCACGCGCCTCCTCGCGGAGGCCGCGAGCAAGTCCGGCGTGCTCTGGATCGAGGTCCCCGGCGGCAGCACCCACGCCGTGTGGTTCGTCTGGCACGACGACGAGGATCCGCGCAGCGCAGGCCCTGCGATCCATGTCGTCTCCGGCACCGGCGAGCAGACCCTCCCCCCGCTCCCGGACGAGGTCACGGTCATCCTGCGCAGCAAGGACAGCGGTGCCCGCCTGCTCCGCCTCAGGGCGACGACGCGGGTCCTGGACCCCACGTCGCCCGAGTGGCTCGGCTCCGCCGAGGTCCTGCAGGCCAAGCGGCTCAACGCGACCGGCGACGTCCTCGCCAGGTGGCGCGAAGGTGCGACGATCCACGTCCTCGTGCCACACGGCATACCCGATGAAGCTCCCGGGGCGTATGCCGCCGAGTCCGGTCGAGTGACCGTCTCACCGGCGTGTGGCACGACGGCGAGCTGGCGCCCATGGCACTGGCGCGGACGCGGCTGAGCCCTCCCCGGACGACGCGGCGGCGCGTTGAACCTCCCGTGGCACTGGCACGGTGGCGGACCCGACTAACCTGTGGCTCGTGAGCACGAACACCCGCGTCTTCGTCGGCCGACTGGCCGAGCTGGCCGTGTTCGACCCCTTGGGCGACCCGGTGGGTCGCGTGCGGGACGTCGTCCTGACCTTCAGCGTGCAGCGCGCCAGACCGCGAGTCATCGGCCTCGTCGTCGAGGTCCCCGGGCGTCGTCGCGTCTTCGTGCCCATGACGCGCGTGACGTCGGTCGACGGCGGCCAGGTCATCACCACCGGTCTCGTCAACATGCGTCGGTTCGAGCAGCGCCCCAACGAGACTCTCGTCCTCGCCGAGCTCATTGAGCGCAACGTCCAGGTCCGCGACGAGCAGGGCGAGACCGTCGAAGCCACCGTCGAGGACATCGGGCTGGAGCAGAACCATGCCCGCAGCTGGTCGGTGACGCGCGTCTTCGTGCGTCGCACCTCCAACCGAAGCCCGATCACCCGCCTCGGTCGACGCCGTGGTGAGACCTTCGTCGTGCCCGTGGAGGACGTCACCGGGCTGCGTGACACGAGCGACGAGCAGAGTGCCGCACGGCTCCTCGAGCACTACGAGGACCTCAAGCCGGCTGACCTCGCCGAGGCGATCCACGACCTCCCCGTCAAGCGCCGGGCCGAGGTCGCTGCTGCCCTCGCCGACGACCAGCTTGCCGACGTCCTCGAGGAGCTGCCCGAGGACGAGCAGGTGGAGCTGATCTCCGGCCTGGGCAACAACCGCGTCGCCGACGTCCTCGAGGCCATGGAACCCGACGACGCCGCCGACCTCCTCGCCGAGTTCCCTGCAGAACGCCAGGAAGAGCTGCTCCAGCTCATGGAGCCCGATGAAGCAGCCGACCTGCGACGGCTGCTCACCTACGGCGAGAACACCGCCGGTGGGCTCATGACGACCGAGCCGGTCATCCTGGGTCCGGACGCGTCGATCGCCGAGGCCCTTGCCGTCGTCCGGCGTCAGGAGCTGTCGACCACGATGGCCTGCACGGTCTTCGTCTGCCGTCCGCCGCTCGAGACACCCACGGGCAAGTTCCTCGGGATGGTCCACATCCAGCGACTGCTGCGCGAGCCGCCGCACGCCTCCGTCGGCTCGATCCTCGACAAGGACGTCGAACCGGTCACGACCGAGGCGAGCGTCGGCCAGGTGACCCGACTCCTCGCGACCTACGACCTCATCGCTCTCCCCGTCGTCGACGAGAACGGCCTGCTCGTCGGTGCCGTCACCGTGGACGACGTGCTCGACCATCTGCTGCCCGACGACTGGCGTGACGACCGGCACGAGGTCACGGGGACCCACGAGGTGATCCCGCATGGCTGAGCGTCGCGACCGGGCCCCCCGGCTCGACCAGCCGCGCGAGAAGCGCCGCCAGTTCATCACCCGCCCCGAAGCCCTCACCTCGGAAGCCTTCGGCGTCCTCTCCGAGAAGTTCGCCCGCTACATGGGGACGGCCTACTTCCTCATCGGCATGACCGTCTTCGTGCTCGTGTGGGTCGTATGGAACCTCGCTGCGCCGAAGGACTGGCGCTTCGACAACTACCCGTTCATCTTCCTCACGCTCATGCTCAGCCTGCAGGCGTCGTATGCCGCGCCGCTCATCCTGCTCGCCCAGAACCGTCAGGCCGACCGCGACCGCGTCATGCTCGAGCAGGACCGCAACCGTGATGAGCGCAACCTCGCCGACACCGAGTTCCTCACGCGTGAGGTTGCTGCGTTGCGCATCGCGATGCGTGACTCAGCGACTCGTGACTTCGTGCGAGGTGAGCTGCGTGACCTCCTCGACGAGATGGAGGAGCGAGGGCTCGTCGCCGGCCGACTCGCCAAGGCCGACAAGCCGGACAAGCCGGACAGGGCTGGCAAGCGTGACGCGTCAGACAGCTCGAAGCGGCGGACCGATGAGGGCGGAACGCGGCGCTCGACCTAGCATGGAGCAATGCCTGTCACTGCTGCACTTGTGAGCGACGAGGCGCTGCGCGCCGCCCTCGCCACCGTCAACGACCCCGAGATCCGCAAGCCGATCACCGAGCTTGGCATGGTCGAAGCCGTGGAGTGTGACGCCACCGGTCGCGTCGCCGTGACGATCCTCCTGACGATCGCCGGCTGCCCGCTCAAGGAGACCCTCACCAACGACACCACCAACGCGCTGCTCAAGGTGGCTGGTGTGACCGCAGTGGACGTCACCCTCGGTGTCATGTCCGAGGAGCAGCGCGCCGAGCTGCGCACCAACCTTCGAGGCGGTGCGGACGAGAAGGAGATCCCGTTCGCCAAGCCCGGCAGCCTGACCCGCGTGTATGCCGTGGCGTCGGGCAAGGGTGGCGTCGGCAAGTCGTCGATCACGGCCAACCTCGCCGCAGCACTGGCCCAGCAGGGCCTCAAGGTCGGTGTCGTCGACGCCGACATCTATGGCTTCTCCATCCCGCGCATGCTCGGTGTGGAGCAGAAGCCCACGCAGGTCGACGAGATGATCCTGCCGCCCATCGCGCACGAGGTGAAGGTCATCTCGATCGGCATGTTCGTGCCCGGCAACCAGCCCGTCGTGTGGCGTGGACCGATGCTCCACCGGGCGCTGCAGCAGTTCCTCGCCGACGTCTTCTGGGGCGACCTCGACATCCTGCTCCTCGACCTCCCGCCGGGCACCGGCGACATCGCGATCTCGGTCGCGCAGCTCATCCCCGGCGCCGAGATCCTCGTCGTGACCACGCCCCAACAGGCTGCTGCCGAGGTCGCCGAGCGCGCCGGCGCCATCGCCATCCAGACCCACCAGCGTGTTGCCGGCGTCATCGAGAACATGTCCTGGCTCGAGCTGCCCGACGGTTCGCGTCAGGAGATCTTCGGCTCCGGTGGTGGCCAGGCCGTGGCAGATTCACTGACCCGCAGCATCGGTGCACCCGTGCCGTTGCTCGGTCAGATCCCGCTCGACACGGCCCTGCGCATCGGCTCCGACCAGGGCACCCCGATCGTCCTCGGCGAGTCGACGTCACCGGCGGCCGTGGCCCTGCGCGGCATCGCCCGGGAGCTCGGCACCCGCTCGCGTGGCCTCGCCGGTCGTTCCCTCGGCCTCACGCCCGCCGGCCGCTGAGCGACCAGCGTCCATCGTCGGTCTTCAGCGACATGGATTGTGGGGTGCACGCTCAGTTGCTCCTTCGTCGCAAACGCGCGCACCCCACAATCCATGTCGCAGTGGGCTTGAAGCTGTCCTAGGTGGCGTCGACGTCGTAGACGGTCGGGCGCAGCGGGTCCCATTTGCTCAGGTCCGCGCCGTAGTGCACCCCGTCGTCGTCGATGACCACGGAGTCACCCACGTCGGGGTTGGTGCCTCCGGACTTCAGGCCTGAAGCTGCGTCCTCGAGGGGCTCGATGAGGGCCTCCCGCACGATCCGGCGCGGGTCGTACTGGCGCGGGTCGTACTGACGCCAGTTGATGTCGTTGTACTCGGGCCCGAGCTGGTCCTTGAGCTGCCCCTTGGCGCCCTCGGCCATGACGCGCGCCTTCTTGATGAGCTGCGCGAGCTTTTGGGCGTACTCCGGCAGACGCTCCGGCCCAAGCACGAAGACAGCGATGAGGGCGAGGAGCACGATCTCCCAGCCGTTGATGCCGAACACGCGTCCTCCTGTGCGCTTGCGCGCGTCAGTCGCTTCTGCCCTGGAGGACCATCTTGACATCCCGCGACTTGCCGTCACGCAGCACGGTCAGCGAGACGGTCGATCCGACGGCCTTGGACCGGATCGCGACGACGAGGGCATCGGGGTCAACCATGGGTCGCCCCTCGAACGCGGTGATGACATCGCCGGCCTTGAGTCCCGCCTTGGCAGCCGGTCCGTCGGGCGTGACCGCGGGAGTGTCGCCGGAGTCCGTGGCGATGCGCACGCCCTCGCCCTGGTACTCACGGTCGAGCAGCACACCGATGATCGGGTGTTCCGCCTTGCCCGTACGGATGAGCTGGTCGACGGTGATCTTGACCTGCGCGCTCGGGATGGCGAAGCCGACGCCGATGTTGCCGCTCTGCCCGCCGATGGCGTTGCCAGCGACGCGCGCGATGGCCGAGTTGATCCCGATGACGCGGCCCTGCATGTCGAGCAGCGGCCCACCTGAGTTGCCGGGGTTGATCGCGGCGTCGGTCTGGATGGCGTTGATGAACGACTGGTCGTCGGCCTCGCCGGGAGTCACCGGCCGGTTGAGCGCCGAGACGATGCCGGTGGTCACGGTCGACTCGAGGCCGAGTGGTGCGCCCACGGCAATGACGGGGTCACCGACGACGACCTTGTTGGAGTCGCCGAGCGGCAAGGGAGTGAGGTCGGTCCGGTCCACCCTGAGGACGGCGAGGTCGTACGACACGTCGCGCCCGACGATGGTGGCGGAGGCCTGCTTGCCGTTGGTCAGGACGACCGTGATCTTGCCCTTGCTGGCGGCGGCCGAGACGACGTGGTTGTTGGTGACGATGTGCCCCTTGTCGTCGAGCACCCAACCCGAGCCGGTGCCGTCGCCATCTGCGGCCTCAACCCGAATCGTCACGACGCTCGGGGTCGCCTTTGCGGCAATGCTGGCCACCGAACCCTCGGGCCGCGTGCTCGCGCCGGGACCCGGCTCGGGTGTCGGTCCGGTCGCACTGGAGTCGAAACCGTCGAAGCGGTCGGACGAACCCAGCCACCCGCCGAGGAGTCCGCCACCGAGACCGGCGAGCAGGGCTGCAAGGCCGGCGATGAGGAAGACCCCGAACCAGCCCGGGCCACGCGTCGTCGTGGGCGCAGCCACGCTGGAAGCCGCTGACGCGGCATACGGATTCGGTGTGTATGCCGCGTGCTCGGCTGCGCGCGGTGCGTAGGCCGGCTGCCCACTCGTGTCCCACCCCTGCGCCGCGCTCCGAGTGGGCACTGGGTAGCCGGGAGCCGGCGCGGGGTGGTCCGGCCACGTGGCGGCCCCGACGGGCTCTGGTGCCGGATCCTCAGGCGGCAGCAGCGGCGGCTGGCCCGGGGGTGGGCCCAACTCCTGCGTGCGGCTGAGGTCGACCTCTTGGGTGTGGTCCGGATCGACGGGGGGCTGCTCTGCCTCGTCGTGGCGTGCACTGTCCTCGGTCATGCCCGCGATTCTGCCTCGCAGATGTCAAGGTTTCGAACTGAGGTGCTGCTCATCCACACTGTGGAGACCGTGCGAGACCCCCGCCCGCTGCTCGAGGAGGGGCTGGGAGTGCTTCCCACAGGTCGCACGGACGGAGACGTCCCACCCACAGTGGTGACGGTCGTGGTGATCGCCCCGGTCCCGGCGATGGTGAGTGTCCACGCGACCGCCGCGGTGGCGCCGGCGGCCGCCGTCGCGAGGGCGGCCGACCGCAGCGGGCTGCGGTGTCCCGGTGGCGCGGAGGGCGGCACCATCTCAAGTGGTGCGCGCTCGCTCGTCTGGGCCATGGCCGGTCCGGTCATTGACGAAGCGAGCGCGACGAGTTGGGCGTGAAGGCTGCCGGGCATCGACGGGCACCCGGACGAGAGAAGCGTCTGGAGGCGACGCTCGCCGGCGACAGCGTGCTGGCAGTTCACGCACGTGATGAGGTGTCGGTCCCAGTCGAGGGTGCGCTGCATCGAGAGCTTGCCCGACACGTAGTCGGGGAGCTCGTCGAGGCGGCAGCGGGAGGGACGCGACAGGTGGATCACACGGCACCTCGCGCCGGCGTGAGGACACCGGGAAGCCGTGAGGTGGACGAACTGGACGCCGCGGCGCGGACCTCTGGAGCGCGGTGGGCCAGGGCTTCACGGAGCTGGGCGCGACCGCGGTGGATGCGGGAGCGGACCGTGCCGAGCTTGATGTCGAGGGTCGCCGCGATCTCTTCGTAGGACAGACCCTCGATGTCGCAGAGGACGACGGCCGCGCGGAAGTCGGGGGCGAGGGAGTCGAGTGCGCGCTGCACGTCGTCGTCGAAGTGCGTGTCATGGAACGTCTGCTCGGGTCCGGCCTCGCGAGCGGGCAACCGGGCCGCGGACTCGTCGGAGAGCGCGTCGAAGCGGATGCGCTGCTTGCGCCGCATCTTGTCGAGGAAGACGTTGGTCGTGATGCGGTGCAGCCAGCCCTCGAAGGTGCCGGGCCGGTAGGTGTGCAGGGACCGGAAGACGCGGATGAACACGTCCTGGGTCAGGTCCTCGGCGTCGTGGACGTTGCCGGTGAGGCGGTAGGCCAGGCGGTAGACCCGGGCCGAGTGCTCCTCGACGATCTGCTCCCAGCTCGGCGGCGTCCACTCCCCTGTGGCCGCACCTGCGTCGCTCGTCATCGTCGTCCCCTGCTCGGTGCCCACGTGGCTGTTCATGTCATAGGTGTCTACGCGCCGGAACCGGGAAATGTTCCGGAGAATCCTGTATGCCGCCTGTGAGTCCGTGTCCGTGCTCACGCGCGAGTAGGGTTGCCGCACATGAGCACCCTCAAGCCCGCGAGCTGGTCGTACGCCGAGGACTTCGTTCCCGAGCCCGAGGTCATCGAGCAGGCTCGCGCCCGTGGTCTGGCCTTCGAGGCCGCCACCCCGGTCGGCACCGGTGCTGGAGCGACCCTCCGACTGCTCACCGCGGCCATCGGCGCCAAGCACGTCATCGAGGTCGGGACCGGAGCGGGCACGTCTGGCCTCTGGCTCCTGGCCGGAATGCCCCAGGACGGCGTCCTCACGACGATCGACATCTCACCGGAGCACCAGAAGGCCGCCCGTGAGGCCTATGTCGCGGCCGGCTACCCGACGCAGCGCACCCGCGTCATCTCCGGGCGCGCGACCGACGTCCTCCCCCGCATGACCGACGGCGCCTACGACATGGTGCTCATCGACGCCGACAAGGCGAGCTACCCGGCATACGTCGAGCACGGGATCCGGCTGCTGCGCAGCGGCGGGGTGCTCGCCCTCGACAACATGCTCTGGCACGACAAGGTTGCCGACCCCGCAGCTCGTGACAGTGACACGACCACGTTGCGTGATCTCGGCAAATCCCTGCGCGACAACGACGACCTCCTGCCGGCGCTGCTGCCGGTGAGCGACGGCCTGTTCATCGCCGTCAAGCGCTGACCGTTTTCCGGGTGACCCGGAACAGGTGGGTCAGGCGTGGGCGTCGACGCGAGGTCCGGCACCGCGTCGGAAACCGGCGGGCCCCTCAGCGATCGCCACGACCTCGAACTCCTCGATCGCAATGGGTGATGAGCCGATGAGCTCGGAGCCCTTGGACTCGGCGGCGACCGCTTCGAACTCCTCGCGGAAGACCTTGCGTTCCTGCTCGCTGTCGAAGACGTAGGTCCCCTCGAACCACTCGCCCTCGCGCATTCGCCACACCTTGAAGGCGAGACCGTCGAGGAACATGAAGCGGGCGATCGAGGTCCCGACGACGTACTCGCGCAACAGGTCGGGCGCGTTCTCGGGGGCGTCCTCGAGCGACCAGCGCACTGCCAGTCCGTATCCGGCGTTCATCGCAGACCTTCCAACCATCGCAGCAACAGACGTGCACCGAACCCCGTCCCACCCTTGCCGTGGACTCCGGAGTCGACATCGGAACGGCCCGGGCCGGCGATGTCGAGGTGGGCCCACCGGCGCTCCCCCACGAACTCACGTAGGAACAACGCCGCGGTGATCGACCCACCTCCGACCGAGGGCCCGATGTGGTTGATGTCTGCCACTTCGGACTCCAGTGCCTGACGGTAGGCCGCGACCAGCGGGAAGGGCCACAGCGTCTCACCTGCTGTCTCACCGGCAGCGCGCAGTTGGGACGAGAGGTCGTCGTCCGTCGCGAACACGGGGGCCATGGTGCGGGCCAGGGCGACCCGAGCCGCGCCGGTGAGCGTGGCGATGTCGATGAGCACGTCCGGGTCGAGCACGGCGTCGGCGTAGGCCAGGGCATCGGCGAGGACGATCCGCCCCTCGGCGTCGGTGTTGCCGATCTCCGTGGTGATCCCGCCGAAGTGCGTCACGACGTCACCGGGCCGGTATGCCGCCCCACTCACCATGTTCTCGGCGAGAGCCAGCAGGCCGGTCACCCGGACGGGGATGTGGAGATCGCGGCAGGCCGCGAGAACCGAGAGAACGATCGCCGAGCCGGACATGTCGGTCTTCATCGCGAGCATGCCGTCAGCCGGCTTCACCTGGAGGCCACCGGAGTCGAACGTGATGCCCTTGCCGACGAGGACGACGTGCGGTGTGGACGCGTCCGCAGCCTCGGGGGTGTAGCCGAGCTGGACGAGCCGTGGCGGAGTTGCCGAACCTCCACCAACTGCGAGCAGGCCGCCGAATCCGGCTGCGGCGAGGGCCTTTTCGTCCCAGACCTTCACGTCCAGGCCGGAGCGTGACGCGATCGTGCGCGCCTGGCGGGCCATCCAGGCGGGGTTCTTGATGTTGGAGGGAGTGTTGGCGAGGTTGCGCGCGAGCAGGCTGGCGGCGGCGCGGCGGACGGCGCGCGCGACGACGTCCGACTCGGCATCGACGAGGACGACGGCGCTCGCCACGTCGACACCAGCCGCCCAGGCCCCACCCGTCAAGCGTGCTGGCGCCCAACCCCCGAGCACCGCGCCCTCGACGAAGGCGGCCTGCCCGGCTTCATCCGCCGAGGGTGCCAGCACCACGACCTGCTCGCGTCCGCGCGTTGCCCGCCCAGCGGCGGCTCCCGCCAGCCTGAGGTCATGGGGAGCGCCCTGACCCAGCCCGATGAGGACGACCACTCTGGCGGCGAAGTCTCCACGCGGCATACGCACCAACGTCGTGGAGCCCACCGACGTCTTGGGTTCGTGGACCTCGAGGAGCGCGTCCGGGTCGAAGCCGGCGGCATCGAGCGCCTGGCGCGCTCGCGGGCCCCACGGGTCGTCGCCGTCGGCCACCCCGACGACGAGCGCGAGGTCAGCTGGGTCGAGGTCGGCGAGAACATCGGCGAGGGGACCATTGGCGGCGGTCCAGGCGGGAAGGGTCGGGGCGAGGAGATCTTCGGCAGGCACGGACTCGACCCTACGACGACGAGAGGGCCCCCACCATGTCGGTGGGGGCCCTCTCAACACGTCAGAGTCGACGAATCACTTCTTGAGTGCGTCGCAGTCGTCGATGGCCTGACCCAGCGCTCGCACCTCGTCTGGAGTCATCTCGACGACGAGTCGGCCACCACCCTCCAGGGGCATGCGGAGCACGATGCCGCGTCCCTCCTTGGTGACCTCGAGAGGGCCGTCGCCCGTCCTGGGCTTCATTGCCGCCATGGGTGTTCCCTTCGTTGCCGCGGCGCACAGACGTGCGTCACGTGTTCACATCCCGGCGTTGGCGCACCGGTATCCCTGACCATTATTCCTTCACGCAAGGTGGGAACGAAATCGGGGTCCCTCACGGGGGTTGAGATCCCCATGGGGTGAAGGTGAGCAGAGCACAGGTCCACCACACCAGTCCGGCGACGATGGGCACGAGGAGGATCGCCACGCGTCTGCGCCAGTGCGTCACGATCTGCTCCCCCGTGGACGTCCGCATCGCCACGCTCGCGAGCAACGCTGCGACGGGAAAGTCGAGCAGCAGGAAGCGCCACATGCTGGTGATCGGGCGGACCACCGCGAAGAGATAGAGCGGGTAGGCCACGGCCCAGGCCCGGACCTCCACCGGGATCCAGCGCCCGTGGCGCCCGAGAATGAGTGCGAGGTAGGTACCGCCCAGGGCCACGAGTACGCCCACTCCGGCCGCCCCGTGGGCATCCCACGCCCACTGCACCCAGAGGACGAACGGCCCGGAGGCGGGCTTTTGCCCCCATGCCTCCTGGACATCGAAGAAGGCCGTCGGTATGCCGCTCACGACGCCCACGATCACCGGCCACGCGATGCCCGAGAGCCCCGTGATGAAGAGCATCAGTGCGGCCGTCATCCGCTGGCCCCGAAGCGGTGCCACGCCCGCTGCCCGGTCCTCACGGATGCGGACGATGAGGTGGATCAGGGCGGCGCAGCCCATGGCGGCAGCCACGCCACGGGTGAAGCCGAGCGGCACCGCGAGAGCTGCGACGACGACATACCGGCGTCTCATCAGATAGAGGAGGGAGGCCGCGACGAGGACGACCGCCAACGGTTCCGTGTAGGGCTTGAGCATGACCCCTGTGGCCGGATAGAAGCACCAGAGGCATGCGGCGACAAGGGCCAGTCGCTCGCGGCCCGGCTGCGGTTCGGCGTGGAGCCCGTGACGGAAGAGCGCCCAGACGAGCACCGCGCCGACACCCCCGAGGACGACGTTGAGCCCGACGGCACCGACCGTGAACGGGATGCCGATCGCCATGAACCCCTTCACGAGGAAGGGGAAGAGCGGGTAGAAGGCCCACGCACTGTAGGTGAGCTTGCCCGTGGTCGGATCTGCTGGCAGCGGGACCGGATAACCCCTCGTCGCAACGGTTTCGTACCACTGGCTGTCCCACAGACCGAAGAGATCCCCGATGGTGGGGTCCAGGTGTCCGACTCCCGCAGGGTTCTGGAACCACGTTGCGGCGACCCACATCGCGGCCAGGGTCACGAGCCGCGAGGTGACATAGACGAGGAGGATTGCGCGGATCGGGTGGGCCAGCGCGAGGACCGTGAGGTTCGACCGACCCGCCCCCGTGAGGAGGGAGCGCGACTCCGGCCGGGCGCGAGTGGCGGCCGTCATGACGAGAACTCCCGCACGTCCCAGACAAGGACGTCCTCAACCTGGTGCGGCTCACCAAGGACGGTGACGAGCGAGTCGCGCAGCGCGGCGCTCTGGTCCCTCATGGGCAGGACCACGGAGTCGGTGCGCCAGGCGGCCAGGTCCTGCGCGAACTGCAGGCGCTGGGCCTCGGTCGCGGGCATCACGACGTTGGCCGCGTTGACGTCGTAGAGCCACAGCGACAGGGGGCGACGCACGGCGCCGTACTGACCACCACGATCGCTTGTTCCGTTGGGGCCGACGAAGTAGCCCTCCACGATGGGGAAGGCCATGGTGTCGGCGGCGAGCTGCCAGTCGAAGGCGCGCGCGTCGACGATGTCGGTCGGTGGGACGGCGAGGATCGAGCCGCCGTGACTCCAGTCGCGCCAGGCACCGCCGGTGAAGAAGGACGGCACCGCGGGGCGAGGGTCGACCTGGAGTGCGGTCGGCGCGACGGGGAGCAGGGCCACGACGGCCGCTGCCGTCACGATCCAGCCGCCCACCCGGGGCTGCCAGGTGGGGAGGTCTAGTTCGTATGCGTCATCCGCACTGAACGGTGACGCCTTCATCGCAGCGTCGATGCCGATCGCGACGAGCCCGGCAAAGGCTGGGACGGCGATCATGGCGAAGCGCGTCGGCAGGACGTTCTCGAGGACGGGGAACCCGTCGAAGAGCGACCACAGACTGGGCATGCCGGTCGGTTGGCCTCGCAGGAGCACCTCTTCTCCCAGCGAGAGCCAGGAGGTGACGACAACGACCGCCGCGAGCGCCTGCACGCCGGGGCGACGGATGAGCGCGAGCACGATGACTGTGGCGAGCAGCCAGAGCGGGACACCGAAGAAGGCGTTCTCCTCGGTGCGGTTCATCGACACCGCGGCCGACGCCCAGGGGTCGGCGCCCATCGAGCGCGTGGCTCGACCCCAGAGCGCCGCGAGGTCGTTTCCGCCGGGCGGGTGGTAGATCGAGGTGTAGCTCTGGCGCCCGGAGAACTGCCACCACAGGGGGACGGCCACGAGGACGAGACACAGGGCCGCACCGATGCCGATGCCGGGGAGCGCTCGAGTCAGGTTGATCCGGCGGTGGGCGACGAGGACGAGTCCGGCGATGAGCATGCCGATGGCTGCGAGCAGGAGCGGTTCCTCGCCGATGAAGACCTGCCAGGTGACCAGGAGGCCGAGGATCATGCCGTCGCGGACACGGCGCCTTCCCTCTGCCAGTCGCAGGACGCGATCGATGATCACCGGGATGAGGAACAGGGCGACGAAGTTGGGGTGCCCGTTGGCGTGCGACACCATCGCCGGGGCGAAGCCGGCGAACCAGCCCCCCACCGCTGCGGCCGTCCGACCGAGACCGCGCCGACGGAAGAACCAGAACCACGCCGCCGCTGTGCCTGCGAGTCCGAGCAGCTCGACGACGAAGAACGTGACGTGCGCGCTGGTGGCGAGCGTCAGCGGGGCCAGCAGGATTCCGAGTCCGGTGACGGCCGCGTTGGCCATGAGGTTGACGCCGTCGGGGAAGTTCTGTCGGTCACTGAAGAGGGGGTTGGACAGTGTGGCCACGTTGTGGGCCGAGGCCCCGAAGTACCACTCGAACGCCTGGTGGTCCTGCACCCCCTGGGACAGGTAGCCGCTGGACGTGCGTCCGATGAGTCCGGAGAGGACGTGCAGGGCCGTGCCCAGATAGGCGGCGATGACGACGAGGTCGACCCACCCCCACCCCACCCTTGCGTCTGGGGACGCTTCCCTTGCGTCTGCGGATGTGGTCGCTCTGGCCGCCACATCCGCAGACGCAACGGGCAGGGGGGCATCGAGGAGAGGGGCGCCGAGGAGGGGGGCGTCGGGGAGAGGGGCATCGGGGAGAGGGGCGCCGACGAGGCGGGCGTCGTTGCGCGCGATCTGGGCGTCGAGGCGGTCGAGCACCTCGTGGACGCGTTCGGCGGGATAGCCGATGAGCTGCATTCTGAAAGCGTTGTCGTCCCCGTCGCGGGCTTCCCGTCGGAAGAAGAACCACGCGAGGGCCAGGGCGCACAGGACCACGGGGACGCTGAGGAGCAGGGACCACTTCACGGGGCCACCGCCGCGAAACGGTCGACGACCCGGCCGAACAGTCGTGGGCCGAGGAGGTCGCCCATGGCGCTTGTGAGTCTCCGGACGCCGCCCGACCCGAGCCAGAGCTCTTCGGTCCACGTGACACGGGACCCAGCGGCATACGGAGTCACGACGAGCTCGGCCCACCCGGACAGGCGGCCAGTCTTGCGAATTCGCCACTGCCGAGGGGGTTCCCACGTCTCGACGACCATGCTGTCGTCGAAGTGGAACGGGCCGAGGGCCGTGCGCACGACGAAGCCCCAGCCCACTGTGGGCGAGCCGGGGTCGGCGATCGTCGTCGTCAGCGGAACCGTGGCGGTGTGCTCGGCCAGTGCAGAGGCACGCAGCCACAACTCGGCTGGCGTGAGCTCTGAGTCACGCGTCAGGATGAACATGATCGTCCCACTCCCCCGAGGTGCGCTCTCCCAACGCTCGGTCCTGTTCGGCGAGCCGGTCGCGGCGGGCATCGAGGGCGGCATCCACCTCGGCTGGCGCGTAGCCGTAGAGGGACGTGCCCAGGCTCAGTCCGTCGACGTCTGGCGCCGTGACGTTCGGCGGAAGCTCGAGCGGGGGCCTGGCCGACGTGGGCTCGGCCAGGGTCGCGGCGTTGAGCCGACCCGTCGCCAGGAGCACCGTGACCGCGATGACGGCGACGGCGAGCACTGCGAGGGCAACCCATTCCACGTTCGCGATCCTAGGTGGAGCTCAGCGGTGGTGGGTCACTCGGCGTGGGTGCCACTGCCCTCGGGAGCGTCGGGAGCCTGGGCCCGGTCGGAGGTGACGATGGCCGCGACCGCTTCCTCGACGTCATCGGTCAGCGTGATGAGGGCGAGGTCCTTGGCGCTGATCGTCCCCGCGGTGAGGGCCGAGGACTGGAGCCAGTCGAGCAGTCCCTGCCAGTAGGCCGTGCCCATGAGGATGATCGGGAACGACGTGACCTTCTGGGTCTGCACGAGGGTGATCGCCTCGAAGAGCTCGTCGAGGGTCCCGAAGCCGCCGGGCAGGACGATGAACCCCTGCGAGTACTTGACGAACATCGTCTTGCGGGCGAAGAAATAGCGGAAGTTCACGCCGAGGTCGACGTATGGGTTGAGGCCGGTCTCGAAGGGCAGCTCGATGCCGAGACCGACCGACGTGCCACCTGCTTCGCACGCTCCCTTGTTGGCCGCCTCCATGGCGCCGGGACCGCCACCGGTGATCACGGCATACCCGGCCTCGACGAGGCTCGCGCCGACACGCACACCCAGGTCGTAGGTGGGGTCGTCCTCGTTGGTGCGGGCCGAGCCGAAGACGCTCACGGCCGGGCCGAGCTCAGCCAGAGCGCCGAAGCCCTCGACGAACTCGGACTGAATTCTCATGACGCGCCACGGATCCGTGTGTACCCAGTCGGCCGAGCCACGGCTGTCGAGGAGTCGCTGGTCGGTCGTCTCGTCCGGCACCTTCGATCGGCGCATGACGACAGGACCCTTGTAGTAGTCCTGCGTCGCATCCCAGGGCTGGGGTGCGTCCTTCGGTGAGTCAGTCGCTGCGTCAGTCACGAGATCAACCTAGGCGAGTCAGGCGAGCCATCTGAGCATGGCGGCCTCGGACGACACGAGCTGGTCGACGGGGCAACGTTCTTCGTCGTGGTGGGCGAGGTTGGGATCGCCCGGACCGAAGTTCACGGCCGGCAGTCCCATCGCCTGGAAGCGCGCGACGTCGGTCCACCCCTGCTTGGCGATGACCTCGACACCGAGCGCCTCGACGAACGCCTTGGCGGCCGGCAGGTCCAGACCCGGGCGCGCTCCCCCGGCGTTGTCGGTGATCTCGAAGGTGAGCCCGTCGAAGACCTCGTGCAT
The DNA here is from genome assembly GCF_042666395.1 of Knoellia pratensis. Lineage (NCBI taxonomy): Bacteria > Bacillati > Actinomycetota > Actinomycetes > Micrococcales > Intrasporangiaceae > Knoellia > Knoellia pratensis. The sequence continues at coordinate 636,319 of NZ_JBHTDJ010000003.1, read as the reverse complement.
GTGCGCGACCGCCTGCTCCTCGCTCGTGTCGGGGGCGTAGCGGTAGTTGACGCTGATGGTGCACCGGTCGGGGATGACGTTGCCGGCGATGCCGCCGGAGATCCCCACGGCGTTGAGTGCCTCGCGGTACTCGAGTCCGTCGACGATCACCGTCTTCGGCTCGTATGCCGTGAGTCGGGTGAGGATCTCGGCTGCGTCGTGGATGGCGTTGTGGCCGTTCCACGGCCGCGCCGAGTGAGCCGCCGCTCCCTTGGTGGTGAGGTCGATGCGGAGCGTGCCCTTGCACCCACCTTCGACGATGGCGCCGGTCGGCTCGAGGAGGACGGCGAAGTCGGCGTCCTCGATGAGCTCGGGGCGCTGCTGCTGGATGTGGAGGAGCCCGTTGAACTCGCTCTCGATCTCCTCGCCTTCGTAGAAGACGTAGGTCACGTCGCGGCTCGGCACGGGAACCGTTGCGGCGAGCCGCAATTGGACAGCGACGCCGCCCTTCATGTCGACGGTGCCACGACCCCAGAGCACCTCGCCCTCACCCTCGCCACCGGGCAGGCGCTTGGTCGGGAGGTTCTTCGGATCGGTCAGCGGCACGGTGTCGATGTGTCCCGCGAGGACCACTCGCTCGTCGTGCCCGAGTTCGGTGCGAGCGACGACGGTGTTGCCAATGCGCGTGATCGTGAGGTGCTCGAGTGGTCGCAGCGCCTCCTCGATCGCATCGCAGACAGCGCCCTCATCACGGCTCACCGACTCGATGTCGCACAGGGCAGCGGTGAGGGTGACTACATCGGCAGTGAGGTCGAGCGGCATACGCCAGACCCTACCGATGCTCGACTCGACCGCTCATGGTGAGGGCATGATCCGCAGACAGGGGCGGGCTCTAGGCTTGTGGCCATGACCGCGCGCACCGCACACGGCTTCGGCCTGCTCACTCTCCATGGCGACAGCGTCCTCGACGCCTGGTTCCCGGCACCGGCCCTGGGTGACGCCGGTGACTCTCAGGAGCCGAGCGAGCTGACCGCGCTGGCGGGGTCGGATGAGGTCCGCGGGGTCACCCTTGAGGTGCGCCTCGTCAAGATCGACCTCGACGCCGCGCCTGCGGACACCGCCGATGGCTGGTTGCGTCTGCACCTGCTGTCCCACCGTCTCGCGGCCCCTAACTCGATCAACCTCGACGGGCTGTTCGGTGCGCTCACCAACGTCGTCTGGACGAGCCAGGGGCCCTGTGCCGTCGAAGGATTCGAGCTGACCCGGGCCGGGATGAGGGCCCGTGGACCGGTCCAGGTCTTCGGCATCGACAAGTTCCCGCGGATGACCGACTACGTCGTGCCCTCCGGTGTGCGGATCGCCGACGCCGACCGGGTGCGTCTCGGCGCCCACCTCGCCAGCGGCACGACCGTCATGCACGAGGGCTTCGTCAACTTCAACGCCGGCACGCTCGGCACGTCGATGGTCGAGGGCCGCATCTCGCAGGGTGTCGTCGTCGGTGACGGCTCCGACATCGGAGGTGGCGCCTCCACGATGGGCACGCTGTCCGGGGGTGGCACCGAGCGGGTGTCGATCGGCGCGCGCTGCCTGCTCGGTGCGGAGTCGGGTCTCGGCATCGCGCTCGGTGACGACTGTGTCATCGAGGCCGGGCTCTATGTCACCGCTGGCACCAAGGTGACCATCCCTGACGGCTCCGTCACCAAGGCCAGCGAGCTCTCAGGGCAGTCCAATCTGCTCTTCCTGCGCAACTCGGTCACCGGCACCGTGGAGGCCCGCCCCCGCGACGGCCACGGCATCGTCCTCAACTCCGTGCTCCACGCCAACGACTGATGCGTTCGACAGGCCGAGTCACCCTCGCCGAGGAGCAGCCCCGTCGCGGCCCTCGTTGGATCGCGCGCGCCCTCGTCCTCTCCCTCGTCGCCCTGGTCGGGCTCGGGGCCTGGTTCGGTGGCCGCGGTCTCTTCCACAGCGTGCTCGGGCCGCGCTGTCAGGCAACAGCCGGCGGCAACTCCGTCGACTTCGACCCCGAGCAGATGAGCAACGCAGCCACGATCACTGCGATCGCCCTGCGCCGGGGCCTGCCGGCCAGGGCCGCGACCATCGCGCTGGCGACGGCCATCCAGGAGTCCAAGCTGCGCAACATCCGCTACGGCGACCGCGACTCCGTGGGGTTGTTCCAGCAGCGCCCATCCCAGGGGTGGGGCACGGTCGAGGAGATCCTCGACCCCGAATACACGACCAACAAGTTCTACGACGCCCTCGTCAAGGTCAAGGACTGGGAGAGCGGCACCATCACGGTCGTCGCGCAGAAGGTCCAGCGCAGCGCCTACCCCGAGGCGTACGCCGACCACGAGCAGGAGGGCCGCATCCTCGCCTCCGCCCTGGCCGGCCACTCCCCCCGTGGCGTCGCCTGCCGCCTCGACGATCCTGAGGGTGAGGCAGACGTCGCGCTGGTCGGACGACTCCTCGACAACGAGTACGACGTGAAGTCCACAGCCAGCGAAGGCACCCTGACCGTCAAGGCGCCCAGCGACCAGATCGCCTGGTCGATCGCGTCCTGGTCCGCCGCCAAGGCCGTCGACACGGGCATCACCGGCGTCACCATCGGCGACCGTCGCTGGACTCGCAGCCGCGACTCCGGGGCATGGGAGTGGAAGGCGACTGACTCCCCCGCCCCCTCCCGTCAGGTCATCCTCCACCTCACCTGACGCTCGTTCACGCAACGGCTTGGGTATGCCGTTCCGTTGCGTTTGGGGTCGCGTGCAAAAACCGGTTCGCCGCAATCCCATCCGCCGCTCGCGCGCTGAGCGCACGCCCACGCAGTGCGTGGGACCCGCCGGCTCCCGCCAGGCCCAGCCAGCGGCGAACCGGCATTTGCACGCTCCGTGTCGGCTCACCTTCCAGCGCCCCAGACGGCGGCAAAACGGCCTCTCGGGGCACCTCCCCGTGCCGTCCAGGCCCCCGTGGGTTGCACTTTTGACTCCATAAGTGCAAACTTGCACTATGGCCTCGGGAAGTGCAGTTTCGCGTCGGGAGCAGACCGCGCGCCGGATCTCGACGTGTGCGCAGGAACTGGCCGTCGAGCACGGCTTCGACGGGTTCACCCTCGACGAGCTGGCCGAGAAGGTCGGGGTGTCCCGGCGGACGTTGTTCAACTACTTCCCGGGCAAGGAGGCTGCCGTTCTCAACAGCCCCGACTGCATCGAGCCGGATGCTCTCGAGGTCTTCGTGGCGGGCGGGCCGGAAGGTCACCTGCTGAAGGACCTCGGACACCTCGTCGTGAGCCTCTACACGCGCGAGGAGCCGACGAAGGACGACTGGCACCGCATCCACGCGCTGTTCGAACGCAACCCGCGGCTCATCTCCGTGGCGAAGGAACGCTTCGGAACCATGGCCGCCGAGGTCTGTCTGGCCACGGAGACCCGGGAGGGACTGCCCTCCGGGCACCGGCGGGCCCGCATCGCCGTCGCGCTCATTGCAGGGATCTTCCAGGACACGCTCACGTCCTTCCTCACCGACGAGGACGGCGACTTCCCCACTGACTTCATGGCTGGTGTCGACGAAGCCACCCGCCTTCTCGCCTGACCGACCACGCAACCGCTGCGTGGTCCTGACGGCACCACTCCACCCACACACCTCCACCAAGGAGCAGCTTCGCCATGGCGACCTATCTCTATCGACTGGGCCGGACGGCATACCGTCGCTGGCCGTACTTCATCGCGGCCTGGCTGGTCGCGCTCGTCGCCATCGGCGGGGTCGCGACGACGATCTCCAAGCCGATGATCGACAAGTTCTCCATCCCAGGCATCCCGTCCGAGCAGGCGGCGCAGCTCCAGCAGGAGCTCTTCCCGCAGACCGGGGACGCCTTCGACCAAGCCACCGCCACCGTCGTCATCGCGGCGCCAGAGGGTCAGAAGCTCTCCGACCCGACCAACACCGCCAAGGTCGATGCCCTCCTCAGCGACCTCAAGGGCCTCCCCCAGATGCCTGTCGAGGGCACGCCGGGCGCCGCGCAACTCGTGAGCCCCGTGGCGGCCGCCGACAGTCAGCGCGAGCAGATGCTCAAGGCCGCGACCGAGCAGGGCACGCCGGCGGCCGAAGCGGAGGCCAACGCCGCTGCCCTGTCGCCACTGAGCGCTGACGGCCGCATCGGCACCATCACGTGGGCCTTCGACGTCAAGACCGTCACCGACGTCGAGCCGGCGACCCAGGACGCCGTCCTCGCAGCCCTCGACACCGCGCGTGACCAGGGCCTGACGGCCGAGGTCAACGGCGCCGGCATGCAGAGCTTCGCCCCGCCGGGTGGCACGAGCGAACTCATCGGACTCGCGATCGCTGCCCTCGTCCTCATCCTCACCTTCGGCTCCCTCGTGGCCGCCGGCCTCCCGCTCGTCACCGCGGTCATCGGCGTCGGCATCGGCTCCCTGCTCGTCGTCGGAGCGACGGCGTTCTGGGACCTCGGCACGATGACGCCGACCCTTGCCACGATGCTCGGCCTCGCCGTGGGCATCGACTACGCCCTGTTCATCCTCAGCCGCTACCGCAGCGAACTGCGGCACACCGACGACCGCGCCGAAGCAGCGGGTCGCGCCCTGGGCACCGCTGGCTCGGCCGTCGTGTTCGCAGGCCTCACCGTGATCATCGCGCTCGCCGCGCTCTCCCTGGTCAGGATCCCGTTCCTCACGACGATGGGGCTCGCTGCGGCGGCCACGGTGTTCGTGTCGGTCCTCATCGCCCTCACCCTGACGCCGGCCATCCTCGGCATGCTCAAGGGCAAGGCGTTCGCCGGTCGGGTCCGCAAGGAGAAGATCGACGAAGGTGAGGTCGTCAACAACGGCGTCCGTTGGGCCCGACTCGTGGGCCGTGCACCGGCGCTCGTCGCGGTCCTTGCGATTGTCGTCCTCGGCGCTCTCGCCATCCCCATGAAGGATCTCCACCTCGCCCTGCCGTCCGACTCGACCTCGCCGGTGGAGACGACGCAGCGCAAGGCTGCCGACCTCATGACCGACGCCTTCGGTGCCGGCCGCCAGGGCCCGCTCGTCCTCATCGTCGACGGTCGCGACATCAGCGACCCGGAGCAGCGCCCCGCGGCATACGGCGAGGTCGTCACGTGGACTGCCGGCCAGACCGACGTCGCCAACGCGCAGATCGTCGGCATGAACGAAGCAGGCACGGGCGCCCAGATCCTCATCACCCCCAAGAGCGGTCCGGACGACGAAGCCACCCTGACCCTGCTCGAGGACCTGCGCGGCACCAGCGCAGACATCGAGGCCCAGACCGGCACCACCGTCGGCGTCACCGGCCTCACCGCCATCCAGACCGACGTCTCCGAGAAGCTGCAGAGCGCACTGCTCCCCTACCTCGCAGTCGTGGTCGGTCTCGCGTTCATCCTGCTGATGATCGTCTTCCGCTCGATCCTCATCCCGCTCACGGCCACCCTCGGGTTCCTCCTGTCGGTGCTCGCCACCCTGGGGACGACGATCCTCGTGTTCCAGGAGGGCGTCGGTGGGTTCTTCGACGGCGCACCACTCATGAGCTTCATGCCGATCCTCGTCATCGGGATCGTCTTCGGACTGGCGATGGACTACCAGGTCTTCCTCGTGACCCGCATGCGTGAGGCGTTCGTGCACGGAGACACGGCACGCGACGCCGTCGTCGACGGATTCCGCCACGGTGCTCGGGTGGTCGCCGCCGCGGCAGCGATCATGATCTCGGTGTTCTCCGCGTTCATGCTCCAGGACCAGCCGCTCATCCAGTCGATCGGCTTCGCCCTCGCGGCGGCTGTCTTCTTCGACGCGGTGATCGTGCGGATGACCCTCATCCCGGCCCTCATGTACCTCATGGGCGACAAGGCCTGGTGGCTGCCGTGCTGGCTCGACCGGATCCTTCCGAACGTCGACGTCGAGGGCGAGAAGCTCGGCCGTCCGGGCCAGAAGCCCGCAGAGACGTTCGACGAGGTCGACGGCTCGAACGAGCCCGAGGAACGCGAGCTCGTCAGCGCCGGTCGGCACCGCAGCTGAGCACACGGCATACGCGACAGAGTCCCGTCCTGCACGAAGCAGGACGGGGCTCTTGCGTATGCCGGGTGGTCACGGCTTGCACCGCAGGCACCAGCAGTGCGACAGCTACAGCCCTTATCCGTCGCCCAGGTCGGCGATCGTCCGGGAGTCCGCGACGGAGGCCGCGACCATCGCTGCCACGCCCACCATCGCCCCCTTGGAGCGCTCGCTGCGCACCAGCCCCGCGCAGTAAGCGGCGATCCCGAGGTTCAGCGCCACCCGGGCGACCAGCCAGGGTCGCCGATGCCGCCCGACGAGCAAGCCGGGGACCAGCGCGAGGTCGAGTGCGCCGATCGCGCGCAGAGCCGCCGGGTGGTCGCCCAAGGCGAGCACACGGCCGATCCGAGCAGGAGCAGCCACGAGCGCCAGGCCGATGGGCAAGGTCACCCAACCCACCGCGCTGGCCGAACGGAGCGCTGCCTCGCGCTTCGGGGACTCGGCCAGCCGACTCATCAACGGCCCGTGATGGCCTTGTAGTCGCGCTCGGTCTCACCGGTGTAGATCTGGCGCGGGCGGCCGATCTTGGTGTCGGGGTCCTCGATCATCTCGCGCCACTGCGCGATCCAGCCAGGGAGGCGACCCATGGCGAACAGGACCGTGAACATCTTGGTCGGGAAGCCCATCGCCTTGTAGATGAGTCCCGTGTAGAAGTCCACGTTGGGGTAGAGCTTGCGCTCGATGAAGTAGTCGTCCTCGAGCGCCACCTGCTCGAGCTTGAGGGCGATGTCGAGGAGCGGGTCGCGCACGCCGTCCTTGGCCAGGATGGAGTCGGTCGTCTTCTTGATGATCGCGGCGCGCGGGTCGTAGTTCTTGTAGACCCGGTGCCCGAAGCCCATGAGCTTGACGCCGTCTTCCTTGTTCTTGACCTTCTTGACGAAGGTGTCGACGTCGCCGCCGTTCTGGAGGATGCCGTCAAGCATCTCGAGGACGGCCGAGTTCGCGCCACCGTGCAGCGGACCAGAGAGGGCGTGGATGCCTGCGGAGACCGAGTTGAACAGGTTGGCGTGGGCGGAGCCGACCAGGCGCACGGTCGACGTCGAGCAGTTCTGCTCGTGGTCGGCGTGCAGGATGAGGAGCTGGTCGAGAGCCTTGACCATGTCGGGGTCGATGTCGTAGTCCGTGGCCGGGACGCCGAACGTCATGCGCAGGAAGTTCTCGGTGAGCGAGAGCTCGTTGTCCGGGTAGAGGAACGGCTGGCCGATGCTCTTCTTGTAGGCGTAGGCCGCGATCGTCGGCAGCTTGGCGAGGAGGCGGATCGTCGAGATCTCGACGTGCTCCTTGTCGAACGGGTCGAGGCTGTCCTGGTAGAACGTGCCGAGTGCGGACACCGCGGACGACAGGACCGGCATCGGGTGGGCATCGCGCGGGAAGCCGTTGAAGAACGCCTTGAGGTCCTCGTGCAGCATCGTGTGCTGGCGCAGGCGCTCGGTGAAGCTCTCCAGCTCGGTGGTCGAGGGAAGCTCGCCGTAGATGAGGAGATAGGACGTCTCGATGAAGTTCGACTTCTCGGCGAGCTGCTCGATCGGGTAGCCGCGATAGCGCAGGATGCCGGCGTCGCCGTCGATGTAGGTGATCGCGCTGTTGCACGAGGCAGTGTTGACGAACCCGATGTCGAGGGTGGTGTCGCCGGTCTCCTTGAGCAGGGTGGAGATGTCGTATCCGTTGTTGCCCTCGGTGGCCTTGATGAGGGGGAACTTGAGTTCCCTGTCGCGGACCTGGAAGGTCGCGCCAGCGGCTGCGTCGGTGCTCATCGTGTCTTCAATCCTCACGTCTCGGGCGAGGTCGCAGTGGGCGTCGCTCGCGCAGCGTTGACGCTACCCCAGACCCCGGGAACGACGAAAAGAGCGTCCGCTCAGCCGACCGAGAGGCGCTCGGCTGCCGCCCGGATCCGCTCGTCGGACGCCGTGAGTGCGATGCGCACGTGCTGCCGGCCGGCGGTGCCGTAGAAGGTGCCCGGAGCGGCGAGTATGCCGCGTGCGGCCAGCCGCTCCAACGTCACCCAGGCGTCCTCTCCCGCCGTGGCCCAGAGATAGAGGCCCGCCTCGCTGTGCGTGGTCTCGAGTCCGAACGCACGCGCCCCGGCGAGCAGGGTCTCGCGGCGCGCGGCATACACGGCCTTTTGGGCCTCCACGTGGCTCGCGTCCCCGACCGCAGCCGTGAGGGCGACCTGGACCGGCCACGGCACGATCATGCCGGCGTGTTTGCGCACTTCGAGGATCTGCCTGACGAGGCGCGGGTCCCCCGCGACGAACGCCGCGCGATAGCCCGCGAGGTTGGACTGCTTCGACAGCGAGTAGACGCAGAGCAGGCCCTCGTGGGAACCCCCGGTGACGCGAGGATCGAGGATCGACGGCGTGGTCGGTGCGGTCGCTCCGTCGCGGTCGGTGCGCCAGTCGAGCTCGGCGTAACACTCGTCACTGGCGACGATGACGCCGTGCTGACGGGCCCACGCGACGACCTTGGCGAGGTGGTCGACACCGAGCACCTGCCCGGTCGGGTTGCCAGGAGTGTTGAGCCACAACAGTTTTGGAGTCGTCGACGGGGTGAGTGGTCCCAGGGCGGCGAGGCCGTCGACGACCTGGGGGGTCGCCCCGGCGAGGCGCGCACCGACGTCGTAGGTCGGGTAGGCCGCGGACGGGAAGCCCACGATGTCCCCGGCACCGAGCCCGAGAAGCGTCGGCAGCCAGGCCACGAGCTCCTTGCTGCCGATCGTCGGCATGACGCCATCCGGGTCGACGTCGGGCACTCCGCGACGCGTGGCGAACCAGCTCGCCACCGCCTCGCGCAGGGCCGGAGTGCCCCAGGTCTGCGGGTAGCCGGGGGCGTTCGCCGCCGAGCGCAGGGCCTCCTGCACGACCTCGGGCGTCGGGTCGACCGGCGTCCCCACGGAGAGGTCGACCAGACCCAACCCGTCGGTCGTGGCAACAGAACTCGCCCGCTCCTTGACCGGAGCGAGCGAGTCCCAAGGGAAGTCTGGAAGGTGGAGCAAGGGGTGAGGTCAGCCCTCGTCGTGGATCTGCGGGGGGAGGTCCGCGATCAACGGGTGGTCCTTGTTGATCAGGCCCATCTTGGCGGCGCCGCCAGGGCTGCCGAGGTCGTCGAAGAACTCGACGTTGGCCTTGTAGTAGTCGGCCCACTGCTCAGGAGTGTCGTCCTCGTAGTAGATCGCCTCGACGGGGCAGACCGGCTCACACGCACCACAGTCGACACACTCGTCGGGGTGGATGTAGAGCGATCGTTCCCCTTCGTAGATGCAGTCGACGGGGCATTCCTCGATGCAGGCCTTGTCCTTGAGGTCAACACAAGGCTGCGCGATCACGTACGTCATGCGGCCATAGTATGCCGGGCGTGCCTGCCTCCTTCGACGCCGTCCACATAGGAGCTCGTGTCGTCGTCCGAGCGCGTCTCGATCCTCGCCTCCACGCGCCCTACGACGGACCTTCGATGACCGACGCCGTCGGAACCCTCGTCTCGCGCACGGACACCGAGGTCGTCGTCGCCACGCGTCGCGGCGACGTGACGATCCCCCGCGACCGCATCGTCGCAGCCAAGGAGATCCCGCCGAAGCCCAGTCGTCGCGGCTCACCCCACCTCGCGATCTCGATGGCCGACCTCCAACGCGTCATGGGACCGAGCTGGGGCGCCCTCGAGCGCGAGCGGCTCGGCGACTGGGAGCTGCGAGCCTCCGACGGCTTCACCCAGCGGGGCAACTCCGTCCTTCCCGTCGGCGACCCGGGCGTCCCCCTCGCCGACGCGGTGGACCGCATCGAATCTTGGTATGCCGCCCGCGGCCTTCCCTGTCGGGTCGCCGTCACCGGGCCGGTCGGGTTCGACCCGGAAACGGACCCTCTCGGCGCCGAGGTGCTGTCGCGCGGCTGGGTCGCTGCCAGTCGGACCCTCAACCTCACGTCATCGACGGAGCGAGTCGCCGCAGCTGCCCCCGGAGGGCCGGACGTGCGGTCGACCGACGACCTCGACGACGCGTGGTTCGCCGCCTATCGGCTGAGTCGGCCGCAGGTGCCGGAGGTTGCAGTCGGCGTGCTGAGCGGCAGCCCGCGCCAACGCTTCGCCAGCATCGCCCTCGGTGGGGGGCTGGCCCAGAAGCTCGGCGTGAGCACACCCGGCACACGAGACCCCCGGCCCGTGGCGATCGGCCGGGTCGGCATCGCCCACGGGTGGGCCGGGTTGGGCGCCGTGTGGACCGACCCGGCGTTCAGGGGACGCGGCCTCGCCGCGCACCTCACCGGACACCTGGCCGGCGAGGCGCACCGCGACGGCATACACCTGATCCACCTGCAGGTCGAAGCCGACAACACGGACGCCATCCGCCTCTACGAGCGCCTCGGGTTCGAGAGGCACTCGAGCTACGTCTACCTGACGAGCCCTCCGCCCGGCTGAGCAACGGCTACTTGGCGTCGGGGTGCGTGCAGGTGACGTCGTCCTCGGGGTTGTAGTGCGTGTTGAACCTCTCGGTCCGGATGGTCGACCCACCCTGCTTGAAGATCCGGGTGACCGTGACGTCGAAGCCGGGAGTCGGGTTCTGGGTGATGCACGCCGGCGACGGGTCGGTGATCTTCTTGGGCGCGACCACGTTGCGCCGTGGACTCTTCGTCGCGACGATGTCCCACTTCTTGGTGCCGTAGAACGCCACGGTGATCTGACCGCCCGACGAGTTCGCCCGGATCACGATGCCACCGTCGGTGGTGTTGGTCCAACGGTTGTCGGGGTACGGGAACGAGATCGTCGCCTCGCGGCCCTCGGGGTAGCGGGAGATGTAGAAGCCGTGGGCCTGGTACTGCTCGAACTTCACGCCCGCGAAGAATGCCGCGTTGAACAGGGTCGTGGAGACCTGAGAGATGCCGCCGCCGTAGTTCTCGCTGAGACGGCCCTCCGAGATGACACCACCCTTGACGTAGCCCTTCTCCGGAGTGCGCTTGCCGAGAACGGCGTTGAGGCTGAAGGTGCCGCCCGGGGGGACGTAGGTGCCGTTGAGCGTACGCGCGGCGAGCCGAATGTTGCTCACCCGTCCGCCGCCATTGGCCGGGAAGTGGGTGGTGAACGTCGAGATCATGCCCTTGGGGAGCGTCGACTTCGCCTCCTCGGTGGTGAACTTCGGCTGCGACACGGTGACCGGGATGATCGCGGCTCGCTCGTCCGAGGTCAGCGCGGCCGTCACGGGAGCCACGATCTTGGTCGCGTCGAGCGCGACGCCTGTCTTGTGGGGGATGACGGTTGGCTGGCCGCTGCGGTAACTCACGGTGGCGTCCTTGGCCTTGGCCGTGGCGCCTGCGCCATCTGCCGCCTTCGTCACGGCGGCGACGATGAGCTTGTCGTCGAACTTGGGCGCGATCCTGCCCTCTGCGTCGGCGGGGAAGGAGATGGCAGGCGCCAGCGTCGCGGCACTGATCTCGAAGGTCTTGTCGCCTGCCTTGACCCCGATCGGACCGGACATCGCCTTGTCAGCGAACTCGGTCTTGACCCGCTGGAGCTCCTCGGCCGACACCTTGGGCGTCGAAGCGGCGACAGGAACCACGATCGGCGCGCTGCGCGGCCAGGAGGCCGCGATGAGGTCGGCGGTCTTGTCGACCTCGACCGCCTGGCCCTTCACGGGGGCGGACACGGCGACCTTGCCTCCGGTCACGGCGATGGTGCCCTCCTTGGGGGCGACGGCCAGCGCCGCGGACGTCTTGGTCACCGCGGCCTTGAGTTTCGCCTCGTCGACCTCGGTCTTGAGGCTGGGGGTCGCGCCGCCCGTGAGGTGATGGAAGAGCTTGACCGGGTTGAGGCTGAAGCCGGTCAGGTCCTCGACGGAACCATCGAGGTCGATGGCCAGGCCTGCGTCGGCCGGAGCGATGGTGGCCGACTTGCCACCCGCCGTCAGCGTGACCGGCTCGGATCCCCGGTCAGCGACACCGGTCTCGAGCGCCTTGCGGGCCGCCGCCGGACCCAGACCACCGACCTGAACCCCACCGATCTTGGTGTCAGCAGGCGTGCGCCCGCTCGCATAGGCAGCCACACCGACGTAGCCGGCCACAAGCAGGACAAAGGCACCCACGAGCACCGCGACGGTGACCCGTCGGCGTCGGGGTTGACCAAGCTGGTGGTCGAAGGCGTCGGTCATTGCGGTCCTTGGTTCGTTCGGGTGGTTCGTCATGGAGCTCAGGGCAGCGCGGAGTACTGTCCGCGGAAGTGTACGAGGGCAGCGTGCGGATCGCCCGCGAGACGGGCCGCAGCGACCTCCCCCACGATGATGCTGTGGTCCCCGGCCGGGTGGACGTCACGCACCACACACTCAAGGGTCGCCAGCGCCCCGTCAAGCAGGGCGACGCCGCTGGGTGCCCGGGTGTGCGGCGCCCGGTCCATCTGCCCCGGCAGCGGGCGACCGGGTGTGGCGAACCACGCAGCCAGCCGCCGCTGCTCTGCCGCGAGCACGCTGACCCCGAACGTCCCCGACTCGAGGACCGCATCGTGGAAGCGGGCGTCGGTCTCGACGCAGATGAGGAGGAGCACCGGGTCGAGGGAGACGCTCGTGACGGAGTCAGCAGTCAGTGCGTGGTCCTGTCCGGCCGACGTTGTCGTCAGCACGCAGACACCCTTGGCGACCCGTCCCATCACATGGCGATAGGCGTCGACGTCCACGGGGCCACTCGCGCTCCCGTCCCCCGGTGCGGTCATCGTGGGTCCTCGACCAGACCTGGGCGCCGGTCAGCATCTCCCGGGACGAGATCGCCGGTCGTCGGGTCGAGCACGGCGTAGCCCTCACGCCCCGAGAGTCGCGACGCGATGTCGTTGGACAGCGCGAACCAGCCCTCGCCGACGACGACCTGGGTGGCGTGGTGACGCAACGCCTCCTCCTGTCGCGGGACGACCTCGGGATCGATGACGGCGTGCGTGACGACCTCGTCATCGACCACGGACGGTGCCATGGGATCGGAGGGTGACGGCACGGCATACCCGGCGTCTCCCGGAACGTGGGAGGTGAGCCACGCACGATCCTCGACCACCCACGAGCGGGGGGTCAGGGTGACGAAAAGTGTTGGCGCAGAAGGGTTTTCGGCCAGAGCAGCACGGACGGCGTCGTGGACCCGAATGTGGTCGGGGTGCCCGTAACCACCTTCGGCGTCGTAGGTGACGACGACGTCGGGGGCGATCTCGGCGATGGTGGCACGCATGCGCTCCGCGACCTCGAGGAAGTCCCCGCCGGCGAAGGCCCGCGGGTGCTCGAAGGCGGCGGAGCCGACCATGCCCGAATCCCGGTATGCCGGCTGGTCACCCTCGGTGACCGCGCCGAGGTAGTGGTGGGTCACGCCGAGGACCGACACGGCACCCGCGAGCTCACCCCTTCGATGGGCCGCCAGTGGATCGTCGGCAGCCCCCTCGAGATGGGCCAGCTCGGGCGGGATGACCTCGCCCTCCTCACCGAGGGTGCAGGTGAGGACGTGGACGTCGTCGCCGCGCGCGACATGGTGCAGGATCGCCACACCCGTGGCGAGGGTCTCGTCGTCCGGGTGGGCATGGACGAAAAGCAGCCGGGTCACTGGCGAACCGCGATGTCCGCGAACTCCACGACGCCGCCGATGACCTCGTTGGCCGAGAGATTGCGGACGTCGCCGCCCGCGATGTAGAGCGCCCGACGCTCGGCCAGACCGATGTAGGCGCCGAGGGTCTGGAGCCGGACGTCGAGGGCCGTCCAGGCCTTCTCGCGTTCGCCACGGTCGGCGATGGTGTTGATCCGGGCCATCTCGGCGTTGATCTTGGGGTCAGCGAAGTAGCCGTAGTCACGGCCGGGCCCGGCCGCGGTGAGGTTGATCGAACTGTCGAACAGGGCCGGCAGGATCGTGCTCGCCGACGCCCACGCGGGGGCCCAGTTGGACCAGAAGACGTCATAGGACGTGGCGGCCACGGGCTGGGTGATCGTCGTGAAGTACTCGTCCTCGAGCGGGGTGAGCTTGGGGGCGAAGCCGGCCTCGGTCCAACCCGCGACCAGGGACGCCATCGCCTTGTCGGCCACCGGGCTGGAGCGGTAGGCGACCCGGATGGGCACGGGGATCGTCAGCCCGGCCTTGCCGAGCAGCACCTTGGCCATCCCTGCATCGCCGCCGTCGCCGGCCTTGAGCGGGTCGCTCTCGTGTGCCGCCGGAAGCACTGCGGGGATGAGCGAGGTCGCCGGCCGCCCGGTGGTCCCGCCGCCGAGGGCCGTCACATAGGCCTGACGATTGGTCGCCACCGCAAGCGCCTGCCGTGCCTCAACCGTGGCGAACGTCGGGCTCTTCAGATTGGGGACGAGGTAGTCGACGAGACCGGTGCCGGCCGTGACAGAGCGCTCCTTGAGCGCGTCCACCGTGAGCACGTGCTGCTGGATGGCCGGTGGCGCCGATCCGAGCGCCACCGCGCTGCGCGAGTTGTCACCGTCGGCCATGATCTGCTGCGCGACGGTCTGGGTCTCGATGCCCTCTTGGTAGTCGATGCGATCGGGGAAGGCCCGGCGCACCTCGTCGGTCGACGCCTTCCAGTGCGGGTTGCGCTCCCAGGAGCCGCCCGTCGAGGCACGCCACGGCGCGGACAGCCTGTAGGGCCCGTTGGAGAAGACCGCGAAGGTACCGTCGCCACGCTTGTCCTCCGACCGCTTCACCGGCGCGAAGGCGGCCTGGGCCACCATCTCGTTGAAGTCACTCACCGGTGCACTCAGCGCGAACGTGATCGTCGTGCCCCGGCAGGCCACGGCGCTGTTGTATGCCGCGGTGCCGGCCCTCGCAGCCGGGCCGGTGAGGTAGGGACCGGTGTAGACCGAGCTGCCGTTGGGCAGCTTCGGCACGTTGAGGACCGCGAGGGCGTCGGTCGACCCGCCGGTGATGACCTTGGTCGCGAAGCTGCGCGAGATGCCGTACTTGACGTCCTCGCAGGTGACCGGGGTGCCGTCCTCCCACGCGAGGTCGTCACGCAGCGTGAAGGACCACGAGGTCAGGTCCTTGTTGGGCGTGCCCGTGTCGGTGGCGAGGTCGCCCACGAGGCGCGACTGGTTCCGCGGGTCGGTGCTGGGCTGGTACGCGGTGAGCGTGCGCAAGAAGGTGCGCCCGGCGAAGGCGGCATCGTCGCGCGCGCCGATCCGCTGCGGGTCCCAGCTGAGCACCGGCCCGAGGGACAGCGCCTTGATGGTGCCACCACGCTCGTCGGTGCGGTCATGGGACGCGGCGACGGCTGGCGTCGCGGACGAGCCCTCGTCACCTCCCCCGAGGATGCTGCACCCGGCGGCTCCCCCCATCACCATCACGACCACTGCGGCGGTGACGGCCCAGCCCCGACGTCGCGCGGGGCGACGCCGGGACCGGGTGGGGAGAGTTCTCACGAGCAGCCCTTCGTGGGAGGCATCGCCGTGATGCCCGGCCTCAGGCCTTGCGGCCGCGCGAGGCCGTGCGGCCGCGGACGGTCTGGTCGAGCTCGACCTTGCGGATGCGAACGGCCTCGGGCGTCACCTCGACACACTCGTCCTCGCGGCAGAACTCGAGAGCCTGCTCAAGGGTGAGGCGACGCGGCGGGACGACCTTCTCGAAGTTGTCAGCCGAGGAGGCGCGCACGTTGGTGAGCTTCTTCTCCTTGGTGATGTTGACGTCCATGTCGTCGGCGCGGGAGTTCTCGCCGATGATCATGCCCTCGTAGACCTCGGTCGCGGGCTCGACGAACAGCGTGCCGCGCTCCTGGAGGTTGACCATCGAGTAGGCAGTGACCGGGCCGGTGCGGTCGGCGACCAGCGAGCCCGACGTGCGGGTCGTGATGGTGCCGAACCACGGCTCGTAGGCCTCGAAGACGTGGTGCGCGATGCCAGCGCCACGGGTGTCCGTGAGGAACTGGGTGCGGAAACCGATGAGGCCACGCGAGGGCACGAGGAACTCCATGCGGACCCAGCCGGTGCCGTGGTTGGTCATCTGCTCCATGCGGCCCTTGCGTGCCGCAAGGAGCTGGGTGATGGCCCCGAGGTACTCCTCCGGGGTGTCGATGGTGAGGCGCTCGACCGGCTCGTGGAGCTTGCCGTCGATCTGCTGCGTGACCACCTGGGGCTTGCCGACGGTGAGCTCGAAGCCTTCACGCTTCATCTGCTCGACGAGGATCGCGAGGGCCAGCTCGCCACGACCCTGGACCTCCCAGGCGTCGGGACGCTCGGTGGGAAGGACGCGGAGCGAGACGTTGCCGACGAGCTCCTTGTCGAGGCGGTCCTTGACCATGCGGGCGGTGACCTTGGAGCCACGCACCTTGCCGACCATGGGGCTGGTGTTGGTGCCGATCGTCATCGAGATGGCCGGCTCGTCGACCGTGATGATCGGCAGGGCAATGGGGTTCTCGGCGTCGGCGATGGTGTCGCCGATCATGATGTCGGGGATGCCAGCGATGGCGATGATGTCGCCGGGGCGAGCCGACTTGCCCTCCTCGAGCGGCTTGCGCTCGAGGGCCTCGGTCATGAGGAGCTCGGTGATCTTGACGCGCTCGATGGTGCCGTCGTGCTTGCACCACGCCACCTGCTGACCCTTCTTGATCTCGCCGTTGAAGACGCGCAGGAGGGCGAGGCGGCCGAGGAAGTTGGACGCGTCGAGGTTGGTGACGTGCGCCTGCAGCGGCGTCTCCGGGTCGTAGGTCGGCGCAGGGATCGTGCTGATGATCGTGTCGAACAGGGCCGTGAGGTCCTCACCGTCGGGCAGACCACCGTTGTCCGGACGCTCCATGGATGCGCGGCCGTTCTTGGCGGAGGCATAGACGATCGGGAACTCGATCTGCTCCTCGGTCGCCTCGAGATCCATGAAGAGCTCGTAGACCTCGTCGACGACTTCCTGGATGCGGGAGTCGGGACGGTCGACCTTGTTGATGCAGAGGATGACGGGCATGTGGGCGGCGAGGGCCTTGCGCAGGACGAAGCGCGTCTGCGGCAGCGGGCCCTCGGAGGCGTCGACGAGCAGGACGACACCGTCGACCATCGACAGACCGCGCTCGACCTCGCCACCGAAGTCGGCGTGACCGGGGGTGTCGATGATGTTGATCGTCAGGCCGTCGGCCAGACCGGCATCGAGCGCCGCCTTGCCCGCGTAGTGCACCGCGGTGTTCTTGGCGAGGATCGTGATCCCCTTTTCACGCTCCAGGTCACCGGAGTCCATGACGCGTTCGCCAGTGGACTCGACAGTGGCTCGGGCCTCGAAGGCGCCGGCCTCCCAGAGCATCTTGTCGACCAGAGTGGTCTTTCCGTGGTCGACGTGCGCGACGATGGCGACGTTACGGATGTCGTCGCGAGTAGTGATGGGCATGATGCCAAGTGTCTCAGGACTTGGCTCATTGACGAAAACGGCACAACTCGCCAGCCTGCGCGACGATGGCATCCACGATCGGATGGTCCGCTGGGAGCCACTGCACGGCATACACATCGTCCATCGTCAGCCAGCGCAGCTGGTCGTGGTCCTCGAGGGGTTCCGGGTCACCTTCGGTGATCGACGCAAAGAACACAGACATGGCGTATGCCGTGCCCAGCGGCCAGCGGCCGCGCTCCAGTGGTCCTTCCACGAGGCCACCGAGGACGACCTCGACGCCGAGTTCCTCGACGAGTTCGCGGTGCAACGCCGCCACCGCGCCCTCCCCCGGGTCGATCTTGCCGCCAGGAAGTTCCCAGCCACCCGCGAGCGAGGCCGGCTCGGTGCGCCGGGCCGCGAGAAGAGCGGTCGGATGCTGCAGATCGTCGACGATCGCGGCGGCCACCACCTCGATGGGCGCCTTCGGCTCTGGGGTGCTCACGCCGCAGTTCCTCCTGACCTCTCGGTCTCACTCCGATAAACAATGCCGATGCGGGGGCCGACGACCGACGAATGTCGCTATGGTCAACCCGTCCGTCGCAGTGAGGCACGACACAGCCGCCTTGCTGACCGGTCGCACCATCCTTCGGGGGTCAACCGTGGCATCCGAGGTTCGCACATCCAAGCGAGGTATCGATGACGTTCAAGCGCAAGGCGACGCCGTTCGCCGTGCTGACTGTTGCCGCGCTGGCCCTGACGGCCTGCGCCCAGTCCGACCGGAAGGACTCTGACTCGGGCTCCGGCACGGGTTCTGGAGGCACGTCCACCTTCACCTTCGGCGCAGCTGGCGCGCCCAAGGTCTTTGACCCCTTCTACGCCACGGACGGTGAGACCTTCCGGGTCACCCGTCAGATCTTCGAGGGCCTGGTCGGCATCAAGGAGGGCAGCGCCGAGGTCGAGCCCGAGCTCGCCGAGAAGTGGGAGCCCGACGCATCCGGCACCAACTGGACCTTCACGCTGCGCACCGGTGTGAAGTTCAGCGACGGTGAGCCGTTCAACGCCGACGCCGTGTGCAAGAACTTCGAGCGCATGTTTGACCAGAACAAGGACGGCCAGGTGGCCGCTGAGTACTGGTCGGGCACCTTCGGCGCGTTCAAGGACAAGGCTGCCGAGTCGCTCTACAAGGGCTGTGAGGTCAAGGACGAGAAGACCGTGGTCCTCTCGGTGACCCGCCCGACGTCGGCGTTCCCGACGTTCCTCTCGCTGGACTCGCTGTCGATGCAGTCGCCCAAGGCGATGGACGCAGGCAAGGCCAACGACGTCGTGGCTCAGGGTGAAGGCTTCACCTACCCGGCCTACTCCAAGTCTGGCGTCGGCACGGGCCCCTACACGCTCGAGAAGTACGACGAGGCCAACAAGACGGTCACGCTCAAGCGCAACGACAACTACTGGGGCGAGAAGGCCAAGAACGCCAAGGTCGTCTTCAAGATCGTCCCCGACGAGAGCACCCGTCGTCAGGAGCTCGAGGCCAAGAGCATCAACGGCTACGACCTCCCGAACCCCGCTGACTGGAAGGGCCTCGAGTCCGCCGGCAACAAGGTCGAGATCCGTCCGGCGTTCAACGTGTTCTACCTGGGCCTCAACCCCATCAAGAACCCGAAGCTCGCCGACCTCAAGGTCCGCAAGGCCATCTACATGGCCCTCAACCGCGAGCAGCTCGTCAAGACCCAGCTGCCCGAGGGCGCAACGGTCGCGACGCAGATGATGCCCGACACCGTGAGTGGCTACAACAAGTCGCTTCAGGCCGTGAAGTACGACCCCACGGCGGCCAAGGCCCTGCTCAAGGAAGCCGGCGCCGAGGGCATGGCCCTGACGTTCGCCTACCCCTCCGAGGTGTCGCGTCCGTACATGCCCAACCCGCAGAAGCTGCACCAGGCGATGGCCGCTGACCTCGAGGCCATCGGCATCAAGGTCAACGTCGTCACCAAGCCGTGGAACGGTGGCTACCTCGACGGTGTCGACGCCAACGCCTACGACGCGTTCCTCCTCGGATGGACGGGTGACTTCGACTCGGCTGCGAACTTCATCGGCACGTTCTTCGGCAGCCTGGACGCGAACAACTTCGGTCTGGCCAAGCAGTCCTTCGGCCCGACCCTCGCGGCGGACCTGGCCAAGGCCGACTCGACCGTCGACGAGGCGCAGCGCACCGCGGCGTACGAGAAGCTGAACCAGCAGATCCAGGAGGAGTACCTCCCGGCTCTCGCGATCAGCCACTCCCCGCCCGCGCTCGTCGTCGGTGAAGGCGTCGAGGGCATCGTTGCCTCGCCGCTCACCGCAGAAGAGTTCAGTGGCGTGACCGTCGGCGGCAAGTGAGCTGACCGCTCGCAACCGTTGACGCAGGTGGCCGTCCCGGCGAAGACTCGCCGGGGCGGCCACCGTCATGATCACCGCCATTTTCCAGGGAGGTTTGCGTGCTGAGGTTCATCGTCAGGCGCTTGATTCAGATGGTCGGCGTCCTCGTCGTCCTGTCGTTGTTGTTGTTCCTGTGGCTTCGTGCCCTGCCCGGAGGGACCGTCTCGGCGATCCTCGGTGAGCGGGCGACCCCGGCGTCACGTGCGGCGATGGAAAGGGCCTTCGGTCTGGACCAGCCCGTCTACGTCCAGTACTTCAAGTTCGTCGGCCGAGTGCTGCAGGGAGACTTCGGCCCGTCGACGAGCGTCCTTCCCGGCACCGATGCGCTGGACATCTTCTTCCAGCGGTTGCCGGCAACCATCGAGTTGAGCTTCTTCGCGATGCTCTTCGCGATCGCCCTCGGCATCCCGCTCGGCTACTTCGCGGCCCGGCGTCGGGCCACCTTCTTCGACAACGCGTCAGTGATCTTCTCCCTGGTCGGCGTCGCGATCCCCGTCTTCTTCCTCGCGTTCCTGCTCAAGTACCTCTTCGCGATCAAGCTCGGCTGGCTTCCGGTCTCGGGACGTCAGGACGGCCAGCTCGGGGCGACCCGCGTCACGGGCTTCTTCGTCATCGACGGGTTGATCACCCGCGAGTTCGATGCGTCGTGGGACGCCCTCAAGCACCTCGTGCTTCCGTCGGTCGCCCTGGCGAGCATCCCCTTCGCCGTGATCTTCCGGATCACCCGCGCCTCGGTCCTCGATGTGCTCGACGAGGACTACATCCGCACCGCGGAGTCCAAGGGTCTGACGAACCGGATCATCCGTGGACGCCACATCCTGCGCAACGCGATGCTCCCGGTGACCACGACGATCGGCCTGCAGATCGGCGCCCTGCTCGCGGGCGCGGTCCTCACTGAGCGGGTCTTCTCGTGGGGTGGCCTGGGTGAAGCCCTGGCCCTGTCCTTCGAGCGCCGGGACTATCCGGTGCTTCAAGTGCTCATCCTCGCGGCCGCCGCGATCTATGTCCTCGTCAATCTGCTGGTCGACATCATGTATGCCGTGATCGACCCCCGAGTTCGGACGAGGTGACCGCATGACTCCCTCCCCGATGGATCCGCGCCCCAGTTCCAAGAAGGAGCGCATCGACTCCCTGGCCCGTGCCGGGACGGGTGGCACGGCCACCGCCACCGACGTGCAGATCGCCGACGCAGGCAAGGTCAAGGACACCGGTGGTGTCTCCCTCATCGCGAGCGCCTGGGCCCGACTTCGCCGCGACCCGGTCTTCCTGATCGGCGCCGTGATCACGCTCGTCTTCGTCGTGCTCGCCATCATCGCCCCCTGGATCTCGCCACACGACGCGACCAAGCGTGTGCCCGAGCTCCTCAAGGACCTGACCCCGGGCAACATCCCCGGACCCGCGCCGGGCTTCCCTCTCGGCTCGGACGAGTTCGGTCGCGATCTCCTGTCCCGCCTGCTCGAAGGTGCCCGGCAGACCCTCATCGTGGGTGTCTTCGCCACCATCTTCGGCCTGACCGGAGGCATCGCCCTCGGCACGCTCGCCGGTGCGTTCGGTGGCTGGGTCGACTCCGTGGTCATGCGCATCGTCGACGTGATGCTCTCCGTCCCGTCGCTGCTGCTCGCGGTCTCGATCGCGGCGCTCGCCCCCAAGCCGTCGCAGTGGACCGTCATCATCGCCATCGCCACGGTGCAGGTGCCGATCTTCGCCCGGCTGCTGCGCGGGTCGATGCTCGCCCAGCGTTCGAGCGACCACGTCCTCGCGGCACGGTCGCTCGGCGTCAAGGAGCAGTCGATCGTGTTCCGGCACATGCTGCCGAACTCGCTCGGTCCGGTCATCGTCCAGTCGACCCTCGTCCTCGCGACGTCGATCATCGACGCTGCCGCGCTGTCCTTCCTGGGTCTCGGCAATCCCGATGACCGCCAGCCGGAGTGGGGCCAGATGCTCGGCTCCGCCCAAGGTTTGATCCAGGACTACCCGCACCTCGCGTTCTATCCCGCGATCTGCATCATCATCGTGGCGCTCGGCTTCACCCTTATGGGTGAGTCGTTGCGTGAAGCCCTCGATCCCAAGAGCCGGAGGTGACCCGGAAGTGACCAGCATGACGACATCACCCTCCGCTCACTCGACAATGCGCACGAAGTCGGACGAGCCCCTTCTCTCGGTGCGCGACCTGCGCGTGACGTTCCAGCGCCAGGGGCAGGAAGCCTTCGAGGCCGTCCAGGGCGTCAACTTCGACGTCCGGCCCGGTCAGACCGTCGGCCTCGTCGGCGAGTCCGGCTGCGGCAAGTCGGTCACCTCTCTGGCGATCATGGGACTGCTTCCCAAGCGCGGCAACAGGGTCACCGGCACCGTCACCTATGACGGCACCGACCTGCTCTCGCTGTCGGACCAGCAGATGCGGGACAAGCGCGGCAAGGACATCGCCATGGTCTTCCAGGACCCGCTGTCCTCGCTCAACCCGGTCGTGCCCATCGGCATCCAGGTCACCGAAGTCCTCGAGCGCCACCGTGGGATGTCCCGCAAGGCCGCGACGCCCGTGGCCCGCGACCTGCTCGACCGGGTCGGCATCCCCGACCCGACGCGACGGCTCAAGGACTACCCGCACCAGCTCTCCGGCGGGATGCGCCAGCGCGCGCTCATCGCCATCGCGCTGGCCTGCCAGCCTCGTCTCCTCATCGCCGACGAGCCGACGACCGCTCTCGACGTGACGATCCAGGCCCAGATCCTCGCCCTGCTCAAGGAGCTCGTGCAGGACACCGGCACGGCGCTGGTCATGATCACCCACGACCTCGGCGTCGTCGCCGGTCTGTGCGACGAGGTCAACGTCCTCTATGGCGGCCGCATCGTCGAGCGGGGCGAGCGTCATGAGCTCTTTGCCGAGCCGCGCCATCCCTACACGCACGGCCTGCTCGCGTCGGTCCCGCGTCTCGATGCCCCCAGGGGCCAGCGACTCCAGCCCATCCCGGGCTCGGTCGCCGACAACCTGCCGTGGACCAGCGCCTGCGCCTTCGCCCCGCGGTGCTCACAGCCCATCGAGCTGTGCACGCAGGTCATGCCCGAACTCGTGGAGCAGCACTCGCGCGCCTTGCGCTGCCACAACCCCATGGAGGTGGCCCGATGAGCGCGCAGCCGGACGACAACGTGACCACGCAAGGTGAGCGCGGGTCCCACGCTCTGCGTGGGCCGGCATACACGGACAAGGACGTTCTCGTCGACGCGCGAGGCATCAAGGTCCACTTCCCCATCAAGCGTGGGGTGATCTTCGACAAGACGATCGGCCACATCTACGCGGTGGACGGCGTCGACCTCCAGATCCGACACGGCGAGACCTACGGGCTCGTCGGCGAATCCGGTTGCGGCAAGTCGACGCTCGGTCGCGCCCTCCTCAAGCTCGAGCCTCCGACCGAGGGCACGGTGTCCTTCGACGGAGTCGACATCGCCTCGCTCAAGGGTGAGGACCTGCGTCGCAAGCGCCAGGACATCCAGATGGTCTTCCAGGACCCGCTGTCCAGCCTCGACCCCCGCCAGTCGGTGGAGTCGCTCCTCTTCGAGGGCATGAAGGCTCACGGGCTCGCGAAGAACCCCAAGGAGGCCCGTCCGCGTCTCGTCGAGCTGCTCAACGCCGTTGGCCTGCCCGAGGCCGCGCTGGCGAAGTACCCGCACGAGTTCTCCGGTGGACAGCGCCAGCGCATCGGCATCGCCCGGGCGCTGTCGGTCAACCCCAAGCTCATCGTCGCCGACGAGCCGGTCTCAGCCCTCGACGTCTCGGTCCAGGCGCAGGTCATCAACCTGCTCGAGGACCTGCAGGAGGAGTTCGGGTTGACCTACCTCGTCATCGCCCACGACCTCGCCGTCGTCCGCCACATCAGCGACCGCATCGGGGTCATGTACCTCGGGGCGCTCGCCGAAGAGGCTGCGGCCGACGACCTGTATGCCACTCCCCTGCACCCCTACACGCGGGCGCTCATGTCGGCTGTTCCCGTGCCGGACCCGGTCGTCGAGGACGCGCGCGAGCAGATCCTGCTCACCGGCGACCTGCCCTCGCCCTCGAACCCGCCCAAGGGTTGCCGGTTCCACACGCGCTGCCCGTGGCGGCAGGAGACCAAGTGCGACACGGAGCGTCCGGTGCTGCGCGTGCCCGAGATCCCCGGTGTCGCCCAGAGCCATCGCGTCGCGTGCCACTGGACCGAGCAGATCGAGGCCGGAGAGATCACCCCGCACGCGGTCACGGCGACGATCACCGACGCGAGCGATCTCGACTCCGGCGCAGACTCCTTGATGGGCCCCGCGTCGATCTCCGAGGCGTTGTGAGTTCGCAGGTTCGGTGAGTTCGCAAACCTGTGAGTCCGCAGGCCATGTCACCAAACGACCCCGCGCGTGCCGCCACTGCGTGCATCATCGCGAAAGAACCACCACTCCCTGAGCACCACCATCTGACCTGGAGGTCACATGAACATCCGACGCATGGCCGCTGCCACAGCCATCGCCGCCGGCCTGGTTGCCGGTCCCGCGCTGGCGGCCCAGGCCATCACTGGCGGACAGCCCGACGGCGAGGGCCACCCCAACGTCGCCCTCATCGCCTTCTACGACGCGACGGGCCGCTACCGCTGCACTGCCAGCCTCGTCTCACCCACCGTCCTCGTCACTGCTGCGCACTGCACCGACGGCACGCTCGGTCGCACCGCCGTCACGTTCAAGACCAAGATCGCCGATGCCCCGCCGTCGCCGCTCCCTGTCGCGGCCAACCCGGCAGCGGGCTACACCGCAGCGGAGCTCAAGGCCGCCGGCTACTTCTCCGGGACGGCACACACCCACCCGAAGTACTCCGACTTCACCGACGTGAGGAACTGGAACGATGTGGGCGTCATCGTCCTCGACGAGCCGATCACGTCGATCGCGCCGGTCAAGGTCGCACCGTCGGGCTTCCTCAACCAGTTCACGCCGAACGTCCTCAACCAGACGCTCTTCACCTCTGTCGGCTACGGCACCGAGGTGCGACAGGCCGCGACCGGGCCCAGGAAGCCGACGCCGCAGTCCTACCCGCTGCTGCGCCGCGTCACGGACGAGAAGGGTCAGAAGCTCACGCCTCAGATCCTCCAGGTCAACGGCAACGAGAACGACCCGTTCGGTGGCGGTGGCACCTGCTTCGGTGACTCCGGTGGCCCGACGTTCAAGGGTGGCTACCAGGTCACCGTGACGTCCTACGGCTACACCAGCAACTGCCGCTACCTCGGCGGTCTGCAGCGCATCGACATCCCCGTCGTCCAGACGTGGCTCGCGACGTTCGGCGTCGCACCCGCGGCCTGACTGAACACCTGACGGTCCACGTGGTCGTCCCCCAGCGAGGCCGGCTCCGCTTCCGTGGAGTCGGCCTCGCTGGACGTCCGGCTCCTTTCGGGTCAGGCTGTGCGCATGAGCCGCCTGCTGAACGATGAAGAGATCGAGCGACAGCTCGGGGACCTGCCGCTGTGGTCGCGTGAGGGTGACACCATCGTCGCCACGATCGAGGCGCCGGACTTCCCGGCCGCCATCCGCATCGTCGACGATGCCGCAGAGGTCGCCGAGGAGATGAACCACCACCCCGACATCGACATCCGGTGGCGCACGACCAGCTGGTTGCTCACGACCCACGACGCTGGCGGACTGACCCAGCTCGACATCGAGCAGGCCCACCGGATCGTTGAGATCGCCCGACGTCACGGTGTCGCCGTCGGTGACTGAGCCGACGAGGTTGCTCGACGAGCACGACGAACCGCACGACGAGAGCGTTGGTGCTCGCCTCAACTGGCTCAGGGCTGCCGTCCTCGGCGCCAACGACGGCATCGTCTCGACTGCCGGCATCGTCATCGGCGTCGCCGCCGCCACGACGGAGCGATCCACGATCCTGACAGCCGGGCTCGCCGGGCTCGCTGCGGGGGCCATGAGCATGGCTGTGGGCGAGTACGTCTCGGTGAGCACCCAGCGCGACACCGAGGAGTCGCTCCTCGCCAAGGAACGTCGAGAGCTGCGCGACGAGCCCGAGGCCGAACTCGAAGAGCTCGCGCAGATGTATGCCGACAAGGGCCTCTCGCAAGAACTGGCCCAGGAGGTGGCCGTCCAGCTCACCGCCCACGACGCGCTGGGTGCCCACGCCGAAACCGAGCTCGGCATTGATCCGAATGCACTGACCAAGCCGATGCAGGCGGCATACGCGTCGTTCGTGTCGTTCACGGTGGGCGCGTTGGTGCCCTTGCTCGCGGTGCTGGTTGTCGGAGTGGGTGCTCGGGTGCCCGTCACGGTGGCCGCAGTCGTCGTGGCACTGCTCGGCACCGGCTGGCTCAGTGCCCGCCTCGGGTCCTCATCCGTTGGACCGGCTGTGCGCCGCAACATCATCGGAGGCGTTCTCGCCATGGCCGTGACCTATGCGATCGGATCACTCGTCGGGACCCAGGTCTCATGACGCGCTACCTCATCGTCCAGCACGAGGCCGAGGCGCCGGCCGGCTGGCTCGCGGAGCGCTGGTCCCAGCAGGGCATCGAGCTCGACGTCGTGCGACCCGATCTGGGGGAAGCCATCCCCGAGACCCTGAAGCACGATGCCCTGATCGTGCTCGGCGGCGCGATGAACGCCAACGGCGACGAGCACTACCCGTGGCTCGCCCCGACCAGGGATCTGCTGCGTACGGCGGTCGCGCACGGCACGCCCACTCTGGGTGTCTGCCTCGGCCACCAGTTGTTGGCAGTCGCCCTCGGGGGCGAGGTCATCGTCAACCCAAGGGGCCGAGTCGTCGGCCTGGTTCCGTTGTCCCTCAACGCTGATGGCGATGAGGACCCGCTGCTCGCGGGGCTCTCCGGCCGCGAGGTCGTGCACTACAACGGCGACGTGGTGAGCCGCCTCCCCGAGGGTGCCACCGTCCTCGCGACGTCACCTGATGGGTCCCCACAAGCCGTTCTCTACGGACCGCGAGCTTGGGGTGTGCAGTTCCACCCGGAGACCACCCCGGAGGTGTTCAAGGACTGGATGGCGACCTTCCAGCCCGAGGGCGACGAGCCCGAGGACGGCGCGCAGACGTGGCTCGCCGAGGTGGAGTCACGCCGCGACTCGCTCCAGGCCACGGGGTATGCCGTGGCCGACGCCTTCGCGCGCGCCTGACCGTCGCCTCAGCCCCCGTGGCGTTCCGACCCCTCGCGTTCCGCACGACGCGCTAGCTGCCCTGCGTCCTTCGCGCGACGTTCGTCCTGGACGCACCTTTGTCTGTTGGTGCGCGAAGGACTTCGGTCAGACGCACGTCGCGCGGAACGCCATGGGGGCTCCGCGCGTCAGTCGCCGGCTGTGGCTTGGAAGAGGACGTTGGCGAACTCGGACCGGGTGGCGGCCTCGAGAGAGATGGCCGTGCCGTCGGGGCCGGCCAGGGGCAGGTCCCAGTTGGGGTACTCGTCATCGGTGCCGGGCTGGTTGATGGCGCGGCGGTCGCCCACGACGTCGGCGAGGGAGACGGCGCGCAGGACGCTCGGGGTGTGGCCGAGCCAGCGGTGCATGGCCTCGATGACTGAGGGAAGTCCCGCGGCCGGTTCGAGCCAGCCTCGGGCGACGAGGGCGGCGCGGACCTTGGCGATCGACTGCTCCTCATGGGCCCGTTCCTCCTCGACGGGACGGGTGAGCAGGCCGAGGCGCTCGCGGATGTCGACGTGTTCGAGGGTGAGGAAGCCTGCGGTGGGCGGCAGGTCGTGCGTCGTCACGGACGACAGGCACAGCTCGCGATAGTCCTCGGGCGGGGTGGGGGCGTCGTCCGTGTTCTCGAACCACATGATGCTCGTGCCGAGGACTCCACGCTCCTGGAGGTAGTCGCGGGTGTTGGCCGGAACGACCCCGAGGTCTTCGCCGATGACGACGGCGCCAGCGCGCTGGGCCTCGAGGCAGAGGATGCCGATGAGGGCCTCGTGGTCGTAGGTGACATAGGTGCCGTCGGCCGGGGTCAGGCCTTCGGGGATCCACCAGAGGCGGAACAGCCCGATGACGTGGTCGACCCGGATCCCGCCGGAGTCGCGCAGGATCGAGCGGACCATGTCGCGAAAGGGCGCGTAGCCGAGCTCGGCGAGCCGCTCGGGATGCCACGGTGGTTGGGACCAGTTCTGGCCGAGCTGGTTGAACTGGTCGGGCGGCGCGCCGACAGTGACCCCGACGGCGAGCGCATGCGCCAGGCCCCAGGAGTCGGCGCCGTGCGGGTGGACGCCGACAGCCAGGTCATGGACGACGCCGAGTGACATGCCGGCGTTCTTGGCCTCCCGCTGGACCTCGCCGAGCTGGCGGTCGAGCAGCCACTGCAACCACATGTGGAAGCGCACGCGGTCGTGCTGGCTCACGGCGAACTCGGCGACCGCGGGGTTGGTGGGGTCCTGGTACTCGGTCGGCCACTGCGACCAGAGCTGACCGTGCCGCTCGGCCAGTGCGCACCAGGTGGCGAAGGTCGACAGACCATCGCCCTCGCGTTCGCGGTAGCGGTCGAAGTCGCGCGCTCGGCGCCCCTCGAGACCCACGGCGTGGACGAGCCCGAGCGCCTCACCCTTGGCCGCCCACGCGCCGTCGCGGTCGATCAGGTCAGCAGCATTGAGCGCCTGCGCCCGGGCCGCGAGCGCAGCCACGCGGGCACGGGACTTCTCGTCGAGGCGCACCAGCTCGGGGATGTCCTCGACGTGCAGGTAGATCGGGTTGACGAAGCGCCGCGTCGTCGGGAGGTAGGGCGACTCCTCCATCGGCGCAACCGGTTCGGCCGCGTGGAGGGGGTTGACGAGGACGAACTCGGCTCCGAGGTCAGTGGCAGCCCACGACGCAAGGTCGCCCAGGTCCGCGAGGTCGCCGACTCCCCAGGAGCCCGCCGAGCGCACTTGGTAGATCTGCGTCATCAGGCCCGTGGCCCCGCCATGGCGCAGGACCTCGGGCAGCTCGAGCCGACCCGGGGTGACGACGAGGGTCGAGAGTTCGCTGCCCTCCAGCACGGCGGGCTGGTCGAGGTGGGCGATGAGGCGGTGCCATCCGGTTGGCAAGTCACCTGGCAGCTCGAACGTGGCCTCTCCGATCTCACGACCGTCCACCACACGCGGGTGGACCCACCGTTCGACCTGCGGCACCTCACGCGTGGTGCCGTCCTCGAGCTCGACGGTGAGGGAGACGGTGGAGCCGTTGGGCACATGCGCATGGATCCACGGAGTCCAGCCCTCACGGCATACCACGGTTGCCGGCAGGGTGCGACGCCACGGGCGGTTGTCGACATCGGCCAGAGCGGATGCGACCGACTCCTCGGAGCCGACCTCGACGCCGAGGGCGGTGAGGACACTGCGGAGCGCCGTGTCACCGATGACGGTGTGGGCGCCCTTCCAGTCGACGAACTCGGTCGCCACCCCGTGGGCTCGGGCGAGCTCGAGGAGGGCATCGGACGGCGCGACCGGAGACATGGCTCCATCCTGCCCGCCCTAGACCAGGGACACGCGCAGGGCGCCGTCGCAAGTGCGACGACGCCCTGGGCTCAGCTCCGGACCGGGGTCAGGGGCTGGGCGTGCTCTCGCGGGCACCCAGCGCCAGCTTCTCGACGCGGGGGTCGCCGGCGTCGGCGAAGTAGTCGCCCTTGATCGTGTCGTCGTGCCCGTTGGACACCTTCATCGCATTGAGGACGCCGCTCAGGATCGCCGCGATGATCAGGTTGATGGCGAACGCCGTCATGGCGATGTAGCCCATCTGGGCGATGCCCGGGATGTTGGCCAGGGACCCACCGAAGTGGCTGCCGGTCACGGGGTTGACCACGTTGTAGGCGGACCAGGTGCCGTAGACCATGCCGACAGCCCAGCCGGCGAGGAGGGCCCACCGGTGGAACCACCGGGTGTAGAGACCGAACACGATCGCCGGGAACGTCTGGAGGATCCAGATGCCACCCAGGAGCTGGAAGTTGATCGCGTTCTGCTTGTCGAGGAGCAGGACGAAGACCAGCGCAAAACCTTTGACCACGAGGGACACGAGCTTGGAGACCTTGGCCTCCTGCTGGGGGGACGCGTCAGGCTTGATCCACTCCTTGTAGATGTTGCGGGTGAAGGTGTTCGCCGCCGCGATCGACATGATCGCCGCAGGCACGAGGGCACCGATGGCGATCGCTGCGAACGCGATCCCCGCGAACCAGCTCGGGAACATGTCCTCGAACAGCTGAGGGATGACGAGCTGTGCGTTGGGCTTGCCATCGAGCCCAATGGGCTTGGTACCAGCTGCGATTGCCACCCAACCCAGCAGCGCGAGCAACCCGAGGACGAAGGAGTATGCCGGCAGGATGGCCGCGTTGCGTCGGATCGTGTTGCGGCTGCTGGACGACAGGCTCGCCGTGATCGAGTGGGGGTACATGAACAGGGCCAGGGCCGAGCCGAGGCCGAGGGTGGCGTAGGCCCACATCTGCTGGCTACCCGGAATGAAGGCACCCACCGGTTTGCCCGTCGCCGGGTTGGGCGACGTCATCTTCTTCTCGGCCGCACCGAAGATCGCCTCCCAGCCACCGACCTTGGTCGGCAGGTAGATGATCGCGACGATGATGACGAGGTAGATCAAGCCATCCTTGACGAAGGCGATCATCGCGGGGGCGCGCAGCCCACTGCTGTAGGTGTAGGCCGCCAGAAGCGCGAAGGCGATGAACAGCGGTGCGTCCTTGGCGACCCAGTTGTCGCCACCGCCAACACCGGTCACCTCAAGGACGGCCTGGATGCCGACGAGCTGGAGGGCGATGTAGGGCATCGTCGCGAGGAACCCGGTCACGGCGACCGCGAGCGAGAGCTCGCGACTGCCATAGCGGCCCTTCACGAAGTCAGCCGGAGTGACGTAGCCGTGCCGGTGGCTCACCGACCACAACCGCGACATGAAGACGAAGATGATCGGGTACAGCACGATCGTGTAGGGCACGGCGAAGAACCCGGACACGGATCCGAGCGCGAACATCGCAGCCGGGACCGCAACGAACGTGTATGCCGTGTAGAGGTCACCTCCGAGAAGGAACCACGTCACCCAGGTGCCGAACGAGCGGCCACCGAGGCCCCACTCGTCGAGCGACTCCATGCTGTCGGGCCGGCGCCAGCGCGTCGCCAGGAAGCCCATGACCGTGACGACGAGGAACAGCACGATGAGGATGGTGAGGGCGACGTAGTTCACGCCACTCGGATTCGCTGCGGGAAGTGCTGCGGGAAGCTCTGCGGGAACTGCCGCTGGAAGTGCTGTGGCCAACGTGGTCATCGGTTGCCTTCCTCGGCGTCGAAGGGCTGGCCGTCGTGCAGGTCGGCGTCGGTGGTGTCACCGATCGCCGCACCCCGCTCGTGGCGGCCGTGCCCGGGGTGAGCGGTCTTGCGCGAGTGGCGCTCGGCGTCACCCATGGGGCGGTGGGGGCGCGCCTTGAGCACGAGTTTGTAGGCAGTCCACGTCATCGCCGAACACAAAAACACCCAGAGGAACTGGTACCAGATGAAGAACGGGAAGCCCCACAGTCGCGGCTCGGCCTTGCTGTAGGAACTGACCCACATCAGGGCGACGATGGGGGCGAGCAGCAGGACGCCGGCCACTGCCAGCAACCCCTTGTTGGCAGGTGGGACCGTGTCATGGTCCACGACCTCGTGTTCGTCCACGAGCAACCCTCTTTCGGTCGGATGCGAGCGCCGTTGCGCGCACCCGCGAACACTAGACCCCGACGTGGCCCACGTCACAGGGGCGCGCCGGTTTCTTTCGGCAAGCGGTGCTCCGGCGCGGCGGAAAGTGCCTTGCCGCGTCATCGGCAACTACAGGCACGGCAACGAGCGGACCGCCAAGAACCAGCCCCGCAACCGCTGACCTGCTCCGGTATGCCGGCCGCCCACCTCACGCACGCGCATGCCACCCTTCGGTGACGGCCGGCGGACAGAGCGGGCCAACGGCGGGTAAAGGACGCGATGCAGACCAGCGACGGCGGTGCCCTGCGCTTCACTCCGGATGGCCGGCGACGCCGGCCTCGCTCACAGCCCACGGGGAGCCGCGCCAGCGCAGCGGCCGGCGCCATCGTCGTCGGAGGCCTCAGTCTGCGCGCGATGGACCTCGGCGCCGGGCTGTGGATCGCGGGAATCACGGTCGTCGTCACCCTCGTGGCCGTGACTGTGTGGCGGTGGTGCCTGCCTCGAGCAGTGAGCCTCACCGTCGCCCCCGACACGGTGACCTATCGGCGGTTCGGTCGGAGCACCACGATCGCGCGCGGCCCGGGCACGGTCGCCGTCGCGACCCTCATCACCCACTCGAGCGCGTCCCTGACCACGCGCTACCTGTGCCTGCGCGGCGACGGTGGGCAGTTCGCGGTGAACCTCGACCCGTGGTCCGACCTGGACCGCACCGAGATGGTGCTCGCCACCGGAGCAGCGGACCGGACCGAGACGGCGGTCCCCGTTGCTGTCTTCGACGCCGAGTTCCCGGGCCTGCTTCCGGGCCACGTCCTGCACCCACACAGATTCGCGCTGATCTTCATCGTGGTCGCCGTAGCCGTCATTATCGGTGTGACAGCCCTCCTGCAGCTCTGACCCGGGGCCTCACTCGTCGAGGGAAGTACGCAGGTGCGCGATGGCTGCGGCAGCGTTGTCGTCACGCACCTTGAGGGGCACAGGAGGCAGCAGGTCGTCCCAGACCGCCATGTAGGTGCCGCGCAGCTGAGTCATGCCCAAGGGTCGTGCGATGAACCAGACGTGCGCGTGTGAGCCTCCATCACCCCAGCGGCTGATGTGGCAGCGACCCACGCTGGGCAGCGACTCGATCGCTCTCACCAGCGCAACGGTCCGCACACCGAACTCGGCCGCCTGCTCCGTCGTGAGGTCGTCGAGGTCGACGTGCTCCTGGGGCTCGAGCACGAGGATGAGGGGGCTGCCCGAGGGCGGCGCGACCTTGACCTGCCAGCCCTCGTCCGTCCACACGACATCCCACCCACCATCCGACAGGTCACCCCGACACGGACACTCCGGCCCACCGGGTTCGCCCATCCGCGGCACCTCTTTGGCGAGTGGGCCGAGCGCCTTGACGCGCAGGTCACTCGACTCGAACGGGAAGACGTCCCAGGCCGGCATACCCGAATCGTCGAGCGGCAGGCGACCGTCATGTGTCTGGGCGGCAAAGGCTCGGGCGGCAAACTCTTCGATCGACTCAGGCATACCCAGACCCTAGGTCTCGAACTCAGCAACTGCTCAGGCGCTCACTGTTAGCCTTCCTGCGCACTTCGAACTGACAGGGCAATCGCGTGAGACGTTGGAACACCTGGTCATTGCAACGCCGAGTCCTCGTCGTGTCCGCTGCCGCCGTGACCGTAGCCATCGTCCTCGGGGTGATCGGCTTCGCCGTCGCGCTGGACCGCATCCTCTACAGCGCCGCGCAGGACTCCGCCCGCACCCACGCGGCCGAAATCAGCAGCACCATCGAGTCCGGCGGGCGACCCGCGAGCGAAGCCCTGACCGACGTCACCAGCAAGGGGTCCTTGCTCCAGATCCTCGACAGTCAGCAGCGAGTTGTCGCGTCCTCGGAGCCGGCCCTTGCGGGAGCGCCGATCACGACTCTCCGCCCCGAACCGGGTGTCGTGGACGTCGACCAGGAGGCGACGCTGCCCGGCGAGGTCGGAGACCCGCACGCCCTCGTCGCGCAAGGTGTCAAGGATCCGGACGGCACGGCATACGTCGTCGTCGTCGCCAACCCCCTGGACGTCGAGGCGACCTCGCTCCGCACCGCCACGGTGCTCCTCGTCCTGGGAGCCGTCGTCCTGCTGCTCATCCTCATGGTGCTGATCAACCGCATCCTCAGGCAGGCTCTCGAGCCCGTCGAACGCATCCGCAGCGAGGTCGCCAGGATCACCCGGGTCAACGGTCGTGGCCATCTCACCGTGCCGCCGTCGGGCGACGAGATCGCCCGCCTCGCCGAGACCATGAACGTCATGCTCGATCGACTGGAGCGCGCCGACGCCCTGACCCATCGCTTCATCTCGGACGCGTCGCACGAGCTCCGCAGTCCGCTCGCGACGATCCGGGCGGCGATCGAGATCTCCGAGCACCAGACCGGGCCTGACCCTGAGCGCGACGCCGTCATTCACGGCGAAGTCCTGCGGATGCAGCACCTCGTCGAGGACCTGCTCACCCTGGCCAAGGCCGATGACGGGGTGCCGCTGGCCCTTGAGGAGGTGGACCTCGACGACCTCGTGGAGAGCGAGCTCCGGCGTCTGCGGGCCACGGGAACGGTGCCGGTCACGGCGTCCATCTCGGCGGCCCGGATCGTCGGGGACCGGCTCAAGCTGGCTCAGGCCCTGCGCAACCTCGTCGACAACGCGATGCGGCACACGACGGGAGACGTGGCTCTTGCCGTGCGACCTGTCGAGGACCTCATCGTGCTGACCGTGGACAACCACGGACCACCCGTGGGCGCGGACCAGCGTGAGGCCGTGTTCGAACGCTTTGCCCGTCTCGAGGAGTCCCGGGAACGCGATACCGGTGGTAGCGGCCTCGGCCTCGCGATCGTGCGTACCATCGTCGAGGCCCACCAGGGCACGGTCGAGGCGACAGAGACTCCCGATGGACAGTGCCGCTTCGAGGTCAGGCTCCCCCGGGCGCATCCCGAGAGTCTTCGACTGGCTCTCCACCCGCGACAGCCATGAGGCGATAGCCCATCCCCCGCACCGTCACCAGTGACGTCACGCCGAACGCGACGTCGATCTTGCGCCGCAGGTAGGCGACGTAGACCTCGACGATGTTGTCGCTGCCGTCGAAGGCCTGGTCCCAGACGTTGTCGAGGATCTCGGCCTTCGAGAGCACCACCTCGGGGTGGCGCATCAGGAACTGCAGGACGGAGAACTCCTTGGCCGTGAGGGCGATGGGGTGGCCGTTGCGGCTGACCGTGCGCTTGTTGGGATCGAGCAGCAGGCCACCCACGGTGAGGTCGACGGGGCGGGCCGGGGCCCCCCGGCGAACCAGTGCCCTGAGCCTGGCGACGAGCACGACGAAGCTGAACGGCTTGGTCAGGTAGTCGTCGGCACCGAGTTCGAACGCGTCGGTCTGGTCGTACTCGCCGTCCTTCGCGGTCAGCATCATCGCCGGCGTCCACACCTTGAGGCCGCGCAGGTTGCGCAGCACTTCGTAGCCGTTGCGACGCGGCAGCATGATGTCGAGCACGATGACGTCATAGGGGTTCTCGGTGGCCATCCACTGGCCCGTGACCCCGTCATGAGCGACGTCGACGACGAAGCCCTCGTTCGTCAGCCCGCGGCGGATCGTCTCGGCCAACGCCTTTTCGTCCTCAACGAGCAGGACTCGCATGCCCATCCTTCGCGGGGTCGTGGTCGGGTGCGACAACGCCGGGTGCGTCGGAGTCAAGCCCGAGCCTGGTCAGCAGCATCGTCGCCACAGCCATTGTCGGTGACGCCAGCGCCAGAGTCACCGTGAGCACGGCGACACCCAACACCCAAGCGGCAATCACGTCGGTGGTCCAGTGATAGCCGAGATAGACCCGGCTCGCCCCGATGACGAGACTCGCGAGCACAGCCGCGACGACGGCCGCGACCCGGGCGCGGCGTCCGGCCGACGGCCAGATGAGGAGCATCACCACGAGCCCGAGAAAGGCCGTCGAGAACAGCGTGTGACCGGACGGGAACGAGTACCCGGTGTCGACCGGCCCGACGACGAACCCGGCTGGCGGCCGGTGTCGCTCGACGAGGTGCTTGCCAGCCAGGGTGAGCACGACGCCCAGCCCCATGGCGCCGGCAAAGAGCACGGCCCGCGCCCGATCCCGTCGCACGAACCAGAGCCAAGCGAGCGCAGCGAGGCTGAGCACAGCCACGCAGACCTCACTCCCGACGAGGCTGGCCACCTCTGCGGCGATGGTCAGACCGGTTCGTCGCAGGGAGGCGACGGACGACGTGATGCCTGGGTCATAGGCCGAGAGGTCGGCATTCTCGTTGACCCCGTCGACCAAGCCGCCAACCGCGACCACGGAGGCTGCCACGACACCACCTGCAGCGAGAAGGAAGGTCCGTCCGGCCGCAGGTGGTGAGGACGCAAGGTGGGTTCGGGGAGGCATGCAGCCACTGTCGTCCCTGTCGCCTGAACGTTTCCTGAGGGCCGACGCGTCTCTCAGGAACCCTTCAGGGCCCCCGAGTCATGGTGTCCGCGTTGACCCGACGTTCGCGGAACGTCGACGGAACGCTGACCGACAACAGGCTCACCGGGAGTGACTCATGGACGCACGCTCGCCCCGCGCGACCGCTCCTTCGTGGTCGGTTCTCGTCCGGGCCATCGCCGCTGCGGGTCTCACGCTCGCCGCCCTGTGGTGGGCGTTGCCCAGGGTCGCAGGAGTGGGCTGGTCGGCCATCTGGACGGTGCTCGGCAGCATCTCCCCCGGCACTGCGCTGGTGCTGGCAGTTCTGTGGATGGCCGGGCTCCTCGCCCACTCCTTCGTCCTCACCGCTGCCCTCCCCGGACTCAGCCGGCGACGCGCCCTCACCCTCAACCTCACCGGCAGCGCGGTCTCGAACGTGCTTCCTTTCGGTGGTGCGCTGGGCCTGGCCCTCAACCTCTCGATGGTCCGCGCCTGGCGATTCCGAAGGAGCTCCTACGCGACGTTCGTTCTCGTGACGAGCATCTGGGACGTCCTGGCCAAGCTGGCCCTTCCGGTCGTGGCCATGGCGTTCATGACCGCCGCCGGCGCCCTGCCGACCAGCTCCCTGCGCTCAGGTGCGGTGCTCGGCTCTTCCCTCTTGGTAGCAGTCATGGCCCTCACCGCAGCCGGACTCAGCAGTGACCGGCTCGCAGGCAGAGCGGCACGCGTCGTTGCACCCGTGGCTCGTCGGCTCGGACGGCTCGACCAGGGCTCGCCGGCCCAGCTCGACGCGCGCCTCCTCGAGGCACGAGACCGCGTGCGCCAGGTGGTGCTGACGCGTTGGGCGCAGCTGACGACCGGGATGCTCGGCTACGTGGCCCTTCAGGGACTGCTGCTCTGGTTCTGTCTGCGTGCCGTGGGACTGACCGAACCCGTGTATGCCGTGCTGGCCGCCTTGGCCGCCGACCGCCTCCTCAGCCTCATACCTCTCACGCCCGGCGGGGCCGGGTTCGCCGAGGTCGGCGCCGCAGCGACCCTCATTGCGTGTGGTGCTGACCCGCTCGGGGTGACCGCCGGCGTCCTGCTGTATCGCGCGTTCATCTTCCTGCTCGAGATCCCCGTCGGAGGACTGTGGCTGGGCTGCTGGCTGGTCGCGCGCCCCCGCACCCGCACCGTCGTCGGCGCCCAGGTGGTGGCGCTGTGAGGATCCTGCACACGACCGACACGTATGCCCCCATCGTCGGTGGCATCGAGGTTCTCGTGCGGGCCCTGGCCGAGAGCCAGGTCGCGCTCGGCCACGACGTCACGGTCCTGACCCGCACGCCCGACCGGAACACCATGACTTCGCCCTCGGCGAACATCGAGGTATGCCGTGATCCGCGCGCGCTTGCGTCGTTGGTCGCCGGGGCCGACGTGGTCCACGGCCATGTCTCGGCGATCTCGCCGCTGGCCCTGCGCGCCGTCGAGGTCGGCGCCCGAGCCGGGGTCCCCTCGGTCGCCACGGTGCACTCCGTGTGGGGCCGGGCGTGGCCGCTCTTCAGGGCCACCGCCGCGGCTCGAGGCTGGAACGACCTCCCGATCCAGTGGGCGGCCGTCAGCGAGGTGGCCGCCGGTCCGGTACGTCGGGCCCTGGGTGGTCGCGAGGTTCTCGTCGTACCCAACGCGGTCGACACGGGCTACTGGGCACCCACGGTGCGCACCCGGCATACCGACGTCGTGACGTTGGTGGCAGTGATGCGGATGGTGAGCCGGAAGCGGCCGCTCGAACTCGTGAACGCCCTGCACCGGATGAGGGCGCTCGTCCCCGATCACGTCGCCATCGAGGCAGTCCTCGTTGGTGACGGGCCCCTGCTGGGCGCAGTGCGCCGACGAGTCGACCGACTGGGGATCTCGGAGTGGGTACACACGCCCGGCGACGTCGCCCATCCGGAACTGCGCGACCTCTACCGCCGGGCAGAGGTGTTCATCGCGCCGGCGACCCACGAGTCCTTCGGTCTGGCCGCTCTGGAGGCTCGGGCCGCAGGACTTGCGGTGGTGGCGCGATCCGGCACCGGCATCACGGAGTTCATCACCCACGAGGTCGAGGGACTGCTCGCCGACAGTGACCCGGCCCTGACCGAGCACCTGGCCAGGCTCTGTCGCGACGAAGCCACGCGCCGACGCATCGTGCTGCACAACCATCTGACTCGCCCCGCGTTCGACTGGTCGGATGTGCGCGAGCTCAATGCTGCGGCCTACGTGCAGGCCGGTGCGGTCGACAACCTCGTGGGCCGCTCCAGCAACCCCGAACCCAAGTTCGCCGCATGACCAACACACCTCGACGCCCGGCACTGTGCGGACAGCCGGTCGTCCTCCCCCCTCGTCCTGGTGCCGACCCCTTCCCCCCTCTGTGGGTCGGCACCAGGACGAGGGCTGGCCAGCCCTCGCAGCGCGCCCCTTTCGCTGCTGGCTGACCGTCGCTGCCTGGCGGTCCTCCAGCCGCCAGGCAGCGACACGCCGAGTCAGGCAACGGGGTCGCTGGACATGACTCGCTCTCGCGGCTCGCTGTCCCGGGCAGCTCGCTCGATACGGTCCTTGTGGGTCACGCTGAGGTAGACCACGACGGCCAGGATCGTCCCCAGGAAGAGGACGCTCGTGCCCAAGGTGCCCAGTCCGGCGCCTCCTTCTGCACGAGCGGAGGCCAGGTAGTCGCCGATGTTGGCGCCCAGGGGTCGGGTGAGGATGTAGGCCAACCAGAAGCACAGGACCGGACCGGCGCCCAGCTTCCGGGCGGCCAGCACAAGGGCAATCAGGGTGAGCGGCAGCAGAACTGACGCCCCAGCAGACCAACCGGTGAGCTCGAGCGTCCAGTCTCCGGCGGCCGTTCCGAGGGCGAAGGTCACGAGGACGGTGAGCCAGTAGAACGCCTCGCGGGGAGTGGTGACGATGGAGTGGATCGACAGGGTGTGCTCCCGGGCGTACCAGATCGCGAAGACCGCCGCGAGAGCGATGGCGAAGATGACACTGCTGACGGCGAGCGGCACTCCCACCCCATCGGTCAGGTTGTCGGTGAGCAGGGTTCCCACCACGCTGATGAGGACCACGGCCAGCCAGTAGACGGAGGGCACATAGGCGCGCAGGCGGAACTGCAGCAGGAGAACGGCGATGAGGGCCACAGAGAAGACCAGAGTGGTCTTGCCGAGGCCGAAGCCAAGGGTTTCGTTGACGTAGTCGGCGAAGCTCTCACCAACGGTGGTGCACAGGATCTTGATGATCCAGAAGTACACCGTGACCTCGGGCACCTTGTTGAGCATGGCGCGGCGTGGGGCGAATTCGGTTGTCGTCATGGGTGAACGGTCGCAGCGGCCTGCTGAACAAACCCTGAGCCGCGGAGGCGGTTCAGGTATGCGTCCCCCATGAGTCAACCCAAGGAGCCAGGATGGAGCGCATCCTCAAGGGGCTTCAGTCCGCGGTCGCAGGCACCTGACGACCCCGGGGGGATCAGACGTTGAAGCGGAACTCCACCACGTCGCCGTCGGACATGACGTACTCCTTGCCCTCCATGCGGACCTTGCCGGCGGCCTTGGCCGCGGCCATGGACCCGGTCTCGTCGAGGTCGGAAAAGGACACGATCTCGGCCTTGATGAATCCGCGCTGGAAGTCGGTGTGGATGACACCGGCGGCCTGCGGAGCGGTCCACCCCTGACCGATCGTCCACGCCCGCGACTCCTTGGGCCCGGCCGTCAGGTAGGTCTGCAGCCCCAGCGTGTGGAAGCCCGTGCGAGCCAGCTGGCTGATGCCGGACTCGGTCGCACCGAACGACTCGAGCAGCTCCATCGCCTCGGCCGCGTCCATCTCCATGAGGTCCATCTCGAGCTTGGCGTTGAGGAATACCGAGTCGGCCGGTGCGGCCAGTTCACGCAGCGTGGCGTGCAGATCGGCGTCGGCGAGCTGGTCCTCATCGAGGTTGAACACATAGATGAACGGCTTCGTCGTGAGCAGCCCGAGCGACGTCGTGGCATCCCAGTCGAGACCGACCTTGGTGTCGTCCTTGACGGCATACAGGGTCGTGCCCTCTTCCAGGACCTTCTGCGCGACCAAGGCGTTCTCGTGGAGCGGCTTGGACTCCTTCTTGATCCGAGACTCCTTCTCGAGGCGCACGACGGCCTTCTCGAGGGTCTGCAGGTCCGCGAGGATCAACTCGGTGTGGATCGTCTCGATGTCGGATTCCGGCGAGACCTTGCCGTCCACGTGCACGACGTCGCCGTCCTCGAACGCGCGCACCACCTGGCAGATCGCGTCGGCCTCACGGATGTTGGCGAGGAACTTGTTGCCCAGGCCCTCACCCTCCGAGGCGCCGCGGACGATGCCGGCGATGTCGACGAACGAGACGGTCGCCGGCAGGATCTTCTCGGAGCCGTGGATCTCGGCGAGTCGGGCCAGCCGCTCGTCCGGCAGTGGGACGACGCCGACATTGGGCTCGATCGTGGCGAACGGGTAGTTCGCAGCAAGGACGTTGTTCTTGGTCAGGGCGTTGAACATCGTTGACTTACCGACGTTGGGGAGCCCGACAATTCCGATGGTGAGTGCCACGGGGACAGAAGTCTACTGGCGTACGGCACGTGCCTTCACCACTCGCCGGGCCACCCACCACGCGAGGGCGGGGATCGCGACGCCGACCACGACGAACAGGGCATAGATCCTCGCCGCCTGGCCATCGCCCTGGGTGAGCGCGTAGACGAGCGCTGCGAGGCTGACGAAGATCCAGATGAGCAGCACCGCCCCCAGCAACATGGCCGCCAGACCGCCAAGGATCCTGGGGAACGTCACGTCATGCTCCGGGGACTTCGCTGTTCTCGAAATACATCGTGTATGCCGTGTCGTCGCCGTCCAGGAGCTGCTCCACCATCCGTGCGGTGTAGGGCGCGACGTGATCACCGAGCTCGTGCGGTGCCACCCAGTGCACGGCCTTGATCTCACGCGGCAACAGGGTGAGGTCATCGGTGAACGAGCGCGGGACCACGCCCAGGTCGTAGAGGAAAAGGACCGCGTCGTCCCAGCCGCGCCACGGCGGCAACCAGTTGACGGCAAGGAGCCCTTGGATGCCCAGTGAGACGCCGAGCTCCTCGCTGATCTCGCGGACGACGCATGCGGCCGGTGACTCCTTGGGGTCCACGACTCCCCCGGGCAGGTCCCACTCGGACTTGTAGGCCAGTTCGCAGAGCAGGACTTCACCGTCCTCGTTGCGCAGCAGCCCCTGCGCGATGTTGCGCTTGCGCGGGAGCTTGGCATTGAGGATGTGGATGAACGAGCGTCGGCCGGCCTCGGATGAGGTGTCGGGTCGCCCGCTGTCAGCCATGGTCCGAGGCTAACCTGCGCGCCGGAAGCCCGATGGGGCGACCACGCGGCATACGCTGCTCGGCATGCTCGTCCACCTGCGCATGACGGTCCCCGACGACCTCTCGCACACCATCGAGACCCTCCTCGTCGAC
The DNA here is from genome assembly GCF_042666395.1 of Knoellia pratensis. NCBI lineage: Bacteria > Bacillati > Actinomycetota > Actinomycetes > Micrococcales > Intrasporangiaceae > Knoellia > Knoellia pratensis. The sequence continues at coordinate 595,051 of NZ_JBHTDJ010000003.1, read as the reverse complement.
GACGACCGCGTCACCAACGTCGTCGTCATGCGCGGCGTCTCGGTGCAGCCCGTGGGCGACGCGATCGAGGCCGACGTCGCGCGAGAGGCTGCGAGCGACGTCATCGACGCGATCTGCGCGACGGGTCTCCCGGAACGCGGCGGTCTGGCGTTCAGTGACGTCGACGGGTCGCGGTTCGACGCAGCCGCGGCCGTCGGCCGCGCCGCCCCCGGCGACCCGGACGACGCGGTGCTCTGGGGTGCCGTGATCGATCGAGCCCGCACCAGCGCTCGGCCGAGCGCGACCTACCTCGCGTTCCTCGTGCTCGCGACAGTCCTTGCGTCCATCGCGGTCATCACCGACTCCGCTGTCCTCGTCGTGGGCGCGATGGTCGTGGGTCCCGAGTTCGCGTCCATCGCGGGAGCCTGTGTCGCCGTGGCCTTCGGGCGCTGGGGCCTTGCCGTCCACGGCCTCGCCCGCCTCGTCGCGGCCTTTGCCATCGCGATCGCGGCCGTGATGGTGCTCGCCCTCGTGGCCAGATGGACCGGACTGATCACTGCGGAGATGGTGACCCGGCCGAGGCCGCTCACGGGCTTCATCTGGCACCCGGATCAATGGTCCTTCATCGTGGCGCTCGTGGCTGGCGCGGCAGGGGTCCTCGCGATGACCACCGCGAAGTCCGCAGCCATGGTGGGTGTCTTCATCTCCGTGACGACGGTCCCTGCGGCTGGCAACCTCGCCCTCGCCCTGGCCCTGTCGGCTGCGGACGAGATCCGCGGTTCGGCCAGCCAGCTCGCGCTCAACATCGCGGGAATGCTCGTCGCTGGGGTGCTCACCGTCTGGCTGCAGCGTGCTCTCCGGCCCGCCCCTCGGACCTGACGTCCCGCACCCTGTCGGTGCCGACTGGCACGGTGTCGTCCATGAACCCGTGGATCGCTTTGGTGGGCGGCATCGTCATCGGTGCGCTGGCGGCATACCTGTTCTTCAAGCAGGCGTATGCCGTGCGCGCAGCCTCCGTGGCGACCGAGCGTGACCTGTTGCGCGAGCGGGTTGTCGACCTCGAGGCCTCGCTGGCCGAGGACCTCGAGACGGCATCGCTGCTCGCGCCGCTGCGTGACGCGCTGGGGCGGGTCGAGCGGCAGGTCGGTGTGCTCGAGCGGGACCGGGTCGAGCAGTTCGGCGCGATCCGGGCGGTCATGGGGCGGGTCGAGTCCGAGGCCCAGCAGTTGGGGAAGCAGACGCAGTCGCTCGCCGGTTCGCTGCGCTCTTCGTCGGTGCGCGGGTCCTGGGGCGAGGTGCAGCTGCGCCGCGTCCTCGAGGCCTCAGGCATGTTGGCGCGATGCGACTTCGAGGAGCAGGTGCGGGCACGCAGTCGCCACGACCGCGAGGTGCGGCCCGACGTCGTCGTCCGCCTGCCCGGCGATCGCTCACTCGTCATCGACGCGAAGGCCCCGATGGCTGCCTTCCTCGATGCCCAGACCGAGGACCTCCCCGAGGACGAGCGCGCAGAACTGCTCCGCGATCACGCGCGCGCACTGCGCCAACACGTCCACGCACTGTCTGCCAAGGACTACTGGTCGGCGTTCGACACGACTCCCGAGATGGTCGTCTGCTTCGTGCCCAGCGACGCCATGCTCGGCGCCGCACTGGCCGCGGACCCAGGACTGCACGAACGGGCGATGGCCTCACGCGTCGTCCTCGTCGGACCCGGCACGCTGCTGGCACTGCTGCGCACCGTGGCGTTCGGCTGGCAGCAGGACTCGCTCTCCTCCAGCGCTCGCGAGCTCCTCGCGTTGGGGCAGGAGCTCTATCGACGACTCGCGACGCTCGGCACCCACACGGCCAAGATGGGGCGGTCGCTGCATGCGACGGTCGAGAGCTACAACCAGTTCGTCGGGGCGCTCGAGTCACGTGTGTTCGTCACGGCGCGACGGATGCAGGAGCTCGACGTCGTCACCGACGAGCTCCCTCAGCTGGCGCCTCTCGAGACCGGTCCGCGCGTCCTCACCGCCATCGAGCTGCTGGAAGCCGTGGGGGTCGACCATGAGCGGCCCGACCTGCTCCTCGACCTCCCCACCCCTCACTCCCTGGGTCGAGACCAGGTCGGCTGAACGCCAGGACGCCGCGGCCGCACCCGTCTGGGTGCTACCGCGGCGTCCTGCATTCACGTGCCTACTGCGCGTACTGCGGGTCGGTCGGGGCAACCCACTGCACGAGCTGGTAGACGACCCCATTGGGGTCGGTCATCTGGAAGTAGCGCTCACCCCAGGGCTCGGTCTCGATCGGCGTGGCGATCTCGGCACCCTCGCCCTGCAGTCGGGCGTAGTCAGCGTCGATGTCCTCGACCGTGAAGACGACGAGCAGACCGTCGGCGTTGCCCGCTGCGGACGCAGGCTTGAACGTTGGCAGACCGGTGCGCAGGTAGATGAGATTCATCCCTGCCTGAGCGTGCTCTAGAGAGGCGAACCCGTCGGCGGACATCGCCTCGGTGAACCCGAGGTACTTTTGCGCCCACGTGGCCGAGGCCCCGACGTCCGGGACGTTGAGCGAGATGGCGGTGCTGGTGATGTGCATGCGGTTTCCTGTCTGCTGGTGGGTCGTTGCTTCGGTCGTGCTCTGAGTCATTGATCTCGCTGGTCTCGTTGTGCGCCCCTTTATTATACATTGTACGGTGTACTGCGTACAACAAAGCCGTGGCAGAATCATTCCCATGGCCATCGACCCACCTGCAGCCACCGGCTCCGGCGAACCCAGCCGGACCCTCGCCCTGTTATGGGGTGACGCGTCAGCAGCCCCTCGCCGCAGGGGTCCTGGTCGCTCCGTCACGGTCGACCAGGTCGTCGACGCAGCCCTGTCCTTGGCGGATGATCAAGGGTTGGGATCCGTCACCATGCGCGCCGTGGCCGAGGCCGTCGGAGTGTCGGCGATGTCGGTCTACACCTACGTACCGGGCAAGGCAGAGCTGCTCGACCTCATGGTCGACACCCTCTATCGGCGCATGCACCGTCCCGCGTGGCGACGGTCCCTATGGCGCACGCGTCTCACCAAGGTCGCTGAGGCCAATCGCGAGCTGCTGACCGCCCACCCCTGGCTGACCGAGGTGGCCGCCCTGAGCAGGCCACCGCTGGGACCAGGCGTCATGGGCAAGTACGAGCACGAACTCGCGGCCTTCGACAACACCGGGCTGTCCGACGTCGCCACCGATGCCGCGCTGACCTACCTGCTCGGGTTCGTCCAGTCGCACGCTCGATCGGCCCACGATGCCCAGCGCGCGACAACCGACACCGCGAAGAGCGATGACCAGTGGTGGGCCGCCAACCAACCTGTCCTGGAGCAGGCCTTCGACCCAGAGACCTATCCCCGCAGCGTGCGCATCGGGTCGGCCGCCGGCGAGGCGCAGGGCGGCGCGTGGAGCGCGGACTCAGCATGGGAATTCGGTTTGGCTCGCACCCTCGACGGTCTGGCCGCGCTCATTGACCGACGGTGACGATCTCGCCCTCGCCCGGAACCCATCGCTGACCCTCCGGACCAGAGAAGATCAGCGGCACGCCCTGGGCGTCGATCCCGCCGATCGAGTGACTCACCTGAACGTGGATGTGGGGCTCCGTGCTGTTGCCGGAGTTCCCGCACTCCCCCACCTGTTGCCCGGTCTCGACGGTGTCACCAACCCTCACCCTCGCCGAGCCGTGACGCAGGTGAGCGAGCAGGACGAACGGGCCAGAGGGAGTGACCGCGATGACGACATGGTTTCCGGCGAGCCCGACGATCCCCCGCCGCGTGCGCCGGGCCTGCCCGAGGGCATATCCCACGAGACGGAGCTGAGAGCGCCGCGCCTCGTGATCGGGCTCGACGTCGTGAACCGCCACGACGTCCCCGTCGATCGGAGCCATGACGGGCTCCCCGAACCCGATGAAGCCGTCCGGCGCCTCAACCCCGACCCACGTGCGCCAGGTCCGGGGAGCAGAACGGTCCCGAGCATCGACCGCGACGAAGTCAATGGCGTGGGAGACACTGAACGCGTGCGTCCCGTGACTGGGAATCCGGCGAGCCGGACTGTTCTCGACCCGCCAGACCCCACTGAAGGGGAAGGCGAGGACGACCGGCTCGGGTGAGCTCACGGCATACGCCCCAGACGCCGAAGGCGTCAGTGCAGGGAACCGTCTTCGGTGAAGCCTGCGTCGTGAACCATCTTGTCCGACATGCCGGCAGCCTTGAGGTCACGACGGATCTCGTTGGGCAGCGAGAACACGAGCGACTCCTCGGCGGCGACGACCGGACGAACGTCCTCGTAGCCACGCTCGGCGAGGTAGTCGAGGACACCGCGCACGAGAAGTTCGGGCACCGACGCGCCGGACGTCACGCCGACCGTCCCCACGCCGTCGAGCCAGGTCTCATCGATCTCGTCGGCGTAGTCGACGAGGTGGCCCGCCTTGGACCCGTGCTCGATGGCGACCTCGACGAGACGCACCGAGTTCGAGGAGTTGCGGGAGCCGACGACGATCATGAGGTCGCAGTCGGGCGCCATGTGCTTGACGGCCAGCTGACGGTTCTGGGTGGCGTAGCAGATGTCATCGCTGGGCGGGTCCTGCATGAGCGGGAACTTCTGACGCAGCCGCCGCACCGTCTCCATGGTCTCGTCGACCGACAGCGTGGTCTGAGAGAGCCAGACGACCTTGTCGGGGTCGCGCACCTCGATGTTGTCGACGTCGTCGGGACCCTCGACCAGGGTGATGTGCTCGGGCGCCTCACCGGCGGTGCCGACGACCTCTTCGTGACCCTCGTGACCGATGAGGAGGATGTCGAAGTCGTCGCTCGCGAAGCGGACGGCCTCGCGGTGCACCTTGGTGACGAGCGGGCAGGTCGCGTCGATCGTCTTGAGACCGAGCGCCTTGGCCTCCTCGTGGACGACGGGCGCGACACCGTGCGCCGAGAAGATGACCGTCGAGCCCTCGGGCACCTCGTCGGTCTCCTCGACGAAGATCGCGCCGCGCTTCTCGAGCGTGGTGACGACGTGCTTGTTGTGGACGATCTCCTTGCGGACATAGACCGGAGCGCCGTAGAGGTCGAGCGCCTTCTCGACCGTCACGACGGCTCGATCGACTCCTGCGCAGTAGCCACGAGGCGCCGCGAGGAGCACGCGCTTGGTGGCCTGGTCAGTCGTGGCGGTCATGTGTCCCATCGTAGGTCGCCCCCTGCTGGGCGTCCCCAACCACCCAAGACGGCGCGTATGCCGTGAGCTCGGCTCACCGCATACGCGCACTTTCGTCGTGGTCCGGTCAGAAGGAGCTCGACGGCTCCGATGAAGCGGACGGTGCGGTCGGAGAAGTCCTCCATCCACGTCATCTTGTCCTGCAGCCTCTTGCCCTGGCTGAGCTTGAGCGGCCCAGCAGGTCTTCGGTGAAGGAGGCGTCTCGGTGCCCCTCACCGATGTCGCTGAGCGCGCCGGAGTCGGTATCGCGACCCTCTATCGACGCTTTCCCACTCGCTCGTCACTCGTTGAGGGGGCCTTCGAGGCCGCATTCGCCCGATACGACGAGAGTGCGGACGCGGCCCTGGCGGAGGAGGACCCGTGGGAGGGCTTCGCGGGACTGCTCGAGCGGATGGGAGCGCTCCAGGCGGAGAACAGGGGCTTCACCCACCTCGTGCAGTCGTCCGTGCCCTTGGGGCATCGACGGGACGGGCGCCGCGAACGGGCTTACCGCAAAGTCGTCGACGTCATCGACCGCGCACGCCGGGCCGGCGCGATCCGCGAGGACATCAGCCCGGAGGACCTGCCCGTCCTGTCGTTCGCTCTCGCCGGAATCCTCGAGGTCACACGAGACGATCAGCCCGATGCCTGGCGTCGCCACCTCGCCCTGGCCCTTCAGGGATGCCGGCCCGACGCCGCCGCGTCCCTTCCTCCGGCGCCCGTCCCCCGACAGCTGCAACGCGCGATGCTGCGTTCCGGGCGGCGACGCCAGCAGCGCGGACAGCGCTGCCTGCCGCTCTACGCTGGAGCATGGCTCGCGTCCCTCACCTCGCTCTTGTCGCCCTGATCGCCTCGGGGACAGCACTTGTCGGCGTGGCCGGATGCAGCCGTGAGCGCGTATCCCTCCCCAGCGCCGATGCCCCACCCCAAGACGTCGTGAGCGCGTACGTTCGCGCGATCAACGCCGACGACTGCGCGAGCATGAGGGCCCTTTCCGATCCGGTGAACACCGTCGAGGCCTGGTGCGGAGGCATCACGGTGAGCAATCTCGTGATTCACGATCCTGTCGAGGACACCTGTTGCGGTCCGGGCCAGGACCACTCCCAAGTCGTCAAGGTGCCAGTCGAGTTTCGCCTGGAGGGGGCAGACTCCTCGATGCCCGATGGTGAGCACGCCTGGGGCTACATCCTCGTGCGGGACAACGACGCAGAGCGGTGGCGGGTGGCGAGCGAGGGTGCTGGCTGAACACTGACGGTGTCGCCTCCTACAGTGGCTCCGTGACCAGCCCCGATGCGCGCCCGGCTCTCCCAGAGCGGGCCGGCGACACCACTGCCGAGCAGCCGTGGCCGGTCCGCCTGCTCTCGATGAAGATCGCCGAGTACGTCGACAAGATGTCGACCCTGTGGGTCGAGGGCCAGGTCGTCCAGCTCAACCGCCGACCCGGCGCTCGCACTGCCTACCTGACCCTGCGAGACCCCGACGTCGACATGTCCCTGTCGGTCGCGATCCAGGTCAACGCCCTCGACGCCATGGGCACCCCGCTGACCGAGGGCTCGCGCGTCGTCGTGCAGGCGAAGCCGACGTTCTGGACCCAGCGCGGCAGCCTCATGCTCGATGGTCGACAGATCCGGCCGGTCGGCGTGGGCGAACTCCTCGCGCGGATCGAGTACCTCAAGCGCAACCTCGCCAGCGAAGGCCTCTTCGACGCCGACCGCAAGCGCCCCCTGCCCTTCCTTCCTCGCCGCATCGGCCTCATCTGCGGACGGGCCAGCGCGGCAGAGAAGGACGTCGTCGAGAACTCCCGACGTCGGTGGCCGACTGCGCAGTTCGAGATTCGCCAGGTGGCCGTGCAGGGAGCCAACGCCGTCACGGAGGTGACAGCGGCACTGAGCGAGCTGGACGGCATACCCGATGTTGATGTCATCGTCATCGCGCGCGGTGGCGGCAACGTCGAGGACCTGCTGCCGTTCAGCAACGAAGCACTGATCCGGGCGGTTGCGGCCGCCCGGACCCCGGTCGTCAGCGCGATCGGGCACGACGTCGACTCGCCGTTGCTCGACCTCGTCGCCGACCACCGCGCGTCGACCCCGACCGACGCGGCCAAGGCGATCGTCCCCGACGCCGACCGCGAGCACCAGGTCATCGAGGCTGCGCGCACGCGAGGGCGGAGAGCCCTCGAGGGACGGTTGCACCACGAGCGGAGGCGTCTCGTCGAGCTGCGATCGCGCCCGGTGCTCGCCGACCCCGCCGCGTTCGTCCGCGTGCAGCGCGACGTGGTCATGGCGTTGCGGGCTCGGGCCCACCATCGGGTCGAGGCCCAGTTGCATCGACACCGTGATCACGTCGGCCACCTCCGAGCACAGGTACGCACCCTGTCGCCGCAGTCGACGCTCGACCGGGGCTACGCGATCGTGCAGCGAGTCGACGGGGCGGTCGTGCACGATCCCGCCGAACTGACCATCAAGGAACTGCTCCACGTGACCGTGGCGCGCGGCGACTTCGGTGTCCGCACCGAGGGTTAGGGTGCTCGGCATGGCCAAGAGCACCCCGCAGCCCGAGATCACCGACGCCGAGGCCGACGTCGAGACGCCGGCAACCGGAGAGGTCGACGGCGCCGATGCCAGTTCAGACGTGGCGGAGATGAGCTACGAGGCGGCGCGCGACGAGCTGGTCGACATCGTGGCCCGGCTCGAGAACGGCCAGGTCGGACTCGAGGACAGCATGGGTCTGTGGCAGCGAGGCGAAGCCCTGGCTGCGCACTGCGCGCAATGGCTCGATGCCGCCGAGGCCAAGCTCAGCGAGTAGTCAGACCTGCGCCCTTGGCGCCAGAGGCGCAGATCCGGATCACGGGCGCAGCCATGGGAGCGCCCCTCGCCAATCTGTGCGCCCTTGGCGCCGCGTCGACTACTGGGTGACGGGGCCGAGGTGCTCGGCGACGAACGTCAGCTCCTCGAAGGTGCCCGTGCCCGTCAGCAACGTGGTCATGGCTCCGGGCCCCTTGCGCCGGTCCAACAGGCTGTTCTGGACCTTGGCGCCACGCTCGTACTTGATCCAGGTGAGGCCGGCGGCCTGGAGCTCACCGATGCGCCGCGCCCGGTTGGTCTGGGCGTCCACCCACCCCTGTGAGGCGTCACGGGTCTGCTCGACGGCGACATAGTTGCCCGACGGGGCCTGGTAGCCGGCGTGCCACGTCATGAGTCCGTCGGTCGCCTTGACGTAGCGAGCGCTCGTGGTCTTCCAGCCCTTGGGCAGGTCCACGGCCTCGGAGATCGGCCAGCCGCTGTCCTTGGCCACCGTCACAGCCGTGCCGTGGACGTCGACGACGGGACCGCCGAGCGTGTTCACCCGAGGCGTCATGAACCAGATGAGGGCCATGAGTGCACCGATGACGAGGAGGGACCGCACCATGTTGGGGGTGGATCCCATCGAGTAGCGGCTCTTCGGCGGCGTGCTGGGCTCAGTGCCCGTCGGCGTGGTGCTCACATCCCCATGGTCCCTGATGACCGCAGGAATCGACGTATCGGGTCGGCGATAGAGTCGGGCGCGCAGGATCCCAGCCCGATCCAGCCCCCGTGCCACGTCAAGGAAGACAGGTTCCTCATGCCCGACGCCCCGTCCACGAACGTCCCCGACCGCAACCTCGCGCTCGAGCTCGTCCGTGTCACCGAGGCCGCCGCGATGGCCGGTGGCCGCTGGGTCGGTCGCGGTGACAAGAACCGCGCTGACGGTGCAGCGGTCGAGGCGATGCGGGCCCTCATCGCCACCGTCGAGATGCGCGGGACCGTCGTCATCGGCGAGGGCGAGAAGGACAACGCCCCCATGCTGTTCAACGGCGAGCAGGTCGGCGACGGCAACGGCCCCGAGGTCGACGTCGCCGTCGACCCGATCGATGGCACCACTCTGGCCGCCAAGGGCATGCCCAACGCCATCGCCGTCATGGCTGTGAGCGACCGCGGCACGATGTACGACCCGAGCGCCGTGTTCTACATGGACAAGTTGGTCGCCGGGCCCGAGGTCGCTGACGTGGTCGACATCCGCCTGCCCGCGGCCGAGAACATCCGCCGGATCGCCAAGGCCAAGAAGGAGAGCCCCGAGGACGTCACCGTGGTCCTCCTCGACCGCCCGCGCCACGAGAAGCTGGCCGAAGAGATCCGCAACACCGGAGCCCGCATCAAGCTCATCTCCGACGGCGACGTCGCTGGCGCCATCTCCGCGGCCCGCGAGACGACCGGCATCGACCTCCTCCTCGGTATCGGCGGCACGCCCGAAGGCATCATCACGGCCTGCGCCATCAAATGCCTCGGCGGCGTGATCCAGGGCCGCCTCTGGCCCCAGGACGATGACGAGCGGCAGAAGGCTCTCGACGCGGGCCACGACCTCGACCGCGTGCTCACGACCGAGGACCTCGTCACCTCCGACAACTGCTTCTTCGTCGCCACGGGCATCACCGACGGCGAACTGCTCCAGGGCGTGCGCTACTCCCGGGGACGGGCAACGACCAACTCGATCGTCATGCGGAGCAAGTCCGGGACGGTCCGGGTCATCGAGAGCCACCACGTCCTCGACCGCACCGCCGGACTCCCGCAGGGCCTGGTCTGACATGGTCGTCGACACCAGCCCCGCGCAGCACATCCTCGTCGTCGGCGAGACGCTCGTCGACATCGTCCACACGCCAGACGGCGCCGTCGCCGAGCACGTCGGGGGCTCCCCCGCCAACGTCGCGATGGGTATCGCCCGACTCGGCCACACCACGGTCCTGGCGACGACCCTCGGCGACGACGCCCACGGAACCCGCTGCGAGGAGCAGATCACCTCACATGGTGTCGCCATCGAGAACCTCGACACCGGCAGCCACCCGACCTCGACGGCCATCGCCACGATCGACGACTCCGGCGCTGCTGAATACGACTTCGACCTCCACTGGGACCTCCGCCCCGTCGCGGACCTCGACACCTTCGCCCACGTCCACACGGGCTCCATCGCGGCGACCCTCACCCCCGGCGCTGCGGTCGTCACCCAGACGCTCGTTGACGCCCGCGAGCGCGCGACGATCTCCTACGACCCCAACGTCCGCCCGACGATCATGGGCAGCGTCGACGAGGTCCGCGCGCGCGTCGAGGAGCTCATTGCTCTGAGCGATGTCGTCAAGGCGAGCGAGGACGACATCGACTGGCTGTATGCCGGTGAGTCCCTTCCCGATGTGATGGCCGCCTGGGGGCGGCTCGGCCCCGGACTCGTGGTCATCACCCGTGGTGGCGACGGTGTGACCTACCGCGCGACCGCCACGGGTGAGATCGCCGATGCGCCAGCCCGGGTCGACGAGGTGGCCGACACCGTCGGCGCCGGCGACTCGTTCATGGCCGGTTTGGTCTCGGGACTGCTCGATGCCGGCCTGCTCGGTGACACCGATGCCCGCCAGCGGCTCAGCACCGCGACGCTCGAGGCCGTCGCCGGCTCGGTCAGCCGAGCCATGGCCACGAGCGCCATCACCGTCGGCCATGCGGGCGCCTACGCGCCGACGCGAGAGGAAATCTGAGCACGATGACAGAGTTCGCCTACGAGGACATCCTGCCGATCGGCAGTGACGACACGGCATACCGGTTGCTGACCACGGACGGCGTTGAGGTCCTCGACGGTCCCGGCGGGCGCCAGTTCCTCTCGGTTGCGCCCGAGGCTTTGCGCCTGCTCAGCGAGACGGCGATGCACGACATCGCGCACTACCTGCGTCCGGCCCACCTGCAGCAGCTGGCCAACATCCTCGACGACCCCGAGGCGAGCAACAACGACAAGTTCGTCGCGCTCGACCTGCTCAAGAACGCCAACATCGCTGCGGGTGGCGTGCTCCCGATGTGCCAGGACACCGGCACGGCGATCGTCATGGGCAAGCGCGGTCAGCACGTGCTGACGCAGGGCGTGGACGAGAAGGCGCTGAGCAACGGCATCTACGACGCCTACACCCGCCTCAACCTGCGCTACTCCCAGATGGCCGCCGTGAACATGTGGGAGGAGAAGAACACCGGCAACAACCTTCCCGCCCAGATCGAGATCTACGCCGACACCGCCCAGGGCCACGAAAGCACCTACAAGTTCCTCTTCATGGCCAAGGGCGGCGGCAGCGCCAACAAGTCGTTCCTCTTCCAGGAGACCAAGGCCGTCCTCAACGAAGCAGCGATGATGCGCTTCCTCGACGAGAAGCTCCGCGGCCTCGGCACCGCTGCCTGCCCGCCCTATCACCTGGCCATCGTCATCGGCGGCACGAGCGCCGAATTCGCGCTCAAGACAGCGAAATACGCGAGCGCCAAGTACCTCGACACCCTCCCCACCACCGGCGACGCGGCCACGGGACGCGGTTTCCGCGACACCGTGCTCGAGGAGCAGGTGCTCGGCCTGACGCGCGAGTTCGGCATCGGCGCCCAGTTCGGCGGCAAGTACTTCTGCCACGACGTCCGCGTCGTCCGCCTTCCCCGCCACGGCGCATCGCTACCCGTCGCCATCGCCGTGTCCTGCTCCGCCGACCGTCAGGTGCTCGCCAAGATCACCGCCGACGGTGTCTTCATCGAGCAGCTCGAGACCGACCCGGCACGCTTCCTCCCGGACACGACGCACGACGCCCTCGAAACCCACGGCGACGAGGCCACCGGCGCCAGTTCGACCGGCCAGGGTGCCGTCGTCGAGATCGACCTCAACCGGCCGATGGACGAGATCCTCGCCGAACTCACGGCCCACCCCGTCAAGACCCGCCTCTCGCTCACCGGCCCGCTCGTCGTCGCCCGCGACATCGCTCACGCCAAGATCAAGGAGCGTCTCGACGCCGGGGAGGAGATGCCCGACTACCTGCGTGACCACCCCGTCTACTACGCCGGTCCCGCCAAGACACCCGCCGGTATGCCGTCCGGCTCCTTCGGTCCGACGACTGCCGGTCGCATGGACTCCTACGTCGAGCAGTTCCAGGCCGCGGGCGGCTCCAAGGTGATGCTCGCCAAGGGCAACCGGAGCAAGGTCGTCACGGATGCGTGCAACGAGCACGGCGGCTTCTATCTCGGCTCGATCGGCGGGCCCGCGGCTCGCCTCGCCCAGGACTGCATCAAGAGTGTCGAGGTGCTCGAGTACCCCGAGCTCGGCATGGAGGCGATCTGGAAGATCGAGGTCGAGAACTTCCCCGCCTTCATCGTCGTCGACGACAAGGGCAATGACTTCTTTGCATCCGTGACCAAGCCGATGGCCTTCACCATCCCCAAGAGAGCAGGACTCCTGTGACCGAAAATGCTTCTCCGACAATTGGATTCGACGATCTCATCGCCGCGAACAAGTCGTTCGCAGCACGCTTCACCCTCGGCGGGTTCGACGGCATCGCGCACCGCGGCGTCGCCCTCGTCACGTGCATGGACTCGCGCATCGACCCTCTCGGCATGCTGGGCCTCTCCCCCGGCGACGCCAAGATCTTCCGCAACCCCGGTGGCCGCGTCACCGCTGCAGCTCTCGAGGCGCTCGTCCTCGGCGTGCACCTCCTCAACGTCCAGCGCATCCTCGTCGTCCCGCACACCCGCTGCGCCATGACGAAGTACTCCGAGACCGAACTGCGCGAGATCATCGGCGAGAAGGCCGGGTCCGACGCCTCGTGGCAGGGCTTCCACGTGATCGGCGACCAGGAAGCCGCCCTCAAGGCCGACGTCATGGCCATCAGGGCTCACCCCCTCATCCCCGACACCGTCGCCGTCGGTGGGTTCATCTACGACGTCGACACCGGCCTCCTCGACCAACGCGCGTGAGCTGACGGTGAAGGTCGAGCGCACAGCGACGCACGCTCAGTCGCTCCTTCGTCGCGCTCGCGCGTGAAGGTCGAGCGTAGGGCGATGCACGCTCAGTCGCTCCTCCGTCGCGAAGGCGCGCATCGCCCTACGCTCGACCTTCTGGATTGCAAGAGAGGGAGGGGTTGAGCGATGTCGAACGTCCACGTCGTCGGGCTCAACGTGCATCCGGTCAAGAGCACGGCAATTCGGCCGGTGAAGTCGGCCGCCGTCGAACTGGCGGGCTTCGCTGGTGACCGGCGCTGGATGGTCGTCGACGCAGAGGGTGTGCTGGTGTCGGCGCGCGAGCTCCCTCGGCTCTTCTCGATCGCTGCGGACACCCCGGAAACCTCGTCGGACGTGACCACGGGGTTGCGACTGCGTGCCGATGGCCTGGGCGACCTGCACATCGCGACCGACCCGGGCGATGAGATCCCGATCCGGATGTTCAGCAACGACCTCACCGGAGTCCTCGTCTCAGCCGAGGCCGACGCCTGGGTCTCAGAGGCCGTCGGGACCTCGGGGCTGCGGCTCGTGCGCTGCCCCGATCCCACGCGGCGGGCACTCAAGCCGGGCCTTGGTCGCGAAGGCGACCACACGGCATACGCCGATGCAGTTCCGGTGACGCTGGCAAGCCTGAAGTCGCTCGCTCAGCTCAACGACTGGGTGGCCGAGGGTGCGGTCGGGCGTGGTGATGAACTGCCGGCCACTTTGCCGGTCCACCGGTTCCGCCCCAACGTCGTCATGGACGGTGATCTCGAGGCGTTCGTCGAGGACACGTGGTCGCACGTGCAACTGGGCGACGTGACCTTCCGGGTCACCGGCCCCGTGAGCCGCTGTGTCATGACGACGATCGACACGGACGACCTTGCCAAGGGCAAGGAGCCGATACGCACCCTGGCTCGGCACCGACGCTGGGACGGCAAGACGTGGTTCTCGATACAACTCATCCCCGACGGCGCCGGTGTGGTGCGCGTCGGGGATGAGGTCGAGCCCAGCTGAGATTCAGACGATCGCGTCGAGCGCCAGCTTGATCGGTGTGTCGCCGTTGTTGAACAGGACCGTGGTGCGGGCGAAGACGTCGTGCTTGACGACGTATGCCGCCACGGTCGCCACATCGTCGCGGGTCACGTGCGAGCTGGCGAGACCCTCGCCGACCTCGATGCGGCCTGTGCCCGGGTCATCCGTGAGGGTGCTTGGCCCGAGGACAGTCCAGTCGAGCGACGACTCGCGCAGGTAGGCGTCCGCATCGGACTTGGCCTGGGCATAGGTGAAGAACGCATTGTCCTGCGGCACACCATGGTTGGGCCCGGCCCCGAAGTAGGACACCATGACGTAGCGCGGCACCCCGGCAGCGACCGCAGCATCCATCGAACGGATCGCCGCGTCACGATCGACGGCGACGGTGCGCTCGGGACTGCCGCCGCCGGCACCGGCCGACCACACGACGACGTCGGCTCCGGCGAACGCCTCGCTCATCTGCTCGACTGACATGGACTCGACGTCGAGGACGGCCGGGGTCGCCCCGGTCTCCTCGATGTCGGCGCTCTGGTCGGCGTTGCGGATCCACGACGTGACGTCGTGCCGCGCGTCGGTCAACTGGCGAGCGAGACGCAGCGCGATCTTGCCGTGGCCGCCGATGATCGTGATGGAGGCCATCGTCAGACCGTCCTCACCGTGACGATGACGTCGATGTTGCCGCGCGTCGCCTTGGAGTAGGGGCAGGTCTGGTGGGCGGCCTCGACAAGCGCCTGGGCCGTGGCCTCGTCGACTCCGGGGATGACCGCCTCGAGAGCGACCGCCAGGCCGACCCCCGTGGCCGTCGTGCCGAGGTCCACCGACGCCGTCACGGTGGACTCGCTGGTGTCGAGACCCTGTTTGCGAGCAACGGTGTTGAGGGCGTTCCCGAAGCAGGCCGCATAGCCAGCGGCGAAGAGCGTCTCGGGGTTGGCCTTCGGGTTGGCCTTGCTCCCGGGCTTGCCCGTCGCGAGGTCAATCACTCCGTCCTCGCTCTTGACCGCGCCCTCTCGCCCACCCTTGGCGGTCGCGGCAGTGGTGTACAGGGTCTTGGTGAGCGCTTCGTATGGCATACGAACACCATGCCCCAGCCGGGCGTCCCCCACTACGTTGGGTCCATGACGTTCGAGACGACCTTCCCCGACGGTTTCCTGTGGGGCGCAGCAACGGCGAGCTACCAGATCGAGGGGGCGGTGGCCGAGGACGGCCGCTCGCCGTCCATCTGGGACACCTACTGCGCGACCCCCGGCAAGGTCCTCGGGGGTGAGTCGGGCGAAGTGGCCTGCGACCACTACCACCGCGTGCCCGAGGACGTCGCGCTCATGAAGGAGCTCGGCCTCGAGGCATATCGCTTCTCCGTCGCCTGGCCCCGCGTCATCCCCACCGGCACGGGCGCGGTCAACCAGGCTGGCATCGACTTCTACTCGCGACTCGTGGACACGTTGTTGGACAACGGGATTCGACCGTTCGTCACGCTCTACCACTGGGACCTGCCACAGGCGCTCGGCGACAAGGGCGGCTGGCTCAACCGCGATGTCAAGGACTGGTTCGCCGAATACACCGGCGCGGTGGTTGGCGCGCTCGGCGACCGGGTCAAGAACTGGACGACCCTCAACGAGCCGTGGTGCTCCTCGCTGCTCAGCTATTCACTCGGTCACCACGCACCCGGGCACACCGACCCGGTCGAGGGGCTCGTGTCCGCCCACCACCTCATGCTGGCTCACGGGACCGCGGTGCCGGTCATCCGCGAGAACTGTGCCGACGCGCAGGTGTCGATCACCCTCAACCCCACCCAGGTCTACGGACCCGACAACCCCACCGAGGCCGATCTCGACGCCGTCCGTCGGGCCGACAACATCCTCAACGGCATCTTCTTCGGACCGCTCTTCCACGGTGCCTACCCGCAGAGCCTGCTCGACGACACCGCACACCTCACCGACCACGGCTACATCCAGGCCGGTGACCTCGAGGTCATCAACGCACCACTTGACAACCTCGGGGTCAACAACTACTTCCCGACTCGCGTGCGGCACGTGGAGGGGGCCGTTCACCCGCTGCCCGGAGGGGACAACGTCGAGGACACCGAGCCCCACCCGCCGCTGACGGACATGGGCTGGGAGATCTCGCCTCAGGGCCACCACGACATCCTCATGCGTTCGTGGGAGGAGTCCCGCCTGCCGATCTACATCACCGAGAACGGCTCGGCGTGGCCGGACGTCATCGAGACCGGCGCCGAAGGTGAAGCGGTGCACGATCCGGACCGGACGGCATACCTGCATGGTCACCTGGACGCTGCGAAGCAGGCGATCGACGACGGCGCCGACATCCGGGGCTATTTCGCGTGGTCGCTCATGGACAACTTCGAGTGGGCGTTCGGCTACAGCAAGCGGTTCGGAATCATCCACGTCGACTACGACACGCAGAAGCGCACGATCAAGGACTCCGGCCGCGAATACGCCCGCATCATCGCGTCGCACCGCCCCTGACCTGCGCATGAGACCCCCGCACAGGTCACGATTCGGGGGTCTCATGCGGCAAAGGGCCTGTTTGTCGCCCCCCGCTGGGTAGGGTCAGCGACTAGTCAGACGTGGGTCGACCACGTCCACTACCGCCAAGGAGTCCCCCGGTGACCACCTCACGTACCCGCCGCGCCAGCGCCCTCGCTGCCGCCGCGCTCATGTCCACTCTTGCCCTCGCCGCCTGCGGTTCCGGTGACGGGGACACCCCGGCCGCCACGAACTCCAGTGGCGTCGCGCTGATCACAGATGGCAAGCTCAAGGCCTGCACGCACCTGTCCTACAAGCCGTTCGAGTTCAAGGAAGGCTCCAAGGTCGTCGGCTTCGACGTCGACCTCATGGACCTTGTCGCCAAGAAGCTCGGCGTCGAGCAGGAGGTCGTCGACATCGAGTTCGCGACCATCACCTCGGGAGCGGCCTTCGCCGCCAAGAAGTGCGACGGCGGTTTTGGCGCCACGACCATCAACGACAAGCGCAAGCAGGCCATCAACTTCTCGGACCCGTACTTCGACTCCACCGCAGCCCTGATCACCAAGAAGGACTCCGGCGTCACGGACCTTGCCAGCCTCAAGGGCAAGAAGATCGGTGTCCAGACCGACACCACGGGCCAGGAGTTCGCCGAGAAGGAGAAGGGCGCCAACGGCTTCACCCCCGTCGTGTTCGACGACCTGCCGACGCAGCTCGCCGCCGTGCTGGCCGGAAAGGTCGATGCCGCGATCAACGACAACGGCCCCCTCCTCGACTACGTCAAGGACAACCCCACGACCGCTGTGGTCAAGGAGTTCGACACGGGCGAGCAGTACGGTCTGATGTTCAAGAAGGACGCCAACGGTCAGAAGCTCACCGACCTGACCAACGAGGTCCTCAAGGCCGCAGTGGCCGACGGCACCTACAACACGATCTACAAGAAGTGGTTCGGAGTCGACGCCCCGAAGTGACCCTTCCGCATCGTCGGGGGGCGGCGGTACGGTTTCGACCGGCCCGCCGCCCCTCGGCGTTGCGGCCCATGACCCCGTAGGTCGGCAGGAGAGCTGATGAGCACCACCACTACTGAAGCGCCACAGAAGAACAAGTTGTCGCCCCGCAAACGCGCCCAACGGATCCGATGGGCACAGTACGCCGTGCTAATCGTGGTCGCCCTGGCCCTCGCCCTGACCGCGAACTGGCCGCAGATTCAGAAGCAGTTCTTCGACCCGGAGCTGATCAAGACCACCCTGACCGAAGGCGTGGGTTCGGCCCTCAAGAACACGGTCATCTACACCGCTGGCGCCTTCGTCATCGGTTTGCTGCTCGGCACAGTCTTGGCCCTCATGCGGCTTTCTTCGGTGGCTCCCTACCGCTGGATCGCGACGGTCTGGATCGAGTTCTTCCGCGGTCTGCCGGCGATCATCGTCTTCATCGCGTTTGGCCTCATGTCCCTGGCCTTTGAGGGCTTCGTCATTCCCTACGACCCCTATGGAACGGTCTGGGTCGCCCTCGGTCTCGTGGCCTCCGCCTACATGGCCGAGACCATCCGAGCTGGCATCCAGGCCGTCCCCCCGGGGCAGATCGAGGCAGCCCGCTCGCTGGGTATGCCGTCCGGAGTCGCCACGCGCAAGATCGTCCTTCCGCAGGCGTTCCGGGTCATCACGCCCCCATTGACGAATGAGCTCATCCTCCTCGTCAAGGACTCCTCGCTCGTCTACGTCCTGGGGCTCTCGGCCTCAGGGTACGAGCTGACGAAGTACGGGCGGCAGCTCTCCAGCGACAACGCCAGCCTCACACCTCTCGTCGTGGCCGGCTTCTGCTACCTGATCATCACCCTCCCGCTCTCCGTCATCGTGCGCCGCATGGAAGCCCGTCAGAAGAAGGAGCGCTGAGCCACATGTCTGCATCCACCACCACGGTCTCCCCCGTCGTCGAGGTCACCGACCTCCACAAGTCGTTCGGCGCCAACCACGTCCTGCGAGGGCTCAACGCCACCATCAGGCAGGGCGAGGTCGTCTGCGTCATCGGCCCATCGGGTTCGGGCAAGTCGACCTTCCTGCGTTGCATCAACCTCCTCGAGGAGCCCACGAGCGGCTCGATCAAGGTCGGTGGCGACGAGGTCAACGACCCCGACTGCGACATCGACGCCATCCGCCGCAACATGGGCATGGTCTTCCAGCAGTTCAACCTCTTCCCGCACCTCTCGGTCCTCGAGAACTGCACGGTCGCGCAGACGACGGTGCTCAAACGGAGCAAGGACGAGGCGCAGGCCAAGGCACGCGAGAACCTCGAGAAGGTCGGCCTCTCCGAAAAGGAGGACGCCTATCCGGCGCAGCTCTCCGGCGGTCAGCAACAGCGCGTGGCCATTGCGCGTGCGCTCTCGATGGATCCCAAGCTCATGCTCTTCGACGAGCCGACTTCTGCGCTCGACCCCGAGCTCGTCGGTGACGTTCTCTCGGTCATGCGCCGTCTCGCAAGCGAGGGCATGACGATGTTCGTCGTGACCCACGAGATGGCCTTCGCGCGCGACGTCGCCGACCGGGTGATCTTCATGGACGGTGGCAACATCGTCGAGGAGGGCTCCCCCGAGCAGGTCATCGGCGAACCGACCGAGGAGCGGACCAAGGTCTTCCTTCAGCGCGTGCTCGACCCGACGCACGTCGAACCGGGAGCCGAGGACGAGGCCTACCTCAAGCGCCACGTCGCCGGCCCGACGGACGACGGCCTCGAGGAACGCCAGCCGGGCACTCACGGCCGCTACAGCGGCGGCGCCGGCCTCGGCTGAAGCCCCACTCAGCATCCCCCGGCTGACACCAGTCGAGAGGAGAGAACGCGCTGTCTCCGGTACCTCGGAGACAGCGCGTTCTCTCCTCTCGACTGCTCTGGTGTGGCGGGGCCTCAGAGAGTGAGGCGTTCCTTGACGACCTCGACCAGGCGGTCGGCGACCAGTTGGGCGTCGTCCTTGGTCGCAGCCTCGACCATGACGCGCACGACGGGTTCGGTGCCGGACTTGCGCAGCAGGACGCGACCGGAGCCGTTGAGCTGCACCCCGGCTGCGGCCACCGCGGCCTGGACGCCCTCATCGGTCTCGACGCGGGCCTTGTCGACGCCCTTGACGTTGATGAGGACCTGAGGCATCCGGGTCATCACCGTGCCGAGCTCGGCGATGGTCTTGCCCGTGGCGACCATGCGGGCGGCGAGCATGAGGCCGGTGAGGACACCGTCGCCAGTGGTGCCGTGGTCGAGCAGGATGACGTGGCCGGACTGCTCTCCCCCGAGCGTGTGTGCGGACCGACGCATCTCCTCGAGGACGTAGCGGTCGCCGACTCCGGTCTGCTTGACCTTGATGCCCTCGCGCTCCATCGCCTGGATGAGGCCGAGGTTGCTCATGACGGTGGCGACGAGGGTGTCCTCATGCAGCGCGCCGCGGGACTTCATGTCGACCGCGAGGATTCCCATGATCTGGTCGCCGTCGATCTCGTTGCCTTCGGCGTCGACCGCGAGGCAGCGGTCGGCGTCACCGTCGTGAGCGATGCCGAGGTGGGCGCCGCGGCGCACGACGGCGTCCTTGAGGTGGTCGAGGTGGGTGGAGCCGTAGCCATCGTTGATGTTGAGGCCATCGGGCTCGGTGCCGATCTCGATGACCTCGGCGCCGGCGAGGCGGAACACCTCGGGTGAGACCGACGAGGCCGCCCCGTGGGCCCCGTCGATGACGACGGTCAGCCCGTCGAGCCGGTTGGGGATGGCTTCGAGGAGGTGCGCGACGTACCGAGCCTGGCCGGCGCGGTTCTGGAGCACGCGACCGACCTGGGCGCCCGTCGGGAGTTCCGGCGGGTTGTTGAGCCCCGCCTCGATCTCGTCCTCGAGCGCGTCGGGGAGCTTGTGTCCACCGAGTGCGAAGAACTTGATGCCGTTGTCCGGCATGGCGTTGTGCGAGGCAGACAGCATGACGCCGAAGTGGGCATCCATGTCCGCGGTGAGGAAGGCGACGGCGGGCGTCGGCAGCACGCCGACGTCGTGGACGTCGACGCCGGACGAGGCGAGTCCGGCGATCACGGCCGCGCTCAGGAACTCACCTGAGGCCCGCGGGTCGCGCCCCACGACGGCCTTGGGTTTGCGCCCGGTCTCACGTGCGCTGCGACCGAGGACCTCGGCGGCCGACATGGCGAGGCGCATGGCGAGGTCGGCGGTGATGTCGACGTTGGCGAGACCACGCACGCCGTCGGTACCGAAGAGTCGAGACATGCTCGGTGGACCTTTCGTTTGTCAGACAGTCGAGTAGGCGAACGCGCGCCATGCCTGCCACAGCAGGCGGCGCACAGAACCGCGCATCTCGTCGAACCTACCCCTGAACGCGCCGATGGCGGCACCCGAAGAAATCGGGTGCCGCCATCGAACGACAAGACCCAGGCTCGATCCAGCGCTTGAGGAGCCAAGCGATGAGACCGCGCCAGCGGCTCGATCCAGCGCTTGAGGAGCCAAGCGATGAGACCGCGCCAGCGGGATCAGCGCTTGGAGTACTGGGGTGCCTTACGGGCCTTCTTGAGACCGGCCTTCTTGCGCTCGGGAACGCGGGAGTCGCGCTTGAGGAAGCCGGCCTTCTTGAGGGCGGGACGGTTCAGCTCCTCGTCGATCCCATTGAGCGAGCGGGCCACGCCGAGACGGACCGCGCCGGCCTGGCCGGAGGGGCCACCGCCGTGCACGCGCACGAGCACGTCGTAGGCGCCAGCGAGCTCGAGCAGGGTGAACGGCTCGTTGACGATCTGCTGGTGGACCTTGTTGGGGAAGTAGGCCTCGAGCGTGCGGCCGTTGACCTTCCACTCGCCCGTGCCGGGGACGATGCGCACGCGGGCGATGGCCTGCTTGCGACGACCGGTGGCCGCGCCGGGCGCGGTGACGGCAGCGCGACGGGTGGACTCGCCGGCGTCGGCGGAGGACTCCGAGGTGTACTCGGTGATCTCCTGGTCTTCGGTGTCGGTGCCGAACTCAGCCTCGGGGGCTTCGGTGATGTTCTCGGTCATTACTGGGCCACCTGGGTGATCTCGAAGGGCTTGGGCTGCTGGGCCGCGTGGGGGTGCTCGGAGCCGGCGTAGACCTTGAGCTTGGTGAGCTGCTGACGGCCGAGGGTGGTCCGGGGAAGCATGCCGCGGACGGCCTTCTCGACGGCCTTCTCGGGGTACTTCTCGAGCATCTCGACGTAGTTGCGGCTGCGCAGACCACCCGGGAAGCCGGAGTGGCGGTACGCCTTCTTCTGCTCGGCCTTGGCGCCGGTGAGGGCGACCTTTTCGGCGTTGATGATGATGACGAAGTCGCCACCGTCAACGTGCGGAGCGAAGGTCGGCTTGTGCTTGCCGCGCAGGAGCGTCGCCGTCTGAACGGCGAGACGACCGAGCACGACGTCCGTGGCATCGATGATGTGCCACGTGCGGGTGATGTCGCCCGGCTTCGGGGTGAAGGTACGCACGGTGTTACCTAACGTGTGGATGGAACGGGGTGACCTGCGGTCGCGCTCGTCAAAGGCTCAGCAGGGTATGCCGTGTGCTCCCGCCAGGGTTCTCACCTCTCGGGTCACCCTGGGAAGGGCGCACGGCACAACAGTCCTCAAGTTTACGGATCAGCGGTCCCGCACCCAAATCGGCCCAGAACCACCCCAAAAGGGCACCTGACCTGCACAAACGCAGGTGAGAATCCGGCATACAGAAAGGTTGTGCAAACAGAGTGTGCACAGGTATTGTGCACACATGCCCTCCGAAACGTTCGACAACGCAGGCCTCACCGGCCTCCGCCTCGACGCCGTCTCGCTCAAGGTCCTCGCTCACCCGCTCCGGTCACGACTGCTCTCCAGTCTGCGGCGCGCAGGGCCGGCGACGGCAACCGACCTCGCGACCTCCCTCGGCACCAACTCGGGCGCCACCAGCTACCACCTACGCAAGCTCGAGTCCGTCGGGCTCGTCGCCGACACCGGCGAGGGCGAGGGCAAGAGACGACTGTGGCGGGCCGCCACCGAGAGCCACACGTTCGAACCGAGCGACTTCGACGGAGACGAGGACTCCGAGACGGCACTCAACTGGCTGGTGCGCGACTACACCCGCCACTTCGCCGAGCAGTTCGAGAAGTGGCTCGACGTCGAGGCCGCCTGGCCGATCGCTTGGCGCGACGCGGCCGGGATGAACGACTCCTATGTCATCGCCACACCCTCACAACTTCGAGAGATGTCGGCCGAGATCGATGAGGTCGTCGCGCGCTATCGCCGTGTGGGACAGGGCAATCCGGCCGCGCGCCGCCTCGCCGTCTACAACGTCACCTACCCGCTGGACCTCGACCGCATCCCGCGTGGGGAGGAGTCATGAGCACCAACCTCTCCCCCGTCGCCGCGCGCCGTGTCTTCTACCTGCTGTCGACCACCCGGTGGTTGCCGGTCGGCTTCGTCGTCGGACTCTTCACGCTCATCGCCCGCGAGCGCGGCATGTCCGTGCAGCAGATCACGCTCTACATGACGGCGCAGGGGATCATGGTCCTCCTGCTCGAGCTGCCGACGAGCGGGTTCGCCGACGTGCTCGGTCGCAAGCCCGTGCTCCTGGCCGCTGGACTGGTGAACATCGTGGCCGGCTTCGCCTTCCTCTTCGCGCAGTCGTTCTGGACGTTCGCGCTCGCCGCCGGACTCATGGGCGTCTATCGCGCCCTCGACTCCGGCCCCCTCGAGGCGTGGTACGTCGACACGGTGCATGACGTCGAGCCGGGTGCGGACGTGCACGGCGCGATGTCCATCCAGGGCGTCCTCGTCGGCGTCGGCATGGGCGGGGGCGCCCTCATCTCCGGCGGACTCGTGGCATGGCACCCGTTCAAGGAGTCCAGCGCGCTGCTGCTGCCCGTCCAGGTCTTCGTCGCCCTGTGCGTCGTGCACCTCCTGGCAACCCTGGTGCTGCTGCGCGAGACACCCCGCAGCGCGGGTCGACTCGCCCCGAGGCTCGCCTCGTCGGTGAGAGAGACGCCCACCGTCGTCCGAGACGGGCTGCGCCTCCTGCGCACCAACACGGTCCTGCGCAGCCTCGTGCTCGTCGAACTGTTCTGGGTCACCGGGATGATGGCTTACGAAACGCTGTTGCCGTTGCGACTTGCCGAGCTCCTCGGCTCGGAGACCCGGGCTGGTGTCTGGATGGGACCGGCTGCTGCGGGTGGCTGGGCGCTGTTCTCGTTCGGGTCCTGGCTCGGCGGCAAGCTGGCCGATCGGCTCGGCCTGGTGCGAGCGGCGATCCTCGGCCGGGTCATCAACGGGCTCGGCGTGGTGGTCATGGGCCTGGCCCTCGGACCGGCCGCGCTCATCGCCGCCTACCTGTTCACCTACACGATGCACGGAGCCGCGAGCCCCGCCTACATGGGGCTCATGCACCGGGAGGCCAGCTCGAAGAACCGCGCCACGATCCTGTCGATGGGCTCCCTGGCGATGCAGGGTGGCGGCGCCATCGTCGGCCCCCTGCTCGGCCTCCTCGCTGCTCGCACATCGATCGGCACCGCCATGGTGGTCGCCGGGGTGGTGAGCACCGTGGGCTTCGTCTGCTTCCTGCCAGCCCGTCGCCGCGAACGCACTCTTGCGTCTGCGGATGTGGTCGATAGAGCCACCACATCCGCAGACGCAAGGGACGTCACTGGCTCGTGACGGTCGTGAGGTGGGTCGCCGAGTTGTAGGTGAAGGACGTCTTGGCGCCGTCACTCGCCACCGTGACCGTCATGTTGGCGCCGCCCGGCACGCCACCATCGCCGTAGTTCTCGGTCCACGACAGGCCGTGAGCCACCTTGAACGTCCAACTGCCTGCCGGGATCTTCGTCGTCGCCCAGCTGAAGATGCCGTCGCCGTCCTTGTCCTGCAGCCACGGACGCATGCAGTCCGGCGAGAAGTCCGCCGGACAGCCCAGCTCGGACTGGAACGAACCCGGCACAGTGATGATCTCCGTCTGCTCGTCCGACGTGGCCCAGTGCGTCGTCGGGTCGTAGTAGAAGGTCACCGTGCCGTCCAAGGTCTCGTACGAGATGTTCGCGCCGTCGCGCAGACCCTTGTCGCCGTAGTTCTCCGTCCACGATCCGTTGAGCGCAGCCTTGTAGGCGTATGGCCCGACCGGCAGGGTGAAGGCGCCCTTCCAGATCTTGTCCTTGGCGTCGAGGGCCAGCCGGGCGTCGACGCACGACGGTTCCCAGTCAGTGGCACAACCCATCTCGGTGTTGTGGGTACCTGCCGGAACGACACTCGTCGGCTGGGTCGCCGGCGAGTCACCGATCTCGGCCTCCACAGGCGGACCCGTGTCGGCGACCACGCTGGCCCAGGTGCCGTCAGCAGCCACCCGACCAGCCGCGTCGCGCACGACCGCGCGGTACTCGAGAACCGAGCCCAGCGGCATACCCGCAACGTCGTGGAAGACGCGGAACGGAGCGTTGTCGTCGGTCCCGATGCTGCGCCACTGCGTCGTGCCGACCGGCCGGTAGAGGAACGTCGTCTGGGCAAAGGTGCTCGACGCGACGTCCGCGGAGATCTCGGCTCGACCCGCAACCGTGGCCGCGGCACCGGTCGACACCTCGATCGTCGGCGCAGCACCTGAGGTGTTGATCGCCTTGTTGGCCTTCCAGATGCTCACCGTCAGCGGCGGCACCGTGACCTTGAGCGACCCGTCTGCGGCCGGCTTGACCGCGGTGTCCGTGCCCGAGATGGGGGTGAAGACGACTCCCTTGCCCTTGCTCCAGGTCGGGAAGGTCGCCGACGCTGCCGACGTCGAGTTGTTGGCCGCGACAACGTACTCGACCTTCTGGGAGGCGTCGATGCGCGACACCGCGAAGATCCCGGCTCCCTCGGCCGCAAACCGCGCGACCTGGGCGCCGTCAGCGAGGGCCGGGTTCTTGGCCCGCACCGCCGACAGATCGCGGATGTGCGTGTAGAGCGGGTGGTCCGTGGCGTAGCGGTCGCGTGACCCCTCAGGCCCGGCAAGGACGTCCTCGGTGTTGTAGACGTCGACCTTGCTGGCAAACATGTCCTCGCGCGCCAGCTGGTCACCACCCGTGCCGATGAAGCCCTGCTCGTCGCCGTAGTAGGTCACCGGGTTGCCGCGCGTCGCGAACATCAGCGAGTCGGCGAACTTCACGCGGGCGAGGTGCTCGGCCTCGTTGGCCGTGCCCTCCTTGAGGAACATCGCAACCCGCCCCATGTCGTGGTTCCCGAGGAAGGTCGGCAACTGGTACGCATTGCTGTCGGCGTCGGTGTACCAGTCGTCCTTGGCGAAGAAGTCCGCCAGCACGTTCGCCGGCTTGCCCTTGGCGAGGTCGACACCCTGCTGCTGGAACCCGAAGTCGAGGGTGGCCTGCAGCTTGCCGCGCGTCGTGTACTCGGACATGACCGCGGGGTTGCCGTCGTAGACCTCACCGAAGGCGAAGAAGTCGTCGTTGCCGACCCTCTTGGCCTCGCCGAGGATGTCCGGCACGAACTTCTGCCAGAACTCGAGGTTGACGTGCTTGACGGTGTCGATGCGGAAGCCGTCGATGCCGAAGTCGACCCACTCCTTGTAGATCTCGCCCATCCCGTCGACGACCTCGGGACGCTCGGTGAAGAGGTCGTCCAGTCCGATGAAGTCGCCATAGGTGGAGGACTCACCGGCAAAGGTCGAGTCGCCGCGGTTGTGGTACATCAGCGGGTTGTTGAGCCAGGCGGGGGTCTTGGCGTTCTCGTCGCCCGCGTGGAAGAACGGCACGTAGGGGAAGGACGTCGCCGGGTCCATCGCCGGGAACGTCTCGTTGACGTAGTCGCGGTCGTCGAAGGCCACGCCCGTGGCGTTCCTGTAGGGCGAGGCCTTCTTCGACTTGTAGGTGTAGGTGCCGCCCTTGTAGTCGATGACGTCAGCGGTGTGGTTGGTGATGATGTCGAAGAAGACCTTCATCCCCTTCTTGTGCGCCGCCGCGATGAGCGTCTTCATCTCCGCATTGGTGCCGAGGTGGGGGTCGATCTGGGTGAAGTCGGTGATCCAGTAGCCGTGATAACCCGAGCTCTCCTCCCCCGGTTTGCCCTGCACGGGCTGTTCTTGAAGCTCGGCGTGAGCCAGATGGCCGTCGTGCCCATGCCCTTGATGTAGTCGAGCTTGTTGAGCACGCCCTTGAGGTCGCCACCGTGATAGAAGCCCTTGTGCGTCGGGTCGAACCCGGTGGTGAGCGGCCCGCCGGTGAGACCGCCCTTGTCATTGGCCGCCGTGCCGTTGGCGAACCGGTCAGCCATGAGGAAGTAGAACCGCTCCTTGGTGAGCGGCGAGCGAAGGGAGTTCGCGGCCAGGGCGGCGTCGGCGGAGGTCGTGCCACCGGCGAGACCTTGCGGCGTGAAGGTCACGAGGTGGCTCACGTCGTCATACGTGAACTTCAACGTCGCCGAGCCCTCGAGGACGAGCGGGATGTTGGGCCCGTCGAAGACCCCTCCTGCGCCGTAGTTGACGTCCCACGAGTCGTTGATCGCGACCTTGAACTCATAGCTCCCCGCCGGCAGCGTGAACGTCTTGGCGTATGCCGTCGTGTCACCGACCCGGGTCAGTTCCGTTGCGCTGCACGCGGGTTGCCAGTCATCCGGGCAGCCGAGCTCGGACTGGAGCGAGCCTGCGAGGGCGACCGACGTCGTCACGGCCGCAGCCGGCATCGCGGCCTCCACGAGCGGGGCGAGAGCGAGAGCGCCCCCGGCCAGAACGGCATACGCGCGGCGTGGACTGGGCATCGTTGCTCCTCCAAGATCGCCGCGACACCCCCGTTGGTGTGCGGACACAGCCCTTCGTGACCACGAACCGGCGTCACAAGGAACTGGGTGGAGGCTATCTGCGTAAACGCTTTACATGAAGCCTTTGGCCTCACCTGGTGTGCCTGAGCCCACGTCCGGGCGTGACCTCAGGCACACAGGGCAGGATGTGGCGGGTGAAGCAGTTCATCCTCGGTGCCGTCACCATGCTCGTGGCCCTGCTCGTTGCCGCCCTGGCCCTCGTGTGGTCGGTGGGCAGCCCCGGCTCGGGCCCCAGCACGGCCCAGACCCCTTCGGCCTCCCCCACCCGCCCTTCGCCGCCGGAGGAACTCGAAGGCGGTGACACGTGGCTCGGCGACGTCCGGCTCACGAGCGCCGACGTGGCCACGGGCGACGGCCCCCTGACGGACGTCACCGCTGTCGGCACGGGAGTCCTGCTGACGGGCAAGGGGCTAAAGGCCGGCCGGCTCGAGCTCGACGCGACCCTGCCGTTCGAGAGCGCGGCCGGACAGATCGGCGCCGGGGTCACGCTCAGCGCTGCCCCCAACGGTCGCGCCTCCCTGCGCCGCACCGTCAACATCCTCAGCCGCGACATCACCGTGCGCACCACGGGCCAGGTGCGCGCCGTCGGCGGGCAGCTGGTGATCACGCCCGAGACGATCGACTTCGACGGTCCCGACTGGCTCGATACGGCGGCGTCAGCGGTG
Source organism: Knoellia pratensis (assembly GCF_042666395.1). Classification (NCBI taxonomy): domain Bacteria; kingdom Bacillati; phylum Actinomycetota; class Actinomycetes; order Micrococcales; family Intrasporangiaceae; genus Knoellia; species Knoellia pratensis. Next base: position 567,140 of record NZ_JBHTDJ010000003.1, on the reverse strand, counting down.
GTTCGCGAGCTGGTGACGATCCGACACACGGTGCAGGGCGTGCCCCAGGGCATGGCACTCACCTCGGTGAAGGTGGAGGCCGACGGGTTCCGCGTTCATCTGAGCGGAGCAAACGTCAGCATCACGCGCTGACGAGTCGTTCAGACGTCGGAGTCGAGGGTGCGCGTTGAGCGGGCCTCGACGGCTCGGGCTGCGAGGTCGGCATCGGCCGGATAGGTCACTTCTTCGAGCGAGAGTCCGTGCGCGGGCATCACCTTGACCCGGGGGTCCCTCGCGCCTCCTGTCAGGATCTCGCGGGGGAACCCGACCTCTGCACGCCCCATGCCGACCGGCACCACTGAACCCACCAGGGCGCGAACCATGCTGTGGCAGAACGCATCCGCGACGACGGTGGCCTGCACAGTTCCGTCAGGTGCGCGGTCCCAGGAGTAGTTGAGCAGGGTTCGGACGGTCGTCGCACCGTCCCGTTTCTTGCAGAACGCCGCGAAGTCGTGGAGCCCGACGAGCCGTCCGCCTGCCTCATGCATGGCGGCCACGTCGAGAGGGTCCTTGAGGACAACCGTGTCCCGTCGGCGCAGCGGATCCAGAGCTCCGGGGTTGTCGCAGATCCGGTAGACGTACCGCCGTTGGAGCGCCGCGAACCTGGCGTCGAACCCGTCCGGGGCGCGCGTCACCGCGCGCACGACGACATCGGAGGGGAGTATGCCGGCCAGCCGAGTTCGCGCCGCTTCCTCCGGTGAGCGCGAGGACCGACCGGGCAAGGCGGCATACAGGGTTGCGTCGACATCGGCGTGCACGACCTGGCCGCGCGCGTGGACACCGGCGTCCGTGCGCCCGGCGACGGTGAGCCGCACCGGTTCTGGAGCCCGGAGCAACGTGGTCAGGGCAGCAGACAACTCGCCCTCGACCGTCCGGCGGCCCGGCTGCGCGGCCCAGCCGGAGAAGTCGGTGCCGTCGTAGGCGAGGTCGATCCGCACACGCAACGACGTCATGGGTCCGCAGCCTAATCGGGGCACCCGGGCGGGCGGACGGCATACGCTGCACTTCGTGACTCTGCGACCGGCGCGCATCGCCATCAGCGCGGCCTTCTTCGTTCAAGGGCTGCTCTTCATCTCGCTCACCCTGCGGCTGCCGGTCGTTCAAGACCTGCTCGACCTCTCGGAGCTCGCCCTCTCGGGGCTGATGCTCATGCTCGTGCTGCTCTCCGGCGCGGGTTCGGTCGTCGCCGAAGCCCTGGCCAAGAACTCCGACAGTGCCCGCACGCTGCGGCTCGCACTGGCCGTCATCGCCCTGGCCTTCGTGCTCATCGCCTTTGGGGTGCGCGGCGACGGGAGCCTGCCGATCTTCGCCGTCGGGATCGCCGTCTATGGTCTCGGTCTCGGCGCGAATGACGCCGCGAGCAACATGCAGGCCGTGGCACTCGAGGCCCGGGTTGGCCGTCCGGTCATGCCGTCGTTCCACGCCGCGTGGACTGCCGGTGGGCTCGTCGCCACCGGACTGGCCTTTGTGCCGGTCAGCTTCCCTGCGATGGTCGCGGCCCTCGTCGTGGTTCCCCTCATCGCCCTCGGCGCCCCTCTCCTCCGACGCGATGTCCCCACAGTCGCAACGCCCGTCACGACAGCGCAGCTCGGCGTCCCGTGGTCACGCATCCTTCTCGTCGGCGTCGCGCTGATCCTCTTCTACATGGTCGACACGTCCGCGACCGCGTGGGGACCGGTCTATCTCAGCAGTGGCAACGTCTTCGACAACCCGCCGACGAACAGCTCCATGTTTGCGCTCGCGACGCTGCCCTACCTCGCGGCCACCCTGCTCGCCCGCCTCGTCGGCGACGGCCTGACCGCACGCCTCGGCGCCCGCACTGTGGTCCGCGGTGGAAGCATCCTCGCCTTCATCGGGCTGGCCATCATCGTCTTCGCCCCACGCTCGACGTGGCAGGTCGGCATCCTCGGCTTCTTCGTCGTCGGGCTTGGCGTCGCCATCATCGCCCCCCTCGCCTTCTCGGCGGCGGCCCGCATCGCCAGCGAGTCCGACCCAGCCTCGGGCCCCATCGATGAAGCCGCCCACCGCGCCCGTGTCGACGCGGTCATCGCCCGCTTCAACCAGTTCAACTACGTCGGTGCCCTCTTGGGTGCCGTCCTCACCGGCGCGATCGGGTCCGGCAACCTACGGATCGGGTATGCCGTCCCCATGGTTCTCGTCCTCGCAATGCTTCCGCTCGCGAGACACTTCGTCGGCCCGGCCACTCGGACCCCGGCCCCCGACAACTCGCTCGCGCCGGGGCCCGCCACTCCCTAGGGTCGAGAGCATGAGCCGTCCAGCCCTCACCGATGCCCTGGCCAACCGCGACATGGTCCTGCGCGCCTTCATCGGCGCCGACGGCCGCCTCTCGAGCATCCCCACCAAACTCACCAAGCGCCTCGTGGTCCTCGACCACATCGCCCAGTCCTTCGAGCCCGGCGTCCGCTACAGCGAGGCCGAGGTCAACGACCTCATGCACCGCTTCCACCCCGACCATGCAGCCCTGCGCCGCTACCTGGTCGAGAACGAGTTCCTCGAGCGCGACGCCGGCGTCTACTGGCGAGCCGGCGGCACCACCACCTGAGCGATCGGACCGGGCCAATGGACATGCAGTGCGGAGTCAGGCAGCCAACCTCTAAGCACACGGGTGGCGCGCAACCGGCACCACTGCATGTCCATTGGTCCGCTGGCCACGCGCAAAGCACACAGGCCGTTCACCCCGAAGGGTGAACGGCCCGTGCGAACAGCGAAAGCAGAATCAGGCGTCGTCGCCCTCGACCTGCTGCTTGTCCTCGCCACCAGCAGGCTCGAAGCCGGCTGCCTTGGCGTCTTCCGCCGAAGCGAACCAGAACTCGGCGTCGGTCTGGTCGTACCACTGCGAACCCTCGACGTGGTACTTGCCGGAGTCGGCGTTGCCCTTGACCGAGTAGCCCTCGGGAGCGGAGCCGTCCTCGGTGGAGGCAACGGCACCCTTGGGCAGCTCGACAGCAGCAGCCTCGGTGGCCTCGGCCTCGTGCGCGGCGTCCTCAGCAGCCTTGGTCTCGACAGCTGCGGCCTTGGCCTCGTCCTGCTTGGCCGCACGCTTGGTCGCACCCTCGGCCTCCTTGACGGTGGCCTTCTTGGCGACGGGCTCGCGAACGAGCTCGATGACCGCCATGGGGGCGTTGTCGCCCTTGCGGGGGCCGATCTTCGTGACGCGGGTGTAGCCACCCTGGCGCTCGGCCATGTCAGGTGCGATCTCGACGAAGAGGCGGTGAACGACACCCTTGTCGCGAATGACCGTCATGACCCGGCGACGGGCGTGGAGGTCACCGCGCTTGGCGAAGGTGACGAGGCGCTCGGCGAGCGGACGAAGGCGCTTGGCCTTGGTCTCGGTGGTCGTGATCGAGTCGTGCTCGAACAGCGACGTCACGAGGTTCGCCAGGATGTGACGCTCGTGAGCCGGTCCGCCTCCGAGACGGGGACCCTTGGTGGGCGTAGGCATGTCTTTACTCCTTGATGTGGGTCAGCGTCAGAGCTGCTCGTCCTCGGCGAACGACGCGTCCTCTGCGTCGTCGGCGTCGGCGAAGCTGAACTCGTCGTCGTAGGAAGCGATCTGGCTCGGGTCGAAGCCGGCGGGGCTGTCCTTCAGGGCGAGACCCATGCCGTGGAGCTTGGCCTTGACCTCGTCGATGGACTTCTGACCGAAGTTGCGGATGTCGAGCAGGTCCGCCTCACTGCGGCCGACGAGCTCACCCACGGTGTGGATGCCCTCGCGCTTGAGGCAGTTGTAGGAACGGACCGTGAGGTCGAGGTCCTCGATCGGCAGAGCGAGGTCCGCGGCGAGCGCGGCGTCCGTCGGCGACGGGCCCATGTCGATGCCCTCGGCCTCGACGTTGAGCTCACGGGCGAGGCCGAAGAGCTCGACGAGGGTCTTGCCGGCGGAGGCGAGCGCGTCACGGGGGCTGACGGACTGCTTGGTCTCGACGTCGAGGACGAGGCTGTTGAAGTCGGTGCGCTGCTCGACTCGGGTCAGCTCGACCTTGTAGGTGACGTTGAGGACCGGGCTGTAGATGGAGTCGACCGGGATGCGGCCGATCTCCTGGTCGCCGGACTTGTTCTGCTGCGCCGAGACGTAGCCGCGACCGCGCTCGACGGTCAGCTCCATCTCGATGCTGCCCTTGTCGTTGAGCGTCGCGATGTGCAGGTCGGGGTTGATGACCTCGACACCGGCCGGCGGTGCGATGTCCGCGGCGGTGACGGCGCCAGAGCCCTGCTTGCGCAGGTACATGACAACCGGCTCGTCGTGCTCCGAGGAGACGACCAGACCCTTGATGTTGAGGATGATCTCGGTGACGTCTTCCTTGACACCGGGGATCGTGGAGAACTCGTGGAGAACGCCGTCGATGCGGATGCTCGTCACCGCGGCACCGGGGATGCTCGAGAGCAGGGTGCGACGAAGAGAGTTGCCGAGCGTGTAGCCGAAGCCAGGCTCGAGCGGCTCGATGACGAAACGGCTCCGGTATTCGGAGACGACGTCCTCGGTGAGGATCGGACGCTGTGCGATGAGCACGGTGATTTTCCTTCCCACGGGCGACCGCTATATGACGCCTCGTGAAACTGCCGGGTGAACCCGGCCGTCCCAGTCACCTCTGTCTGTGACGTGGACAAATCATGGGGTATGCCGGTCGCGCACCTCAGTGCGTCCGGCCCCGACTTCGTGCCCGTTACGGACAGCTCGCTGGAGCTCGCCGTCCGTAACGGGCACGAAGTCGGTTTTGATCAGTTCTTCGAGTAGAACTCGACGATGAGCTGCTCGGTCAGGATCGAGTCGATCTGCGCCCGGATGGGGAGCGAGTGGATCAGGATCTGGAGCGAACCCGGGACGACCTGGAGCCAGGCCGGGGTGGGGCGGTCGCCGAAGGTCTCACGGGCGAGCTGGAGCGGGAACGTCTCCACCGACTGCTTGCGCACGGTGATGATGTCGTACTGCTCCACGCGGTAGGACGGAACGTCCACGCGCTTGCCGTTGACCTCGAAGTGACCGTGCGTGACGAGCTGACGCGCGGCACGACGGGTGCGGGCGAGGCCCGCGCGGTAGATGACGTTGTCGAGTCGCGACTCGAGGATCGTCAGGATGTTCTCACCGGTCTTGCCGGGGCGGTTCGCCGCTTCCTTGTAGTAGCGACGGAACTGCTTCTCCATGACGCCGTAGGTGAAGCGAGCCTTCTGCTTCTCCTGCAGCTGGGTGAGGTATTCCTTCTCCTGCATCCGGCGACGGCCGTGCTGGCCGGGCGGGAAGGGGCGCAGGTCGAAGTTCTTGTCGCCGCCGACGAGGTCAACTCGCAGACGACGCGACTTCTTGGTGATGGGGCCGGTATAACGAGCCATGTTCTAGTTCTCTTTCCGTCTTCTCGCGGCGATCAGACGCGGCGGCGCTTGGGCGGGCGGACACCGTTGTGCGGTGAGGGCGTGACGTCCTGGATCGAGCCGACCTCGAGGCCAGCCGCGGTCAGGGAGCGGATCGCGGTCTCGCGACCGGAGCCGGGACCCTTGACGAAGACGTCGACCTTGCGCACGCCGTGGTCCATCGCGCGACGGGCAGCAGCCTCAGCGGCGGTCTGCGCGGCGAACGGGGTGGACTTGCGCGAGCCCTTGAAGCCAACCTGGCCGGCGGAGGCCCAGGCGATGACGGCACCGGTGGGGTCGGTGATCGAGATGATCGTGTTGTTGAACGTCGACTTGATGTGGGCCTGGCCCACGGGAACGTTCTTCTTGTCCTTGCGGCGCACCTTCTTGGCGCCGGCCAAACGGCCCTTGGGAGGCATTACTTACCAACCTTCTTCTTGCCGGCGACGGTGCGCTTCGGGCCCTTGCGGGTACGCGCGTTGGTCTTGGTCCGCTGACCGTGGACCGGAAGGCCCGAACGGTGACGGCGACCCTGGTAGGACCCGATCTCGACCTTGCGGCGGATGTCGGCCTGGACCTCACGGCGGAGGTCACCCTCGACCTTGAGGTTCTCGTCGATCCAGTCGCGGAGCGCGACGAGGTTGACGTCGGTGAGGTCCTTGACGCGGACGTTGGGGTCGATGCCGGTGGCCGCGAGGGCCTTCTGCGAGCTGGAGCGCCCCACACCGAAGATGTAGGTCAATGCGATCTCGACGCGCTTCTCGCGCGGAAGATCGACTCCTTGGAGACGTGCCATCTTGTGATGGTTCCTGTTCTGGTGTTCCGGAGGTCTGGTGCAGTCGCCGATCCGGCTTTCCTGATCCGGTCCTCGGCCTCCGGGCCGAGGGTGACGTCCCGTGCTCACCTCTGCAGGTGACGCAATCGGGGGTCGGGCGCTGCGTTCTCATCGTGTACTTGCGTGTGCTCGAAGGCTGTGGCCTCGTGCAGGTTTCCGATTGCTCGGAAGTGGATACTTCGATCAGCCCTGGCGCTGCTTGTGGCGCGGGTTCTCGCAGATGACCATGACCCGACCGTTGCGGCGGATCACCTTGCACTTGTCACAGATCTTCTTGACGCTCGGCTGAACCTTCATTGCCTCTGCTGTCTTGTCGATCCTCCCGACGCGGCGGAAGCCGTGCGGGTCGTTCTGGGTGTTGCGCGTGCTACTGCTGTGCCAATCGGTGAGTGAGTGAAACCCACGTCAGCGGTAGCGGAAGACGATGCGGCCTCGGGTCAGGTCGTAGGGGCTGAGCTCCACCACCACGCGGTCCTCGGGGAGGATCCGGATGTAGTGCTGACGCATCTTGCCTGAGATGTGTGCGAGGACCTTGTGACCGTTGGTGAGCTCCACGCGGAACATCGCGTTGGGGAGCGCTTCAACGATCGTGCCCTCGATCTCAATGACGCCGTCCTTCTTGGCCATACCCTCTCAATCCGTTGCTGGCCCACCCTGGGTGCGGCGCGAGGCCACCAGTGGAACCATGGAAGTGGCTCGTGCGGGTTCAGGCAAGCCTGAGTGCACACGAGACCGACGCTCCATCCTACGGGAGCCCACGCTGAGCACGAAATCCAGGTATGCCGCCCGCCCCGGAGGTGGAACCACGCTGCGCTCGGGCAAGACTGGGCACCATGAATGTGCGCATCGCCGCCGTGGGGGATCCCGGCCATGAGCAGGACCAGCAGGCACTCGCGCAGGCCCGAGCCCAGTCGGTGGGACCGGCCGCAGACCTGGAGTGGTGGCCGTTTGCGCCCTCGGAGGCGACTCACCGCAGGTTCGACCACTTCGACGGCCTGTGGCTGATGGACTGGCCCCGGGACGCCGGGTCCGAGCCGGTCCGGCAGGCCACCTGGCTGGCGCACCAGCAGGGCCTCCCGGTCATCGTCTCCCCGACCGAGCCACCCGGATGGTTCGTCGGGCAGGCACGGGAGCGGGCGGCATACCGGATCCGTGGCGAGCTCGAGCGGACTCGAGCCGCGGAGCTCGAGGCAGCCGAGCGCGAGCCGCGCCCCTTTGTCCACCAGATGCGCGGACCGCGCTACCGCTGGTGGCGCCCGCTCCTCGCGCTCGCCGTTGCCCTCGCGGTGCTGATCGCCTGCGTCATCGCGTTGATGGTGCCCAGCGAGCTCGGCGGCCTCCTCGACAGTGAGGACACCCTTGTCGACCCGCTGAACCCCTGGGCCGCACTGGTCACGAACCTCCTTCTCGCCAGCCTCATCCCGGCCACGCTCATCGGTCTCTGGGTGGGATTCCGGCGGAGCCCGTGGCGGGTGCTCTCGGTGGCCGGTCGGATGCGGTGGGGCTGGCTGGGGTGGTGCGCGCTCGTCGTCGCTCCCCTGTGGGCGGTCTATCTCGCCGTGAGCTGGGTGGTCTTCGACCAGGAGGTCCTCGACCGGCCCGAGCACTGGGGCGCCCTCCTCGCGATCACGCTGATCACCACTCCCCTGCAGGCGGCCGGTGAGGAGCTCGCCTTCCGCGGTGGGCTCGTCCAAGGAGTGGGAGCGTGGTTCCACTCGCCCGTGGTGGCGCTCGTCGTGACCACGATCCTGTCGACGGCGTTCTTCGCGGCGGCCCACGGCTCCGCGGACCCGTGGATCATCATCGAACTGGGCTCCTTGGCCGTCGCCGGTTGCTGGCTGGCGTGGCGCACCGGAGGGCTCGAGGCCGTCATCGTCCTCCACGTCGTCAACAACGTGCTGATCATGGGGACCGGGATCCTCTTCGGCGGACTTGAGGAGTCCTTCGTCGACGGAACTACCACCGGATCACCGGTCTCGGCCGCCATCAACGTCGCTGGGACCTCACTCGTGACCGCCGCCCTGCTGTGGTTGGCGCGTCGAAAAGGCGTGGCTCCGGCCGGCTGGCGCACGCCCGCTCGGGGCTGATCGCCCGATCAGGGCCCGAATGCGTCGAGGATCTGGGCGGCCGCGTCGACGGCGCTGAGCTCGCCGGATCGCACCGCCGACTCGATCTTGGCGCGCTGCTGCTTCACTCCCGGGGCCGCTCGCACGGCATCGGTGAGGTGCGCGTCGACAAGGGCCCACATCCAGTCCTGCTGCTGCTGGGCCCGTCGAACCTCGAGCGAACCCTCCGACTCGAGGTGGGCACGGTGCTCGATCACGGCCTCCCACACCTCGTCGAGGCCCGCGCCGGTCATGGCCGAACAGGTCAACACGGCCGGGCGGCGAACGTCGGCCCCGGGGAGCATGAGTCGCATCGCCGCCGTGAGGTCCTTGGCCGCACCCTTGGCGGGCATCTCCCCGTCACCATCGGCCTTGTTGACCGCGATGACGTCGGCGAGCTCGAGGATGCCGCGCTTGATCCCCTGCAGCTGGTCACCGGCTCGCGCCAACGTCAGCAGCAGGAACGTGTCGACCATCTCGGAGACAGCGATCTCGTTCTGCCCCACGCCAACGGTCTCGACGATGACGACATCGAAGCCCGCAGCCTCGAGGACGAGCATCGACTCGCGGGTCGCACGCGCCACTCCGCCGAGGTGACGACCACTGGGGCTCGGCCGGACGAACGCGTGGTCGCTCGCGCTGAGCTCAGCCATGCGAGTGCGGTCGCCCAGGATCGATCCACCAGTGCGCCGCGAGCTCGGGTCGACGGCGACGACCGCGACCCGGTGCCCGCCCTCGATGAGGCGGACTCCCATCGCGTTGACGAAGGTCGACTTCCCGGCACCCGGAACACCCGAGATCCCCACTCGCACAGCCGAACCCGTGTATGCCGTGAGCTCGGTCAGCAGGGCACGTGCCCTTGCGCGGTGGTCGGGTCGGGTCGACTCGACCAGCGTGATCGCGCGCGCGATGTGGGTCCGCGAGCCAGCGCGGATCCCGTCGAAGAGCTCGTCGGTCACGCGCCGGCCTGGGCAGCGGCATCCAGTCGGGAGCGCAGGTCGGCGATGAGGCCGATCGCCGCCGTCGAGATGACGGTGCCGGGCGGGTAGATCGCGTCCGCGCCGGCGGCGCGCAGGTCGTCGAAGTCCTGGGACGGGATGACTCCACCGACCACGATCATGAGGTCCTCGCGACCCAGCGCATCGAGCTCCTTGCGCAGTGCGGGCACGAGGGTCATGTGGCCAGCAGCCAGCGACGAGACACCGACGACATGGACGTCGGACTCGACTGCCTGACGCGCGACCTCGGTCGGCGTCTGGAACAGCGGGCCCACGTCGACGTCGAAGCCGAGATCGGCGAACGCCGTGGCGATGACCTTCTGTCCCCGGTCGTGGCCGTCCTGACCCATCTTGGCGACGAGGATGCGCGGGCGACGGCCCTCGGCCTCCTCGAACTCTTCGACGAGACCCTGCGCCTTGCGCACGTTGGCGTCGGAGCCTGCTTCGTCGGAGTACACGCCCCCGATCGTACGGATCTGGGCGGTGTAGCGACCGAACGCCTCCTCCATCGCGTCGGACATCTCCCCGACGGTGGCCTTGGCACGGGCCGCGTCGATGGCGAGGGCCAACAGGTTGGTCTCGAGCGAGCCGTCGGAACCACTGCGGGCGGCGGCGGTCAGGCGCTCCAGGGCCACGCGGCATACGTCATCGTCGCGCTCTGCGCGCAGGCGCTCGAGCTTCGCGATCTGGCTCTTGCGTACCGCCGCGTTGTCGACCTTCAGGACCTCGATCGGCTCATCGCCGTCCGGCACGTAGCGGTTGACGCCGATGACCGGCTGCTGGCCCGAGTCGATGCGGGCCTGGGTGCGGGCGGCCGCCTCCTCGATGCGCATCTTGGGGATGCCGGCCTCGATCGCCTTGGCCATGCCACCGGCAGCCTCGACCTCCTCGATGTGCGCCCAGGCGCGCTCGGCGAGGTCGTGGGTCAGCCTCTCGACGTAGGCCGAGCCGGCCCAAGGGTCGATGGTGCGGGTCGTGCCCGACTCCTGCTGGATGACGAGCTGGGTGTTGCGGGCGATGCGCGCGCTGAAGTCGGTCGGCAGGGCGATGGCCTCGTCGAGAGCATTCGTGTGCAGGCTCTGCGTGAGTCCCTGCGTCGCGGCCATCGCCTCGATGCAGGTGCGGACGACGTTGTTGTAGACGTCCTGCGCGGTGAGCGACCAGCCACTGGTCTGGCAGTGGGTGCGCAGGCTGAGCGACTTCGCGTTCTTGGCGCCCTGCTCCTCGACGAGCCGCGCCCAGAGCAGGCGGGCCGCGCGCATCTTGGCGACCTCCATGAAGAAGTTCATCCCGATGGCCCAGAAGAAGGACAGCCGCGGGGCGAAGCGGTCGACGTCGAGGCCGACCTCCTTGCCGGCGCGGAGGTACTCGATGCCGTCGGCCAGCGTGTAGGCGAGCTCGAGATCCTGCGTCGCTCCGGCCTCCTGCATGTGATAGCCGGAGATGGAGATCGAGTTGTAGCGCGGCATCTTCTCGGACGTGAACGCGAAGATGTCGCTGATGATCCGCATCGACGGCTCGGGCGGATAGATGTAGGTGTTGCGGACCATGAACTCTTTGAGGATGTCGTTCTGGATGGTCCCCGACAGTTTCTCGGGTGGGACCCCCTGCTCCTCGGCCGCCACGACGAAGAGTGCGAGCACGGGGATGACCGCGCCGTTCATCGTCATCGACACCGACATCTGGTCGAGCGGGATGCCGTCGAAGAGGGTGCGCATGTCATAGATCGAGTCGATCGCGACACCGGCCATGCCGACGTCACCCTCGACGCGGGGGTGGTCGCTGTCGTAGCCGCGGTGGGTCGCGAGGTCGAACGCGACACTCAGACCCTTCTGACCGGCAGCGAGGTTGCGGCGGTAGAACGCGTTGGACTCCTCGGCGGTGGAGAACCCGGCGTACTGGCGGATCGTCCACGGCTGGTTGACGTACATCGTCGGGTAGGGGCCGCGCAGGTAGGGCGGCGCACCCGGCACGGTCTCGAGGAAGTCGAGTCCTTCGAGGTCGGCGCCGGTGTAGAGCGGAGGCACCTCGATCTGCTCTGGGGTGAGCCACGCCTGCGCTCCGAGGTCGGGCGTCTCGGCATCGGCGTCGCCGGCTGGCAGCCCGTCACCGAGGTCGACCTGGCTGAAGTCGGGGATGGTGCTCATGCTGGAGCTCCCGTCTCGTCGAGGAGGGCGGAGAGGAAGGCGACGACGTCCGTGTCCTTGGCGACACCCTCGTAGCCCTGGTCGTTGCCAGTGAGTGCGGCGCCGGACTCTGCCCCGTCCTCGACGGCGTCGATGCCTGCCACGGTGAGCAGGTTGACCGCGTCGATGCGCTTGTCGGCGGCGCGAGGCACGTCGAGGGTCGGCACGGCGACGCGCGGTGAGTGCCCGTGCTTCGCGGCGTATTCCGCAGAGCGGTCGCGGAGCGCTTCGAAGATCGACGAGTCACGGTGCGGCACAAGGGCATTGGGCGCCGCGGGCAAATGGGCTCGAGCCACCCGCTCGAGCGGCTTCTCGCCAGCGAGCGGGAAGGTGCTCACACCGGTGATCGGGGTGGAGCGCGTTGCCAGGGCCGCATCGCGCTCGGCGACGGCAGCCGAGATCCGCTGTGCGACAGCGCCATTCGCGAGCGCGAGAGCCATGCCGCCGACCGCCTCGATCTCCTGGAAAGTCGCCCACGCGGCCTTGGCCACGTCGTCGGTGAGGGTCTCGACGTACCAGGAGCCACCCGCAGGATCGGTGACCCGCGCGACGTTGGACTCCTCGGCCAGGAGGATCTGGGTGTTGCGAGCGATGCGCCGGGAGAAGGGCGTCGGCAGTCCCGACACGGTGTCGAACGGCAGCACGGTGATGGCATCGGCACCACCGAGGCTCGCACCGAACGTCGCGAGAGTGCTGCGCAGGATGTTGGTCCAGGCGTCGTCGCGGGTGAACATGCGCCCGGAGGTCACGGCGTGGGTGAAGGCACCACGGGACTTCTCGGGGACGCCGACACTCTCCCCGATGCGCGCCCAGGCACGGCGCAGGGCGCGCAACGCGGCCGCAGTGAGGAACTGGTCGGCGCTCGCACTGACCCGGAACTCGATGTGGCGGAACGCCTCCGCGACATCGACGCCCTCGGACTCGAGGTGACGCAGGTAGGCCACCCCCGTCGCGAGCGCGAAGGCGACCTCGTCGGTCACCGTCGCACCCGCATCGCCATGGACCCGGGTGTCGATCGTGATGGCACGAACCTCGCCATGGTCGGCGAGGCGGCGAACCGCGTCGGCCAATGGCGTCAGGTCGGGCGCCGAGCCGGTGCGTGCCGCGGCACCGAGCGGGTCGTGGCCGAGGTTGCCCGAGCCCGCACGAGAACCGGACAGGACGGCATACAGGGCGTCTGCGGCAGCGGCCTGGTCGTCCCACGAGGAGACAACGACCGGGGCCAGGTCGAGGCGGACGTCGGCCAGGGCTTCGGCCACGTCGGAGGGGGCCAGACCGTCGACGCCGACGTGGAGCCACACGGAGGTCACGCCGTTCTCGAGGTCGGCGAGGACGAGCTTGCGGGTTGCGGCGGCGTCGGGGTCGTCGTGCAGCTGACGCACATCCCAAGGGACATCGGCATCGCGCAGGGCGCGGCCACGGGTGAAGGGCATCGCGCCGGGCACGCCGAGCGGCGCAGGCTCCGAGGACTTCGTGTAGAGCGGCTCGATGTCGAGGCCACCCTCGAGGTGCGTGCGCATGGAGGCGACAGCGTCTTCACCGCTGAGGTGCTGGTCCTCGGTTCGCCCCTTGTTGACCACACCCGCGACGAGGTCTCGCCACTGCTCCTGCGTGCGTTCCGGGAAGTGTGCCGCCAGCGCCATCGCTGCGGGCCGCTTGGGGGCCACCGTCATCCACTGCTCCTCAGCCGATCGGGTCAAGTCCGCACCTGTCGTCCGGAGGTCTGCGAACCTCTCGTCACCCTACCGGTGGGCCGGGTCTGGGCAGACGAGAGTTTGCGCACACCGAGACGGCTCGGCGCCTATGCGGATGCCTGCTTCGCAACGACCTTCTCGTATGCCGTCCGCAGCCTTTCGCTCGCCCGTGGACCTTCGCTGGGTGGCAGGGGTGCGCCGAGGTGGCGGGCGCGCAGCTCGTCCATGAGCTCGGCGACCATCGTGGGGCCGCCCTCCTCCATGAGCTGCTGCCGGATGGTGAGTTCGGGCGTGGTCTCACGGTGGGCCCGACCCCAGGTACCGAGCGCAACGAGGACTGGCAGGGTCTGGATCCCGGCCTCGGTGAGGCTGTAGCGAGCGCGCTGGCCCCGCGTTGCGTCGTCACGGGTGAGGATTCCGCCGGCGACCAGCGCCTTGAGCCGCGACGAGAGAACGTTGCTCGCAATGCCCTCGTCGGAGCCGGTGAGGAGTTCACGGAAGTAGCGGCGGTCGCCGAACATCATGTCGCGCAGCACGATGACGCTCCAGGGGTCACCGAGGGCCTCGACGGCGGCGTTGATCGCGCAACCCGACCGTGGCTCACCGCGCATGTCTCTCCTCGGGAAGTCGTGTGGCGATAGTGCTTGCGATCAGCAACCACTCTACTCTAGCCTGAGTTCTGGTTGCACTTCGCAATCACTCTCGCCAAGGAGCACGACATGTCCATCGTTCGGGTCGCAGCGTTCACCATCTCCGTCGACGGCTTCGCCAGTGGTGAGGGCCAGTCACTCGACACACCGTTCGGTCATGCCGGCGAGCGCCTCCATGCGTGGATGTTTCCGCCCGAGACCGGCGGTCAGACCAAGGCCAAGTACGGCGTCGACGGAGCCCTCGCCGCTGTGAGCTACGACGACGGGTCGGTCGGCGCGGAGATCATGGGACGGCGCAAGTACTGGCCCTACCCCGGCCCGTGGACCGACGACACGTGGCGCGGATGGTGGGGAGAGAACCCGCCCTTCCACACCCCGGTCTTCGTGATGACGCACCACCCCCACGAACCGATCCAGATGGAGGGCGGGACGACGTTCCACTTCGTCGACGGCACCCCCGAGCAGGTCCTGGCCACGGCGCGTGAGGCCGCGGGTGACCTCGACGTTCGCATCGGCGGTGGTGCCATGGTCGTGCGCGAGTTCCTCAAGGCCGGCCTCGTCGACGTCCTTCACCTCGTCATCGCGCCCATCGTCCTGGGTCGCGGCGAGTCTCTCTGGGAGGGCCTCGAAGGCATCGAGTCCCAGTTCGACATCCAGACCGTGACCTCCGCCAGGCCGGGCTACGTCCACCAGTTCTGGCAGCGCAAGGGTCTCGGCCAGACAGAGGTGTCCTGATGGGACGCCTGCGCTACGGGATGATCGTCTCCCTCGACGGTTACGCCCGTGACACTTCGGGCTCGTTTGCCTGGGCGAGACCCGACCACGATCTGCACTCGTTCGTCAACGAGCAGGAGCGCGACGTGCGGACCCACGTCTACGGCCGGGGCCTGTGGGAGACGATGCGCTACTGGCAGGACCCCCCTCCGGGCGAGCTCGGCGCACCCGAGCACGACGAGTTCGCCGCCATCTGGCAGCAGACCGACAAGGTCATCGTGTCTACGACGATGGACCCGCCTCCCGAGCCCCGGACCGAGCTCTGGGACCATCTCGACCTCGATCGACTCGCCACCCTGGTGCGAGAGAGCCCGACCGACGTGAGCATCGGCGGACCGACCCTCGCGTCACACGCCCTCAAGGCGGGGCTGGTGGACGAGATCACGGCATACGTCATGCCTCACGTCGCCGGCGGCGGACTCCCCTGGCTGCCTGACGGCTTCACATCCAAGCTCACACTGCGCGAGCAACGCGCCTTCGACAGCGGCGCCGTCGCCCTCATCTATGACCTTGAAAACCTATGACGTGCGAGTGAGTGACGTGACGAGCCCGTAACCGGACCCACGTCAGTCGCGCCAGCCCAGGGCCGGAGCCACGTGGGTGAGGATGCTCTCGAGAATGTGGGCGTTGTAGTCCACGCCGAGCGTGTTCGGGATCGTCAGGAGCAGGGTGTCCGCCGCTGCAATGGCCTCGTCCTGCGCGAGCTGGCGCACCAGCTCGTCCGGCTCTGCGGCATACGACTTCCCGAAGCGAGCGAGCCCACCGTCGATCATCCCGACCTGGTCGGTGCTGCGCCGGTCCGCGCCGAAGTAGGCATGATCCTGTGCCGTCACCAGCGGGAAGATGCTGCGGCTCACCGACGTCCGCGGTGTCCGCTCGTGGCCGGCCTCGCGCCAGGCGTCCTGGAACATCTGGATCTGCTCGGCCTGCAGCTGGTGGAAGGGGACACCCGTGTCCTCGGTGAGCAGCGTCGAGCTCATGAGGTTCATCCCCTGCTGTGCGGTCCACACTGCGGTCGCGCGGGTGCCGGCCCCCCACCAGATGCGGTCGCGCAGGCCCGCGGAGTGCGGTTCGACGCGCAGCAGACCGGGCGGGTTGGGGAACATCGGGCGTGGGTTGGGCTCGGCGAATCCGTCGCCGTCCAACACGGTGAGGAACTCGGCCGTATGCCGTCGCGCCATGTCGGCGTCCGACTCACCTTCACGGGGGTCGTGACCAAAATGCCGGTAGCCGTCGATGACCTGCTCGGGCGATCCTCGGCTGATACCGAGCTGAAGTCGTCCCTGCGCGATGAGGTCCGCCGCTCCGGCGTCCTCGGCCATGTAGAGCGGGTTCTCGTAGCGCATGTCGATGACGCCCGTGCCCAGCTCGATCCGGCGCGTCTTCGCCCCGGCGGCGGCGAGCAGCGGGAAGGGCGACGCGAGCTGCTGGGCAAAGTGGTGCACCCGGAAGTACGCCCCGTCGGCACCCAGTTCCTCGGCCGCGACCGCCAGTTCGATCGACTGCAGCAACACATCGGACGCCGTGCGGACTGCCGACTGCGGGTGAGGGTTCCAGTGGCCGAAGGACAGGAATCCGATGCGCTTCATACCTGCATTCAACACCGCGGATCGCGGCGCATTCCTCGCGCCGGGCTCAGGCCTCGGGTCAGGCGAGCGGCGCGTAGGCAACGCCGAGTTCGCGCAGCTTCGCCTCGCCGCCGTCGACGGCCGTAAGGACCCACAGGCCCTGAGCCGTCGCGGCCACGGTGTTCTCCCAGTGGGCGGCACGTGAGCCATCGTTGGTGACGACCGTCCAGTCGTCCTCGAGGACCCGATTGGCCTCGGCGCCGAGAGTGATCATCGGCTCGATCGCAATGGTCGTGGCGTCGACGACGGTCGGCCCCTTGCCGCTCACGCGGTAGTTCGGGACCTGAGGATCCATGTGCATCGACGTGCCGATGCCGTGACCGACATAGTCCTCGACGATGCCGTACTCCCGCCCACGCCGCTCCCCCGATGCGGTGATGCTGTCCTCGACGGCCTCGCCGACGGCATACAGGCTCTTGCCGACCGCCAGGGCCGCGATGCCGGCCCACATCGAAGCCTCGGTGTCATCGATGAGTTCGAGATCCTCGGGACGCCCGGCCTCACGGCCGCCGACGATGATCGAGAGGGCTGCATCGCCGTGCCAGCCCTCGATGATCGCGCCGCAGTCGATGGAGAGCAGGTCACCCTCCTCTAGCACCCGACCCCCGGGTATGCCGTGCACGACCTCCTCGTTGACAGAGGTGCAGAGCGTGCCGGTGAAGCCGTGATAGCCCAGGAAGCTCGGGGTGCCCCCACCGTCGCGGATGTGCGCTTCGGCCAGAGCGTCGAGCTCCTTGGTCGTCATGCCCGGCTTGACCGAGTCACGGGCCAGCTCGAGCGTCCGACCCACGAGCAGCCCGGCCGCCCGCATGAGCAGCACCTGCTCGTGAGTCTTGGCCTCGATGCGCTCACGTCCGAACAGTCCCATGCCCCGCAACCTACAGCCGCGCCTCCCGCTCCCCCGAATCACGAAGGGGCGAGAGGCGCGCAAGGGCTGGGATCAGGACTGGGCCGGGACCTCGTCGAGGTCGAGAACCTTGCTGTGCAGGGTCTCGAGGAGGTCGCGCAGCCCGCTGGCAGCTGCGTCACCATCGAGGACGACACCCTCGGTGCTGAGCTGCTCGGGGAAGCTCAGGCCCACGGAGCCGACGACTTCGGCCTTGACGTGCGTGAGGACCTTGGTGAGGTCCGCGACTGCGTCGGTCGCGCCCGACCAGCCGTAGCCGACGAGAGCAACGGGCTTGGCGTTCCACTCGGCGAAGAGGTAGTCGATGGCGTTCTTGATCGGCGCCGGGAAGCTGCGGTTGTACTGCGGGGTCACGACGACCACCGCGTCGGACTCGAAGATCTCACTCGCCCAGGCCTGCGTGTGGGGCTTGGCGTAGTTGCCCTGCATGGGCATGCCCTCCTCGTCGAGGAACGGCAGCCCGATCTGCGCGAGGTCGAGGACCTTGACCTCCCACTGCTCGGGGTCGGCCTGCTCACTCACCCATTGGGTGACCGTGTGGCCGATGCGGTTCGGACGGGTACTGGAGACGATGATGCGCAATTGATTCACATTTCAACCAACAGGGTATGCCGGGTGCGCATTCCCGGACCGCCGCACCGTGCGCTCGGCGGGGCCGGCCCGTGGCTGGGTGAGCCTAGGGTGGCCGACATGGACCGCGAACGTGAGAACCTCGCCGCTGCCCTGGCCAGCGCCCGGCGTCATGTGCTGAGGCAGGTGGAGGGACTCGACGACTCGGCGATGCGGCGACCGGTGCTCCCTTCGGGCTGGAGCGTGCTGGGCCTCCTCCGTCACCTCACCCTGTCGGACGAGCGCTACTGGTTCGAGGTCGTCGTCGCGGGCGAGCCGTTCGACTGGTGGCCCGAGGGCAAGGACGCGGACTGGCGTGTCTCCCCCGACGAGTCAGCCGACGACATCGTCGCGGCCTACCGGGCAGCGATCGGCGCCTCGGACGCGATCCTGTCCACCCATGCACTCGACGCTGCTCCGAGGCATCGCGAAGCCACCTGGGACAGCGACGACTTCACCGACGTGCGCGACATCGTCCAGCACGTCATCCTCGAGACCGCGACCCACGCTGGACAGCTCGACGCCGTGCGCGAGCTCATCGACGGCCGCCAGTACATCGTGCTCTGAACCCAGCAACACCGAAGGCGGGGTATGCCGGGACGTGAGTCCCGGCATACCCCGCCTTGTCGTGTTGAGAGGTCAGCTCAGCGCGGAGATGATCCGCTCGCTGACCTCGTCGACCTCACCGAGACCATCGACCTCGACGAGCAGACCGCGCTCGCCGTAGATCTCGACCAACGGAGCGGTCTCGCGGCGGTAGATCGCCTGCCGCTCACGGATGACGTCCTCGGTGTCGTCGGCGCGACCCTCGATCTCGGCCCGCTTGAGCAGGCGGCCGACGACCGCGTCCTCGTCGACGGTGAGTGCGAGGACCTTGTCGAGGCCGTGGTCGTGCTTGGCGAGCATGGCCTCCAGCGCGGTGACCTGACCGGTCGTGCGCGGGTAGCCATCGAGCAGGAAGCCCGGCTCGCAGTCGTCCTGGGCCAGCCGGTCCTCGACAATCGCGTTGGTGATGTCGTCGGAGACGTAGCCGCCGGCAGCGGTGATCTCCTGGACCTGCTTGCCGAGGTCCGTGCCGTTCTTGATGTTGGCGCGGAAGATGTCACCCGTGGAGATCGCGGGGATCCCGAAATGCTCTGCGATACGGGCAGCCTGGGTGCCCTTGCCTGCTCCGGGGGGGCCGAGAATGATCAGACGCATTAGCGGAGGAACCCTTCGTAGTGACGCTGCTGCAGCTGGGACTCGATCTGCTTCACGGTCTCGAGTCCGACCCCGACGATGATCAGGATCGAGGTGCCACCGAACGGGAAGTTCTGGTTGGCACCGACGAGGACGAGAGCGAGCAGCGGAATGATCGAGATCAGCGCGAGGTAGATCGCACCCGGGACGGTGATACGGGTGAGGACGTACTGAAGGTATTCCGCCGTGGGTCGCCCGGCTCGGATACCCGGAATGAAGCCGCCGTACTTCTTCATGTTGTCGGCGACCTCAGTGGGGTTGAACGTGATCGAGACGTAGAAGAACGTGAAGAAGAGGATGAGCGCCGTGTAGGTCAGGCCGTAGGCCCAGGTGTCGCCGCCGGCGTAGTTGGCATCGATCCAGTCCACCCAGCCCGGCGAGGTCCCGTCAGCCTTGCGGTTGAACTGCGCGAGCAGCGTCGGGAGCGCGAGCAGCGAGCTGGCGAAGATGACCGGGATGACACCGGCCATGTTGACCTTGAGCGGGATGTAGGTCGAGGTGCCGCCGTAGACGCGACGCCCCACCATCCGCTTGGCGTACTGGACCGGGATACGGCGCTGGCTCTGCTCGACGAAGACCACCAGGGCGATGATGACGAAGCCCATCAGGATGATCCCGATGAAGATGTCCCAGCGACCTTCCTTCTGCTGGATCGCCCAGAGGGCGCCGGGGAAGGACGCCGCGATCGAGGTGAAGATCATGATCGACATGCCGTTGCCGACACCGTGGTCGGTCACGAGCTCACCGAGCCACATGACGAGGCCGGTACCGGCCGTCATCGTGAGCACCATAATGAGGATCGTGACGATCGAGTCGTCGGTCAGGATGTTGGTGCACGCCGGGTTCGCGAACAGCTGCGACGGGTTCTGCGCGAAGGTGATGAAGGTCGCCGACTGCAGCACGGCCAGGGCGATCGTCAGATAACGCGTGTACTGCGTCATCTTCGACTGCCCGGCCTGGCCCTCCTTCTTGAGGGCCTCGAACTTGGGGATCACCACCGTGAGGAGCTGGATGATGATGCTCGCCGTGATGTAGGGCATGATCCCCAGCGCGAAGATCGACAGCTGGAGCAAGGCCCCACCGCTGAAGAGGTTCGCCAGGCCAAGCAGGTCGTTGGCCTCCCCCGCACCCTTCTGGCACGCCTGGATGAGCGAGTAGCTCACGCCGGGCGTCGGCACCTGGGCGCCAAGGCGGTACAGAGCGATGATCCCAAGCGTGAACAGGATCTTCCTGCGCAGGTCGGGCGTCTTGAACGCGCGGCCGAAAGCGGTGAGCACAGGTCCTCCAGGTGGGCGGCGGTAGCCGCGTCAGTGGTGATCGACGAACAAAGATACCCCGGCGTCGTCCGCGGTCGGCGACCGCAGTCTTCTCAGGGGGTCAAACGACGTATGCCGCAAGGCGAGTTCCCGGATTGCCTCCGGGAACCGCGCCCTGCGGCATACGCACTGCTGTTGTCAGCGACCCAGATCAGATCTGGGTGGCCGAACCGCCTGCGGCGACAATCTTGTCCTTGGCGGACGAAGAGAACGCGTTGGCGGTGACGTTCACGGCAACGGTGATCTCGCCGGTGCCAAGCACCTTGACGAGCTCGTTGTCGCGAACCGCACCCTTGGACACGAGATCCTCGACGCTCACGTCTCCACCATCGGGGAAGAGCGAGGACAGCTTGTCGAGGTTCACGACCTGGTACTCGGTCTTGAACGGGTTCTTGAAGCCGCGCAGCTTCGGAAGACGCATGTGGAGGGGGGTCGAGCCACCCTCGAAGCGCTCCGGAACCTGGTAGCGGGCACTCGTACCCTTGGTTCCACGACCTGCGGTCTTACCCTTCGAGCCCTCACCACGACCCACACGGGTCTTGGCGGTCTTGGCTCCCGGGGCGGGACGCAGGTGGTGGACCTTGAGCGCCGAACCGCCGTTGGCGGATCCCGAGGACTGAGCCTCGGTGTTCTTCTGCTTCTCAGCCATGATCACTCAACCTCCTCGACGGCAACGAGGTGCGTCACCGTCTTGACCATCCCGCGAATCTCGGGACGGTCCTCCTTGACGACGACGTCGCCAATGCGCTTGAGACCGAGGCTGCGCAGCGTGTCACGCTGGTTCTGCTTGCCGCCGATCCCTGAACGGGTCTGAACTACCTTGAGACGAGCCATCACGCACCTGCCTTGGCCTCGGCGATGCCAGCAGCCTGGGCGCGGAGCATCGCAGCGGGGGCAACTCGGTCCACGGGAAGGCCGCGACGGGCAGCAACGGCCTCGGGACGCTCAAGCTCCTTGAGAGCCTGGACGGTCGCGTGGACGATGTTGATCGCGTTGGACGAACCGAGGCTCTTGGAGAGCACGTCGTGAACGCCGGCGCACTCGAGAACCGCACGCACCGGGCCACCGGCAATGACACCGGTACCGGGGCTGGCGGGACGGAGCATGACGACGCCGGCAGCGGCCTCACCCTGGACGGGGTGCGGGATCGTGCCCTGGATGCGCGGGACCTTGAAGAACTCCTTCTTGGCCTCCTCGACACCCTTGGCGATCGCGGCAGGAACTTCCTTGGCCTTGCCGTAGCCGACACCCACGGTGCCGTCTCCGTCACCGACGACGACGAGGGCGGTGAAGCTGAAGCGACGACCACCCTTGACGACCTTGGACACACGGTTGATGGTCACGACTC
This sequence comes from Knoellia pratensis, assembly GCF_042666395.1. NCBI lineage: Bacteria > Bacillati > Actinomycetota > Actinomycetes > Micrococcales > Intrasporangiaceae > Knoellia > Knoellia pratensis. Next base: position 545,445 of record NZ_JBHTDJ010000003.1, on the reverse strand, counting down.
GCTCGAGGTACTGGCTCTTCTCGGCCTCACGGCCGCCACCACGACGGTCGTCGCCGCGGCCACCGCGACGGTCTCCGCCGCCACGGTTGTCGCTGCGCTCGCCACCGGCGGCGTTTGCGGTTGCGGGACCGGTGCCTCGACGCTGGGGTCCGGGCATCAGATGTTCCTTCCAGAAACGGTGTCAATCACAGAATTCTTCGCACGGGTCACAGCGACAGCCCACTTTCGCGGGCGCCATCGGCGATGGCCGCAACGCGACCGTGGTACTTGTTGCCGCCACGGTCGAAGACAACAGCCTCAACGCCAGCAGCCTTGGCACGCTCGGCCACGAGCTCGCCGACCTTCTTGGCCTTGGCGGTCTTGTCGCCCTCGATGGAGCGGACGTCGGCCTCCATGGTCGACGCCGACGCGAGGGTCTTGCCCACGGTGTCATCGACAACCTGGACGAAGACGTGACGCGACGAGCGCGACACGACGAGACGGGGACGCACTGCCGTGCCCGCGACATGCTTGCGGAGACGAACGTGGCGACGGCCGCGCGCGGCGACCTTGCCCTTGGCACGCTTGATGATCATTCCCATGGCCTACTTACCAGCCTTTCCGACCTTGCGGCGGATGTGCTCGCCGGCGTAACGCACGCCCTTGCCCTTGTACGGGTCAGGCTTTCGGAGCTTGCGAATGTTGGCGGCCACCTCACCGACGAGCTGCTTGTCGATGCCCTCGACCTGGAACCTGGTGGGGTTCTCGACAGTGAAGGTGATGCCCTTCGGCGGCTCGACCGTGATCGAGTGCGAGTAACCGAGTGCGAACTCGAGCGAACCGCCCTTGTTCTGCACGCGGTAACCGGTGCCGTGGATCTCGAGCTTCTTGACATAGCCCTCGGTCACACCGAGAACCATGTTGTGGATGAGCGAGCGGGTCAGACCGTGGAGCGAACGCGACTCGCGCTCGTCATTCGGGCGGCTGACCTGCACCTGGTCATCGTTCTTCTCAACCTGAATGGGCTGAGCCACCGTGTGCGCGAGTTCGCCCTTGGGACCCTTGACCTTGACGGTCTGGCCCTCGACGTTGATCTCGACACCGGAGGGGATGGCAACCGGAAGACGTCCGATGCGCGACATGTCAGATCCCCTTACCAGATGTAGGCGAGGACTTCCCCACCCACACCCTTGCTAGCGGCCTGCCGGTCTGTCAGCAGACCAGAAGACGTCGAGATGATGGCGACACCGAGTCCACCGAGAACCTTCGGGAGGTTGGTCGACTTGGCGTAGACGCGCAGTCCGGGCTTGGACACGCGACGCACACCGGCGATGGAACGCTCGCGGTTGGGGCCGTACTTGAGGTTGACGGTCAAGGTCTGTCCGACCTCGGCCTCCTCGACGGTCCAGCCGGCGATGTAACCCTCGGCCTCGAGGATCTCCGCGATGTGCGACTTGAGCTTGCTGAACGGCATGGCAACCGTGTCCTTGTGCGCCGAGTTGGCGTTCCGGACGCGGGTCAACATGTCCGCAATCGGGTCAGTCATTGTCATTGGGCTTCTCCGCCCTCTCTCACCGTGGTTTCATCCGGGGCTGCTGCTCCGGCTGACCTTCGATGTAGATGGTTTTGGGGTATGCCGCGGGTGCGGCGTGATCTCGGCTGCGCCGAGACCGGGATGGCTGAGTCAGCCGTGGTCACCAAGAAGACTTCGTGATACCGGGGAGCTCGCCGCGGTGGGCCATCTCCCGGAAGCAGATTCGGCACAGGCCGAACTTGCGGTACACGGCGTGGGGACGGCCGCAGCGCTGGCAGCGCGTGTAACCGCGCACCTTGAACTTCGGCTTCTTGTTGGCCTTGTTGACAAGAGCAGTCTTCGCCATCTCAGCTGTTCTCCTTGAACGGGAAGCCGAGCGCCTTGAGCAGCGCGCGTCCCTCGTCGTCGTTCGTCGCGGTGGTGACGATGGTGATGTCCATGCCCCGGACGCGGTCGATCTTGTCCTGGTCGATCTCGTGGAACATTGACTGCTCCGTGAGGCCGAAGGTGTAGTTGCCGCGACCGTCGAACTGCTTCGGGCTCATGCCACGGAAGTCACGGATGCGGGGAAGAGCGACCGAGATGAGGCGGTCGAGGAACTCCCACATGCGGTCGCCACGCAGCGTGGTGTGCGTGCCGATCGGCATGCCCTCACGCAGCTTGAACTGGGCGATCGACTTGCGAGCCTTGGTGACAACCGGCTTCTGGCCGGTGATCGCCGTGAGGTCGCGCACCGCGCCGTCGATGAGCTTGCTGTCCTTGGCTGCATCGCCGACACCCATGTTGACGACGACCTTGACGACGCCGGGAACCTGCATGACGTTGGCGTAACCAAACTGCTCCAGCAGGCTCGCGCGGATCTCGTCCGCGTAGCGCTGCTTGAGGCGGGGCTTCGTAACAGTCTCAGTCATCTGGTTCACAGGTCCTTGCCCGAGCGCACGGCGACGCGGGTACGGGTCGCCTTCTGGCGCCCGTCACGCTCGACGGTCTCGACGCGGGTCTTGGTACGGGTCGGCTTCTTGTCCGAAGGGTCGACGACGGCCACGTTGCTCACGTGGATCGGCGACTCCTGGACGACGAGGCCACCGGTCTGGCTGCCACGGGCAGTCTGGCCGGCCTTGGTGTGACGGGTCACGCGGTTGACGCCCTCGACGAGCACGCGGTTCTTCTCACGGTCGACAGAGATGACCTTGCCGGTCGAACCCTTGTCCTTGCCCGTGAGCACCTGGACGGTGTCGCCCTTCTTGATGCCAAACTTCGCCATGTCAGAGCACCTCCGGCGCCAGCGAGATGATCTTCATGAACTTCTTGTCGCGCAGCTCGCGGCCCACCGGGCCGAAGATGCGCGTGCCACGAGGGTCACCATCGGTCTTGAGCAGCACAGCTGCGTTCTCATCGAACTTGATGTAGGAACCGTCTGGACGACGGCGCTCCTTCTTGGTGCGGACGATGACCGCCTTGACGACATCGCCCTTCTTGACGTTGCCACCGGGGATGGCGTCCTTCACGGTGGCGACGATGGTGTCGCCGATACCGGCATACCGGCGACCCGAGCCCCCGAGAACACGGATGCAAAGGATTTCCTTGGCACCGGTGTTGTCGGCGACGCGTACTCGCGACTCCTGCTGGATCACTTATCTGTCTCCTATACGTCGTGCTGGTTCTCTGCTAAGCCGGTGGGCAGCAAAGCCTGGCCGAACTTTCGGGGGGCGCGGGGGGCCTGGCCCCCCCGCAAAGTATTACTTGGCCTTCTCGAGGATCTCGACCACGCGCCAGCGCTTGGTCGCCGAGAGCGGGCGGGTCTCCATGATGAGGACGCGGTCACCGATGCCGGCGACGTTCTCCTCGTCGTGTGCCTTGACCTTGCTGGAGCGACGCAACACCTTGCCGTACAGGGCGTGCTTCACGCGGTCCTCGACCTCGACGACAACAGTCTTGTCCATCTTGTCGCTGACCACGTAACCCTGGCGGGTCTTGCGGTAGTTGCGTGCCTGCGTTTCGGCCACGGTCTCGTCCTTCACGTTCTCACTCACTTGCTCTCCTCCGACTTCGCCGGGCCGGAGCCGATGCCGAGCTCGCGCTCACGCATTTCGGTGTAGATCCGGGCGATGTCCTTGCGGACGGCGCGCAGCCGACCGTGGTTGTCGAGCTGGCCGGTGGCGGACTGGAACCGCAGGTTGAACAGCTCCTCCTTGGCCTTGCGCAGCTCGTCGACGAGACGATCCTCGTCGAATCCACGCAGCTCGTTGGAGATCAGGTCCTTGGAACCGATAGCCATCAGAAGTCACCACCTTCACGCTGGACGAAGCGGCACTTCATCGGCAGCTTGTGCATTGCCAGACGCATGGCTTCACGCGCGACCTCTTCGGACACACCGGAGATCTCGAACATGATGCGGCCGGGCTTGACGTTGGCGATCCACCACTCGGGCGAACCCTTACCGGAACCCATGCGGGTCTCAGCCGGCTTCTTGGTCAGCGGGCGGTCGGGGTAGATGTTGATCCACACCTTTCCACCACGCTTCATGTAGCGGGTCATCGCAATACGAGCGGACTCGATCTGACGGTTGGTCACGTAGGCCGGCTCGAGAGCCTGGAGGCCGTAGTCACCAAACGCGATGGTCGTCCCACCCTTGGCAGCGCCCGAACGACCCGGGTGGTGCTGCTTGCGGTGCTTGACGCGACGGGGAATCAACATCAGCTGGACGCTCCCTCAGTGGTCACTGCCGAAGTCGTGTCGGCTGCGGGGGCCTCGGTCGCCTGGGGAGCCTGGGTCTCCGGACGGTCGCGACGAGCGCGAGCCGGACGGTCGGCACCTTCGCGACGCGGCGGGCGGCCCTGGCGCGGCGCGGTGGCCTGCTGGGCAGCGAGCTCACGTGCGGTGACGTCGCCCTTGTAGATCCAGACCTTCACACCGATGCGGCCGAAGGTGGTGCGGGCCTCGTAGAAGCCCACGTCGATCTGCGCGCGGAGGGTGTGCAGCGGCACACGGCCTTCGCGGTAGAACTCGGTGCGGGACATCTCAGCGCCGCCGAGACGGCCGGAGACCTGGACGCGGATGCCCTTGGCACCTGCGCGGGTCGCCGACTGCATGCTCTTGCGCATGGCACGACGGAACGAGACACGAGCAGAGAGCTGCTCGGCAACGCCCTGGGCCACGAGCTGAGCATCGGTCTCGGGGTTCTTGACCTCGAGGATGTTCAGCTGGACCTGCTTGCCCGTGAGCTTCTCGAGCTCGCCGCGGATGCGGTCGGCCTCGGCGCCACGGCGACCGATGACGATGCCCGGACGTGCCGTGTGGATGTCCACGCGGACGCGGTCACGGGTGCGCTCGATCTCGACCTTGGAGATGCCTGCACGCTCCATGCCCTCGGACATGAGCTTGCGGATGGCGACGTCTTCCTTGACGTAGTCGCGGTAGCGCTGACCCTCCTTGGTGGAATCAGCGAACCAACGGCTGCGGTGCTCGGACGTGATACCCAGGCGGAAGCCGTGCGGGTTGACTTTCTGACCCATGTTCAGCGGCCTCCCTTCGAGTTCTTTGCCTGCTTGGGTGCAACGACCACGGTGATGTGGCTCGTGCGCTTGTTGATGCGCGAGGCGCGGCCCTGCGCACGCGGACGGAAACGCTTCATGGTCGCGCCCTCATCGACGAACGCGGACGTGATGAAGAGCTCGTGCTCGTCGAAACGCTCGGCGGTCTTGTCGGCCTTGAACCGGGCGTTCGCGATGGCGCTCTCGAGCACCTTCAGGATCGGGTCCGATGCACCCTGCGGGGCGAAGCGCAGCGTGGCAATGGCCTCGGTTGCGTTCTTGCCGCGGATCAGGTCGATGACGCGACGCGCCTTCTGCGGGGTGACTCGCACGGAGCGGGCCTGGGCCCGAGCCTCGAGAGTCACGGTGTCGTTGGTAGGCATCAGCGGCGCCGGCCCTTCTTGTCGTCCTTCACGTGACCCTTGAAGGTGCGCGTGCGTGCGAATTCGCCGAGCTTGTGGCCGACCATCGACTCGGTGACGAACACCGGGACGTGCTTGCGGCCGTCGTGGACGGCGAGAGTGTGACCGAGCATGTCCGGGCTGATGACCGAACGGCGCGACCAGGTCTTGATGACGTTCTTGGTGCCCGCTTCGTTCTGGACGTCGACCTTCTTCTGAAGGTGGTCGTCGATGAAGGGGCCCTTCTTCAAGCTACGAGGCATGTGTCAATGGCTCCTTGTCAGCGCTTCTTGCCAGTGCGGCGTCGGCGGACGATCATCTTGTCGCTCGGTTTGCCCGGGCGACGGGTGCGGCCTTCGGCCTTGCCCCAAGGGGAGACCGGGTGACGACCACCGGAGGTGCGGCCTTCGCCACCACCGTGCGGGTGGTCGACCGGGTTCATGACGACACCACGGACGGTCGGGCGCTTGCCCTTCCAGCGCATGCGGCCGGCCTTGCCCCAGTTGATGTTGGACTGCTCGGCGTTGCCGACCTCACCGATCGTCGCGCGGCAGCGCGCGTCGACGTTGCGGATCTCGCCGGACGGCATACGCAGCTGGGCGTAGGGACCGTCCTTGGCAACAAGCTGGACGCGGACGCCGGCCGAACGCGCGATCTTCGCGCCGCCACCGGGGCGGAGCTCGACAGCGTGAATGACCGTACCGGTCGGGATGTTGCGCAGCGGGAGGCTGTTGCCGGGCTTGATGTCGGCGCCAGGACCGTTCTCGATGTTGGCGCCCTGCTCCAGACCCTTGGGGGCCAGGATGTAGCGCTTCTCACCATCTGCGAAGTGCAGCAGAGCGATGCGGGCGGTGCGGTTGGGGTCGTACTCGATGTGAGCGACCTTGGCCGGGATGCCGTCCTTGTCGTGGCGACGGAAGTCAATGAGTCGGTAGGCGCGCTTGTGGCCACCACCGATGTGACGCGTCGTGATGCGACCGTTGTTGTTACGGCCACCGCTCTTGGTGAGCGGACGCACGAGCGACTTCTCAGGCGTGGTGCGCGTGACCTCGACGAAGTCGGCGACGCTAGAGCCGCGACGGCCAGGCGTCGTCGGCTTGTACTTGCGGATACCCATGTCGTGTTTCCTTAAGTTCCTCAGTCGTCTCTCAGGCGCCAGCGCTGCCGAAGATGTCGATCGTGCCCTCGCGGAGGGTGACGATCGCGCGCTTGGTGTCCTTGCGCTTGCCCAGTCCGAAGCGGGTGCGCTTGGTCTTGCCCTTGCGGTTCAGCGTGTGGACCGAGTCGACCTTGACGTTGAAGATCTCTTCAATGGCGATCTTGATCTCGGTCTTGTTCGAGCGCGGGTCCACCAGGAAGGTGTACTTGCCCTGGTCGAGCAGTCCGTAGGACTTCTCGGAGACAACCGGCGCCAGCAGGATGTCGCGCGGGTTCTTTGCGATTGCAGGACTCACTTGACGTCCTCCTTGTCATCCGTGGCGATCGTCTGGGCAGCTTCGCCACCGGCCGGGACGAACCCGGCGGCCTTGGCGGCGTCCGCAGTGCGGAACCAGACCTCGGCCTCAGTGGCGTCATACCAACGCGAACCAGCCACGTGGTACTTCATGGAGTCCTTGTTGCCCTTGATGTCGAAGCCCGCAGGTGCGGTGCCGTCCTCGAGAGCAGCGTGGCTGTCGGCGCCGAAGCCACCGTCAACCTCAGCCTCGGCGGCCGTGGTTTCGACGACCTTCGCCGGCTTCTCAGCCTTTGTCGGCTTCTCAGCCTTCGCGGGCTTCTCAGCCTTGGGGGCCTTGGCAGCCTTGGCGGCAGGAGCCTCGACGACCTCGACCTCGACCTCAGCGGTCTTGACCTTGGCAACCGGGCCAGCGACGAACGCGTCGAACGCGGCCTGCGTGAAGACCACGTCGTCGGCGCAGAGCACGTCGTACGTGTTGAGCTGGTCGGCGACGATGACGTGGAGGTTCGTCAGGTTGCGCACCGACTTCAGCGAAACGATGTCACTGCGGTCGAGGACGACGAGCATGTTCTTGCGCTCGGTCAGCCCTGCGAGCAGTGCCACGGCTTCCTTGGTCGAGGGCGCGTCACCCGTGACGAGTGAAGCAACGACGTGGATGCGGCCGTGACGAGCGCGGTCGGAGAGGGCGCCGCGCAGGGCAGCAGCCTTCATCTTCTTGGGGGTGCGCTGCGAGTAGTCACGCGGCGTCGGTCCGTGGACGACGCCACCACCGGTCCAGTGCGGCGCGCGGGTCGAGCCCGCACGGGCGCGGCCGGTGCCCTTCTGACGGTGCGGCTTGCGACCACCACCGCGGACTTCGCCGCGGGTCTTGGTCGAGTGCGTGCCCTGGCGCGCCGCGGCGAGCTGGGCGACGACGACCTGGTGGATCAGGGGGATGTTGGTCTGCACGTCGAAGATCTCGGCGGGCAGGTCGACCGAAATCACGTTCGCGGTCTGCGTTGTCTGGGTAGCCATAACTGCGCTCACGCTCCCTTCACGGCGTTGCGGACGAGCACGACCGCGCCACGGGGGCCGGGAACCGCGCCCTTGACGAGCAGCAGCCCCTTGTCGGCGTCGACGGCGTGGATCGTGAGGTTCTGGGTGGTCTGACGCACGCCACCCATACGGCCGGCCATGCGCATGCCCTTGAAGACACGACCCGGGGTGGCGCAGCCACCGATCGAGCCCGGCTTGCGGTGGTTCTTGTGCGAACCGTGGGAGGACGAGACGCCGTGGAAGCCGTGACGCTTCATGACACCGGCGAAGCCCTTGCCCTTGGTCGTGGCGGAGATGTCGACGGCCTGTCCGGCCTCGAACGTCTCGGCGGTGAGCTCCTGGCCCAGCGAGTACTCGCCAGCGTCCGCGGTGCGGAGCTCGACGAGGTGGCGGCGCGGCGTGACGCCGGCCTTCTCGAAGTGGCCGGTGAGCGGCTTGGTCACCTTGCGCGGGTCGATCGCGCCGAACGCGATCTGCACCGCGGCGTAGCCGTCGGTCTCGGCGTTGCGCACCTGCGTCACGACGCAGGGCCCGGCCTCGATGACGGTGACGGGGATGAGCCTGTTGTCGGCGTCCCACACCTGGGTCATGCCGAGCTTCTTGCCCAGCACACCCTTCACGGTCTTGGTTGCAATGTCAGTCATCTGTCAACCCTCAGAGCTTGATCTCGATGTTGACGTCAGCCGGGAGGTCGAGACGCATCAACGAGTCGACAGCCTTGGGCGTCGGGTCGATGATGTCGATGAGGCGCTTGTGGGTGCGCATCTCGAAGTGCTCGCGGCTGTCCTTGTACTTGTGCGGCGAACGGATGACCACGAAAACGTTCTTCTCCGTGGGCAGCGGCACAGGGCCGACCACCGTTGCGCCGGCACGGGTCACCGTGTCGACGATCTTCCGCGCCGAGTTGTCGATGACCTCGTGGTCATACGACTTCAAGCGGATGCGGATCTTCTGTCCCGCCATCTTGGCTTCCGTCTCTCTCTCGCCGTCTTCTTACTTCTGTCTTTGGTCGATCCTCAGGTCCGACCCCCGAGGTCGGGCGTGTCGCGCCCGCTCCGCGGCCCGACGGCATACGCATTCCTGCGTCAGTCCGTCGGATGAATCGGAACTCCGTTGAATCGGAGCCGCTTTGCCTGCCGTGTGTCGCCCCGGCTTGACCGGTTCGAGTGGTTCTCACGTGCAGTGGTGGTCCGAACCCGACGAGTGGTCGAGGGGATGCGTCCCACACCAAGCAACTGGACAATAGTGCCAGAGGCGGGGGCGACCTACCAAATCGAGTCCGGGCCACACGGCATCCCCGCGCTCGTGGCGCGTCGCTCTCGTTGCTCGGGCAACGCAGCGGCCCCCGCGGTTCACGTCCCGCGAGGGCTGCTGCGAGGACATCGAAGCGATGTCATTGATCAGGGCGGGATCAGCGAGGCCCCCCGCCGAGCACGCCGGCGTCGAGGGCCTTGAGCACGGACGCCTTGTCGGCTGCCGTCAGCTTGCCGGCCTTGACCGCAGCGTCGAGCTTGTCCGAGAGCGCCGTGCGGTGCTCCGCCGTCCGGGTTGCGCGAACCTTCTCGAGGGCCGCGGTGACCTTGTCCGTGCTCACACCGAGTTCCTTGGCCAGAGCCGCGACGTATGCCGTCTGCCTGGCTTCGCGGTCGGCGTCCGTCGGCTTCGTACCCTCAGCGGGCTTCTCGGCGGGTTTGGAGGCCTCCCTCACCTCCTCGATGGCTGCCTGGACCTTGGCCTCGTCCAGACCGAGGGCCTTCGCGAGCGCACTGGCGTCAGCGCCCTTGAGGCCGCCCTTGCCATGCCCCGGGCCGCCTCGTTCGCCGGCACGCTCCCCCGGTGCGGTCGCCGATGGCGCCTCGCCACTCTGGGTCGACGACGACGTGCTCGGGGTTGGGGTGGTTTCGGCGAGGGCTTGGCTGGCCCCGAGGCCGACCGTGGCGATCGCGGCTGCTCCGGCCACACCGGCGAGGGCGGCCGTCTTGGTGATCCTGGGCATGGAGGGTTCCTCTCGTTGCAGTCGAACCCGGGGTGGTCGACCGTCGTCCCTCCACCGTGGCCCCCGCAACTGGACCCTGCGTATGCCGTACCTGTCACGAACCTGTCAACCGCTCAGCACTTCAGGTGCCCAGTCCCGGATGCGCACTCGCACCCTTGCCGGATGGCCGAGCCTGAGTACTGTTCGACCCACCGGGGGGTCAACGAGGATTCCCCGTCGACTCTATGGGGGAATCCATGTCAACAAGGATGCGCGCTGCCTGCGCGACCTTTGCTTCGATGCTCATCGCCGTGGGGGTGGCGCTGCCAGCGCAGGCCGAAGACCCACGCTTCCACGACACAGGGCTCACGTTTGCCGACCCGGGCTTCATCGAGACCCCAGAGGGAGTGACGATCCACGGCACGGGGGGTGTGGAACTCGACGATGGCACAGTCGGCGCCTTCCCCGCCGCCACGGCTCTCTCCTACGACGGCACGTACAGCCTGCAGCCACCCGGGGCTTCCCTGCCAGTCCTGCCCGACTGGGTCGGCCTCGCGCCGACCATGGGTCGACGACTGTGGGCGCCCAGCGTCATCGAGGTGAACGGCACCTACGTCATGTATTACACAGCCTGGAATGGAGACAAGAAGCGCAACTGCATCGGCATCGCGACGGCGTCCCTCGTGGACGGCCCGTTCGTCGAGGAAGGTGAACCCCTCTGCGCTCCGTCCGGGGCTGGGACCAAGGCCGAGGCCATCGACCCCAGCGCATACATCTCCGTCGAGGGTCGGTGCTACATGCTCTTCAAGACGAGCCAGAACAAGAACAGAGAGAACTTCAAGATCTGGGCCCAGAAGATGAGTACCAACTGCGTCACGCCGCAGGAGGAAAGTCCAAGGGTCAAGGTGAAGAGCAAGAACAGGATCGAGGCGCCGTTCATCCTCAACCCCAGTGAGGTCGGGGGAAGTGTCTACATGTTTGTCTCGCGCAAGAACTTCGCCACCTGCGACTACAACATCGAAGTGTGGCGGGCGGACGAAATGTGGGACGGCGACTTCACCAAGGAGAGGGTCCTGCTCAACCAGGAGAATTCAGGACTCTGTGGTCCCGGCGGCGCCACTGTCATCGACAGCAAAGAAGAGGGGACGCGAATCGCGTTCCACTCCTGGGACGTCCCCGATCCCAGCAATCCCGCCACGGTGCTGGATCCGGCCACGACGCCACGTAAAACCTGGACCGCGAAGATCAGCTGGGACAAGAAGGGTCGACCGCGGATCAGCTGATCTGCGCCCTCGGCGCCAGGGGGCGCAGAGCGTGGGCGAGGGCGCAACGATCGTTGCGCCCTTCGTCAGGCTGAGCGCCGCTGGTGCCGAGCGCCAGGTGCGTGACGGCATACGCCTCATTGAATCGCGGTTGGCCGCCGAAGGGCGCGCGAACATGCGGAAGGGCCCCACACCTCTTGCGAGGTGTGAGGCCCTTCTCGAGTGCGTCAGTGACGCAGTCGGTCGTTCAGATCACGCGGTGATCTTGGTGACGCGACCGGCGCCGACGGTCCGGCCACCCTCACGGATGGCGAACTTGAGGCCCTCTTCCATGGCGATCGGCTGAATGAGCTCGACCGACATCTCGGTGTTGTCGCCGGGCATGACCATCTCGGTGCCCTCGGGCAGCTTGACGACGCCGGTGACGTCCGTGGTGCGGAAGTAGAACTGGGGACGGTAGTTGTCGTAGAACGGCGTGTGACGGCCACCCTCATCCTTGGACAGGATGACAACGTTCGCCTCGAAGTTCTTGTGAGGCGTGATCGAGCCCGGCTTGCAGATGACCTGGCCGCGCTCGACGTCCTCGCGCTTGATGCCACGGATGAGCAGGCCGACGTTCTCGCCCGCACGACCCTCGTCGAGGAGCTTGCGGAACATCTCGATGCCGGTGACGGTCGTCTTGGTCGCGGGACCCTCGTGGATGCCGACGATCTCGACGTCCTCGTTGACGTTCAGGATGCCGCGCTCGATACGACCGGTGACGACGGTGCCACGACCGGTGATCGTGAACACGTCCTCGACGGGCATGAGGAACGGCTTGTCAACGTCGCGCTCGGGCTCGGGGACCGACTCGTCGACGGCGTCCATGAGCTCCATGACGGTTGCGCCCCACTCGGCGTCGCCCTCGAGCGCCTTGAGCGCCGAGACCTTGACCACGGGAACGTCGTCGCCGGGGAACTCGTAAGCCGAGAGCAGCTCACGAACCTCCATCTCGACGAGCTCGAGGATCTCCTCATCGTCGACCATGTCGGCCTTGTTGAGGGCCACGACGATGTAGGGGACACCAACCTGGCGAGCCAGGATGATGTGCTCCTTCGTCTGCGGCATCGGGCCGTCAGTGGCGGCGACAACGAGAATCGCACCGTCCATCTGAGCAGCACCGGTGATCATGTTCTTCACGTAGTCCGCGTGACCGGGGCAGTCAACGTGTGCGTAGTGACGCTTCTCGGTCTGGTACTCGATGTGCGCGATCGAGATCGTGATACCGCGCTGCTTCTCTTCGGGTGCCTTGTCGATGTCGTCGAACGCGAACTGCGGGTTCAGGTCCGGATACTTGTCGTGCAGGACCTTGGAGATCGCAGCAGTCAGCGTCGTCTTACCGTGGTCAATGTGACCAATGGTGCCGATGTTGACGTGCGGCTTGGTCCGCTCGAACTTTGCCTTCGCCACTTTTTGTCCTCCTCAGGACTCTTCTTTGGTGAAACGCTTCACGGCCGTGCAGGACGTGGCGTCGTTCTGGGGGTTGTGCATGTGGTTGTTCTGGAACGCAGTCGATACGGCAGGCGTGCCGACGTCTTGCCCAGATCCGGACCAGCGACCAGTCTAGCGGTCACTCGCCCCGGGTCTTGGCGATGATCTCTTCGGCAACGGACTTGGGGACCTCTGCGTAGGAGTCGAACTCCATCGAGTAGTTCGCCCGGCCCTGCGTCTTCGACCGAAGGTCTCCGACATAACCGAACATCTCGGACAGCGGAACAATGCCCTTCACGACCTTGGCACCGCTGATGTCTTCCATGGCCTGGATGTGGCCACGGCGCGAGTTGATGTCGCCGATGACGTCGCCCATGTACTCCTCGGGCGTACGCACCTCGACGGCCATCATCGGCTCGAGGATCACGGGGTCGGCCTTGCGGACGGCCTCCTTGAGCGCCATCGACCCAGCGATCTTGAACGCCATCTCCGAGGAGTCGACGTCGTGGTAAGCACCATCGAGCAGCGAGGCCTTGATGCCGACGAGCGGGTAGCCGGCGAGCACGCCGTACTGCATGGCGTCCTGGATACCGGCGTCGACCGACGGGATGTACTCGCGCGGGATGCGGCCACCGGTGACCTTGTTCTCGAACTCGTAGAGCTCGCCGGACTCGGTCGTGTCCAAGGGCTCCAGACGGATCTGGATCTTGGCGAACTGGCCCGAGCCACCGGTCTGCTTCTTGTGGGTGTAGTCGTGCTTCTCGACCGTGCCCTTGATGGTCTCGCGGTAGGCGACCTGCGGCTTGCCGACGTTGGCCTCGACGTTGAACTCGCGCTTCATGCGGTCGACGAGGATGTCGAGGTGGAGCTCGCCCATGCCGGCGATGATCGTCTGGCCCGTGTCCTCGTCGAGGTGGACCTGGAAGGTCGGGTCCTCGGCCGAGAGCTTCTGAATGGCCGTGGAGAGCTTCTCCTGGTCACTCTTGGTCTTGGGCTCGATCGCGACCTGGATGACCGGGTCCGGGAACGTCATCGACTCGAGCACGATCTGCTGGTCGGGGTCACTCAGGGTGTCACCCGTCGTGGTGTCCTTCAGACCGATCGCGGCGTAGATGTGGCCGGCGAGGGCCTCGTCGACCGGGTTCTCCTTGTTGGCGTGCATCTGGAAGAGCTTCCCGATGCGCTCCTTCTTGCCCTTGGTCGTGTTGACGACCGCGGTGCCGGCGGAGATGTGGCCGGAGTAGACGCGGATGAAGGTCAGCGTCCCGAAGAACGGGTGCGTCGCCACCTTGAACGCCAGCGCCGAGAACGGCTCCGTCGTGTCCGGCTTGCGCGTCAGCTCGACCTCCTCGTGGTTCGGCTTGTGGCCGACCATCGGGGGGACGTCGATCGGCGAGGGGAGGTAGTCCACGACCGCGTCGAGCATCGGCTGGACGCCACGGTTCTTGAACGCCGAACCACACAGGACCGGGTAGAGCTCGGAACGCACGGTGAGCGTGCGGATGCCGGCCTTGATCTCGGCAACGGTGAGGTCCTCGCCACCGAGGTACTTCTCCATGAGGGTGTCGTCGGACTCGGCGACCCGCTCGATGAGGTGGTGGCGGTACTCGTCAGCCTTGGCCTGGAGGTCTGCGGGGATCTCCTGGACCTCGTACTTGGCACCCATCGTCACGTCACCCTTGGAGTCACCGGGCCACACGAGAGCGCGCATCTCGACGAGGTCGATGACCCCGAGGAAGTCGTTCTCCGCGCCGATGGGCAGCTGGATCACGAGCGGCTCCGCGCCGAGGCGGTCCTTGATGGTGTCGACGGTGAAGTAGAAGTCCGCGCCGAGCTTGTCCATCTTGTTGACGAAGCAGATGCGGGGGACGTTGTACTTGTCGGCCTGACGCCACACGGTCTCGGACTGGGGCTCAACGCCCTCCTTGCCGTCGAAGACTGCAACGGCGCCGTCGAGGACGCGCAGCGAGCGCTCGACCTCGACCGTGAAGTCGACGTGACCGGGGGTGTCGATGATGTTGACCTGGTTGGCGCCCCAGAAGGAGGTCACGGCGGCAGACGTGATCGTGATGCCGCGCTCCTTCTCCTGCTCCATCCAGTCGGTCGTGGACGCGCCATCGTGCGTCTCACCGATCTTGTGGTTGACACCGGTGTAGAAGAGGATGCGCTCCGTCACCGTGGTCTTGCCGGCGTCGATGTGGGCCATGATGCCGATGTTGCGGACCTTGGTCAGGTCCGTCAGGACGTCGAGTGCCACTCGGTTTTCTCATCTCGCTCGTTGCGGAAGTTCTGCGTGCTGTGTTTTGTGCGGTGCTGCTGTGTCGTGCGGGTGCAGTTCCAACGGAACTGCGGGCTCCGGTATGCCGGGAGCGCAAGGCGCGCACCCGGCATACCGGGAAAATCACCAGCGGTAGTGCGCGAAGGCCCGGTTGGACTCGGCCATCTTGTGCGTGTCCTCGCGACGCTTGACTGCAGCGCCGAGGCCGTTGGAGGCGTCGAGGATCTCGTTCATGAGGCGCTCGGTCATCGTCTTCTCACGACGCTGACGCGAGTAGCCGACGAGCCAGCGCAGCGACAGGGTCACGGCGCGGTTGGGCTTGACCTCGATCGGGACCTGGTAGGTCGCACCGCCGACGCGGCGGGACTTGACCTCGAGGGTCGGCTTGATGTTGTCGAGCGCGCGCTTGAGCAGCAGCACGGGGTCGGTGCCGGTCTTCTCGCGGGCACCCTCGAGGGCGCCGTAGACGATCGTCTCGGCGATGGACTTCTTGCCATCGAGGAGGATCTTGTTGACCAGCTGGGTCACCAACGGGCTCTGGTAGACCGGGTCGATGAGGAGCGGGCGCTTCGGAGCGGGGCCTTTACGGGGCATTACTTCTTCTCCTTCTTGGCGCCGTAACGGCTGCGAGCCTGCTTGCGACCCTTGACACCCTGGGTGTCGAGCGAGCCGCGGATGATCTTGTAGCGAACACCGGGGAGGTCCTTCACACGGCCACCACGAACGAGCACGATGGAGTGCTCCTGGAGGTTGTGACCCTCACCGGGGATGTAGGCGGTGACCTCGATGCCGGAGGTCAGCTTGACGCGCGCGACCTTGCGGAGCGCGGAGTTCGGCTTCTTGGGGGTGGTGGTGTACACACGCGTGCACACGCCGCGGCGCTGCGGAGAGCCCTTGAGGGCAGGAGTGGTCGTCTTCGTGACCTTGTCCTGCCGGCCCTTGCGCACCAGCTGGTTGATGGTAGGCAACCTGGATCCTTTGTCTGTCTGGTCGATGTCACGGCGGATGCCGCAACTCCTTGTGTTGTCCGGTGCTCGACCCCCGCGTTCGGGTGTGTCGCACCAGGTGCTCTCCCCTGCACTCCCCATTCCAGCCCGCAGCGCGGTGAAGCGACACGGTCGTGGTGTGGGTTGCCCGGCGAGAGGTGGGCGGTCACGTTCCGTGGGCGCTCGGCGCCCTGCACATGACCAACGTCTGGGCCTAGCCAGACACGGTGATCAACGATACCGGTATGCCGGTGGGGCACCAAATCGCGCCAGCCCGCACCCCCTCGGCTGCACTTCGCAATCAGAGCGGGGTCAGGCTTCGAGTCGGGCAGGGTCAGGCTTCAAGTCTTTCAAAGGCCGGCGCATATCGGAAAGGCCCCGCCTGCTCGGGCCTCCACGCACGAAGCGTCTTGATCTGGAAGTACTTCTCCTCCCAGGGGCCGGGCGAGCCGACGCCGAGCCCGGAGGCCGTGACAAAGCCGAAATGCCCGTAGTACTCCGGGTCGCCCAGCAGCACGATCGCGGCGTCCCCACGCTGCTCGGCCGAGGCGATGACCGAGGCCATGAGGGCGGCGCCGATCCCCTGCTGCTGCAGTGCGGGCGCCACGGCGATCGGCCCGAGGCCCACGCAGGGCCTCTCCCCCATCGTCGCCGCCGAGCACATCACGTGGCCCACGACAGCACCGTCGAGCTCGGCCACGAACGTCAGCTCGTCGATGACGTCGCCGTCCCCACGCAGTTCGTCGATCAGAGCCGACTCGACGGATCGAGCGGCTCCCTCGACTCGCGAGAAGGCATCGTCGTGGAGCGCGGCGATGCCCGCGTGGTCGTCGACGCCCTCGCGCCGGATGATCATGTCGTCACGCATGGGCTCACCCTCTCACCTCGTTGGGGACGACGAAGGGCGGGTATGCCGTGTGAGTGACTCACACGGCATACCCGCCCTTGCGTTTGTTCAGTTCAACCGATCAGAGCCGGTCGAGACCGAGCTCGCTGTCGTCGAGCCGGACGGCCTCGCCCGAACCCGCACCGAAGCCCGGGTAGGCGAACTCGTCGTAGTTCGGCATCGAGTACATCGCGGCCTTGGCCTCTTCGGTCGGCTCCACGTTGATGTTGCGGTAGCGGAGCAGGCCCGTCCCGGCAGGGATGAGCTTTCCGAGGATGACGTTCTCCTTGAGGCCGAGGAGGGTGTCGGACTTGCCCTCCATGGCTGCCTCGGTGAGGACGCGGGTGGTCTCCTGGAAGGAGGCCGCCGACAGCCAGGACTCCGTTGCCAGCGAGGCCTTGGTGATACCCATGAGCTCGGGACGACCCGAGGCAGGAGTGCCACCCTCAGCGACGACGCGACGGTTCTCGTCCTCGAAGCGACCACGCTCGGCGAGCATGCCCGGAAGCAGGTCCGCGTCGCCGGCCTCGATGATCGTGATCCGGCGGAGCATCTGCCGGACGATGACCTCGATGTGCTTGTCGTGGATCGACACACCCTGCTGGCGGTAGACGTGCTGGACCTCGTCGACAAGGTGCATCTGCACCTTGCGCGGACCGAGGATGCGCAGCACCTGCTTCGGGTCGATGGAACCCACGGTGAACTGGGTTCCGACCTCGACGCTCTGACCGTCGGTGATGAGCAGGCGGGCGCGCTTGCTGACCGGGTAGGCGTGCTCTTCCGAGCCGTCGTCCGGCGTGAGCAGGATGCGACGAGCCTTGTCGGTCTCGTCGATCGTGACGCGGCCACTGGCCTCGGCGATCGGCGAGACACCCTTGGGGGTGCGGGCCTCGAAGAGCTCGACCACACGCGGCAGACCCTGCGTGATGTCGTCGCCAGCCACACCACCGGTGTGGAAGGTACGCATCGTGAGCTGGGTACCGGGCTCACCGATCGACTGGGCCGCGATGATGCCGACGGCCTCACCGATGTCGACGAGCTTGCCGGTCGCGAGCGAACGGCCGTAGCAGAGCGCACACGTTCCGACCTTGCTGTCGCAGGTCAGGACCGAGCGGACCTTGACGCTGTCGACACCGGCCGCGAAGAGCGCGCCGATGACGAGGTCACCGAGGTCGATGCCGGCCTCGGCGAGAGTCTCGCCGTCCTTGACGACGTCCTCTGCCAGCGTGCGGGCGTAGACCGAGGTCTCGACGTCGTCGTGGACGGTCCGGTTGCCCGAACGCTCGTCGGTCGCCGCGATCGGCATGGCCAGACCACGGTCGGTGCCACAGTCGTCCTCACGGATGATGACGTCCTGCGACACGTCGACGAGACGACGCGTGAGGTAACCCGAGTCAGCCGTACGCAGCGCGGTGTCAGCAAGACCCTTGCGCGAACCGTGCGTGGAGATGAAGAACTCGAGCACCGACAGACCCTCGCGGAAGTTCGCGCGGATCGGGCGGGGGATGATCTCGCCCTTCGGGTTGGACACGAGTCCACGCATGCCGGCGATCTGGCGCAGCTGCATCCAGTTACCGCGAGCACCCGAGCTCACCATGCGGAAGATGGTGTTGGTGGCCGGAATGTTGGCCTCCATCTCCTTGGCGACCTCGTTGGTGGCCTGGGTCCAGATCTCGATGAGCTCCTGACGACGCTCGTCGTCCGTGATGAGACCACGCTCGTACTGAACCTGGACCTTGGTGGCCTTGACCTCGTAGCCCTCGAGGATCTCGAGCTTGCGCGGAGGCGTGACGACGTCGGAGATGGCGACCGTGATGCCGGACCGCGTGGCCCAGTGGAAGCCGTACTCCTTGAGTGCGTCGAGCGAGGCCGCGACCTGCACCTTGGTGTAGCGCTCGGCGAGGTCGTTGACGATCGTCGAGAGAGCCTTCTTGTCAACCTGGTGGTTGATGAACGGGTAGTCCAGGGGAAGCGTCTCGTTGAAGAGCGCGCGACCCAGGGTCGTGTCCGCAAGCCACTCGGCGAGGTAACCCTCGTCGTCGACCTCGAGGCCCTCGGGCAGGACCGCACCCGGCGTCGGAACGACGTGGTGGAGGCGGATCTTGACCGGCGTGCCCAGCAGGATCTCGCCGGCGTCGAAGGCCATGCGGGCCTCGTAGACGGTCGAGAAGACCCGGCCCTCACCCTGGCTGCCCTCAATGGGCGAGGTCAGGTGGAACAGGCCGATGATCATGTCCTGGGTCGGCATGGTGACGGGGCGACCGTCAGCCGGCTTGAGGATGTTGTTGCTCGAGAGCATGAGGATGCGGGCCTCGGCCTGCGCCTCTGCGGAGAGCGGCACGTGCACGGCCATCTGGTCACCGTCGAAGTCCGCGTTGAAGGCGGTGCAGACGAGCGGGTGGATCTGGATGGCCTTGCCCTCGACGAGCTGAGGCTCGAAGGCCTGGATGCCGAGGCGGTGCAGCGTGGGTGCACGGTTGAGCAGAACCGGGTGCTCGGTGATGACCTCTTCGAGGACATCCCACACGACGGAACGGTGACGCTCGACCATGCGCTTGGCCGACTTGATGTTCTGCGCGTGGTCGAGGTCCACCAGACGCTTCATCACGAACGGCTTGAACAGCTCGAGAGCCATCTGCTTGGGCAGACCACACTGGTGCAGCTTGAGCTGCGGGCCGACGACGATGACCGAACGGCCGGAGTAGTCGACGCGCTTGCCGAGGAGGTTCTGACGGAAGCGCCCCTGCTTGCCCTTGAGCATGTCGGACAGCGACTTGAGCGGACGGTTGCCGGGACCCGTGACCGGGCGACCACGACGACCGTTGTCGAAGAGGCTGTCGACGGCCTCCTGCAGCATCCGCTTCTCGTTGTTGACGATGATCTCGGGTGCGCCGAGGTCAAGCAGTCGCTTGAGGCGGTTGTTGCGGTTGATGACGCGACGGTAGAGGTCGTTGAGGTCCGACGTCGCGAAGCGGCCACCGTCGAGCTGCACCATCGGGCGCAGGTCCGGCGGGATGACCGGGACGGCGTCAAGAACCATGCCGGCCGGCTTGTTCGTCGTCGTCATGAAGGCCGAGACGACCTTGAGGCGCTTGAGCGAACGGGTCTTCTTCTGACCCTTGCCCGTGGCGATGATCTCGCGCAGGAGCTCGGCCTCGGCCTCGAGGTCGAAGGACTCCAGACGCTTCTGGATCGCCGCGGCACCCATGCCACCCTCGAAGTACAGACCGAAGCGGTCACGCATCTCGCGGTAGAGGATCTCGTCGCCCTCGAGGTCCTGGACCTTGAGGTTCTTGAACCGGTCCCACACCTGCGCGAGACGCTCGACCTGAGCGTCCGCACGCTTGCGGATCTGGTTCATC
Source organism: Knoellia pratensis (assembly GCF_042666395.1). Lineage (NCBI taxonomy): Bacteria > Bacillati > Actinomycetota > Actinomycetes > Micrococcales > Intrasporangiaceae > Knoellia > Knoellia pratensis. The sequence goes on along the minus strand of NZ_JBHTDJ010000003.1, from coordinate 525,288 downwards.
TCGCGCTCGGCGGAGTCGCGGACCTTGCGCTTGGCGTCGGACTTGGCGCCCTCGGCCTCGAGTGCGGCAATGTCGCCCTCGAGCTTCTTGGCGCGGGTGTCGACGTCGGCGTCGCGACGGTTCTCGAGCTCCTTCTTCTCGACCTCGATCTGCGCCTCGAGCGAGGGCAGGTCGGTGTGGCGCTGGTCCACATCGACGCTCGTGATCATGTACGCGGCGAAGTAGATGACCTTCTCGAGGTCCTTCGGCGCGAGGTCGAGCAGGTAGCCCAGGCGTGACGGGACGCCCTTGAAGTACCAGATGTGGGTGACGGGGGCGGCGAGCTCGATGTGGCCCATCCGCTCACGACGCACGGCCGCACGGGTCACCTCGACGCCGCAGCGCTCACAGATGATGCCCTTGAAGCGGACGCGCTTGTACTTGCCACAGGCGCACTCCCAGTCCCGGGTCGGACCGAAGATCTTCTCGCAGAAGAGTCCGTCCTTCTCGGGCTTGAGGGTGCGGTAGTTGATGGTTTCGGGCTTCTTCACCTCACCATGGCTCCACTCACGGATGGAGTCGGCGGTGGCGAGGCCAATGCGCAGTTCGTCGAAGAAATTGACGTCGAGCACGTGGTTCCTTCTCTCGTGTCTCTTGTAAGTCTGAAAGTGGGTCAGAAACAGGCTGGGTATGCCGTGCGCTCACCGAGCGCTTCGTGCGTCAGGTGCGCGCACGGCATACCGATCAGACCTCTTCGACCGAACTGGGCTCGCGACGCGACAGGTCGATCCCGAGCTCCTCTGCCGCACGGAAGACGTCTTCCTCGGCGTCGTGCATCTCGATCGCCTGGCCATCACTGGACAGGACCTCGACGTTGAGACACAGGCTCTGCATTTCCTTGATGAGCACCTTGAAGGACTCGGGAATGCCGGGCTCGGGGATGTTGTCGCCCTTGACGATGGCCTCGTAGACCTTCACGCGACCGTTGACGTCGTCCGACTTGATGGTGAGCAGCTCCTGCAGCGCGTAGGCCGCGCCGTAGGCCTCAAGTGCCCAGACCTCCATCTCACCGAAGCGCTGGCCACCGAACTGGGCCTTACCGCCGAGCGGCTGCTGGGTGATCATCGAGTACGGGCCCGTGCTGCGCGCGTGGATCTTGTCATCCACGAGGTGGTGCAGCTTGAGGATGTACATGTAGCCCACCGACACCGGCTCCGGGTACGGCTCGCCGGAGCGACCGTCGAAGAGCGGCGTCTTGCCGGAACCGTCGATGAGACGGACACCGTCACGGGTCTCGCGGGTGCTGTCGAGCAGGCCCACGATCTCGTCCTCGCGCACACCATCGAACACGGGCGACGCGACACGGGTGCCGGGCTGCGCGGAACGGGCGTCGTCGGGGATGAGGTTGGCCCAGTCGGGGTTGCCCACGATCTCCCAGCCGCGGCTCGCGGCCCAACCCAGGTGCAGCTCGAGGATCTGGCCGATGTTCATTCGACCGGGGACACCGAGCGGGTTGAGCACGACGTCGACCGGCGTGCCGTCCTCGAGGAACGGCATGTCCTCGACGGGGAGGATCTTGGAGATGACGCCCTTGTTGCCGTGACGACCGGCGAGCTTGTCGCCGTCCGTGATCTTGCGCTTGTTGGCAACGTGGACGCGCACCAGCTGGTTCACGCCCGGGGGAAGCTCGTCGCCCTCGTCCTTGTCGAACACCTTGACGCCGATGACCGTGCCGGTCTCGCCGTGAGGCACCTTGAGGGACGTGTCGCGAACCTCGCGCGCCTTCTCACCGAAGATCGCACGGAGCAGACGCTCCTCCGGGGTCAGCTCGGTCTCGCCCTTGGGCGTGACCTTGCCGACGAGGAGGTCGCCATCGCGGACCTCTGCACCGATGCGGATGATCCCGCGCTCGTCGAGGTCTGCGAGGACCTCTTCGGAGACGTTGGGGATGTCCCGGGTGATCTCCTCGGGGCCGAGCTTGGTGTCGCGGGCGTCGACCTCGTGCTCCTCGATGTGAATCGAGGAGAGGACGTCGTCCTGCACCAGACGCTGGCTGAGGATGATCGCGTCTTCGTAGTTGTGGCCTTCCCACGGCATGAATGCCACGAGGAGGTTGCGACCCAGGGCCATCTCGCCACCGTCGGTCGCAGGACCGTCGGCGATGAGGCCACTCTTTTCGACGCGGTCACCCTCGGAGACGATGACGCGCTGGTTGTAGCTGTTGCCCTGGTTGGACCGGGTGAACTTGTCGATCCGGTACGTACGGGACGTGCCGTCATCAGCAGCAACGGTGACGAGGTCAGCCGAAACCTCAGTGACCACGCCCGCCTTTTCGGCGATGACGACGTCACCGGAGTCGACAGCGGCGCGCAGCTCCATGCCGGTGCCGACGAGCGGGGCCTCGGCCTTGACCAGCGGCACCGCCTGACGCTGCATGTTGGAACCCATGAGCGCACGGTTGGCGTCGTCGTGCTCGAGGAACGGGATGAGCGCGGTTGCGGCCGAGACCATCTGGCGAGCCGAGACGTCGATGTAGTCGACGTCGTCGGCCGGGATGTACTCGACCTCGCCACCCTTGACGCGCACGAGCACGCGCTCGCTGGTGAAACGCTCACCAGCAGCGTCGAGCGCCGCGTTCGCCTGGGCGATGACGTGCTCGTCCTCTTCGTCAGCCGACAGGTAGTGGATCTCGTCGGTGACCCGACCCTTGGTGACCTTGCGGTACGGGGTCTCGATGAAGCCGAACGCGTTGATGCGGCCGTAGGACGCGAGCGAGCCGATCAGACCGATGTTGGGACCCTCAGGGGTCTCGATCGGGCACATGCGGCCGTAGTGCGACGGGTGGACGTCACGCACGTCCATGCCGGCGCGGTCACGGGAGAGACCACCCGGGCCCAACGCGGACAGGCGACGCTTGTGCGTCAGTCCGGAGAGCGGGTTGTTCTGGTCCATGAACTGCGACAGCTGCGAGGTTCCGAAGAACTCCTTGATCGAGGCCACCACGGGGCGGATGTTGATCAGGGTCTGCGGCGTGATCGCCTCGACGTCCTGGGTCGTCATCCGCTCGCGGACGACGCGCTCCATCCGGGACAGGCCCGTGCGGACCTGGTTCTGGATGAGCTCGCCGACGTTGCGCAGGCGACGGTTGCCGAAGTGGTCGATGTCGTCGGTCTCGACGCGAATCGCGACGTCTTCACCCTTGCGACGGCCCGGGAGGGTCTCGTCACCGTTGTGCAGAGCCACGATGTACTTGATCGTCGCGACGATGTCGTTGACGTTCAGCGTCGAGTCGGTGAGCTCGCCCTCGATACCCAGCTTCTTGTTGATCTTGTAGCGACCAACCTTGGCAAGGTCGTAGCGCTTGCCGTTGAAGTAGAGGTTGTCGAGCAGGTTCTGCGCGGCCTCGCGGGTGGGCGGTTCGCCCGGACGAAGCTTGCGGTAGATGTCGAGCAGGGCGTCGTCCTGGCCCTCGGTGTTGTCCTTGTCGAGGGTGAGCTCGATGGACTCGTAACCGGCGAACTCCTCGCGGATCTGCGCCTCGGTCAGACCGAGCGCCTTGAGGAGGACGGTGACCGACTGCTTGCGCTTGCGGTCGACGCGAACGCCCACCATGTCGCGCTTGTCGATCTCGAACTCGATCCACGCGCCACGGCTCGGGATGATCTTGGCGGTGTAGATGTCCTTGTCGGACGTCTTGTCGGGGGTGCGCTCGAAGTAGACGCCCGGGCTTCGGACGAGCTGCGAGACGACGACACGCTCGGTGCCGTTGATGATGAACGTGCCGCGCTCGGTCATGAGCGGGAAGTCGCCCATGAACACGGTCTGGCTCTTGATCTCACCCGTGGTGTTGTTCATGAACTCCGCGGTGACGAACAGGGGCGCGGAGTAGGTCTGGTCGCGCTCCTTGCAGTCCTCGATGGAGTACTTGACCTCTTCGAAGCGGTGGTCGCGGAACGAGAGCGACATGGAGCCGCTGAAGTCCTCGATCGGGGAGATCTCTTCGAAGATGTCCTCGAGACCCGAACGCTCCGGGACGTCGTCACGGCCGGCGGCGCGTGCCTGAGCGACACGCTCCTGCCAGCGCTCGTTGCCCAGGAGCCAGTCAAAGCTCTCGGTCTGCAGGGCGAGGAGGTCGGGGACCTCCATGGGCTCACGGATCTTGCCGAACGAAAGTCGGCCCGAAGCCGTCAATGCGGTGGTCACGGTCTTGGACGCGGTGCGCGAGGCAGCCAAGGATGGTCCTTCCACTGGCCATGTGTTTTTACGGTGGTCGCACGGCCCACAGCACCCGATCCCCTCTTCGTCGGTGAGCCGAACACGTGCAAGAGCCGGGATGCGGCGGGGGCACGGCGGAGGACGCTCGACGAGAGCGGGCGGAGGTCATGGGCAGGGCAAAGCAACAGTCTAGACCTAAAAGGGCGCAACAGTCCAACCCTGTCCAATCCGCGGGGAGCGCGGGTCGCAGGTCCGGTCATTCATCACAGGCGAGAAGCACGTGGTCTGACCCGGAAAGGATGACTGGCGCAGGCGCGCACGTCAAGCGCCCACCCGGCATACGCCGCATTTTGAGCGCGAAGACGCCCGGACATGCGGAACGGGCGGGACCGATCCAGTGGATCGAACCCGCCCGTTCGCGAGAAGTGCTCAGCCTTGGTGGAGGCTCAGGTCACTTGACCTCGACGGTCGCGCCTGCGGCCTCGAGCTGCTCCTTGGCCTTGTCGGCCGTGGCCTTGTCGACCTTCTCGACGACGGCCTTGGGGGCTCCATCGACGAGGTCCTTGGCCTCCTTGAGACCGAGGGAGGTCAGCGAACGGACCTCCTTGATGACGGCGATCTTCTTGTCGCCGGCAGCGGTCAGGATGACGTCGAACTCGTCCTGCTCCTCAGCGGCGGCAGCGGCGTCGCCGCCACCGGCTGCTGCGACACCAGCAACCGCGACGGGCGCGGCGGCGGTGACGTTGAAGGTCTCCTCGAACTGCTTGACGAACTCGGAGAGCTCGATGAGGGTCATCTCCTTGAAAGCCTCAAGGAGCTCGTCGGTGCTGAGCTTGGCCATGATGGCACCTTTCTACTTTTCGTGTATGCCGTGAGTGGCGGTGGTGTGTTTCCTGGAACCTCAGCACGTGCTGGGGTCTCAGGCGTCGTCGCCACCCGTGGCGACGTTTTCGGTGGCCTCGACCGCAGGTGCGGCGTCGGCGGGGGTCTCCTCAGTGGCAACCTCGGCCTCGGCCTCGGGAGCGGCATCAGCCGGACCCTCGGACTCGACCTTGGCACGCAGCGCGTCGACGACCCGAGCGGTCTGCGACAGCGGCGCGGCGAAGAGGTAGACAGCCTGGGTGAGCGACGCGTTCATCGCGCCGGCCAGCTTGGCGAGAAGCACCTCGCGGGACTCGAGGTCCGCGAGCTTGGTGATCTCCTGCGCAGTGAGAGCCTTGCCGTCAAGCAGGCCGCTCTTGATCACGAGGAGGGGGTGTGCCTTGGCGAAGTCACGCAGGCTCTTGGCAGCCTCAACCGGGTCACCGTCGACAAAGGCGATGGCGGACGGTCCCACGAGCTGGCCGTCGAAGGCCGTGACTCCGGCCTCCTTGGCGGCGAGCTCGGTCAGCGTGTTCTTGACCACGGCGTAGGTCGCGTTGCCACGAAGGGCGCCACGAAGCTCGGTGATCTGTGCCACCGAGAGCCCGCGGTACTCCGTCAGAACAGTGGCGCTGGAGCTACGGAACTTGTCCGCGAGCTCGGCAATCGCCGCCGTCTTGTCTGCACGAGACATTGGGCCTCCTTCCGTTGAGGACGACCTCTGGCTGAAGGCCCGCGACAAAAAGAATGAGCCCCGGCACAGGGCCGGGGCTCGTGATTCATGCGCTCGCAAGCGATGCATGCCTTCGAAACTCGTCCTGCGCTGGTTGCCCGCTCTCGCGGAACCTTCGATCTGGTGCGGGTGCACCAGACAACCGGCGGTCTTTGGTCAAGGGACACAGTACGGGCGGACCGGCCCAGCCACCAAATCACACCGCCCTGTGACCGACTTCGTGCCCCGCACGGACGGCGAGCGCCAGCGAGTTGTCCGTGCGGGGCACGAAGTCGAAATCAAAGACGAGGGCGAGCGCCAGCGAGTTGTCCGTGGGGGGCACGAAGACGATGCCTCAGCTGGAGGGGAAGCTCATCGGGCCGACCTGGTCGGCGGGGGGCTCGGCGATCTCGACCTTCTTGCCCCAGTCGCTGTAGGTGACCTTGATCGACTGGTCGGCAACCTTGGTCGAGATGGTCACCGGACGGTCGTCCTTGCCGAGGACGTAGGTCATGGTGAGTGACTGCGTCGGTGCACTGGCCGACGGGCTCGGGGTGGCGGTCGTGCCGAGCGCCTTGGCCGAGTCGACAGTGAACTCGTAGGTCGAGTTGCCGCCGGCCTGGGACTTGAGCGTGGCCTTGGTGCCCTTGAGGTTCTGCGCCATCTTGGTCGGGTCGCTGATGCCGCCTTCGGCGATGCCCTTGAACATCTGGCTGATCGGGTCCTTGGCCTTTGGGTCGATCTTGACCCACGGCTTGGCCTGGCCGGGCAGACCCTTGAGGAAGACGAAGTCGCCCACGGCGATGATCTCCATCTCGGATCCCTCGACCGGGACCTTGGTGTGCTGCTGCAGCTTGCCATCGACGTATCTGAAGTCGCCAGAAGCCTTTTGGCCGCCGGTCTCCATGGTCATGGTGCCGCTGCCAGCCTTCTCCATGGCGGTGACCATGCGCCCCGCGAGGTCGCCGGCGTCGACCGTGTCACCCTTCGCTTGGCTCGCGCTGGAGTCGGTGGTGCCCTCGGACGAGCTGCACGCGCCGAGCGCGAGCAGACCGGCCAGAGCGAGTGCAGCGCCACCGGAGCGGCGCATCGAGATCTTCATGGGTTCCCTCCCGGTTGAGTGCTTCGAGCCTAACGGCGCGGCCGGGCGGGCCACGAACGCCCTGTTCAGTAGGCCTTGAGGGACGAGACGAGCCAGCGGTTGCCCGACTTCGTCATCGTGGCGATGACGCGGTTCTGGTCGATCGACGGTTCCTTCTGGGTGTCGCTCGTGCGCGCCTGGTTGACGAACGCCTGAACAGTGACGGTGTCGGCTGTCTGCGACATGACACCGGCTTCGTAGACCCGGGCCTTGACCACGGTCTTGTCCTTCTGGGCCAGCGGGACGATCGTCTTGGTCATCGTCTCGCCGAACTCCTGCTTGAAGGCGCCGGTGAGCAACGCCTGGCTCGCCGGCAGCTGCTGGGTCATCGTCGAGTGGTTGTAGCTGAGGATCTGCTCGAGGGCGCTGCGCGCCGTGGCCGTGGCGGCGCTCGCCGCGCGGGGCCGCTCCCCCGGGTCGTTGCGCGTCACGACGAGGACGGTCGCCAACATGGCCACGCACACGACGAGCGCAAGAGCCGGGAAGAGGAGCGACCAAGCGACCTTCTCGTCGCCGGCGTCGGCGACGGCGTCGGCATCATGCGCCTGAACGTCCTCGGACGCGGCGCCGTCGACCGGCTCAGCTCGGTCGTCAGCATCAAGGACATCAGGATCAAGGACGTGAGGACCCACAGCGTCGTCGTGACCCTCAGGGATCTGCGGTTCAGCGTCGATCAACCCGTCCTCGCGAAGGGGTCGACGGCGCTGTCCGGCGACGCGAGGGCGACGGTTAGCCGACGAACTCAAGGCGCTCCACCTTCCACTGCTCACCGACGAGACGCAGACCCAGCTTGGTGCGATAGGTCTTCTTCTCGCCGTGGGGGACGACGGTGTTGCTCGTCGGCGCGATGACCCCGACGATGACGGTCGCGGAGTCGCGATCGCCCGCGACCAGCGCGGCCTCGGAGCGTTCGACCTTGCTCACGGACTTGTTGTCGACGATGACCTTCTTGAGCTCTTCGAGCTGGCTGGTGTAGCTCGCGAGGAACTCCCCCGTGGCACCCGCCTTGACCCGGTTGGTGTCCTCGTCGACCTTGCGGTAGTCGATCGTCGCGAAGTTCACGGCGTACTGGCGACCGGCGGCCAGGGCGTCGGACTGGGCCTGCTCGGTCGCTCGGGCGTTCCACCAGTCGCGGCCTCGGGTCGCCCCGAGAGCCACCGTGGCGACGAGCGCGAGCGCCGCCAGGCCCCAGAGGAGCCTGGCCGTCATCTGGCGGCTCATCGAGCGGCCTCCTGCATGATCCACGACCACGAGTCTGCCCCTGCCGCTCCCCCGGTCGGCGCCTGGGGTGCGAACACCTGCGGCGAACCCTCGGCGGCAGCGGCATTGCCCAACGGCATCATCTGGTTTGCCATGGCCAGCGGGTGCGACGACGCGACCCCGCTGCGTGGCCGAGGTGCGTTCTGGGCGCCACGGACGTTCGAGGCCGACCCGCGCGGGAGCGTGCATCCGGCTTTCGTGTTGGTGGGCGGGAGGTTCCCGGTGCGGTTGGGGTCGGTCTTCTGCGTGCCCTCGTAGCCCTTGGTGCAGGCCGCCGGATCATGCGCAGTCTGCAACCCGAAGTGGGCCGTGCCGTCGCCGGGTACGACCGTGAATCCTCCGGCGACCGCAGCCGGGTAGGTGACGAACATCTGCTCGATGCCATCGATGCGTGAGGTCGTCACCTGGCCGATGGTGATGAGGTTGGCGATGAGCGTCGCGAGATTGGACTGGTTGTCCTTGATGAGGCCCTCGAGCTCCTTGGACGCGACGACACCCCGGTCGAGGATGAGCCGCAGGTCGGTGTCGGACTTCTGAAGGGTCTCGGACAGGTTGGCGAAGTCGGTCGAGAAGTTCTTGATCTGGGGGGCCGTGTCGCGCTGCGTGTCGAGGACCGTCTTGCTCTGCTGGAGCAGGCGCACCGTCTCGGGAAGCGCGTCGATCGCTGCCTGCGTGAGGAGGTTGCCGTTGTCGATGAGGCGAGCCAGGTCCGGTCCCGACCCTTCGAAGCCGGCACCCAGCTCGTCGATGACCGTGCGCAGGTCGTCCTGGTCGACCGACTTGACGGTCTTGTCGACGTCGAGCAGCAGTTCGTCGACGCGGATCGGGTATGCCGTGTCCTTGCGCGGGATCGTGTCTCCCGATGCGAGGACGGGACCCCCGAAGGATCGTGGCTGCAGGTCGAGGTACTGCTCACCGACCGCCGAACGGTTCTCGACGATCGCGAGGGTGTCCTTGGGAACCTCGGACCCGCGGTCCAGCTGGGCCTGGACGAGAACGCCGTCCTTCTCGAGCTCCAGGCCGGTCACCCGACCGACCTTCACGCCGCGGTAGGTGACTTCGGACCCCACGAAGATCCCGCCGGACTGCGCAAAGCTTGCCGAGAACGACGCACCACCTCCGAGGAGGCGCTGGGTGAGACCGATGTAGTTCGCCGAAAGGATCGACACACCGACGATCGTGATGATGAGGAACGCCACGAGCTGCGCCTTGGTGAAGTTGCGGATCATGCCGCACCCCCGCCGTAGAGCGCGGTCCACGAGGTGTCGCGGCCGGTCTCGTCACTGAGGCAGAGCGGCGGACACAAGGGGTTCTTGGGCGTCGTCGTCGGCACCGGCACCCTGGGCACCGGCACCGTGGGCACCGGCACCGTGGGCACCGGCACGGTCGGGACCGGAACCGAGGGGAGGGGCAGCGGCGGCAGGGACGCGCCCGGAATCGGGGAACCGGGCAGCCCGTTGCCGAGCAGCTTGAGCTCACTCAGGTCGAGGTCGGCGGTGATGGACAGGTTGACGAAGTCACCCTTGATGGCCTCCAGCATCTTGTCCGGGAAGGGATAGGTCAACAGGATCTCGAGGGACTGGGGCAGGGCGTCACCCGCCGCGTTGAGCTGGGTCAGGATCGGGGCGAGAAGCTTGAGGTTGGCGAGCATGTCGTCCTTGGAACCCTGGATCACCTTGGTCCCGACGGCCCCCAGTCGACTGAGCGCCTGGAGCATCTGGGTGAGCTGGATGCGCTGGTCAGCGAGAACCTTGAGCCCCTTGGGGAGCTCCTCGAGCGTCTTGCCGATGAGCTCCTTCTGGGCCGCGAGCCTGGCGGCGAGCTGGTCGACCGCGTCGATGGCCCGCACGATCTCGCCCTTCTGGTCCTCGAGCCCACCGATGAACGTGTTGAGCTGCCCGATGAGGTGCTTGATCTCGTCGGTGTTGCCCCGCAGCGCGTTGTTGAGCTCCCTCTCGATGACAGCGAGCTGGGCGATGCCCCCACCGTTGAGGAGGAGCGACATCGCTGACAGGACCTCTTCGACCTCGGGGTTGCGGTTCGTGCGGTCGAGGGGGATCAGGTCGCCGTCGGACAGCGTGCCCACTCCCTTGCCGTCGGCCGGAGCTGCGAGGGAGATGTACTTCTCCCCCAACAACGAGGTCTGCTTGAGCTCGGCCGTCGCGTTGTCCGGCAGCTTGCTCGACGTCGGGACCGACAACGTCACCCGGGCCGTCCACCCGTTGAGCTCGATGTCCTCCACCTGGCCCACGGACACCTCGTTGATCTTGACCGCGGACTTGGGGACGAGGTCAAGAACGTCGGCGAAGTCGACCTTGACCCGCATCGAAGGCCCGTCGCCCTTGGCCCCACCGGGCAGCGGCAGGTCGAAGGCACCGTTGCACGAGCTCAGGGTCAGGGTCACGACGACCGCGAGCGCTACGGCGCGCAGGGCGCGCACGGCATACGTCATGGCTTCTCCTTCGGAAGGAGGCCGCCGAGTGTCGGGTCGGCCCCGCGGATCGTCACGTCCACGGTCTCGGGCTTCGCCGTCGCAGCAGCCGCCGCCGGGGCCACGAGCGGTGCCACGCCAGGTGTGGTCAGTGCCGTGGGGATGGCCGAGAGGCCGGGCAGGTTGAGGAGTCCGGGGATCAACCCACCCTTGGGGATGAGGCTCTGGAGCAGGGTGCACAGGTTGGGGTTGGCGTTGCCCGTGCCGGTCGGTCCGGTGAGGAGGGAACACAGGACGAGGGCTGGGTCATCGAGGCCGACGATGTTGGTGCGGGTGTCGAGCGAGCCGGAGGCCGAGTTGTAGGCGAGCCCGAGGTTGGACAGGGCCACCGGCGCGTTGTCCAACGTGCTCGCCAGGGCATCACGCTTGGACGCGACTGCCGTGGTCAGCTGGGTGAGCTGGTCCACGTCCTCGGTGAGCACCGCCCGGTTGTCCTTGACGAAGCTCGAGATCTCGCTGAGTGCCACCGCGAGGTTCTTGAGGGCGGCCGAGAGGTCGTCGCGCTCGCCGTCGAGCTGGTCGGAGACCTTGGACAGGTCGGTGTTGAGACGGCGCACCTGCGCGTCGTTGGTCGCGAGCATCCCGGTGAAGGTCTCGAGGTTCTTCACCGTGGCGAAGAGGTCACCGCGCCCCTCCGCAAACGTCTGAACCGCCTGTGACAGACCGCGATTCATGTCGTTGAGGTTCTGGCCGTTGCCCTTGAGGTTGCGCGCACTCGTGTCGAGCACGCGACTCAGCGCACCCTCCTTGTTGGCCCCTTCCGGGCCCAACGCGACCATCAGGTCGTCGAGGGACTGGGAGATCCGGTCTAGCTCGACCGGGACCGCCGTGCGTTCACGCGGGATGGCGGCACCGTCCTGCAGGACCGGACCGGACGTGTATGCCGGGAGCAGCTGGACGTAGCGGTCGCTCACGAGCGACGGCGCGACGACTGCTGCCTGGGCGTTCGCCGGAACCTTGACGTCCTGGTCGACCTCGAAGGTCACGCGCACCGTCTCACCACGCGGCTCGACCGCAGTCACCTTGCCGACCCTGACACCGAGCACGCGGACGTCGGAGCCGGCATAGAGGCCGACCGCTCGCGCGAAGTCGCCCGTCACCGTGACCTTCTCACCACGGGGCCACCACAGGAAGGCGCCCGCGACGAGGCCGACGACGACGAGCGCCGCGACGACCTTGCTCATGACTGAGCTCTTCATCGGCCCACCGCCCCGACCGGGACCGTGAGGTTCTGGATGTAGGTGTCGAACCAGCGGCCGTTGCCGAGCGCACTGGCGAAGACCCGCGTGAACGGGCCCATGGCCTCGATCGTCCTGGTCAGGTCACCTTCGTGCTTGCGGAGCGTCGCGAGCACCTTGTTGAGCTCGGCCAGTGTCGGGGCGAGCTGGGCCCGGTTGTCGCGGACCAGCCCGGTGATCTGCACTGCCATGGCACTGGTGTTGGTGAAGAGGGTGTGGATCGCATCGCGGCGCTCGTAGAGCTCGGCGAGCAGCAGGTCACCGTCGGTGATGATCTTCTCGATGACCTTGTTCTGGTCCGCCAGGGTCGCCGAGACGGAGTTGGCCGCCTTGAGCAGCGCCTTGAGCTCGGCGTCCCGCCCGGCGATCGTCTGCGACAGACGGGTCAGTCCGTCGAGGGCCAGCCTGACGTTGGCCGGAGTGTCGGTGAACTCGCTGGCGATGGTGTCGAGAGAGGTGGCGAGCTGCTGGGTGTCGATCCGCTCGGTCGTCTCTGTCAGGTCGGAGAAGGCATTGATGATGTCGTAGCTCGACACCGTTCGCGAGAGCGGGATCGTCGTGCCCTCGGCCATCTGGCCGCGGCCCTGGGGTTCGAGCGAGATGTACTTCTGGCCCAGCAGCGTCCTCATCCGGATCGAGGCCCCGGACTCGGCGCCGAAGGACACGTCCTGCGTGATGCGGAAGTCGACGTCAACCTTGTTGCCGACCAACCTGATGTCGGTGACCTTGCCGACTTTCACGCCCGCGATCCTGACCTCGTCGCCGGAGCGCAGGCCGCCCGCCTCACTGAACGACGCGGCATACGCCGTTCCGCCGCCGATGAGGGGCAACTTTGATGCATTGAACGAGGCGAGGAGGACGAGGCCGATGGCCAGGATGCCCGCGATGCCGATGGGCAACGGGTTCCTCTCACGGAAGGGCGTGTTCATCGGCACCTCGCCGCCGCAACGTTGTAGCCGAGACCACCGGGCGTGGGGCCGGTGGGCAGGACGAGGTTCTTGACGTCGAACCGACAGAGGTAGAAGTTGAACCACGACCCGTAGGACGCCGTGCGGGTGATCGTGTTGATCTTCTCCGGGGCGCCGGTGATGAACTTCTCGTAGAGCTGGGTGTTGGCCGGCTTGTTGAGGTTCTTGCTGAGGGCGCCGAGCTGGGCGATGTCGGTCTTGATGTCGGGCCGTCCCGCTGCGAGCAGCTGCGCGGTCTCGTCCGCGACCGAGTTGATGTTGGTGAGCGACTCGCCGATGGCCTTGCGGTCGGCCGCCAGGCCCGAGACGAAGCGCTGCAGCTGGATGAGCAGCTCGCCGAGGGCGGTGTCGTGCTGCTCCACCGTGGTGAGCACGGTGGTGAGATTGGTGATGACCCGGCCGATGACCTTGTCGCGGTCAGCCAGCGTGCCCGTGAGGGACGCCGTCTGCCCGAGGAGCGTGTTGATGTTGCCGCCCTCGCCCTGGAGCACCGAGATGATCTGCGCAGACAGCTCGTTGACGTCGTTGGGCGACAGTGCCGCGAACAGCGGTTTGAACCCGTTGAACAGCACCGTGAGGTCGAGTGCGGGGTGAGTGCGTTCGAGCGGGATCTTCGCGCCACTCTTGAGTGTCGTCGCGTTGCCCGGCCCCTGGGTGAGCGCGATGTAACGCTCGCCGACGAGGTTGCGGTACTTGATCGTCGCGACGGTTCCCTGCGTGAGCACGCTCGACGTGAGGACGTCGAACGTCACGTCGGCGTGCGTGCGGTCGGCGGCGACCTTGATGTCCTTGACCGACCCGACGCGGACACCGGCGATGCGCACCTCGTGGCCCTTGGCGAGCCCGGTGACGTCGGTGAACACCGCGGTGTAGGCATTGCGGTCACCCGGCTGGATGTTGGCGATCGTGGCGGCCAGCGTCCCGGTCGCCAGGATCGTGACAATCGCGAAGATGACGAACTTCACGAGGCTCGAGGTCGTCTTCACTGGTTCACCACCGTCCCGCGCAGCATCGGCCCGGCAAGGAGCGTTGCCAGGGAGGCGTCCTCGTCGGCCGCGACACCGGTCAGGGCACCGACGATCTTCTGCTCCTCGACCGTTCCGGCAAGGCCGGACTCGACGCTCGGGATCCGGGCCGCGGTCGGAGCGAGGAAAGCCTGTGGCAACACGGACTGGTTGGACGCGGTGGGCGCACCATCTGTGCCGTCCGCCGCCTTGGGCGACTGGTACGGGCTGCCCTGCCCGCCCTTGGGCTTCGGCAGGCCCTCGCAGCTGGGGGCCCGCTTCTCCCCCCACGCCGGTTCCTCACCTGGGTGGTAGGCCTTGGACTGAGGAGGGAACTCGAGGGTGATGTGGAAGATCCCGTCGCGGACCACGTCGCGCACCTGGGGAAGCCAGGCGACCAGGCCCTGGGTGAAGCAGGGATAGATCGGCGAGTGCTTGGCGAGCACCTGCAGGGTGGGGCGCTGGACGCGACCAACTTGGATGATGCGGTTCTGGTTCGTCTCGAGGAAGCCAGCCGTCGTGTTGGCGAATCCGGCTGTCCCGGCGAGGAATCCGGCCAGTTCCTTCTGCTTCTCCACGATCGTCGCGTTGGTCGTGAGCAACGCCTTCGCCGCACGGAGCAGCTCAGGTGCGGCAACGGCATACGTGCTCGCGAAGTCGGCCAGACCGGAGATGTCGGCCTGGATCGTCGGCAGGTGCGGGTTGAGCTGGGTGAAGTAGTCGTCGACCAGCACGAGGTTCTGGCCGAGCTTCGTGCCACGACCGTCGAGAGCAGTCGCGAGGGCGTTGAGAGTGGCCGAGAGCTTGGCCGGGTCGATCGATCGCAGGAGCGGCAGCAGGTCTTCGAAGACCTTCTCGAGCTCGATGGCCACCGTCGTGCGGTCCTGCGGGATCTCGTCTCCGGCGCGGATGGCGCGGCCCTGGTCGCCCTCGGGAGTGACGAGGTCGACGTAGCGCTCACCGAACAAGGTCTTGGGCAGCAGCCGCGCACTCACCTTGGCGGGGATGAGGCTGACCATCTCGGGCTTGAGGGCGAGGTGCAGGGTCGCCCCGTCGACACCCGCCTCGATGGACCGGACCTCGCCGACGATGAGGCCGCGGATCTTGACGTCGGAAGCCTCCTGCAGCTGGCTGCCGATGCGATCGGTGCGCAGCGTCACCTCGACGACGTCGGTGAAGACCTTCTTGAACGACGCGATCGACAAGGACAGGAGCAGGGCGATGATGAGCAGGAACGCCACACCATAGGTGCGGTGCCCGAGACGTCGCAGGGTGGTGGATCCGGCCATGGCTAACCCGCAATCCTCACTGTGGTCGTCGCGCCCCACACCGCGAGGGAGAAGAAGAAGTCGACGAGGTTGACGGCGACGATTGATGTGCGCACGGCCTTGCCCACAGCGACGCCGACACCGGCCGGTCCACCGCTCGCGGTGTAGCCGTAGTAGCAGTGGATCAGGATGATGATCACCGCGAAGACGAGGACCTTGAGGAACGAGTAGAGGATGTCTATCGGCGGTAAGAACAGATGGAAGTAGTGGTCGTAGGTGCCCTTGGACTGCCCGAAGTAGTCGGTGACGATGAATCTCGTCGCGGCGTACGAGGACAGCAGACCGATGACGTAGAGCGGGATGACGGCGATGAAGCCCGCGATCATGCGCGTGGTCACGAGGAAGGGCAGTGACGGGATGCCCATGACCTCGAGTGCGTCCACCTCCTCGGAGATCCTCATGGCACCGAGTTGCGCGGTGAAGCCACAGCCGACCGTCGCGGCCAGGGCCAGGCCCGCGACGAGCGGGGCGATCTCGCGGGTGTTGAGGTAGGCGGCGAGGAAGCCGGCAAAGGCTCCCGTCCCGAGCTGGTTGAGGGATGAGTAGCCCTGCAACCCGACCTGGCTGCCGGTGAAGAAGGCCATGAAGGTGAGAACGCCGACCGTGCCGGCGATGACACTGAGCGCGCCGCTGCCCAAGGAGACCTCGGCGAGCAGTCGGAGGATCTCTTTCTTGTAGCGACGGATCGTGCGCGGGCTCCACGCGATCGAACGCACGTAGAAGTGCATCTGGTCGCTGAGGCTGTCGAGCGCCCTGCCCGGGCGCGCCATCAGGTCCTTGGTGCGGCTCATCGTCGGCTCCCCATCAGATCTTCTGGGGAACGACTTGGAAGTAGATCGCCGAGACCACGAAGTTGATGACGAAGAGCAACATGAACGTGATGACCACGCTCTGGTTGACCGCGTCGCCCACACCCTTGGGTCCGCCACCCGCCGTCAGTCCCTTGTAGGAGGCGACGATCGCCGCGACGGCACCGAAGAGCAGAGCCTTGATCTCCGACGTCCAGAGGTCGGCCAGTTGCGCGAGCGCAGTGAACGACGCGAGATAGGCGCCCGGCGTCCCGCCCTGGATGACGACGTTGAAGAAGTAGCCCCCGCCCACACCGACGACGGACACGAGCCCGTTGAGGAGCACCGCCACGAGCATGGTCGCGAGGACACGAGGCACGACGAGACGCTGGATCGGGCTGATGCCGAGCACCTCCATCGCGTCGAGCTCCTCACGGATCTTGCGCGAGCCGAGGTCTGCACAGATCGCCGAACCACCGGCGCCCGCGATGAGCAGAGCCGTGACGATCGGCGAGGCCTCACGCACGACGGCGAGCACGCTGGCGGCGCCGGTGAACGACTGGGCCCCGAGCTGGCGGGTGAGGGTGCCGAGCTGGAGGGCGATGACCGCACCGAAGGGGATCGACACCAAGGCCGTGGGGACGATCGTCACCGAGGCGATGAACCAGCTCTGCTGGATGAACTCCTTGGTCTGGAACGGCCGCTTGGGCAGGGCGATCAGGACGTCGAGGGCAAGGGCGAAGAGCGCGCCAGCCTGCTTGAGCGGACCCGTGATGACGTTCATGTCGTGGCCCCCTGCGCGGGGGCGACGGCCTGGGCGGGGGCGACGGACTGTGAGACACCGGGGACGCCGGCGTTGCCGGACAGGAAGGATCCTGGCGGCGGCGTGACGTTGTTGGCCCGGCACCAGTCCCCCGGTGCCTTCTCCGCCGCACGGGCCGAACCATCGCTCGTCCTGAGCTGCAGCGGGATCGGGGGCAGCGGCGGCAGCTCCTGCCCGGACTCGGACGCGAGCTCGTCAGCGTCCTTCTCCTCGGACATCCCGATCGGACCAATGGTCTGGGCGTTGAGGAACTGGCGGACCACGGGCTCCTCGGAACTGAGCAGCATCTCGCGAGGCCCGAACATCGCGAGGTGGCGGTGATAGAGCAGGCCGATGTTGTCCGGGACGGTGCGGGCGGTGTTGATGTCGTGCGTGACGATGAGGAAGGTCGCGTCGATCTGTGCGTTGAGGTCGATGAACAACTGGTTGATGTAGGACGTGCGCACCGGATCGAGACCCGAGTCGGGCTCGTCGATGAGCAGGATCTCGGGGTCGAGCACCAGCGCTCGGGCCAGGCCCGCGCGCTTGCGCATGCCGCCCGAGATCTCGCCGGGCAACTTGTCCTCGGCACCGGTGAGACCGACCAGGTCCATCTTCTCGAGGACGATGCCGCGGATGACGGACTCGGACTTCTTGGTGTGCTCACGCAGCGGGAACGCGACGTTGTCGTAGAGGGTCATGGACCCGAAGAGCGCACCGTCCTGGAACAGCACGCCGAAGAGCTTGCGCACCTCATAGAGGTCGCGCTCCCTGAGGGTGACCAGGTCGTCGCCGTTGATGACGATCGAGCCCTTGTCGGGCTTGAGCAGGCCGACGAGCGTCTTGAGGAAGACGGACTTGCCGGTTCCGGACGGGCCCAGCATGACCGAGATCTCGCCCGCCGGGAGGGTGAGGGTGACGTCGTCCCAGATCTTCTGGGATCCGAAGGACTTCGTCAGTCCTTGGACCTCAATGGCGACACCCATGCAACACCTCTCTCCAGCCCCGTTGCATGGCCGGGAATCGTCACCGCGGGATGTGGAACCCGAGGCGACGGTGCAACAGGGCTTTGGCGAAGTTACCCCGGGGTTACCTGTGATTCAAGGCTTAGCGGCAGAGAGAAACCCAGGTCACACGGATTATGAGACGACTCAAGGCTCTGGCCCCATCGGGCGGGAGCCGAGATGGTCGTTCAGACCACCCCAGGGGGGTCTGTGTCGTCAGTCCGGTGCTCCGTCGGTGCCTCGAACCGCGTCGTCCACACGAGGAACGCACCGCGACTGCGGCTCGCGCCAACCTCATCGAGCCAACAACGAAGCGACCCCCGTTCGCAAGAACAGGGGTCGCTTCGTGTGCGAGGGGAGGATCAGGCGTCGGCCTGGCCATCCTCACCGAGCAGGTTGCGGGTCTTGGTGAAGTCCACCGGGATGCCGGGGCCCATCGTCGTCGACATGGTCGCCTTGCTGATGTAGCGACCCTTCGAGGACGACGGCTTGAGGCGGAGGATCTCCTCGAGCGCGGCCGCGTAGTTCTCGACGAGCTTGGTCTCGTCGAAGGAGGCCTTGCCGATGATGAAGTGGAGGTTGCTGTGCTTGTCGGCACGGAACTCGATCTTGCCGCCCTTGATGTCGGTCACGGCCTTGGCCGTGTCCATCGTGACGGTTCCGGTCTTCGGGTTCGGCATGAGGCCACGGGGACCGAGGACCTTGCCGAGACGACCGACCTTGCCCATGAGGTCAGGGGTGGCGACGATCGCGTCGAAGTCGAGCCAGCCGCCAGCGACCTTCTCGAGCAGGTCGTCGGAGCCGACGTAGTCAGCACCGGCAGCGCGAGCGGCCTCGGCCTTGTCGCCGTTGGCGAAGACGAGGACGCGAGCAGTCTTGCCCGTGCCGTGGGGGAGGTTCACGGTGCCGCGAACCATCTGGTCGGCCTTGCGCGGGTCGATGCCCAGACGCATGGCGACCTCAACGGTCTCGTCGTACTTGGCCTTCGCACCGGTCTTCGCGAGACGCACGGCCTCGAGCGGGGTGTAGGCGTTGTCGGCGTCGATCTTCTCCGCGGTGGCGCGGTAGCCCTTGCTGCGCTTCATGTTCTCTCCTGATGATTCAGAGATGGAGTTGTGGTGCGGGCCAGCGCTGGCCCTCCCACGCGTTTCGCTCGAGTGAACGAAACGCTTTTCGGTATGCCGCCCGCTCGCCCGAGCGGGCGGCATACCGACGTTGTCGGTGACCTCAGCTGAGGTCGGTCGTGATGCCCATCTGACGGGCGGTGCCGGCGATGATCTTCATCGCGGCGTCGATGTCGTTGGCGTTGAGGTCCGGCATCTTCTGCTCGGCGATCTCGCGCACCTGGTCCGTGGTCAGCTTGGCGACCTTGGTCTTGTGCGGCTCGCCGGAGCCCTTCTGGACGCCCGCAGCCTTCTTGATCAGCTCGGACGCCGGGGGCGTCTTGGTGATGAAGGTGAAGGAACGGTCTTCGAAGACGGTGATGACGACGGGGATGATGTTGCCCCGCTGGTGCTCGGTCGCAGCGTTGTAGGCCTTGACGAACTCCATGATGTTGACGCCGTGCTGACCGAGGGCGGGGCCCACGGGGGGAGCCGGGGTCGCCGCACCAGCCTGGATCTGCAGGTTGATGTAGCCGGAGACCTTTTTGCTCTTGGGAGGCATGCTGTGTGTCCTTTTGTTGGTTGTGGGCCCACGCCTTGGGCGATGACCCGGTTGCAGTGCTGGCGAACGGTCAGAGCTTGGAGACCTGGCTGAACGACAGCTCGACCGGGGTTTCCCGGCCGAAGATGGAGACGAGAACCTTGAGCTTCTGGCCCTCGGCGTTGATCTCGGAGATCGTCGCCGGCAAGGTCTCGAACGGGCCGTCCATGACGGTGACCGACTCGCCGACCTCGAAGTCGACGACCGGGGCCTGCGAGGCGGAGCCGGCGCCGGAAGCGGACGAGCCACCGGCGGCAGCAGCCGCGGCAAGCTCGAGCTCGGCCGGCTTGATCATCGTGTAGACCTCGTCGAGGCTCAGCGGCACCGGCTGGTGCGCGTTTCCGACGAAGCCCGTCACACCGGGCGTGTGGCGCACGGCGCCCCACGACTCGTCGGTGAGGTCCATGCGGACGATGACGTAACCGGGCATCCGGACCCGACGGACCAGCTTGCGCTGACCGCTCTTGATCTCGGTGACCTCTTCCATGGGGACCTCGATCTCGAAGATGAAGTCCTCCATGTTGAGGGACTGGATCCGGGTCTCGAGGTTGGTCTTCACGCGGTTCTCGTAACCCGCGTAGGAGTGGATGACGTACCAGTCGCCGAACTTCGAGGCGAGGTCTTCCTTGAAGGCCGCGATCGGGTCGATGTCCGTGGGGATGACGTCGCCGTCCTCGTCGGACTCGGTCGTCGCTGCCTCGAGGGTGCCCTCGGCGGGAGCGTCGGTGTCGACGTCCTCATCCGCAGTGTCGGCCTCGTCGGTGTCGGCCTCGTCGGTGTCGACGTTGTCGCGGGGACCGTCGGAGAGCGTGTCGAGGAACGCGGGGGCGGTGTCGCCAAGAGTCAGCGACTCACGCTGGGCAGCACTGTCGGACTCGTCGACGGCGAGCGTCTCGGGAGTCGCCGTCTCGTCGGCAGTGTCGCCATCGGACGTCGTGTGGTCGGACACGTGCAGACCTACTTCCTGTGCAGCGTTGAGTTCAAACGTGGTGCGGGCGCGACCTCTCGGACGCGACCAGGGCTCAGCCGCCGTCGCCGAAGACCAGGGCGACGAGCTTGCCGAAGCCGAAGTCCAGGGCGGACACGAGCGCCATCATCACGGTCACGAAGACGATGACGACGAGCGTGTAGTTCCACAGTTCGTTGCGCGTCGGTCGGACGACCTTGCGCAACTCGTCGAGGATCTGGCTGATGAACAGACCCAGAGACCCGAAGAGCCGTGACACGGGGTTGCGACCGTCGCCCGAGCTCTTGCTCGCACGTCGAGAGTCGCGGGACTCGCCCACTTCCGTCACAGTTCCTCTTCTCCGAAATGATCTGAACCTGCAGGGCAGGAGGGACTCGAACCCCCAACCGCCGGTTTTGGAGACCGGAGCTCTACCAATTGAGCCACTGCCCTAGGAACGCCCCCGCTGGGAGGGAGGTTCCGGAGGTGACAACAGGCATGACGAATCATGGTGCGATCACCGAGGAACCAGCATACGGGAGGAGCCCCGCCCACGCGAAACCGCGCCCCGATCACACGGTGACATGGGGTGATCCTTGCGCGTGGGTTCTGGAACGATGGGCGGGTGACCGAGCAGACCACCCTCGCCCCCCTGTCGTCCCTCTCCCCCGCGGAACTCGAGGACTTCCTCGAAACCCAGCGCACGGCATACGCCGAATTGCGGGGACACGGGCTCAAGCTCGACCTGACGCGCGGCAAACCGTCGGCCGAGCAGCTCGACCTGTGCAACGAGCTGCTCGAGTTGCCCGAGGGGTTCACGGATGCCCATGGAACCGACACCCGCAACTACGGTGGGCTGTCGGGTCTGCCCGAGCTGCGGACGATGTTCGCCGACCTCCTGTGGGTCGAGCCGGAGCAGGTCGTCGCGGGCGGCAACTCGAGCCTGACGATGATGCACGACTGCCTCGTCCAGCTCCTGCTGCACGGCGGCCCCGACTCCCCCAGGCCTTGGTCGCAGGAGGAGAGCGTGAAGTTCATCTGTCCCGTTCCGGGCTACGACCGGCACTTCACGATGCTCGCGTCCTACGGCATCGAGATGCTCAGCGTGCCGATGAACGACGACGGCCCTGACGTCCAGGCGGTGCTCGAGCTCGTCAAGGACCCTGCTGTCAAGGGCATCTGGATCGTCCCGACCTACGCCAACCCCTCGGGCGGCACCTGCTCGCAGGAGGTCGCGAGCGCCCTGGCGTCGATGGAGACGGCCGCGCCCGACTTCCGGATCTTCTGGGACAACGCCTACGCCTTCCACCACCTCACCGAGGACGAGGCCAAGAGCGCCGACATCATCACGCTCGCGTCGGGCTCGGGCCACCCCAACCGGCCGCTCATGTTTGCGTCGACCTCGAAGATCACCTTCGCCGGGGCAGGCGTCGCCTTCCTCGCAGCGGCCCGGGCCAACGTGGACTGGTACCTGGGTCACCAGCAGTACGCCTCCATCGGGCCCGACAAGGTCAACCAGCTGCGGCACATCCAGTTCTTCGGCTCGGCCGACGGCGTCCGCGAGCACATGGCCCGGCACCGCGACATCCTCGCGCCGAAGTTCGCTGCCGTTGACGCGGCGCTCGAGTCCGCGCTCGCTGGCCGTGAGGTCGCGAACTGGTCGAAGCCGTCGGGTGGCTACTTCGTCAACCTCGACGTCCTCGACGGCACGGCGTCGCGCGTCGTCGAGCTGGCCAAGGCCGCAGGGATCTCGCTGACGCCCGCCGGGGCGTCGTTCCCGAAGGGGCTCGACCCGCGCGACCGCAACATTCGCCTGGCCCCGTCCTTCCCTGTGCTGGCCGAGGTCGAGACCGCCATGGCCGGCGTCGCGACCTGTGTCCTCCTCGCCGCCGCCGAAAAGCTCTCGGGCGTGCAAGGCTGAGGCATGAGCGACCAGCCTGGAACCGAGAGCTTCGACGACGACCTGGGCTCGGTGAGCCTCGACGACGCAGTGGATGCGGGCAGCGGCGAGCCCGACCTGCTCGATGCGAGTGAGGGCGACAACCTCCCCGCCACTCCCCCCGACCAGCAGTCGCGGGCCACGGAATGGGGCACGACCGCGTCCGAGCAGGCAGCGGGCGAGACGATCGACCAGCGCATCTCACAGGAGGAGCCGGACCCCGACTCCGCCTATGGCGCACCGGACAACGAGTCCGGCCTCGACGGGCCGTCCGACGAGGTGGGTGGCGACGACGTGGACGCCATCGACGCTGCGGACGACTTCCTCGGTGACTCGGCCGAAGGCTCGGCCGATGCGGAGACGGCCGAGGAGTCGGCCATGCGCATCGTCGAGGAGTGAGCGCGACCCCTTCAGCCTCCTCGATCTCCGCGACGTCGATCGCCCAGCGCGACCTCGCGACCCTGCCGAAGGCGCACTTGCACCTCCACTTCACCGGGTCCATGCGGATCGACACCGTGCGCGAGATGTCGACGGCGCACGGTTTGCGACTGCCCTCTGCGCTTCAGGCCGACTGGCCGGTGACCTTCGAGACCCGTGACGAACGCGGGTGGTTCCGTTTCCAGAGCCTGTATGACGCGGCGCGGGCCTGCGTGCGCGGCGAAGCCGACATGCGTCGGATCGTGCGCGAGGCGGCACTGGATGACGGCGCCGAGGGTTCGCGGTGGCTCGAGATCCAGGTCGACCCGACGTCCTACGCACCCTTTGTCGGGGGGATCACGCCTGCCCTCGAGATCGTGCTCGACGAGGCAGCGTCCGTGTCGCGCGAGCCCGGTGCAGCCCAAGTGGGCGTGATCGTTGCCGCCTCGCGGATGCGGCACGAGCTCGAGTCGCGCACCTTGGCGCGCCTTGCCGCCCGGTATGCCGGTGAAGGGCCGGGTGCCGTTGTGGGCTTCGGCCTGAGCAACGACGAGCGGCGCGGCGAGACGGAGTCCTTTGCGGCGGCGTTCGCCATTGCTCGGCGTGCGGGGTTGGTCCTGGTGCCGCATGCGGGCGAGCTGCTGGGACCCGACGCCGTGGAGCGGACGTTGACGTCGTTGCAGCCTGACCGGCTGGGACACGGGGTGCGGTCGGTCGAGGATCCGCGGACGTTGGACCGGGTGGTGGCCGATGGTGTGGCGCTCGAGGTGTGCCCCGGGAGCAACCTCTCCCTGGGGGTCTATGACGAGCTCGAGGACGTGCCGTTGCGGCAGCTCGTCGACGCGGGGGCAACCGTGGCGCTGGGGGCCGATGACCCGTTGATCTTCGGTTCAAGGCTGCAGGCGCAGTACGAAGTGGCCCGGCTGCTCGAGTTCTCGGACACGGAGCTGGCCGACCTGGCGCGCGGATCACTGCGAGCCTCGCGAGCGCCAACAGCGGTGCGGGACACGGCATACGCGGACATCGATGCCTGGCTGGCAGCCGAGCCGAGCAGCTCGATCTGAGCGAATCGGGCCTGCGCCCGGACCTCGTGCGGCGTCGCCCCCAGACGTGCCTTTGCTTCACCCTGCGATGCAAAGACACCCCCATTTGCTCCCGTGGGCGATGCAAGGACACCCCATTTGCTCCGAGATGAGTAGCAATGGGGAGTGTCTTTGCTCCAGCGGGTGAAGCGAAGGAGTGGGGTTCGTCCACAAGGGGCGCGAGGGTGGATGGTTGTCCACAGAATGGTGACTGCCCCTGGCGGGGTGGACCCGGGATCGCCCACCGTCGGGTCATGACTCCCGAACGAAGAGCAGCGATTCGGCAGGCCGAGCTCGACGACGCGGTCCGCAGACTCACGGTCGCCGACGCCGTGGGGCTGGCGCTGCGCGCCCATCGCCGACGGCTGGGCTTGTCGCAGCGGGCCTACGCAGCGGTGCGTGGGCGGCCACCCGTGGCCATCGCCCGCCTGGAGTCGTCAGCCGGCAGTCTCCGTCTGGACGACGTGGTGGAGGCTCTCGAGGGCACGGGCTTCGCCCTGGCGCTGGTGACGCGTGCGGACAGTGACGCGGGAACCGTCGCGGCCACGGTCGTGGAGCCCGGGTCCTGGCCGCTCACCGAGTTGCTGGCGCGTGTGCGCGACGGAAGCCGACGGTTCCCCGCACACCACGACACAGAAGCCGTGATCAACCCGCCGAAGTGGTGGTGGCACCGGGAGTTCTTCGTCGGCAAGGGGCCCGAGCCGCAGTGGTACGCGCCGCGACCGACGCCGGGGCGAGGTGGGTCCCCAGAACAAGAGGACGTGGCCTGAGGTCACGGCTGAGCGACGGCTTGCTTCGGATACGGAAGCAAAGGCACTCTCGGAACCGCTGGTGCGAAGGGACGGCCCACGGAGCCGATGACCCGCTGATCTTCGGGTCACGTCTCCAGACGCAGTACGAAGTGGCTCGGCTGCTGGAGTTCTCGGACACGGAGCCGGGCACCGAGGCCGTTTGAAGCACGGCTCAGCTCCTACCGGGGAACGGTGGTGGCACCTATGTTGGGGTGATGTCCACATCTCCGACCAGCGCCGTGGAGTCAGCGGCCCGAGACCGAGCCCAGGATCCGGGCCCCCGGCTTGTGGACCTGGCCGCCCGGGTGGGCGGACAGGTGCTCGCCGCGACGTTCGGGGTGGCCGCCCGGCTGCGCGGCACCCGCGCGCTGCATCCGGTCGGGTTCTGCGGCATCGGGTCGTTGACGATGGAGCCCGTCGGTCGCAGTGGTGTGGTGCTGCTGGACGAGCCCGGACCGCACCCCTGCCTCGTCCGTTGGTCGCGGGCCACCGGGATGCGTGAGGGACCCGACCTCGAGGGCCTCGCCGTGCGGATTCAGGGTCCTGCCGCAGGGGACGTGCTCGTCGCGTCCACGGGCACCGGCGTGCTGACCCGCCACGTGCTCACGGTGCGCGGTCGACGTGACCACGGCCCCCTCAGCACCCTCCTCCCGCTGAGCACCCCCGTGGGTCCGCTCCTGCTGCGCTTCGACCCGCTGACCGTGGGGGACGACCCGCCGGCCGCCTATCGCCTCCTCGTCTCGGCGCCCGGCCGACCGTGGCACGAGCGGGGCCGGCTCCAGATCACGTGGACGGACGCCGACTGCACCCGACGCCACGACCCCGTCGGTCACCCTCCAGCCGGGACGTGGACCCATCCGCTGTGGGCACGGCTGCGTGAGCCTTCGTATGCCGCATCGCGGGCTGTCGGTGCCGAACCGGAAGAACCCGTTCGTGCCTGAGTCCCTGACCGGCGCCGAGGACCACCCGGACCGCTGGCTGGTGGTGCACGATCGCCGCTGGCGGCGGCAGGACCCCGAGCTGCCTGCCGAGGTCGCGCAGAGACTGTTGTCGCACCTGGGGCGAGGTCGCTCAGGGGTGAAGGCGGCGACCCGAGCAGGGGAGGACCCGGCTCCGGCACGTCGGCGGGTGGACCTTGCCAAGCACGGGCTCGGGGAGCGAGGGACCCCGTGGTGGGAGCAGGATGGTGATGAGCGGCAGCGCCGCTGGGAGGAGGCGTTGACCGATCTTGACCGACTCGACGACTGACCCGGGCCCCCATGCTGGCTCGGCACTGCGGCTGCTGCTCCTGGCAGACACCCATGTGCCGGCTCGCGCCCGCGACCTGCCGGCGCAGGTGTGGGCGGCCGTGGACGCGGCCGACGTCGTCGTGCACGCCGGGGACTGGATGAGCCCAGCCCTGCTGGACGCCCTCGAGGCGAGAGCGACTCGTCTCGTGGGCGTGTGGGGCAACAACGACGGACCCGAGCTGCGCCGCCGCCTCCCCGAGGTGGCCACGGTGGAGCTGGGCGGCTTGGTGTGGGGCGTGGTCCACGAGACGGGCGGCAAGGCGCGGCGCCGAGAGCGCATGCGTGCGGCACACCCCGAGCTCGACGTGCTCGTCTTCGGGCACAGTCACATCCCGTGGGACACCGAGCACGCGGGGCTGCGCCTGCTCAACCCCGGGTCGCCCACCGACCGGCGCAGCCAACCACACTGCACCTACCTGACGTGCACGGTCGGTGGTGGAGCCATCACCGACCTCGAGCTGCACGCTCTGCCCCCTCGCGGCCGCTAACCGGCGAGGAAGTCGAGCCGGACGCTGCGGTCGTGGTTGTCGACGTTGAGGTCGACCAGGCAGATGCTCTGCCACGTGCCGAGGGCGAGGCGGCCACCCTCGACGGGGACGCTCGCGTAGGGCGGAACCAGCGCCGGCATGACGTGTGACCGCCCGTGGCCCGGGGTGCCGTGCCGGTGGCGCCACCTGTCGTCGGCCGGCAGGAGGTCGGCGAGCGCCGCAAGCAGGTCGTCGTCGGACCCTGCCCCGGTCTCGATGATCGCGATGCCGGCGGTCGCGTGCGGGACGAAGACGTGGAGCAGTCCGTCGCCGCACTCGCTCACGAAGTCCGCGCACCGGTCGGTGAGGTCGAGGACCACGTCCTCGCCGCCCGTGCGCACCTGCATTGTGAGCGTCTTCATGTGCGTCCTCTCAGAGGTCGTGGCCGACGAGGACCGGCTCGTTGACCAGCATGACCCCGAACCGGTCGTGCACCCCGTCGCGCACCTGACGGGCCAGCGCCGCGACATCTGCCGCCGTCGCC
Organism: Knoellia pratensis; assembly: GCF_042666395.1. Lineage (NCBI taxonomy): Bacteria > Bacillati > Actinomycetota > Actinomycetes > Micrococcales > Intrasporangiaceae > Knoellia > Knoellia pratensis. Next base: position 498,318 of record NZ_JBHTDJ010000003.1, on the reverse strand, counting down.
GACCCACGGTTGGTGACGGCGAGCGTGTGCTTCGTCGACAGGGCGGCTGGGCCCGGCATACCGAAGCCCTTTCCAAAACCCGCCCTGTCGATGAGCCACGCTGCACTCGTCTTGACGGCGCCACTCTCGTCCGGGAAGCGCGGCGGGGTCGGGCCGTCGTCACCGAGCTCGGCGCGCACCCGCGACTCCAGAGCCTCGAAGCGGGCCGCCGACATGATCGGGTTGGTGAAGAAAGAACCACAGCTCCACGTGTCGTGATCGGCCGCGTCGAGGACCATCCCGCGGCGGCGGCGCTGCTCGAGCACCGCTTCCCGCGCGTCTGCCAGCGGCACGCGTGCCCCCACCTCGACGCCCAGTCCAGCAGCAAGATCGGCGTAGGCGATCGGCTGCGACAGGTCAGCGACCTTGAACTGGAAGGTCACGTCGAGCACGACCAGCTGGCTGCTCGACTTGAACAACGAGTGGCGGTAGGTGAACTGGCACTCGGACGCGCTCAGGGTCCGGACGCTCTGGCTCTGGCGGTCGAAGACGCGCACACGGGCGATGGTCTGCGCGACCTCCTGCCCGTAGGCGCCGACGTTCTGCACGGGCGTGGCACCCGCAGAACCGGGTATGCCGCTGAGCGCTTCGATTCCCGACCACCCTTGCGCGACGGCCTGGGTGACGACGTCGTCCCAGGTCTCACCGGCGGCCACGCGAACCATGGCGCCGCCGCACGAGTCGTCGGACTCGACCTCAATGCCGGACGTCGCGATCTTCACCACGGTCCCGGCGAACCCGGCGTCGGCGATGACGAGGTTGGAGCCGCCGCCGAGGACGAGCATCGGCTCGTCGGCGTCGTCGACCTCCCGGACGGCGTCGACGATCTCGTCGATGGACTCGGCGATGACGAGTCGCTGCGCGGGGCCACCCACCCGCATCGTCGTGTAGTCGGAGAGCGGGGCGTCGTGGAGCTCCTGCATCAGTCGAGCTGGACGACGGCCGTGCAGCGACCGAGAACCTTGGTGCCCTCGGCCGTGACGTTCAGGTCGACGGTCGCCCGACGGGTCTCGAGGTCGACGGCCTTGACCGTGCCGCCGATGACGACCTCGGCGCCCGAGGCGGGCACGACGACGGGCTTGGTGAAGCGGGTCCCGAACTCGACGACGCGCCCTGCTCCCCCGGCCCACTGGGACACGACCGAGCCCGCGGCGCCCAGTGTCCACATGCCGTGGGCGATGACGTCGGGCAGGCCGACGGACTTCGCGAAGTCCTCGTCCTGGTGGATGGGGTTCTGGTCGCCGGAGGCGGTGGCGTAGGCGACGAGGGTGTCGCGGCCCACGGGAACGATGACGGGGCCGAAGACGTCGCCTGCTTCGGTCTCTGCTGCGTTGCGGACACTCATGGTCACTCCACTCCTCTGACGACGATCGTGGACGTCGATGTGCAGACCGGCTCGCCACCGGCGGTGAGCTCGGTGCGCGTGGTGATCATGGCGTGGCCGCCGGCCATCCGGACGGAGTCAACGGTGAGCTCGCCGAGGATCTCGTCGCCGGCCGTGATCGGGCGGTGGTGGACGAAGCGCTGCTCGCCGTGGACGACGCGGCTGTAGTCGATGCCGGCCTCGGGGTCGAGGATGTAGGCGCGGTCGCACTGCTGGGTGATGCTCACGGCGAACGTCGGAGGGGCGATGACATCGGCGTAGCCGGCCCCCTGTGCGACCTCGGCGTCGTGGTGCACGGGGTCGTCCGAGCCCACCGCATCGGCGAAGGCGCCAATCTGAGCCGCGCTCACGGCATACGGACCGCTTGGCGGATAGGACCGACCCTCGAAGGCGACGTTCACAGGCATGCCGTCACCCTACCCAGCGCCCGCAGCGAACCTCATCGTCATCGACCGGAGAGCACGGCACCGAACGCAACCTCGAGGATGTCGAGCCCTTCGTCGAGGAGTTCGTCGGGCATCGACAGCGGCGGGAGGAAGCGCAGGACATTGCCCCAGGTGCCGCAGGACAGGGTCACGAGGCCCTGCTGGGCGCAGGCCGCCTGGACGGCTGCGGCCAGAGGTGCGTCGGGCGTCTTGGAGTCCACGTCGGTGACCAGTTCGATGGCGAGCATGGCGCCACGCCCGCGGATCTCGCCGATCACGCCGGGGTGGGCGTCGGACAGCGCCTCCAGACGCGGCCGGATGATGGCCTCTGCGGATCGGGCACGCCCAGCCAGGTCCTCGACCTCCATGGTCTCGATGGCGGCGAGCGCCGCCGCGCAGGCCACGGGGTTCCCGCCGTAGGTGCCGCCGAGTCCGCCGGGATGGACGGCGTCCATGAGGTCGGCGCGTCCCGTCACCGCCGCGAGCGGGAGGCCACCCGCCATCCCCTTCGCGGTGGTCACCAGATCGGGCACGACCCCTTCGGCGTCGCAGGCGAACCAGTCACCGGTGCGACAGAAACCGGTCTGGATCTCGTCGGCGATGAAGACGATCCCGTTCTCACGACACCAGTCGGCGACGGCGGTGAGGTATCCGGGGGGCGGGACGATGAAGCCACCCTCGCCCTGGATCGGCTCGATGAGCACCGCGGCAACGTTGCCCACGCCCACCTGCGCCTGGACCGAGTCGACCAACGCGGTGAAGGCCTCCTCGGCGCACCGTTGCGCCCCGGTGGGCCAGCGGTAGGGATAGGCCATCGGCACGCGATGGATGTCGCCGGCGAACGGCCCGAATCCCTGCTTGTAGGGCATGTTCTTGGCGGTGAGGGCCATCGTGAGGTTCGTGCGCCCGTGGTAGGCGTGCTCGAAGACCACCACGGTGGATCGGCCGGTGGCGGAGCGGGCGATCTTCACGGCGTTCTCAACGGCCTCGGCGCCGGAGTTGAACAGGGCCGAACGCTTCTCGTGCTCACCCGGGGTGTGTTTCGAGAGCTTCTCGCAGACCTCGACGTACTCCTCGTAGGGCGTGACCATGAAGCAGGTGTGGGTGAAGTCCTCCACCTGGCGGCGCACGGCCTCGACCACCCGCGGCGCCGCGTTGCCGACCGTCGTCACGGCGATGCCCGAGCCGAAGTCGATGAGCTGGTTGCCGTCGACGTCGACGAGGATCCCGCCACCGGCTCGTTCCACGTACACCGGTAATGCCGTACCCACGCCCGCCGACACGGCGACGCGCTTGCGGGACTGGAGCGCCAGGGATCGCGGCCCGGGGATGGCCGTGGCCAGGATGCGGCGCTGTTCGATGGGTTCGCTCATCGATCCTCCAGGCCCCACGGTGATCCGTAGCCCTGCGGCTTCGGCGCAGCGAGCAGCTCGAGGAACGGTGCCGCGTCGAAGGCTTCCGGGCCGAGAACCCCGGTGCCGGACCAGACGCCAGTGGCGAGCAGTTCCAGGGCCAAGACCGGGTTGATCGCGGTCTGCCACACGACGCACTGGGCGTCGTAGTCGCGCATCGAGTCGGCGTTGTCGACGACGTGGTAGAGGTAGGTGCGCCGCGGCTGGCCGTCCTTGCCGGTGCCGGTGACCCACACTCCGGCGCACGTCTTGCCCTCCATGCGTGGCCCGATGGTCGCCGGGTCGGGCAGTGCCGCGGCGACGACGTCACGGGGCGCGACCATGACGCCCTTGACCTCGATCGGCGTCGTCGAGTCCAGGCCCAACGTGTGCAGGGTCTTGAGCATCGCGATCATCTCGGCGCCGAGGCCGTACTTGAAGGTCACCCGCTCGGCCTCGACCCACCGCGGCATGAGGAGCACCTCCTCGTGCTCGACGTGGACGCACTCCACGGGACCGATGCCCTCGGGGAAGTCGAACATCTCGGGCTCACTGAAGGCCGGAAGGGTGAAGAAGCCGCTGTCGAGGTCGACCGTGCCATCGGGTTGCGTCGCTTGGGCGCGATCCCACACGACGGGTGGGTTGAGGCACTCCTCGATGATCGTCCACATCGAGAAGCCGGGAGCGAAGATCTCGTTGCCCTCGTCGTCACGGATGACGAGGTTGGCGCCGTCGCGAGTTCCCAGCTCGTCGATGTGCGAGAACAGGTGGTCCGCGGCATACCGCGCGAAGACGTCCGAGAGGCCGGGCTCGACCCCGATCCCGAGCAGGGCGAGTCGTCCGCCCTGCTCCCACGACTCCTGCTGGGCGAACTGGCGGTCGCCGAGCTTCACGTGGGGCCTGGCGTAGGGCTCCTGCGGGTGGCGCTCCGACAGGCTCATCGCCATGTCGAGGTAGTCGGCGCCAGCCGCGAGCGCCCCCTCGAAGATCGGCATGACGAAGCGGGGGTCGACGGCGTTGAACACGTGGGTCGCCCGCACCTCGGCGGCGAGCTCGGAGACCGCAGCCGCCGACGACGCGTCGACCTGGAGGGCCGTGAAGCGCGACTCCACGGCGTTGCGGGACTGCACCGCCGCCACGGTCCGCTCCGCCCGGGTGAGGTCGAAGTCGGCGACGAACCACGCCTCAAAGAAGTCGCGTTCGGCCGCGATGCGGGCGGCCGCATCACCGACCCCGCCAGCACCGATCATGAGAATGCGCATCGTCAGGCTCCCTTGCGTCGTCGAGCGCCGAGCAGCTGGCTTGCGACCACGATGATCAGCGCAAGGAAGAACATCACGGTGCCGATGACGTTGACCTGCACTGGCACTCCTCGCTGGGAGGCCCCCCACACAAACATGGGAAAGGTGATCGAGCTGGGTGACGCGTTGAAGTTGGTGATGATGTAGTCGTCAAAACTCAGCGAGAAGGCCAGCAGCCCGCCCGCGGCGATGCCGGGTGCAGCGAGGGGCAACGTGACCCGCAGGAAGGTCTGGATCGCAGAGGCCCCGAGGTCCGCGGCTGCCTCCTCGAGTCGTGGGTCGAGCGTCGCCACGCGCGCCTTGACTGCCACCACCACGAAGGAGAGGCAGAACATGATGTGGGCAATGAGGATTGCCTTGCCGCCCTGGGGGACACCCAGCATGAGGAACAGCGTGAGCAGGCTGGAGCCCATGACCACCTCGGGAGTGGCCATGGGGACGAAGATGAGCAGGTTCGTCGCAGAACGTCCCCGGAACCGGTAACGCCCGAGGGCCAGCGCGACCATCGTGCCCAGGATCGTGGCAATGACGGAGGCTGTCACCCCGATCCTCAGGCTCAGTCCCAGTGACTCGCAGATCCCGGGCGAGCCACAGGGGTTGGTCCATGCGTCGGTGGAGAACCGCGACCAGTTGTAGTTGAACTTGCCCACTGGGTCGTTGAAGGAGAACACGGCCACCACCACGTTGGGGATGAGCAGGTAGAGCAGCACGACGAGCGCCACGAATGCCAGCAGGTGCCGACGGACCCACGCGAGAACGGCCACGTCAGACCAACTCCTCGGTGCCGGCCCGGCGCACGTAGACCGCGACCAGGACGACGATCATCGTCAGCAGGATGAAGGAGAGCGCGGCGGCCAGCGGATAGTCCAGCACCCGGAGGAACTGGCTGTCGATGACCTGACCGATCATGACCGTCTCGGTGTTGCCAAGGAGGCGCGAGTTGATGAAGTCACCCGCGGCCGGGATGAACGTGAGGAGGGTGCCAGCCACGACCCCGGGCAGCGACAACGGCCACGTCACTCGACGGAAGACCTCCGCGGGAGAGGCGAAGAGGTCGCCCGCCGCTTCGAGGAGCTGACCGTCCAGACGCTCGAGCGACGCATAGAGCGGCAGGATCATGAACGGCAGGAAGTTGTAGGTCAGTCCGCAGATGACAGCGAACTTCGATGCCAGCAGGTCGTCGTTGCCGGTGAGGCCGACAGCCTGCAACAGGCTCGTGAAACCCGTGGACCGGGCGAGCGCCACCACCGGGCCGTCATCGGACAGGATGTTGCGCCAGGCCAGCGTGCGGATCAGGAAGCTGGTGAAGAACGGCGCGATCACGAGCACGAGCAGGATGTTCTTCCACCTCCCCGCCTTTTGAGCCATGAAGTAGGCCAGCGGGTAGCCCAGAATCAGCGCGAGGACCGTGGCGGTGCCCGCATAACCGATCGATCGCACCAGGTGCGGCCAGTAGCGCTGGATGGCCTCGGAGTAGATGGCCACGTTGCCGGTGAAGGTGTAGCCCTCGTCGACGTTGCCTTCCTGAAGCGACTGGGACCCCAGCGTGAGCATTGGCGCCACGAAGAACACCGCCAACCAGAGCAGCCCCGGAGCGAGAAGGGCATAGGGCACCCAACGACCACGTCGCACCGGCTCGACTGCGCGTGCACCACCCAGTGCGACGTCAGCCATCAGATCTCCTCGAGAGCGCTCGCGGCCTCGGGTGCGTCGGTGGCAGGGACACCGAACGCATGGGCCGAGTCCCAGGCCAGCCAGACCTCGTCACCCGGACGAAGGTCGATCGGATCCACGTCCAGATTCTGCTCGTAGACGCTCCAGGTGTTGCCGCTCGCCGTCTTCACGAGGTACTGGGTTGCCACACCGGTGAAGGACACGTCGACGACTGTGGCCTTCAGGTCGCTCCCCACGCCCTTCGGCTGCTCTCTGGAGATACGCACCTTCTCGGGCCGCACTCCGAACATCACATCGCCACTGGCCACCGTGGACCGCGACACGGGGATGCTCACTTTGGATCCGTCGATCTCGGCGACGAGGAGATCTCCATCGCGGCCCGTGATCGGGCCGATCCCGAGGTTGGACTGGCCGAGGAAGTTCGCGACGAACCCGGTCTTCGGCAGGTCATAGAGCTCGGCCGGGGCACCCATCTGCTCGATCCGCCCGTGGTTCATCACGGCGACGGTGTCGGCCATGGTCATGGCCTCCTCCTGGTCGTGCGTCACGTGGATGAACGTGAGGCCGACCGACGTCTGGATCTGCTTCAGCTCGACCTGCATCTGGCGACGCAGCTTGAGGTCCAGGGCTCCCAACGGTTCGTCGAGCAGCAGCACGTCGGGTCGGTTGACCACGGCCCGCGCGAGGGCAACCCGTTGTTGCATGCCACCTGAGAGCTGCGCCGGTTTGTGCTTTGCGACGTTGGTGAGCTGCACGAGGTCCAGGGCCTCGAGGGCCTTGGTCGTCGCGCCCTTGTCCCCGCGCCTCTTCAGGCCGAACGCCACGTTGTCCAACACGTTGAGGTGCGGGAACAGTGCGTACGACTGGAACACCGTGTTCACGTTGCGACGGTAGGCCTTGATGTCGGTGATGTCGGTGTCACCGATGAAGATCTGACCCGCACTGGGTTGCTCCAGACCGGCCACCATCCGCAGGGTCGTGGTCTTCCCACATCCCGACGGACCGAGCAGGGCAAAGAAGGAGCCCTGCGGGATCTCCAGGTCCATCGGGTGGACCGCCGTGAACGTGTCGAAGTGCTTCGCCAGCCCCGACAGCCGCAGGTTCCCGGAGCTCTCCGTCGCCATCAGCCCGTCGCCAAGTCCGTGAACTGCCGCGTGAAGGTGGACTCCTCCTCGGCGGAGAGATCACGGAACTTCTTGGCCTTGGACAGCGTCTCCGCCGAGGGAAAGATCAGCTCGTTCTCGCCGAGGCTGGCGTCGATCGCCACGACGGCCTCCTTCGTTCCCGCGACCGGCGAGATGTAGTTGACCCAGGCCTCGACCTCGCCCATGACCGCAGGGTCGTAGTAGTAGTTGATGAGCTTCTCGGCGTTGGTCTTGTGCTTTGCCATGGCGGGGATCACGAAGTTGTCCGACCACAGGGTGTAGCCGGCCGAGGGCAACGTCAGGCCCAGCTCGGGCGCATCGAGGCCGAGCGAGGCAACGTCACCGGACCAGGCGACGCAGGCCGCGATGTCACCGGCAGTGAGGCCATCGGTGTACTCGTTGCCGGTGAACTTCTGGATCTGACCGGCGTCCTTCGCCTTCTGGATCATCTCGATCGCGGCGTCGAAGTCGGCCGCGGTGAAGCTGGACAGGTCCTTGCCCTGTTCGAGCAGGACGAGGCCGACAGAGTCGCGCATCTCCGAGAGCAAAGTGACCTTGCCCTTGAGCGACGGGTCCGTGAGCAGCTGGGTCATGGACTCGACCTTCTTGCCGCCCGTCGCCTTCGTGTTGTACCCGATACAGGCGAACCCGGCCTGCCAGGGCAGGGAGTACTTGCGTCCCGGGTCGAACGACACATCCTGGAAGCTGGCTTCGAGATTCTTGGCATTCGGGATGTTCGCCTTGTCGAGCGGCTGGACATAACCCTGTCGGATCAACCGGGCAACCATCCAGTCGGTCGAGCACCAGACGTCTCGACCCGTGTCCTTGCCGCCGTCCAGGAGCGGACGGACCTTGGCGTAGAACTCGTCGTTGTCGTTGTAGTCCTCGGTGTAGTTGACCTTGATGCCGGTGGCTGCGGTGAAGGCATCGAGCGTGGGACGGCTCTTCTCGTCATCCGACACATCGATGTACTGCTGCCAGTTCGACCAGTTGACCAGCTTCTCCGTGGCGGACAGGTCCTCCGCAGCCTTGGCAGTCGGCGTGACGGACGCGGACGAGCCGGCGTTGGGGCTCTTGCCTGCCGAGCCACACGCAGCCAGTGCGGTGACGCCCAGACCGGCAGAACCGAGCACCAGGCTGCGCCGACTCAACACGCCGCGCAGGAACGCGGCCTGCATGGGGGTGATGGGGGTCCGTTCGTTCATCGGTCTCTCCTGCGAGGTGGGTGGGAGTGCGCGGTCCGCTCAGCTCTCGATGTTGGCCATGACGTGCTTGATCCGGGTGTAGTCCTCGAACCCGTACATCGACAGGTCCTTGCCGTAGCCGGAGCGCTTGAAGCCACCATGCGGCATCTCCGCGACGATGGGGATGTGGGTGTTGATCCACACGCAGCCGAAGTCGAGGGCAGCGCTCATCCGCATGGCCCGGCCGAAGTCCTTGGTCCACACCGAGGAGGCCAGTCCGTAGTCGACGCCGTTGGCCCATTGCAGGGCCTGGGCCTCGTCGGTGAAGGACTGGACGGTGATCACCGGGCCGAAGATCTCGTTCTGGATCTGCTCGTCGTCCTGACGCAGACCGGAGAGCACGGTCGGCTCGAGGAAGAAGCCCTCGCCGAGGCCGGCAACGCGATGCCCTCCAGCCACGAGGGACGCGTGATCGGGGAGCCGATCGATGAAGCCGCTGACCCGTTCGAGCTGGGCCACGTTGTTGACCGGACCCAGGAGCGCGTCCGGATCGTCCGGCATACCCACTTTGGCGTTGGTGCGCGCGTAGTCGCCCAAGGCGGCGACGAAGTCGTCGTGGATGCGTGGTCCCACGAGCACGCGCGTCGCGGCCGTGCAGTCCTGCCCGGCGTTGAAGTAGCCGGCGACCGCGATGCCCTCGACGGCCGCCTCGATGTCGGCGTCGTCGAAGACGATGACTGGCGCCTTGCCACCGAGCTCTAGGTGGACCCGCTTGACCTGGGGTGCCGCACTGGCCGCGACCTCTGCACCGGCCCGCACCGATCCGGTGATGGAAACCATTGCGGGAGTGGGGTGCTCGACGAGAAGGCGCCCCGTTCCCCGGTCGCCCGTGACGACGTTGAGCGTGCCAGCCGGCAGGAACTCGGAGGCGATCTCGGCCAGCAGGAGGGTCGTCTCGGGAGTGGTGTCACTCGGCTTGAGCACCACCGTGTTGCCGGCCGCGAGCGCCGGCGCAATCTTCCAGATCGCCATCATGAACGGGTAGTTCCACGGGGTGACCTGGCCGATGACACCGATGGGTTCGCGACGGACCCAGGACGTGTGCCCCGCCATGTACTCCCCCGCGGCACGTCCCTCGAGGATGCGGGCAGCCCCGGCAAAGAAGCGCACCTGGTCGATCGCCGGGGGCATCTCCTCGCTCGCCGTGAGCGCGTGGGGTTTGCCGGTGTTCTCGGCCTCGAGGTGGACGAACTCGTCCGCCCTGGACTCGATCGCGTCGGCAAGGCGGAGGAGGGCCTGCTGCCGCTCGCTCGGTGTCGTGCGACCCCACTCGCCGAACGCCGTGCTCGCTGCGGCGTATGCCGCGTCGACGTCGGCTTCGTTGCTCACCGCGGCGCTCGCCACGACGGCGCCCGTGGCCGGGTTGGTGATGTCCTGCCTGGCCTCACCGCGGGCATCGGTGTAGGCACCACCGACGAAGTTGCGCAGGACGCGGGGCTCACTCACGACGTAGACCTCCTTGGGGTCGATCCGATGACGCACTCTAGCCAGCGGAGCCGTGGAAAGACCAGTGTTTCAGCGCAGTTGATTCGGAATCCACACATTGGCGCCGGTCAAAGTAGAGATATCCATAGCCAGCCTGTTGCGTACGGAAGCAATCCGCGCCACCATGTCGGCGTGAGCCAACCAGCCCGACCCAGCGCCGAGCCTCCCGAGATGCGTCTCGACGACGTGGCCAAGCGCATCGTCGAGATCCTCCAGAGGGATGGTCGGCGCTCCTATGCCGCCATTGCCAAGGACGTCGGCCTGTCCGAGGCCGCAGTCCGGACCCGCGTCCAGCGGCTCCTCGACGCCGGCGTCATGCAGATCGTCGCGGTGACCGATCCCCTACAGCTGGGTTTTCGCCGACAGGCGATGATCGGCGTCCGCACCGAAGGCGACCTCCTCGCGGTCGCTGACAAGCTGACGGAGCTGCCAGAGATCCACTACGTCGTGACGACCGCCGGCACCTTCGACCTCCTCTGCGAGGTCGTGTGCGAGGACGACGACCACCTGCTCGAGCTCATCACGCAGCGGATGCGTGGCATGTCCGGAGTCGTCTCGACCGAGACCTTCGTCTATCTCAAACTCAACAAGCAGCACTACGACTGGGGCACCCGATGACCGCGCAGAGCACCGAACAGCAGACCACTCCCGCCGGCACCTCCTACCAGGACGCCGCCCGCGACCACCTGTGGATGCACTTCACCCGCCACTCCGTCTTCGAGGACGGTGGGTCGGTGCCGATCATCACCCGCGGTGAGGGGCACACCATCTGGGACGACCGGGGCAACTCCTACATCGACGGGCTCTCCGGGCTGTTCGTCGTGCAGGTCGGGCACGGGCGCGAGGAGCTCGCCGAGGCGGCTGCCGAGCAGGCCAGGAAACTCGCGTTCTTCCCCCTGTGGTCCTACGCGCACCCGCCGGCCATCGCCCTCGCCGAACGCCTTGCCGCCGGCGCGCCCGGAGACCTCAACCGCGTCTTCTTCACGACCGGTGGTGGGGAGGCCGTCGAGACCGCGTGGAAGCTCGCGAAGCAGTACTTCAAGCTCACCGGCAAGCCCAACAAGACCAAGGTGATCAGCCGAGCGGTCGCCTACCACGGGACCCCTCACGGCGCCCTGTCGATCACCGGCATCCCGGCCGCCAAGGAGGCGTTCGAGCCGCTCGTGCCCGGAGCCCTCAAGGTGCCCAACACCAACCACTACCGGGCACCCGACCACCTGCGTGATGACGAGAAGGCGTTCGGGCGCTGGGCGGCGGACCGCATCGCCGAGGCGATCGAGTTCGAGGGGCCGGACACGGTCGCGGCCGTCTTCCTCGAGCCGGTACAGAACTCCGGCGGCTGCTTCCCGCCGCCTCCTGGCTACTTCGAACGGGTGCGCGAGATCTGTGACGAGTACGACGTGCTGCTCGTCTCGGACGAGGTCATCTGCGCCTTCGGTCGCATCGGATCCATGTTTGCGTGCGACGACTTCGGCTACGTCCCCGACATCATCACCTGCGCCAAGGGCATGACCTCGGGCTATGCCCCCATCGGCGCGATGATCGCGAGCGACCGTCTCTTCGAACCGTTCAAGAAGGGCACGACGTCCTTCCCCCACGGCTTCACCTTCGGCGGCCACCCCGTGTCGGCCGCCGTCGCCATGGCCAACCTCGACATCTTCGAGCGCGAGGGCCTCAACCAGCGCGTCAAGGAGAACGCCCCGACGTTCCGCGCGACCCTCGAGCGACTGCTCGACCTGCCGCTGGTCGGCGATGTCCGAGGAGCGGGCTACTTCTACGGCATCGAGCTCGTCAAGGACAAGACCACGCGCGAGACGTTCAACGACGCCGAGTCGGAGCGACTGCTGCGGGGCTTCCTGTCCAAGGCCCTGTTCGAGGCCGGGCTCTACTGCCGCGCCGACGACCGCGGCGACCCCGTCATCCAGCTCGCCCCTCCGCTCACGGTCGGGCCGGAGCAGTTCGACGACATCGAGCAGCGTCTTCGGGGAGTGCTCATCGAGGCGGAGAACCACCTGTGAGCCCGGCCTTGGGCTGAGGCGCCGCCGTGGAGACCTGGACCCCACCGCTGTGGTGGGACAACGTGACGCGGTCGCCTACGCAAGCACCCGGCATACCCGATCGAGCGGACGTCACGATTGTCGGTGCGGGCTACACGGGCCTGTGGACCGCGTACTACCTCCTGCGGGAACGCCCCGACCTGGAGGTGCTCGTGCTCGAAGCTGGGCACGTGGGGTTCGGCGCCAGTGGGCGCAACGGCGGATGGGTGTCCTCGCTGTGGCCGGTGGCTCCGGCACGCATCGCCGCCAGCCACGGCCGGGCCGCCGCGCAGGCCATGCTCGCCGAATTGCGCAGCACCGTCACGCACGTCGGGGAGGTCTGTCGCGAGGAAGGCATCGACGCCGCCTTCGCGCACGGTGGAGTCGTCATCGCCGCGCGCAGCCAGGCACAGGCCCAGCGCGCCATGGCCTCGGTGGCCGAGAGCGAGTCATGGGGAGATGACGCGCGGTGGCTCAACACGGCCGAGGCGCGCGACATCCTCGCGGTGGACAACCTCCACGGCGCGACCTGGTCGCCGCACTGCGCCCGCGTCCACCCCATGCGGCTGGTCCAGGGCGTTGCTGCGGCGGTCCGTCGACGCGGTGGGCTCATCATCGAGGGCGTGCGCGTGCTGGACGCGCAGCCGGGCGCGGTGCGGGTCAGCGGCGGCGGGATCGTGCGCAGCGACGCGGTCGTGCGGGCCACCGAGGCGTGGACGGCGCGCCTGCCGCGACTGAGACGGCAGGTCGTGCCGGTGTACTCGCTCATGGTGGCGACGGCGCCACTGCCGACCTCGGTGTGGGACGAGATCGGACTGGCCCGGCGCGAAGTCTTCTCGGACCATGGGCACGTCATCATCTATGGCCAACGCACCGCGGACGACCGGATCGCCTTTGGCGGGCGCGGGGCTCCCTATCACTGGGGATCGGCCATCCATCCGCGGTTCGACGCCGATGCCACGGTCTTCGCGGCGCTGCGACGCACCCTGACGTCGATGCTGCCCCAGGTCGGAGACGTCGAGTTCACTCACGCCTGGGGTGGACCATTGGCGGTGGCGCGCGACTGGCAGCCGTCGGTGGGTTTTGACCCCGGCGCTCGCGTCGGCTGGGCTGGCGGCTACGTCGGTGACGGTGTGGCGGCGAGCAACCTCGCCGGTCGCACGCTGGCCGACCTCATCAACGGTCGGAGCACGCCGGTGACCTCACTGCCCTGGGTTGGCCACGTCTCGCCGCGGTGGGAGCCGGAACCACTGCGCTATCTCGGCGTCAACGCCGGGCTGCGACTGGCGAGCCTGGCCGACGCGCAGGAGGCTCGCACCGGTCGCCCCACGCGGTTGACGCCGCTGCTGGGACGGCTCACGGGCGGCTGACCGGCGGCTGACCGGCGGCTGACACGACCACGCCCCTGGACATGACGAAGCCGCCCGGCACCGTGAGGTGGGGCGGCTTCGTCGGACGAGGCGCTGGGGTCAGCGGGTCTCGCGGTGCTCGGTGTGCTTCTTGCAGCGGGGGCAGAACTTCGCCAGCTCGAGCCGGTCGGGGTCATTCCGACGGTTCTTCTTGGTGATGTAGTTGCGCTCCTTGCACTCCGTGCACGCCAGGGTGATCTTGGGGCGGACGTCAGTGGCCTTGGCCATCGGGGCAACCTGCTCTCGAAAAAGTAATCGTGGTGTGAAGTGTGTGTCGCAGTGTGTCAGCGTGTCGCACCGTGGTGAACACGCGACGACCAGCACAACAGAGTACGCGAGTGCGGGTATTCCCCGAAATCGCGCCGAGTAGCGGGAGCGGGGCTCGATCCCGCGACCTCACGATTATGAGTCGTGCGCTCTAACCAGCTGAGCTACCCCGCCTTGGGGGTCGGAGGTCACCACGAGGTGATGGCCCTGACCAGAGCCCCCTGTCGGAATCGAACCGACGACCTTTTCCTTACCATGGAAACGCTCTACCGACTGAGCTAAGGGGGCCTTTCAGGCACCGGGTCAGACCCGGGCTGAGTGCGTCGGGAATGCTACACGGACACCTGCGCGGGGGTGAAATCCGGCCCCCGAAGTCCCGATCGCGACCACGTCCGGCTCACCCGGAAAGGCTGATCACGGTCATCCCCGGGGACGTCGCGGGGCGGTCCATCGCGGCGAGCGCGGTGCCGGCTTCGACCAACGTGAGGACCTCCCCGACCAGGCGATCCGGACGCAAGGTGCCGTCCTCGACGAGCGTCAGCATCGCGGCATACTCATGCGCCGCCATGCCGTGCGAGCCGTAGATCTCGAGCTCGTGAGCGATGACCCGGTCCATCGGCAACGGCGGCGTGGCGGATTCGCCGAGCAGGAGACCGACCTGGACGTGCCTGCCTCGCCGGCGGAGGCAGCTCACCGACGCCACTGCCGTCTCCGGAGTCCCGAGCGCGTCGATCGAGACGTGGGCTCCCCCACCCGTGAGATCACGGATGGTGGCGGCCGTGTCGATGTCCTGACCCGCCTTGACGAGGTGCTCGGCGCCGAGTTCGGCGGCCCGGGTCAGGGCCGCCTCGGAGATGTCGACCGCCACGACGCGAGCGCCCAGGGCCTTGCCGATCATCACGGCCGACAGTCCCACTCCGCCGCACCCGTGGACCGCGAGCCAGTCCCCCGGTCGCAGCCGACCGTGCGTGGTGATGGCCCTGAAGGCCGTGGCGAAGCGGCATCCGAGCGAGGCCGCCGTGACGAAGTCGATGGAGTCCGGCAGAGCGACGAGGTTCACGTCGGCCGCGCTGATGGCGACCCGCTCCGCAAAGGACCCCGGCCCGGTGAAGCCCGGCTGGGTCTGGTCGGGGCAGACCTGGGCGTTGCCTGACAGGCACAGATCACACACTCCGCAGCCGTTGACGAACGGCACGGTGACGCGATCGCCCACTCGCCAGTGCCTGACGTCAGCGCCGACCGAAGCGATCGTGCCCGCCAGCTCGTGTCCCGGGATCTGGGGCAGCGGGACCGGGTCGTGGCCCTTCCACGCGTGCCAGTCGGATCGGCACACCCCGGTCGCCCGGACGGAGATCACCGCACCGTCGCGTGCACAGACAGGTTCGGGCACATCGACCAGCGTCGGCGTCTCGTCGTAGGCCGAGTAGGAGATGGCCTTCATCGTCGGGTGGCCCTGATCGAGTGGGATCTGTCGCTCATGGCCCGAGTCTTGCCGACGCCGGGAGTGGGCCCAATGGCACGCTGGGCGCATGACCGACTCCCAGACCCCGCGCCCCGACGACGAGACCGCCCACGAGACCGCCGACAACACGTTCGCGGAAGGGGTGGACACCGGAGTCGACGAGGCGGCCGAGGAGCAGGTACGAGCGTTCTGGGACGTCGCTCGGCTGCATGCGCACCTCAGCGAGGTTCCTGCGTATTTCGGGCCCACTCCGCTGGACTCCGTGCCACCGCCTGCGTGGTCCTTCGGCGCCGGCCCGGAGCAGGCCGACGAGCTCCTGGGCCTCGTGCTCGCCGGCACCAAGACGGCGACCGCGGGAGCCCTCTGGGACTACGAGGCCGAGGAGGAGGCTCTGCCGGAGATCGGCACGCTCAGCATCATCCTTGACTCCAACGGACAGCCGAGGGCACTCATCGAGACCACGGAGGTGCAGGTCGTCCCCTTCGACGAGATCACCGACGAGCAGGCCAGGCTCGAGGGCGAGGGTGACCTGTCGCTGGCGTACTGGCGGGAAGTGCACCAACGCTTCTTCACCGAGGTGGCCGATCACGATCGCGGCTTCTCCACCGACATGCCGGTGGTGTGGGAGAGGTTCCGCGTCCTCTACTCCGACTGACCCAGTCGTGGCATCGCAGTGCTGATGACCGCGGGTGCGGGCGACCGAGGCGGATCTCCGAGACCGCCGCGTATGCCGCGTCCCTGGCGTGCCGCTGCGGCAGCCACGATCGTCGTGGTGACGGCCACTTCCTGCACGACCACCTCGACGACCGACCGCCCAGCCAACCCAGGGAGCACCATGCACACCTCGACGCAGGACGCTGTCGACAGCGCGAACAGCGCGCTCCTGCGGGCTGCTGAGTCGGGAGACACCGAGGCTGCTGCGGAGGCACTGGGCTCCGGAGCTGACCTGGAGACCCGCGACGACCGGGGTCGCACGGCCTTGCTTCTCGCGGCGACCCACGACCACGTCGACCTCGCGCGGCTGCTCGTTGCGCAAGGTGCGTCGCCGGATGCTCTCGACGACCGGCACGACACACCGTGGCTCGTCACCGGGGTGACCGGCAGCGTCGCGATGCTCGAGGCGCTGCTCCCGGCCAAGCCCGACCTGACGATCCGCAACCGCTACGGCGGGGTGTCGGTGATCCCCGCGAGCGAGCGCGGGCACGTCGACTACGTGCGCCGGGTCGTCAGGACCGGCATCAACGTCAACCACGTCAACGACCTCGGCTGGACGGCGCTGCTCGAGGCGGTGCTACTCGGTGACGGCGGCCCTCGCCATCAGGTGATCGTGCGAGTCCTGCTCGAGGCGGGAGCGGACCCGGCGATCGCGGACCGGGAGGGCGTCACCGCGCTGGAGCACGCGCGGTCGAAGGGTCAGTCCGAGGTCGCCACGATCCTCGAGGCGGCTGGCTGACCGCTGCGGTCAGTCGTCGATCGCGCCGCGAGCCTCGACGAGCGACGGTCCGTACCACGTGATGAGTCGACCGTTGACCAGACGAGTTGCGGTGCGGGAGAACGCTTCTGGCCCGTCCGCCTCGGTGAAGACATAGGGCTCGTCGGGCAGCAGGACGAGGTCGGCCCCGGCAGCATCGAGCTGCTCGAGGTCGACGTGGGGGTAGCGTCCCTCGACCCCGGCGGTGACGACCTCGAACCCGAGCCGGGCGAGCAGGTCGGCCGTGAACGTCGGGTGACCCACGACCATCCACGGGTCCCGCCAGATGGGCACGATGACCCGGGTGTGAGGGGTGGGGATGTCGCCACTCCAGAGGCTCTCGGCCTCCGTGAGCCATCGCGGCTCCGGCCAGGCGCAGGCCTCGACCAAGAGCCGGCGCATGGACGCGAGCGCCTGCGGCACGGTCTCGATGTCGGTGACCCACACCGCGATTCCCGCTTCACGCAGGCGTGCGACGTCCAGCTCGCGGTTCTCCTCCTTGTTGGCGATGACGAGGTCGGGACGCAGTTCGATGATGGCGGCGCGGTCGAGGTTCTTGGTGCCCCTCACCCGCGTCACGTCGAGGTCGGCCGGGTGCGTGCACCAGTCAGTTGCCCCCACGAGCGCGCCCGGGGTCGTCGCGGCCACCGCCTCGGTGAGCGAAGGAACGAGCGAGACCACACGGCATACGCCACTGTCTGGCAGGTCCACAGCGTGACCGAGGTCGTCGCGCAGCGTGCGGCTCATCGCCAGACCTCAGGCGCGGCCGACGGCGAGGAACGTCGCGAAGGTCCCGCGGCCCTGGTCGTCGCCGCCGAGCTCCTTCTCCACCGACCCGGCGTCGGTCACGGTGACGTCGTGAAACCCGCTGTCGCGCAACCGAGTTGCGAACGTCTCGCGATCGAAGCCGTCGTGACCGGTGAAGTCGTCGTGGTGCGCGTGGAAGGCACCGGTCCGGTCGTCATCGAGCTCGACGACGGCCACCCAGCCGCCGGGGACGAGGAGCGCCTTGATGCGTTCGAGCAGGAGGTCCACCTCGCGGACGTGGTGCAGCGCGAGCGCGGCCCACACCCCGTCGAAACGGTCGTCCGGCAACGGATCGGTGACGAGGTCGATTCGCTGGGCGGTGAGCCGGTCGGTGAGCCCGGCCCGTTCGATGTTGTCGCGAGCGACGTCGACCATGCCCGGCGACGCGTCCGTGACGAGCACGGTTGCGACGTGGTCGGCCAGAGCGAGACTGAGCTGACCCGTACCGCCACCGATCTCGAGGACGCGCTCGGTCCCGTCAAGGGCCAGCGCGTCGCGGAGCAGGGCGGCAGTGTCTCGTGCGCGCTCGATCTTGGCGGGGTCGGCGTCCCATGTGCTGGCGGCGGCGTCGAAGTGGCCATGGTCGTGGTCGCTGTGGGTCATGCCTGTCACCTTGCCACGCCCGTCAGCTGGTCAGCTCAGAGCGGTTCGCAGCGCGTCACCGATGTCGCGCAGTGCGCCCATGGCATCGTCGCGCCCGGTGCCGGGTGGGTCCTCGGTCCAGTTGGCCAAGACGGCGTATGCCGTGGCTCGCCCGCCGCTGTCGATGACACCCACGTCGGCGCGGACACCGAGGTTGGTGCCGGTCTTGTTGACGATGATCGGACCGGCGTACTCCTCCGCGTGGGAGAGCGGGTCCTGATGCCATGCCGAGGCGACCATCGAGAGGTCCATGCCGGGCGCGAGCCAGCCGAGCACGCGCTCACCCGTGGAGCCCGGGGCGTCGCGCTCGCTCCACAATCGGGCGAGGATCTCGACGTGGTCGGCGGCGCAGCCGAGGCTGAGGTGGGGCGGGTCGTCGGGGCCCCGCAGGCCGCGCACGACGTCGACGAGGTCGGAGCCGCGTGGAGCCCACTGTGCGGCTCGCGCGCGGATGGCGTCCTGCCCCAACAGATCGATGAGGACGTTGGTGGCAAGGTTGTCGCTCACCGCCCCGACCAGCTGTGCCACGTCGCCGAGAGGGAGGACGTCGGTCGCGAGGTGCTGCCACAGTCCGGAGTCCGCGACCGGGGCGACGACGCGGCGGTCGCTGGGCTGATCGGCGGTGAGCCTGCCGTCGCGGAGGCGCTCGGCCAGCTCGATGAGGGCAAAGACCTTTCCCACGCTCGCAGTCGACAGCAGCCGATCCGGGTCGTGCGAGGCCAGAACCTCCCCGCTGCCGAGGTCGACGATCGCAATGGACCAGTCGACCCCGGGCAGCAGTTCGAGGTTCAGCAGCACGTCAGCGCGGCGCCATCCGCAGGGCGCCGTCGAGGCGGATCGTCTCGCCGTTGAGGTAGTCGTTGTCGATGATCGCCAGGGCGAGCTTGGCGTACTCCGTCGGCGCCGCGAGGCGCTGCGGGAACGGCACACCGGCAGCCAGGCCAGCGCGGAACTCCTCGGAGACCGTGGCGAGCATCGGGGTCTCGACGATGCCGGGGGCGATCGTGCAGACGCGGATGCCGTACTGGCTGAGGTCGCGCGCGGCCGGGAGGGTGAGGCCGACGATGCCGCCCTTGGACGAGGCGTATGCCGCCTGGCCCACCTGGCCGTCGTAGGCCGCGATGCTGGCCGTGTTGATGACGACGCCACGCTGGCCATGCTCGTCAGCGTCGGTCTGGGCGATGGCCTCGGACGCGATCGCGAGCACGGTGAAGGAGCCGATGAGGTTGATCTCGATGATCTTGCGATAGAGGGCGAGGTCGTGGACGCCCTTCTTGCCGAGGATGCGCGCGCTCGGGCCGATGCCGGCGCAGTTGACGACGAGGCGAAGCGGTGCGGAGGTGTCGGCGCTGGCTTGGGCGACGGCTGCCCGAACCTGTCCCTCGTCGGTGACGTCGGTCGCGACATAGGTGATGCCGTCGACCGCCGAGGCCTGTTCTATGCCTTGGGCGAGGTCGAGGGCGTAGACGTGGGCGCCATGGGCGGCAAGGGCGGCTGCGGTCGCGGCGCCGAGGCCGGAGGCGCCCCCCGTGACGATGGCGGAGGTGTGCTGAATCTGCATGGCCGTCATCCTGTCACTGCGCGCGGACGTCGCCTCACCCCCTCACGTTCACGCCAGCAACCGGCGGTGTAAGGCGGAAGTTCGCGGTCCGGGCCCAGACCGGGCACAATTGGACGAATGACAGATGCATCCGCGCACCGCCGCCCTCGGCACGCCAACAGCCCGTTCCGGCCTCAGGCCGAAATGGCGGTCGAAGAGTTCGCGGCGGGCGACCGCGTTTGTCACGACTCGCACGGCTTGGGACGTGTTGTGAGCGTCGATGCGGGCGGGGCCACCGTTGACTTCGGCGGCAGCACCCTGCGGATTGAAACGCCATTCCGCAAGATGACCAAGCTCTAGCCTCGTACCCCCCTTCCAACGGCAGGACTTCGCTGTCGGACCTTGACGAGGTTCGGGCCCTCACAGCGACATCCGTAGGTCATGGCGACCTCAGAAGTTTGTCGTGCCGCGCAGCTGTCGCGGGCGGCCGTCGGGGTCATAGAGGGCCAGGTAGGCCGGGCGTGCCCATCGCCTCGTCCCGACAGAGAGCGCAGGGGGCAGGTGACGGCGGATGCGGCTGCCCGGGGCATCCTCACGCTCGGCCCACAAGGCCTGGGCGCCACTCAGGTCCGCCATCCGCGGCTCGTCCTGCGGCAGGCCCAGGTGCTCGGCCCACAACGACGTGCGAACAGTGCGGGGCAGCGCGCCAGCGGGGTCGACCACCGCGCAGGTGAGCTCGGAGTCGTGCGTCCAGGAACGCCGGTTGAGGTTGTCGGAGCCGATGGTCATCCACTGGTCGTCGACCACGCAGACCTTGGCGTGCACGTAGATCGGGGTTCCCTCGGCGTTCTCGAGGTCGAAGAGCGCAAAACGGTCGCCCCCTGCCTCCCGCAGCAGATCCCAGGCCAGGCGTTGCCCGTGGAGCATCGGGGGTCCCGCGATGCGGCTGTCCTTCTCCGGGAATCGGGGGACGACTGCGATCACCTGAAGCTCCGGCTCGCGTCGAAGGGCCTCGGCGAGCGTGGCCGCTACGACGTCGGACCAAAAGTACTGGTCCTCGATGTAGATCAGCCTGCGGGCCCGGCTGAACGCATGGGAGTAGGCCCTCGCGATCGAGCGTTCGCCATCCGGGGCAAAGGGGTATGCCGGTCGCTTCGACGGGTAGGTACGCAGGATCTGCACCAGGTGCGGACCGGCCTCTGGAGGCGGATCCCAGCGCTGTGGCAGCGGCTTGGTGTGCCGAGGCATCCTGGTCAGCCGATGGAGCACCGCTCGGTAAGGGTTGCGGTGGTCGAGCGGCGTGGGGTCGTCCCACCGTTCCGCGAACGTGTCGAGGACGTGCGCCACCGCAGGTCCACGGATCTCTGCCATGGCGTCGTGCCAGGGCGGGGTGGGGCCGTAACGCTCGTCCAGTGGCGGCGCCTGGGGATCACCGTCATGTTTTGCGTCGTCACGACGACCGTGACACAGGTCGATGCCACCGACGAACGCGACGTCCTCCTGGGGCATGCCCTGGCGTCGCACGACGAAAAGCTTCTGGTGGTGGGACCCTCCGCGGCGCACTCTCTCGTCGAAGAGCGCCTCCCCACCGGCCTCGTTGATGATGGTGCCGAGGTGGTTGTTCTCCTCGCTGTTGAGACTGCCGGGGTGGGAGCGCCAGAGCAGGGCCCGGACCTCGACGCCCCGACGTAGTGCCGAGGACAGCAGTTCGGTGGTGGTGGGGCCGTTACTGGTCAGGCGTTGGTCGGCATCACCGCGCCAGTCGGTGAGGAAGATCCGGTCCCCTGCCTGGGTCGCTTCGACGACCTCGAGCAGACGTGCGAAGTAGTCGGCTCCGTGCACGTGCGGCACGACGAGGTTCCCTGCGGTCCACGGCCGCTCCGCGGTGGGAAGGAACCAGTCGCTCACGTGCCCACTCTCCCATCGGGTGGTGTGACGTAGGCCGGTAGCGCCAAGCCAACGATGAGCCGCTCGAACGCTCCAGCCGGTGGGCGATGGTTTGGTAGGCAATGGGTCGGTCGCGTGCCTCGACCAGGCTGGGCAGGTGAGCGGTCAGGTTGTAGCACAGCATCCCCGGTCGCGCTTCACGCACGGCTGAGGATCGGGCAGGCCGGATCATCCAAGGAAGCCATACGCAAGGAGTGTCGAGGTGGAGATCGACAGGCAGGAGATCATCGACCAGCTTCGCGGCCGAAATGAGAACGAAGTGGCCGACCGCGCGGCGCGTGAGCTGTCAGAACTAGTCGACACCGACGAGCACGCAGCCCTGCTGCATCAGCTCGGCATCAACCCGCTAGATCTGCTCGGCGGGGTCGGCGGGACCTTCCGCTGAACTGACAGCACTGGCCGGTCGGCGCCGACTACGGGCACCACCAAAATGCACGAGGATTCGAAGGACCCAGTCGACTCTGACCGGCGCATCTTTCGCGGCGGTATGGGCCATGTCGCGACAACACCCAACTAGCCCTCGTGAGGAGCCGCCAATCGCTCCTACTGAGTTGGGTACAGCGGAGGGCTGCAGTGGCAACATGATCCGATGGCATGGGAATGGGTTGGGCCGACCAGCGCGGCGACCGTTGGCCTCGGCGGCATCGTCTTCACCTGGTTGAGCGGTGCGCAGGGCAGGGTGCACGCAGAGCGAGTTGTTCGTATGAATCAGGATGACCAAGACCAGGCCAGGATTTTGCAGGAGAAGCGAGACGCCTATGTCGCAGCGCTCGAGTACGGGGAGCTAGAGGCGCATAGGCGGCGCTACGAGAAGAAGGGCCGCCAAGACAAGCTCGAGAAGCTGGAGCAGACCTTTCCCAAGGGCGAGCGCGTCCGCATGAGTATCCGCGCACGGGCTGGGCTCGAAGCCTTCGGCAGCGAGAAGGTGCGGAACCTGGTGGAGTCCTGGCGCGAAGCAGGGAGCGCTGGCCATGACGACAAGCTGGACCAAATCTACGGGGAGTTGCGGGAGCAGATGCGGGCTGAACTAGGTCGCTCCGGCGATTGAGCGAGTCGTGGCGACCCTGACGTACACGCGGCGGTAAGACGCACCCGTAGACGGCTGGGGACAAATGGGATGAGGTCGTCGATGTCGTTGGCGGTCAGTGGACCATGTCGATCAACCGGCGCAGCGCCGCGACGTGCTCACGCAAAGCCTTCCGGCCGGTGGCGGTCAGTGCGATCCACGTCGTGCGACGCCCCGCCAGGACGCCCTTGCGGATGCGCACGTATCCCGCTTCGGCCAGCGCCGAGAGGTGCTTGGACAAAACTGAGTCACTGACCTCGAGAGCGGCTCGCAGCGTGGAAAACTCCGCCTCGGACACCGCAGACAGGGTCGTCATCGCCTGAAGCCGGGCTGGTGCGTGGATCAACGGGTCGAGCTCGGGCATCAGCTGCCGACCATCAGGACGGCGATCCCTACACACGCCGCCAGAGCAAGGAGGGCGAGCATCCGAGGGGAGGCGCCACCCGCGCGCTCAACAGGGTTGCGTCTGTAGGCGTGCCACCAGCGGTAGGCGCTCAGCGAGTACGCGGCACCTCCTACCGCAGCCGCGAACACGACGAGCCACCAGCGCGAGTCGAAGGCGGCCAGGGTCGCGGCTGCGAACGTACCCATGTACGCCAGCGTCGACGTGGTCCCTGTTCCGAGGATGATCGTGCTGGCCAGACCGTCCACCCTGACGCCGTTGATTCGCCGGAACTGGACGAGGACGAGTGCAGCAATGGCCAGGAAGACCGCCGCCCCAGCCAGCACCACCGCCAGCCCAGCGGTCGTCTGGGCAGCAATCCCGTACGCAGCGGCACCTACCTGGCCCGCAATCGCGACGGCTAAGACGGGGAACAGGCCTCTGGGCAACCGAAGGCCAGTAGCCAGGCGATCGCGCGCCCGGTCTGCCGCCGCGAGGACGGAACTCGGGTCACCTGGGTGCTGGGGCAACGGCTTACTTTCCACAATGGAAAGCATGCATGCAACTTTCCAAGTTGTCAAGTAGCGGCTTGGAGCCACAGCTTGTGGATCCGACCCGGCTGTCCAAGCCAGCGCACAGGCGGCGGAGTGACGCATGACAGAGCAAAAAGTGAGACCGGGCACGATGCGCGAAGATATGGTCGCAACCATGCGCGTGGTCGTCATCGGAGGCACGGGACACATCGGCACCTATCTGGTGCCGAGCCTGGTGAGGTCCGGGCACGAGGTGGTCGTCATCAGTCGTGGCGTGCGCCGCGCCTATCGCGAGGACCCGCTCTGGGAAGTAGTGCAGACGGTGGCGTGCGACCGCGGGAAGGCGGAGGCAGACGGCGTCTTCGGTGCGGCCGTCGCGCAGCTCAACCCCGACGCAGTCGTGGACCTGACCTGCTTCACGCCAGCACAGGCCTGTCAACTGGTCGAGGCGCTCGACGGACAACACCTCGTGCACACGGGAAGCCTGTGGTCCTACGGTCCCAGCGCACTGGTCCCCACCACCGAGGACGCACCCAAAGAACCGTACGGTGACTACGGCATCGGCAAGCTGGCAATCGAGCGGTACCTGATGAGCCAGGACCGCGTCCGCGCGACCGTGGTGCACCCGGGCCACATCAGCGGCCCCGGGTGGATGCCGATCGGCCCGGCCGGCAACCTAGACCCGGCGGTCATCGACAGGCTTCGGGCGGACGGTTCGTGTCTGCTGTCGGACCGCGGCGGCGAGACCATCCACCACGTGCATGCCGAGGACGTCGCGGGTCTGCACCAAGCGTGCCTGGAGCAGCCAGACAACGCCGCGTGGCACAGTTTCAACAGCGTCTGCACGCAGGCGCTGACACTGCGGGGGTATGCCGCGCTCGTCGCCCGCCACTTCGGTCACCAACCCAAGCTGGAGCTCGTCCCGTGGAGTGAATTCGCCGCACGTGTCGGCCCGGACCAGGCGGCACTCACCCTAGATCACATTGCGCGGGCTCCCCTGTTCTCGATGGACAAGGCGCGAGCAGTCCTTGGCTTCGTCCCCAAACACAGCGTCACAAACACGGTGCTGGAGTCGATCGATGCCTGGGTCGCCGCCAACCGAAACTGAGCCGGTCAAACCCCTGACACCGCCCTTGCGAGCAGAGGAAGGAGCTCCGGTGTGCTTGCCGTCATCCGCCCAGGCAGTGCGCCCGGAAGGCGGCGGATAGACGCGCTTCTCGAGGAGTGAGTACGCCTTTGGATGCAACGCTGCGAGTTCACGGTCGTGTGTCCCGCAGAGGCCCTCTCGTGCATCGGCAGGGCTGTTCGTGATGGCTTAGGTGGCGGGCGCGGACAGCCGCCCGCGCAGGGAGCTGCCGAGGGAGGAGCCCACCAGCAGGCCAAGAGAGATGGCGATGACGACCCCGAGCACGCCCAGGGCGACGTCGGTGGCCGACTCGCGACCCGCCGCGAGTTCGGTCACGCCCAGGAGGCCCAGGCTTCCGGGCACGAGCAGCCAGAACGCCGGCAGGAAGAGCACAAGGCGTGCCAGCTGCGGTCGTCGGAGCTCTACCACGCTCGCCCCGAGGCTGGCCGCGATCGCCCCGAGGAAGCCGCCAAGGCCGATCGAGCCGAGCTGTTGCCCGGCGACCTGGGCGCCGAAGGCCAGGCTCAGCACGAGCAGGACCCAGCCCTGCATCCGCAGTGGCACTCCCTCCATCAGGCAGATGCTCAACCCGATGAGCAGCAAACCGACAGGAGCACCAGCCCAGCCGATCTCGTCGACCCGGAGGTTGGCCAGCGTCGCGGACGGCACGCGAAGCAGGGCGGTGGCCATGAGGAGTCCCAGCGCGAACAACCCCAGCTGCACCAAGCCGTAAGTGAGCCGTGCCGACCCTGCCTGCATGTGTCCGGCGGCGAGTTCCGACATGCCGTTGACGACCAGCGCTCCGGGGAGCAGGACCGCCAGTGGCGGCAGGACGGTGCGCAAAGGACCCTCCAGCAGTCCTGCGTTGGCCGCGCCGAAGACGGCCAAGGAGACCACGAACGCGGCAAGCGTCGGCAACAGCGACTTGACCACTTGGTACCGCTCCGCCAACTGGACGAGCATGAACACGATGACTGCCCCGACGGCGGCCGCGGCGACGTTGGCCCAGCCGGGTTGCAGGATCAGCGCAATACCGACGGCGAGCACGGGCCAGGCCAGGGCGACCAACCACTGGGGGTGCCGGACAGGGCGACGCGCAACCTCCGCGAGCTGCTCGCGGGCGGCGCCGGGCGCGAGCTCGCCCCGGATCAGTTGGTAGCGGATTCGGCGCACGCTCGCGGACTGGTGGAGGCGCATACCGGGGGGAGCCGACCGATACGTTGAGGGACCCCCGTCGGTGAGGGTGACGACCAGACCCGTGGGACCGACTGCTGTCTGGATATCGGGGTAGCCCAGTTGGATGCCGACCTCGGCGAGCTCCTCCTCGATCTCCTGCACTGGTTGTCCGGTCGCGATCATGGCAGTGCCGAGGTGAGCCAGCAGGGCGCGGGTCTCGGTTGCGTGGGCGTCGTCAGCGGTGCTTGATGGTGGCATCACGGCTCAGCGTGCGCCAACGAGCCTGACTTGGGACAGGCCTGCCGGTCCTCGTGATACCCGCGCGCCTCGCTACCAGGAGTCGGCTGTCTCCACATGTGCTTGCGCCCGCGCATTTCACCCGAGTCCTCATAGCTGTCCGCTGCCAGGTGTCCCGTCATGCTCGTCATCATGTCAAGGCAGACGACCAACCTGCATCGAAGCGGCGCAAGCGGCGGAAGGACGCACCTGTCGTGGAGCGTCGAAGCCTAAGGAAGCGTAGTGGACCGATGCCGGCCCGCCTGAGTAGGAGGTCCATCGGTACCGATTGAAATCATCATGTTGAAAGGACCTTCAAATGCCGGATGATGTCGAGTCTTCGCCTACGGCAGCGGTGGTCTCGAGAGGCGCTGTCAGTGTGACGTGCAAGGCTCCGGAGGTGACCTACCAACCCGCCTTCTTTGAAGTCTCGGCTCAGCTGATACCCGTGCTGTTCTTGGCCATGGTCGTCGAAGATCGGCTGAGTTCTACGGACGTGGAAACACCAAGCGACCGCGTGATTCGCTCGTGGTACTTGCCTCCTCGTGGCAGGCGAGGTCCTTGCCTTGGCTGTCGTCGCCGGCGGCATCCGCAGTTCGACGAACGTAGGAACCATCGTTGCCCTCTGCATGCTCTTCGCGGGCTTCCTCATCGCGCTCCCTGCAATCGGACTCGAGCTGCAGGCGCATCGATCACGCCATGAGCGGGCTGGGCATGCCCTTGCCGGCCTGCTCGTGATCGTCCTCATCGTGGCAGTGGCGATCGCCGTCAACTTCTAGGACAGGGCCGAGAGAGAGTTGATAGCCGACGTTGAGAAGCTGGATGCTTCTCCGACTCAGACGACCGCGTAGTGGGCTCGGTCTCGGCCGCGCCGGCCCGGCAGGCGGCGGTGTGACGCACCCGCCTCCGGACCTTCGGTCGGATGGCACACTTCCTGGCCGTAAGTGCGCGCGGCAACTACTCGGCGTTGCCCTGACGTCGCACCCGGGCCGCCCGACCACCCAGGTGCACGTGCATGTCGACGAGCCCAGGTTGCACGAAGGCGCCGTGCAGACAAGAACCATCCCCTGGCCGATCCCCACCCCATTGTCGAGGGCAATCACGCGCTGATCGCCTCGTCGAAGGTTCGCAGTGACAGCTCGCCCTTGGGCAGGAACGCGCGGGCGGATGTGGCGGTGAGCCTTGAGTCCTTGCCACCCTTGCCACCGCCTTCAGCAGCGAGGAGACTCAGGCATTGAAGGACCCCTCTGTCTGCGGTCGGTTGCGGTCGCCTGTCATTCAGGAGCAGCGTCATGAGCAGAATGCTTGCGGGTCGGAGAACGGCCGCGCTGGCCGTCGTGGCCATCGTGTTCGTCCCCACTGGCGCTGCTTTTGCGGCCGCCCAGTTCATGTCTCGCCGAGTACGAGCCCGTACGCTACGCCGGGGTGCCTGGCGCTCGACAACCAGCCTGGGTCCCTGAACTACCTCAACTCCGAGGTCGAGCCTCAAGTGGCGGTCGACCCGACCAATGCTTCGCACTTGGTCGGTGCCTGGCAGCAGGACCGCTGGTCCAACGGCGGCGCGCACGGCTTGGTCGCGGGGTACTCGAACGACGGCGGCGCGACCTGGGCGGTGAGCCCGGAGCCGTTCAGCGTGTGCTATCACGCCTCCGGTTATCCCGGCGCGTATCTCAACTACCAGCGGGCGTCCGACCCGTGGACCTCGATCGGTCCCGGCGCCCCGCCCGGCTCCGCTTCGAGCAGCACCGTGTACGCGTCCTCGCTCTCATTCGATCAGACGGCGTTCGCCGACGATCCCAACGGCACCCACAACGCCGTCGGCGCGGCCTCGTCCTATGACGGCGGCGCTACCTGGAGCAACGTCCAGACCATCATCGCCGACCCGTGCATGTCCGGGACGCCGACCGGGCCCGGCTACCAGTGCCACAACGCCAAGTCCTACCTGTTCAACGACAAGAACTCAGTGACGGCCGACCCGGTGCACGCCGGGGTGGCCTACCAGGTCTGGGACCGGCTGGTGGCGCCACCGGCCAGCGCGGGCGGTTTCCAGCGGGAGCGCGCCTACTTCGGCCCCACGCTGATGTCCAAGACCACCGACTTCGGGGCGACGTGGAGCCGACCGAGAATCATCGTCGGCCTGGCGTCGCAGGACCAGACCATCGGCAACCAGATTGTCATCGACCGCCAGACCGGCGTCTTGTACGACTTCTTCAACCTGATCCAGAACGCCTCGAACGCGGGCGGCCATCGGGGTTACAACGTCGCCTACGTCAAGTCGACCGACGGGGGCGCCACCTGGACCAAGCCCATGGTGATCGCGGCTATCGACACTGTCGGGGTGTCGGACCCGAACAATCTCAACCCGTACACCAACGCCCCTCCGGCGCCGTCGCGCACCGGCGACATCATCCCCGAGCCGGCCATCAACCCGAACACCGGTCAGCTTTACGTCGTCTGGCAAGACGCCCGCTTCAACAATCACGCGAGCGACGAGGTCGTGATCTCCACATCCAATGACTTTGGCGCGACCTGGAGCAAACCTGAGTTGGTCAACGCCCACACCGGCCAGCCCGCCTACGACCCGAGCGTCTACGTCAACGACGCAGGTGTCGTCGGGGTCAGTTATCTCCAGTGGGCCACCACCATCTCCGGCAACGAGCCGACCACGATGTACCTCCGGCATTCCACGCGGCCCGGCACCAGCACCGCAGGCCCCACGTTCGACGCTGCCAGGGCACTGGATGGTCCATTCAACAACCTGGCCGCTCCAGTGGCCCGCGGGTACTTCCTCGGTGACTACCAAGGGCTGGTCGCCAACGCCACCGGCTTCATCCCCTTCTACGTCAAGACCAACTGCGCCGACGGCGGGCCCGCAGCACAGCCGTCGTGCCGAGCGATCAGGTCCGTTCTCAACCCTACTGACCGCACACCCACCACATACAACGCCACCGACGTCTACGCCGCCCCAGGTTCCTAACCCCCGCTGCGGCAGGAGGCCGCGGCTATCCATGCAGGCGAGGGCGGAGGCGTATGACTCGCCCATCGACGAGGCGACGGCCCCGGCGTGGGTCAGCCACCTACTTCGGCCTGATCGTCAGTTGCTTCAGCACCGAGGCCGCCGTCGCCAGCGCACCCACATCTGTGGGAGTTGACGTGGACCCGGGTTCCCGGACGCAGCGGTGCCTGCGATTTGGCGCTGCTGCGAGGCGCGATCCGAGGGGTTGGCGACCGGTCGCGGCCCGTCTCTGAGACGTGGTGGTCTCGGACGATTTCGTGGCGTGGCTGGTGTGAAGCGGCTTGCCGGGCGACACGCGGTGGTCCCACGGCTGTACGGGGTCGCGGCCGACAGCGAGCCGGTCGCGTTCATGATGATCGCCGAAGTGACCCCGGCGCATCCGGAGGCGTATTCGTGGCGGTTGCTGGTCGACCGGCGTCACCAGCGCCGTGGCGTGGGTCACCGTGCCCTCGACCAGCTGTGCGACAGTCTCCGTGCCGAGGGGTGCACGACCCTGGTCATCAGCTGGGTGCCAGGGCCGGGAACACCTGCTCAGTTCTACTGGAAGTATGGCTTCCTCGAGACCGGCGAGATGGTGGACGGGGAGACCTTGGTCCGGTTGCAGATGCGCGCTTCAAAGCCGAGCGGCGACTGAACGGGCACCCCGCTGTCCGGATCGATGGCCGCGGGACCGGTCACTCCGTACCGCCCCAGCCACGTAGCGCCCAAGTCGTCCGTGCGCCGTGTCATCGGTTGGCGGTTCGGGCGCCCTCCAGAAGGTGGCAGGTGCTCCCTCCTCCTCAAGTGGTGCCTTGCCCCGTGCCTCCTTCCTGCCATGGTTCTGGCAGTGTGGCCGGTTGGTCCCTAGGGTCCCCTCATGACGCGCATGTGCAAGGTCGGTGTCCAGTTGCCCGAGGTGGAACGGTTCGTGCCGTGGCCTGAGTACCTGGATCTGGCGCGGCGGGTCGAGGCGGCTGGTTACGACTCGATCTGGGTGGGTGACCACTTGCTCTACGACTCAGCAGGTGGGTTCACACGAGGGCCGTACGAGGTCTGGACGACCCTTGCGGCCATTGCCGCACTGACCGAGCGGGTGGAGATCGGGCCGCTCGTCGCGTCGACCGGTTTTCACGCACCGGCGATGCTGGCGAAGCAGGCCGCGACCGTTGACGCTATATCGCAGGGGCGGCTCATCGTCGGTCTCGGGGCGGGCTGGAACCGGCGGGAGTACGACGCGTTCGGCTTCCCCTACAACCGGCGCGTGTCACGCTTCGCGGAGGCGATGGCGATCATCGTTCCGCTGCTGCGGGCAGGGCGCACAACCTTCCACGGGGAGTTCTACGACATCGCGGACTGTGTGCTGGACCCGCGCCCGATCCGGGAGGGCGGTCCGCCGATCATGTTGGGCTCCACCAGCCCTCGGATGCTCGGCATCGGGCTGCCGGTCGTGGACTCGTGGAACGTCTGGTGGAGCCTGTACGACAACGCAGTGGAGCGCTTCGTTGAGGTGAAGGCGAAGGTCGACGCCGTCATGCCGGAGGACCGACACGTCGAGGCAACGGCTGCCGTACTGGTCACCCTGCCCGGCGCGAAGGGCCGGTTGATGGGTGACACATATGACGCGAAGGTCAGGACGGTCACGCCCGATGATCTCTGCGACCATGTGCGGGGGCTAACGCAGGCGGGCGCGACCCACCTGCAGCTCGTGCTGGACCCGATCACGGCCGAGTCGATCGATGTGGTGGGAGAGTCGCTGGCTGATCTCGAGGGGTGATTGTCGACCCGGGCGTCACCACATGTCCTTTAGGGACACGGCCACGGTCGGCCTCACTGCTCAGCGGAGTTGCGGACCAGGCCGGCTGGACGCGCCCCGCGGCGCACACACCTGCCACCGTCAGGATGGTCCAATGCGGCGGCAAGACGCGGCCACCGCGGCAGAGGTCCGGTCGAGCCGCGGGCGTGCTCAGCCGGCACGCGAGGCGGCGGTGAGCCAAGCCCCCATTCGAGCCTCAGCCCGCGAGCCCGATCCGCCCGCCGCGCCCGGCCCATCGGTGGATTGAGGCGTAGGCGGCGGGTGCGGTGGTCGGCTGGGCAGAGCAGCCGGCCTCAATCAGTTCTGTCCAGGATCAGTCGGGTCGCTTCGTGCGGTGCGTCCCATTGAGGAAAGTGACCGCACCGCTCGAACCAGTGCAGCACCGCGTCGGGGAACAGCTCGGATGCACGTGCGGCCTGTCTCGGCACGGTCACTAGGTCACGACGCCCCCACCCGATCGTGACCCGGCCGGGCACTGTGCCTGCCGGGGCGCCCTGTTGCTTGGGCCCCTTGGTCAGGGCATCCAAGGCGGCGCCGGTCGCTGGGGAGTCGGCCAGCCCGCTCACGTCCGGCAGCACGGTCTCGGGCGAGAGCGCCCAGGGCCGCGCTGACAGCTGCGCGAGCAGGAGGGTCCTGCCCACCGGGTTGGCGAGCAGTGACGGCAGCCTTCCTCGGACGGCTCGGACCAGAGCAATTGACGGCCGTAGTGTGGCGCCGAAGACGGCGAGTTCGCGGTCGCTCCAAAAGCCGCCCGGGTCTAGAGCCACGGTGTCGCCGCCGACTCCTCGTCGCGCGAGCTCAAGCACCATTCGGCCGCCCATCGACTGGCCAACTGTGGCGACCCCGTCCAGCCCCTCTTCGCGGATGAAGTTCGCGACGGAGTCGGTCAGGGTGGCGATCGAGACCTCGCCGGTCAAGGGTGGCGATTCTCCGAACCCAGGTAGGTCGACGGCGATGACCTCACGGTGCTCGGCCAGTTCCTTGATGATGGGGGCCCAGGATCGCCACCCTGCGCCGAGACCGTGCACGAGCAACAGCGGACTGCCGCTTCCGCGTCTCACGTGGTTCAACGTCACGCCGCAACGCTAGCTCACGCGCCTCCGCGTCGGCTTCTTGAAGAGGCCCTGTTCCACGCTCATCTCGCCGCGAACAAGATCACCGACGGTGAACCTCACGATCACCGACACCCCGCCACGGTCAGTGCTTCGACCTGACATCGGCACGAGCCCACGTACCGAGGCGCGATGGCTAGCGCGTCTATGTGTGGCGGGGTGACGCGCCGACCGCAGGGTGCGACCGCAGGCTGTTTGATCAGACGTTGCGGCGGTACTGGCCTCCGACCTCGAAGAAGGCGTCCGTGACCTGCTGAAGCGTGCAGACGCGGGTTGCGTCCATGAGCACTGCGAAGACGTTGTCGCCGTTCATCGACGCCTCACGCAGGCGCTGCAGCGCGACCTCGGCCTCTTCACGGTGCGCCTCGCGGTAGGCATTGACGCGCTGGAGCTGGGACTTCTTCTCGCTCTCGGAGGCACGTGCGAGCTCAACGTGCTGCGGCGTGCCGCCCTCGGCGTCGGGCTTGCGGAACGTGTTGACGCCGATGATCGGCAGCGACCCGTCGTGCTTGCGGTGCTCGTAGACCATCGACTCGTCCTGGATCTTGCCGCGCTGATAGCCGGTCTCCATCGCGCCGAGCACTCCCCCGCGCTCGCTGATCCGGTCGAACTCCGCCAGCACCGCAGCCTCAACCATGTCGGTCAGCTCATCGATGATGAAGGACCCCTGCAATGGGTTCTCGTTCATCGCGAGGCCCCACTCGCGGTTGATGATCATCTGGATCGCCAGCGCACGACGCACCGAGTCGGGGCCCGGCGTCGTCACAGCCTCGTCAAAAGCGTTGGTGTGCAACGAGTTTGCGTTGTCATAGATCGCGATGAGCGCCTGCAGCGTGGTGCGGATGTCGTTGAAGTCCATCTCCTGCGCGTGCAGCGACCGACCCGACGTCTGCACGTGATACTTGAGCTTCTGGCTGCGCTCGTTGGCGCCGTACTTCTCGCGCATCGCGACGGCCCAGATGCGGCGGGCGACGCGACCGATGACCGAATACTCGGGGTCCATGCCGTTGGAGAAGAAGAACGACAGGTTCGGCGCGAAGTCGTTGATGTCCATGCCGCGCGCGAGATAGGCCTCGACATAGGTGAACCCGTTCGCGAGGGTGAACGCGAGCTGGCTGATGGGGTTCGCCCCGGCCTCGGCGATGTGATAACCGCTGATCGAGACCGAGTAGAAGTTGCGGACCTGCTGCTCGATGAACCACTCCTGGATGTCGGCCATCATCCGCAGCGAGAACTCGGTCGAGAACAGACAGGTGTTCTGACCCTGGTCCTCCTTGAGGATGTCGGCCTGCACCGTGCCGCGCACCGAGGCCAGAGCAAGAGCGCGTATGCCGTTCGCTTCCTCCGCGTCCGGCTCACGGTCGTGCTCCGCGACGAACTTCGCGACCTCGCCGTCGATGACCGTGTTGAGGAAGAACGCGAGGATCGTCGGAGCCGGACCGTTGATCGTCATCGAGACGCTTGTCGTCGGCGAGGTCAGGTCGAAGCCGTCGTAGAGCGCCTTCATGTCCTCGAGCGTCGCGATCGAGACACCGGACGTGCCGACCTTGCCGTAGATGTCGGGGCGCGGGTCGGGGTCGCGGCCATAGAGCGTCACCGAGTCGAACGCCGTGGACAGACGGGTCGCCGGCTGGCCCTCGGAGAGCAGCTTGAAGCGACGGTTCGTGCGGAACGGGTCGCCCTCACCGGCGAACATGCGCGCCGGGTCCTCGCCCTCGCGCTTGAACGGGAAGACACCCGCAGTGAACGGGAAGAGACCGGGAAGGTTCTCGCGCCGCAGGAACGACACGAGGTCACCGTGGTCGGCGAACGTCGGGACGGCAACGCGGCGAATCTTGCTGCCGGACAACGATTCCTTCACCAGGGACGTGTGGATCTCCTTGTCGCGGATCCGCACGACCTGCTCGTCACCGCTGTAGGCCTCGACTGTCGCGGGCCATTTCTCGATGGCCTCCTCGACAGCCGCCGGGAGCTCCTTGCGAGCGGCGGCCAGCAGCTGGTCGACGGCGTGGTCCTCGTGACCGGCGGCAGCCAGCTCGTCATCCACGAACTCGAACCGCTGCACGCGACGGGCCTGGGCGGCATACGCATCGGTCTGCTGGTGGTAGCCACGCACCGTGTCGGTGATCTCGGAGAGATAGCGGACGCGCGACGCCGGCACGATCTGGCGCAGCACCGACGAGTGCCGCACATCCACGTGCGGCAGGGCGCCCTCACCGAGCTCCAGCCCCTTGGCGACGAGCAGCCCACGCAGCTCCTGGTAGAGCGCGGTGACACCGTCGTCGTTGAAGGTCGCGGCCGAGGTGCCGAAGACGGGCATGTCCTCGGGCTTCTTGCCGAAGGCACCCTTGTTGCGGACGAGCTGGCGACCGACGTCGCGCAGCGCATCCATGGCGCCGCGGCGCTCGAACTTGTTGATCGCGACGAGGTCGGCGAAGTCGAGCATGTCGATCTTCTCGAGCTGGCTCTGCGCACCGAACTCGGGCGTCATGACATACATCGACACGTCGGCGAACGGCACGATGGCCGCGTCGCCCTGGCCGATGCCCGGCGTCTCGATGATGATGAGGTCGTATGCCGCTGCCTTGAGGATCGTGATGACGTCCTCGAGGCCTTCGGGAACCTCACGGCCACCGCGGGTGGCCAGGGAGCGGAAGAACACGCGATCGCCGTCGAGCGAGTTCATCCGGATGCGGTCGCCGAGGAGGGCGCCGCCACCCTTGCGCTTGGTCGGGTCGATCGCGACGACGGCGACGCGGAGCTTGTCCTGCTGGTCGACCCGGAAGCGACGGACGAGCTCGTCGGTGAGGCTGGACTTGCCCGAGCCGCCGGTGCCGGTGATGCCGACCACGGGTACGTGGTGACCGGCCGCAGCCTTCGAGAGCTCGGCGCGCAGGTCCTCGGACAGCGCGCCGGTCTCGGCGCCGGTGATGGCGCGAGCAATCGCGGCCCGCTCCCCCGCAAGGACGGCGGCAAGATCGGCCGACCCGGCGGCATACAGGTCGGTGTCGCAGGCCTCGATGACGGTGTTGATCATGCCGACGAGACCGAGACGCTGGCCGTCCTCGGGGCTGAAGATCGTGACACCGGCCTCGCGCAGGCGGGCGATCTCGTCGGCCACGATGACGCCGCCGCCACCACCGACGACCTTGACGTGACCGGCGCCGGCTTCGCGGAGGAGCTGGACGAGGTACTCGAAGTACTCGACGTGCCCACCCTGGTAGGACGACACGGCGATGCCCTGCACGTCCTCCTCGATCGCCGCGTCGACGACCTCCTGGACGGAGCGGTTGTGCCCGAGGTGGATGACCTCCGCGCCCTGGCTCTGCATGATGCGCCGCATGATGTTGATCGACGCGTCATGCCCGTCGAACAGGCTCGACGCAGTGACGATGCGGACCGGGTTCGTGGGCACGTGCAGCGCAGGCGACGTCTGTGTCATACCAAGATAGTAGGACGTCCAACTATCTACGGGGAAGTCACAAGGAGAGCCAGACCAGTCATACCTTCGGCCGGGCGCTCAGGGAGACGCTCAGCCGCCGCCCAGGCCGCCATGGTTCTGCTGCTGGTGAGCCTGCTGACCGAGCGCACCAGCTTCGGTGTCCGAACTGCCGCTCGACCCGAGGCCACCCGAACCTCGGCGATACAGGATGTAGGCGAGGATCGCGATGACGACGACGATGCCGATCAAGAACTTCATGTGGCCCCTGCTCCCCCAAGTCACGGTCGGACTCGATGATTCACCCTAGGCGCGGAACCACGGCTTTCGCCATACCGCGACGGCTTTCGCCATACCGCCATCACGGACGACCTGACGCGCGTAGCGTTTTGATGCTCGATTCCCGAGCATCAAAACTGGCCGTTGCGTGCGGACCAGCGCCGCAACCCTGACGGCCGCCCTCCCTTTGGAAGGTCGTGCGATGCCCAGATCATCCATCCGGCGCGCCATGGTCGCGGCTGGTGCCGCGCCGGTTCTCGCGCTGACGCTCTCTTCCCCGTCGTTCGGGGCCATCGCGGAACCGGGCCCGTCGCCCACCCGCAGCTTCACTGCCAGCCCTCTCACCCCCACCGACGTCGTGAGCGCGAACAAGGCCCCCTCGTCGCGGCTCGCCCGCACCCCACAGCAACTCCTCAAGCGCACCGACTCCGCTCGCGTCAACGTCATGATCAAGTACGACTACGACGCCACCGCGAGCTACACCGGTGGCGTCCGGTCCCTCGCGGCGACGAGCCCCAGCGTCACCAAGCGCAAGCTCACCGGGAAGTCCGCCGCAGAGAAGGCCTACGGTGCCTACCAGTCGGCGCAGGAACGCACCATCAGCGCGGCCGTCCGCCGAGCCGCCCCCTCCGCGACCATCGGCCAGTCCTTCCAGGTCGTCTACGGCGGCGTGGCCGCGAGCGTGCCCGCCAAGAGCATCAAGGACATCGTCAAGGTCGACGGCGTTGTCGCCGTCCTACCGGACGACCTGCAACACCCCCTCACCGACGCCAGTTCGGACTTCATCAACGCGACCGCGCTGCAGAACACTCTCGGGGGCGCCGCCGGCCCGGCGAACGCCGGCAAGGGAATCCTCTACGGCAACCTCGACACGGGCGTCTGGCCCGAGCACGCGTCGTTCGCCGATCAGGGCAACCTCAGCGCGCGGCCCGGCCCCGCGCTGATGTGCAACTTCGGCGACAACCCCCTCACTCCCGCCGTCGACGTCTTCAACTGCAACAAGAAGCTCATCGGTGGCCGGCCGTTCCTCGAGACCTACTTGTCAGACGGCGCGAGGGCGGCCGCTGAGCCGTACCACACGGCCCGCGACTCCGGCGGGCACGGAACCCATACCTCCTCGACCACGGCCGGGAACGTGCTGGCCTCCGCGCCGGTCTTCGGCGTCAACCGCGGACCCGTCCGCGGCATCGCGCCGGGTGCCTGGCTCGCCGAGTACAAGGTGTGCGGCATACAGGGCTGCTACCAGTCCGACTCGACCGCAGCCGTGCAACAGGCCGTGGCTGACGGGGTCGACGTCATCAACTTCTCCATCAGCGGTGGCAGCGACCCCTACAGCGACCCTGTCGAGCTTGCCTTCCTGGACGCCTACGCGGCGGGTGTCTTCGTCGCGGCCTCCGCCGGAAACTCTGGCCCCAGCGCAGCCACGGCGAACCACCTGAGCCCGTGGGTGACTTCGGTGGCTGCATCAACCCAGAAGCGGGAGTTCGCCACGACACTGCACCTCGCAGCAGCCGGCGGCTCCCCTGCTCTCGCCCTCGACGGTGCCTCGATCACCGCCGGCAGCGGAGCGGCCCCCCTGCCGATCGTCCGTGCCAGCGCCGCGCCCTACAGCGACGCCCGGTGCACCAGCCCCGCTCCCGCCGGACTCTTCACAGGCAAGATCGTCGCCTGCCAGCGTGGCGGCAACGGTCGCGTCGAGAAGGGCTACAACGTCAAGCAGGGCGGCGCCGCAGCCATGGTGCTCTACAACCCGACCCTGGCCGACGTCGAGACCGACAACCACTGGCTGCCGACGGTGCACCTCGCCGACGGAACAGCGCTGCTCGCCTTCCTCGCCGCCAACCCGGGCGCGACTGCCCAGTTCGCCGCGGGTGAGAAGCGCAACGGCCAGGGCGATGTCATGGCGGCGTTCTCCAGCCGTGGGCCCGGCGGCACCTATCTCAAGCCTGACGTCACCGCGCCCGGTGTGCAGATCCTTGCGGGCCAGACGCCGACTCCTGACGAGATCTCCGGCGGTCCGGCGGGAGAGTACTTCCAGGCGATCGCAGGCACCTCGATGAGCTCGCCCCACGTCGCTGGCGCAGCCGCCCTCGTGATGGCAGCCCACCCGACCTGGACTCCCGGTCAGGTGAAGTCGGCTCTCATGACCTCGGCGACGACGAACGTCGTCAAGGAGGACCTCGCGACCCTGGCTGACCCGTTCGACATGGGCGCCGGACGCATCAACGTGGGTGCGGCAGCCGCTGTCACCCTCACCCTGGACGAGTCAGCGGCAAACTTCGCCGCATTGGGTGCGGAGGACATCACCGGTGTCCACCTCAACCTGCCGTCGGTGAACGCGCCGACCATGCCGGGTGCCATCACCACCAAGCGGACGGTCAAGAACGTCAGCTCGGTCAAACAGAGCATCTCCGTCGCGGGGTCGACGACCTCCGACTCCAAGGTCAAGGTGAGCCCGGCACAGTTCAAGCTCAACCCGGGTGAGTCCCGCAGCGTCACGATCAACATCTCGTCCGAGTCGCCCATCGGCTCGCAACGATTTGGGAAGATCGTGTTCACTCCGAGTTCGGGCGCCGCCCTGCACCTGCCCGTGGCCTTCGTGCACAAGCAATCGGCGGTGAGCGTGACGCAGTCCTGCACACCGACCACGATCGCGCTGGGCGCCAAGTCGACCTGCACCGTCACCGCCACGAACGGTTCGCCGGTATCGGCCGACGTCACCCTCAACACGACCCTGAACCAGCAGCTCACCGTCGGCGCTGCCAGCGCACCGGCGGTCGTGACCGGGACCCGGTCGGTTCGGGCCACAGCCACCCTCGCACCCGAGGCGCCGGGCACACCGGCGATCGGTCCGGGTTCGCTTTACGGCTACCTCCCGCTCGATGCCTTCGGCGTTGTGCCCGAAGCCATCGGCGACGAGGACGTTCTCAACTTCAACGTCCCGTCATTCGCCTATGCCGGCCGCTCGTGGAGCCAGCTCGGGGTCGACTCCAACGGCTACGTCATCGTCGGGGGTGGCACCTCCGAGGACAACAACTGCTGCAACCTGCCTGCCGGCCCCAGCCCGGCGCGGCCGAACAACGTCCTCGCACCGTTCTGGACTGACCTCGACGGGACCGGCGCACCCGGCATCTTCGTGGCCACCCTGACCGACGGCGTGGACACATGGATCGTCGTCGAGCACCGGGCCAACGTCTTCGGCACGAGCTCCCTGCGGACGTTCCAGACCTGGATCGGAATCAACGGGACCGAGGACATCACCTACGCCTACGACCCGGCGAACCTGCCGGCCGACCCTGCCGGGCAGTCCTTCCTCGTCGGGGCCGAGAACATCCTCGGCGAGGGCCAGTTCCTGCCAGTGGGCACCCTGCCCACTGAGGACCTGCGGGTGACCTCGAGCCCTGGCGCTCCGCCCGGTTCGCTCACCTACACGGTGGACGTCGTCGGAGCCGCGAAGGGCACCGGGGTCGTCGAGACGCGGATGACAGCACCCACCGTCCTCGGCACCACGATCGTGAGGTCGCAGGTGGGAGTCAGCTGAGTCGCATGGGTTGAGAGGCACGCAACCCGAACAACAGCACGTATGCCGCTGAGCTGGCTCAGCGGCATACGTGCTGTTTCGTTCTAGCTCGAGCGGCGAGCGGCCGCCCAGTGGATCGCCTCCACGTAGCCCGCCACGCCCCGCCCGATGACCTGGTGGTCGGTGACGTCGGTGAGGTAGCTGAAGTGCCGAAACTCCTCGCGCGCATGGATGTCACTGATGTGCACCTCCACCCGGGGCACGGTCACCGCGTTGAGCGCATCTCGCAGGGCGACCGACGTGTGCGTGTAGCCGGCCCCGTTGATGATGAGACCTGCGATGCCGCGCCGCCCCTCCTGCACCCAGTCGATGAGGACGCCTTCGTGGTTGGTCTGCCGGAACTCGAGCGTCAGCCCCACGTCCTCACAGGCGGCGCGGCACAGGGCCTGGACGTCGGCGAGGGTCTCGCGACCGTAGATCTCGGGCTCTCGCTCACCGAGCAGGTTGAGATTGGGGCCGTTGAGGACGAGCACCGTGGTCGAGTCCATGCCGCGAGCGTATTCGCTCTGTGGGATATGCCGGTCACTCACCGACCGGGGGCTGCTCACCCAGGAGGTCGGTGTCGGGCCCGAACGAGGTACAGGTGGACTGGTCGACGGAGAGCTTGGCGGCCTCCATCGCGCCCGCGGCCCGCGATCGAGCGGCGTTCCAGGCGAGAAGGTCATCGCCCTGGAGGACGTCCGCCCTGCGCCCCACCAGCACGCACCCCGCCTGCTGGGGCTCGAGTCCGGCGAGGATCGCCGGGGTGGCATCCGCGCCGAGTCCCCTGAGGTAGGCGATGTCGAGCTTGCCGGTCTGCTGGAAGCGTTCGATGTTGCGCGCCGCCACCCAGCCGTCCGGGTTCATCAGCCCGAAGCCGAGGAAGAACAGTGCACCCGTGAGCAGGGCGGCCCGCGGTACCCAGGTGCCACTCCCCCGGACGATCGCCGCGATCATGAGCACGATGAGCAGACCGAGCCACAGCTCGAAGCCGTCCACGAACACCCGGAGCACGGTGTAGCCGTAGGCCTCTTGGTAGAGGCTCATGCGATAGAGCGCGGATCCAACGACCGCGAGTGTCAGGAGGCACAGGGCGATGAGTGCGACCTTGAGCGTCAGCCGATCCGAAGCCGTCTCCTGCGAGGCCTTGCGGGTGGCGATCCCCACGACGACGAGGGTGAGGAACGTGGCGGTGGTCAGCTGGCCGAAGCCTT
Organism: Knoellia pratensis; assembly: GCF_042666395.1. Lineage (NCBI taxonomy): Bacteria > Bacillati > Actinomycetota > Actinomycetes > Micrococcales > Intrasporangiaceae > Knoellia > Knoellia pratensis. Next base: position 457,679 of record NZ_JBHTDJ010000003.1, on the reverse strand, counting down.
GATGGACGTACTCGGCATAGGTGAGTCCGGTTGTCTCGCGCAGGTATTCGTGTCCTCCCCACATCGCGGTCGCTTGGGCGGCGAGGAACGCCACGAACAGCGCGATGACGACACCGAGCGGGACCAGCCACTCCCACCGGTGCGTGACCGGGTGACCGCGAGGCACGTCGAGGTCGGCGATCTTCGGCGGGTTGAGCGCGAGGTAGGCGCCAGCCAGCGCGATGCCGGCCACGAAGATGAAGACGAAGACTCGCCCGATGATCGTGTCCCAGCGCAGGTCCGGGACGAGCGACTGCGCCCACGAACCGAAGATCGCGTCACCGGAGGCGAAGAGACCACCGAAGAGGACGAGACCCACTGCGGCGATGGCGATGGTGCGCAGGACCGGCCACAGCAACGGCATGCGGCTCGTGGCGGTCAGCGTGCGCCCGAGCAAGGGCAGGCCACGAAGCCCGGCGAGGACCCAGGACATCGCGGACAGAGGGATGCTCACGAACGACCGTGCACGGGTGACGGTGGCCGCCAGCAGCAGGGCCGCGATCATCGCCGACAGGACGATGATCCACTCTGCCGCGCGGATCACGGACATGGCCGTGAGCCCCACCCCCACGGCGACACAGGTGAGGGACCACAGGTTCCGCTTCTCGCGGGCCGCCGAGAGGATCAGGGTCGCTGACAGGATGGCGACGAGACCGACGGCGAGGCCAATTCGCCTCTCGGGCAGGGCGATCGACGCAAAGAGTCCCAAGAGCAACGCCCCGATGAGGAGCTTCGGTTGAGGACCCAGACCCGACTCGGGCCAGAACTTCCCGAAGAGTGTGTCGGTCAAGAGGGGCGGGCCCGGCCTGACGACGACGGTGTTCGGCGGTGGCGGCACCGGCGCCGAGGGCTGAGGCGCCGCGGGCGGCGGCGGCGGAGGAGCGGGCGTGGTCGTCATGGTGACCTCCGTGGTCGGTCGGGAGTGGATGCGGGTATGCCGTGGCAGCACCGCGCGCAGTTGCGCGCCGCGGCCGCCGGGCGGCGTGGGAAGGACGTGGATCGAGCCGCCATGCAGCTCGCAGACCCAGGAGGCGATGGCGAGACCGAGGCCCGTGCCGCCGCCTGCGTCATCACCGGTGCCGAATCGCCGGAAGACGTTGTCGGCTTTGTCGGCCGGGATTCCTGGACCGTCGTCAGCGACCTCGAGCGACCAGCGGTCATCGTCGAGAACCGCTGCCACCAAACGGATTTCACCGTTGGGTGGGCTGTGCCGGGCAGCGTTGTCGAGGAGGTTGGCGACGAGTTGCGCAAGGCGCGCGGGGTCGGCGGTGACGGTCAGGTCGTCGGGGACCACCCGGCATACGTGATGGACGGTTCGGACGCCGAGCTCCGCCTCGGAGACCGCACGGGTGAGGACCTCCCTGACCGACACCGGTTCGAGGCGCAGGGGTTGGACACCCGCGTCGACCCGCGAGAGGTCGAGGAGGTCGCCGACGAGGCTGCTGAGGCGTTCGGACTGGGTGAGCGCGCCCCTCAGCGCGGCGTCGTCGGGTTGCACGACCCCGTCGACGAGGTTCTCCAGGAGGGCGCGTTGGGCGGTCAATGGTGTGCGGAGCTCGTGGGAGACCGTGGCGACCAGCTGACGCCGCTGGCGGTCGGCATCGGCAAGGTCCGTTGACATGGCGTTGAAGGCGCGGGCGAGCTGACCCACCTCGTCGGTCGACCGGGTGGACACGCGCTGGCCGTGGTCGCCCGCAGCCATCCGACTCGCGGCGTGGGTCATCTCGCGCAGCGGTGCCGTCATCCCCCGGGCCAGCCACTGGGTGACGAGCAGCGCGTTGGTGACGGTGACCGGCAGGGTGAGCCAGAGCGGTATACCCGCCCGGTCGCCGATCGTCGCGAACAACGCAGCGACGACGCAGCTCACGGCGACGAGGAGTCCCAGCTTGATCTTGATCGAACCGACCGCCTCGAGAGGCTGGTCGGTGTTCACGCATCCTCCAACGCGTAGCCGACGCCGTGGACGGTGCGCACGCGGGCCGCGCCGATCTTGGCGCGCAGGGACTTCACGTGACTGTCGAGGGTGCGGGTGCCGGAGGCGTCCGCCCAGCCCCACACCTCACTCATCAGTTGCTCGCGGGAGCGGACGGCGCCCGGGGCCGACGCGAGTGCGGCGAGGAGGTCGAACTCGAGCGGCGTGAGGTGGACGTCCTGACCGTCGACCGTCACGCGACGGGCGGGACCGTCGATCTCGATCGAGCCGACGTGGGTCGTGGGCGCGGGGGTGGCGGCGAGCTCTGCGGCCCGCTCGACCCGTCGGAGCAGGGCGTGGGTGCGGGCGACGACCTCGCGCATGCGGAACGGCTTGGTGACGTAGTCGTCAGCGCCGACCCCGAGCCCCACGAGGATGTCGGTCTCCTCGTCGCGGGCGGTGAGCATGAGCACCGGGACCGGACGGATCGCCTGGATGCGACGACAGACCTCGAGCCCGTCGAACCCGGGCAGCATGACGTCGAGGACCACGAGGTCGGGGCCGTGCTCGGTGAACGCGACAACGGCAGCGGGCCCGTCATGCGCCTGGTGGACCTCGTAGCCCTCGGCACGCAGGCGGTCGGTGACGGCCTGGTTGATCGTCGGCTCATCCTCGACGACGAGGATCGTTCCCATTCCGCTCATGCACCTGACAGTAGGAGCCAACTGTGGGTGGGCGTGGGCGCGACCTGTGGAGATCTCGTGAAGATCGCACTCAGGCCGGGGAGCGGTGTCGCGTCCGGAAGACGGTGGGCGTGAGGCCGGTGCACTGCGCGAAGTGATGACGCAGCAGGGCGGCGCTGCCGAACCCGACGTCGCCGGCAATCTGCTCGATCGACAGGTCCGTCTCCTCGAGCAGCTCACGTGCCCGAAGGATCCGCTGGTCGGTGATCCACTGATGCGGCGTCGTTCCCGTCTCGGAGACGAACTTGCGCGCGAACGTCCGCGACGACATCGAGGCGCGGCGTGCCAGCTCGGCGACCGTGTGCGGGTCGTCCAGATTCTCGAGGAGCCACTGCAGGACCGGGCCGATACTCTCGCACTCGGTCACCGGGATCGGCCGGTCGATGAACTGCCGCTGCCCACCGTCCCGGTGGGGCGAGATCACCATGCGCCGGGCGATCCGGTTGGCGACCGCTCCCCCGTGCTCGGAGCGCACGAGGTGCAGGCACGCGTCCATCCCGGCAGCCGTTCCAGCGCTCGTGATGATCGTGCCGTCGTGGGCGTAGAGGACGTCGGGGTTCACCTTGGCCAGCGGGTAGGCCGCGGCGAGCTCGTCGCTGTGCCTCCAGTGCGTCGTGACCTCGCGCCCGTCCAGGACCCCGGCTGCGCCGAGGGTGAACGCACCTGAGCAGACCGACAGGACGTAGGCGCCGCGGTCGACCGCGTCCCTCACCACCTGCTTCACCGCTTCGGACGGCGCGTATGCCGCGTCGCTCGCCGGGATGGCCACGAGGTCGACATCGGTGGTCGCCTCCAGACCGAGGGGCGCGGTCAGGGTGATACCGCCGTCGCCGCGCAACGGCATACCCGGAAATTCCGTGCACACGCGGAAGTCGAAGGGCGGCACTCCGTCATCGGTGCGGTCGATGCCGAACACCTCGGTGAGCACGCCGAACTCGAACATCGCGACGGGATCCTGCAGGACGACGGCGACGGAGCGAAGGGCCATGACGTCATGATGGCAGGTTGGCAGCATTTAGTGCAAGAGTGTCAGGTCTGCCACTCGTGGCAGTATGTGCTTGTGCGTCAAACTCGTGCCATGAGCACATTCATCGCCACCATCGCCCCCTTCATCGCCGCGCTCATCCTCACCGCACTCTTCGTGTGGGCCCTCGAGCGCAGCAACCGTCGCAACGGGTCCGCCCCCTGGGCCGACGACTACCGCCACCCGGCGGAGCACGACGCCGACCACCGCCGCAGCGCCCACGACATGGACTCCTACGGCGCAGCGGCCTGAGCCCCACCCGTCCCTGCGCCCACGAGTCAGGTGCGGTCGCGGCCGATCGCGTAGCCGATCAGGGCACCCACGAGCCCGGCCACGGCATACGGTCCCCACTGTTTGAGGACGGAGGGCAGCGCGACCGCACCGAGGTCGATCGCGTCGTCCACCGGTGGGGTCGGGCGTGGGGCTGGTCGTGGTGTCGGCCGCGGCGTCGCGTCAGGAGTCTCAGGAACCTCGATCGGTTCGACCGACTCAACCGGCTCGGCTGGTTCCGCCGGGTCGAACTGGCTCTCGATGCACGCGACGAACTGACCGAGCAGCTTGTCGGAGACGTCCTGCATCACACCTCGGCCGAACTGGGCCGGTTTGCCGGTGATCGCGAGGTCGGTGTCCACCGAGACCCGCGTCGCGTCTCCGTCCGCGGACAGCTGCAGCATGACCGTCGCGCCCGCCGTGCCGTTGCCGCGTTTGTCCTTGCCCTTGGCCTCGATGACGGCGCGATGCGCCGACGGGTCGCGCTCGAGGAAGGTTCCGGAGCCGGCATACACAAGAGCGATCGGTCCGAGCTTGACCTTGACCGTCCCGGCGAAGCCGTCGTCGCTGGCTTCCGTGACGGTGGCGCCGGGAAAGCAGCCACCCACGCGTTCGAGGTCGAGGAGCACGTCCCACACCGACGCGGCGTCGGCCGGCACGGTGAACTCGTGGTGCAGCTCCACTGGGTCAGCCCCCCGCGGCGGCGAGGACCGCTCGACGGGTGAGGATCGGCGCGAGGGCCCGCCGATAGTCGGCACTGCCGTTGAGGTCGCTCGGCGGGTTCGTGCCTTCGGCCGCAGCGGCGCAGGCCGCACCCACGGAGTCGTCCCTCGCCGCCGCGCCGACGAGTGCCGTCTCGACGGCCGACGCGCGCAGTGGCGTCGAACCCATGTTGGTCAGGCCGATGCGGGCCTCCGCGATCGAGCCACCCTCGACGCGGACGGTCGCCGCGACGGCGACGATCGACCACTGGTGGGAGACCCGGACGAACTTCTCGTAGTGCGCCCCCCACCCGGTGTGCTTGGGGATGCGGATGGCGGTGAGGAGCTCACCCTCACCGACAGCGGTCTCGAAGAGGTCCTTGAAGAAGTCGCCAGCCGAGACCGTCCGCTCTCCCCCGCTGCCCGTGACGACGAACTCGGCGTCGAGGGCGAGCGCGGGTGCGCCGACATCGCCGGCCGGGTCGGCGTGGACGAGGGCGCCACCCACCGTGCCGCGGTGCCGGATCTGGGGGTCGGCGACCTCCTTGATCGCTTCCCGAAGGATCGCGGCGTGGTCGCGGACGAGGTCGGACGCCAGGGCGTCGGCGTAGGTCGTCATCGCGCCGATGACGATGTGGTCGCCGTCCTCCGTGATGCCGCGCAGCTCATCGATGCGGCCGAGGTCGATGACCAGCTCGGGCGCGTTGAGGCGCATGCGCAGGACGGGCAGGAGGCTCTGGCCACCAGCGAGGACCTTGGCGTCGTCGCCGGCCTCGGCGAGTGCGGCGAGCGCGTCGGCAACAGACGTCGGCGCGAGATAGTCAAAGGCTGCGGGGATCACTGGCCTGCTCCTTCGGTCGTCGCGCCGGGATCGTCCTGGTTCGCGGAGTCGGCCTGGAAGTGCGGTTGGGCGTCAGCCGGTGTTGGCGCGGACTGGTCGGAGCCGGCCGACTGGATGGCGGTCCACACCCGCTCGGGGGTGCACGGCATCGTGATGTCGTTGATGCCCCTCGATCGCAGCGCGTCGACGATGGCATTGACGACGGCCGGTGTCGAGGCGATGGTGCCCGCCTCGCCGACGCCCTTGGTTCCGAGCGTGTTCGACGTCGACGGTGACGTCGTGTGGTCGGTGATGAAGCTGATCGTGTCGGCCGACGTGGGGAGCGTGTAGTCGACGAAGGAGCCGGAGACCAGAGTGCCCTGCTCGTCGTACTCGGCGCCCTCCCACAATGCCTGGGCGATGCCCTGGACGAGTCCGCCGTGGACCTGGCCCTCGACGATGAGCGGGTTGATGATGACGCCGATGTCGTCGACGCAGACATACTTGCGCATCTTCGTCGCGCCCGTCTCGGTGTCGACCTCCATCGCGCACAGGTGGGTGCCGTGCGGGAAGGAGAAGTTCACCGGGTCGTAGGTCGCGTCGGCGTCGATGGTTGGCTCGGCCCCGTCGGGAAGGTTGTGCCCGGCGAACGTTGCGAGGGCGATGTCGATGAGGCCAATGCCCTTGTCGGTGCCCTTGACCGTGAACGTGCCTTCGGCGAACTCGAGGTCGTCGGCGTTGGCCTCGAGCAGGTGCGCCGCGAACACCTTCGCCTTCTCGATGACCCTGTCTGCGGCGAGCACGAGTGCCTCACCACCGACGACGAGCGAGCGGGACCCGTAGCTGTCCATGCCCTTGGGGGCGATCTGGGTGTCGCCGTGGAGCACCTCGACGTTCTCGAACGGGACACCGAGCCGGTCAGCGACGATCTGGCTCCATGCCGTCTCGTGCCCCTGACCGTGGGGCGACGTGCCGGTGATCACCTCGACGGTGCCGGTCGCCAGCATCCGGATGCTCGCCGACTCCCAGCCGCCCGCGCCGTAGTTGAGCGAGCCGAGGACACGTGAGGGCGCGAGCCCGCACATCTCGGTGAACGTCGAGACACCGATGCCGAGCTGCACGGAGTCGCCCGAGTCGCGCCGCTGCTGCTGCTCGGCGCGGAGCTCGTCGTAGCCGAAGAGCTCCTTGGCCTTGGCGGTCGCCGCCTCGTAGTTGCCGGAGTCGTAGGTCATCCCGGCCACGGTCGTGAACGGGAACTCCTCGTGAGTGATCCAGTTCTTCTCGCGGATCTCGAGCGGATCGACGCCGACCTCGGCCGCGAGCTCGTCCATGAGCCGCTCGATGGCGTAGGTCGCCTCCGGTCGCCCTGCGCCCCGGTAGGCGTCCACCCAGGTCTTGTTGGTGTAGTAGTTCGTCGTGTTGAACCGGTATGCCGGGAACTTGTAGATCGAGTTGAACATCCACGCGCCCAGCACCGGAATACCGCCACCGACGATCGCGGCATAGGCGCCGAGGTCGGCCATGAGCTCGACCTTGAGCCCGGTGACCGTCCCGTCCTTCTGCGCGCAGAGGGTGAGCTTCTGCCACTGGTCGCGACCGTGGTGCGCAGAGACCATCGTCTCCGAGCGGGTCTCGGTGAACTTGCAGGGACGGCCGAGCTTGCGCGCCACCGCGAGGGTGATGAACTCCTCGGGCGTCGACTGCAGCTTGCCGCCGAAGCCGCCACCGACGTCCGGCGCGATCACCCGGATCTTCGACTCGGGCAGGCCCGTCGTGGCCGCGATGCAGAACCTCAGGATGTGCGGGATCTGCGTGGCCGACCACATCGTGACCTGCTCACCAGTCGGGTCCACGACCGTGGACCGCGGCTCCATGAAGGCAGGGATGAGGCGCTGCTGGCGGTATTCGCGTTCAATGACGATGCCACCCTCACGGGCCTTGGCGATCGCTTCGTCGACGTCCTCGCCGGTGCCGCCCTCCTTGGAGTCCAGCTGCCAGAAGGCGGACTTGTTGGTTCCCAATGCCGGGTGCGCCAGGACCGCATCCGTCGCTGCTTCCTTGAGGTCGAGGACGGCAGGGAGCTGGTCGTAGTCGACGTCGACCAGCTCGGCGGCATCGCGTGCTCCAGCAGCGGTGCGCGCCGCCACGACGGCGACGATCTCGCCGGCGTGGGCGACGCGTTCGAGGGGCATCGGCAGGTGGTCCGGTGTCTTCTGGTCCGCCGAGATGGGCCACGCAGTGATGTTGACGCCCTGGATGTCAGCGATGTCGGCGCCGGTGAACACCGCGATGACGCCGGGCGCGGATCGGGCCGCCTCGGTGTCGATGTTGGTGATCGTCGCGTGCGCCAGCGGACTGCGGACCATCGCCAGGTGAAGCATCCCGGCCAGCTGGATGTTGTCGGTCCACTTCGTGCGTCCGGTGATGAGCCGCTGGTCCTCCTTGCGGCGCCGGGCTCGCCCGATCTCGGCGGTCTTGGCAGGCGTGGCCTCCGGACGGTCGTCGACGGTGGTCATGCCTGCGCTCCTGCGGTGGCGCCTGCGGTGGCGCCGTCTGTGGCGCCGTCTGTGGCGCCGTCTGTGGCGCCCTGCCCTGCGGCCTGCTGCACGGCCTTGACGATGTTGTGGTAGCCGGTGCACCGGCAGAGGTTGCCCTCGAGACCCACCCTGATCTCCTCTTCGGAGGGATTCGGATTCTCGTTCAGCAGGTCGATGGCCTGCATGATCATCCCGGGCGTGCAGTAGCCGCACTGGAGGGCGTGACACTCGTGGAACGCCTGTTGCATGGGATGGAGCTCGCCACGTGAGGCGAGCCCCTCGATGGTCGTGACCTCGTGCCCGTCAGCCTGGACGGCGAGGACGTTGCAGGACTTCACACTTCGGCCGTCGAGGTGCACCGTGCAGGCGCCGCAGTTGCTCGTGTCGCACCCGATGACGGTCCCGGTCTTGCCCACCGATTCTCGAAGGTAGTGGACGAGGAGCATCCGAGGCTCCACCTCGTCGCTGTAGTTCGCGCCGTCGACCGTGACCGTGATCCGAGTCATCATTGACTCCTGCATTGGGGGGTGTGCGGTACTTGCGATCCTGCCTCGGTCCGCCACACTCCACAAGGTTTCAATGAAACCCACGGGCCCGACGCAGTGTCAGGAGTGGATGGGGCCTTCCCGTGAGGCGAGGCGATCGCCGCGTCCGCCCCAGCGCAGCGCGATCATCTCGGCCGCGATCGAGACCGCTGTCTCCTGCGGTGTGCGAGCCCCGAGGTCGAGGCCGATGGGTGACGACAGTCGACCCAGTTCGACCTCGGACAGCCCGGCCTCACGCAGTCGCGCCATCCGTTCGTCATGTGTGCGACGCGACCCCATGGCCCCGACGTAGGCGACTTCGGGCAGGCGCAGGGCCACTTCGAGGAGCGGCACGTCGAACTTCGGGTCGTGGGTGAGGACGCACAGCACCGTGCGCTCGTCGACCCGCCCGGCCTCGACCTCGTCGCGAAGGTAGGCGTGCGGCCAGGACACGACGACCTCGTCGGCCGCCGGCAACCGGGCCGGGGTGGCGAAGACGGGGCGCGCGTCGCACACGGTCACGGCATACCCGAGGAAGTGGCCCACCTCGGCAACCGCCGCCGCGAAGTCGATGGCGCCGAAAACGATCATCCGCGGCTTGGGTGCGTAGGACGCGACGAAGACGCGCATCCCCTCACCACGACGTTCGCCGTCGGGACCGTAGGTGAGCGTTTCGGTCAGTCCCGACGCGAGCAGTCCGCGGGCATCGTCGGTGACGGCCTCGTCGGCGCGGTCACTGCCGAGCGCTCCGCTGGTGGACTCAGGTCGCACGACGAGTCGTCGACCGACCCACCGGGCATCCGGGTGCGCGACGACCGTCGCCACTGCGACCGGTCGACCTGCTGCAATGTCGTCGGCGACGTCACCGAGTTCCGGGAACGACTCACGATCGACCCGCTCGACGAAGACGTCGAGCTGTCCACCGCAGGACAAACCGACGGCGTATGCCGTGTCGTCAGAGATGCCATAGTGCGCCAGTTGCGCTGTGGCAGAGGCGATGACGTCCTGCCCCACCTCGTATACGGCACCCTCGACACACCCTCCCGAGACCGAGCCGACGACCGTGTCGTCCGGACCGACGAGCATCGATGCACCTGCGGGGCGCGGCGACGAGTTGAAGGTCTCGACGACCGTGGCGAGAGCTGCGGGTTCGCCGGCGTCCCACCACTCGCGCAGCTCGCTCAACACCTCACGCATCTGCGACAACCTCCAGGAGTTCGGCGAAGGCGGCCATCGAGTGTCCGGCCACGAAGGTGTCAACGTACGGCAGGGCGGCAACGATGCCCTGCTGGACCGGTGCGTATGCCGGGTGCCCGCGATGCGGGTTGGCCCAGACGACATGGTGGGCCAGGGCGTGCAGGCGACGCATCTGCTGCGCGAGACCCTCGGGCTCGCCGCGCTCCCATCCGTCGCTGACGATGACGACCACGGCACCCCGGGCCATCCCACGGCGACCCCATCGCTCCAGGAAGGCCTTGAAGCCATCGGCAAGGCGCGTGCCACCGGACCAGTCGGGGATCACCTGACCTGCGGCGACGAGGGCTCGATCCGGATCGCGCTGCTGGAGTGCCCTGGTCACGTGCGTGAGCCGCGTACCGACAGTGAAGACCTCCACCGACGCACTGCCACGACACCACACGTGACCGAGACGGAGCAGCGAGTCGGTGTAGGCGTTCATCGAGCCGGACACATCGATGAGCACGACGACCTTGCGAGCTCGTTCGTCACGCCGTTGGTGCCGGATCGGCCCGGGCTCTCCGTGACGGCGAATCATCTCGCGCAGAGTGCGCCGGGCGTCGATGCGCCCTCTGCGGGCGGCAGTGAGGCGATGCGTGCGACGGCGCGGCGAGCGTGGACGGAGGGTGGCGAACATCGTTGCCAGAGTGGCCCGCTCACGCGCCGACATCGAGGCAATGTCCCTGTGCCGCAGCACTTCTGTCGCACTCGCCATGGCGCGGACGTCCTCCAGGTCGTCCTCCTCCGATGACTCGCCGGAGCCTCCGTCCTGCAGGTCGGCCATTGACGCGGGCGGTCGAAGGGGAGCCTTGCGAGCGGTGCCTGGACGTTCGGCACCGAACCACGCGGCATACACGAGGTCGTGGCGTTCGAGGTCGGCCGGTGAGCCGCAGAGCGTGGCCCGGCCGACGGCATACACGGCTGCCTGGTCCTCGAGTCCCACGGCGGCGACGGCCTGCAGGTAGGTACGTTCACGATCGGCGGTCACGGCCACTCCGGCCGCCCTGAGGGCGCGCGCGAACCCGAGGAGGATCTCCTCGGCGGTTCGCGCCACCACGGTCACTTGGCGAGGATCTTCTCAAGGGCTGCGCGCACGCGGACGGCGTCCTCGCGATACTTCACGGCGACCCCGAGTGATGCCGCGGCCGAGGCGGTGTCGAGCTCACGCACGCCCAGCTCGTGAAGGGCCCGGGCCCAGTCCAGGGTCTCGGCCACACCGGGCGGCTTGAGCAGCTCTCCGTCGGTGCGCACAGCGTGGATGGCCCGCACGACCTGCTCGGCCAGGGCGTCCGGGACTTCTGGGGCACGCGATCGCACGATGGCGAGTTCCCGCTTGAGAGAGGGGTGTTCGAGCCACTGGTAGAGGCAGCGACGCTTGAGGGCGTCGTGGACCTCGCGGGTGCGGTTGGACGTGAGGACGACGAGCGGGGGTGTCGTGGCTCGCACGGTGCCGAGTTCGGGGATGCTCACCTGCCAGGTCGAGAGAACCTCCAGGAGGAACGCCTCGAACTCGTCGTCGGCACGGTCGATCTCGTCGATGAGCAGCACGGCAGGAGCCTCGCGCAGGGCGCGCAGGATGGGGCGAGCCACGAGGAAGCGCTCGTCGAACAGCCCGGACTCGACGTCTGCGAGGGACGCCGCGCCGTCGACGGCTTCGACCGCGCGCAGGTGGAGGATCTGGCGTGGGAAGTCCCAGTCGTAGAGGGCCTGACTGGCGTCGATCCCCTCGTGGCACTGGAGGCGGATGAGCGGGACGCCGGCGGCTTCGGCCAGCGCCTCGGCCAGGGCGGTCTTGCCCGTGCCCGGCTCGCCCTCCACGAGGAGCGGCCGGTGCAGGCGAGTCGCCAGCCAGGCGATCGTCGCGAGCTCATCGTCGGCGAGGTAGCCGGTGCCCTCGAGGGCGGTCCGCAGATCTGCAGCAGTGGAGAACTCCATACGGTGCATCGTCACACGTCTGCCCCGAGCCGGGCGCCGCTCAGAACGGAATGGGTTGTGGCGGGCGGGGTGGTCGGGGTGGGAAGTCGATGCGGTAGCGGTTCCAGCTCGGGTTGAAGTCGAGGTCGATGCGTGGTGGTGGGCCGCCGAAGGTGTTGCCGTTCATGTCGAACGCGAACGGGTACGCGCGGGGTTGGGCGTTGTCGGGTCCGCCGAGCAGTTCGATGAGTTCCTCCTCGAACGTGGTGGGGATGTCCGTGGGGTCGCCTGCGATGCGGCCAGCCGTCGAAGGGTCGCGGTGGGTGGCCCCGGCGGTGACGAGGTGGAGGTGGTCCACGGGCCAGGTGGTGCGTTGCAGCCCGGTGGGATCGATCCAGGTGACCGTGCCATCGGGGTGGAGTGTCACGGTCCAGCCGTCGCGTTGCTTGATGCGGTGGTGGCGCCGGCACAGGCACATGAGGTTGATCGGGCTTGTGGGTCCGGTCGGCCAGGGGCGGACGTGGTCGAGGTCGCACTGGCGTGCGGGCACAGTGCATCCGGGGAAGCGGCAGTTTCCGTCGCGCAACCGGATGAGTCGGACCATGCCGTCGGGGACCCGGTAGGACTGGCTGAAGTCTTCGAGGTTCTGGCCGGAGCGTTCGGCTTTGCGGTGGGCACGTCGGGCGCGAGCCTGACCGCGGGCCAAAGCGGCGGGTACGTCGCCGTGCAGGAGGGCGCCGGTGGTGGTGTCGCAGGTCAGTTCACCGTCGGGGTCGGAGACGCCGGCATTGTCGAGCCATTCACGGCGCACGAACGTCGTGCCACCTTGTCCGAGGCCACCCACCTCAACCAGGTCCTCCGCTGCACCGCTCGCCGCGGCGGTGTTGGTGTCGGCGGTGGTGGCGGTGGTGTCACCGTCGTCGGCGGCGCGGGTGGTGTGGACGATGACCTTGACATCACTGTGTTCGAGGATGAGTTCCATCATCGCGTCAGCCCGGGCGAGTTCGAGGCTGTGGGCCTTGTTCTCCCGCACCAGCTGGCGGGCGCGTTCGGTGACAGCAGCCCACGCACCACGCGCGTCCTCGACACGGAAGTCACCGCGCCAGTGATCAGTACCGTTGACGCCGGTGCGACGCGTCAATCCGCGCCGGGCGCGCTCGTCCTCGACGTGAGCGGTGACCGCGTCCGGGTCCACCAGCGCTGCGGTGCGGGCCAGGAGTTGACGCAACGGGCCCACGGTCAGCTGCCCCCACACGTCCTTGACCCGGTCCACCACCTCCGCGGCGGACTGCGCCGACAAGAACTCCGTCTCCTCCGTCACAACCCGCGCACGATGCTCATCCAGGTCACCACTGGCCATGGCATCGACCACGGCCGGGGTGCGGGTCAGCTGCCGGATCGCATCCAGGATCCGGTTCGTCGCCACGAACACTGAACACCCCAGCCTGGGTGCCGCCAGCTCGGGCCCGTCCAGGCGTTGGTAGCCCAACCCGTGGTGCACCTCCGCAGGCATGCCGTCCTCCTGCCGGTGCGCATCACGTGCGGACAGGTGCGCCAACGCCACCGCCTGCCGGGCCGACGCCGCGTCCTTCTCCCGCTGCGCGAGCTCGATGACGTCCAGGAGCTCATCGGAACTCAACTGGTCAGCGCACGCACGCAACGCGGCATACCGGCCCTCAAGGGCGGCGGTCGCAGCGGTGCTTTCCATGCCCCAACAATACTCGAACGTGAGTTCTGGAGTCAAGGATTTCGGGCTACGCTCTGGGCTGAATTCGCAACTGGCACAACCCAATTCACCAAAATGACATAACAAGCCGCGCTCTCGTCAACCACGCTGACAACAGCCACTGACAGCGGTCGGGTCAGACGTCACCGGGCCGGTCGATGTCCCGTCCAGTGGCCAGGTCGCCACACTCGACCAGGCGTGGCCGGTGGCTGTCGAAGTACGTCCTGGCGCCGTGATCACCCACAGCGTGACGTCGGATGAGCCGCCAGTGATCCCGACCGATGAGCACGGGGTGGCCAGCACGCCCGTCATAGGCGGCCCGAAGGAGGACACCGTCGAGGTCCCCGTCGACCGAGTCGAGCAGCCGCGTGTGAACGGCGGCCCCAACGTCCGGCAGGTCGACGAGCATGAGGATCATCGCCTCGGCATCAGTCACCTCGAGCGCTTCGATCCCGCAGCGCAGCGAGGCCCCCATCCCCTCGGCCCAGTCCTCGGCCTCGGCAACCACCCCACCAACCCGCTCGGCGCGCAGCCGAACACTGTCGGCCGAGTGGCCCACGACGACGTGGACCTTGCTCACCCCGGCGTCGAGAAGCCTGCTGACCGTCGACTCCACGAGCGAGGGCCCGGACGGCGACAACCGGAGCAGTGCCTTGGGACCTCCCATGCGTCGCCCGGCCCCCGCCGCGAGAACGAGTCCAGCGACCCCTCCGTCAACCATCCGAACACTGTGCCACCCGACGCAGCCCAGTGCGTGCCGGACATCAGACAGAGTGGTGACATGAGCATCACGACGAGAGCAGCCGTCCTGCGCCACTCGACGGACCGCCAGCCCTTCGCCGAGTCCCGGCCGCTCGCGATCGAGGAGCTGGCTCTGCAAGGACCGGGCCCCGGTGAGGTGCTCCTCCGGATCGTCGCTGCCGGGCTGTGCCACTCCGACCTCTCGGTCGTCAACGGCGACCGGCCGCGCCCCTTGCCGATGGTCCTCGGGCACGAGGCCGCCGGCATCGTCGAGGAACTCGGCCCGGGGGTCATCGATGTGAGCGTCGGCGACCGCGTCGTCTGCTCCTACGTCCCCTCCTGCGGTCACTGTGCTGACTGCGCGGGCGGCCACCCCGTTCGCTGCGCCGAGGCCCAGGCAGCCAACCGCGAGGCTCGGCTCGTGACGGGACGCCGACCCTTCAACAACGCCTCAGGCGCCGAGCTCCACCATCACCTCGGGGTCTCGGCGTTCTCCGAGTTCACCGTTGTGTCGCCGCTTTCTCTCGTTCCGGTGCCCGACGACGTTCCACTCGAGACGGCCGCGGTCTTCGGGTGCGCGGTCCTCACCGGCGCCGGTGCGGTCCTCAACACCGCTGTCGTGCGGCCCGGCGAGGCCGTGGCCGTCGTCGGCCTGGGTGGTGTGGGCATCTCCGCAGTCATGGCCGCCGCCCTCGCCGGAGCCCACCCCGTCATTGCCGTCGACACCGTCGAGTCCAAGCTCGAGTCCGCCAAGGCAGTCGGCGCGACTCACGGCGTCCTCGCCGGTGACGAGGCAGTGGAGCAGATCCGTGAGCTGACCCGAGGTGGCGTCGCAGTGGCGATCGAGGCCGCAGGGCACCCAACGGCCCTGTCCACGGCATACGCCGCAACGCGGGTGGGCGGTCGCGTCGTCATCACCGGGCTCCCCCACCCCCGCCACGAGATCGGGGTGCCGATCGCCTCGCTCGTTGCCGAGGAGAAGTCGATCCTCGGCTCCTACATGGGCTCGTCGGTTCCCCGCCGCGACCTGCCGCGACTCTTCGACCTGTATGCCGCGGGTCTCCTTCCAGCTGATGCTCTCGTCACGTCGCGCTCAGTCCCGCTCGACGACATCAACGCGGCCCTAGACCGGCTCCACTCCGGCGCCGAGGTGCGGCAGATCATCACGCCGTGACGGCTAGACACGTCCCATCACGAAGGCGGTGAGGAAACCGACGGTGGCGGCCAGCCCGGCATACAGGTGGGTCTTCTCGAAGGCCTCCGGAATCATCGTGTCGGCGACCATGGCGAGGATGCCTCCGGCGGCGAGCGCGGTGATCGCGGCGACGGTCGTCGGGGCGGCACCCTCGAGGAAGAGGACGCCGAGGAGCCCGGCGAGCCCGCTGGCGACGGCGATGCCGCCCCACACTCCGAAGACGTAGCGAGCGCTGCGGCGTGAGGCCTTCATCCCCGCGGCGCTGGAGAGCCCCTCGGGGAGGTTCGACAGGAAGATCGCCGCGAAGACCGCGACGCCGACCCCACCCCCCTTGAGCAGGGTCAGGCCGAGCACGATCGACTCGGGTATGCCGTCCAGCAGTGCCCCGATGGCGATGGCCCCACCGCTGCCCGGCGTGTCCTCCTCCGACCCCTGGATCTCGTGCGAGCGCTTGCGGTGGCGCGCGCCCCGCTTCGCCAGCAGGACATTGGCCGCGACATAGATGACAGCTCCGGCGAGGAAGCCCGCGGCCGTCGGGACGAGGCCGCCGGTCTGCTCGGCCTCGTCGACGAGGTCGAACGACAGCGCCGAGATGAGGACCCCGGCGCCGAACGCCATGATCGTCGCGATGACCAGCTGCGGCACGCGGACCACCCACGCGATCCCGGCACCGAGCACCAGCGCACCGCCCGCGAGCAGACCCCACAGTCCTGCCTGTGCCCACACCGGCATGCGCACCGTCCTCTCGTCAGGACATGCCTACCCCATGACGGGCACACAGGGGGTGAGGTGCATGACGAAGGCCCCTGACCGGCATACGCCGGAATTCAGGGGCCTTCGTGCACGTGGTGGCAGGTGAAGGATTCGAACCTTCGAAGCTTTCGCGATGGATTTACAGTCCACTCCCATTGGCCGCTCGGGCAACCTGCCGTGCGCGTGGAAGGATAGCAAGCCACAGCGACGAAACAGAAACCGTGCCCCCAAGAGCCGTATCCGGGGTGCCCAACGTGAGGAGGAACCGTGGCCGACAGCTCCATGGACATCGTCAGCAACTACGACAAGCAGGAGATCGCCAACGCGGTCAATGCTGCCGCCAAGGAGGTCGCCAACCGCTACGACTTCAAGAACGTCGGCGCGTCGGTCGAGCTCTCCGGTGAGTCCATCGCGATGCAGGCCAACTCCGAGGAGCGCGTCCTCGCGGTCCTCGACGTCGTGCAGACCTGGCTGGTCAAGCGCAAGGTGTCGCTCAAGCACCTCGACGTGCCCGAGGCCGGCCCGCGCCTGTCCGGCAAGGAGTACAAGCTCGACGTGGCCCTCAAGCAGGGCATCTCGCAGGAGAACGCCAAGAAGGTCAACAAGCTCATCCGCGACGAGGGCCCCAAGGGCGTGAAGTCGCAGATCCAGGGCGACGAGCTGCGCGTGTCCAGCAAGTCGCGCGACGACCTCCAAGCGGTGCAGCGCATGCTCGTGGCCGCGGACCTCGACGTGGCGCTGCAGTTCACGAACTACCGCTGATGACGCGGTGACCGCGCCCGGCGAGGTAGGACCGCCCCCCTTGACTCTCAGTTCGGGCGAGCGGATCCTGGACGCACTCTCGGCAGCCGCCCGGTTCTGCGGGCCGCACGAGCTGCCCGCGATCATCGCCGAGCACGCGCGGCTCCTTGGTGTGCGCGACGCGACCATCCACCTGGTCGACCTCCAACAGATGACCCTGACCCCGTTCCACGGACCGGTGGTGGCCGGCACGGAGCCAGAGCCCGCCCCACTCGACATCGACTCGACGATCGCCGGCCGCGCCTACCAGCACAGCGTCGTCCTTGTCGCCCCGTCCTCACCGGAGCAAGGGTCGGGCACCACCGTGTGGCTGCCCCTGTGCGAAAGCGCGGATCGGATCGGTGTGCTCTCTGTCGTCCTCGACGACGCGGATGGGGTGGGGGAACCCGACCCCGTGCTCGCCACTTGGCTGCAGCGGCTTGCAGCCCTCGTCGCCGAGCTCGTCGCACTCAAGAAGAGGTACGGCGACAGCATCGTGATGGCCCGCCGCTCGACCGAGGTTGACCTCGCGGCGGAGATCCAGTGGGGGTTGTTGCCCCCACTGACGTTCGGGTCGCGGGAGGTCTCCGTCGCGGCCGTCCTGGAACCGGCCTACGACGTGGCTGGGGACTCCGTGGACTATGCCGTGGACACTGACATCGTCCGCCTCGGCGTCTTCGACGGCATGGGGCACGGGCTGCAGAGCGCCCAGCTCGCTTCGCTCGCCGTCGAGAGCTACCGCCACGCCCGCCGCGCGGGACGCTCCCTGACGGAGACAGCAGCCGCGATCGACCAAGCCATCGAGTGGGGATTTTCTGAGTGCTTCACCACGGCCATCCTGGCGGAACTGGGCACGAGCACCGGTGTGCTGTCGTGGATCAGCGCCGGCCACCCCGCGCCTCTGCTCCTGCGCTCGGGCCAACTCGTGCGTGCCCTGCCCGTGGACCCCGGGCTCCCCTTCGGTCTGGGCCTCCCGGACACGGGCCACCACTACCCCGTCCAGAGTGAACAGCTCGAATCCGGGGACCAGGTGCTCTTCCTCACCGACGGCGTCCTCGATGCGCGGTCGCCGTCGGGGGACCACTTCGGGGTCGAACGCCTCGCTGACCTCCTCTCACACAACATTGCTGCCAACCTCTCGCCGGCGGAGTCGATGCGGCGCGTCGGTCGCGCGCTGCTGGAGCATCAGGAAGCTCGCCTCACCGACGACGCGACGATGCTCCTGATGGAGTGGCCCGGCCATCAACCGAGCCTGACGTCGGCTGACGTGCTGGCCCTCCCCTGGCCGGGCAGAAGCTAGCCCCTGAGCCTGCTCTAGCTGGTCACCTACCGCTGACGCAGACCGCAAGAATGGCGTATGCCGCCGTGCCCCCAGATGTGGGGCACGGCGGCATACGCCGTTCTTGGTCTTTGGCTCAGGGCATCCCGTGGTCCACCGGCAGGTTCCCCGCTCCAGTGCCCCAGGCGCGGTTCGACTGGTTCGCCAGGGCGAACCGGATCTCGCCTCCCTCGTTCAGCAAGGACGCGGGCACCCACGACCGGCTCCACGGTGCACCGTCAACGACGACCGACCGGATGTAGACATTGGACGGCGAGGCATCTGGAGCGGTCACGGTGATGGTCGGGCCGCCCTGCCGGCGAATGGTCGCCTTGGTGAACATCGGGCTCGACAGCAACATGTCACCCCTGCTCGGTGTCTGTGGATACATCCCCAGCGCGCCCCAGATGTACCAGGCGGACATGGTGCCGAGGTCGTCGTTGCCGGGCAGTCCTCGTGGACCCGTGCCGTAGACGAGGTCCATGTAGGCCCGCACGGTCTGCTGGGTCTTCCACGGCTGACCGAGCGCGTTGTAGAGCCACGGGGTGTGGATGCCGGGCTCGTTGGTGGGGTCGTAGTCCTCCGGGCCGCCGGTGGTCCAGGAGCCGTCGGCTCGACGGAAGAACTCATCGAGCCGCGCCACGGCCGTTGCGGGACCGCCCATCAGCTGGGCGAGTCGGGCAACGTCGTGCTGGACCATCCAGGTGTAGGTCGCCGCAGAGCCCTGCGCGAAGCCCACCTGCGTGCCGGGGGTGAACGGTTCGACCCACGACCCGTCTGCCCGGCGGGCCTGTTGGTAGCCCGCGTTGGGGGTGGCGGCCGGGTTGAAGGTGTTCTCCCACCACCGGGCCCGCGCGGTGAAGGTCGCTGACGTCTCGTCGCGGCCGAGCCGCCGCGCCCAGTCGGCCAGACCGTAGTCGGCGGCGGCGTCCTCGAGCGT
Source organism: Knoellia pratensis (assembly GCF_042666395.1). Lineage (NCBI taxonomy): Bacteria > Bacillati > Actinomycetota > Actinomycetes > Micrococcales > Intrasporangiaceae > Knoellia > Knoellia pratensis. The sequence continues at coordinate 438,506 of NZ_JBHTDJ010000003.1, read as the reverse complement.
CTCCGCGGCTCCACCCCAGCAGTGACAGTTGTCCTGGGGCGCGTAGTGCAGCCGGAGATACTCCGCCAGGTTGGGACGCATCCCGTGGCACTGGCCGGGACAGCCGTAGTCGGAAAGCCCGTTGGGGTGCGGCACGGTGGCCTGGCGGACCAACGAGTCGAAGGCCTCTTCGGCCTCGAAGTTGTCCACACCGAGGGCGTGCATGCCCGCCAAGGTCGGGGCGCTCGGGTCCCCGGTCATGACCCGGGTCGAGCCGTTGACGTGGACCCACCGGTCCCAGACGCCTCCGTTGTGGCGCGACAGGTTGAGCAGGGACTGGGCGAAGTCGCCAGCCACCTCCGGCTCGAGCAGGGCGAGGAGCTGGGTCTGGGCGCGGTACTTGTCTCAGCCGGAGAAGTTCCCGTACTGCTCGTCCTGGCCCGACGCCAGCTGATGGGTCCTCTGGTCTCCGCCGGGGTAGGTGCCGGCCACGTCGCTGGTGATGTTGGGCTGGAGGTAGGTGTGGTACATCGCGGTGTAGAAGACGGTGCGCTTCTCGGGGGTCCCGCCGGTCACGTCGATGCTGCGCAGCTGCTTGTTCCAGACCCGGCGACCGTCGGCGGCCACCTTCTCGACGGTCTCCTGCGGGCCCAGTTCCGCCGCCAGGTTGTCCTCGGCGGCCTGGGCGCTGGTGTAGGACAGGCCGATCCGCATGGTCACGGGGTCGCTCGTCGAGGTGTCGAAGCCGACGTACCCGCCCGACCCACGTCCGGCGCGCAGGGCGCCGGTCTCGTATCCCTCTCCGCCGCTGGCGCTGGTCGTGCCTGGACGGAGCTGGTCGTTCACCCAGGTCCCCGTGCGGACGAAGTCGCGATCGAACTGGGCGGTGAAGTGGAGCCGGTAGTACGAGACCTTGTTGCTGCCGCCACCGTTGCCCCGGCGTCCACAGAAGCCACCGGTCAGCACCGACCCCGACACGGTCCTGGCCGCCCGGTCGATGGAGACCTCGGCGTCCTCGCTGCCGTTGAGCGAGTTGGAGGTGCGGAAAAGCAGGTTGGCGGACGTGCCCTGCGGGAACCGAACCGTCCCGATGCCCGCCCGCGTGGTCGCCGCGAAGTCGGTGGCCGCACCGTTCGCGAGCTTCAGCCGGTAGCGGCCCGGCTCGGCGATCTCGTCGGCATGGCTGAAGTCGCTGGCGTAGACAGCGTCCTTGCTGTCGGCACTCGGAGAGGTGGTCATCTCGCCGACGTGCGGAAAGATCGGCACGTCCCCCGCGGCCCCGGGGTGGCAGCCCGCCCCGTTGACGTGGGTCAGCGCGAAGCCGCGCAGTCGCGTGGTGTCGTACTGGTAGCCGTTGGCGGCGCCCGTGTTGGTCTGGTCGCCGCGCGTGCTCGTCGGTGACCACGACAGCATCCCGAACGGCCGCACGGCGCCCGGATAGGTGTTGCCACCGTTCGCGGTGCCGATCAGCGGGTCGACAGAGGAGACCACGTCGCGCTGGTGCGGGACCTGCGTGGCGCGCGCTCGGTCGGATCCAGGGTCCGGGGCTGCCGCCGCGGCCACCGGGAGCACGGCAACGGCAGCGAGGAGCCCGGCAACCAGCAAGGTCTGGCGGGTGGAGCGTCGACCGGACATGCGGGTCCCTTCCGAGAAATCTGCCGCCCCCGTTTGTAGGGCCGGAGCGGATCCTGATGCCGAATCACGCGACCCCGCGAGCCAAACACAGCCGCGGCGTCTGCCGAGTGAATTGGAGGCGACCCCTCGACCAACAGCCAATCAAGAAGCCTGCGCCCTTCTCGCGAGTTCGTTTCACGAACTACCGCTGACACCTTCCTCGCTGACGACGTATGCCGCGGTGCGCCTGAGTGGAGCCCCGCGGCATACGTCGTTCCGTGCGCGGTCCGTCAGGGCAGGTGGACCGTGATGTCCTTGGTCTCGCCACGTTCGAGGCTGACCACGGTGGCGTCCGCCTCGGATGTCGCCGAGTCGTACCAGACGATCTCCTCGTCCCCGGATTCCGTGTACCGCCTCAACTCGAGGGTGAAGTCTCCTGGTGGGAGTGACGTCGAGGAGAACGTGTTGCCGTTGTAGACGTCGAAGTCGCCGATGTAGTCCCCGGTCGTCGTGCGGATGATGCCGATCCAGTCGTACGTGGTCGGCTGCCCTTCCGCCGTGACAACGCTTCCCTTGAGCTGGGCGCCGGGGCTCAAGGTTGCGTTGAATGGCGTGTTCCTGTTGGCCTTGATCCTGAGTGCCAGGGCGTCTTCCCGCCGATCGGCCGAGCCCGACCACTGCGGTGCGAGCCCACCCCACTGGAACGGTTCCACAAACACCGTGTGGTCGCCCGGCGGCACCCCATACACCGTGTAGCGACCCGTCTCGTCGGTCCGCGCGTACACCGGACCCGTAGGCCCGCCGGCGCGACCGGAGTAGCCCGAGTCGATGCTCACGTACGCGTCGGCCACCGGCTCGCCCGTGGGCCCCGTGATGGTCCCGCTGATCGTTCCGCCGGGCATCATCTGGACGTCACGAACAGTCTTGGTCGAGGCAGCCGGGACGCTGATGAGGCTTGCGGTGGCCTGCGAGGTCGCCTTGAAAGCCCACGTCGTGGCGTAGACGCGAGGTTCACTGTGGGCGTCGACGCTCACGGCGAACTGGCCCGCCGGCAGGCCCTTGATCGCCCAGCGCCCGTCTGCGCTCGAGCACTCGATCTTGACCCATCGAATGAATCCACCCGCACGACCGTCGAACGGGCCGGCACAGGCTCCCTGAATGGCAGCGCCGCTCTTGGCATCGACCGCCCTACCGGTCAGGGTGCTGCCGGTGGCGAGAGACGCATTGACCACAGCCGGGGTTTCCCGCGTCACCTCAAAGGTTTCTGCCTGGCCAATGACCCTGGTGTCGCCGGAGAACTCTGCAACGAAGCGCCCTTCTGGGTCCTGGATCAACGCCGCGAAGGTCCCCACTGCAGGGAACTCCGTCGCAAACGAACCATCGGCGCCGGTGCAACCTTCGGCCAGATAGTCGATCATCTGTGGATCGTTCGTGGGTCGAATGATGTGGACACAGGCCCCTTCGATCGGGTCGCCACTGGCATCGCTGACGATCGTCCCGCGTACCCTCCCGTTTCCGAGGAATCGGTCATCCACTCGAGTCGTCGCGTCTGCCGCAACGGTGAAGCGCGTCGCCGTCTCGGCGGAGGTCTGACCGATGGCCCACTGGTTTGACGTGCCGTCCCAGAACTCGACGATGTACTCTCCGGGCGGGACGAGGGCGGACCATTCATCACCGCCCGCAGGTGGTCCACCGACGCTGGTCGTTGCGACGTAGCTGAGATCGCTGGCCCGAATCACGGAGACCCAAGCGCCATCGGCCGGCGATCCGTCGGCACGCCTGAGTGTCCCTCCGATCGTGCCGCCCGCCCGTAGGCTCACGTCGACGACGGCAGGTGCAACGAAGGACTCAGCCTCCTCGACGGAAGCCGCGTCCTGCGCCCATTCGCCGACGTGCCGTCCGTCGTAGGCCCGAACCTCGACCTTGTACGACACCCCGGCCTCGACGTCGAGGCTCCAAGAGCCGACCTCGTCCGAGCACGTGTTCCCGGCGTAGTTGAACTCGGTGTCGTAGACCGTGACGCAGCCGCTGACCGGCTCGCCGGTCGCGTCAGACGTGATGGTCCCCGAGAGCGTGGCCGGTTCGGCGTGAGCCGGAGCCGAGAACAGTCCGATGGCGAGGAGCGCCGTCATCAGGACAGCCCCCAGTCGCATGATGAGTGAACGCATGAGCGCGCGTGCCTTTCCCCAAGTGCGCGCTCCCCCGCGGAGCGCCGGGGCGAAACGTAGCAGCCGGGCCCTTCCAGCGGAAGGCACTTGGCAGAAACTCGCCATTGGGCTAGTGCTGGTGGGTCACGGCATTTCTGGTTACGCTGCGGTAACCCACGCCGTCGTGGCCCTGCCGGATCGAACAACGGAGTTCAGATGCGCCGCACCGCCCTACGTGTCGCTGCCCTCGCCAGCGCCGCCGCCACCCTCGCCGCCGGTCTCGCCGCCCCCGCGCAGGCCGCCAAGCCCGGCCCCCGCGTCCCCGCCGGCCCCTACGTGGCACTTGGGGACAGCTTCTCGGCCGGCTCCGGCGTCCTGCCGCTCAGCGCCACTGCCAACCCCCTCTGCGCGCAGTCGGCGATCAACTACCCCCACCTCATCGCCCAACGCACCGGCCGAGCGCTCAAGGACGTCACCTGTGGCGGCGCCGACACCGGCGACTTCTACACCGCTCAGTACCCCGGCACTCCCCCGCAGCTCAATGCCGTCACGACCGACGCCCGCCTGCTCACCATCGGCATCGGTGGCAATGACTCGAGCCTCTTCTCAAGACTGATCCAGAACTGCGTCACTGCAGGACTCTCGACGCTCGGTCAGGGCAGCCCGTGCAAGAACACGTACGGCTCGACCTACACCACCACGATCACGACCAAGACCTATCCCGCCGTCAAGAAGGCCATCGCCGATGCCAAGGCCAAGGCGCCCAACGCCACGATCGTCGTGCCCGGCTACCCGCAGGTCCTGCCTCCGACCAGGGGTTGCTACGTCACGATGCCCATCGCGTCGGGCGACGTGCCCTACGTCAATGGCATCGAGCAGGCCCTCAACGCAGCGGTGAAGCAGGCTGCGGTCGACAACGGCGCCACCTTCGTCGACATGTGGGCACCCTCAGCCGGGCGGGACGCCTGCCAGCTGCCGTGGGTTCGCTGGGTCGAGCCCGCGGTCGGGTCCCTGCAGTTCGTGCCCATCCACCCGAACGCCGCAGGTGAGCGGGCCTACGCGGACCAGATCATGGCCAAGGTCGGCCTCTGACCCCTTCCCCTCACGCCCAGCGGGTGCGTGAGGCCAGCGCTTCTTCGAGCTTGGACAGCTCGTCGGCCATCGACCGGCGCACCCCTGCGGTGAGATCGGGTCGAGCGATGGCCTCGCGCACCAGCTCCACCGTTGCGGCCTCGACCACGCGGGCCGGGAAGGCCAGTGCCGCAACGCGATCCAGCGCATCCGCACCCAACCACTGCGCGAGGTGAGGGATGTCGGAGACGTAGCGGGCGGCATACGGGCGCAGGTCTTCGAGCGCTCCGCTCGACCAGAAACCGCTCGCGAGGGCGTTGAGCTCGTAGTTGGAGCGCGCGCGGTTCTGCGTGAGCTCCGCCCACGCCCATTCCTTGTCGGGTATGCCGGGTCGCGCGGCTCGCGCTCCCAGTGCGGCCAGCTGCCCGGAGAGTGTGGTGTCGTCACGTTCGACGCGCGCGATGAGGGCGTCGTCGGCGAGGCCGAGTCGCGCGAGGGCGCGCAGGACGATCCACCGGAAGTCAGCGTCCCCCTCGAGACCGGCGGGCAGGTTGTGTCCGTCGACCCAGGCGAGCAGGCGGTCCTCGTCGGTGGTCGTCGCGGCGAGAACTCGCGCCGCGACGAGCGCTTGGTCCGACCCCGGCTGGGCGCCCTGGAAGGCCATGAGCGCGGCGCCGGCAAGACGACCCTTGGCCGACTCGATGAGTTCGGGCGCGAGGAACTGCGGCACGACCCTGTCGGTGAAGGCCGTCGCCACGCGGGTCATCAGCGCATCGTCGGACTCGTGGGTCCACGCGCCGGTGAAGGTGTCGAGGGCAAGCTGCGGATCGACGGTCGACCGGAAGACGCCGGTGAGCACGGCACCCCACAGCACCGACCGGGCAATCGGGTCGGCGATGCGTGAGAGCTCGCGGGGCAGGGCCGCCAACGACGCCTCGTCAAGGTCAACCTGGGCCCACGTGAGGTCACTGGCATTGGGCACGAGGACGGCGGCGTCGGCAGCGACACCCTTGACCGTCGTGCGATCCGACTCGAGGGTGGCCGCCATCCGGAAGACCTCGACCCCATCGGTGAAGCCGGCGACGTCGAGGGAGTGCAGCCGATCGGCCGGATACTTCTCGGGCGAGGTGCGGGTCAGGGTGCCGTCGCGATCGAGCGCGATGACATCGACCCCAGCCGTTTCGAGCCAGGCGCGACTCCAGTCGGCGAGCGGCGCACCGTGCGCCGCCTCCATTGCCGCGAGGAACTCGGACAGCTGGCCGTTGCCGTGTTCGTGCGAACGCAGGTAGGCCGTGACGCCGGCGTTGAACGCCGCCTCACCCATGAGCGTGACGAGCTGGCGGAGGACGGAGGCACCCTTGGCGTAGGAGATGCCGTCGAAGTTTTCGAGGGCGCTCTGCGCATCGGGAGCCGGCGATCCCGCGACCGGGTGGGTCGACGGCGCGCGCTCCGCGGCATACCCCCACTGTTTGCGCGAAATCCCGAACTCGACCCAGCTGTCGGTGAACTCGGTCGCCGAACTCGTCGCCGTGTAGGCCATGAACTCCGCGAAGGACTCGTTGAGCCACAGGTCGTCCCACCAACGCATCGTCACGAGGTCGCCGAACCACATGTGCGCCATCTCGTGGGCGATCGTGTTGCTGCGCTGGAGGATCTGTTCGCGGGCAGCCGCGCCCCGATGGAGCATCGTGTCGCGGAAGGTCACGCAGCCCGGGTTCTCCATCGCTCCGGCGTTGAACTCGGGGACGAAGACCTGGTCGTAGTCACCGAACGGATAACGGACGCCGAAGGTGCGGTGGTAGTGGTCGAACGACTTCCTGGTCACCTCGAACATCTGCGGTGCGTGCTTCTCGAGCTCGGGCTGCAGGCTGCGTCGTGCGTGGATGCCGAGGGGTATGCCGTCGTGCTCGTCGCGCACGGAGACGTAGGGCCCAGCGCAGACGGTGACGAAATATGTTGCGAGAGGCAGGGTTTCGCTCAGCTGCCACTCCCCCGGCGCGCCCTGGGTGGCCCGGCCGTTGCCGAGCACGACCCACTCCCGGGGAGCGCGCACGGTCACCGCATAGGGCGCCTTGAGGTCGGGCTGGTCGAAACAGGCGAAGACGGTCGGCGCCGCATCGAGGAAGAGGTGCCCGTAGACGTAGTCCTCGCCGTCGGCCGGGTCGGTGCTGCGGTGAAGTCCCTGACCGTCGCGGGAGTAGGCCATCGTTGCCACGACCTCGACCGTGTTGTCCGCTGCGAGGTCGGGCAGGGGCAGGCGTCCCTCCACGACGGAATCGGGCGCGACCTCGGCCCCGTTGAGGGTGATCGACTCGACGCTCACGGCACGCAGGTCGAGGAACGTTGCCGCACCAGGGGCGTTGCAGGAGAACCGGATTCGGACGGTTGACCCGAAATCCTCCCCGCTGCGGTCGAGGTCGAGATCGACCTCCATGCGGTCAATGGAGATGAGCTGCGCCCGCTGCCGGGCTTCGTCGCGAGTCAGTGATGGCACGCCGCGATCGTGTCACAGCGCTCCCAACCACTTGGGTAGCCCATGCGGCGGCGGCGTTCGCCGCGGCGGAGGGCGCTTTGGCTGGCGACGTCGCGATCCATCCCCTGACGCTGGTCACCGACAAGACCGGCTGACCTGGCATGGTGGGGCGGATCGCGAGGTGCGTGGTCGGTGTGAGCAGTGCACGCGACACTCCCGCCCCGAGCTTGCCGAGGACGGAGGCCAGCGCCAGTGCCTCGCCGGTGGGCGTGGCGATCACGCTTAGGGTGGAGAGCATGTCCGGGGAGGGGAGAGGCGCAACGCTTCCTGCCCTGACCGGCGCGCGCTGGCTGGCCGCTCTCGTCGTCTTCGCCCATCACGCAGGCATCGCGGGCTACCTCTCCGGGGATGCGCAGCGGTTCCTCGTCGCCGTGGGAGGCGCCGGGCACGTGGGTGTGAGCTTCTTCTTCGTGCTGTCGGGGTTCGTCCTGTCGTGGTCGGTGCGACCCGGTGAGTCGGCGACGTCGTTCTGGCGCCGACGGATCGCGCGGGTCGTGCCACTGCATCTCGTCACCGCAGTTGCGGCACTGGCACTCGGCCTCACGATGGCTCGCACCTTGGGACCGCGAGATGAGACGGGCGGGTGGCCGGCCACGTTCGCCAACGCCGGGCTGCTCAGCTCGTGGATCCCGAGCTGGTCACAGGCCGGCAACCCAGTGAGCTGGTCGCTGGTGTGCGAAGCATTCTTCTACGCCCTCTTCCCCATGGCGGCACGGGCCATCGGGCGATGCCATCGTCGAGGGGCCTGGACGGGCCTCGCACTCGCTGGCCTCCTGGCCGTGGTCTGCGCCGTCGTGATCGACGTCTCTCCCGGTGATCTCAGCCGCATGCCGTTGCTGCGACTACCGGAGTTCGTCGCCGGGCTCACGTGCGCTCGCCTCGTCCGGCTGGGTGCCTGGCCCACGCTGCGCCCTCGTTGGGCTCTGTTCCTCGTGCTGGTCTGCTGGGTGGGGGCGTCCTTGCTCCCGAACGCGTATGCCGGGTTCCTCGCTACGTTGCCCGGGTTCGTCGCCCTCATCGGCAGCCTCGGACACCACCAGTTCAGTGGCCAACTCGTCGACGGTGTGGACGGACGCTCCGGCTTGGCCCGCTGGCTCTCACAGCGCTGGCTCGTGCGGCTGGGCGAGTGGTCGTTCGCCTTCTATCTCGTGCACGTCCTGGTGATGAGGGTTCTCGAGCACACTCTGATCTCCCATCCGGGATGGTCGTTGCTTCCCGGCAGCGCGCTGCTGCTCGCAGTCCTGCTCGTGAGCGTGGCCCTGGCCGGGGGCCTTCACCATGCGATCGAGGCACCGGCGAACGCGTGGATCAGGGGGCGCACGCGTCCCCGATCCCCGGCTCCGGATCAGCTCCTGCGGTAGCCGGTCGCCATCGCTGGAGGCGACCGATGCGGTCGGCCATCGGGGGCGTGGGCATGAGACGTGCCACCGCCGAGGGATCCGGCTCTTTGCTTTGGGTGCTGGCCTGCCCGCCACCGAAGATCGGCTCCTCTCGTTGACAACTTTCCTCAAAGTTGTTTGACGACTTCCAGCAGCAGGGTCTACGTTGCCATTGTACGAAACAGTTTCGTTCCGTACAGTTTCGTTCCGCACCGATAGTTCCACCTCCGAAGGAGTCCAGTGCACATCACGCCGACAGCCGGTGGGGTTCGCCCCCGAGCCACAGGAGACCGTGAGGGAGAAATCCTTGAGGGTGTGCTGGACGTGCTCGAGGACGTGGGCTACGACAAGCTGACGTTCGACCTGGTCGCCGCACAGGTGAAGGCGAGCAAGGCCACCCTCTATCGGCGATGGCCGACCAAGGTCGACCTGGTCCTCGGTGCCATCGCACTGGTGAAACTGTGTCCCGGCGACAACGACGTCCCTCCTGACACAGGCACGTTGCGCGGTGACATGCACGCCCTCGCCTGCACGGACGGGGAGCTCACCAGCCGAATTCCGGATCTGATGGCCGCAGTCATTTCGGCGCTGCATCGCGACGCGGAGCTGACCCGGCGGTTCAAGGAGTCGTTCGTGGCTCCCCGTCAGAAGATGATCGGCGACATCCTGCATCACGCTCAGCAGCGAGGCGAGATCGCTGCCAGCGCCAACCTGGAGCTCCTCGCCGCCATCATCCCGGCTCTGGCCATGCACCACACGTTCGTCCGCGGGCAGGGCCCCAGCGAGGCCTACATGCGAGGGGTCATCGACGACGTCCTCATTCCGGCCTGCCAGGCCACCACCACCACCTGAGCATTGCTCCCCACACACTGAAAAGGCACAGCCATGTCCTCACCATCTCTCGACACGACACCAAGCCAAGAGAGCACGACCGCTCGGTCACCCAACTTGGGGCTCGCGCTCGTGGTCATCGCCACCGCGCAGCTGATGATCGTCCTCGACGCAAGCATCGTGACCATCGCCCTTCCAGAGATCCAGACCGACCTCGGGTTCAGCGATGCCAACCGCCAATGGGTCGTCACGGCCTATGCACTCGCCTTCGGCAGCCTGCTGATGCTGGGTGGTCGTCTGGGCGACCTCTTTGGACGCCGACGCATGTTCGTCGCTGGAGTGACCCTGTTCACGCTCGCCTCACTGCTCGGCGGATTCGCGCCGAATGAGCCTCTGCTGCTGGCTTCCCGCGCCCTCCAGGGTGTTGGGGCAGCGTTGGCCTCCCCGGCAGCACTCGCGCTGATCAACACCACGTTCCCGGCGGGCAAGGAGCGCAACCGCGCAATGGCTGTCTATGCCGCAATGTCCGGTGCCGGTGCCGCCGTTGGCCTCATCCTCGGTGGCGTCCTGACCGAGATCGACTGGCGCTGGACGTTCTTCGTCAACGTCCCGATCGGCCTGTTCATCGCCTTCATCGCCCCGCGAGTGCTCGTGGAGTCCGACGGTCACGACGCGACGCTCGACCTTCCCGGCGCCGTCCTGGGAACCGGCGGACTGTTCGGGATCGTCTATGGCCTCTCGCACGCTGCCGAGCCGGATGCGTCCTGGGGCGACCTCATGACCCTGCTCCCCCTCATCGGCGGCCTGGCCCTCATCGTGGCCTTCGTCTTCGTTGAGGCCCGGGCCAAGCACCCGCTGCTGCCACTGCGCATCCTCGCCGACCGCAACCGCGCGACCAGCCTGTTCACCATGCTGCTCGTGGGTGCGGGCATGTTCGCGATGTTCTTCTTCATCGGGCTGTTCCTGCAGCAGGTGCTCGGATACTCACCGGTCAAGGCCGGGCTTTCACTGCTGCCCTTCAGCATCGGCATCGGTGTGGGTGCCGGCATCGCGTCGAACCTGCTGAGCCGGGTGGACCCGCGCTGGATCTCAGGAGCGGGCGGCCTCCTCGTCACCATCGGGATGCTGCTCTTCACCAGGTTGGAGGCAGGCAGCACCTACCTCGGCGGACTGCTGCCCGGCATTCTCGTGATGTCGGTCGGGATGGCGTTCCTGTTCATTCCCCTCACCCTCACCGCGACGGCACGCATCAGCCCGAACGATGCCGGTGCGGCCGCGTCCGCACTGAACACCGCGCAACAGATCGGTGGCGCGATCGGCATCGCCGCCTTGTCCACGGTGTTCACCAGTGCTGCCGCCGACAGGGCCAAGGAGCTGCTCGCCCAGGCGATGCAGCAGGCGCAGGCTCAGGGGCTGCCGATGCCGACCAACCCGACCGAGCAGGCGGCTGCAGCCAAGGCGTTCCAACAGCAGTACGGTCACGAGATCCAGGCCTTTGCGACCACCCAGGGGTTCTGGGTCGCGGCGGGGATGATCTTCCTCGGCGCCCTGGCCGCGGTGATCTTCCTGAATGTCAAGCACGAGGAGCTCGCCACCGACGGTCACGCCGTCGCACACGTGGGCTGATCGCACGGACAGAGACACGCCGTCACCCGCCCCACGGGTGACGGCGTGTCTCTGTCGGCCGGCCGATCCGACCGGTCCGCCAGTCAGCTGGGTCGGTAGCCCGTCGCCATCGCCTGGAGGCGAGCGATGCGGTCGGCCATCGGGGGGTGCGTCGACATGAGCCGCGAGATGTCCTGCGACCGGAACGGGTTGGCGATCATCATGTGGCTCGTGTTGACCAGGTCCTTCGTCGGCGCGAGCGGTGCGCGTGAGACCCCGGACTCGAGCTTGGCCAGGGCCGACGCGAGGGCCAGCGGGTCACCGGTGAGAGTGGCGCCGTCCTCGTCGGCGTCGTACTCGCGGGTGCGCGTGATGGCGAGCTGGATGAACATCGCGGCGATCGGGGCGATGAAGGCCATCGCGAGGCCGGCGATCGCGCCACCGGGGTTGTCGTTGTCACGGTTCCCGCCACCGAACATCGAGCTGAAGGCCAACATCTGACCGACGCTGCTGATGACACCGGCGATGGCTGCCGCAACCGATCCGGTGAGGATGTCGCGGTTGTAGACGTGCATGAGTTCGTGGCCCAGCACGCCGCGCAGCTCACGCTCGTCGAGGAGCTGGAGGATGCCCTGGGTGCAGCAGACGGCGGAGTTCTGTGGGTTGCGGCCGGTCGCGAACGCATTGGGCGCCTCGGTCGGCGAGATGTAGAGCCTGGGCATCGGCTGCCCCGCCTTGGTCGAGAGCTCACGCACGATGCGATACATCACCGGCGCCTCGGTCTCGCTCACCGGGAACGCGCGCATCGCCTTGATGGCGAGCTTGTCGCTGTTCCAGTACGAGTAGAAGGTCATCGCGACGCCGAAGAACGCGAAGATGAGGATGAAGCTCGGGTTGCCGAAGTAGGTCGCTGCGACCCAGCCGAGGCCGAGGAACAGGGCCATGATGACCCCGAAGAGGCCAGCGGTCTTCGCGCCGTTGAAGTGGTTGTGCATGTCCCTATTAACGCAGACCGGGTTCGGCACGTTCCGTCTGCAGCACGCGCTCCCACACGAGGCTGTCGCGCCAGACGCCACCGATGAGGAACGACGACGTGGTCGTCCCATAGCACCGAAATCCCTGGGACTCGAGCACTCGGTGCGACGCAACGTTGTCGTGCGACGTGCTCGCCTCCGCACGGTGCAACCCCAGCTCGTCACCCATCAGCACGAGCAGCTGGCCCAGCGCCCGTCGGGCGTGACCTTGTCGTTGGTGGGCCGAGCCGATCCAGTAGCCCACGGTGCCGACCAGGAACGGCCCGCGCTGGATGCCGCTCACGGTGATCCAGCCGGCGAGTTCGTCCCCGGCAAGAACGACGCCGGGCCACATCCGCCCTTCCGAGTGCTCCTTCAGAAAGCCCTGGATCCGCTCGCGGTGGCCCGCTGGCGTGTAGTAGTTGTCGGCGCGGCTCGGTTCCCAGAGCGCCGAATCCTCGCGGTCACGGATGAGGTGTGCCACCAGCGCTTCGGCGTCCGCGGTGCGCACGAGCCGGATGCTCGTCGACTGTCCTGTCACGTGACGAGGCCGACGAGCAACTGCGGCAAGGCACTCGCGACGATGAGGATCGCACTGCCGATCGCAGCGACGCCGACACTGGCCCGACGAGACCGCGGTCGCGCCGGGGCATCAGCGTCGGACTCTCCGAACAGCACCGCGAACCACCGCACGTAGACGGCGATACCGAGCACCGCGGCGACGACCGCGACAACGGCGACCGGCCAGAGCCCCGCCGAGATGACCGGCTTGAGGGCAACGATCTTGGCGACGAGGCCGATGACCCCGGGCGGCAGTCCGGCAAGGACGAGCAGGGCCAGGGCGAGCGTCCCTCCAGCGACCGGGTCGCGCCGAAGGAGACCCCTGTATGCCGTGAGCTCCCGACCGTCTTCGACGTGCCTTCCGTGGATGGCACGGACCGCCGCGAACGCGACAAGGCTGGCGACGGCATACACGACGGCGTAGACCGCGGCAGCCTGACGGCCGGCGACGGTGAGCGCCGTGAGCGGGAGGAGGATCCAGCCGGCCTGGGCGATGGTCGACCAGGCGAGGAGACGGACGACTTCGGTCTGGCGCAGCGCCATGACGGTGCCGGTGAGCATCGAAGCGACAGTGAGGGTGACGAGTGCGGCGACGACGACGTGCGGTCCGGGAGTCAGACCGACAACCGCGTCATAGGGCGCCAGCACGACGATGAGCGCACCGACGGCGGCGAGCTTCGAGGCCGACGCGAGCAGGGCCGAGACCGGGAGCGGACCGGACGTGAGCGTCGTCGGGGTCCATGCGTGGAACGGCACGGCCGAGATCTTGAACGCGAGTCCGGCGATGAGGATGACGGTCGCGAGACCGGCGAGGGTGCGCTGCTCGGGGACGGCCCACGCGGTCGCCAGGGATGCGCCGGTGAGTGTTGGGTCCCCGGTGGCGGTGACCCACAGCGCGGTGCCGAGCACGAGGAGACCGAACGACACGAGGGATGTGGTGAGGAGGGTGAGGGCGCCATGGGCGGCGGCTCGACGGTCGCGCCAGGCGACGAGGGCGATGACCGGAAGGGTGGCGAGCTCGAGGGTGATGAGCCAGGTGCCGAGGTCGCGTGATGCCACGACAGCGACAGCGCCCGTCGCGGAGGCCAGCAGCATGACGACGTCGATGACGCCGGCCTTGCGCACGGACATCAGGGCGAGCACGGCAAGGGTCGCGAGGAGGACCGCGATCTGGAGAGTGCTCGTGAGCGGGCTGCCATCCCACATGCACCTCCCGTCGGGCGCCTGCGTGCACAGGGTGAGTCGCGGATCGGTGGCCGTGAGCCCAGGGAGGGCGGCGACCGCTCCCCCGGCGAGCCCCAGACCTCCGATGACCGACGCAGCAAGCCGGGCGCGAGGCGTGATGGCATCGACAAGGAGCACGAGCACCAGGGCGGCGACGGGGATGAGCGCGGGCAGCAGCAGTGCCCACGAGAGTTCGAGCCTCATCGGCCACCTCCGATGAGGGCGGTGACGGCGTCGGCCGTCACCGAGAAGACGAGGTGTGGCGCGACGCCGATCACGACGACGCCCAGGGCGAGGGCGGCGATGACGCCGAGTTCGACGCCGCGCGCATCCGGTGCCCGGTCGGGGGCGTCGGCCGCGACATCGTCACCCACCCAGACGATGCGGGCAACGCGCAGGGAATAGGCCGCAGCGAGGGCCGCCCCGACGGCGGCGATGACTGCGCAGGTACGCAGGATCCCGGTGTGCTGGACGGGGTTCCACGCAGCGACGAGGGCGACGAACTCCCCCCAGAAGCCGGCCAGTCCGGGGAGCCCGAGACCAGCCGCGAGCCCGAGGATGAGCCCGAAGCCGAGGCGGGGCGACACCTCGCGCAGCGCGGGTCGCACGACGGCGAGGTCGACCGAGCCCCAGCGGTGCTTGAGCCCACCGACGATGACGAAGAGCAGGGCCGAGATGACGCCGTGGGCGATGTTGCCGATGAGCGCTGCCTGGAGACCCGTCTCGGTCCCGGAAGCGAGGCCGAGGACGACGAAGCCCATGTGCGCCACCGACGAGAACGCGATGAGCCGCTTGAGGTCGCGCTCGACGAGGCAGATGAGACCACCCCAGAGAATGCCGACGACCCCCGCGATGGCGAGCACCGGTGCGATGCGGGTGAAGCCCTCGGGCACGCTTGCCAGCGGCAACCGCACCAAGCCATAGGTGCCGAGCTTGAGGAGCACTGCCGCCAGGAGCACCGATCCGGCGGTGGGCGCGGTGGTGTGCGCCGCCGCAAGCCAGGTGTGCAGCGGGAAGACGGGAACCTTGACCGCGAGCCCCAACGTGAGCAGCACCGCGATGAGGGTCTGTTGGGGCAGACCGAGACCCGCTGCCGCCGCGGGCAGTGCCGCGAAGTCGGCCGTGCGCGCCTTCGTCACGAGCAGCAGGATGCCGACGAGCATCAGGGTCGAACCGATGGCCGTGTAGAGGATGAACCGGGCCGACGCGTCCGCCCGCTTGGCCGCACTGTGCGGGTCGCCGTAGCGGCTGATGAGCACCCACATCGGCACGAGGACGATCTCGAACGCGATGAAGAACAGGACGGCATCGCGCGCCGAGAACGCCGCGAGCGCACCGGTCTCGACGAGGAGCAGTGCCCCGAGATAGGTCGCGGCGCTCCCGCTGTGCGGTGAGTCTGCCCACGGCTGCTCGGCCCACGAGTGGGCGACGACGAGGACGCCGATGACTGCCGTGAGGACGATGAGCGGGGCACTGAGGCCGTCGACCTCGAAGTGCCAGCGCACGCCGAGGTCGGGGATCCAGGCGCGGTCGACGAGGGGCCGCGACACCGTCGCGACGACCGCGCTCGCTCCCCCGACGCCGGCAGCTGTGAGGGCGATGATCCGCGCCGAGAAGGGCGTGAGGGCACGACCGCCAGTCACGAGCCACAACCCCACGGCTCCGGGCGCCAGCAGCATGAGGATCAGCGCCATGTGAGCACCGCCGTCCCGGCCGCGACGAGGAGCCCGAGCGCGATGAGTCCGATGCCGGCCGAGGGTGCTTCGCGACGGTGACCGCGTTCGGCGAACCAGCCCGCAATGCCTGCTGATGCGGCGGCTCCCCGCACGTAGCCGTCGACGACCTCACGGTCGAGGAAGGCGACCACGCGCGCCAGTCCCAGCACTGGCTCGGCGACAAGCCTTCGGTATGCCGTGTCGAACTTCAGGCCGGCATCGGCCAGTTCGCGTTGGCGCGGCGTCCGGACGAACGCGTCGCGCGGATCACCCGAGCCGCGGGCGAGGTACGCGACCCCGCCTCCGACGCCGATGAGGAGCAGGGTGAGGAGCATCCACCACCCCGACACACCGTGGATGTCGAAGAGTCCGGTGAGGAGGACCAGCCCACCCACGACGGTGAGCACGGTGAGAACGGCCAGCGCAGCGAGAACCGAGTCCGACGGCATACCCGCGTGGTTGTCGTCTCGCTCGGCGATCTCGACAGGGGCTGTCACGACGAGGTGCGCACGGGTGGCATAGGCCGCAGTGAGGACGACGGTGACGAGGAGCGCGGCGAGGACGAGGATTCCCGGTCCGCCGGTGGTGATCGCACCTTCGTAGGCCGTGACGATGACGTGCTCCTTGGAGAGCCCACCGACGACGAACGGTGCCCCGGCCAGGGCCAGGAGGCCGAAGAGCCAGGCCACTCGGGCGAGCTGGTGGATGTTGCCCGCTCCGCGCAGCCTGGCCGCGAGGGTCGAGCCGGCGACGACGGAGAGCCAGCCGATCGTGAGGAAGAGGAGGGACTTGAAGAGCGCGTGTGACCACATGTGGAACAGCGCCGGGTCGGGACCGATCTCCTTGGTCGCGGTGGCCAGTGCTGACAGCATGATCGCGACCTGGCTCACCGTCGACCACGCCAGCAGGCGTTTGAGGTCGGACTGCCCCAGGGCAAGGACTGCGGCGCCGACCATGGTCACGGCCGTCGCGGCACCGAGCAGCCAGCGGGCGCCGTCGGCGAGGACGAGGATCGGGAAGAGCTGGGCGAGGACGACGGTTCCGGCGGCGACCATCGTGGCCGCGTGGATGAGGGCGGAGGCCGGCGTCGGGCCCTCCATCGCGTCGGGCAGCCAGTCCTGGAACGGGAACTGCGCAGACTTGCCGAGGACGCCGATGATGATGAGTGCAACGAGGAGCGAGCGCAGCCACGGCTCCGGCGGGGCCAGGCAGGCTGCCACCTGGGTGGCCGAGTCAATGCACTCGCCGCCTCCGGTGAACCCCCAGGCGCCGATGACCTGGTCGAGCCCGGTCGACCCGGCCCGGGCGACGAGTCCCACGATGCCGATGACGAAGCCGATGTCGGCGACGCGCGTGACGATGAACGCCTTGTATGCCGCTCGGCGCGCCGACTCCTTGCGCGACCAGTGACCGATGAGGAGATAGGAGCACCAGCCCATCAACTCCCACCCGACGAGGGTGAGAACGAGGTCGCGCGCATGGACGACCAGCATCATGGCGGCGGTGAAGAGTGAGACGGTCGCGGCGAACTGGGCGAGACGGTCGTCGTCGGCGAGGTACCAGCGGGTGAAGACGAGGACCGCGACCACGACGAGGGCGACGACGGCAGCCACAGCGGCGGTGGCCGGGCCGGCTCCGAGTTGGAGCGGCATCTCGAAGGAGCCGAGCCGCAGCGGTTCACGCAGCGTGACGACGTCCTGCCCGCGCGTCGGCGCCACGACGAGACCGACGACGGCCAGCGCCAGGGAGACGAGAGAGGCCACGATGGCCACGACAGCGGCCAGGCGCGGGGTCCGCCGCAGCGCGAGTGTGACGACGGCCGCGAGGACGGGGACCAGCACGAGCAGGTGCGACACCTGCAGGGCGCTCACGACGGGCTCCCCTCACTCGACTTCGTGCCCCGCACGGACACGTCCGAGCGGCCTTCGGCCGGCGGGACGTGTCCGTGCGGGGCACGAAGTCGGTCTGTCAGAGGCTCATCGAGGTCGATCGAGCCGCGGTGGCGGAACGCCGTGAGGATCACTGCGAGGGCGACGACGACCTCGGCCGCGGCGATGGTGATGACGAACAGCGGCAGGACGCTCGATGACTCCCAGCGCGAGGGCGTGGTCGCGCCGGATGCCACGAGGAGCACGAGCGAGCCGGACAGGATGAGCTCGACGCCGATGAGCAGGAGCACCGCGTTGCGGCGGACCGTCACACCCATCACGCCGAGGCCGACGAGGATCGCGGCCACCACATAGGGCCCGGCAAGGTGGATCACGACGCCACCCCCTTCGACTTCGTGCCCCGCACGGACACGTCTGGGCGGCCTTCGGCCGGCGCGACGTGTCCGTGCGGGGCACGAAGTCGGTCAGTGGAGGTTCCACGCGACACGGCGAGCGCGGCGATCAACGCAGCGAGCAGCAGCACGGACAGGGCCTCGAACGGCCACACCCACGTCCCGAAGAGCTCGGTCGCGACGGCCTGGTTGGCGACATCGCGACGCTCGACGGCGCCACCGGCCAAGGGCATGAGGGCTGCCAGCAACAAGCCGGTCGTCGCCGCCCCCGCCATACCGGCCGCGACCCGACGCCACACCGGCACGTCGTGCACCAGGTCAGGTCCGATCGGCGCTCGCGTGAGCATCAGCGCAAAGAGCACGAGCACGACGACGGCCCCGACATAGACGAGGACCAGGACCAGCGCGACGAGTTCGTGCCCGAGGACGAGCAGACACCCGGCCACGCCGAGCAGCGCCACGACGAGCCACAGCGCGGCGTGCACCACCTGACGAGTCGTCACGGCGAGCAGGCCAGCGACAACCGACAGCAGCCCGCACGCCGCGAACGCGAGGTCCAGTGAGGTCATGCGTCCGGTGCCTTGGCAGGTGGTCGCGGGGTCCGGGCAGGCTTGTTGATCGCGGCGATCTCGGCCGGTGCCGCGGCGCGCTCGTCGAGGGCGGGCGGCGCGGGGACGGTCTCCATCCAGCCGCCAAGCCGGTCCTTGTCGTGGAGGAGGTCACGGATGTCGGTCTCGGCGTACTCGAACTGAGGGCTCCAGAAGAGCGCGTCGAACGGGCAGACCTCGATACAGATCCCGCAGTACATGCAGAGCGAGAAGTCGATGGAGAAGTCGTCGAGGACGTTGCGTTGGCGCTCGCGGCCGCCCTCGGTCGTCGCCGGGATCGTCTCCTTGTGCGACTCGATGTAGATGCACCAGTCCGGGCACTCGCGCGCGCAGAGCATGCAGCTCGTGCAGTTCTCCTCGAGGAGCGCGATGACACCGCGGCTGCGGGGAGGCAGGTCGGGTGCGACGTCGGGGTACTCGTGCGTGTGCACCGGCTTCATGGCGGTCTTGGCGGTCGTCGCCAGACCCTTGAGTATGCCGGGCAGGATGCCCTTGTTGCTCGGCTTCGCCTTGGCATTGTGGCTGTGTTCGTGGGGGGTGCTCATCGCGTCATCACTACGCCAATTCCGGTGAGGGCCAACTGGATCAGGGCCATGGGTAGGAGGACGAGCCACGCGAGTCGTTGGAGCTGGTCCTCACGCATGCGCGGCCAGGCGACGCGGAACCAGATGACGAGAATGGCGATGACGAAGCCCTTGAGGAGCGT
Organism: Knoellia pratensis; assembly: GCF_042666395.1. NCBI lineage: Bacteria > Bacillati > Actinomycetota > Actinomycetes > Micrococcales > Intrasporangiaceae > Knoellia > Knoellia pratensis. Next base: position 419,239 of record NZ_JBHTDJ010000003.1, on the reverse strand, counting down.
CCACAACCACCCGATGTGCTCGTCGAACGGGCCACGCCATCCGCCGAGGTAGAGGACGGCGAAGAGCAACGAGAAGACGACGATCCCGGCATACTCCGAAAGAAGGAAGAACGCGAAGCGCAACCCGGTGTACTCGGTCCACGGCCCCATGACGAGCTCGGCGTCGGCGATGGGCATGTCGAAGGGCGGGCGCTGCAGCTCGGCGAGTGCGGCGACGAGGAAGACGATGGCGCCGGGCAGCTGCCAGATGAGCCACCACGGCGACCACGCCTCGACGACACCCGAGAGGCTCAGCGTCCCGGCGGCGAGGCACGCGGACGCGACGGCCAGGACGAGTGGCAGCTCGTAGGACACAAGCTGAGCGGCGGATCGCAGGGCGCCGAGCAGTGCGTACTTGTTGGCGCTGGCCCACCCGGCCATGAGCGTGCCGAGGGCACCGACGCTCGTCGCGGCGAGGATGAGGACGGCACTGGCGGGGACGTCGACGGCCACGAGATCGCTCTGCAACGGCAGCGCCGCCATCGCCAGAAGATAGGGGATGAGGGCGACGAACGGCGCGACCTTGAAGATCGTCCGGTCAGCCGCGCGCGGAGTGATGTCCTCCTTCTGGACGAACTTCACCCCATCGGCGACGAGCTGGGCCCACCCGTGGAAGCCACCGGCATACATCGGTCCGAGTCGGCCCTGCATGTGCGCCATGACCTTGTGCTCGGTCTGCCCCACGAGCAGGGGGAACACGAGGAAGGCGGCCAGCACGGCCACCGACCTCACGACCACCTCGAGCACGCTCATCGTGGGCAGCCTAGTAGTTGGCCACGCTCCAGGGTGGTTGCGTCCGGACGGGTCAGCGAGGGCCCCAGTCGGGGCCGGGGACGCCGGGCGCCTGGACACGACGGCGGGACGGGGACTTGGCGGAGTCGTGACCCTCGCCGGGCTCCTTGCCGCCGGGCCACTGCTTCGACGCGCGGGCAGCGAGGACGAACGACTTGCGCAGCGGCGTCCCCTCGAACCCGTCCGGGAGGAGCAGCGGACGCAGGCCCGAGCCGGACCCGTCGTCGAAGCCGGCGAACTCGACCCCGAACATCTCGTGGGTCTCGCGCTCGTGCCAGGCGGCACCGGCATACACATCGGTGACCGAGGGTGCCGCAGCGCCTTCGGCGACGCGCGTCGTGATCCTGATGGCGCGTATGCCGCGTCCCTGCGTTTCGTGGGAGATGTCGAGTGCGCGCAGGACGAGGTCGTAGCCGGGGGCCGCCTCGTCGTAGGTGCGGTCCACGGCGCTCAGCCAGTCGAAGAAGGTGAACCCGGTGGCCTGGGCGGCGGCGACGGCTTCGTGCCAGTCGGCCAGCGCCACGTCATGCAGCTCGTCAGGCGTCGCTGTGCTCACCGGCTCAGACTAGACCGACCCCGCCCCGACTTCGTGCCCGATACGGACGTGAGGAGCCCAGCGACGAATGTCCGTATCGGGCACGAAGTCGGATTTCAGCGGGTGGCTGCGGCGTGCTGCGCGGCCTGACGCTGTGACCAGAGTCGGTCAGCGGCGTCGATGCTGGCCCGCGACGACAGGTCGACACCGGCTCGCGCGGCGGCTGCCTTGACGCGGGCCGAGTTGAGATCCGGCACCCGGACGACCTCCGGCTGGATGCTCGAGTCGGCTGCGGCGTAGGTGCGCTGCTGCGCGGCGAGGCGCTCGGACGATGCGGCGGCGCGCTGCAGCGTCGTGGCGTTGACCTTGAGGGCGGACCCGGTGAGCGGGGGACTCACCGTCGGGACGTAGCCACTGGCGTGTCCGGCGACGTTGGGGTGGTAGCTCTCCTCGATCGGGTTGGAGAGGCCGTTGAGCCATTCGACGTCGTCACAGACCGCGTGCCCGATGAACCGCGAGGTCGGGTTGGCATAGCTGAAACCCTTGGCACCAGCGGCTGCTGACGTCTTGCTGTTGATGAGATCGGCCATCTGGTTGAGGCGCGTCTCCTCCGCGGGCGAGAACCAGGTGAAGGCGTTGCAGTCCTCGCCCTGGAAGATCCGCGGGTAGCCGACGATGACGACCTTGGCGTTGGGCGCCTTGCTGCGGATCGACGTGTAGAGGGCGTTCAGCGCACCGGGCAGGACGTTGTTGATGTAGTTCTGGGCGCCGTCGATCTTGCCGTTGCAGTTGCTCGCCCAGCCCGGCATCGCGCACTCGGTGAGGACATCGGCGAAGCCGGCATCGTTGCCGCCGACCGAGATGCTGACGTGGGTCGTGGAGGCCGTGAGAGCGCTGATCTGGGTGTTGGTGACGTCGGCGATCCTGGCTCCCGAGCAGGCCCGGAAGTTGAGTGTGTATCCCTTGGCCGCAGCGATGAGCGAGGGGTAGGCCTTGGTGGACCGCAAACACGAGGTCCCGTCGTTGATGTAGCTCCGCGTCCCCGTGCCCGAGGAGTAGGAGTCGCCGAGTGCGACGTAGGACGACGCCGCCTGTGCTGGGGCGGCGGCGAGCAGGAGGCTGAACGCTGCTGCGGACGCAGCGAGCAGGCCGATCTTTCGGGTTGTCGTCATTGACATCTCCCACGGAAAAGAGGTCGTGGACCTCGTGATTGGTGCTCGCAACCTAGGGCCATTCAAGGCCGACCTGCGGGCTTGTCACCAACCCTTTGCCAACCCCATACCGGACGCTGACCCTTGCCAGACCCGGCGTTCTGGTGCACGATGGCTTCTGGTCGTTGTAAGCGCTTACAAGAAGCCGCATGGCGCCGAACCACGATGACGACGCAACACCACGACTCAACGACGAGGCGAAGGAGCACACAGCTGATGACTGGATCTGCAGCCCACACCCAGCGCGCGACGATCTACTCCGTCGCTGCCGCTGCCGGGGTCTCCATCGCCACCGTCTCGCGCGTCTTCCAGGGCACGAGCACCGTCGCCCAGGGCACCCGGGAGCGTGTCCTCACCGCGGCCGACGACCTCAACTACGTGCCCCTCGGCGCCGCCCGAAGCCTGGCCGTCTCGCGCCACGAACTGCTCGGTCTCGTCCTCCCCGAACTCGGCGGCCCCTACTACTCCGAGCTGCTCATGGGCTTCGAGTCCCGCGCCTCCGAACTCGGTCTCGGCGTCATCGTCGTCGTCACGCAGGGCAAGCCCGACCCGAGCCGCGCCATCCGCCAGCTCATGTCGCGCGTCGACGCGATCGCCGTCCTCGGCTCGGACCTCGACGACGCCGCCCTCGCCCAGCTCGCGGCCGCCAAACCGATGCTGTCACTGGCCGGCATCCCCGACGGACCGATCGACAGCCTCGCCGCCGAGAACGCCGCGAGCGCCGAGCAGCTCACCAGCCACCTCCTCGAGCACGGCCGCACTTCGCTGCTCTTCCTCGGAGACCCCGACGCCGGCGCTGACATTGCCGGCCGGTATGCCGGGTTCTCGTCGGCCCATTCGGCTCACGGTCTCGACGTGGCGCAGCCGGTTCGGATCGGGTTGCGCGAGTCGGACGGAACGGCCTTCGCCACGGCATACCTCGCGGGCGAGCACCAAGCAGACGCCCTCGTCTGCGCCAACGACGAGCTCGCTCTCGCCGTCCTGGCCCACCTCCAGGACCACGGCGTCGCCGTGCCCGCCGACGTCGCCGTCGTCGGCTGGGACGACGTCATGGCCGCGCGCTACGTCCGACCGGCGCTCACCACCGTGCGCCAGCCGGTCCGCGACCTCGGCGCCCTCGCCAGCGAGCGCCTCCACGCCCACCTCACCGGTCTCACTGCCACGACCGACTCCTCACCCACCCACGACATCCTCCCCACGCAGGTGATCGTCCGCACCTCCTGCGGCTGCACCACATCCCCCTCCTGAAAGGCACGTCCCATGAGTCACCACCCCTCCTTCAAACGCCGAACGGTCTTCGCCGTCGCCGGCCTGACGGCGACGGCCCTGGCCCTCTCCGCCTGTGGCCGCGAAGCCGGCGGCGATGGAGCCGACGCAGGCGCCTCCGCCAAGCCGATCTCCGAAGGCAAGGCCACCGGCGAGCTCACCGTGTGGGCCATCGGCGCCGAGGGCGAGAAGCTCCCGGCACTCACCAAGGAGTTCGAGGCCGCCAACCCCGGCGCCAAGGTCAAGGTCACCGCCATCCCGTGGGACGCAGCCCACGACAAGTTCGCGTCCGCCATCACCGCGGGGCAGACGCCCGACGCCGCCATGGTCGGCAGCACGTGGATGGGTGAGTTCGCCGGCATGGATGCCCTCGACCCCACTCCCGCGAGCATCGACACGTCAACCTTCTTCGAGGGGGCGCAGAAGACCACGGAAGTGGCCGGCACGGCATACGGCATCCCCTGGTACGTCGAGACGCGCCTCATCTACTACCGCAAGGACCTCGCGGCCAAGGCCGGCATCACCACGCCCCCGACCGACTGGGACGGCCTCAAGTCCATGGCCAAGGCGATGCAGGACAAGGCTGGTGCGAAGTTCGGCATCGGCTTCCAGGCCGGTGGCCAGGGCTCGTGGCAGTCGATCCTGCCGTTCGCGTGGTCCAACGGAGGCGACGTCACCAAGGACGACGGCAAGGCCTACAACTTCGACACCCCCGAGATCGCTGAGGCCGCGAAGTACTACCAGTCCTACTTCGCCGACGGGATCGCCGACAAGGCCGCACCCCGGCAGCCCACCACCGAGCCCGACTTCGTCAGCGGGCGCGTCCCGATGTTCATCAGCGGTCCGTGGATGATGTCGGCCGTCGAGACGCTGGGTGGCGCCGGCTTCAAGGACAAGTACGACGTCATGCCGATGCCCACCAAGAAGACGAGCTCGTCGTTCGTCGGTGGTGCGAACTTCGTCGTCTTCAAGAACACGAAGAACCGCGACAGCGCCTGGAAGCTCGTCCAGTGGCTCGCCGACCCCGCGACGCAGGTCAAGTGGTACCAGCAGTCGACCGACCTGCCCTCGGTGAAGTCTGCCTGGGAGGACCCGGCCATCAGCGCCGACACCAAGCTCGCGACCTTCGGCAAGCAGCTCGAGACGGCCCAGGCGCCGCCCACCTTCCCGTCGTGGGAGCAGGTCATCACCAGCTTCGACACCGAGATGGAGAAGGTGACCAAGCAGAACGCCGATGTCGGCGCGGCCCTCAAGACCGTGCAGCAGCAGGCGGAGTCCATCGGCACCGGTCAGTGACGACATGACCACGACGACACCTGCCGAAGCCGGCAGCCGGGCCGGGCGCACCACGCGCCCGTCCCGGCGCGGCCGCCAGGAAGGCATCGCGGCCTGGGTCCTGGCCCTGCCGTTCTGCGCCCTCTTCCTGGTCTTCACGCTGTGGCCCGTGCTCCAGTCGCTCTTCATGAGCGTCACCGACACGAAGTCGAAGGACCTGCGGACCCCGTTCTCGGTGGACATCGTCGGTCTCGACAACTACACGCGGGCCCTGTCGGACCCGATCTTCCGCAAGGCCATGTTCAACACGGCCTACTTCGTCCTGATCGGTATGCCGCTCACCCTCGGTCTCGCCCTGGCCGCAGCTCTCGCTCTGGACAAGGGAATTCGCAGGTTCCGGGCGGCCTTCCGGCTCGGCTTCTACCTGCCGGTCATCACCTCGATCGTCGCGGTGGCCGTCGTCTGGCGCTTCCTGCTCCAGCACGAGAGTGGCCTCATCAACACCGTGCTCGGCTGGGTCGGCATCGACGGGCCCAACTGGCTCGGCGACCCGAACTGGTCCATGCCCGGCCTCATCATGATGGCGTCGTGGCGCAACTTCGGCACCCCGATGATCATCTTCCTCGCGGGTCTCCAGAGCGTCCCGGCGATGCTCCACGAGGCGGCCCAGATCGACGGTGCCAGTGCCCTGCAACGGTTCCGGCACGTCACGATCCCGATGCTGCGACCGACGATCCTCTTCGTCTCCGTGACGACGTCGATCGGCTACCTGCAGTTCTTCGAGGAGCCGTTCGTCATGACCAACGGTGGCCCGCTCAACAGCACCATCTCGATGTCGATGTACACGTACAAGCAGTTCGGCTTCGGCAACTACGGGTTCGCCGCGTCGATGAGCTATCTCATCTTCATCGTCATCGCCGTGATCACCGCCATCCAGTTCCGACTGTTGCGGGAGAACACATGAGCACCCTGCCCGTCCTGCCCAAGACCGCTGGTCTCGAGCCCGATGCGGACACCTCCGCCGAGTCCACCACGGTCACCGCCGGCGACGGCCAACCCAGCCGCTGGTGGCTCTACGTCATCCTCACCCTCGTCCTGCTCGTCGTCGTCGCGCCGTTCGTCTGGATGGTGCTCGGCAGCTTCAAGACCCAGGGCGAGCTGTTGCAGAGCCCGCCGACGTGGTGGCCGAAGGCAGCGACCTTCGACAACTACACGCAACTGTTCACGCGGTTGAACTTCAAGCAGTACTTCCTCAACTCGACCGTCGTCGCGGTGGCCGTCACCGCGGGCAACCTGCTGTTCTGCTCGATGCTCGGCTACGCCCTGGCGATGCTCGAGTTCAGGGGCAAGAAGGCGCTGTTCCTCGTCGTCATGGCCACCCTCATGATCCCTGGCGTCGTCACGTTCGTCCCGCTGTTCGTGCTCGTCGCCAACATCGGCCTCATCAACAGCCTTCCGGGTCTGATCCTCCCGTTCCTCGTCGCGCCCTTCGGGGTGTTCCTCATGCGCCAGTTCTTCCTCGGACTGCCGCGGGACCTGCTCGACGCAGGACGGGTCGACGGCGCCAGCGAGCTGCGCATCTTCGCCCGGATCTTCCTGCCGCTGGCCGGACCGGCCGTCGCGACCCTCGGGATCCTCACCTTCCTCGGGAGCTGGAACAACTTCCTGTGGCCACTGGTGGTGGCCCAGCAGGAGGACAAGTACACCCTTCCCGTCGCCCTCGCCCTCTATTCCACCGGCCAGAACTCGATCCAGTACGGGCTGCTCCTCGCGGGCGCCACCATCGTCGTCGCACCCGTCGTCGTCCTGTTCCTCGTCTTCCAGCGCCGCTTCATCGAGGGCATCGCCACCACTGGCATCAAGTAGCCCGATCCGCTCAAAGGAGAGCCCCATGTTCGAGCACGAGATCAGCCCCGCACGCCCCATCACCCCCCTCACCCGTCGAAGCGTCGTCACCGGCGCGGTCGCCCTGACCGCTTTCGGCCTGGCGCCGAGCGCCAGCGCCGTTGCGGCACAGCGCCGCCCAACCCGGGCCCCCGCAGCCGGCGCCACCATGGCCTGGGACGAGGTCACCGTCCGGCGATGGGCCCGCGACACCTGGCGCAGCCTCGACGCCATGACGCACCCGAAGACCGGGCTTCCTGCCGACAACATCCCCGAGTCGCTCGCGGCGGAGGATCGCTCGGGCTACACCTCGCCCACCAACATCGGCGGCTACCTCTGGTCGACCGTGGTCGCCCGCGAGCTCGGTGTCATCTCCCGGGGAGAGTGCACGCGCCGGCTCCTGCAGACGCTGCACACCCTGACGAAGATGGAGCACCACGCCCCGAGCGGGATGTACTTCAACTGGTACGACGAGGAGACCGGCGCGGCCCTGCGCGCTTGGCCGGGCACCGGTGCCATCGTTCACCCGTTCTGCTCCAGCATCGACAACGCGTGGCTCGGCGCCGCCCTGCTCGTGGTGGCCGGAGCGGACAAGGGTGCCGCCCCCGCGGCTCGCCGACTCTTCCAGCGCATGCGCTGGGACGCCTACTACAACCCCGGCACCGACCCGGCGCACCCCTCCGTGCGACCCGGCGGGCTGATCCACGGCGGCTTCTTCCCCTTCACCCACGACCGCCCGGGCGGGGTCTACCGGGGAACCCACATCGGTGGCGAGCCCGTCTGGCTCACCAACCACCACTACGACACCACCGTGTCCGAGACCCGCATCACGAGCTACCTCGGCATTCTCACCGGTCAGATCCCCGCGAAGCAGTACTTCGCGATGTGGCGCACCTTCCCGGCGACGTGCGACTGGTCCTGGCAGGAGATGCAGCCCGTGGGTGAGAACCGCACCTACCTCGGGATCGAGGTCTTCGAGGGCGCCTACACCTACCGCGGCATGCGCATCGTCCCCGGCTGGGGCGGCTCGATGTTCGAGGAGCTCATGCCCGACGTGTTCGTGCCCGAGGCGACGTGGGCCCCGAAGTCCTGGGGCCGCAACCACCCCCTGCACGTCCGCGCCCAGCGCGAGCACGGCCTCGACGAGGCGGGCTACGGCTACTGGGGCTTCTCGCCGTCGAGCAACCCGGCCGGCGGCTATCGAGAGTACGGCGTTGACGCCCTCGGCCTGGGGCCCGGCAACGAGCCCGGCAACGGCGCGAACGGGTACTTCTCCGACCAGGAGATGACCAACTACGACGTCGGCTTCGGCGACTGCCGCCCGGCGACGAACCCGACGCCGACCTACGGCGACGGGGTCGTCACGCCTCACGCGTCCTTCCTGGCGATGATGCACGAGCCGAACGAGGCCTTCGCCAACCTCTCCGGGATCGAGCGCGACCTCAAGGCCTATGGTCGAGGCGGGTTCTTCGACGCCGTGGCAGTCCATTCGGGGCAGATCGCTCGGCGCTACCTCTCCCTCGACCAGGCCATGGTCATGGGCGCGGTCGGGAACGTCCTGTGCCGCGATGTCATTCGGCGCGCCTTCTCCACCCCCGCGGTGGAGCGCGCGCTCCGGCCCGTCATCGGTGCAGAAGAGTTCGGCGCAGGCACCCCCTGAGACACCACCCCTTGAGACAGGAGCTCTCCACCCCCATGAAGCCGGTCACGCACACCGCCAGCGACGGCACGACCTACCGCGACCTCAACGGCAACGGTGTGATGGACCCCTTCGAGGACCCCCGCCTCGACGTGGACACCCGCGTCGAGGACCTCCTCTCCCGCATGAGCCTGCCCGAGAAGGTGGGGCTGATGTTCCACACGGTCATCGAGGCCGGCGAGGACGGCCGGGTCCTCGAGAACCCGGGCAGGATCAGCAAGTCGGGCACGCGAGAGGTCGTGCTGGGCAAGCACCTCACGCACTTCAACGTGCACGCCCTCGGCGAACCACGCCTGGCGGCACGGTGGCACAACGAGCTCCAAGCGGTCGCCGAGAAGTCTCCACACGGCATACCCGTCACGGTGTCCACGGACCCGCGGCACGCCTTCCTCGAGAACGTCGGCACGTCGTTCGCCGCCAAGGGGTTCTCGCAGTGGCCGGAGTCCCTCGGGCTCGCGGCGCTGCGGGATCCGGCGCTCGTCGAGCAGTTCGCCGACACCGCCCGCGAGGAGTACGTCGCCGTCGGCATCCGCGCGGCCCTCCACCCGACCGTCGACCTGGCGACCGAGCCACGATGGGCGCGTCAGCCACAGACGTTCGGACAGGACCCTGCTCTGGTGACCGAGCTCGGCGTCGCCTACCTGCGCGGCTTCCAGGGCGACACCCTGGGCCCCGACAGCGTGGCGTGCACGGCCAAGCACTTCCCCGGCGGCGGTCCGCAGAAGGACGGCGAGGACGCGCACTTCCCCTACGGACGCGAACAGGCCTACGAGGGCGGCCGATTCGACGACCACATGGAGCCCTTCCCACCCCTCCTCGAGGCCGGGGTCGCTGCGGTCATGCCCTACTACGGCATGCCGATCGGGCTCACGATCGACGGTGAGGCCATCGAGGAGGTCGGCTTCGGCTACAACGAGCAGATCGTCACGGGCCTGCTGCGGGAGCAGCTCGGCTACGACGGCGTGGTCCTCACCGACTGGGAGCTCGTCAACGACAACCACGTCGGTGACCAGGTCCTGCCGGCGCGTGCCTGGGGCGTCGAGCACCTCACCCCGATAGAGCGGATGGAACGCATCCTGCGCGCCGGCGCCGACCAGTTCGGTGGTGAGGAGTGCGTCGAGCTGCTCCTCGAGCTCGTGGCCGACGGCCGCGTCTCCGAGGACCGGATCGATGCCTCGGCCCGTCGACTGCTGGCTGTGAAGTTCCGGCTCGGCCTCTTCGACAACCCCTACGTCGACGAGGATGCCGCCGCGGTCACCGTCGGGCGCGAGGACTTCCGAACAGCGGGGTATGCCGCCCAGGCCCGTTCCGTGACCGTCCTCCAGAACGCTGTGGCCGGGTCCGCACCCGCCCTGCCGCTCACCGGGACGCGCAAGGTCTATGCCGAGAACTTCTCGGACGAGGCTGTCGCCACGTTGGGTGATCGGGTCGGCAGCCCGGCCGACGCCGAGGTCGCGATCGTGCGACTGACCGCCCCATTCGATGCCCGCGACGACCTCTTCCTCGAGGCGTGGTTCCACCAGGGGTCACTCGACTTCCCACCGGGACTCGTGTCGCGGCTGGGGGCCATCGCCGCCACGTGCCCGCTCGTCCTCGACGTCGTCCTCGACCGGCCAGCCGTGCTGACGCCGTTGCTGCCCTTCGCGTCTGCGGTCGTGGCGAGCTATGGCACCAATGACGCGGCGTTGGCGGACGCACTCGCAGGACGGATCGCGCCCGTGGGTCGCCTGCCCTTTGACCTACCCCGTTCCATGGAGCAGGTGCGCAAGCACCCGTCCGACGTCCCCGGCTTCGGGGACCCGCTCTTCCCTTTCGGGTTCGGCCTCGAGATCTGACGCTACGTCTCGACCTACCGCACCGTAAGTGGGGTGATTGCCCCGCTTACGGTGCAGTAGGTGGGGAGATCAGCGGCGGCGGCGTGGATTGTTGTTGCGCGAGCGACGGGTGCCGCCGAGCTGGGCCGCAGGACGCGTCGGCACGTCCTCGTCGAGGGCCAGCTGGGCCAGGACGAGGACGAGACCGGCCCCGATGAGGACCAGTCCGAAACGGGTGTGCTCCAGACTGAGGAGTCCGGCGCCGACGACGGCGACCGCTCCCCCGGAGGCGAGGGCACGCGGCAGCCTGGGGATCCGGCGACGGGCCCTGGGTGCGATGAACATGCCCCAGAGAGCGGCGACGAGCACGACGGCGAGCACGCCGACGACGAGACCGCCAAAGCCCCCACCGACGACCCCGGACGCGAGCATGAAGACTCCGACCATGAACGCGAACTCGATGATGAACGCCACGAGTCCGAGCACGATGAGCATCAGGACGGTCTCTCGACTCGGCCGCGGGTGACCTCTCCCGCCGATGCGGTGCGGTGGGCGGTGTAGCGAGGGGCAGCGGCATGACCGTTGCCGTGCGCGACCCCACCGGCGCCACCGAGGCGGTCGGAGATGGCGCGTCCGGAGAGCCGCTCACCGGCGATCTGCTCCTGGAGGCGGATGATCCCGTGGAGCAGGGCCTCGGGTCGGGGCGGGCAACCGGGAACGTAGACGTCGACGGGGATGAGCTGGTCGACGCCCTTGGTCACGGAGTACGAATCCCAGTACGGCCCACCGGAGTTGGAGCAGGCGCCGAAAGAGATGACGTACTTCGGCTCGGGCATCTGGTCATAGAGGCGGCGGATCGCCGGCGCCATCTTGTCGGTGACCGTTCCCGACACGACCATGAGATCGGCCTGTCGAGGACCGGGGGCGAAGGGGATGACCCCTAGGCGGATGAAGTCGTGGCGACCCATCGACGCCGCGATGAACTCGATGGCGCAGCAGGCGAGCCCGAAGTTGAAGACCCAGAGCGAATAGCGGCGGCCCCAGTTGAGGACGACGCGGATCGGCTTGGGCGCATGCTCCGACAGTGGCCCGACGCGCGGCATCGGCAGCATCACGGGCTGGTCGGTGCTCACGAGCCCACCCTAGGTCAGCCGTTGAGGCAGTGGCAGGGGCGGGAGCGGCTCGGACCGGAGCCAGGCTTCGAACAGCCCTCGGAGTCGACGGCCCGCGGCCCGCTCGCACAACGCCTCGAACTCGGCCGTCGTGACGATGCCCCCGCTGTGTCGAGCCACCCAGTCGCGCAGGATGCTGAAGAAGGTGGTGTCGCCGACCTCGATGCGCAGGGCGTGCAACGTCAGGGCCCCACGCTTGTAGACCCGGTCATCGAACATCTCCGACGCCCCCGGCGCGGTGACGACGATGTCCTGCGGCAGCGCGGCGAGCTTCTCGTGGTGCCGCTGCGCCTGCTCCTGGGCCGTGGCGATCCCCGCCGCCTCGGACCAGAGCCACTCCGCGTAGCAGGCAAATCCCTCGTGCAACCAGATGTCGCTCCACTGGGCCACGGTGACGGCATTGCCGAACCACTGGTGCGACAGCTCGTGCGCGATGAGTCGTTGCGCCTCCCACGAGCGGGTGCAGTGGTTGGAGCCGAACGTCGACACCGCCTGCGACTCGAGGGGGATCTCGAGGACATCGTCGGTGACGACGACGGCATACTCGGCAAACGGGTAGGGACCGAAGAGGTCGGCGAACGTCGACACCATCCGCGCCTGGTCGGCGAACGCCTCGGCGACGGCGGACCGCAGTCGCGGCGGGTGGTGCAGCCGCACGGGCAGTGGAGCACCCGACACCTCGGTGGTCTCGTAGCGACCGATCTGGACCGTCGCGAGGTAGGGCGCCATCGGCTCGTCCATCGCGTAGGTCCACCGCGTTGCGCGCCCGTTCTTGCGTCGCTCGGTGAGCGTGCCGTTGGCCACGACGGCGTATGCCGTGTCCATCGTGACGCTGATCCCATACGTCGCCTTGTCGGCGGCTCGGTCGTTGCACGGGAACCAGGAGGGGGCGCCGTGTGGCTGCGAGGCCACGATGACGCCGTCGGCCAACTCCTCCCAGCCCGCGCGACCGTCGGGCCCGGGAACGGTCCGGGGCGTACCGGCATACGCGATCGTCAGCGAGAGCACGGTGCCGGCGGGCACTGAGTCTGCAAAGCGGAGGGTGAGTCGCGAGGCGCGGTGCGCCCACCGGCGCAGCGTCGTCCCCGTGACGTCGACCCGCGTCACCTTGAGGGCGTGGAGGTCGAGCGAGATGGTCGGGGTGTCGACAGCCAGCGTCAGCGTGAGCTGGGCGCGACCGGTGAGGTGGTTGCCCGCGGCCTTGTAGGTCAGGTCGAGGTCGTAGTGGTCCACGCCGTATGCCGTGTCGCCATGACCGGGCACATAGGGGTCGGCCTGCGTGCTCGTTGCGGTCGTGCTCACTCGTCCACCCATGGTCCGACAGGGTTGCCGATCCAACGGGTCCGATCAGGGACCGACTCGCCGCGCATGACGAGAGATACCGGACCGACGGTGGCGTGGCGTCCGATCTGGGCCGCGGGCAGGATCACCGAGTTGGGCCCGAGGGTGCCGCCGCGCTTGACGGTGACGGTGTCCATCGAGAGCACGCGGTCGTGGAAGAGGTGGGTCTGGACGACCGTGCCGGCGTTGATCGAGGCGCCGTCGTCGAGACGGACGAGGTCCGCCTCGGGCAGCCAGTAGGTCTCGAGCCAGACGCCATCTCCGATCTTGGCGCCCATCGACCGCAGCCACAGGTTGAGGGCAAGGGTTCCGGTCGCGGCGCGGGCGAACCACGGTGCGGCGAGAACCTCGACAAAGGTGTCGGCGAGCTCGTTGCGCCACACGAACGAGGACCAGAGGGGGTGGTTGCCGGGGCGCAGTTTGCCGACGAGCAGCCACTTGGCCGCGGTGGCGCACCCGGCCGCGAGCGCGCCGGCGGCGAGGAGGACGAGACCGCTGAGGAGGACGGCCCAGATGAGGCCTTGGCTGAGCAGGACCTCGATGGCGGCGACGACGAGCACCACGAGGGCCACGTGGATCCATACCGGCACGGCCCGCAGCGCCTCGACGATGGCACGGGCGACACGCAGCTTGGTCGGCGGGGAGTAGGTGCGGGTCGAGTCCGCGTCGGAGCCCTCGCGTCGCAGCGGCCGCGGCGGGGAGCCGAGCCATGAGGTGCCGGCCTTGGCCTTCTTGCGGCGGGGGGCTGCTGAGAGGACGGCGACGAGACCCTGCTTGGGGACCTTGCGACCCGGTGCGGCCATGCCGGAGTTGCCGACGAAGGCGTGCTTGCCGATGCGGACGTGCTCGACCCTCAGCCAACCCGCGCCCAGTTCATAGCCCGCGACCATCGTGTCGTCGGCGAGGAAGGCTCCGGCTCCGACACGGGTGAAGGTCGGGATGAGGAGGACGGTGGACGCCTCGACGTCGGGTCCGAGATCGGCGCCGAGTCCACGCAGCCACGAGGGCGTGAGGCTGCTGGAGTAGAGCGGGAACAGCCAGGTCCGGGCGTCGTCGAGGATGCGCAGGGTCGTCCAGGCCTGCCATGCCTGACGCCCGTGGACGGGGTGCGCGCCGGCGCGCAGACCGATCGAGAGCAGCCGGACGAGCACGAGGATCATCGCGGCGAGCGCGATGAACCCGACGGTGGCGCCGAGGGGGATCCAGAGGAGGGCGGTCCCCAGAGCGCCGCCGAGCGAGGTCGTGTCGGTGAGCGCGGGCAGGCCCACCAGGGCGCCGATCACCATCCCCGCGAGCGGCAGGAGGGAGACGACGACGGCCGACGCGGCATACGCGCCCAACCAGCTCGGTCGGTTGGCCGGGCGGGCGTCGTGCCACGGACGGCGCGCAGTCCCGGAGGGTTCTGCGGGGGCTCCGGACCAGGACTCGTCGGCGGGCACCGCACCGAAAACCGCTGAGCCGGGGGCGATTTCGGCGCGTTCGCCGACGTCCGCACCGGGGAGGAGGGAACTGCGGGCGCCGACCCTTGCCCCTTCGCGGACACGGAGGGGTCCCACGATGAACTTCGCGCCGTCGATCCAGTGACCGCGCAGGTCCACCTCCGGCTCGATCGAGACTCCGTCACCCAGGTCGAGCATTCCCGTGACCGGCGGGACCGAGTGCAGGTCGACGTCGCGGCCGACGCGGGCACCGAGTGCTCGGGCGAAGACCTTGATGAAGGGGGCGCCCGAGAGGTTGGCGGCACCGAGCTCGTCGATGAGACGTTCTGCCAGCCAGACCCGTAGGTGGACCTCGCCGCCTCGGGGGTACTCCCCCGGGGCGAGACGACGCAGCAGGAGGCGAGCGCCGAGGGCGGCCAGGGCCATCCGCCCGACCGGCGAGATGAGGAAGAGCCACCCGAGGGCGAGCCACCACCAGTGGACCGTCGGCAGCCAGGTGAGGTCGAGGACGGACCGGGCGACGGCGTTGCCCAGCCCGATCCACGTGAGCCAGCGCAGCCCCGCGATGCTGCGCAGGACGACGGAGGCAAGGATCTGCGCGGCCTGCGTCTTGCCGGGCACGGGTGGGACGTCGCGGTTGAGTCGCCCGGTCGGTGTCTCCATCTCGTCGAGCGCGACCGCGAGGGCGGTGAGACTCGAGTGCTCATAGATGTCGGCGACGGTGACTTCGGGGAAGCGCTCACGCAGTCGGCTCACGAGCTGGGCCGCGCTGAGCGAGCCACCGCCGACGTCGAAGAAGTCCTCGTCGGGAGAGGTCGGCGGGCCGCCGAGGATGCTCGCCCACAGCCCCGAGATCCAGCCAGCGGTGTCACCCGTGTCGGTGCCACCGGCGGGGTTGGTGGGCGCCAAGGGCCAGGGCAGGGCATCTCTGTCGATCTTGCCGGAGGTGCGGGTCGGCAGGGTGTCGATGACGGCGAGACGCGGGACGAGCGCGGCCGGCATCGCCTGGCGCATCGACTCGGTGGCGGCCTTCGCGTCGAACGTGTCGTCGGTCGTCACGTAGCCGATGAGCAGGGTGTTGCCCGCCTCGCTCCGTCGAACAGCGGCCGCGGCCCCGCTCACACCGGGCAGCGACAGCAACGCGGAGTCGATCTCACCGAGCTCGATGCGCCGACCGCCGACCTTGACCTGGTCATCGGCCCGCCCGAGGAAGACGAGCCCCTCGGGCTCGTTGCGGACGAGGTCACCCGAGCGGTAGGCGCGGCGCCACCCCAGGGTGGGCATGGCGGCATACGCCGCTCTGTCCTTTGCCTCATCGAGGTAGCGGGCCAGGCCGACTCCACCGATGATCAGCTCGCCGCTCTCGCCTTCGGGAACGGGCTGGCCGCTCGCGTCGACGACGGCGAGGTCCCAGCCGGCGAGCGGGAGGCCGATGCGCACGGGTGGTTCGCCGGTGAGCTGGGCACCGCACGCGACGACGGTGGCCTCGGTGGGTCCGTAGGTGTTCCAGACCTCGCGGTGCTCGTTGGCCAGGCGCGCACCGATCTCGGGCGGGCAGGCCTCGCCGCCGAGGATGAGCAGGCGGACGGCCGCGAGCGCCTCGGTCGGCCAGAGCGCGACGAGGGTCGGCACGGTCGAGACGATGGTGATGCGGTTGGCGGTGAGCCACGGGCCGAGCTCGACACCTGAGCGGACGAGGGAGCGGGGTGCGGGGACGAGGCATGCGCCGTAGCGCCAGGCGAGCCACATCTCCTCGCAGCTGGCGTCGAACGCGACGGAGAGCCCAGCCATGACGCGATCCTCTGGGCCGATCGGTCTGTCCTGCAAGAACATTCGCGACTCTGCGTCGACGAAGGCGGCCGCGTTGCGGTGCGTCACGGCGACGCCCTTGGGCTTGCCGGTCGAGCCGGACGTGAAGATGATCCAGGCGTCGTCGTCGGTCGTGGGGTCGCCCCCGATGGCCTCGCCCTCGGTTGCGTCCTCGTCGCCACCCACTACACGAACGACGAGGTCCGTCGTGATGATCGCCGCGACGTCGGCCTCCCCGAACACGACCCGCGCCCGCTCGTCGGGGTCGTCGTAGTCGACCGGGACGTAGGCCGCGCCCGCGACGAGGATTCCGGCGATGGCGACATAGAGGTCGAGGGTGCCTGAGGGGATGCGGATGCCGACCCGGTCACCGCGTTCGACGCCGGCCGCACGCAGGGCGTCGGCGACGTCCTGCGCGGCCTCGGCGAACTCGCCGTAGGTGAGGACGCTCGTGCCGTTGTCGACCGCAGGCGCGTCGGGATGGGCCTCGATCGTGGCGCGCAGGATGTCGACGAGGGTGCGGGGGCTGGGTGCCTCACTCCCCCGTAGCAGGGGGTCGCTCACGTCCAGCGGAGCAGTCCGCGGCGGGCCGCGTGCACAAGGCCGATGACGATGATGCCGATGAAGATCGCGATCTCGACGAGGGACGCGGCTCCCAGCTGAGGGTCACGCAGGACGTACGCCCAGGGGAAGAGGTAGACGGCGTCGACGGCGAAGACGACGTAGAGGAAGGCGTAGGACAGGTAGCGAACCTGGCTCTGGGCCCAACCCTCGCCGACCGGGTCGACACCGGACTCATAGGTCGAGAGCTTGGCCGTCGAGGGAGCCTGCGGAGCGAGGAGGCGGCGAGCGCCCATCGCGGCGATCACCAGCACCAGTCCGATGCCCAGCACCCCGGCTGCGGCGAGGTATCCCGTCATGAGTCAAAGCCTAGCCACGCCAGATGAACAGCGGGTGCCGGCTCCCGAGGTCACTCGAGGTCACTCGAGGTAGCAGGCTCCATAGATCGTCGCGACGGTGTTGGTTCCCGTGCCGACGCTGAGCTCCGAGCCGTCCTTGTCGTAGAGCGACATCTGGTGCTCGCCCGGCTTGTCCAGGAGGACGTGCTCGTCGCCATATCCCCGCTTGGCAGCGGCGGCCTTGACCGCCTGCCAAGCACGATCCCAGTCGGCCTCAGGAATGCCGCCCAAGGCGCCACCGCTCGTGAGCACCTCCGAGGTGGTGCCGTCGACCTGGGAGAACGGTTCCTTGCAGCCAGAGCCCGACTCGACCGTCGGCGCCGGAGCGCGCCAGGCGAGGGCCGGGGCGACCTCGCTCAACGCAGATCGCACCTCGGACAGGAGCGCGAGATTGTCGCGTTGGGCCTGCGCCGACGTGCGGCGCGACTCGAGTTGTTGTCGTGTGTCCACATCTGCTCCTTGGCAAGAGGTGAGGATCATGGCCGCCAGCACTGCAACGAGCACTGCCAACGCTGGGCGTGACTGCATGGGGAGCCTCACTTGAGCCACCCCGGAATCCAGGACTGGGACTTGATCGGGTCACTGAGCCAGCCCACGTTCTGCCCTTCGATTGCCTCTTGCGGGTTCCCTCCGACGATCTGCGCCATGGAGTACTGGCTCGTCGAGCCGTCCTGCAGGTAGCTGGAGTGGCCCGACACACCCTCCCACGACCGCCCGTCAGCGGACGTCGCCTCCTCGGTCTGGAGGTGCTGCATGCCGTCGAGTCCCGTGGGGTCGCTCCCGAAGCGGGCAATGTCGCCGACCCCATCCCATTTCGCCTCCGCGTAGTAGGCGCTTCCCTCGGGGACCTGGAGATCGTGGAGGTCGGACGTGCCGAGTCCCGGAGAGCCGAAGAAGACGGCTCGGTCGACGCCTGAGCCCTCGTGCTGCAACCCGTAGCCTGCCGTCGTCGAGCCGTACGAGTGAGCCAGTGAGGTGAGATCCGGGTCCGTCAGCCGCGACGCGTTGATGCCCCTGAAGTAGTCGGCGAGGTTATCGCCGCCGTCTTGCGCCGACCCGGACAATGCGACCGAGTCGCCCGCGAACGTGCTGCCCCACTGGGGCGCCTGGTAGTCCAGCCAGGAGACGGTCGCGACGGTGCCGCCGTCGCCGCTTCGGAAGAGCTCGTCCTCGGTACGCGTCCGGAGCTCGGCCATGTTCTTGTCATAGCCGCCCATCCCCTCGACCGTCGACGTGAGGCCGGGTGTGAAGACCGCGACGTGGTCGGCCGTGTCGATGTTGCCGTTGGCCACGATCGCCTGGGTGCGCGGGGTCGTGAAGTCGAGTCCGACGAGCTGGTGCTCACCCGGGTTGTCCAGGATGTCGTCCAGCGTTCGGATGGCTCCCTGCTCCTCTGTGAGGTCGTTGTGCTCAGCGATCGTCAGGTTGTGCGCGACCCAGTTGAAGCTGCCGTCCTCGTGGTACCAAGAGGCCTCGATCTCCGCGATCCGTGAGTTGACGTGGTTTCGTCGATCGTCGAGGAGGTTGCGGTTCGCGAGATCGCGCGAGGTCGCGTCGACGCCGTCGCGGTTGCCGATCCAGCCGGGGTGCGCGGCGATGATCTGCCTGCGCTCGTCCGGCGACATCGCGGCCCACCACGCCGCACTGTCCGACGGGGTCGCGCCCTCGGGTGGTGTGAGCAGGCTGAGGTCGCCCTCGACCTCTCCGAGCTTCGACGCCGTGGCCAGCCCGCCCGCTCCGACGTGGATCCGGTTGAGCTCGATCTTCTCCAGGACGTCGCCGAGGTCGGTGTCGACATCGTTGGCCTTGCGCAACGCCTGCTCGATGCGGTCGACGCACTCGGTGACCCAGCCCTGACGCTCGTCCAGGGCAACCTGATTGTCGTGATCGTTGCCCGTGTCGATGGCCGGACCCCTGTCAGTGACGGTGCCGTCCGCGGAGATGCTCAGGTGGTGCATCGTGGCGAACTCCTGGGCTGCGTCCACCGCCAGCTCCACGCCGCGCACTCCGTCCGCAGCGTCACAGACGGCGGTGTATGCCGCCGAGACCTCTGCGACGACGTCCTTGAGGTCTTGGGTGACGTTCGTGAGCCGGGTTCGCGATGCCTGCGACGCGTCACCGTGCCACTGCTTCGGAAGGCCCATCGTCTCGAGCTCGTCGGCGAGGTCGAGCATGGATCGTCGAGCCTTCCTGAGGTCGGTCTCGGCCGTGTCAAGGGTGGCTGGCGACCACTGCTTGATGTTGCCCCAGGTGAGGGCCACGTCAGCCGTTCTTCTTGCCTGCGGGCGCGAAGGCTTCGCGGGCTGCGGCGTCGTCGAGCTCGTACTGCGTGGCATTGGTGTCGAGGTTCTCGCCGTAGGCCTTGGCGGCCCTGGCCCAGTCGGCCAGCTCGGTGGTCCAGCCGCTGCTCACCCGCTGCAGGGCGCTCACACTCGAGGCTCCGGGGATGGCGGCCTTGGCCCCGGTCAGGGCGTCACCCGGACTGACCTTGCCGATCTGCGTAGCGGCCGAACGGGCCGCCTTCGCGGAGTCGCGCAGGTCCTTGATCGCCACGTCGTACGACATATACACCCCTCCCCTGTGACCACCCATGCTGTCAGCGACGGAGGTGGTTCGCCATGGGGAGCACTCCCCGACACAAAGGAGGCCGATTGATGGTGGACCTCTCCATAGCCTTGCCTTACTTCGGCCGTACGATGGAGGGATACGTCGGGGTCACGACGAAGCGTCCCGACTGACAGCTCTCGAGTCAGGTGTTCATGTCCAGCAAGGCCGTCCAGAAGCTCGATCGCGTCGTCATCCGCTTCGCTGGGGACTCCGGCGACGGGATGCAGCTCACCGGAGACCGATTCACCTCCGAGACGGCCGCGATGGGCAACGACCTCTCGACCCTGCCCAACTTCCCGGCCGAGATCCGCGCACCCCAGGGGACGCTTCCCGGAGTGTCGAGCTTCCAGCTCCACTTCGCCGACCACGAGGTCCTCACCCCCGGTGACGCCCCCGACGTCCTTGTGGCCATGAACCCGGCTGCGCTCATGGCGAACCTCGGCGACGTGCCTCGTGGCGCGACGATCATCATCAACACCGACGAGTTCTCCAAGCGCGCCCTCGCCAAGGTCGGCTACGCCGAGAACCCGATGGACGACGGCACCCTCGAGTCCTTCCACGTCCACGCCGTGCCGCTCACGTCGATCACCGTGGATGCCCTGGCGAAGTTCGAGGGACTGACCCGCAAGGAGAAGGAGCGCGCCAAGAACATGTTCGCGCTCGGCCTCCTGTCGTGGATGTACACCCGTCCCACGACGGGCACCGAGTCCTTCCTCACCAAGAAGTTCGGGGCCCACCCCGAGATCCTCGAGGCCAACCTCACCGCACTCAAGGCCGGCTGGAACTACGGCGAGACGACCGAGGACTTCGCGTCGAGCTATGTCATCGCGCCCGCAGTGATGCCGCCGGGCACCTACCGCAACATCACCGGCAACACCGCGCTCGCCCACGGTCTCGTGGCCGCCGCCCACCAGGCCAAGCTGCCGCTCGTCCTCGGGTCCTACCCGATCACCCCGGCGTCGGACATCCTCCACGCGCTGTCCGCCCTCAAGCGCCACAACATCACGACGATGCAGGCCGAGGACGAGATCGCCGGCATCGGCATCGCCCTCGGTGCGAGCTTCGGAGGCGCCATCGGCGTGACGACGACCTCCGGCCCCGGCGTCGCGCTGAAGTCCGAGATGATCGGCCTCGCGGTCTCCCTCGAACTGCCGCTGATCATCGTCGACGTCCAGCGCGGCGGGCCCTCGACCGGGCTGCCGACCAAGACCGAGCAGTCCGACCTGCTCCAGGCGATGTTCGGCCGCAACGGCGAGTCGCCCGTCCCGATCATCGCGCCGTCGACCCCGGCCGACTGCTTCGACGCAGCCTTCGAAGCGGTCCGGATCGCGACGGCCTACCGGACGCCTGTCTTCCTGCTCAGTGACGGCTACCTCGCCAACGGTTCCGAACCTTGGGCGGTCCCGGAGGTCGCGGATCTGCCCGACCTGACCGTCGAGTTCGCGAGCGCACCCAACGGTGTCGACGACAAGGGCGAGCCGGTCTTCCACCCCTTCCTGCGCGACCCCGAGACGCTGGCTCGCCCGTGGGCCGTCCCCGGCACCCCCGGCCTCGAGCACCGCATCGGTGGCATCGAGAAGGCCGACATCACCGGCAACATCTCCTACGACCCCGACAACCACGACAAGATGACCCGCCTGCGTGCCGCCAAGATCGCGGGCATCGCCGGCATCCCCGACGTCGTCGTCGAGGATGCTTCCGGCACTGCTCGGCTCCTGGTCTTGGGCTGGGGTTCGACGCAGGGCCCGATCGCCGCTGCTGTCAGGGCTGTTCGCAACGCTGGGCACTCGGTCGCGTCGGCGCACCTGCGCAACCTCAACCCGTTCCCGGCCAACCTCGGTGAGGTCCTGCGGTCCTACGACCGCGTCGTCGTCCCCGAGATGAACCTCGGCCAGTTGTCGATGCTGCTGCGTGCGCAGTTCCTCGTCGACGTCCGCCCCCACACGTCGGTGCGAGGTCTGCCGTTCTCCACGGTCGACCTCGCCGACGTCATCCTCACCCACCTCGAGGAGATCAAGTGACCACCACCGAGCACACCCACAACGGTGCAGCCGCTCGCCCGAGCGGACTGGCCGGCATACCCCTGCTTGCTCCTGATGCTGCGAAGCAGACGAAGAAGGAGTTCACGTCCGACCAGGAGGTGCGCTGGTGCCCGGGGTGCGGCGACTACGCGATCCTCGCCGCGGTGCAGTCGTTCCTGCCGGAGCTGGGACTCAAGCGCGAGAACATCACCTTCGTCTCCGGCATCGGGTGCTCGTCGCGCTTCCCGTACTACCTCGACACCTATGGCATGCACTCGATCCACGGGCGGGCGCCGTCGATCGCGACCGGGCTCGCGACCTCGCGCCCGGACCAGAACGTGTGGGTCGTGACGGGTGATGGTGACGCGCTGTCGATCGGTGGCAACCACCTCATCCACGCGCTGCGCCGCAACGTCAACATGACGATCCTGCTGTTCAACAACGAGATCTACGGGTTGACCAAGGGTCAGTACTCCCCCACCTCGCGCGTCGGCCAGGTCACGAAGTCCACGCCGATGGGGTCGGTCGACCAGCCGTTCAACCCGGTGTCGTTGGCGCTCGGTGCGGAGGCGACCTTCGTGGCCCGCACGACGGACACGGACCGCAAGCACCTCACCGGGATCCTGCGAGAGGCCGCTGAGCACCGCGGCACGTCGCTCGTCGAGATCTACCAGAACTGCCCGATCTTCAACGATGGTGCGTTCGACCTCATCAAGGACCGCACCCAGCAGGAAGCGCGTCTCGTGCACCTCCTCGACGGTGAGCCGGTCCAGGTCGGGCCCGAGGACGACCGCAAGACGTTGGTGCGTATGCCGGGTGGTCGCCTTGAGTTCGTCGACGCGGCTTCCGCTGTGGGTGCCGATGTTGTGGTCCACGACGCTGGCGCGGAGGACCCGAGCCAGGCTTTCGCGCTGTCGCGGCTCGACTCCCCCGAGATGACGCACGTGCCGATGGGCATCTTCCGCTCGGTGTCGCGTCCGACCTATGACGACGGCGTGCGCGCGCAGGTGCAGGCGGCCATCGACACCGCCGGTGGCCGGGCGTCTGATGACGACCTGAGGGCGCTGCTCCGAGGTCGCGACACGTGGACCGTCGTGTGAGTGCTCGCGTGACTGCATGAGTCCACCCCTCGCGGGTGATGCCGGCGAACTCAGACGAGGAACCGCGTTTGCCTTTGCTGCCTACGGCATCTGGGGACTCTTCCCGCTCTACTTCCATGCGCTCGAGCCGTCGGGCGCGTTCGAGATCCTCGCCCACCGGATCCTGTGGACGTTGCTGTTCTGTGTGGTCGTGCTCGTCGTGCGACGGGACTTCGGGTGGGTGTCGTCGGTCCTGCACCGACCGAAGCTGCTCGCGGGCCTGACCCTGGCAGCGCTCCTCATCGCCGTGAACTGGGTCGTCTATGTCCTCGCCGTCATCACCGGCCGAACGTATGCCGCTGCCCTCGGCTACTTCCTCAACCCGATCGTCACGGTGGGATTGGGTGTCTTCGTGCTGCGCGAGCGGCTGCGTCCGCTGCAGTGGGCCGCTGTGACCGTGGGTGCGGTGGCTGCGGTCTACCTGACGGTGGCCGGCGGCGAGTTCCCGTGGATCGCCGTCACGCTGGCGTTCTCGTTCGCGTTCTACGGGTTGGTGAAGAAGAAGGTCGGGGCGACGCTCGACGCCATGCACTCTCTGACGGTCGAGACGTTGGTGCTGGCACCGGTCGCGGTGGGCGTGCTGTTCTGGTTGGCCGCCAAGGGTTCGACGACCTTCGGTCAGCACGGGGCGGCGCACACGACGTTGCTCGTCGCCGCTGGGGTCGTGACGGCGATCCCGTTGCTGTTCTTCGCTGCCGCGGCTCGACGCATCCCCCTGGTGACCATCGGGCTGATCCAGTTCCTCACGCCGATGCTGCAACTGCTCATCGGCGTCGTACTCCTCGACGAACATGTGACGAGCGCCCTGTGGGTCGGCTTCGGGATCGTCTGGATCGCGTTGCTCCTGTTGACGATCGACTCGCTGCGCACGGCCCAGACCAACCGTCGAGCCCGCCTCGCCGGCCCAGACCCCGAACCCTGCCCCTAGGCCTTCTCGGCTGCCGTTCCCGGACGACGGGACCTCAGACGGAAAGCCAGCAGTAGACGGCCTCCTGCGGCCCCGCCGTGAGGCACAAGGAGCGGAAGTCACGAAGGAAGTCACCGGCCTCGTCCGGTGACATGGCGCCCCAGAACTCCTCGATCTGGGACCACGGCTGGGCTGCGGCTTGGAGCGCCGACTCTTCGCCCGTGCGCACCAATTCAACCAAGACGGGGTCTACTGGCATGACGAGGCGTTCTCCTCCGCCCTGCATGGCCACCGGGTCAGGCGACTGGCTCAACCGCTCGGCGAAGGGTCGCCCACCGAGGATGCCCTCAAGGGCACCCAACGCCACGACTGGCTCGATACCGCTCTGCACGACAGGAAAACCGGCCTCATCGGGCCCGCCCACGAGGTCAATGACCTCGGCTGCTGCACTGTTGGACGGAGCCATGAAGTAGTCACAAAGCATGCCCATGCGGCTCATGATGCCAGTCCCATCAGACGCCAACTCCGGGCCCCTTCGCACCGGCGATCGATCGCGAACATTGAGCCGGACTCACCCCTAGGCGCCTACGCCGACGCTCACACGTCATCAGCCAAGGCTCTCGCATTTGCCGTTCTCAACCACATCGCCCAAGCGCGTGACAGCATGCCTCCCAGTCAGCGACAAGAGGATGGAATGACCGACAAGATGAAGACGTGGGGCCCCGAGGCGGGCGCGGTCACCAAAGCGTGGAGACGCCTGCCGTCAAAGACGCGCGTCCAACTGATCGGGACCGTCCTCAAGGGTGAGCGCCCCAAGGATCCGGAGACGTGGGAAATCATGCGCGCTTGGGCGGGGCGCTATCCTCTTTGCGCCGTTCCAAGCGCCTTGAGTGGCGTTCCCTTGCTTCTTGTGGTTCGGATGCTTCCCGACCTCTGGGGCGACCTGAACTGGCTGATCATCACGTGGGCCTGCTTCGTGCTCGTCTGCGTGGTTTTGATGGTTGGTCTGAGCTGGGCGGTAGCGCGCAATCGTGGCCCCATCGTGCGTGTCAGCGACGTGGGGTGAAATGACGAACACGACGAAGTCGGCAAGATTGGTGGCCCGCAAGGCCTGGAGAGCTGTGCCGAGGCAGACCCGCGGAGAGCTGATCGTGACCGTCTTCAAGGGCGAACGTCCTGACGACACGGAGTCGTGGCGGGCCATGCGCAACTGGGCCGCCCTTTACCCAGCACAGGCCCTTCCTGCCACCCTGACAAGTGTCGCGCTTCTGGTGATCGCGCTGGGATTTCCGAACGTCTGGGGCGACCTGCGCTGGTTCTTCATCGCGTGGGCCTGCCTGGTTCTCCTGTCCGCGGCCTTCCTCCTCTACCTGAGTTGGGCGACCCGGCGTAACCCCGGACCGATCATGGACGCGCCCGAGTGACCCTGCTTGATGCGGTCGCGGCGCCCGGTCGCCAAGGTAGGTCGCGCTGAGTCCTGTCAGACGCGTTCCCTAGCCCGCTTCTGACAGAACATAAGGCTCTGAGATCAGGACGCTGCGTAACGCTGGCGAGCGGCTTCACCGCTGGTTCCGATCGCCTCCCCCACCTCGCGCCAGGAGAGATGCGCTTCACGGGCCTGATGGATCGCTTCGGCGAGCTCCTTCTCAGCGGCGGCGCGACGAAATGCGGCAAGCTTGACAGCCATCAACGGCGCCAGCGGGGCGTCGAAGTCCTCAGGTCGTGGGTCGTGGCTCTCGAACTGGTCTGCCAGCTCGTCGGCGTGAGCGATGAGGTCTTTGAGCGAGCGTCGCATGCGAATCACCTCAGGTACTTGGTCCGGGCTGGGCGCAGAGCGTGCGCGATGGCGAGTTCGCCGCCCCACCACGTCACGACACCGACCTCGATGAGCGTGCCCGTCGCATCTGGGCCGATGAACATCGCCATGTCATCGGCCTGACGGATGTGATGGGTGGCGAACCGGAGCGCGTGGATCATGTCAGCTTCATTGACTCCATGACGATGCGCCGATTCCAGAATGATCGGCTCGTCGCCCACCGTCGCCCGTCCTCACGTCGCAAGATTACTTGTCACAAGATTACTTGTCAACGGTGACAGCGATGGTCCTCAGCCGTGGCTTCAGCTCGCTAACAGGTCCTGTGCTCACTCATCCCACCCGACGCCTCTGACAAGGCCACCCACCCGGAACCCGCGGACTCTCTGCCAGAGTCCCAGATGCCGAGGTTGAGCACGATCTCCGCCATCAACAGGCCCGGCTGATAGTCCGCCGGCGCCGTATGGCGCCCAAGGTCAGCCGACTGTTTCCTTCATGGAGATGACCCGCGTATCCCGAGATGCGACAACCAGAGTGGTCGCGTCAGAGTTTCGCGGAGTCCGGCCTCAGCCCATCGGACTTGCCCTCGCTCGTTGCGCTTCCTGACGAACCGATGGCCGACCCACAGCGAGACGCCGACACCGAAGAGCGCCACTCCGGCGGCGTCAAAGCCATCCTCGCTCCTCAAGGCGCCGACAAGAAGTATCAGCGCTGCGCCGGCGCACAGCACAGTCATGCCCCAGGCCAGCCAGGAGCCGGCCGTCATCATTCCTGATCCAATCCGGTGGAATTGCCAGCGTTCCATGAGCCCCCTTCGGTGTGCGATCGATCGGCGGTCTTGGAACCGCACCAGCTTCAGGGGCCGAGGAGGTGAGTGAGGTGGTCGTTGGTGAAGCGGCGGTCGGGGTCGACGCGGTCCCGCACCTGCAGCGCATCGCCGAACCTCGGGTAGAGCCGCGTGAAGTCGTCCGCGCCGAGGGTGTGCAGCTTGCCCCAGTGCGGTCGCCCATCGTGTTCGCGCACGATCGCCTCGAACGCCGCGAACACTCCCCTGTCGTCCATCCGGTGGTACTGATGCACTGCGACATAGGCGTTCTCGCGCTCGTATGCCGTCGAAAGCCACACGTCGTCGGCTCCCGTCGAGCGGACCTCGACGGGGAACGGCAGCGTCACGTCGTGGGTGTCAATCCAGGTGCGCAACGCGGCGATGACAGCGGGCAGCGAAGCCCGCGGGACGGCGTACTCGCTCTCTCGGAAACGGACATCGCGGGAGGTGCAGAAGACCTTCCACGACGTGTCGGTGTACTCCTTCGCGCCGAGCACGCGGGCACTCACCTGGTTGAGGCGCGGGACGATGCCCGGCCGAACCGCAGCGGCACGGTTGAGTGCCCCGAAGACCTTGTTGCTGAGGATGTCCTCGTCGAGGCGCGCGCGCCACGCGGGCTGCGGCTGACCGGGGTCGTCGTTGCCAACTCGTGAGTTGCGCTTCAGGAGAACGCGATCCGTGTGCGGGAACCAGTGGAAGTCGACGTGGTCGTACTCGGCCACGAGCTGCTCATAGCCTTCGACGACCTCGTCGAGTCGGCCGGGCGTCTCGAGGGCACGCAGCCGGAACGCCGGTACGCACTGGAGCTCGACCTCGGTCACGACACCGAACGCACCGAGCCCCACCCGCGCCGCCTGAAAGAGCTCGGTGTCGTACGAATCGTCCACGGAGACAACGGAACCGTCGGCCAACACCATCGTCAGCCCGGTCACTGCGGCAGCGATGCCCTGATGGCGGACACCCGTGCCGTGGGTCCCGGTCGCGATGGCGCCAGCAATGCTCTGCCGGTCGATGTCGCCGAGGTTGGGCAGGGCGAGGCCGAGCCCATCGAGAATGGGATTGAGGACGTGGAGCGGCGTGCCCCCGGCCACGCGCACTCGCTGACGTGCACAGTCGATGCCCCGGATCCCGGACAGGTGGGTGAGCCGCAGAAGGGCTCCATCTGTGGCACACAGCGCCGTGAACGAGTGACCCGCCCCGACGACCCGGACACGCTCACCGCGATCTGCGGAGCGCTTCACGACGTCGGCGACCTCGTCGACCGATCGTGGTTCCAGGACACGAGCCGGGGTGGCGTTGACGTTGCCGGCCCAGTTGCTCCAGGTCATCCGAAGTTCTGCCCTTCTCCGCGATAGCTCGGCACGGTCTCGACAAGCCGCCCCTGCCGGACGAGGTGCACGTGGTCGAACCGCTCGAGCAGCTCTCCAGCCTTGGCCCCGCGCATCCACACGCGGTCGCCGAGCGCGAGCCCATCCGCGGCCCGCCCTCGCAGGGGAGTCTGCACCTCACCGGCCGCCTCGGAGCGGATGAGCGCCAGGGCACGTCCCACCGGCTTCGGGACGCGCGTCCAGCCGGGCTCCCCGCTGGCGACATAACCGCCGCTGTATGCCGTGACGATCCCCTTCGCGGGGCGGCGCACCACCGGGAGGGCGTAGGTCATCGCCGGTCGGGGGGCGAAGTCGTCGTAGGCGTCGAACAGGGTGGGCGCGTAGAGACCGGAGCCGGCCGCGAACTCGGTGAGGGAGTCGGCGGCAGCCAGGCGACCGATGCTGCCGGTGCCGCCGCCGTTGACGAAGTCGAGCTCGGTGAGGGCGCGGACCGCCTCGACGAGAGGGCCGCGGCGCTGGGCGAGGTCGACGAGGGAGCGCTTCTTGAGGGTCTTGAGGTGGGGTCCACGGTCGGGCAGTCCGGCGACCTGGGCGTCATAGAACATGATCCCGACGACCCGCAGACCTGCATCGAGGGCGGCGCGGGTGACGCCGAGGGCGTCGGCCGGCGTGCGCAAGGGAGAGCGACGCACCCCGAGGTGGACCCGGCCAACGCGCAGCGAGCAGTCGACGTCCAGGGCCACACGGACTCCACTGTCCGGCCCGAGCAGGTCGGCCAGGAAGCGCACCTGCTCGACGCTGTCGACGGCGACGCTGATCTGGTCACGAAGGTACTCATCCGCGGCCAGGGACTGCAGCCATTCGCGGTCCACGCTCGGGTACGCCACGAAGACGTCCGTGAAGCCTTGGCGCACAAGCCACACAGCTTCGGGGACGGCATACGCCATCACCCCGGCGAAGCCGGGACGGTCGAGGACCCGGCGGAGCAGGGTCCGGCAACGCACCGACTTGCTCGCGACGCGGATGGGTCGACCGGCGGCACGACGGACGAGGTCATCGGCGTTGGCATCGAAGGCGTCGAGATCGACAGTGACGAGTGGGGCCGGGAGGCCGGCCGTCGCCGCCTCGAGGGCGTCGATGTCGACGAAGGGTTCGCCGCTGCGGCTCATGCGATCCTGCTCTCGGTGGTGCCGCGGAAGGTGCGGCGATAGGCCTGTGGTGAGACCCCCAGCGTCGCAGCACAATGCTTGCGCAGAGAAGCACCGGTCCCCATCCCGGCGCGTGTCGCGATGACATCGACGGTGAGATCCGTGGTCTCGAGGAGGTGCTGGGCGTGACGCACCCGCTGCTGCGTCACCCACGCTGCGGGAGTCAGGCCGGTCTCGTCACGGAAGCGTCGGGCAAAGGTGCGCTCGCTCATGCGTGCCCGCCGTGCGAGTGCGGGGACGGAGAGATCAGCGTCGAGGTGCGCCATGGCCCAGGCCCGGGTGCTCGACGTGGAGGCGTCGTCCATCACCGGCACGGGTCGCTCGATGAACTGCGCCTGGCCGCCGTCGCGCCACGGCGGGACGACGCAATAGCGGGCGACGTCGTTGGCGACGGCCGCACCGTGGTCACGCCGGATGAGGTGCAGGCACAGGTCCACCCCGGCGGAGAGGCCAGCGGCCGTGAGGATGTCGCCGTCATCGACGAAGAGGACATCTTCGTCCAGCTCCACCTGCGGATAGAGAGCACGGAACGGCTCGGTGTGCTGCCAGTGAGTGGTGGCGGGGCGCCCGTCGAGCAGTCCTGCCGCGGCCAGGACGTAGGCGCCGGTACAGATCGACACGATGCGCGCGCCCTTGCGGATGCGGCCCATGGCGACCCCCAGCTCGTCCGGGAGGGTGCCGTCGAATCGCGGACCGGGGATCTGGGTGCCGGGGATGATAACTGTGTCGGCGCCCTCAAGGAGAGACGAATCGCCGTGTGGCACAACGGCATACCCATTGTGTGTCTTGACGGCTCCGCCGTCGAGGGAGGCCATCTGGACGTCGTAGAGCGGACGGCCAACGGTGTCCTCGGCCGAGCCGAGCACCGCCCCGGGGATCGTGGCGTCGTAGCCGATGAGCGGCTCGAGCAGCAGGACGACGACCTTGTGGCGGGCGGGGACACGTGTGGTGCGCATGGCTGGATCTTTGCACATTGTGTCATTTCTGCCACTAGGCGAGCAGGCCAGCGACTGACAGGCTCTCCCTCATGACCGACGACCTCGCGGTGAGCGCCCCCGACGCCGAGCCCTTCGCAGACGACCCGCCCCGCCAGCGACGCGCACCCCTCCACCGCGCGTGGATCGTGGCGATCGTCGGGTTCGTGACGCTCATCGGCGCTGCCGGCTTCCGCTCCGTCCCGAGCGTGCTCATCGACCCGCTGCACCAGGAGTTCGGATGGAGCCGGGCCACCATCGGCTTCGCGGTGTCGGTCAACCTCGTACTGTTCGGGCTGTTCTCACCGTTCGCCGCAGCGCTCATGGACCGGTTCGGCATCCGCCGCGTCGTCGCGATCGCGCTGACGTTGGTCGCCCTGGGCAGCGGGCTCACCGTCTTCATGACCCAGCCGTGGCAGCTCGTCCTGCTGTGGGGTGTCGTCGTCGGCATCGGTACTGGGTCGATGTCCATGGCGCTCGTGGCCACGCTCGTCAACCGCTGGTTCGTTGCTCGCCGAGGACTCGTGAGTGGCGTCCTCACCGCTGCCGGCGCAACGGGGCAGCTTGTCTTTTTGCCACTGATCGCCGTGCTGGCAGACCGATACGGTTGGCGCACACCGGCGCTCGTCGTCGCGGGCGTTGCCTTGGCCGTGGTTCCGCTCGTCATCCTGTTCGTCCGCGACCACCCGCACGACGTCGACCTTCAGGCCTACGGTGCGACCGCCGAGGACCCCGGCCTGCCGCCGCCCAACCCCGTGGGCAATGCAGCGATCCAGGCGCTGTCGTCCCTGCGCGACGCGGCCAGGACGCGCGCCTTCTGGCTGTTGGCAGGCGGATTCGCGATCTGCGGGGCGTCGACCAACGGCCTTGTCGGCACCCACTTCATCCCGGCGGCGCACGACCACGGGATGCCCACGACGATGGCGGCGTCCCTGCTGGCGCTCATCGGGATCTTCGACGTGGCCGGCACGATCTTCTCCGGCTGGCTGACCGACCGGGTGGACGGTCGACTGCTGTTGGTCGGCTACTACACGCTGCGTGGCCTCTCGCTCATGCTGCTGCCCTCACTCCTCGGGCCGTCGGTGCAGCCGAGCATGTGGTTCTTCATCCTCTTCTACGGTCTCGACTGGATCGCGACCGTGCCACCGACCGTGGCGTTGTGCCGCGAGTGGTTCGGCGTCTCTGCGCCAGTCGTCTTCGGATGGGTCTTCGCGTCGCACCAGATCGGCGCCGCGATCGCTGCCACTGGGGCCGGGGCGGTGCGCGACCAGACCGGCACCTACTCGTTGGCGTGGTTCACCGCGGGCGGCCTCTGCCTCCTCGCCGCCGCCTTCTCATTCGCCATCCCCCGCCGCCGCACACCCGTTCCCGCCTGACGAGGACTGGGACGGCGTCTCGACTGGTGGCGGCCACGTTCGCTGAAGCGATCTCGCGGTTTGCTTGACCCATGTCCACCGAAGAACTCGCGGCACGGCCGACCAACGGCTCCGAGCATCTCCGGGCCGTCCTGCGCGCCCCGGTCTACGAGGCCGCGGTCGTCAGCCCGCTCGAGGTCATGGAGTCCCTGTCCGAGCGCCTCGGCAATGTCGTCCAGGTCAAGCGCGAGGACCGGCAGCCGATCCACTCCTTCAAGATCCGCGGCGCCTACACGCGGATGCGCGCCCTCTCCCCCGACGAGCGCGCCCGTGGAGTCATCACCGCCTCGGCCGGCAACCACGCCCAGGGCGTTGCCCTGTCCGCCTCATTGCTCGACCTGAACGCCGTGGTCGTCATGCCCGCGACAACGGCTCCCATCAAGGTGGGTGCAGTCCGTGGGCACGGCGCCGAGGTCATCCTCGTCGGCGACACGTTCGACGTCGCCCAGGCCGAGGCTCTGCGCCTGGCGGACGAGCGTGGGCTCACCTACATCGCACCCTTCGACGACCCGCTCGTCATCGCCGGGCAGGGCACGATCGGGCTCGAGCTCATCCAGCAGGACGCCCACCTCGATCGCGTGTTCGTACCCATCGGTGGCGGAGGACTCGCGGCCGGTGTCGCCGGCCTCATCAAGAACCTCATGCCCGGCATCAAGGTCATCGGCGTCGAGCCCGAGGACGCTGCCTGCCTCAGCGCCGCCCTCGCCGCCGGCCGCCCCGTGCAACTGCCCCAGGTGAGCCGCTTCGCCGAGGGCGTTGCCGTCAAACAGATCGGTGACCAGACGTTCGACCTGTGCCAGCGCTACCTGGACGACGTCATCACGGTGAGCTCCGACGAGATCTGCGCGGCGGTCAAGGACATCTTCGAGGACGTCCGCGCTGTCGCCGAACCTGCCGGTGCCGTGGCACTTGCCGGACTCAAGAACTACGCGGAACAACACGGCATACGCGGAGAAAGGTTGGCGCACATCCTCTCTGGGGCGAACGTCCCGTTCGACACGCTGCGCTACATCTCCGAGCGCGCCGAGGTCGGCGAGCACCGCGAGGCGCTCTTCGGCGTGACGATCCCCGACCGCGCCGGTGCCTTCCTCGAGTTCGTCGACGTGCTCGCGGGCCGCTCGGTCACGGAGTTCAACTACCGCACGGACGGCACCGACCGCGCCCGCATCTTTGTCGGTGTCCAGCTCTCCGGAGGCGCGGACGAAGGTCGCGAGATCCACGACAACCTCACGGCAGCGGATTATGAGTCCGTCGACCTCTCCCAGGACGACACCGCCAAGACCCACGTGCGCTACATGATCGGCGGACGTTCCCCGGGCGTCGACGAAGAGGTCTACAGCTTCGAGTTCCCCGAGCACCCGGGCGCTCTCAGCCGCTTCCTCACCGAGCTCGGTACCCACTGGAACATCACGATGTTCCACTACCGCAGCCACGGCACCGACTACGGCCGGGTGCTGTGCGCCTTCGAGGGCGTG
The DNA here is from genome assembly GCF_042666395.1 of Knoellia pratensis. Taxonomy (NCBI): domain Bacteria; kingdom Bacillati; phylum Actinomycetota; class Actinomycetes; order Micrococcales; family Intrasporangiaceae; genus Knoellia; species Knoellia pratensis. Next base: position 386,291 of record NZ_JBHTDJ010000003.1, on the reverse strand, counting down.
CGCGACGACGCCGACTTCGCCGAGCACGTCACGAGCCTGGGCTACCCGTGCCAAGACGTGTCGACGTCCCCGGCGCTGTCCTACTTCCTCCTGCGCTGACCCCTCGCACGCGCGCGAAATGACCACCTTTTGTCGAGGCGACCACCCACAGGTGGTCGCGCCGTCAAGAAATGCTCGCCTCGAGCGCCGTGGGTCAGGAGGCGCGGTGGGTGACCGACGTGGCCAGAGCCAGCAGCGCCGTCTTGGCCTCGCTGTCGGGCAGCCCGGCCAGGGCGTCCTGCGCCTGCTCGCCGACCGCGCGGGTCTCGTCGCGGGCCTGCTCGAGCGCCGGGTGCGCCTGCAACAGCCCCAACGCCTCGGCCAGCTCGGCGTCGCCGGAGAGGTCGGACTGCAGCAGTTCCTGCAGCCGCGCGTCCTGAGGTGAGGTCGACGACAAAGCATGCAGGACGGCCAAGGTCCGCTTGCCCTCACGCAGGTCCATCCCCGGAAGCTTGCCGAGCTCCTCGGCGGACGACTCGATGTCGATGAGGTCGTCGGCGAGCTGGAAGGCCATTCCGAGCCGCTCGCCATAGACACGCATCGTCTCGACAACGTCGTCACCGCACCCCGCGAACATCGCGCCATAACGGGCTGCGGTCGCGATGAGCACGCCAGTTTTGTCCTCAAGGACACGCAAGTAGTACGCCCCGGCGTCCTCACCCGCGGGCGCCTGCCGGTCGTCACGGATCTGACCGGTGCAGAGCCGGATGAAGGTCTCGGCCTGGATCCGCACGGCCTCTGGTCCCAGCTCGGCGACCAGCGCCGAGGCGTGTCCGAAGAGCAGGTCACCGATGAGGATGGCGGTGGAGTTGCCGTATGCCGTGTTGGCCGTCGGCGTTCCCCGGCGCAGCTCCGCTTCGTCCATGACGTCGTCGTGGTAGAGCGAGGCGAGGTGCGTCAGCTCAACCGCGGCGGCCGCAGTGACGACCGCGTCATTGACCCCGTCGCCCAGCTCGGCAGCCAGGATCGTGAGCATCGGCCGGAACCGCTTCCCACCGGCACGAAGCAGGTGGACGTTGGCCTCGGCGATGAACGCGTCGTCGTGGTCGATGCGCTCCTCGATGAGGGCCTCGACGCGAGCCAGCCCGTCGGTGAGCCGCTCCTGCAGCCCTGCCGACACCTCGGGCAGCGCGAGCGTCACTGGATGAACTGCGACACCCGACCGGCGAGGTCGAGGATCGGGCCGGGGACGATGCCGAGCACGACGGTGCCGAGGGCGCCGACCGTGATGGCGATCGTGGAGGCGATCGACGGGGTCAGTGCGACGACGTCGTCACCCGTCTGCTCGGTGAAGTACATGAGCACGATGAGTCGGAAGTAGACGAACGCGGTGACGGCCGAAGCCAGGACGCCCACGACAACCATGAGGATGCCGGCCAGACCACCGTGCGCGACCGCGGGAGCGAACGCCGCGAACTTCGCCGTGAAGCCCGACGTGAGCGGGATACCCGCGAAGGCCAGGAGCAACAGCGCGAAGATGCCGGCGACGACCGGGTGCTTCTTGCCCAGGCCCGCCCACTGCGAGAGGTGGGTCGCCTCGGAGCCGCCCGAACGGACGAGCGAGACGATGGCGAAGGCCGCGATGGTCGCCAGACCATAGGCCGCGAGGTAGAACATCGTGCCGGAAACGCCCGTCTTGTCGAAGGCGAGGACGCCGACGAGGATGAAGCCGGCGTGGGCGATGGACGAGTAGGCGAGCAGTCGCTTGATGTCGGTCTGGGTCACGGAGAGCACCGCACCGACGACCATCGTGAGGACCGCGATGGCAGCGACACCGAGGCGCCACTCGAGGCGCGAGGCCTCGACGCCGACGTAGGCCAGGCGCAGGATCGCGCCGAACGCTGCAAGCTTCGTCGCGGCGGCCATGAAGCCGGTGACCGGGGTCGGAGCACCCTGGTAGGCGTCCGGGGTCCACGAGTGGAACGGCACGGCGCCGATCTTGAAGAGCAGGCCGATCAGGGCGAGGGCGACACCGGGGAGGAGCAGCTCCTCATAGGCGCCGTCCGCGGTCGTGATCGCGAGGGCGATCTTCGACAGATCGGTCGACCCGGCATACCCATAGAGAAGTGCCGCACCGAACAGGAAGAAGGCCGACGAGAACGCACCGAGGAGGAAGTACTTGAGCGACGCCTCCTGCGAGAGCAGGCGGCGACGACGCGCCAGGCCGGTCAACACGTAGAGCGGGAGGGACAGGACTTCGAGCGCGACGAACATCGTGATGAGGTCGTTGGCGCTGACAAACATGAGCATGCCGAACACGGCGAACAGCGTCAGCGGGAAGGCCTCCGACGTCGCGAAACCCGCACGGTCCGCGGCGGCCTCAGCCGGCGAGCCCGGCGTTGCCGCACCCATCGGCGTGAAGGCGTCGGCGGACCGGCCACCGAAACGCTCCGACATGGTCAGCACACCCAGGACGGAGAAGATCAACAGCGTCCCCTGCATGAACAGGGCCGGTCCGTCGATGGCGAGGGAACCGCCCGCGGTGACCGTCTGGTTGTCGACCGACACGAGCGCGAGGACGACAAAGGCCGCCACGATCGCGGCCAGCGCGAGCGACACCTGGATGACGTGACGCCGAGCGCGCGGCGCGAAGGCCTCGACGAGAACACCGACGAGTGCGGCGCCCACGATGATGAGCATCGGTGCGACGGCGCCGTAGTTGACCGAGACGGCCTCGAAGGCCGTCGGCATCGCAGTGGACAGGGCGGTCACTTGGCACTCCCGGTGACGTGGACGGCGTTGTTCGGCGTCGGATCAGTGACACCGACGAGTTGGAGCGTCTGCTTCACGGCGGGGTTGACGAGGTCGAGGACCGGCTTCGGAAAGAACCCGAGGAGCAGGAACGACGCGATGATCGGAGCCACGACGAGCTTCTCGCGCAGCCCGAGGTCACGCGGCTCGGCACCCTCGACGAACTGCGGGCGCGGGCCGGTGAAGACGCGCTGGTAGGTCAGCAGGATGTAGAGCGCGGCCAGCACGATGCCGATCGTGGCGATCGCAGCAGCCACCTGGTAGCGCTGGAAGGTTCCGGTGAGGACGAGGAACTCCGACACGTAGGACGACAGGCCCGGCAGTGCCAGCGACGACAGTCCAGCGATGAAGAACGACCCGGCGAGCACCGGGGTGACCCGCTGCCAGCCGCCGTAGTCGGCAATGCGCTGCGACCCGTGCCGCGAGATGAGGAACCCGGCGAGCAGGAAGAGTCCGGCCGTCGAGAAGCCGTGGTTGATCATGTAGAGCGCCGAGCCGCCACCGGCCGTCGTCGTCATCGCGAAGATGCCGAGGACGATGAAGCCGAAGTGGCTGATCGAGGTGAACGCGATGAGTCGCATGATGTCGCGCGACCCGATGGCGAGCAGCGCGCCGTAGATCACCGAGATGACGGCGAGCGTGATGACGACCGGGGTCGCCCACTTGGCCGCCTCCGGAAAGAACCCGAGGCAGAAGCGCAGCATCCCGAAGGTGCCGACCTTGTCGAGCACGCCCACCAGCAGGACCGCGGTCGCAGGGCGCGACTCGGACGCAGCATCCGGCAGCCAGGTGTGGACCGGCCACATCGGCGCCTTGATCGCGAAGGCGATGAAGAAGCCGATGAACAGCCAGCGCTGGGTCGCGGTGGACCCGCCGACAGCACCCTCGAGCGCCTCGTAGAGGAAGCCCTGCTCGCCACCGGGGCCCTGGAAGTACAGGCCGATGACGGCGACGAGCATGATGAGCCCGCCGACGAGCGAGAAGAGGATGAACTTCACGGCGGCGTACTGACGTCGCGGTCCACCGAACAGCCCGATGAGGAAGTAGACCGGGATGAGCATGGCCTCGAAGAACACGTAGAACAGGAAGACGTCGCGGGCCGCGAAGACACCCACCATGAAGGTGAGCAGCAAGAGCATCAGCGCGAAGTAGGTCTTCTCGCGATGCGGGTCCGCGTCATCGCCGAGGTCGTTCCACGCCGCCAGCAGGCAGATCGGCGTGAGGATCGCGGCCATCACGATGAGCGAGAGCGCGATGCCGTCGACACCCAGGGCATAGGAGACCCCGAACTGCGGGATCCACGAGTGCGTCTCGGTCAGCTGGTAGCGATCGCTCGACCCCGCATCGAACCGACCCCAGGCAACGAGCGCCAGCAGCAGGGTCAACAGCGAGACGCCGAGGGCGACCGGCTTGGCCAACCGCGACGAGGCGGACGGCAGCAGCCAGATGACCGCCGCGCCGACGAGGGGCACGACCATCATGAGCGTGAGCAAGGGCAGGCCGGACATCAGTTCATCACCCACAGTGCTCCGAGAATGGCGACGACACCGGTGAGCATCGTCAAGGCATAGGACCGGGCATAGCCGGTCTGCAGGCGGCGCAGTCGCGAGGACAGCCCGCCGATGGACGCGGCCAACGAGCCGACGACCCCGTCGACACCCTTGCCGTCAGTGAAAACGAGCGCGCGGGTGAGGTGGGTGCCGGGTCGCATGAACAGGCCCTCGTTGATGGCGTCCTGATAGAGGTCGGCGCGGGCGGCCTGGGTGACCAGCGAGCCTCGCGACGCCGTCTTCGGCACCGCCTCGCTCCAGTACAACTTCCAGGCGTATGCCGCTCCGCCGGCTACCAGCAACAGCGTGAGAATCATGATGACCGGGACCGCGAGGACGGGGTGCTCCTCGCCGTGAGCGCCGACGACGGGCTCGAGCCAATGGGTGAACATGCCACCCCACGAGAGGATCAGGCCGAGGGCGCCGGAGCCGACGGCGAGCACCATCATCGGGACCGTCATGGTGAGCGGCGACTCGTGCGGGTGAGCCGCACGCGATCCGAGCTCCTTGGCCTCTTCCTCATCGATCCAGCGCTTCTTGCCGTGGAAGGTCATGAAGAACAGGCGCGACATGTAGAAGGCGGTGATCCCGGCACCGATGAGGGCGATGAAACCGAAGACCCACGGGCGCCAGCCGTCGCCGATGAAGGCGGCCTCGATGATCTTGTCCTTGGACCAGAAGCCCGAGAACGGCGGAACACCGAGGATGGCGAGCCAACCCAGGCCGAAGGTGATCCAGGTGATCTTCATGGCACCCGACAGCCCACCGAAGCGGCGCATGTCGACGTTGTCGTTCATGCCGTGCATGACCGATCCGGCGCCGAGGAACATCCCGGCCTTGAAGAAGCCGTGGGTGATGAGGTGGAAGATTGCGAAGGCGTAGCCGACCGGGCCAAGACCCGCCGCGAGCATCATGTAGCCGATCTGCGACATCGTCGAGGCTGCCAGCGCCTTCTTGATGTCGTCCTTGGCGCAACCGACGATCGCACCGTAGAGCAACGTGATCGCACCGACGATGGCGACGGCCAGCTGCGCGTTGGGGGCGGCGTTGAAGATGTCGTGCGAGCGGACGACGAGATAGACACCGGCGGTGACCATGGTCGCGGCGTGGATGAGAGCCGAGACGGGCGTCGGGCCGGCCATCGCGTCACCGAGCCAGGACTGCAGCGGGAACTGGGCCGACTTGGCGCAGGCACCGATGAGCAGGAGCAGGCCGAGCGCGGTCATCGCGGTCGAACCGGCTTCCGCCGCACCGGCGTGCACGGTCGCGAAGTCCACCGAGCCGAAAGTGAAGAACATGAACATGATCGCGATCGACATCCCGACGTCACCGACGCGGTTGACGAAGAACGCCTTGTTGGCCGCGGTCGCGTAGGCCGGGTTGTGGTTCCAGAACCCGATGAGCAGATAGGACGCCAGACCCACGCCTTCCCAGCCGACGAACAGCAGGAGGTAGGAGTCGGCGAGCACCAGCAGCAGCATCGACCCGACGAAGAGGTTCAGGTAGGCGAAGAACTTGCGCCGGTTCGCGTCGTGCTCCATGTAGCCGATGGAGTAGACGTGGATGAGCGACCCGACGAACGTGATGAGCAGGACGAACGCGATCGACAGCTGGTCGATGAGCAGCCCGGTCTCGAGCTGGAACTGACCGGCCGGGATCCAGTTCCAGCCGCCGACGTGAGCGGCGCGCTCCTCGTGGCCACGACCGACCATCGCGAACAGCATGACGAAACCGAGGACGAAGCTGGCCCAGGACAGTGCCGTGGCGAGCAGGTGTCCCCAGGCGTTGGTGGCCTTGCCACCGAGCAGGAGGAGACCGGCGCCGAAGAGCGGGAAGGCAACGAGAAGCCAGGCGTATGCCGTGATGCCGGTGGCCGCGGCCACCTCACCTTCCGAGGCGAGCAGTGCGAGTGAGTTCACGAGTGCGGCCCCTTAGAGCTTCAACAGGTTGGCATCGTCGACCGAAGCCGAACGGCGGGCACGGAAGATCGCCATGATGATGGCGAGGCCGACGACGACTTCCGCCGCAGCGACGACCATGACGAACAGGGCAATGACCTGTCCATCGAGGTTGCCGTGCATTCGGGCGAAGGTGACGAACACGAGGTTGGCTGCGTTGAGCATGAGCTCGACGCCCATGAAGACGACGATCGCGTTGCGACGGGTGAGCACCACGGCTCCGCCGATGACGAACAGCAACGTCGCGAGATAGATGTAGTTGATCAGGCTCATCGCGGGTCCTCCGTCGACTCGTCGGTCGGGGCATCGTCGGCGACAGCGCGGTCCTGCGTGATGTCGCGCTCGATCTCACGCTCGGCGTCGAGCCACGGTGCGGCAGAGCCGACCTGGTCGCGGGCGGTGAGGACGCGGGAGATGGACAGCTCGCTCGGCGAACCGTCGGGCAGCAGGGCCGGGGTGTCGACCGCGTTGTGGCGGGCGTAGACACCGGGGACGGGCAGGCCGGACAGGTTCTCCCCGCTGCGGACCCGTCGCTCACTCCAGGCGCGCTGGTCGGGGCGGGAGCCCAGACGCTCGCGGTGGGCGAGCACCATGGCGGCCAGGGCTGCGGTGATGAGCAGCGCCGACGTGGCCTCGAAGACCCAGACGTAGCGGCCGAAAATGAGCTCGGCCATCCCGGACACGTTGCCCTTGTCCGTGTTGATCGCGTCGAGCTTGTTGGCCGGCGCGTCACCGATGGTGATGCGGCCGATCGCGCCCATGAGCATCGCCGCGAGGCCGAGCGTCAGGACGGTGGCCGCGGCGCGCTGACCCTTGAGGGTCTCGACGATGCTGTCGGAGGAGTCGACGCCGACGAGCATGACGACGAAGAGGAAGAGCATCATCACGGCGCCGGTGTAGACGAAGATCTGGATGACACCGAGGAAGTCCGCACCCTGGGCGAGGTAGAAGACGCCGAGGATGATCATCGTCAGGGCCATGCCGAGCGCGGCGTGGACGGCCTTGCGGGCAAAGATCAGGCCCAGCGCGCCGACGACCGCGAGGGGCGCGAGGACCCAGAAGAGGATCGCTTCACCTGTACTGGTCATTGCGCAGCCTCCTTGACGCCGCCGGTCGAACCTGAGGCGCCCGTCGCGTCGATGGCGTGGGTGGTCTGGGCATGGTTCGCCTGGACCCACTCCTTCTGGGCGGGCGTGGCCTCCGAGACCTTGCCGAGGTAGTAGTCGCGCTCCTCCATGCCCTCCACCATCGGGTGGGGCGCAGGCGCCATGCCACCCTGGAGCGGAGCGAGCAGCTGCTCCTTGGTGAAGATGAGGTCGGCGCGGTTGTTGTCGGCGAGCTCGTACTCGTTGGTCATCGTGAGCGCGCGCGTCGGGCAGGCCTCGATGCACAGGCCGCAGAAGATGCAGCGCAGGTAGTTGATCTGGTAGACGCGGCCGTAGCGCTCGCCGGGTGAAAAACGTCCAGCACCGCTGTTCGAGTCGTCGTTGTTGGCGCCCTCGACGAGGATTGCGTCGGCCGGGCAGGCCCACGCACACAGCTCGCAACCGACACACTTCTCCAGACCGTCGGGGTGACGGTTGAGCTGGTGGCGGCCGTGGAAGCGTTGCGCCGTCGGGCGCTTCACCTCGGGGTACTCGGTCGTGGCGACCTTGCGGAACATCGTCGCGAACGTCACCCCGAAGCCACCCACGGGGGCGAAGATGTCGGAGAAGAATCCGCCCTTTTTGTCCTCAGCCACGAGGGGCCTCCTTGTCGGTGAAGTCGAAGACGGCGGGACCACTCGGACGCTCAGGCGTCACCGGGTCAGCCTCAGGCAGGGCAGGTGCACCGACCCGAGCGGTCTCGCGCAGACGCTGACCGGGCATCGGCGGCACGGGATAGCCACCGGCATACGGATCGATCTCCTCGGGAACCGTGCCGTTGGCGGCAGCTTCTTTGGCGATCGCCCGGCTGTCCCACCACCAACCGAACGCCAGGGCGCCGATGGCGACCAACCCGACAATGGCCAGCGACGAGTAGGGGAAGCGGCGACCGGCCAGGTCGAGGGCCCCATCGCCGAACCAGCCGTTCTGCGCGCCGCGGAAGAACGCGACGAGCACGACCCAGCCGAGGGTTGCCGGGATGAGGAACTTCCAGCCGAAGCGCATGAACTGGTCGTAGCGGGTACGCGGCAGGGAGCCACGCAGCCACACGAAGAAGAACATGAACATCCAGAGCTTGGCAGTGAACCAGAGCAGGCCCCACCAGCCCTCGTTGAACATGCCGTCGTTGATCGCCGCGATTCCGGGAGGCGCCTGCCAGCCACCGAGGAACATCGTCGTGGCCAGCGCGGAGACGGTGAACATGTTGATGTATTCACCCAGGAAGAACATGGCGAACCGCATCGAGCCGTACTCGGTGTGGAACCCACCGGTGAGCTCGCCCTCACCCTCGGCGAGGTCGAACGGGAGACGGTTGGTCTCGCCGACCATCGTGATGACGTAGACGAAGAAGCTGAAGAACGCCGGGATGATGTACCAGATGCTGTGCTGCGAACTCACGATCTGCGAGGTCGACATCGAGCCGCTGTAGAGGAAGACGGCGACGAGTGAGAGGCCCATCGCGATCTCGTAGGAGATCATCTGCGCGGAGCTGCGCAGGCCACCCATGAGCGGGTAGGGCGACCCCGAGGACCAGCCGGCGAGCACGACGCCGTAGATGCCGATGCCTGCGATCGCGAGGACGAACAGCACCGAGATCGAGGAGTCCGCGAGTTGCAGCGGGGTGCGGTGACCGAAGAGGTTGACCTCACCGGCGAGCGGGATGATCGCGAAGCCGATGAAGCACATCGTGGCCGTGATGAGCGGCGCGAGCGTGAAGACGAACCGGTCGGCCTTGGCCGGGGTGACGTCCTCCTTGAGCATTGCCTTCATGCCGTCGGCGAGGGTCTGGAGCAGACCGAACGGGCCGTTGCGGTTGGGCCCGGGACGCTGCTGCATGCGACCGATGACGCGCCGCTCGAACCAGATGACCATGAGCGTCGACACGAGCAGGTAGACGAAGATGATCAGCGCCTTGATGAGCGAGATCCACCAGGGCGTGTCCGAGAAGTCGGCCCTGGGGTTGTCCTTGCCTTCGGCAACAAGCGTGTGTATGCCGGTCAGCGCACTGTCGCTGAACGTCCCGGCTGCTTCGTGAAGGGCGAGAAGGGTGCTCATGGTGAGTCTTCCTTGTCCATCTTGGTGACGGAGACGCGGATGGCCGGTGCGTCCGCGAGAGTGGCCCGAAGGTCACACCCAGCGGAGTTGGTCGGGAGCCAGACGACGTGGTCGGCCATCATCGTGACAGCGACAGGGACAGTGACCGTGGAGTCGCCGGCCACCACAGTGACCGTGTCGCCGTCGATCACACCGAGCGAGTCGGCGGTCGTGGGCGAGACCTTGGCGGCGGGCTTGGGGGCGGTGCCCGCGAGGAACGGCTCGCCGTCCTGAAGCTGACCATTGTCGAGAAGGTGACGCCAGGTGGCGAGAACGAGGTGTCCGTCCACGGCGCTGGGCACCTCTCCGGGCGCAGCTGTCGGGGCCGCGGCACGCGTACCAGTGGACGGGCCGATGCGCTCCATCTCGGAGCGGACCTCGGCGACGGTGCGGGTCCCGAGGAACTCGCCCATCTCGTCGGCGATCATGTCGAGCGCACGGTGGTCGCTGACGTAGCCGGACTCGAGGGCCTGCGAGAAGGTGCGCACGCGCCCCTCCCAGTCGACGAACATGCCTGCCTTCTCGGCGTGGGCTGCGACGGGCAGGACCACGTCGGCGACGGCGGTGACGGCCGACTCACGGATCTCGAGGGAGACGACGAACGTCGACTCGAACGCCGTGATGGCGTCGGCCCGACCGAAGTCGAGCGGGTCGACGCCACCGACGACGAGCGCACCGATCTGTCCGGTGCGGGCGCCTTCGAGGATGGCTGCGGCGTCGCGACCGGGAGCGTCAGGAAGTCCGACAACACCCCAGGCCGAGGCAACCTCGGCACGAGCGGACGCGTCACTGACGGAACGCCCACCGGGGAGCAGGGTCGGGAAGGCGCCGGCCTCGAGGGCACCGCGCTCCCCCGCACGACGCGGGATCCACGCGAGGCGTGCACCCGTGGTCTCGGCGAGGCGCGCGGCAGCAGTCAGGGCACCGGGGACCGTGGCGAGGCGCTCGCCGACGAGGATGATCGCGCCCTCGCCGCGCAGTGCTTCGGCGGCGGCCCGCACGGTGTCGGGGCCTTCGCCCGCGGCACCGCTGGCCGAGCCCTTGCCGAGGGCCTCGAGGACCTCGGGCTCGGTGCCGGGTGCGGTGGCGATGAGGTGACCAGAGACCTTGGTGAGTCCGCGGGTCGCAACGGGCGACACGGCATACACGGCTGTCTTGTTCCTGCGCGACGCCTTGCGCAGGCGCAGGAAGACGATCGGGCTCTCGTCCTCGGGCTCAAAGCCCGCGAGGACAACGGTTTTGGCGTTCTCGAGGTCCGTGTAGGTGACCGCGCCACCCTCGGGACCGGTGGCCACGACGTTGGACGCGAGGAACTCCGCCTCCTCCGCCGAGTGGGGGCGGGCGCGGAAGTCGACGTTGTTGGTGCCGAGCACGGTGCGCGCGAACTTGCCGTAGGCGTAGGCGTCCTCGGCGCTGACGCGACCGCCGACGAGCACACCGGCGCTGGACGCCTTCTTGAGTCCAGCAGCTGCGACCTCGAGGGCCTCACGCCAGGACGCGACGCGGAGTTCGCCGTCCTCGCGGACCAGCGGCAGCTCGATGCGGTCGGGGAGGGTGGCGTACTGGAAGGCCCAGCGGCCCTTGTCGCAGTTCCACTCCTCGTTGACCGCCGGCTCGTTCGCGGCCATGCGGCGCAGGACCGTGCCACGACGGTGGTCGGTGCGGGTGGAGCAACCGGCGGCGCAGTGCTCACAGACGCTCGGCGTGGAGACGAGGTCGAACGGGCGGGCGCGGAAGCGGTAGGCCGCACCCGTGAGCGCTCCGACCGGGCAGATCTGGACGGTGTTGCCGGAGAAGTAGGACTCGAACGGTTTCTCTTCGTAGATGCCGACCTGCTGGAGGGCGCCGCGCTCGACGAGAGCGATGAACGGGTCACCGGCGACCTGCTCCGAGAAGCGGGTGCAGCGCGCGCAGAGGACGCAGCGCTCGCGGTCGAGGAGGACCTGGCTCGAGATGTTGATGGGCTTGGGGTAGGTGCGCTTGACGTCCTCGAAGCGGCTCACCGGGCGACCACTGCTCATCGCCTGGTTCTGCAGGGGGCACTCGCCACCCTTGTCGCACACCGGGCAGTCGAGCGGGTGGTTGATGAGGAGCAGCTCCATGACGCCGTGCTGCGCCTTCTCGGCGACAGGTGACGTGTGCTGCGTCTTGACCTGCATGCCGGGCGAGACCGTCATGGTGCACGAGGCCTGCGGCTTCGGCATCGGGCGGAGGGTTCCGTCCGGGCCGGGGGTCGCGACGTCGACGAGGCACTGGCGGCAGGCGCCGACCGGCTCGAGCAGCGGGTGGTCGCAGAAGCGCGGGATCTCGATCCCGACCTCTTCGGCCGCCCGGATGACGAGGGTGTTCTTGGGGACGGAGACGTCGATGCCGTCGATGGTGAGTTCCACCATGTCGACGGCCGGCTTGTCGGTGGTGTCGACCTTTTTGTCGCTTACGGCTGTCATGCAGTCACTCGGTCCTTGTGGAAGAGCGTGGACTCACGCGAGTCGAAGGGGCAGGAACCTTCAGTCAGGTGGGCGATGTACTCCTCGCGGAAGTACTGGATCGAGCTCGTGATCGGGCTCGTCGCACCGTCACCCAGGGCGCAGAAGCTGCGGCCCAGGATGTTGTCGCAGATGTCGAGGAGCTTGTCGAGGTCCTCCTCGGACCCCTGACCGTGCTCGAGACGACCGAGGATCTGCTTGAGCCACCACGTGCCCTCACGGCACGGGGTGCACTTGCCGCAGGACTCGTGCTTGTAGAAGTCGGTCCAGCGGTCGACAGCGCGCACGACACAGGTCGTCTCGTCGAAGATCTGCAGGGCGCGGGTGCCGAGCATGGAACCGGCTGCGGCGACCGACTCGAAGTCGAGCGGGGTGTCCAGGTGCTCGGCCGTGAAGAGCGGGGTCGAGGAGCCACCGGGGGTCCAGAACTTCAGCGCCTTCTCGGGGTCGCGCATGCCACCGGCCATGTCGAGCAGCTCGCGCAGCGTGATGCCGAGCGGGGCTTCGTACTGGCCCGGGTTCTTGACGTGACCCGAGAGGCTGAAGATGCCGAAGCCCTGGGACTTCTCGGTGCCCATGTCACTGAACCAGTCGGCGCCGTGCAGCAGGATCGGCGGGACGGAGGCAATGGACTCGACGTTGTTGACGACGGTCGGGCGGGCGTAGAGCCCGGCGACGGCGGGGAACGGAGGCTTGAGGCGCGGCTGACCGCGGCGACCCTCGAGGCTGTCGAGGAGCGCTGTCTCCTCACCACAGATGTAGGCGCCGGCGCCTGCGTGCACGGTGATGTCGAGGTCGAAGCCCGAGCCGTGGATGTTCTTGCCCAGGTGGCCCGCGGCATACGCCTCTTCGACCGCACGCAAGAGGCGACGGTAGACATGGACGACCTCGCCGCGAAGGTAGATGAAGGCGTGGTTGCAGCCGATGGCGTAGGACGTGATGACGCAGCCCTCGATGAGGAACTGCGGCGCCGCCATCATGAGCGGGATGTCCTTGCACGTGCCCGGCTCGGACTCGTCGGCGTTGACGACGAGATAGCGGGGGCCGCCGTCCGGCGGGGGCAGGAAGCCCCACTTCATGCCGGTCGGGAAGCCAGCGCCACCACGACCACGCAGACCGGAGTCCTTGGTCATCTGGACGAGGTCTGCGGGCGGGGTCGCGAGCGCCTTGGTGAGCGCCTTGTAGCCGTCGTTCTTCTCGTAGGTCTCGAGAGTCCAGCTCTGCGGGTCGTCCCAGAACTTCGTGAGGATCGGCGTCAGCGTGGTGCTCATCGGGGTCCTCGCAAAGTATCGGAGCGACGGAGGAGTGGAGAACTTTGTGGGGTGATGGTCATGCCTCGTCACCCTTCTTCTTGGGCTTGCGGGCGCGGGTCGACCTGGGGGCCTTCGGCGCAGGGTCGTCGAGTGGCTCGGCGGTGCCCTCGTCGAACGACGAAGTGCTGAATCCGGCCGGACCCGAGCCGCCCGTCTGGGCGGTGGCGCCTTCGGAAGCCGGCGACGCCGGGGTCCCGGTCAGGGGTGCATCACCCTTGGGCTCGGCCTCGGCGGTCGAGGACCCATCGTCAAAGAGGGTGGCTTCCTCGGCATCTGGCGCCGGCGAGTCCTTGGCCTGCTTGCCGCCCGGCTTCTCGTCGGGCTCGTTGGTCGCCGCGTTGACCGAGCTGTGCCGTCCTGCGGCCTTGCCGTCGACCTTCTCGCCCTCGGCGCTGGCCCGGGTGGAGTCGTCGGCGTCATTCGTGGAATCGGCAGTGTCGGCGCCCTTGGCGGCTTCCCAACCGTTCTCGTGCGCGACCTCGAGGCCAATCAGCGAAGCCGGTCCGGCGCCGACACCCTCGTCGGCGAGGCCGTCGCTGAAGCCAGCGAGGACGCGGGACATCTGCTTGAAGGAGCACAGCGAGTTGGGACCACGGGTCGGCCTCACCGGCGTGCCGGCGCGCAGGTCGTCGACGAGCTGGTTGGTCGACTCGGGCGTCTGGTTGTCGAAGAACTCCCAGTTGGCCATGACCACGGGTGCGTAGTCGCACGCCGCGTTGCACTCGATGCGCTCGAGGGTGACCTTGCCGTCGTCGGTCGTCTCGTCGTGGCCGATGCCCAGGTGCTCGGAGACCGAGTCCCAGATCTCGTCGCCGCCCATGATCGCGCAGAGCGTGTTGGTGCAGACGCCGACGGTGAACTCCCCGTTGGGGTGGCGCTTGTACTGGGTGTAGAACGTCGCGACGCCCGAAACCTCGGCGCGGCTCAGCTCGAGCACCTCGGCACAGAAGTCGATGCCGCGGCCGGTGACGTAGCCGTCGACCGACTGCACGAGGTGCAGCAGCGGCAGCAACGCCGAGCGCTTCTGGGGGTACTTCGCGATGACCTGCTCGGCGTCCGCGTGCAGACCCTCGAGGACGTCGGCGGCATACGCCTCCTTGGACTCGGCTGACACCGTGAGGTGACCCGAGGCCGTCTGCAGTCCGTAGTGCTCCATCAGCGGTCCACGCCTCCCATGACGGGGTCGATAGAGGCAACGGCCACGATGACGTCAGCGACCTGGCCGCCTTCGGACAACGCGGCCACGGCCTGAAGGTTGTTGAAGCTCGGGTCCCGGAAGTGCGCCCGGTAGGGACGCGTGCCGCCGTCGGACACGATGTGGCAGCCGAGCTCGCCCTTGGGCGACTCGATCGGCACATAGGCCTGACCGGCCGGCACCCGGAAGCCCTCGGTGACGAGCTTGAAGTGGTGGATCAGGGACTCCATCGAGGTGCCCATGATCTCGCGGATGTGGTCGAGGCTGTTGCCCTGGCCGTCGCTGCCGACGGAGAGCTGGGCCGGCCACGCGATCTTCTTGTCCGCGACCATGACGGGGCCGGTGACCTTCTTGAGGCGCTCGACGCACTGCTCGACGATCTTGAGCGACTCGTACATCTCGTCGAGACGGATCCGGATGCGGTCGTAGGCGTCCGCGCCGGTGCGGGTGACGACCTCGAAGTCGTAGGTCTCGTAGCCGCAGTAGGGCTGGCTCTTGCGCAGGTCGTGCGGGAGGCCGGTCGAGCGCAGGATCGGTCCGGTGATCCCGAGGGCCATGCAGCCCGCGAGGTCGAGGTAGCCGACGTTCTTGGTGCGGCCCTTGAGGATCGGGTTCTCGTTGAGCAGCAGCTCGAGCTCGTGCAGGCCCTTGCGGAGCTCGCCGACCGTGCCGTTGATCTGGTCGAGACAGCCGTGCGGCAGGTCCTGTGCGACGCCACCGGGGCGGATGTAGGCGTTGTTCATGCGCAGGCCGGTGACGGCCTCGAAGATCCGCAGGATGCGTTCGCGCTCACGGAAGCCGACCGTCATGACGGTGGTCGCACCGAGCTCCATGCCACCGGTGCCGAGGCACACGAGGTGGGAGTTGATGCGGGTGAGCTCCATCATGAGGACGCGGATGATGCTCGCGCGCTCGGGGATCTGGTCCTCGATGCCGAGGAGTCGCTCGATGCCCAGGCAGTAGGTGGTCTCCTGGAACATCGGCGTGAGGTAGTCCATGCGCGTGCAGAAGGTCACCCCCTGCACCCAGTTGCGGTACTCCATGTTCTTCTCGATACCGGTGTGCAGGTAGCCGATTCCCGCACGGGCCTCGGTGACCGTCTCGCCGTCGAGCTCGAGGATGAGTCGGAGCACGCCGTGGGTCGACGGGTGCTGCGGACCCATGTTGACGACGATGCGCTCCTCGTGGAGTGCAGTCGCCTCGTCGACCAGGTCGCCCCAGTCGCCGCCGGTCGCGTTGAACACGCGGGCGCCGTCCTCGCGGTCGGCGTCGGTCGTGGCGTAGGGGTCGCGCTCGCCGGAGCCCTGCTCCTGCGCCGGAACGTCTTCGTAGATGGTGTCGGCTGCGCTGTTTTCAGTGGCCATCAGTTGTACGACCTCCGCTCGTCGGGCGGGGGTACGACCCCACCCTTGTATTCCACGGGGATGCCACCCAGCGGATAGTCCTTGCGCTGGGGGTGCCCCGGCCAGTCGTCCGGCATGAGGATGCGGGTGAGGGCGGGGTGGCCCTCGAAGACGATGCCGAACATGTCCCAGGTCTCGCGCTCGTGCCAGTCGGCCGCCGGGTAGGTCTCGACGACCGAGGGGATGCGCGCGTCGTCGTCGGGCGCCGTCACCTCGAGGCGGACCCGGCGGTTGTGGGTGATCGAGAGCAGGTGGTAGACCGCGTGCAGCTCGCGACCGGTCTCGTTCGGGAAGTGCACACCCGAGACGCCGGTGCAGATCTCGAAACGCAGGGCCGGGTCATCGCGCATCGCCTTGGCGACAGCCGGGAGGGCTTCGCGCGCGATGTGCAGGGTGAGCTCGCCACGGTCGACAACGACCCGCTCAACAGCTTTTGCGTATGCCGTGTCGCCGGAGTTCCCGAGTGCGGTCTCGAGAGTGCCCGTCAGCTCGTCGAAGTAGCCGCCGTAGGGCTTCTCGGACGCGCCGGGGAAGAGGATCGGGGTGCGCAGGCCGCCGTAGCCAGTGGTGTCGCCACCGTTGGTCGGGCCGAACATCCCGCGGCGCTCGCCGATCTGGATGGGGTCGGTGTCGCCAGCCGCCAGGGCCTCGGTGAGGTCAATGTCGGTCGCGTGCAGGTCGCCGGAGTCGAGGATCGGCTCCGGTGGCGTCGCCTTGGGCCCCTCGGGCGCCTTTTCGGCGGACTTGGCAGTGTCTTCTTTGGGCTTGTCGCTCATGCGAGGAGGTTCCTCCCGGGCGTCGCCGTGAGGGCGCCGTGGTCGTGGGTCGGCTGCATGAGGTGCGTCGGGGTGGCGCGCAGGGCGGCCTCCTCGGCGGCACGGGCAGCGGCGATCCGGTTGACGCCGAGCTTGGAGTTCTGGATCTGGTCGTGCAGCTCGATGATCGCGTTGAGCAGCATCTCGGGCCGAGGCGGACAGCCGGGCAGATAGATGTCGACCGGGATGATGTGGTCGACGCCCTGGACGATCGCGTAGTTGTTGAACATGCCGCCGGAGCTGGCACACACACCCATCGAGATGACCCACTTGGGGTTGGGCATCTGGTCGTAGACCTGACGGACGACCGGCGCCATCTTGTTGGACACGCGTCCGGCGACGATCATCAGATCGGCCTGGCGCGGCGTCGCCGAGAAGCGCTCCATGCCGAAGCGGGCGATGTCGTAGTCGGGCGTACCGACGGCCATCATCTCGATGGCGCAGCAGGCGAGGCCGAACGTCGCCGGCCAGATCGAGGCCTTGCGCATGTATCCGGCGACGTTCTCCAACGTCGTCAGGACGAAGCCTGCGGGCAGCTTCTCCTCGAGTCCCATCAGCGAACCCTTCCAGTCAGATCAAAGTCAGCACACGGCATACCCGGCAGTGAAGGCATCAGTCCCACTCCAGTCCGCCGCGCTTCCACACATAGGCGTAGGCGACGAACACGGTGAGGATGAACAGGACCATCTCGACGAGCGCGAACAGGCCGAGGGAGTCGAAGGCGACGGCGAACGGGTAGAGGAAGACCGACTCGATGTCGAAGATGATGAAGAGCATCGCCGTGAGGAAGTACTTGATCGGCACGCGACCACCGCCGTCGGCGCGCGGAGACGGCTGGATCCCGCACTCGTACGGCTCGGACTTGGCGCGGTTGTAGCGCTTGGGTCCGACGACGAGGCTGGTGCCCACAGAGCCGGCGGCAAAGACGAAGCCGAGCGCCAGGAGGAAGAGGATCGGGACGTAGGGGTTGCTCATCGCTGGTCAACTCCCCTTTCGGTGCCAGGGTGTGCGGCGGCTCGAGTCACGCGCCCCATCGTAGAGGGCGTGACGCAGGTCTCAACTGCAGGATTGTTCGGCGTGGTGGGACAGCCCGGAGCGTCCCCGCGATCGACGTCGCGGACGGCACTGGCGAGGCCAGTGGCATCTTTGGCGAGGATCAACGACACACCTTGCTTGTGAAAGTCTTCACGAACACCGACCCACTCTATGAGGCCGATCTTCGGCCGTTCACTAAGGCGAACCTAAGTGGGCGAGGTGCAGGTTCAGGCAGGCTTCGCCGCTCGGTGCAGGGCGACGATCCCGGCGCTCAGGTTGCGCCACGCCACGTCACTCCAACCGGCCTGCTCCACTCGGGTCGCGAGCGCCTTCTGGTCGGGCCAGGCCTGGATGGACTCGGCCAGGTAGACGTAGGACTCGGGGTTCGAGCTGACCTTGCGGGCCACGCGCGGAAGCGCCCCCATGAGGTACTCGCTGTAGACCTTGCGGAACGCACCGTTGACCGGCTGGCTGAACTCGCAGATCACGAGGCGCCCGCCCGGCTTGGTGACGCGGGCGAACTCGCGCAGCGCCGCGTCGGTGTCGGCGACGTTGCGCAGACCGAACGACATGGTCACCGCGTCGAACGACTCGTCGGCAAAGGGCAGCTGCATCGCGTCCGCAGCGGTGAAACCGAGGTCGTCGCGACGCTTCTTGCCGACACGGAGCATGCCGAGCGAGAAGTCGGCGGGAACGACGTGGACGCCCTTGTCGGCGAACGGTTCGCTCGAGGTGCCCGTACCGGCGGCGATGTCGAGGACACGCTCGCCCGGCTTGGCGGCCACGGCCTGGAGGACGGCGCGTCGCCACAGCCGGTCCTGGCCGAGGGAGAGCACGTCGTTGGTCACGTCGTACCTCTCGGCGACGTCGTCGAACATCGCGGCGACGTCGCGGGGATCCTTGTCGAGGGAGGCGCGGCTCATGTCGCCATCATCTCACCGCGCCCATGCGAGGACCGCCGCCCCTCGGGGTTACGCTCGCTGGTGATGACGTCCCTGCCCACGTCCGAGTCGGACATTGCGCCCCTCGCGCCCCTCGTCACCCGCACCGTCCCGCTGTCACCCGCGGACGGTACGGCGCTGCTGGCACTGCTGCCGGCGACGAGCTCGCGCGACACCACCTCATGGGTTCGTCGTGGCGACGGCCTCGTCGGTTGGGGCCGTGCGGTCTCCGTGACGGCTCACGGCACCGACCGCTTTGCGGTTCTGGAGTCGTGGTGGCGTGACGTGTCGGGGTCGGCCGTGGTGCGTGACGAGGTGGATCTGCCCGGCACCGGACCCGTCGCCTTCGGCGCGATCTCGTATGCCGCCGACTCGCCTTCCGGTGCCACTCTCGTCGTGCCCTCGGTCGTCGTCGGGCGCCGCGGCGACCGGTGGTGGGTGACGACGACGTCGACGGATGCGTTGCCGGCCAGCGTGACTCCAGTGGTCTCGTCGGACGCCCTGTCACCGGGTGATGTGTCCTTTGCCGACGGTTCGTTGTCGCCGACCGAGTGGGCTGGCGCCGTGGCCGAGGCGGTCTCACGCATCCAAGCGGGCGCCTTGGACAAGGTCGTGTTGGCGAGGGACCTGGACGTGCGGACGGCTGCGCCGATCGACGTGCGCTGGCTGCTGGCACGGCTGGCCGAGAGCTATGAGTCGACGTGGGTCTTCGCCGTGGATGGGCTGGTCGGTGCGACCCCGGAGATGTTGGTGCGCCGCGAGAAGGGGCTCGTGACGTCGCGGGTCCTGGCGGGGACGATCCGCCGCACGGGCGACGACGACCACGACCTGGCGTTGGCTGCGTCTCTGGCTCGATCGTCGAAGGACCTCGAGGAGCACGAGTACGCCGTGCGGTCGGTCGCCGAAGCCCTTGCGCCGCACTGCTCCTCGATGAACGTGCCCGAGGCTCCGTTCGTCCTGCACCTGTCCAATGTCATGCACCTCGCGACCGACGTGGCTGGGGTGCTGACGGACGCGACGTCATCCTTGGCCCTCGCCGCGTCGCTGCACCCGAGCGCCGCGGTGTGCGGTACGCCGACCCTCGTGGCCGACGCGTTGATCACCGAACTGGAGCACATGGACCGCGGGCGCTATGCCGGGCCCGTGGGTTGGATGGACGCGAGTGGCGACGGCGAGTGGGGTATCGCGTTGCGATCAGGGGCGATTCACCACGACGACGACCACCGCATGTCACTGTATGCCGGGTGCGGCATCGTCGCGGGCTCCGTCCCGGAGTCCGAAGTGGCCGAGTCCGACGCCAAGCTCATCCCCATGCGCGACGCCCTGACCGCCCCCACCCCTCGTCCCTAACTCACCCAATTCCCGGCTTGGGGACGCGACACGCCACTCTCGCGACCCACCACAATCGTCCAATAGGACGCGTTTGGCGATCGTGTGAATGCAGACTGAGCGCGTGAAGAAGCTGTGGGGGCGACGGGTCACTCGGATCCTTGCGGTTCCTGTCATTCTCGGCCTGCTCGCCGTGCTGCTGCCTTGGGGCTGGATCCTCATCGCGTCGGCCGGTCGGGTGCACGACGCCACCGACGTGGCGGATGCGCCAGAGACTCCCGTCGCGCTTGTCCTCGGTGCCGGCCTGCAGGGCGGCCGCCCCCGTCCCTATCTGGCGGCGCGCCTGGATGCGGCCAAGGACCTGTACGACAGCGGCCAGGTGCGCGTCCTGCTCGTGTCCGGAGACAACCGAACCCACGCGTACGACGAACCCACGGCCATGCGTGACTACCTCGTTGGAGCCGGTGTGCCGACGGAGGCCATCGTTCTCGACTTTGCCGGCCGCGACACCTACGACTCCTGCCAGCGCGCACACCGGATCTTCGGCGTCGACAAGGTCACCGTGATCTCGCAGAGCTACCACGTGGGACGCGCGGTCGCACTGTGTCGGGCGGCCGGGATGACCACTAACGGGGTGGGCGACACGTCGATGCGCAGCCGCTACCCGCGCCAGTGGTGGATCGGCTGGACCCGCGAGAAGCTTGCCAACATCAAGGCTGTCGGCGACGTCGTCACCGGCCGCGACCCGGTCCTCGGCCAACCCGAGTCCAGCGTTCAGGACGCCCTCGCGAACGGAGCCCGATGACCACCTCAGGCGAGCAGGCCGCCCCGACTGACCCGAGTGACCAGTGGGCGCCGCTTCCGGTCGACGCCGTCGTCTTCGACCTTGGCAACGTCCTCATCCGGTGGGACCCGGCTCCGGCGGTGGCTGCGGCTGTCGGCACCGAGCGGGCCACCGCCTTCCTCAGGGATGAGGCCTTCGACTTCGCCGACTGGAACGCTGCGAACGACGCCGGGCGCTCCTGGGAGGACGCGGAGCGCGAGGCCATCGCTGCGCATCCGCACCTGGAGGAGGAGATCCGCGGCTACCGGACGCACTTCGGGGCCTCCCTCGTCGAGGAGATCGCGGGGACCGTCGAGATCCTGCGCGAGCTCCACGCGGCCGACATCCCGGTCCTCGCCCTGACCAACTGGGCGGCCGAGACCTTCCCCGTGGCCCTTGACCGCTTCGACTTCCTCGACCTGTTCGAGGACATCATCGTCTCGGGCGAGGAGGGGGTGGCCAAGCCGGATCCAGAGATCTTCGAGATCCTCGAAGAACGGGTGAGTCACCTCGGCGGCCTGGACGACTGCATCTTCATCGACGACTCGCTGGTCAACGTCGCAGCGGCGCACGAGGCTGGACTCGACGCGATCCACTTCACCGATCCCGAGCACCTGCGCCAAGACCTCGCCCTGCGTGGCCTCCCGCTACGCAGGACCCAACGAGAACCCTGACCTCGGCGGGCATGGGGCGCGGCAAACAGTCATCTGAGCGACCGAGTTGAGCGCGGCTGGCATCGAGCCAGACCCCATTGCCGCGCCTGGTGCACGCACCTAGAGGTGCGTGCCCAGATAGCGATCACTTCGGTCAGAGGCCTCACACGACGCGGCCCACTGCGCGCTCTCGAACGCGAGCACCTCAAGTTCCCAGACGCATCCCACCGCGCCAGCACGATGAGGCCGCAACTCTGCGGGACGATCCAGCGTCGAGGTCCAGTAGGACTGGATGAGGTCAACGCCATCCCACACGTGGGCGAGCGCAAAATGTGCCGGGCGGGCACGGTGAAGGAGGAGATACCCGACTCCGCTGCCCGGAGTCGACGTCGCGAACTCCACGGTGAGCGCTCGCGCAGCACGATCCAGCGCTTCGGGGCATTCTGAGCCAGCAACGCTCATCGCGTACACCTTCATCTCGCACGGCCCGAGTTGTGCAACCCCCCGCCACTCCACCGGTCGACTCTCCACGTCCGTCATCGTCGCAGCCATGGCAGCGGTGGGCCTTGCCGGCTGGCCGAATCTTCGGAAACACGAGCAAAGCGCCACAATTGTGTCCATGAGCACCGAACCGCTGAGGGACGTCCGCAACCACTTCAGCGACGTCATCGCCCGCGTCGAGCGCGAACACGAGCGGGTCACGGTCACTCGGAACGGGCGTGCGGCCGCGGTCATCATGAGCCCCGGACGACCTGGCGGAGCTCGAGGAGACTCTCTTGGTGCTCAGCGACCCCGAAGCACTGGCCGACATCAGGGAAGCTGACAAGGCGTACGCCTCAGGTGATGTCGTGCGCGGCATCGACGCCGTCCGCTCGTTGCGATCGTGACTGACGAGGGCCCATACGAGCTGGTTCTCACTCCACCCGCGGTCAGGGCTGTGCGATCCGGCCTGCCCGAGTCGGCGGCTGGTGCGGTGGTCGAGTTCGTGACGGGTGCACTCGTGCAGAATCCACAGCGAGTGGGCAAACCGCTGAGGGGTCACTTGGCCGGAATCCACTCGGTCAGGCGTGGCACCTACCGAATCCTCTCCCGGATCAACGAGGACCCGCGCGAGGTCGTTGTTCTACGCATCGAGCACCGGCGCGACGCCTACCGGGCGTGATCTGCGGCGACAGGTTCACAGTCCCCGGTCGAGTCGAGTCTGTGCAACTGCCACTCGATGCTTTGTCGTTCGGATTCGCCCGGTCACTTCAGGAATCTCCACAACGCGACCATCCGCCAGCTTTACCTTGAGCATCCTGAAGATTCGCGACTCCGAAACATAGCGGTTGAGGTAGCCCGAGTACGGCCTCGAACGGACGGACTTCACATCGGCTGCACGGTAGGTCCACGTGCGCAGCCAGCCTCGGCGCACCACGCGGTCGTCAGCGATGAGCAAGCCGACGAAGGGTGCGCGCACCAACAGTGCGGTGAGGGCAGAGGCCCAGATCCAGAACATCCAGTCGGGGTCCCTGGTGCCATCGAGCGCAGGGTCGAGAAACGCACCGACCGAAACCAGGAGCAAGGTCAGCAGCACGCCAGCACAAAGTGCGAGGTAGCCCGGGGCGCGAATCATGAGCGGCCCCACAGCCGGTTCTGTGGTCATCGGCTCAGGTGAAGGGCGGGCGGTGCTCGAGGCGGACGGACTGGCGGCCGGCCCAGCGCCACACGCGCGCGGCCCCGTCGCGGTCCTCGTCGGTCACGAGGTTGCCCATCCACCGCAGCGCGAGTGTCATGAGCCAGTCCGAACGCATGCCAGCAGGACCCAGCGCAGGCAAAATACGCGGCACGGTGACGACACCTGCGAGCCGGCGGGCTATCGAGAACGCCTCGCCGTAGTGCTCCTTGAGCAGCGCCGGCCACGTCACCGACAGGTCTGTGTCGAGCAGGTCGACGACGAAGCGCCCGGTCTCGAGGCTGTAGTCGATGCCCTCACCGTTGAGCGGGTTGATACACGCGGCGGCGTCACCGATCAGCGCCCAGTTCGGCCCGGCGACTCCGCTGACGGCGCCTCCCATGGGAAGCAGTGCACTGGTCGCCAGCCGCGCCTCGCCCTGCAGCCCGAACCCGTCGCGACACTCCTCGACATAACGAGCCATGAGTGGCTTGACCGCCACCTCGGCCGGCCGCTTGGTCGTTGCCAACGTCCCGGCGCCGACGTTCACCTGCCCGCCGCCGAGCGGGAAGATCCAACCGTAGCCCGACAGGATCTCGCCCTCCTCGCCGCGCAGTTCGAGGTGGCTGCTGATCCACGGGTCGTCGGCCTGCGTCGAGTCGACGTAGCAACGCCCCGCCACCGCATAGACGGTGTCCTTGTGCCACACGCGCCCGAGCGCCTTGCCGAGGCCGGACCGCACGCCGTCGGCGACGATGAGCCGCTCGCACTCGATCTCGAACGTCTCGCCATCGCGCTGGAACGTCACCCCACGCACTCGCCCACCCTCAACACGCGCGTCGACAGCCTTGGCGCCCTCGACGCCAACAGCACCGGACTTCAGCGCCGCCGTGCGGAGATGGTCATCGAGCTCGGTGCGGGCCACGGCCGAACCCCAGTCGGGCAGCGAGCCGCCGGGCCAGGGCAGCTCGAGCACCTGACCGAAGCCGTGGGCGCGCAGACCCTGGTTCACGGTGTGCCCACGCAGCCAGTCGTCGAGGCCGAGCCGCGTCAGCTCGGCGATCGCTCGCGGCGTCAGCCCATCACCGCAGGTCTTGTCGCGCGGGAAGACGGCAGCGTCGGCCAGCACCACGTCGCGTCCGGAGCGCGCCGCCCAGGCCGCCGCAGCGGAACCGGCCGGACCTGCTCCGACGACGAGGACATCGGTGCGAGCGGGGGTGGTGGTCACCGGGTCATTCTCGCAAGCCGTCGGCTCAGTCCGAAATCGTCAGGGCGTTGCGCGCGATCCGACGCAGTCGCTCGTGCGCGCCACGGTGCGACTCCGCGTCGATCGGCACCTCGACGACGGTGATCCCGGTGGGATTCGCGGACAGCGCTTCGGCTGCCGCTTCGCGCGTCTGCGCGAGAACGTGGCGTATGCCGTGCGCTCGGCACAGTGCCCCGAAGTCGGTTCCCGTCGGGGTGGCGAAGATGCGGCCGAAGTCAGCGCTGCGTTCGGGGGCTCCGTGCTCGAGGGTGCGGAAGATCCCGCCCCCTCCATCGTTGGTGATCAGGATGGTGAGGTCCGGGCGTGGTTCGTCCGGACCGATGGCCAGGGCGTTGGAGTCGTGCAGGAAGGTCAGGTCCCCGACCCAGGCATAGCTCGGCGCATCGGTCGTCAGTGCGAGCCCCACAGCCGTCGAGAGGCAGCCGTCAATTCCGGCCAAGCCACGGTTGGCGACGACGGAGATGGCCGACTCACGCCGCATCCCGAGGTCGAGGTCTCGCACCGGGTTCGACGATCCGACGAAGAGCTGGGCGCCGTCCGGCAGTGCCTCACCCACGACGGAGGCGACTGCGAGGCCGGTCCCCCACGGGGCACGCTGCTTGCGAACCGCCTGCGCGACAACCGATCCGGCACTCTTCCAGTTCCCCATCCAATCCAGGTCGCCGGCTTCCGGGGATGGTCCTGCGAGGGTCATCAGAGGATGCACTTCGTGGACGACGTGGCCGGGATCGGGCCATTGCGAAGCCCCCGTGAACACCTCGATGCGCACGCCCTCCGTGCGCAGCAACGCCGCGACGGCGCGGGACAACGTGACGCGCCCGACGACGAGGACGCGCTCCGGAAGGTGGGCCGCAAGCCAGTCCCCAGCCGTGAGGAGCAAGGGACCATGCGGCACCACGGCCGTCCGGTCATGGACCCCGAACGGTTCTGCGACAACGGGATAGCCGCGCCCCGCAGACCACTTCACCACTTGCGCCGAGGAGACGGGTGATCGTGAGAGGTCACCGAGGACGACGAGGGTCCGTGGGACGTGCGTGAAACCACCAGTGCTGGATTCGCCGAACCAGCCACCCAAGGGGCTGCGAACCCACGGCTCGCCGTCGGCTCGCCCGGCAGGGACGTCGGAGGCATCGCCCAGGTCCGGGGTCAGGGGGTCGCGGAAGGAGACATTGAGGTGGACGGGGCCTGCGTCCGGGCCGGGCTTTCCGTCCGTCGCGGTTCCACGTGCCGCCACCAGGGCGCGACACACCGAGGAGCGGTGGAAGGCGCCGACGGACTCGGCGAGCTCTGGCGCCGGCACATCCGCGGACCAGCGGACGGCCGGGCCAAAGATTCCCGGCTGCACCGTCGTCTGGTTCGCACCCGTCCCCCGCAACTCAGCCGGACGGTCGGCCGACAGCACCACAAGAGGCACCCCCGTGTGGTGCGCCTCGAGCACGGCCGGGTGCAGGTTCGCGACAGCTGTCCCCGACGTCGTGATCACCACCACCGGTGCGCCAGAACCCTTGGCGAGCCCCAGAGCCAGGAACCCGCCGGTCCGCTCATCCACCCGCATGTGCAGGCGAAGGCGACCTTCGCGCTCGGCCTGCTGGACGGCATACGCAAGAGGCGCGGAGCGCGATCCGGGAGCGAGGACGACCTCGCGAACGCCACCACGGATCAGCTCGTCAACAAGGACGCGAGCGAGCGCGGTGGACGGGTTCATCAGCTGCCCGACGCCGGCGGGCCGACGACCAACGCGACCCCGGTCAGACCGGCCACAGCCACGACACCGACGACAGCCGCGAGAGCTGGGTTGCGCGTGAGCCACGCCAGGACCTTCTCGGGCAGGGACGCAGGTGCGTCGCCACCGGCACCGAAGCGCCACGGCCCCTCGAGTTGACCGGCCGACTCCGCGCTGCGGTCGAAGATGATCGTCGCGAACGGCGGCACCGCGCTCACGAGTGCCAGCAGTCCGGTGCGGAGCGACCACTTCTGGTTGATCCAGGTGGCGAGGGCGATGAGCCCGTAGGTGATGAAGACGACCCCGTGCACCATCCCGAAGATCCGCACTCCGAGCTCGGTCGTCTCGGTGACGTACTTGAGGAACATCCCGATGAGGAGCAGGGCCCAGGTGATCGCCTCGGCGATGGCTACCCGGCGGAACAGCAGTTTGGGGGTCACGAGTCGCGATTCTGCCACCGCCGCTCCGAGCGGAACTCATGCACCACCGGCTTGGCGCCCGGCGCGACCCCCAGCACCGGGGCCAGTCCAGAGCGCCAGTGCTGCAGGGAGACATCGCTGGACCGGTCGACCCGCGACGCCGTCGAGCGGTATGCCGTCAAGGCGTGGGCACCCAGCGAGAGATGCCCGCCGACCGTGATCGGCGCTGCCGCCTCGACGGTCGTCCAGCTGCGCCCGTCGCGCGGGGGAGACACGTCGAGCGCATGGACGGGGTCCGTGTGGTGTTGGAGGGACAGCACTTCGGTCGAGTCCGGAATCGGGAAGTCGTCGATGGGTGAACCCGCCGTCACGACATGCGTCACGCGGTGGGCGCGGGTGAACGACGGATCGGACGCGAGCGCTGCCGCGACGATCCCGCCCTGGCTGTGACCCGCAAGCACGACCCTGTCCCGCGGCCCCGCCCGCCCGGCCTGCGCCTGCTCGAGCGCCCTGGCCACGGCGACCTTGGACGCGCTCGTCGCGCCGAGCATGAGCGACACGTTGGCCGGCCAGTCCATGGGAACCTCGCCTCCCTCGAACCACCCACCGTGCGTGCCCGGTATCTGCACGACCCACGTCGTCGTCCCGTCCATCGCCAGCACCTCGATCACGCGCACCCTCCCCTCGGTCCCCTCACCGCCGAGCGACTGGATGCCGGCGAGCAGCGAGTCCGTCGATGTGGGAACCGGCACGCAGTCCTGTGCATCAACAGGGGCCACGGCGACGTCCCACCCGTCGCCCTCGTCGAGCAGCCCGAACGCTCGACCGGTCGTCTCGGACACGAGCCACGCCAACCCCATCGCTTGGTCGTGCAGACCGGCGACGAGCCCGCGTGCCCGCGCCTCCGCTGCCGCATAGCCTGCAGCCGCCTGATCCGTTGTCACCCCGAGCTCACGCAGTCGCTCGACGGCACCCGCCACGTCCGCCACGAGATCGGCAAGGTCCCGGCGACAACGCCCCACGAGCGGCTCGAGGTCAATGGGTGCTCCGAGCACTCGCTGGCCGAGGCCCCAGTCGAGTCCCACCAGGGGCACCATCGGCGCCTGCAGGACGACACCAACCTCTCGCGGAGTGACCCGTGAGACGGCGTCGGCCGATCGACGAAGCCTGCCCGCCGCGCGCCGCAAGTCGTCCACCGCCACCTCGATCCCGCCCTCACCACCGGTGACAGCGAGACCGTCGTCACTCATGCGGCCTGCTCGGCCCGGTCAGCGACCCGATCGAGCAAGTCCGCGACAGCGTCCTCGCGCTCGGCGAGCTCCCGCAGTTCACGCACCCGGGTCCTGATGAGCACCCTGAACCGCTCCGCCGACGGCGCGCGCCAGCTCAGTTCTGACACCGTCAGGAGCATCGCGGACTCCGCGCGAGTGTCCTGCGCTGCGAGTCGCCAATGCTGCGCCCGTCCCCTCAAGTCACCCGTGTTCGTCATGCGAACAGCCAACGCCTGCAACGGCATTCGCGTCCACGGCCGCCGGGCAATCTGTGGACAACCCGCCTGTCGCAGTTCCCCTGTGGACAGTTCAGGCGGAGTTGGCGACGCCACCCATCAGGCCATCCAGCACGCCGAGCATCTCGACCGCCGACCCCGCGGGATCGGTCACCGGAGCCTGCACAGCCCGCACCACACCGGCGGGATCGACGACCAACGTCACCCGCTTGAGTCGATCCACCCCGCCCGCCCGGAATGTCGGCAACCGCAGCGCGCCAGCCAACGCGACGTCCTCATCCGACAACAACACATAGGGCAGCGAGGCGTGCTCGGCGAACGCCGCCTGCTGGTCCGGCCGCTGCGTACTCACCCCGTGCACCACGACTCCGCGAGCCGCGAACGCGGCGTGCTGCGCGGCATACGCCATCGCTTCGACCGTGCACCCAGCCGCACCCGGGATCTCTCCCCAACCGGGCGAATAGCCCTGTGCCGCAGGCGCCCAGGCGCCCGGCATACAGAAGAGAACGGTCCACGATCCGGGCCCAGAAGAGACAGAAAGACCAACGGGTATGCCGTCGTGCCTGGTCAGCGTGATCGGTGGCAGTGCGTGCCCGACGAGTTCGCCGACCCGGCGCGACTCGGCGGAGTCCGCCGTGATGCCGGCGCTCACCGAACCGTCGCCGAGGACGTGGCGGGCACCCCAGTCCTGCAGCGCGACGAGGACCGGCAGCAGGCCCTGACCCTTGGGCGTGAGGACATAGTCGTGGCGCGGCGGTCGGGTCGAATAGGGCTCCTTGGAGAGGACCCCGTCGGCGACCAACCCGGCCAGCCGCTCCGTGAGCGCGCGGCGGCTGATGCCCAGTTCGCGCTGCAGCGCGTCGAAGCGGGTCACTCCCCCGGCGACGTCGCGAACGATGAGGAAGGTCCACCAGTCGCCGAGCACGCCGAGCGACTGGGCGATGCCGCAGTCCTCATCGGCAAGGTCCTCTCGGCGCATGGTGTGAGTATAGTCCGTTCCAGATTGGAACTTAGGAACTCGGGAGGACACACGATGACTGGGGACGGACGCTCGTTCTGGACGTACTGGGGCGCGAGCGCCTCGAGCAACCTGGGTTCCGCGGTTGGCTCGATCGCCCTGCCGCTCACCGCCCTGACCGTGCTCGACGCGACGCCTCTCCAGATGGGGCTCATTGCGGCAGCCTCGTATGCCGCGTGGCTCGTCATCGGACTGCCCGCCGGTGCGCTCGTGGTCCGGCTTCCGCTGCGCGGCACCCAGGTGTCGATGGACCTGGCGCGGGCGCTGGCCGTCGCATCGGTGCCGATCGCGTGGTGGTCCGGCCATCTCACGATCACGCAGCTCGTCGTCGTGGCCCTGGTCATCAGCTTCGCCAACGTGATGTTCGACGTCGCGAACTCGACCTTCCTCCCGATGGTCGTGCCCAAGGACCAACTGCACGAGCGCAACAGCCTCATGTCGGGGACGTATGCGACCACCCAGCTCGGGGGACCCTCGATCGGCGGGCTCGCGATCCAGGTGCTCGGGGCCGTGCCGACGCTGCTCGTCGACGCGGTCAGCTATGTCGTCTCGGCCACACTCCTGCGGAGTCTGCCCTCGCGCGCGCCCGTTGCGGCCGCCTCCGCCGATCGACCAGCCATGCGGCAGATGATCGGAGAGGGGTGGCGCTACGTCACGCGACACCCGGTCATGGCGCCGTGCATGTGGTCGGCCACGGCGATCAACTTCGTCTGCGGTGCCCAGATGGCGCTGTTCGCCCTGTATCTCGTACGTGATCTCGACACGCCCGCCGCGTTCGTCGGGTTCCTCCTCGCGGCCGAGGGGGTGGGTTCGCTCATCGGGGCGGCACTGTCCCCGCGGGTCGTTCGCAGGCTTGGGTCGGCGCGGGCGTGCGTGGCGTCATCCATCCTGTCGTTCGTGGGTGGGTTGCTCATCCCGATCGGCACCGGCTGGGTCGCCTGGCTCTGTTTCGCGCTCGGCAACATCGTCTTCGCCGGCGGCGTCGTCATCTTCAGCACCGCCACCCGCACCTATCGGCAACAGGCGAGCCCGCCCGAGATGTTGTCGCGCGTCATGGCGACAGTTCGATTCGTGTCCTGGGGGGCGATCCCCGTCGGCGGACTGGTGGCCGGCCTCGTCGCCACGTGGGTGGGTGCCCGTTGGGCACTGGTCGTCTTTGCCGCAGTGGGCATCGTCGACGTCGTGATCGTCCTTGCGAGCCGCATCGGCAAGCTCCGCGACCTCACGGACCTGGACGAGGCCGATCAGCCGGACGAGGCCGACGCCCCTGACGCGCTCAACGCGAACGCAGACGCTCCTCGTGGCGCTCCGTGATCTCGCGGATCGCGACGAGATGCTTCACGAGCAGCTCGAGCTCGGCCGTCGTGCACCCCTCGAGGAGCGGCATGCCCTCGATGACCATCGGCTCATAGAGCTCCCACGTCCGCCGCTGCCCCTGCTCGGTCATCTCGACGAGGACCCGCCGACGGTCCGCCGGGTCGGAGGTACGCCGCACGAACCCCTTGCGCTCCAACCGGTCGATCATCGACGTCGTGGCGGCTGGCGTGAGGCCCACGCGACGGGCGAGTTCGCTCGCTGACCGCGGCTGATCGACGAGCCAGTCGAGGCAACGCAGATCGGCAGGACCCACCCCGAGCGCGCGCCCGACCTCATCGTCAAGGGCCTGGGTGGCGCGCTGATAGGCCTGCGTGGCGGTTCCCACGTCAGCGATCAGTTGACGGCGCGTGACTTTCGGCAATATCCTTCGATTCTCGAACTATCAGATTCTCGAATAGTCGCATCTGTCGAATAGTACTGAGTTCTCACGAAAGGATAGCGCCATGAAGGCACTCGTCGTCGGAGCAGGAGTGGCCGGGCCACTCACGGCCATGGCGCTCCAGCGGGCAGGCATCGAAGCCGTCGTCGTCGAGAGGCACGGCCCTCCCGACCCGAAGCGAGGGTCGTGGTTCTCGCTGTCCCCCAACGGTCTCGACGCGTTGCAGGCCGTCGGCGTGCTCGACATCGCCAAGGGTTTGGGCAGCCCGACTCCACGCAACGTCCTCGTCGGTGCGACGGGCCGCGAGCTCGGCACGCTGCCGCTCGGGAGCCCGCTGGCCGACGGCACTCCAGCCCTGACGATCAAGCGGCCCGAGCTCACCGCTGCCCTGGTGGACGAAAGCATCCGGCGTGGGATCGACTTCCGGTGGAATGCCGCGCTCGAGAACGTCGAACGCCTCGAGGAAGAGGTCCACGCGACTCTTGCTGACGGCACCACGCTGACCGCCGACCTGCTCATCGGAGCCGACGGGGTTCACTCGCCCACCCGCCGCATCATCGACCCGGCCGCACCTCCTTCGCGCTACGTGGGACTGACGAACTTCGGTGGTATCACCCCAGGCGGCGCAGCGCTGCTACAGGGACCCGACGCCGTGACCGAGCAGTGGCGCATGGTCTTCGGTCGACGAGCGTTCTTCGGGCACCACGTCCTGCCGAACGGCGATGTCGTGTGGTTCGTCAACGTGCCCGAACCGGCCATCGCCCCTGAGGTCCGCGCCCGCACGACCGATACGGAGTGGAAGCAGCGCCTCGTCGCGCTCGTGGACGGCGATACCGGCCCCGCCCCCCAACTCATCGAGGGAGGAGTTCTCGAGCTCGCCGGTGACAACACCCACGACCTCGGGCACGTCCCCACCTGGCACCGCGACCGGATGATCATCATCGGCGACGCCGCCCACGCCCCCGCACCATCGAGCGGTCAGGGCGCGTCCATGGCAGCGGAGGACGCCGTCGTCCTGGCCCAGTGCCTGCGCGACCTGCCGGACGTCGACTCAGCGTTCTCGGCCTACGAGTCGCTCCGGCGCGCACGAGTCGAGAAGGTCGTGAAGACCGGCGCCCGGAGCAGCAGCACCAAGTCACCGGGTGCCTTCCAGCAGCTCATGCTGCGCGCGATCTTCACGTACGCCGTGACGCCGAAGAACACCGCCTGGATGTACGACCACCGGCTCCACTGGGATGAGCGTCAGGCAGCCATCTCGTCGTGAGTGGCGAACCAGTCCTCGGGCGGGTCGGGGATCCGTCCGCCCCAAGGGTCCTCGGGCAGGGGGAGGTCCTGAATGTGGACGTCATCCACCCATGCGTCAGGAACGGTTCCCGGCGCGAGCCAGCCTTCGCCGAGGATCGGTGGTGCGGTGGAGTCGTGGATCCTGCCGGTGGGGGTCTGGATGCGTATGCCGTGTGGTCCGGTTCCGTCGAGGCCGGTCGAGCGCACGGTGAAGTACCAGCCGACCTCTTCCTTGACGAGGTTGTGGCGTTGGCAGAGCCCGTCGGCGTTGGCTCCGGTCGTGGGACCGCCGTCATGGACGGGTTGGACGTGGTCGGTCTCGAAGGCAGGGGCGTCGCACCAGGGGACGCGGCAGGTGGGGTCGCGCAGCTCAATGAACTTCCGCAGGCCGCCTTGGAAGCGGCGGCGTGTGGAGTCCAGGGCGACGAGGTCTCGGCCGGTGGGGTCGGTGAACAGTCGCCGGAGCCACACGCTGGTCTTGGCGTCTGTGCTGGCGGTCGCGGTGGCGTGGTCGAGGAGGGCGGCGATGTGGGCGCGAGCTTCGGCGCCGGGGATGGCACCCCAACCCGGGATGACGGCGACGTCGTCAGCGGGGGCCTTGCCACCGAACGCTGCCGGGAGCAACACCTTGTCGGTCATGACGAGGTTGACCTCGACGGGTTGCGGCTGGTTCTTCGCGCGCCCGGAGAGCAGTTCCAGGGCTCGGTCGGCGAGCCAGGCACCCTTCCCGCGGGTCACAGCCCGAGGGTCCAAGGAGCGCCGATGAGCCCGTGCGCCGCTGGCTGGGCCTGGCGGGAGCGCGAAGCGCGCTCAGCGCGCGAGTGCGGATGGGACTGCGGCGCACGGGTACATCGGCGCGACGCAGCTCCACGCCATGCCGTCGGCCTCCGGGCGTACCGACATCCGGCGTGAAGCGACAGCGCGACGGTTCCTCTCGGCCAACGACTCTGCGTCCAACTCGGCACCCACACGACGGGCTGCGCCGGCCAGGGCCTTGTCACCCAACGATGTCATCGTGGCGGCCAACCGCTTGTCGACCTCGGCCCGATGCTCAACACTCAGACACGCCGTCTCCCGGACCAGGATTCCCGCCCGCTTCTCACTGAGCTCACCCCGGGTCAACGCAGCCAACGTTTCGGGCATCTCGCCAACCAGTGCCTTCGCGACACCCACGTGCTGATCCGCCAACGTCGGAGAGCACCGACGAGCCAACGCCAGGTCGGCGCGCACACTGCGCGAGTCCTCACCCAACGCCTCCCGGTCCACCACCGCAGCCGCCGTCACCCGAGCTTGTGCAGCAGCCGCGCCACCCTTCAACGCCTCGAGCGCAGCAACCACCGCGACCCGCTCGGTCTCGGTCAAACCCTCGGGATCAACGGTGGCCAAAGAGGACAGGAAGGAGCGGACCTGAACCCCAGGCCCTGCGCTGAATGGTGTCCCCTCCATACCTCTCATCGTACACTTGTTCGCCGACACCCGAAAGGTTATCCACACCCGAATTCGATTGCAGCACAACCGAACTGCTGCATGCGCAGCCTCCAGAACATGGCTGCAAAGGCCACCAGCCCTCACGGCTGGCCACCCACGCGACGAGTCCACCAGAAGCCTCTGACACCCACAGACGGAACGGCCCGAGAGGCAGGCGACCACACGGCATACGCTGAAGGTATGGCGACGCACCACGACCTGATCATCATCGGCACCGGGTCGGGCAACTCGCTCGTCACGCCTGAGCTCGAAGGCCTCGACATCGCCATCGTCGAGGAGGGGACGTTCGGCGGCACCTGCCTCAACGTCGGCTGCATCCCGACCAAGATGCTCGTCCTGCCCGCCGACCGCGTCATCGAGTCGCGTGAAGCCGAACGCCTCGGCGTGACCATCAGTCGCGAGGCCAGCGTCGACTGGCCCGCCATCCGGGAACGCATCTTCACCGACCGGATCGACCAGATCGCCGCGGGTGGTGAGCGCTACCGGCGCAGCCAGGACGGCGTGACCGTGTATGCCGCGACCGCCCGTTTTGTCGGCGATCGTCGCCTTGCGCTGTCGACCGGTGAGCAGATCACGGCCGATCGCGTCGTCGTCGCCGCCGGGTCGCGCGCCGACCTGCTCGACCTTGACGGACTCGACCGGGTCGAACCGGAGCACGGCGTGCACACCAGCGACACGGTCATGCGGATGGACGAGCTACCACGACGAATGGCGATCATCGGTGGCGGGTTCGTGGCGTGCGAGTTCGCCCATGTCTTCAGCGCGTTGGGGGTCGAGGTCACCCAGATCCAGCGGTCGGCCGCACTCCTGCGGGTCGAGGACGCAGAGATCTCGCGTCGCTACACCGAGCTGGCGCGGGGACGGCACGACGTGCGGCTCGAGACCGTGGTGTCGTCGGCGACGCGGTCCGGGGCGGGCACGTGGACGCTCGGGCTCAAGGGACTCGACGGTGACACCGATGTAGAGGTGGATGCGGTGCTCATCGCCGTGGGCCGCACGCCCAACGGCCCCCGGCTCGACGTCGAGGCCGGTGGGATCGAGGTCGACGAACGGGGCGTGGTCGTCGTGGACGAGCACCAGCACACGTCTGCCGACGGCGTCTGGGCCCTCGGCGACGTCGCGAACTCGTGGCAGCTCAAGCACGTCGCCAACCACGAGGCGCGGATCGTCGCCCACAACATCGCCGTGGACGCGGGCCGTGTGGACGGCGAGCCGATCGAGGCAGACCACCGGTTCGTGCCACACGCCGTCTTCGGCCACCCCCAGATCGCGGCGTTCGGGCCGACGCGCGCCGAGCTCGACGAAGCCGGAACGCCCTACGTCAGCAAGACGCAGGCGTTCGGCGACACCGCCTACGGCTGGGCCCTCGAGGACACCACCGGCATTCTCGTCGTCTGCGCCGACCCGACGACCGGGCTCATCCTCAGCGCCCACTGTCTCGGGCCCAACGCCTCGACGCTCATCCAGCCACTCATCCAGGCGGCATCGTTCGGGCAGGCGGCGCGGGAGGTTGCGCGGGGTCAGTACTGGATCCACCCGGCGCTCGCCGAGGTCGTCGAGAACGCCCTGCTCGGCCTCGACCTGGAGGGCTGACCGCACTCATGGTCTCCACAACAGCACTCCTCGGCGTCGCGCTGCTCGAGCTCGGCATGGTGCTCACCCCCGGGCCCAACATGGTCTATCTCGCCTCCCGCTCGATCTCCCAGGGCCGCGGGGCCGGTCTGGTCTCCCTCGCCGGGGTGGCCGTCGGCTTCCTCTGCTACCTCGTGGCCGCGGCCTGCGGACTGTCGGCACTCTTCGAACAGGTGCCGGCGGCATACACCGTCGTGAAGCTGGCGGGAGCGGCCTACCTCGCCTACCTCGCCTGGGGGATGCTGCGGCCGGGCGGCGCCTCCCCCTTTGACGCTCGTGAGCTCGCGCCGCACTCGCGCCCACGGCTGTTCACGATGGGGCTGATGACGAACCTGCTCAACCCCAAGATCGCTCTTCTGTATGCCGCCCTGTTGCCACAGTTCATCTCGCCCACCTCGGGTTCGACGCTGACCCAGTTCGTCCAGCTGGGAGCGGTGCAGATCGTCATCGCCGTGGCCGTCAACGGGCTCATCGTGCTGGGGGCGGCCAAGGTGTCCGGCTACCTGCGCGAGCACCCGCGGGCGATGCGGACCCAGCGGTTCATCAGTGGCACGGTGCTCGGCGCGTTCGCCGCCAAGATGGCCGTGAGTCACCGCCCCTCCTGACCGGGCAACGTCAGGGGGTGGGGTTGCGGGCGTCGTAGCGCACGAAGCTCGGAGTCAGTTTGGCCAGCACGACAATCGCTGCGACACAGGCGAATCCGCCGATCACCGCCGTCATCCCCTCGCCGATGTTCTCGGCCACGAAGCCGCCGAGCAGCTCCCCGAGCCGGGGACCACCCGCGACGACGACGATGAACACGCCCTGAAGTCGCCCGCGCAGATGGTCAGGTGTCGCCGACTGCAGGATCGTCGTTCGGAAGACCGCACTCACCGAGTCCGACCCTCCGGCGATGGCCATCGCGACCAGCCCGACCCACAACGCCTGGCCGCGAGTGAGGACATCGCCAGCGGCAAGCATCGCTGCACCCAGGCCCGCGATCGCCGCGCCCCAGCCGACGATGGAGAGGAGGATCGCGCGCCCCTGATGGATCACCGAACCGAGTCGGCCGGAGAAGAACATCGCCCCGATCCCGCCGACGGCGGCGGCAGCCGAGAGGGCACCCACCGTGGTCGCACCCCCTCCGAAGATCACTGCACCCGCCGCGGGGAAGAGGACGCGCGGTTGGGCCAGGACCATCGCGCAGATGTCGGCGATGAAGGTCATGCGGACGTTGGGTCGCGTTGCGAGGAACGAGAAGCCGTCGAGAACGGAGCGTATGCCGGGCCGAGACTTCACCGCCGCCTCGCTGACGTCGTGGGCCGGTTCCGGTGGGAGAGAGGGCAATCGGGCCAGTCCCCACAGGGCAGCCGTGGTGATGATCGCGTCGACCGTGTAGGCGGTCTTGAAGCCGCCCCAGTCCACGAGGAACCCTGCGAGCAGCGGCCCGACCGTCATCGAGGCGTTCATCGCGAACACTGACAGGGCATTGGCCGCCGGCAACTGGTCGCGGCGCAGGATGCGCGGATAGATCGAGGTGCGCGCCGGCGAAGACACGGCAAAGGCGGCGTTCCAGGCGGCGACGAGCACATAGAGGACCCACACCTGGGTGTTGCCCATCCACGCCTGCAGCGCGCACAGGATGCTCACCAGGAACGCGAATGACTGGGCGATGAGCCCGACGATGCGCCGGTCGAAGTGGTCGACGAGCGTCCCGCCGTAGAGCCCCATGATCACCAGTGGAACGAGGGCGCACAGGCCCACGATGCCGACCGATGCCGTCGACCGGGTCAGGTCATAGACCTGTAGTCCGATGGCGACCACAGCGAGCTGGGAGCCGACATTCGACAGGGTGAACCCGGCATACAGGCGTCGGTAGTCCGGATTGCTCCGCAACGGTTCGAGGTCGAGGAGCAGCGGCACCCTGTGACCCTACGTCCGCTCGGTGACGGCCGTCAGAGCAGACCGAACGCGACGAGCTCCTGCTCGGTCATGAGTCGACTCCGGATGAGGAAGCGCACGCCCTCCGGCGCCTCGACCGAGAAGCCCGACCCGCGACCCGAGACGACGTCGACGGTGAGGTGGGTGTGCTTCCAGTACTCGTACTGCGTGACGCTCATCCAGAACTCGATCGGCGTCACCCCCTCGGGCGCCAACGTGCCGAGCAGCACGTCGGCGTCCGAGGTCATGAACTCGCCGACCGGGAAGCACATCGGTGATGACCCGTCGCAGCACCCGCCCGACTGATGGAACATGAGCGCACCGTGGATGTGCTCGAGTCGCACGAGGAGCTCGGCGGCAGGGTCCGTGAGCTCGACGCGGGTCATCACCGATGGCTCGGTCATCTCAGAAGAACCCGAGCTTGTCCGGGCTGTAGCTGACCAGGAGGTTCTTGGTCTGCTGGTAGTGGTCGAGCATCATCTTGTGGTTCTCGCGGCCGATGCCGGACTGCTTGTAGCCACCGAACGCGGCGTGCGCGGGGTACTGGTGGTAGCAGTTGACCCAGACGCGTCCCGCCTCGATGCCACGACCCATCCGGTATGCCGTGTTCGTGTCTCGCGACCAGACACCGGCTCCCAGCCCGTAGAGGGTGTCGTTGGCGATCCGGAGGGCGTCGTCGCGGTCGGTGAACTTCGTGACCGACAGGACGGGCCCGAAGATCTCCTCCTGGAAGACGCGCATCGAGTTGTCACCCTCGAACACGGTCGGCTCGATGTAGAAGCCGCCTTCGAGTCCTTCGACCGTGCGCCTGTTGCCGCCGGTGAGGACCTTGGCGCCTTCCTGCTTGCCGATGTCGAGATAGCTGAGGATCTTCTCGTACTGGTCGTTGCTCGCCTGCGCGCCGACCATGACATTGGGGTCGAGCGGGTTGCCGACCGTGATGGCGTTGACGCGGGAGATGGCCTTCTCCATGAACTCGTCGTAGATCGACTCCTGCACGAGGGCACGCGAGGGGCAGGTGCAGACCTCGCCCTGGTTGAGCGCGAACATCGTGAACCCTTCGAGCGCCTTGTCGAGGAATGCGTCGTCGGCCGCCATGACGTCCTCGAAGAAGACGTTCGGGCTCTTGCCACCGAGCTCCAGGGTCACCGGGATGATGTTCTGCGAGGCGTACTGCATGATCAACCGGCCCGTCGTCGTCTCGCCGGTGAACGCGACCTTGTTGATGCCCGGGTGAGTTGCGAGAGGCTTGCCCGCCTCGACGCCGAAGCCGTTGAGCACGTTGAGGACTCCGTCGGGGAGCAGGTCGGCGATGATCTCCACGACCCGCAGGATCGACGCAGGCGTCTGCTCGGCCGGCTTGAGGATGACGCAGTTGCCGGCCGCGAGGGCGGGAGCGAGCTTCCACGTCGCCATGAGGATGGGGAAGTTCCACGGGATGATCTGCCCGACGACGCCGAGCGGCTCGTGGAAGTGATAGGCCATCGTGTCGTGGTCGATCTCGGAGATCCCGCCCTCCTGCGCCCGGATGCACCCGGCGAAGTAGCGGAAGTGGTCGATCGCGAGCGGAAGGTCTGCGGCGAGGGTTTCGCGGACCGGCTTGCCGTTCTCCCAGGCCTCGAGGACGGCAAGCTCCTCGAGGTGCTGCTCCATCCGGTCGGCGATCTTGAGCAGGATGTTGCTCCGCTCCGTCGTCGACGTGCGACCCCATGCGTCCTTGGCGTCGGTCGCGGCCTGGACTCCCGCGTCGATGTCGGCGGCCTTGCTGCGGGCGACCGAGACGAACGCCTTTCCGTCGACGGGCGAGATGTCCTCGAATGTCTCGCCGTCCTGGGCGGGGACCCACTTGCCGCCGATGAAGTTGTCGAGCTGCGACGGCAGAATCACCTTCGACCCGTCTGCGTTGGGGGGTGCAAACACCATGACCGGACCTCCTTGTCCTTGAGGCAACGCGTCAGTGCGTCACCACCTGCTGCGGACGCTAGGTCGGTGTGGGTTGGTCAGAGGTTGGTCGAGTGGATCGCGATCAGCTCGGCACGGGCCGGGTGAGGCCGGTCCCCGAGCGCGGCCAGCGCGCGTTCGACGACCTCGGTGTCGTAGGGCACCGACCGGGCATAGCGGACAACGACGTCCGGGCGCGGGTCGGCGAGGAGGGATTCGCGAACCGCCACCGCGAGGTAGTCGCCGGTCGAGGTGAGCTCGGGCGACTCCGTGCCCGGCATGAGATCTCCTCCGTATGCCGTCACCGCACCCTCCACATCCCCGCTGCGCACCGCGCGCATCACGTCAAGCGCGTCGCAGGTCACAGGAAGGTCGAGACGATACGGACGCGAGGTCAGCCGTCCGCCCAACGCCTGCCGCAGGTGCGACACCTCGCCCTTGAGGGTCGAGGCGGAGACTCGGGCATCGCCGTAGAGCGCGGCGTGCAGGGCATCGAGGCTGAGGCCTTCGGGGTGGAGGGCGAGGATCGCGAGGATCTCGCTCTGCCGCCGGGTGAGCAGGAGCCGGACGCCGTCGACGTGCGCTTCGGCCGCGCCGAGAACCCTCAGCCTGAGCCCACTGCTGGGCTGGACGGATCCGCTGCTGACTCCCGCGCGCGGGATCTCACGCTCAAGCAGGGACGCGAGCGCAGTGGCGGTGGCGGCACCGATCGGGTGCGTGCGGTCCCATGTCGTCGAGAGGTCGAGGACGCCGAGCTGCTCGCCAGTGGCGAGGTCGCGCACGGGCGCGGCCCAGCAGACCCAGTTGTGGACGATCGGCGCGTAGTGCTCGGCCGAGAAGACCGTCTGCGTCCTGCCCGTCTGCTGGGCGAGCGAAAGGGCATTGGTGCCCACGCTGTCCTCGTCCCAGCGACCGCCGACGACGAAGTTCACCCGCTCGGCCTTGCGCCGCATGACCCGCCCGCCGTAGGTCCAGAGCAGCCGGGTGTCCCGGTCGGTGACGGCGACGACGAGGTCACCGTCCTCCGCGACCCGGCGCAGCTCGCTCTCGAGCTGGCCGACCGCGACGTGAAGAGGTGACTCCTCGAACGCTGCTTGGGTCTGACCGGGGTCGTCCATGGGCGCCTCGGTGACGCTGTCCGGGACGTGGTCGGCGCTGCGGTTCCAGCTCTCGACGATGGTGTCGGGCACACCTTCGGTTCCTGTGCTGCGCCGCTCCGCCCACTCCTCGCGGGCTCGCTCGAGCGCATTGCGTCGGCCCTTGAGGTCCTTGGTCGTCATCGACTCTCCATCCACACCAGTTGCTCGCCACGCTAACTGCGCTGGGCCTGCGCGGGTAGGCGAACGGTCAGGGCAGGCGGTGAGTGAGGCAGTAGATGCGGCCGACGGGGTCGCGCATGACGGTCCAGAACTCGTGCTCGGAGACGACCATCGCGCCAGCAGCGACGTGGGCCTCCCGACTGGCCGCGCGGTCGCGGCAGGCGAAGTCGATGTGCCCCGTGACCGGCCCGTTTGGCTCACCGAGCCGTTGGAACAACAACCGGACGGGTATGCCGTCCGGTCGCGTCAGCGACGTGAACTCCGGGAGCGCTCCGGTTCGCCTCTGCCACCCGGTGAGCCGCTCCCAGAAGTCGAGCTCCGCGGCATACAGGTCGCTCGGCACGTCGATACAGACCTGGTCCAGGAGGTCGGATTCGCCGTCACGAACCTGGGTCGTCGGGGAGCCGGTGTTCGCCCACGAGGTGAGGCAGAAGGTGAAGCCTCCGGGTGAGGTCATGACGATGACGTCGTCGTGATGTGCGACCTCGGTGGCGCCGAGCCGGGTGGCTTCGGCCGCGACCTCGGTGGGCGGTCGGTCGACGTCGAGATCGAGGTGGACTCCCCCGCCCTCGATGACGTGCTGGACCTTGACCCAGGCATCACCTCGGACCGGGAGCAGCGTCGCGAACTCGCCTCGCTCACCCCGCCGCGCGGACACCTCGGTGCGAGTCACGGTGTGCCAGAACGCTTCTGAGTCGTCAGCATCGCCCTCGATCGTGTCGAGGAACGCCCACATCCACCGAACGGTCAACAAGAGCGCTCCTTCAATCTCAACTGACGGTGATGACGGAGATGCCCGTGGCAACCCGCGCGAGCTTCTGGTCCGTGGTCAGCAGTGGCCAACGGAGTTGGCGGGCGAGGGCCACGTAGTAGGCATCCGAGGTACGCAGAGAATGCCGCATGCCCCACGCATCCGCGGTCAGGTCCAGCAGGGGGACGCGCTGAATTGCCAGCCTCCCTGCATGTGTCAGACACGAGGTCGACTCTTCGCTGGTGATCGTGCCCGCACGCTCCAGCCGCGACAGCGTCGACGACACCTCGAGGGCGATCAGATCAGGTGCGGCGAGTTGGACGTCACCGGCGATGTGGTCTTTGATCTGCTCCCATCCCGGACTGAGCAGCAGGAAGTCAACGAGAGCATTTGCGTCAAGGACGATCACTCGAACTCGGCCCGCACCTCGTCCATGACGGACTGCACGTCGATGCGTCGACCGCGCACCGCCTCGGCTCGCGCTGTGACATCGGCGATCCACTCATCGCGCGAGGGGAGGGCAACCTCGCGGCGGAGGTTGCGCAGGACGAGATCGCTCACGGTCAGGTGTTCGCGGACGGCGCGTGCCTTGACCGCGGCGTAGAGCTCGTCCGGAACGTTCTTCACCTGCAGTGTCGCCATGTCATGACGGTATCATGATGCTGTCATGACCGGCCAGCAGGATCCGACTCGCTCACGCCACCACTGGACGCGTTCAGTTGTCGCAGCAAACCGGTCCAGCAGGTCGGGGTCGGCGGCGATCCGACGCACTGCCAACGCGCCGCTCTCGGGCGTCAGGGAGTCGGTCGTGACGTCGCCATCGAGCAGGGCGACCGTGCCGAGGCCGCAGGCGTGGTCGAGCTGCGGCAGGGCGGCCGCGAGCGCCACCCCGGCCGCCATGCCGACGCTCGTGTCGAGGGCGGACGACACGACCGCAGGCAGCCCGCACTCGGCGACGATCTCGAGTGCGTGGCGCACTCCCCCGAGAGGCGCGGCCTTGATGACGATGAGGTCCGCTGCCTCGAGGTCGCGCACGCGCATGGGG
Organism: Knoellia pratensis; assembly: GCF_042666395.1. Classification (NCBI taxonomy): domain Bacteria; kingdom Bacillati; phylum Actinomycetota; class Actinomycetes; order Micrococcales; family Intrasporangiaceae; genus Knoellia; species Knoellia pratensis. The sequence goes on along the minus strand of NZ_JBHTDJ010000003.1, from coordinate 344,037 downwards.
TCCTCCGCCTTGCGGATCGACTCGTCGGCCGCGATCGGGATGTCGATTCCGTTGCGCGCCAGGGCGATTCGCAGATCCCGCAACTCCTCGACGCTCGCGCACGGCTGCTCGGCGTATTCGATGTCGTATGCCGCCAGCCGCCTGAGCACGTCCGTCGCAGTCGCGACGTCCCAGGCTCCGTTGGCGTCGATCCGGACCCGAGCGGAAGGTCCCATGGCATCGCGAACCGCAGCAACACGGCATACGTCATCGTCTGTCGTTTGTCCTCGCTCGGCGACCTTGACCTTGGCCGTGGTCGTGCCCGGGAAGCGTTGCAGCACACCGGGAACCGCGTCAGGAGCGACGGCAGGGACGGTCGCGTTGACCGGCACGAAGTCGCGGAGGGGTACGGGCCAGCCCTGCCACGCTGCCTCGACGGCGGCCGCCAACCAACGACTGGCCTCGGGCGGTGCGTACTCGAGGAAGGGACCGAACTCCCCCCACCCCGCGGGCCCCTCGATGAGCGCAACCTCCCGCTCCGTCACTCCACGGAACCTCACCCGCATGGGGATCGACACGACGCGCACCGTCGCGAGCACGTCGTCGAGTGAGGGCTGCGATTGGGGCATGGGGCCAAACCTAGTCGCGCTCATCCCTTGCCAAGGCTGGCCAGGTGGGATGCCATGGAGGCATGCAAACCACGATCGGCATCGACTCGGCACTCCTCAAGCAGGCCCGCGGCTACGCCAAGAGGTCTGGCCTGTCGTGGAACGACTTCGCCGAGCAGGCCCTGCGCGCACATCTCGAGACTGTCGACCCGGGCGGAGCCATCGTCGAGGCGTCGGCCGAGGTGACGCACTTTGTCGTCGTTCCCGAGGAACTCGCCAAGGCCGAGGACACGCACAACTACAGCTGGCAGCGCTGACCCTGCCGCTGGAAATCAGCCCAGGACCGGACTGGCCTGGTCCGGGGTCGCCGCCCGAAGACGCAGGCCCGCGTCACGCGCAACGATCACGCCCTCCCGGAAGGAACCGACCAGGAGGTCGGGCGTTCCGAGAATGGGCACGTCAAGGATCGGTCGCTCCCACCCACTCAGGAGAGAGGTCTGCGGCGCGACCGCCCGCGTCATCGACTGCACCTTGTCGTTCGGCGCCGACCTCAGGTTGAAGAGCGTGCGCAGCAACGTGACGGGGACGACGCGCCCCTGACCCACCAGATCATTTGCCTTGGCGACTGCCGTCAGGGCAGCGCAGGCCATCACTTCGTCGCCGGCCACACCCCGAAGCAGAGCAGGCTGCGCCGCCACCGCTCGCACCAGAAGGCGACGGGCAGCGGTCCGCACCTCCGGACCGAGGACGAGTTCGGTCACGCGCGTGAGTTCGCGGTCAATGGCCACGAGTCGCTCACGGAGGTCGGCACGAAGGTCCGTCAGGTCGAGGTCCTCGGCGGGTAGCGGCTCGCAAGCAAGCGCCCGCAGGTGCTCGTCACCACCCACGACGAGGGACAGCCACGTGAGGATCTGCTCGTGCCGCGCGGCCCTGGGAGGTGCCGGCGGAGGTGGAGGCGGCGTCTTCGGCTTGCCTCGGCCGAGCTCCATGGCCGCGCACTCGTATTCGCTGCCTCCGGCTCGATGTGTGCGCACGTCGATGACGCGGCCGTCCATGACCACGATTTCGGTGTAGTCCCCGAGATCGCGGGTGGCGTACTCGTCATGGTCGAAATAGTCGTCGGCGCGGGCTCCCCAGTGGGGCTCGGTGTACCGATCGCGATCGAAGTTCAGGATGTTGTCGTTCATGCGTCCACCTCCGGCATCGTCTCGGGCGGCAGGGCACCGACCGGATGTCGAACGGTGCCAGAAATCTCGGCACGACCCGGCGAGTTATCCACAGGGCATTGCATCGTGATGTATCACCGTGATGCACTGATGTCGTGCGAACCACGGTGACCATCTCTGACGATCTGCTCAAGGCCGCTCGTCTCGAGGCTGCGCGCGACAACCGGACTGTGAGCAGCGTCTTGGAGGCAGCCCTGCGAGAGCATCTCGTGCGCGGTCAGTCATCCGAGCGAGTGGACTTCACGCTCCCCACGTTCGGGGGAGGCGGCGTGCTCGTGGACATCCTGGACAAGGAGGCCCTGGCCGAGGCGCTGGGCGACAACGAGCCCATCGCGTGATCGTCTTCGACGTCAATGTCTTCGTGTATGCGATCGACCGGACCAGCGAGCACCACGAGGAGGCGCGACGCGTGCTCGAGGCTGCTCTCGGCGGGGCCGAGACCGTGGCAGTTCTCGAGTCAACCTTGGTGAGCACGGCGCGCATCGTGACCCATCGACGACTCATGTCACATCCCCTGCGCCCCGAGGAAGCGCTTGAGTTCTGCGCGGCCGTCCGCGGTGCACCGGCGGCCCTGCCTGCCCCTTCCATGGCAGCGACGTGGGGCCTTTTCCATGATCTGGTCCTGAGGCTGGGGGTCCGGGGTTCCGAGCTCAGTGACGTCTGGCTGGCCGCTCAGGCCCAAGCATTGGGAGCACGCTTCACGACCTACGACCGTGGCTTCCGACGCTTCGCGGACCTCGACGTCACGATCCTCGGGGAGCCATCAACGAAGGCGCCGTTAGGCTCCGACACGTGACTGCGATCGATGGTGTGAGTGAGACGTTCGACCCGACGGCGTGGGATGAGGTCGAGGGCTTCGACTTCACGGACATCACCTACCACCGGGCGCGTGGCCTGGGTGCGGTGCGCATCGCGTTCGACCGGCCCGAGGTGCTCAACGCCTTCCGGCCCCACACCGTCGACGAGCTCTACCGCGCTCTCGACCACGCCCGCCGCAGCTCCGACGTCGGCGTCGTCCTCCTCACCGGCAACGGCCCGGGCCCCAGCGGCACCGGCAGCGAGGGCAAGTGGGCGTTCTGCTCCGGTGGGGACCAGCGCATCCGTGGCCGTTCGGGTTACCAGTACGCCGCGGCGGACACCGACGACGTCACCGCCGCTGGCGTCGACGAGCGACGGGTCAAGGCCGAGGGCGGCCGCCTCCACATCCTCGAGGTGCAGCGCCTCATCCGCACGATGCCCAAGGTCGTCATCTCCCTCGTCAACGGCTGGGCGGCCGGTGGCGGCCACTCGCTCCATGTCGTCTGCGACCTGACGATGGCGTCGCGCGAGCACGCCCGCTTCAAGCAGACCGACGCCGACGTGGGCTCGTTCGACGGCGGCTACGGCTCGGCCTACCTCGCCAAGATGGTCGGGCAGAAGTTCGCCCGCGAGATCTTCTTCCTCGGCCGCACCTATACCGCCGACGACATGCACCGCATGGGCGCAGTCAACATCGTCTCGGCCCACGCCGAGCTCGAGGCCGACGCGCTCCAGGTCGCCCGCGAGATCATGTCCAAGTCCCCGCAGGCCCAGCGCATGCTCAAGTTCTCGTTCAACCTCGTCGACGACGGGCTCATGGGCCAGCAGGTCTTCGCCGGCGAGGCGACGCGCCTGGCCTACATGACCGACGAAGCCGTCGAGGGGCGCGACCAGTTCCTCGAGAAGCGTGACCCCGACTGGTCCCCCTTCCCCTGGTACTTCTGACCCACGCGGCGACCAGCCGCGTTGGGGCGGCAAGAAGTCAACCGGACCCGCCGATGTCGACCTCGTAGGCCTCATAGATGAGGTCCGCCCCGCGCTGCCGGTGCCGGACGATCCGACCCACGAGCTCGGTGGCCGCTTCCCGGTGTGCCGCAACGGCTTCGGCGCTCTCGAGCCCGGCCTCACGCTCACCCAGCAGGCGCTGGACGATCTCGACGAAGTCGAGGTGCTCGTCCATCTGGACCTTGGACACAGATGCGAGCCGGGGCGCACGAGCCACGGCGTCGGCATACAGACCGCCAGGTTCTTCAGTGATGGAGCGATGGTCGCGCAGGTCATGCTCCAGCTCGGTCAACGCAGCCCGAACTCGCCGCCGCCACAGCACCCCCAGCCCAACGGGCAGCGCCAGCGCAGCATCGAGCGCGGCGAGTGACTCGCCCAGCTCAGCCCGGTGTGCCCGGACCCGCTCGAGGTATGCCGCGAACTCAGGGTCCATGCGCCCATCATCCTCACGATGAGGCGCGCTGCCTAGAGTGAGCCGCATGAGGATCGAGCCGCTCGCCGTGCCCGCCGGCGCCGCAGTGCTCGACGCCCTGCCGCGCCTCGCGCTCGCTCTCGAGGGCGGTCATCCCATTGCCCCGTATGCCGCCAGCTCACCTCCCCCGGTCCTCCCACCTCACGATGTGGGTGGCCTTCCACGCGACCTCGCCGTGGTCGTGGGGACCTCAGGATCGACCGGAACCCCGAAGTTGGCCATGCTCGGGACACGCGCCGTGCGCGCCAGCATCGACTCCACGCACACCCGACTCAGTGGCCCCGGGCAGTGGCTGCTCACCATGCCGGCCCACCACATCGCCGGGCTCCAGGTCCTGCTCCGCTCTCTCCTCGCTGGCACCACCCCCCACGTCATGGACCTCAGCGGCGGCTTCACCCCTCAGACCTGGATCGACGCCGTCGACGCCTTGCCGGCCACCAGCCACCCCATCTATGTCTCCCTCGTCCCGACCCAGCTCTCCCGCCTGTTGACCGACGCTGCAGCCACCGAACGCCTCGCGAGGTTCGACGCGGTCCTCGTCGGCGGTGCAGCAACCCACCCCGACCTGCTCAACCGCGCGGCAGGCGCAGGTGTCACTGCCGTCACGACCTACGGCATGAGCGAGACCGCGGGAGGCTGCGTCTACGACGGTCAACCCCTCGACGGCACCGAGGTCCTGCTCGACCAGGACGGTCGCATCCACCTCGCCGGCGACACCCTCGCCCACGGCTACCTCGGCGATCCGGCCCGCACCGCTGCAGCCTTCCCCGCACTGCCCGGCCGAGGGCGCCTGTTCCTGACCGACGACATCGGGCACCTCGGCGACGGCGGGAAGCTCCACGTCGACGGCCGCATCGATGACCTCGTCAACACCGGCGGCCTCAAGGTGTCGCCACGCCTCGTCGAAGAGGCCGTGTCCCACCTTCACGGCATCACCGAAGCCGTGGCCGTCGGCATCCCCGATCCCGAGTGGGGCGAGGCCATCGCCGTCGCGGTCGTGCGGTCGACCTGCCCCGGGCCCAACCTCGCAGCCAACCACGCACTCACGGTGAGCGGACTGCGCGAGCAGCTGCGCGGCATACTCCCGGATCACGCCCTGCCACGAGCGGTTCGCGAGGTGCTCACGATTCCCGTGCGAGGCCCCGGCAAGCCGGATCGCGCTGCCATCCGAGCGTTGTTCGAGACCGTGGGAGAATGAGCACGTGCTCCGCTTCCTGCCCCTGCTCATCGCTCTCGCGTTGTCGATCTATTGCGTCGTCGAATGCGTCCAGAGCGACGACCACCAGGTGCGTGGCCTCCCCAAACTCGTGTGGGTGTTCGTCATCCTGCTCTTCCCGTTCGCCGGGTCGATCGCGTGGCTCGTGGCCGGTCGCCCCAAGACGACCCCACCGCGTCGACAGACCCGCGGACCCGACGACGACCCCGACTTCCTCAAAGGACTCTAGGCAACCCGCATGGCCACGTTCCAACAGTGGGTCGCCGGCGCGCGCCCCCGCACCCTCTTCGCTGCCGTTGCTCCCGTCGTCATCGGCACGGCGGCGGCCGCCCAGCACTCGGAGCCGAGCTACGCGGTCGCGATCCTCGCCGCCGTCGTCTCGCTCGCCCTGCAGATCGGCGTGAACTACGCCAACGACTACTCCGACGGCATCCGCGGCACCGATGACGCACGCGTCGGGCCGGTGCGTCTCGTCGGGCAGAAGCTCGCCCGCCCCGAGAGTGTCAAGGCGGCAGCGTTCCTGACGTTCGGGTTCGCGGCGATCACCGGCCTCGCGCTCGTCGCCATCGCCGAGGCCTGGTGGCTGCTGCCGCTGGGCGTTGCGTCGATCATCGCCGCGTGGAAGTACACCGGTGGCGACAGGCCCTACGGCTATCGCGGCCTCGGTGAGGTGTTCGTCTTCGTCTTCTTCGGGCTCGTCGCCACGCTCGGCACGATGTACGCGCAGGTCGGCACCCTCTCGTGGTTCGGACTCGCCGCTGCGGTCGGTGTTGGCGCCATCGCCTCCGCGATCCTCGTCGTCAACAACCTGCGCGACATCCCCAGCGACACCGAGTCGGGCAAGAACACCCTCGCCGTGCGCCTCGGCGACCGTGGCACGCGGGGGCTGTGGCTCGGCCTCATCGTCGTGAGCGTGATCGCCCTCGGTGCCATGGCGATCTGGGACATCTGGGCGCTGCTCGGACTGCTCGCGGTGGTGGCCATCGCCGGTGCCGTCAAGGTCGTCATGGGTGGCGCGCAGGGTCGAAGCCTCGTGCCCGTGCTGGGCTCCACCGGCAAATACGAACTCGTGTATGCCGTGGCCGTCTTCGTCGGCATCCTCATCTCCCGCGCCCTCGCCTAGCGTCTGACCTACTGCACCGTAAGTGGGGTGATCACACCACTTACGGTGCAGTAGGTCGTGGAGTGGGGGCGGCTCAGCGGAAGTCGGAGTCCGAGCTGGTGTCGCGGTGGGGCACGTCGATCTCGGCGTCCTCGGCGAGCTCGTCGCCACTGGACTCGCGCTTGCGCTCACTGCGCTGGTCGACCCGCTCGGCGAGGGCGGCCGAGGCCTTCTGACGGAACGGCTTGAGCACGACCGCCGAGATCGCCAGGGACGCAAGGGCCGCGATGATGACGGCGAGAGGCTGCTCCTCGCGATCACGCAGGCCGAGCAACCAAGCCGCCGACAGGCAGCCGATGAAGATCATGGTCCTCAGGATGAGGTAGCGCACCATCGCCATGTCAGAGGCCCGAGTAGGAGTGCTGGCCGACGAAGTACACGTTGACGACGGCGTAGTTGATGATGATGCAGGCGAACCCGGCCACCGCGACCCACGAAGCGGACTGGCGGCGCCAGCCGGAGGTCACCCGAGCATGCAGGTATGCCGCGTAGACGACCCAGATGATGAACGTCCAGACCTCCTTGGGGTCCCAGTTCCAGTAGGAACCCCAGGCCTGCCGGGCCCAGATGGCGCCGGCGATGAGCGTGAAGGTCCACAGCGGGAACGCGATGATGTGCAGCGAGTAGGCGAAACGCTCGAGGGCGCGCGTGGCAGGAAGGGCGCGCAGCACCCGGAGCCCACGACGGCTGTCGCCGAAGCGGTCCTTGGCGAGATAGAGCAGGGCGACGACGAACCCGACGGCGAACAGTCCCACCGAGATGGTCGCGACGGTGACGTGGATGATCAGCCAGACGCTCTTGAGCGACGGCATGAGCTCGGCGGCCTCGGTGTACCAGACGGTGTTCGCGAGCCCGAGCAGGATGAGCACCGGGGCGACGACGAAGACGCCGAGCCAGCGCAGGTCGCGGCGCGTGCCGGCGATGACGAAGACGAGCATGGTGAAAAGGGAGGCGGCGACGCCGAACTCGAACATGTTGCCCAGGGGCCACCGCTCCACGGACCAACCGCGCAGTGCGGCCGAGGCGAAGAGCAGCACGGTCCCCAAGAGCGCCAGGGTCTGCGCGATGCCACCGGCCTTGCGGGCCCGCAGCGGGATCTCCGAGGTGGTGCTCGTCGACACGCCAGCCTCCGTAACCGACCCGGACGACAGGGAGCCGACACCCGCAGAGACGAGCTCGCGATCCGCGGCCGCCACCTCCGCGTCCACGGACGTGGCCGCAGCGTCACGGGCGGGAAGCCACCCAGCGAGGTACGCGGCATACCCGAGCATGGAAAGCGTGAGGACCGCCATCGCGGAGTACAGGCTGAGGTTGGCGTCGTTCGCCAGGGTCTCGTGGGTCACGTGCGTCGTTCCTTCAGTCGCGTGAGGACACCTTCGAGCTGCTCGCTCATGCCCTCGTCGTCGTCCTTGGCCAGGCCGCCGATGCTCACTACGGTACGGCCCTCCTCGGTGGCGGGTGCAACCCGCACGAAGAGCCGACGCCGACGGATCGTCAGCGACAGGATGAGCCCCAGCAGGGCCACGAGGGCGGACCCCAGGGTGAGCTCCTTCCCGGGGTCGTTGCGGATCGAGATGCCGGCAAAACGCTCGACACCGTCGAAGGTGATGGTGCCCTGAGCGCCGGGCAACGTGTAGGTCTGACCGGGGGTGAGCCAGATGCGCAGCAGGTCGGTGCCGGCCTTGTTCTTGAGCTGGGCCATCTCGGCCGTGTCGAGCGAGTAGACCGACTGCGGCCGCCCACCGGGGAAGAGCGTGCCCTCGAACGCCGACAGTGCGAGCGCCGGCTCGAGCGCGTCCGGGAACACCGAGCGCGGTCCCTGGTCGTCGAGGACGGCCGTGGGAAGGAAGAGTCCGGCAAACCCGAGCTGCTTGCCCGCGGGTCCGGCGCCCGCAACCTTGACCGCACCCACCGAGTTGTAGTTGTTGTCCTGCGCGAGGAAGGGCGTCGCGTCGGAGTAGGTGACGTTGCCCTGCGCATCCTTGACGGTGATGTGCGGCGCGTAGCCGTTGCCGAGCAGGAAGGCCGTGCCTCCGCCGGTCTCGAGGGGTCCGTTGACCCGGATGACCTTCTTCTCCACCTTGGCGCCGGGCTTCTTCGTGAAATCGACGTATGCCGTGAAGTCCCGCGGGGAGCCGAACTGGCCCTTGCCCTTGACGTCGGTCTCGAACACGGCGTCGAAGCGGGTGAGCTTCATCGTGAAGGGCTCGAAGTCGGAGGTGTCCACCAGTGGGCCCGGGCTCAGGGTGTCGAAGCGGGCCGCAGTGTTGGCAAAGGTCTGGCCCACCGGGAGGATCACATCGCCCTTCCATCCCATGAGGTGACCCCAGGCCATGCCGAGGATGACGCCGATGAGGGCGAGGTGGAAGAGCAGGTTGCCCGTCTCCTTGAGGTATCCCTTCTCGGCGGAGACGGTGGTGTCGTCGTGCGAGTGCAGGCGGAAGCGGCTCGACTTCAGCGCAGCCCGGACGTCGTCGAGCACGTCCCCGGGAGCCCCGTCGAAGGTCACCGTCTCGTGCGCGGCCAGTCGCTCCAGCCGCTTCGGGGCGCGCGGCGGCCGCGCGCGCATGGCTCGCCAGTGGATCCTGGAGCGCGGCAGGACACAGCCGACGAGCGAGACGAGCAGCAGCAGGTAGATCGCGGCGAACCAGGGCGCGGCATAGACCTCGAAGAAGCCGAACGTGTCGAGGATGGGGCCAGCAGTCTCGTGGCGGGCGATCCAGTCGGTGGTGCGGACGGCGTCGATGGAGCGCTGCGGGAAGATCGAGCCGGGCAGGGCGGCAACGGCGAGGAGCAGCAACAGGAACAGCGCCGTGCGCATCGACGTCAGCTGACGCCACGCGAACCGGAGCAGGCCCAGGGTGCCCAGCCTGGGCTGGGTGATGTCGTCGCGTCGGGGGTCGTTGGGCTGGGTCGACAGGCTCATCAGATCGCCACCTCGAAGCCGTTGATGAGTTCGTTCTGGACCCAGCGCATGAGGTCCTCCCAGACGCCCGTGACGAGAAGCACTCCGATGGCGATGAGGAAGCCGCCGCCGACGAGCTGGATCGCGCGATGGTGGCGGCGCACCCAGCCGGCAACGCGGCCGAACCGCTCGATGCCGGCTGCGGCCAGGATGAAGGGCAGACCCAAGCCGAGCGCGTATGCCGTCGCGAGCGTCACCGCTCGTCCTTGGCTCGGCTCGGTGACCGAAGCCGACATCGCGAGCACTGCACCCAGAGTGGGGCTGGTGCAGGGCGCCCAGCCGAGGGCGAAGACCGCACCGAGGATCGGGGCGCCGACCAGGCCAGCCCTGGGTCGCCACGTCGGACCGAACTGACGCTGAGAGCCCGCGCCAGCACCGACGCCGAGGAAGACGAGCCCCATGAGGATGACCAGGACTCCCCCGACACGCATGAGGACCTGTCGATGTTCGGTGAGGCCGCGCCCGAGCGAGGCGACGAACAGGAACATGAGGATGAACACGACGGTGAAGCCGAGGACGAACAGGGCCGCTCCGAGCACCATGCGACCGCGCGAGCGCTGCTCTAGCGCGGTGTCACTCAGCCCGGTCACGTAGCCGAGGAAGCCTGGCACGAGTGGCAGGACGCAGGGCGACGCAAACGACACGAGCCCGGCGAGCGCCGCCACGAGCATGGCGAGCGGCAGGGCTCCGGAAGCGATCGTGTCGGTCACTGGGGGCACGGAGTTCAGGACGCCGGGCCGGAGGCGAGGACGTCGTCGATGAGGCCTTGGAGCGTCGTGGCGGTGACGGGACCGTTGGCACGAGCCGCGACCCGACCTTCGCGGTCGAGGATGAGCGTGGACGGCGGGGAGGTGGGGGCCTGCTTGCCGAACGCGAGGATGAGCACGCCCGACTCGTCGGTGAGGCTCGGGTAGGTCATCTTCTGGGTCTTGACGAAGGCAGCGCCGCGCTGGCGGTCCTCGCGGAAGTCGATGCCCATGAACTGCACCGGCTTCTTGGCGGCCTGGACGTCGGTCCAGACCTTCTCGAGGTCAGGGATCTCGGTGATGCATGGCGGACACCACGATCCCCAGAGATTGACGACAACGATCTCCTTGCCGCGGGCCGACGTGCTCGACCAGTCTGCGTTGTCGAGGGTCTTGCCCTCGAGCGTGACCGGCTCGAGTCGCTTGTCGACGGGGATCTGCTCAATCGCACCGTTGCCGGCGATGTAGCCCTTCTGGTCACCCTGCTTGGCCTGCTCCGCGATGGAGTTCGGATCGGAGGTGCAGGCTCCCAGCGCAAGAAGAGCACCCACGGAGGCAACGACGACGACACTGCGGCGACATGCGGCATACCGGGTGGTTGGACGGCTCATGCACCGGCTCCCGAGTGGGCGAGGGGCAGCAGGGCCGCGGCGGGCTCGCTGTAGGCGAGCGACTCGAGTTCGTCGCCGCGATAGGTCAAGGAGGTGAGCGACGCGAGGGTGCATTCGCGCTTGCGCGGGTCGTGGACGAAGCGACGGCCCTCGATGGCCAGGCGCAGCATCCAGATCGGCGCCTGGTGCGACACGATGACGGCCTCGTGGCCGCGAGCGAGGTCACGCGCGGAGCCGACGGCGGCCTGCATCCGGGCCGCGAGGTCGACGTAGGGCTCGCCCCACGACGGACGCATCGGGTTGACCATGAGCTTCCACAGCTTGGGGTCGCGGAAGATGCCCCTGCCCCCGGCGACCGCGCGCCCCTCGAAGGCGTTCTCGGCCTCGAGCGCGCGCTCGTCGATCTCGATGTCGAGGTCGTGGCTCGCCGCGATGGGGCCCGCCGTCTCACGCGCCCGCTCGAGCGGACTCGAGATGATGTGGGTGATGTCGTGGTCGGCGAGGTGGTCGGCGACGCGGTCTGCCATCTGGCGACCGAGGTCGGAGAGGTGGAAGTTGGCGAGCCGGCCATAGAGGATGCGGTCGGGGTTGTGGACCTCGCCGTGCCGCACGAGGTGCACGACCGTGCGAACCTCCACATCGGAGGCGGGGTTTGACCTACTCATACACCGATTGTCGCAAACGAACCTGAGCGTTCGTCAGGCGCCGTGGGCGGCGGCTCGGGCGGCTGCGGGAAGGGCCTCGACGACCTGTCCGATCGCCTCGTCGTCGTGCGAACCGCTGACGAACCAGGCCTCGAACGCGCTCGGCGGCAGGTGCACTCCCGACTCCAGCATGGAGTGGAAGAAGCGTCCGTATGCCGCCGTGTCCTGGTCGCGTGCTTCGTCATAGTTCGTGACGCTTCCGTCCCGGAAGAAGACGGAGAACATCGAGCCGGCCCACTGGACGGTGTGGGCAACGCCCTCGGCGGCGAGGGCTGCGCTGGCGGCGTCGGCGATGGTGCGAGCAGTGGCCTCCAACGTGGGATAGAGCTCGTCGGTGCAGCCCTGGAGGGTCGCAAGTCCGGCGGCCGTGGCGACGGGGTTCCCGCTCAGGGTGCCAGCCTGGTAGACCGGCCCGAGGGGCGCGAGGTGGCTCATGATCTCGGTGCTGGCGCCGAAGGCGGCTGCGGGGAAACCGCCACCCATGACCTTGCCGAAGGTGAAGATGTCGGGTGCGCCGGCGGCATACGGGCCCTCGAGTCCGTACCAACCGGCCTTGGAGCAGCGGAAGCCGGTCATGACCTCGTCGGAGACGAGCAGGGCGCCGTGCTCGCGGGTGACGCGGCGCAGTGCCTCGGTGAAGCCGGGAGCCGGCGGGACGACGCCCATGTTGCCCGCGGCGGCCTCGGTGATGACGGCGGCGATCTCGGTGCCGCGGACTGCGAAGACGGCCTCGAGAGCGGGAATGTCGTTGTAGGGCACGACGATCGTGTCGGCCGTCATCTCGGCGGGGACCCCGGCCGAGTCGGGCAGCGCCAGAGTCGCCAGACCAGAGCCTGCCGCGGCCAGGAGCGCGTCGACGTGACCGTGGTAGCAGCCGGCGAACTTCACGATGACCGAGCGACCCGTCACTCCGCGGGCCAGGCGGATGGCGCTCATCGTCGCCTCGGTGCCGGACGAGACGAGGCGGACCTGCTCGAGCGGCTCGATGCGGGCGACGATCTCCTCGGCGAGGAGCAGCTCGTTCTCACTGGGCGTTCCGAACGAGAAGCCCTTGGCGGCAGCAGTGCGCACGGCCTCGAGCACGTCGGGGTGGGCGTGGCCGAGAATCATCGGCCCCCACGAGCAGAGCAGGTCGACGTAGCGCTTTCCGTCCACATCGGTGAGCCACGGGCCCTGTGCGGACGCGATGAAGCGGGGGGTGCCACCGACGGCGCGGAAGGCGCGCACCGGCGAGTTCACGCCGCCGGGGATGACCCGGGTGGCGCGCTCGAGCAGGGCCGCGGAGGCGGGTGCTTCGGACTCGGCGGGTGTGGCAGCGGCTGAGGCAGGGGTGGGGCTGGACGTCATGCGCCCATTGTCCGCCTCAGTGGATCTCGTCGTCCGCCCGGGCACCCGGGACGAGGTGGGCGCGCACCTGGGCGAAGACGTCGTGGAGCGCGCAGAGTTGCTCGCGGGTCAGCAGGTCGATGAAGTTGGCGCGAACGGATGCGACGTGGACGGGGGCGACGCCTTCGACCATGCGGCGACCTTCGGGCGTGAGGGCCAGTGCGACTCCGCGGCCGTCCTCGGGCGTCGGCTCACGACGGACCCAACCACGCTGCTCGAGGCGCTTGGCCGTGTGCGTGACACGGCTGCGGCTCTGGACGACGAGGTCGGCGAGAACCGACATGCGGGCGCGATCACCGTCCTGCTCGGACAGCATCGAGAGCAGTTCGTACTCGGGAAGGCTCAGGCCGAAGTCGGTGAGGTCCCGGTCGAGGGCCGCCTGGAGCTCTCGATGGGCTCGCAGATAGGCCCGCCAGGCTTGTTGTTCCTGTGGAGTCAGCCAGCGGGTCGCGGGGATCTCCGAGGCGGCCACATTCACAGGTTAGCGAACGGTGAGGGATCGGTTGGTGGAACTCCTCACCTGTCGTTCACCCACATTGCTCGCAGTTTGTTGAAATATCTATGAGATTGGCGCTGTTGGATCCGTCTGACAGGCACCCCGCCCCCTTCTCCAAGGAGTCTTCGCATGAGCGCCACCACCGAGTTGCAGATCCCCGCCGGCACCTGGGCCATCGACCCCACCCACACCGAGGTCGGCTTCGTCGCCCGCCACCTCATGGTCAGCAAGGTCCGCGGCTACTTCCGCGAGGTCTCCGGCACCGTCGAGATCGCCGAGGACATCACGAAGTCCGTTGTCGACGTGACCGCGCAGATTGCCTCGGTCGAGACCGGCACCGCCGACCGCGACGCCCACCTCAAGAGCGCCGACTTCTTCGACGCCGAGCAGTTCCCCACCATGCACTTCGTCTCGACGTCCTTTGACGGCGCGACCCTCACCGGCGACCTCACCATCAAGGACGTCACCAAGTCCGTCAGCTTCGACGTCGACTTCGGTGGCGTGGGCCAGGACCCGTGGGGCAACACCAAGGCCGGCTTCGAGGCCACGACGACCGTCAACCGCAAGGACTGGGGCCTCACCTGGAACGCCGCGGTCGAGGGTGGCGGCGTGCTCGTCTCCGACAAGATCACGATCAACATCGACGTGCAGCTCGCCCAGCAGGCCTGAAAGCCTGTTGCGCAGCTGAGCCGGCGCCCGCGCCGCTGACCATCCCTCCGGTCAGCGCGCGGGCGCTGCCCAGCGTCCGGTCAGAGTTGGCCCGCGACGTCGAGGGCACTGTAGGTCAGGATGATCTGCGCGCCCGCGCGTCGGATGTGCAGCAACGACTCGAGCACCGCCCGGTCGCCGTCGATCCAGCCGCGCTCGGCAGCCGCCTTGATCTGGGAGTACTCCCCCGAGATCTGGTAGGCCGCCACCGGCACCGGTGACATCTCCGCGGCCAGCGCGATGATGTCGAGGTGGGTCTGCGCCGGCTTGACCATGATGATGTCGGCGCCCTCGGCGAGGTCGAGCTCGATCTCGCGCAGCGCCTCGGTCGTGTTGGCCGGGTCCTGCTGATAGGTCGCACGGTCCCCGACCAACGAGGACTGGACCGCCTCCCGGAACGGGCCGTACAGCGCGGAGGTGTACTTCGCGGCATACGCCAGAAGGATTGTGTCGGTGAAGGAGGCCGAGTCGAGCGCCTCGCGCACGAATGCCACCTGGCCGTCCATCATCCCGCTCAGGCCGAGGACGTGAGCCCCGGTGCGGGCCTGGGCCAGTGCCATCGAGGCATAGCGGTCGAGGGTGGCGTCGTTGTCGACGCGCCCCTGCGCATCGAGCACCCCGCAGTGACCGTGGTCGGTGAACTCGTCGAGGCAGAGGTCGGCCATGACGACGAGCGAGTCACCGACGGCGTCGACGACCGCGCGTAGCGCGACGTTGAGGATGCCGTCGTCGGCGTCCGCACCCGAGCCGATGGCGTCCTTGGACGCAGGCACTCCGAAGAGCATGATCCCGCCGAGTCCGGCCTCGACGCAGCGATGCGCCTCGGCGACGAGCGAGTCGAGCGTGTGCTGGACGACGCCCGGCATCGCCTCGATCGGCTGCGGCTCATCGATGCCCTCGCGGACGAAAACGGGCAGGACGAGCTCGGCCGGGTGCAGGCGCGTCTGGGCGACGAGTCGGCGCACCGCCGGGGACTGACGGAGCCGACGGGGACGCAGCGGGTTGCTCACGGCTCGCCGATCCGGCTCAGTCACTTGGCGCGACGACGCGCGGTGGGTCGCTTCTGGCTCGGGCGGACCGCCTGCTCTCCGGCCTCCTCGGCCGCCAGCGCGAGCGAGCGACCGTGGTCGGCAAGGGCGTCGACGAGCTCGTCGGCGGACGGCTCCGGCGCGAGGACGTCGACCCGAAGGCCACACTCCTCAGCCGTCTTGGCCGTCGCCGGACCGATGCACGCGATGACCGTCGACGGGTGCGGCTTGCCCGCGATGCCGACGAGGTTGCGCACCGTCGAGCTCGACGTGAAGACGACAGCGTCGAAGTTGCCGCTCTTGATGGCGTCACGGATGTGGGCGGCCGGCGGAGCCGCGCGAACGGTCCGGTAGGCCGTGACGTCGTCCACCTCCCAGCCCATGTCCTGGAGCCCGGCCACGAGCGTCTCGGTGGCGATGTCGGCGCGCGGCAGGAAGACCCGGTTGATCGGGTCGAGCAGCTCGTCGAAGGGCGGCCATTCGTCGAGGAGTCCCTGGGCGGACTGCTCACCCTCGGGCACGAGGTCGGGGTTGATGCCCCACTCGCGCAGGGCGTCGGCCGTCACGCCACCGACGGCGGCGACCTTGAGGCCGGCGAACGAGCGGGCGTCGAGACCGAACTCCTCGAACTTCTCGCGGATCGCGCGCACCGCGTTGACCGAGGTGAAACCGACCCACTCGTAGCGACCGGTGACGAGGCCCTTGACGGCCCGCTCGATCTGCTGGGGGGTGCGCGGGGGCTCGACCGAGATCGTCGGAACCGTTGTGGCCTGGGCGCCGTAGCGCTCGAGGCGGCGGACCATGGAACCGGACTGGTCCTTGGTACGCGGGACGAGGACGTTCCACCCGAAGAGCGGCTTGGTCTCGAACCACGAGAGGTTCTCGCGCAGTGACACGTTGTCGCCGACGACGGCCAGCGCGGGGAACTGCATCGACTTGGCGGCCGTGGCGACCTCGGCGAGCGTCGTCGTGATGGTCACCTGCTGCACGGTGGTCCCGCGCTCGGTGATGGCGACAGGCGTGTGGTCGGCGCGACCGGCTGCCCGCAGGGCCTCGAGCGTGCCGACGAGGGTGTCGGGCTGCCCGAGGACGACGACGGTGACGGCGGGGTCGATCGCGACAGCGATGTCCTTGAGCTTCTCACCGGCGCTGATGACGTGGATACCGCGCGAACTGCTCGTCGTGAGCGGGATGCCGGCGTAGGTCGGCACTGCGCTCACCGAGCTGACGCCCGGGACGACCTCGAAGGGCACGCCAGCCTTGACGCAGGCTGCAGCCTCCTCGGCCAGACCGTTGAAGGTCGCCGGGTCGCCATCCATGAGGCGCACGACGAGCCCACGCGGGTGGGCCTTGGCGGCCCTCACGACGAGCTTGGCGCGGGAGGCGTGGGTCAGCGGCTGACCGTGCTCGCCGTGACCGGCGTCGACGATCTCGACCTCGGGTCGGGCATGACGGGCAACGACATCCTCACGGGCGACCTGGTCGATGACGACGGCGTCGGCCTCAGCGAGGTACTCGAGTGCGCGCATCGTCATCAGTCCGGCGTCCCCGGGGCCGGCGCCGACGAAGGCAACCCTCGCGGGGGTGCGGTTGGTCGTGGTGGGTCGGATCGAGCGGGTGGTGCTCACTGGTCACGCTCCGGGGCGTTCGGTGTGGACGGTACTGGCGGTGGTGGTGCCGGTCTTGATGAGGGCGAGGTCGGCAGCGCCGTCCTCGAGGAGAAGGCGGGCGAGCTTGCGACCCACGGCGTCTGCGTCGGCGGGGCTGCCCGTGGCAGAACGACGAATGTCGCCCGAGCCATCAGGGCTCGAGACGACGGCGCGCAGCGACAGCTCGTCACCGTCATCCCCCAGGACGATCTCGGCGAGAGCCCCAACGGGTGCGGAGCAGCCGGCCTCGAGCTCGGAGAGCACGGCCCGCTCGGCGTCGACGCAGGCGCGGGTGTCGGCATCGTCGAGGGCGGCAACGGCATCGCGGGTGGCGGCATCGTCGGCACGGGCCTCGACGGCGAGGGCACCCTGGCCAGGCGCGGGAAGCATCTGGATGGGGTCGATGACCTCGGTGACGACCGACGTGCGACCGAGCCGCGCGAGTCCGGCCTGGGCGAGGACGACGGCATCGAGGTCACCGTTGGTGACGCGCCCGAGGCGGGTGTCGACGTTGCCGCGCAGCTCGCGGATGTCGAGCCCGAGCCCGAGGGCCTCGAGCTGGGCGCGCCGTCGCGGTGAACCGGTGCCGACGGTCGATCCGGCCGGGAGCTCGCCGAGGGTGAGTCCGTCGCGGGCCACCAGGGCGTCGCGGGGGTCCTCGCGCGAAGGAATGGCGGCCACGACGAGGTCGTCCTCGGGTGTCGTGGGCAGGTCCTTGAGGGAGTGCACGGCGAGGTCGACGGTTCCGGCGCGCAGGGCGTCGCGCAGGGCGGACACGAAGACGCCGGTGCCACCCATCGTCGCGAGCGGGGTCGTGCGGTCGCGGTCGCCATGGGTGGTGATCTCGACGAGTTCGACGTCGTGGCCGAGGGCGCGCAACTGGTCCGCGACCCATCCGGACTGCGTCGTGGCGAGGGCGGAGCGGCGGGTGCCCAGGCGAAGAGTCATCGTCCGACCCCCTCGTCTTCGATCACGGGCAGGATCGGCGGGGTGGACACGACCGACACCTCGCGCGGGTCGAGGTCGAACAGCTCGCTCAGGGCCTTGGCATAGCTGCCGCCCTGACCGCTCTGGGCCATCTCCTTGACGCGCACGGTCGGCGCGTGCAGGAGCTTCTCGACGATGCGGTGGACGGCACGCTGCACCTCGGCGCGGTCGCCGTCGTCCAGGTCCGGGGTGCGCCGCTCGAGCCGCGCCATCTCGCGATCCACGACTTCCTGCGCCCGTGAGCGCAGAGCAGCAACGGTGGGCGCCACGGCTTCCGCAGAACGCTCCGTCAGGTATGCCGCGACCTCACCCGTGACGATGTCGCGCGCCTCGCGCACCTGCGGGACGTCGCCGGCGTGGCTGAGCATCTCGCCGAGCTCGGCAAGACCGATCCGCGTGGCACCGTCGAGGTCGGCGACTGCGACATCGACGTCGTGCGGCAGGGCCAGGTCGATGAACACCTGAGGGCGACCACCACGGGCCACCGCAGCAGCAGCGACGTCGGCCGCAGTGAGCACGACGCCGGTCGCGCCGGTGCTCGAGATGATGATGTCGGCGTCGGTCAGGGCTGCGAAGCGGGCGTCCCACGCGAGGGCGGCGCCGCTGACTCGTTCGGCCAGGCGCTCCGCGCGGGCCAGGCTGCGGTTGGCGATCGTCACCGATGCCGCACCGGCCTGGCTGACGGTGGACGCCGCGAGCGCGCCCATGCCACCAGCGCCGAGCACCAGCACGCGGGAGCCCTCGATGGGACCCACGAGCGCATGGGCCGCGAGGAGTCCAGCGCCCACGAGCGAACGGCTCACGTCATCGATCGCGGTCTCGGTGTGAACGCGCTTGCCGACCCGAAGTGCCTGCTGCAGGAGAGTATTGAGCGCCGGGCCAACGTGACCGCGACGCTGCGCGCGGGTCAGCGCGTCACGGAGCTGGCCCAGGATCTGAGCCTCACCGACGGCCATCGAGTCGAGTCCGGCGGCAACGGAGAACGCGTGGGCGATGCCACGGTCCTCGTAGTGCACGTAGAGGTGCGGCTGGAGGTCAGCCAGCGCCATACCCGTCGCGGCAGCGAGCGCCTCGGACACATCGGTGAGCGCACCATGGAAGGTGAGCCCCTCGGCATACACCTCCGTGCGGTTGCACGTCGAGACGACGACGGCTTCGACCGCGTGCTCGGAGGAGACGATCGCGGCTTCGAGGCGCCCGCGGGCGGCCTGGTCGAGGACGGCTGACTCAAGAAGCTCCATGGGTGCGCCGTGGTGCGAGAGGCCGAGGACGAGAAGGCTCACAGGGCGACCTCCGTGACATCCGACTGCCCCGCGAGATCGAGCTCGCCGGTGCGACGCTGCTCGTGGAACGCGAGGATCTGCAGCTCGGTCGACATGTCGACCTTGCGGACCATGACGTCATCCGGCACGTCGAGAACGCACGGTGCGAAGTTGAGGATTGAGCGGACACCGGCCGCGACGAGACGGTCAGCAACGTCCTGCGCCGAGTCCGCAGGCGTGGCGATGACACCGATGGCAAGCCGGTCGTCGCTCACCAGCGCGCCGAGATCGCCCATCGGACGGATCCGGCGGTCACCGACCTTCGCGCCGACCAGGGCATCGTCACGATCCAGGACCGCGATGACGTTGAAGCCGCGCGTGGCAAAGCCGCTGTAGGCCGCGAGCGCCCGACCGAGGTTGCCCATCCCGACGATGGCCACGGGCCAGTCCTGGGTGAGGCCGAGGGCCGTCGAGATCTCGTAGGCCAGTCGGTCGACCTCGTAGCCAACACCACGCACTCCGTAGGAGCCGAGGTGGGAGAGGTCCTTGCGCAGCTTGGCCGAGCTGACACCTGCCGCAGCGGCGAGCTCCTCGGAGCTCACGGAGCTGATCCCGCGCTCCGCGAGCGAAGTGAGGGCCTGCAGGTATCCCGGGAGTCGAGCCACTGACGCGTCGGGGATACCCCGGCGAGCTGCGACGTCGGCGGACACGTGGCCTTCGACTCCTGTCTGGAAGGTGTGGTGATGCCCTGTCAGGGTACGCACTTGTGAAGCGATGCACAAAGTCGCGAACCTACCCCGAGACGCGGGCCTCACCACACTCTGGTACAAGCCTTCTGCGTAACCGCTTGCACCCCTGATGGGTATGCCGCCCGCTCTGGTGGGTGCCTCGGGTCGCCTAGCGCAGGGGCTGGCTGAGTGCGGCGCGCAGGCGGGCTTCGTTGACGCGCCAGAAGTCGAGCTGACGTCCGTCGACGAGGGTCACGGGGATCTCCTCGGCGTAGCGCTCCAGGAGGTCGGGGCGCTCCAGGATGTCGAGCTCCTCAAACGACTCCCCCAGGTCCTGCGTGACTCTCGCGATGATCGCTCGCGCGTCGTCGCAGAGGTGGCAGCCCGGCTTGCTGATCAGGGTGACGCGCGGCATGTCAGAAGAAGACGGAGCGGCGTTGCATGAGCAGGGAGTAGAGGGTCTGCTGGATCGTCTCGCGCACCTGGTCGGTGAGGTCGAAGACGAGCATCGGGTCGTCGGCCGCCGCGCTGCCGTGGCTGGCGGTCTCGATGGGCGCGCCGAACTCGATGATCCACTTGCTGGGCAGCGGGATGAGGCCGAGCGGGCCCAGGAGGGGGAAGGTCGGCGTGATCGGCGCGTAGGGAAGGCCCAGGAGGCGCGCGACCGTCTTCATGTTGCCGATGATCGGCGCGATCTCCTCGGCCCCGACCACGGAGGTCGGGATGATCGGGACGCCGGCCTTGAGCGCGGCCGAGACGAATCCACCGCGACCGAAGCGCTGCAGCTTGTAGCGCTCCTTGAACGGCTTGCCCACGCCCTTGAACCCCTCTGGGAAGACGCCGACGAGCTCGCCCTTGGAGAAGAGGCGGTCGACGTCGTCGCCGGTCGCGAGGGTCGACCCACCGCGGCGCGCGAACGCCCCGAGGATCGGGGTCTGGAAGACGAGGTCGGCACCCAGTGCCCGCATGACACGGTGCTGCGGATGCTCGTCGTGCACGGCCTGCGCGACCATGAGGGAGTCGATGGCGATGGTGCCCGAGTGGTTGCTCACGATGAGCGCGCCACCCTCGGCGGGGATGTTCTCGAGCCCGCGAACCTCGACCCGGAACCAGTTCCTGTAGATGGGGCGCAGCATCGGGAAGATGACGTTCTCGGCGAAGTGCTCGTCGTAGCCGAACTCGTCGACCGAGAAGTCGCCCTCGATCCGCCGGCGCAGGAAGGCCAGGGTCGCGGCGATCCGACGCTCGATCTCGTCGGGAGACAGGCCCGCGCCCTGGGCCGCGATGCGCATGGCGGAGATGGAGGCGCTCAACAGTTCGTCGATCCCCGGGACGGGCAACGCCATGTCGGTCTGCGTCGCTGTCGGATCGGGTGAGAGGCGCTTGGGCTCGGGCGAGGACGCGACCCGCAGGTGACGGCGCCTGGCTTCGTCAGCTGCACGCTTCGCGCGCGGACTCTGAGGGAGTAGGCCGCCCTGCTTGGTTGCCTTGGACGAGGGCTTGGTGCTGGCCGTGGGCCGCGGACGGTGGGCCGTGCGAGCGGCGACGGGTTGCTCGATCGGCGGCTTCGCCGCCTCGGGCTTGACCGTCTGTGCCTTCGAAGGCCGTGCCTTCGAAGGCCGTGCCTTCGAGGGCTGGGCAGTCGTCGAACTGGCGGCCTGGGTGGAAAGCAGGGGGGTGGAGCGGCGGCGCGCGCGTTCGCCAGAGGCCCGGGCCGCACCTGCGGCGACGGACGACACCTTCTTCTTCGGCGCCTTGGCTGCGGGCGTCGTCGTCGAGCTCGTCGTCTTCTTCGTCGCCATCAGCGCTTCCCTCGACCCAGAACCTGTTGTGTCGCAACGAAGATCCCGCCGACGGCACCGGTGACGGCGTCGAACGAGGGATAGACCGGACTCACGGTGCGGGCGAAGTCCTCGAACGCAGCCCGCGTCGAGAACGACGGGTTGAAACCGAACGCCTCACGCATCGCCGTGGTGTCCACGCCCCGGCCGAAGGCGAGGAAGGACATCTGGTCAGGACTGAAGTCGACGAGGCCGAACCGCTTGCCGAGTCCCCCGATGGTGCCGGCAGCTGCCAACGGGACCATGACGATCGGACGCCGGGTGATGGCGGCGGCCTGCATGACGGTGAGGACGCCGTCGCCCGCGAGATTGATGACACCGGTGGCCGAGCCGGTGACCCCGCGGGCCAGGGCAGCGATCGCGTCATCCTCGTGGATGAACTGCAGTCGGGCGTCATATCCGAACGGCACCGGAATGACTGGCAGGTGGAAGTAGTCGGTGATCGAGGTACGGATCCGCGGACCGATGATGTTGGCGAAGCGCAACGTGAGGATCTCGGCGTCGGGTCGGCGGCGGGCGAAGCCGCGCACGTAACCCTCGACCTCGATGGAGTCCTTGCCGAACCCCGAGGACGGCAGCCGGCGGGCGCTCATCTCCTCGGTGAACATCGCCGGGTCGCGCGGGGTCGAGCCGTAGACCGCAGCGGTGGACTTCACGACGAGGCGCTTGACCGAACCCGCCTTCTGGCACGCAGCGAGCAGCTGCATGGTGCCGATGACGTTGATCTCCTTCTGCGGAGTGCGTCCTCCGGCGAAGGTCGGCGTCGCGATGACGTTCGCATGCACCACGGTGTCGACGTCACCCTGGGCGATGACCTTGCCGATCATCGGGTTGCGGATGTCGGCCCGGATGAACTCGGCGCCCCCGAGGTCTCGCGGTGGTGGGATGACATCGACACCGATGACCTTGTCGACACCGGGGTCGGCCGCGAGCCGCCGAGCGAGGACACCACCGACATGGCGGGACACCCCCGTCACGAGAACTACTTGGCCCACGGGCACTGCCTCTCTTGTCGACCACGGTCTTTCGTGCCTGACCCTACTTCCCGTCGCACTGTGACGGAGGGGTTGGAGAGGCCTGTCACCCAGCAGACCACGGGCTGGACGGGCAGCGCGAGGTGAGCGCGGGTCCCACGCTCCGCGTGGGCCGGCATACCCCGTCGTGAATGCAGAACGGCCCCCGCCGCAGGGGCGAGGGCCGATCACACGCGTCAGGAACGCGTCACTTCTTGTTGCGGCGCTGGTGGCGCGTCTTGCGAAGCAACTTGCGGTGCTTCTTCTTGGCCATGCGCTTGCGACGCTTCTTGATCACTGAACCCATGAGCAGTCCTTGCTGATTGAGAGAAATTCGAACGACGGTGGACCAGCAGCTGCTGATCGGCCTGCGCGGCCGACCGGCGCGCGTGTGTCGAGGGGCAACACTACCGGCGCGCGGGCTGAGCGCCCAAACGGGCCCCGAAACCGGCCGGAGAACGGCGAAGGCCGGGCCTCATCGGCCCGGCCTCCAGCGTTGGTTGCTGCTCGCTCACGCGGTGCCCATGTAGGACTCCCGGAGGTACTTCTGCACCTCGTCCTCGGGAACCCTGAAGGACCGACCGACACGCACGGCCGGAAGCTCGCCTCCGTGCACCATGCGATAGACGGTCATCTTCGACACGCGCATGATCGAGGCCACCTCGGCAACGGTGAGAAACCGCACCTCGGCAAAGCGTTCCTGAGACATCGCCACCTCGATCTTCTGCATGCTCGCATCGCCGACTTCCCCGTCGGCGGTCATCTACGGGCGTACAAGAAGCAACCATAGGGGCTGGTGTGACCATTGGGGAAGTCGTTGGAGTGGAATCTTTCCCAAGTCCAGCCGACACGCGGCTCAGTGGGGAGAAATTTGAGTCAGTCGAACCATGGGTCCAGGCCATGGAGCGGGAACACCGCTTGACGCGTCGCGAAGATCGCGGCGTCACCGGGGCGGTCCGGGTTGTGCCCCATCTCCCACGGTCGGACCCAGATAGGCAGATCCTTCTCGGCGAGGTCACCCATGGTTTGCGGCCCCTCACGACCGAACGCGTCACGGACGTGGTCGAGCCAGTCCGCAGGAACTGCCGTGGAGGTCGACACCGGCACATGGGCGGCGATCGCGGTGAGGTGCGCCCAGGACCGGGGCACCACGTCGACGAGCTCGTAGCCCCCGCCGCCGAGCGCCACCCATTTGCCGCCCGCGTGGTCGTGGGCGAGGCGGTGGAGGCACTCGTGCGCGCGGCGCTGGGCATCCACCGAGACGCTGAAGTGGGCGAGGGGGTCCTGGCGGTGGCTGTCGCAACCGTGCTGGGAGACGAGGACGTCGGGCTTGAAGGCGGCCACGACCTGCGGCACGACCGACTCGATGGCACGCAGCCAGTCGGAGTCGCCGGTGCCGGGCGGGAGGGCCACGTTGACAGCGGTGCCCCTGGCGTCCGGGCCGCCGATGTCGCCCGGCCAGCCCGTGCCGGGGAAGAGCGCGCGACCCGACTCGTGGACCGAGACCGTGAGAACGCGCGGGTCGTTCCAGAAGATGCGCTCCACACCGTCGCCGTGGTGGACGTCGATGTCGACGTAGGCCACCCGCTCCGCGCCGTTGTCGAGGAGTCGCTGGATGCCGACCGCGATGTCGTTGTAGATGCAGAAGCCGGCAGCGTTCGTCGCCATCGCGTGGTGGAGGCCGCCGCAGTAGTTCACCCCGTGGTCGGCCTCGCCGCTCCACACCGCGTCACAGACGTCGACCGTGCCCTGGACGATGCGGGCGCTCGCCTCGTGCATCCCCGCGAAGGCCGGGTCGTCCTCGGTGCCGAGCCCACGGCGCAGGTCGGCTCCGTCGGGATCGAGGGAGGCGGCACGGACCGCAGCGATGTAGTCGCGGTCGTGGACCGTCGCGAGGAGGTCGTCGGTGGCCACGTCGGGACTGATGACCTCGAGCTGGTCGAGGACGCCCAGAGAGTCGAGCAGCCTGGTCGTGAGCGCGAGCCGCGCGGGCCCCATCGGGTGCGTCGGCCCGAAGTTGTAAGCCGTGAACCCGTCGTCCCAGACGAGGCGCGTGCGATGAGCCATGTCGGGCACGCTACCCGGCGCACCCCCGATGAGCGTTAGCCTCGACCCGAACGCCCACCTGACGACGCGACATCGCCGTCAGTCATCGGGCCAGTCATCGGGTCAGTCATCGGGTCAGTCGTCAGCAGGAGGAAGCCTTGGGCGCCAAGAACAGCGATCTCGATGTGCTCGTGGTCGGTCTGGGTCGGTTCGGCGGTGCCGCCGCTCTCGAGCTGCGTCGCCTCGGGCACCGGGTCGTCGCCATCGAGAAGGACGGGTTCCTCGCCGAGAAGTTCCTCGGACGGCTGAGCTCGATCATCCACGGCGACGCCAGCGACTCCGAGGTCATCCGCGATGCCAAGGCCTCCCGCTACAAGATCGCCATCGTCGGTGTGGGGTCCTCGATCGAGGCGTCGGTCCTCGCGTCGGCCAACCTCGTCGACCAAGGCATCCCTGACATCTGGGCCAAGGCCATGTCGCCCGAACACGCACGCATTCTCGACCGCATCGGCGTGCAGCACATCGTGCGCCCCGAGGCCGACACGGGCCGTCGGGTCGCGCACCTCGTCGGCGGCAAGCTCCAGGACTACATCGAGTTCGACGACGGGTTCGCCATCGTCAAGATGCGCCCGCCGACCGAGGCCGTCGGCTTCACGTTGGAGCAGAGCAAGCTGCGCAGCAAGTACGGCGTGACGATCGTGGGCGTCAAGGCTCCCGGAGAAGACTTCACGTATGCCGTCCCCACGACGAAGGTCTCGGCTCACGACACGCTCATCGTCAGTGGTCCGACCGAGCTCCTCGAGCGACTCGCTGCCCGCCCCTGAACACGCGTTCATGCAGGGCAGCATGACGACTCGTCGAAGCCTCATCGGGTCAGCCCTGACCCTCCCGCTCCTGGCTGCGTGTGGTGTCACTCGCGCCGACGGCACCACCGGCGCTCAACGTGACCACAGGCTCACCCATGGCTGCGCCGCGGATCAGCCCTTGCGCCGCTGACGCCATCGGCGCAGAAATCGAGCCGTGAAAGGCGAAGACCAGCCGGGTATGCCGTTCGCGACGAATCGCAAGGCGCCAGAACGGCGCTCGCGACCAAGATCAGAAGTCGCTGGGCACTGACCCGCGGTCGCCGCCGAGCGCGAGCACCATGGCGACCTCGTCCTCGTCGTCCTCGCTCTTGACCCGCATGGGGCGACGGTCGGCGGTGGGCCGGAACCCGAAGCCGCTGGCGAACGCGACGGCACGGCCGTTGTCGCTGCCGACCCAGTAGGCGAGCTGCGTCTGGCCCTGTTCGCGGGCAAGCTTGGCGGCAGCACGCACGAGGGCGGAGGCGACCCCGCTGCCTCTGGCTTCGGGGCTGACCCAGAGGCCGAACAGCTCGGAGGTCTTGGGGTTGTCGTTGCTGGAGCGGCCCACGCTGACGATGCCGAGTGGGCTCTCTTCACGTTCGGCGAGGAGTCGGGCGGAGCGCTTCATCCGCAAGCGCCACAGGTCCTCGTCGAAGGCTTCCTCCTCGTCCACAGCGGCCACGAAGGCTTCGGGTGACTCCCGCAGAGCGGTCAGCCGCGTGTCGCGGTACTGCTGCCAGTCCTCTTCGCCCAGCGGGCGCACGGTGATGTCGCTCATGCCTCAACTGTCTCTGACGACACTGACGGGCGGCAACCCGGGTCCACCCTGACGGCATACCCAATCTCTTTGATCCCGCCGTAGAGCGGGTTGTCCCAGCTGGTGCCGGTGGGGGTGAAGCCGTGGCGTTCGTAGAGGCGTTGGGCGGGGAGGTTCTCCTGCGCGACTTCGAGGTGAACCCGTGCGTACCCGTCCTGACCTGCGGCGTCGAGGGCGGTGGAGACCAGAAGGTCCCCGACGCCGCGACCGCGCACGGACGCCGAGACCCACATCCCGATGAGGTAGATCTCGTCGTCGGGCTGGTCGAGGCCGTGCCAGATCGAGACGGTGCCGACAGGGCGGTCGTCGACCATCGCAAGGAAAACGCTCATGGAGGTGAGGCGCGCGAGCCAGGACTCGTCCGAGTAGGCCGCGCTCACGGCATACGTGTTCGCGAAGGCTCGGGGGGTGTCCAGGAGCGCGGCGAGTCGCACGTCGCGATAGGTGCGCCAGTTGTCCTCGGTGACGGGGACGACGCTGGCGGAACCCCTGGCGTCAGCCACCGGACAGCTCCCGGGAGCGCACCGCTGCTGCCTCCATCGCCGTGACGAAGGCCGCTCGGACCTTGTGGTCGTCGAGGACGCGCAGCGCTGCAGCGGTCGTGCCGCCGGGCGAGGTGACCTGCTCGCGGAGCACGGTCGGGTGCTGACCGGTCTCGCGCAGCATGGTGGCCGCACCGTAGAGCGTCTGGGTGACGAGTTCGGTGGCGGTGGCACGCGGCATACCGAGGACGACTCCCGCCTCGATCATCGCTTCCACGACATAGAAGATGTATGCCGGTCCGCTGCCGGAGATGGCGGTCACGGCGTCGAGTTGCTTCTCGGGGACCTCGGTCACCTTGCCGGTCGCGGCGAGGAGCTCGATGGCGTGCGCGAGCTGTTCGGGAAGGCAGTGCTTGCCGCCGCTCACCGCAGCCATCCCCTCGTCGACAAGGGCCGGGGTGTTGGGCATGACGCGAACGACAGAACGACCTTCGGCGAGGCGACGCTCGATGAACTCGGTCGTGATGCCGGCGGCGAGGCTGACGACGAGGTTCCCGTCGGCGACGTGGGGGCTGATCTCGTCGAGCAGTGCGGCCATGTCCTGCGGCTTGACGACGAGCACGAGAGTGTCCGCCCCGGCGGCCGCCTCGACGTTGCTGACGGCGCGCACGCCGTACTTCTCCGTCAGCTCCGCGGCCCGCTCGGCGCGCCGCTCGGTGATGACGAGCTCGTCAGCCGGTCGGCCGGAGCGCAGCAGACCCGAGAGCAGGGTTTCGCCCATGACACCAGCACCGAAGATCGCAACCGTTCCCATGTCGCGAGACTAAGCCCTCGTCACCTCCCGCTTCACGCGCGTTTCATCGGAGGTATGCCGCCTGCTCCCTTTCCCAGCGAACCAACGGACATGCTGTGCTCACCTGTGGTGACCGAGGCTGAGCACGCGATGGTCGGTGCCGGACTGGCTCGAGAGGACCTCTACATGTCCATTGGCCCGGTGCCCACCGGGCCCTGGGTGTCAGCCCTTGGAGACGAGGCTGCGCAAGAAAGAGGTCTTGTGTGCGGACCTCCGCGGCAACTCAGCCCTTGGAGACGAGGCTGCGCAGAAAGAACTGCAGGTTGGCGGGGCGCTCGGCCATGCGGCGCATGAGGTAGCCGTACCACTCCTCGCCGAACGGCAGGTAGACCCGCATCTGGTGCCCCCGGTCCGCGATGCGGGTCTGCTCGTCGGGGCGGATGCCATAGAGCATCTGGAACTCGTAGGAGTCGGGTTCGCGACCGTGGCGGCTCGCGAGCGCCCGGGCGATGTCGATGAGGCGTGGGTCGTGGCTGGCGATCATCGGGTAGCCGTCACCGGCCATGAGCACCTTGAGGCAGCGCACGTAGGACAGGTCGACGTCCTCCGCGTCCTGGTAGGCGACGGAGGCCGGCTCCTTGTAGGCGCCCTTGCACAGTCGGACACGGCTGCCCGCGGTGGCGAGGTCGCGACAGTCGGCCTCGGTGCGGTGGAGGTAGGACTGGACGACGGCACCGGTGTTGGGGAAGTCCTTGCGCAGCTCGGCGAGGATCGACAGCGTCGAGTCGGTCGTCGTGTGGTCCTCCATGTCGAGGGTGACGGTCGTGTCGGCGTCCTTGGCGATCTCGCAGATGCGGCGGGCATTGTCGAGGGCGATCTGCTCGCCGTCCTGGGGCAGGGCCTGGCCGACGGCGCTGAGCTTGACGCTGACCTCGGCGGCCCCGAACTGGGTCAGGTCGCGGGCCTTGAGCGCGCGCAGCAGTCCGACGTAGGTGTCGACCGTGTGCGCGGCCTGCCCGGCGTCGAGGGTGTCCTCGCCGAGGTAGTCGATGGTCACCATGCGGTTCGTCGCGCGCAACTCGGCGGCGGCGCTGACGGCATGGGCGACGTCGGTCCCCGGCACATAGCGCTGCACGACGGATCGGCTCACCGGCGCCTTCTCGATCGTGCTGCGCACGAGCGAGGAGTCGGACAGGTGCAGGAGGCTGGAGCGAAGCAGGTCTGAGGCATCCACGAGCGTCAGGTTATCCGCTCCGCGGACGTGCCAGAGACGGGTATGCCGTCCGCTCCCCTGCGCGCTTTCCTCTCACGGGGTGCGGCGGCGCAGAGTGAGACTGCCGAGGGCGAGGGCCAGGGCGATGGCCCCGACGATGATCCCGATGTCACTCGACACGTCACTGAGGGGATCGGGAACCGCAGCGATCGTGCGCATCGCGTCCACGGCATACGACAAGGGCAGGAAGTCCGAGATCGCCGACAGGACGGTCGGCAGCGAGTCTCGCGGGACCAGGAGTCCGCAGAGCAGGAACTGCGGGAGGACGAGCGCCGGCATGAACTGCACGGCCTGGAACTCCGTCGAGGCGAAGCCGCTGACGAGCAGGCCGAGTGCCGTGCCGAGAAGCGCGTCACAGACAGCCACGACGACAAGGAGCCAGGTCGGTCCGGCCACGTCGAGATCACAGACCCAGACGGCGAATCCCGTTGCCACCAGGGCCTGCACGACTGCCATGACACCGAAGGCGAGGGCGTAGCCGAGCATGAGGTCGCCCTTGCCGAGTGGTGTGGTGAGCAGGCGTTCGAGGGTGCCCGAGGTGCGTTCGCGCAGCGTTGCGACGCTCGTCACGATGAACATGACGACGAACGGGAACACCCCGAGGAGGGCGGACCCGACGCGGTCGAAGACGGGCGTGCCGTCGAAGATCCAGGCGAGGAGTCCGATGAGGACGCATGGCACGACGAGCATCATCGCGATGGTGCGGTGATCGGCGCGGAGCTGGCGCAGGATGCGGGCGGCCGTGGCGAGGGTGATGCGCGGGTTCATGAACGGTCTCCTGAGGTGGCGGCTGCCTGGTCGACAAGGGAGAGGAAGGCCTGCTCCGCGTCAGCCGCGCCGGTGCGAGACAGCAGCTCGGGGAGGGTGGAGTCACTGAGGATCAGGCCTTCACGCAGCAGCAGGAGGCGGTCGCAGCGGGTGGCCTCATCCATGACGTGGCTCGAGACGAGGAGCGTGCGCCCTTCGTCGTGGGCGAGCCGGCGGAAGAGGTCCCAGAGATCGCGACGGAGCACCGGGTCGAGGCCCACGGTCGGCTCGTCGAGGACGAGGAGCTCGGGGTCGCCGACGAGGGCGGCTGCCAGGGAGACCCTGGAGCGTTGTCCGCCGGAGAGGTTGCCGACCGATGCGTCGGCGTGGCTGGCGAGGTCGACGGCTTCGATGGCGCGATCGACCGCGTCGCTGGGGGCACCGAGCACCTTGGCGAAGTAGGCGAGGTTGTGGCGCACGGAAAGGTCGGCATAGACGCTGGGCGACTGCGTGACGTAACCGACGCGATGGCGCAGGTCCGCCGATCCCGCGGGTTCGCCGAGCACCGTGACGGTGCCGGAAGCGACCTGCTGCACACCGACGATGGCGCGCATGAGGGTGGATTTGCCGCCACCGCTGGGGCCGAGCAGACCCACGACCTGACCGGCGGGAACGGTGACACTGAGGTCGGGCAGGACCTCCCGGTCACCGCGGACCACGCGCAGGTGCTCGACGACGACCGCGTCCGCACTTCCGTTTTTCATCATGTGATGAATTTAGACCCCACGGGCCGCCCACCGCAACCCCCTCGCGTCCGGCAGGATCGTCTTCGTGCCCGAAACGGACATGAGGAGCCTCGCGACGAGTGTCCGTTTCGGGCACGAAGACGCAGTCGGTGATCAGGAACTGGCGGGGATGAGGTGCTGCTGCAGTGTTGGGCCGAGGATGGCGACGATCTCCTCGACCGTGGCGTCAGCGAGGGCGGGGATCTTCACGACATAGCGCAGCACGCCCATACCGATGAGCTGGGCGGCTCCGAGTGCAGCACGCAACTCCACCGACGAGCCCTCGCCAACCTCGTCACCATTGCTGATCCGCTCGATGAGCCGCACGAAGATCTCGCGTCCGACGAACTCGCGCACCATCCGGGCGTGCTCCTCGTTGGCCGCCGCCGCAGCGAACATGGCCGCGAACCGCTGTCGGCCCACCGGGTTGTCCCAGACCGAGAGGAAGACTCGGACGAGGCCCTCCCCCAGTTCGTCCCGTGGCACCGATACGAGGCGTTCGATGAGCTCGGACGGGTCCGCGGGGAACGCGAGCACCTCGGCGAACAGCTCGGTCTTGCCATCGAAGTAGTGGTGCACGAGCTTGGCGTCGACCCCGGCCTCACGAGCAATGCCCCGCAGCGACGTGCCGTCGTAGCCCCGCTGGGCGAACTCGGCGCGCGCGGCGGCGATGATCGCTGCACGCGTGTCCTCTCCCCCGGGCCGTCGACCTCTCGGGCTCATGACGTGTCCCCGTCCCCGTCCCCGTCCCCGAGCGCGGTAGCCAGGTGGAGGCGACAGAAGGCCAGCGACTCGGCGAGAGCGATCTCGCGCTGCTCGATGGAGAGTCGGCGAGTCGACACCTCGACCACGATGGATCCCCCAAAACCGTTGTGCACCAACAGATCCAGCACCTCCGCGCATGGCTGCGAGCCGCGCCCCGGCACCAGGTGTTCGTCCCTCATGGACCCGAGTCCGTCGGCCAGGTGCAGATGGGCCAGGCGCGGCCCGAGCGCCTCCACCATGGCCAGCGCGTCGGAACCAGCCGTCGCAGTGTGCGACAGGTCGAGCGTCACGTGGTCGTAGGGCTGAGGCACCGGGTCCCAGTGCGGGAGGTAGGCCTCGATCTCGCGACCGCCAACGCGCCACGGGAACATGTTCTCGACGGCGAGCGTGATGCCGGAATCGTTCTCGCGCATGGCGATGCCGTCGGTGAAGTCGCGGGCATACTCCTTCTGCCACCGAAACGGCGGGTGGAGGACGACCGTGCTGGCGCCGACGTCGTGCGCGAGCTCCAGAGAGCGGTCAACCTTGCCCCAGGCGTCGACCCCGAAGATCCGCTGGCTGATGAGCAGGGTGGGTGCGTGGATCGAGACGATGGGTATGCCGTGCAGGTCGGAGAGTGCGCGGAGCGCACCCGCCTCCTGGGTCACCGGGTCGGTCCAGACCATGACCTCGACGCCGTCGTAGCCGAGACGAGCGGCGTGCTGGAACGCGGCGGCGCAGTTCTCGGGATAGACCGACGCCGTGGAGAGGGCGACCGGGATGTCCGGGATGGCCACCGCGTCACCGGTCTCCATCAGTGCATGCCGTCGAGTCTGCGCAAGATGATGCCCTCGCGCAGCGCCCACGGGCAGATCTCCAGACGATCGACACCGAGCAGGTCCATCGTCGCGGACGCCACGATGCCGCCGGCGAGCAGCTGGCGGGCGCGCGACGCGGACACACCGGGGAGCGAAGAACGCTGTGCCGCAGGCATGGTCGCGATCTTCGGAAGGACCGCGTCGAGAGCTGCACGCTCGAGGTAGCGGGCGGCATACATGCCCTCAGAACTGGGAACGGCGCCGGTGATGCGCGCCAGGGAACGCATCGTCTTGGAGGTCCCCACGACGCGGTCCGCAGCGCCAGCCTTGGTGAGGGGACGGAGTTCGCGTGCGATCGTCGCGCGCACGTGCTTGCGGGCGGCGCGCACCGACTCGACTCCGGGCGGGTCACCCACGAGGTGGTCGCGGGTGACGCGACCGGCCCCCAGCGGCAACGAGATCGCGACGTCGGGATCCTCGTCCATGCCTTGGGCGATCTCGAGCGAGCCACCACCGATGTCGGCGACGAGCAGGGTGCCGGCCGACCAGCCGAACCATCGCCGGGCGGCGAGGAAGGTCAGGCGCGCCTCGTCCTCGCCAGACAGCACGTCGAGGACGACACCGGTGCGTTCCTTCACGTCGGCGAGCACTTCGTCACCGTTGGGCGCCTCGCGGATGGCACTCGTGACGAAGCCCATGAGGTCCTCGACACCCTGGTCCTCGGCGACGGTGAGGCACTCCGCGACGAAGTCGGCAAGCTGCGCGCGACCCGCGTCGTCGATCTCGCCGGTGTCGGTGACGTGCTCGGACAGGCGCAGCTCGCGCTTGTGGGAACTCGTGGGCAGGGGCTGAGCGCCCAGGTGTGCATCAACCACGAGGAGGTGCACCGTATTCGAACCCACATCGATGACCCCGAGCCTCATGGTGCAACGGTAGTCGGCCTGCGCGGCATAGGGTGACCCGGTGGCTGAGACTCCGCTCGACATCCCCCGAACCTGGGTGGAGTTCACCGACCCCGGCGACTCCGGTCAGCGGTTCCGCTGCGACCTCACCTGGCTGACATCGCGCTGGACGTGCATCTTCGGATCGGGCTGTGAGGGCATCTATGCCAACCGCCCCGACGACGGCTGCTGCACCCTCGGCGCCCACTTCGCTGACGACGCCGACCTCAAGCGCGTCGCGGCCGTCGTCGAGGACCTCGGCGAGGACGAGTGGCAGCTGCGCCCGGACCGCAAGAATCCGACGAAGGTCTCGGCGTGGACCGAGCTCGAGGACGGCGCCCGCAAGACCAGGGTCGTCGACGGCGCCTGCATCTTCCTCAACCGACCCGGCTTCCCCGCCGGGGCAGGGTGCGCCCTGCACCAGCACGCCGTCCTCACCGGGAAGCCGCCGCACACGCAGAAGCCCGACGTGTGCTGGCAGCTGCCGATCCGTCGCACGTTCCGCACCGTCGAGCAGACCGACGAGACGAGCTATCTCGAGGTGTCGATCGGGGAGTACGACCGTCGCGGGTGGGGCCCGGGCGGGCACGACCTCGACTGGTACTGCTCGAGCAACCCCGAGGCCCACGTCGGCGCCGAGCCGGTCTATCGCAGCAACCGGGCCGAACTCGTCGAGCTCATGGGGCAGGCCGCCTACGACGAGCTCGTCGTGCGCTGCGAAGCCCACCTGGCCGCGGTCAAGGCACTGCGCACCCCCGCATCACGCCGGCTCCTGCCGCTCTTCGTGCACCCGGCGACGATCGCCGCCGGCACCCCCGCCCTCCGCAAGGGCCGCTGAAACACCGACTTCGTGCCCTTCCCGGACAGGCGAGGGCAGCGAGCATGTCCGTGAAGGGCACGAAGTCGAAGTCAGGACTCGAGGTCGAGGGCGAGATCGAGGATGGGCGACGAGTGGGTCAGCCCACCGACGCTGAGGTAGTCGACACCGGTCGCGGCATAGTCCGCCGCGACCTCGAGCGTCAGCCCACCGGTTGCCTCGAGCTCGACGGTCTCACCGGTCGCGCGCACGGCCTCGACCGTCGACCGCAGCAGGTCCGTGGACATGTTGTCGCACAACAGGAATCGCGCCCCAGCCTCCACTGACTCGAGGGCCTCTCCCGATGTGGTCACCTCGACCTGCACCGGAACGTCCGGGAACTGCTGACGAACAGCGGCGTATGCCGCCGCGAGACTTCCAGCGGCCAGCTTGTGGTTGTCCTTGATCATGGCGACGTCGTAGAGCCCCATGCGCTTGTTGGTTCCTCCACCGGCGCGGACGGCGAACTTCTCGAGTGCCCGCAACCCCGGCGTCGTCTTGCGAGTGTCGAGCACCATTGCCCCAGAACCCTCCAGGACATCGGCCCACCGTCTGGTGTGCGTCGCGATGCCGGACAGGCGGCAGATGATGTTGAGCAGCGTCCGCTCCCCCGTCAGCGTCACGCGGGTCGAGCCGGAAAGTTCGGCAATGACGTCGCCGCGCACGACGCGGTCACCGTCGGCGACCTTCACGTTCACCACGACCGGGTTTGCCTCGAGGCGCGCAGCCACCTCGTCCAACGTCAACGCGATGACGTCGACACCGGCCACGACTCCGTCCTCGCGGGCCACGACCGCAGCCCGCGTCGTCTGCGTCGCCGGGATCGTCGCGGTCGTCGTGACGTCGACGCCATCCGGTCCGCCAAGGTCCTCGTCGAGCGCTCCTGTGACGACGCGGCGGGCGTCCTGGATCGGGAAGGCGAGGTCGGATGACGAGGGCGAGCTCACGGCATACTCCGTTCGGTCACGGTGACGGTGCGATCAGGTGAGACGGTCACGCTCTGGCGCACGAGCCAACGGGCGTCGTCGCGCTCGGGGAAGTCCAGGCGGACGTGCCCGCCGCGGGTCTCGTTGCGACGATGCGCCAGCTCGGTGAGGACCTGCCCAAGATGCAGGAGGTTGGTCGTCTCCCACGTCTTGGGGCCCGGCTCGGCCGTCGAGGGCGGCAGCGCGGCGAGTTCCGCGAGCGCGGCGGCCGTGGCAGCAGTCGACTCCGCCGAGCGCACCGGACCGGAACCAGCAGTCATGGCGCGCTGGACGGTGAGCCGCTGAGAGTTGTCGAGCAGCGCACCGGGGCCTGCCTCGGTCCCACCCGCGCGCGCAGGCG
Source organism: Knoellia pratensis (assembly GCF_042666395.1). NCBI lineage: Bacteria > Bacillati > Actinomycetota > Actinomycetes > Micrococcales > Intrasporangiaceae > Knoellia > Knoellia pratensis. Next base: position 308,974 of record NZ_JBHTDJ010000003.1, on the reverse strand, counting down.
TCCCCGGCTGTGGCTCGGGCAGCTCACCCTCGGCGATCCGTGCGGGGATGTCGGAGGCGATGCGACTGGCGAAGACGAGGCCCTCGAGGAGGCTGTTGGACGCGAGGCGGTTGGCACCGTGGACGCCGGTGCACGAGCACTCACCGCAGGCATAGAGCCCTGCCAGGGACGAGCGGCCGCGCAGGTCGGTCTCGATGCCACCAGAGGCATAGTGCTGCGCGGGAGCCACGGGGAGCAGTTCGGTCGCCGGGTCGAAACCCAGCGAGCGACATGACGCCATGATCGACGGGAAGCGCCTCTCGAGGAACTCCGAGCCGAGGTGACGTGCGTCGAGGAAGACGTGGTCGGTGCCCTGCTCGCGCATCGTCTCGAGGATGGCGCGGGCCACGACGTCGCGGGGGGCGAGGTCGGCGAGTTCGTGCCGGCCCTGCATGAAGCGGTTGCCTGCGCCGTCCACGAGGAACGCGCCCTCACCGCGCACGGCCTCGGAGATGAGCGGTTGCTGCCCCGTCGAACCCTCACCGAGGAAGAGCACCGTCGGGTGGAACTGGATGAACTCGAGGTCGGTCATCCGCGCACCAGCACGCAGGGCCGCAGCCATGCCGTCGCCAGTCGCGACCGGAGGGTTCGTCGTGGACGTGTAGATCTGGCCGAGCCCACCGGTGGCCAGGACAACAGCCCGGGCGTATGCCGCCCCCACACCGTCGAGCTGTCCCTCACCGATGACGTGGAGAGTGACACCGATGACTCGGTGGCTGTCGCTGTCGGCACCGTCCTCCTGGAGCAGGTCGACCACGAGGGCGTGCTCGACGACCTCGATGCCCGGGTCGTCACGGACGCGGTCGAGCGCGGCAATGAGAGCGCGCGAGATCTCGCGGCCCGTGGCGTCGCCGCCGGCGTGCGCGATGCGGTCGCGGTGGTGCCCGCCCTCGCGGGTCAGCTTGATCTCACCCTCGGCGTCCCGGTCGAACTCGGCGCCGAGCGCGACGAGCTGCCGAACCCTCCTGGGGCCTTCGGTGACGAGCGCCTCGACGGCCGCACGGTCACACAGCCCGACACCGGCGACAAGGGTGTCCTCCAGGTGCTCCTCGGGCGAGTCCTCGGGGTGAAGGGCCGCGGCGATGCCGCCCTGCGCCCAAGCTGTCGAACCCTCGTCGAGCACCGTCTTGGTGACGAGGAGGACGCGATCGACCCGCTCCCGGAGCCGGAGGGCGCAGGTCAGGCCAGCGATGCCCGAGCCGACGACGATGACGTCGGCAGACGTCGTCCAGCCGGGTGCCGGTGCGGCCAGCGCGCGGGGAAGCCGAAGGCTCGCGGGAGCACCCGGCATACCGGCGTCGTTCGACCCCGAGGCGTCGGGAGTCACCCGTGTGAGCGCTTCGTCACGGCCGACGTCATGAGGCCATAACCTTCGGGGACATCGCCTCCGTCGTCACCGACCTCGACGATCTTGTTGGCCTTGTCGACGAAGACCACGTGCGGGTCGTGGCTGCGCGCATCCTCGTCGGACATCGAGGCGTAGGCGATGATGATGACGGTGTCGCCGGGGCTGATGAGCCGGGCCGCCGCACCGTTGATGCAGAGGATGCCGGAGCCGCGCTCGCCCTCGATCGCGTAGGTCGTGAGGCGGTTGCCGTTGTCGACGTCGACGACGTCAACCTGCTGACCGGGCAAGAGGTCAGCCGCCTCCATGAGGTCCAGGTCGATCGTCAGCGAGCCGACGTAGTGCAGGTCGGCCTGGGTCACCGTCGCGCGGTGGATCTTGCTGTGCAGCATGTAGCGGTACATCAGTGGGGCTCCTGGTCGGTGTGCGCGATTCAGCTGGCCGGGCGGGCGGGAATGCCCGGGGTGACGGGCTGCGAGAAGACGTCGAGTCTCCCACCCCCGGGGCCCACGAGAATGGGGGTGTTGTCGATGAGGCGGGTCGTGCCGACCCGGGCGGCGATGGCGAGGAGGGCCTCGCCGCGGTACCACTCGGGGACGTCCTGCAAGGTGCTCGGGTGGACGAGGACGAGGTAGTCGACCAGGGCGAGCGGCTCCTCGACGAGGACCTCGCGTGCCGCTCGGCGAATGGCGGACGGACCGTATGCCGAGGCGTCGGCTCCCGCGGTCAGCGCGCGACTAAGGCAGAGGGCGACCTCGCGATCGGACTCCGTGAGATAGGTGTTGCGGCTGCTGAGGGCGAGGCCGTCGGCCTCACGGACGGTCGGCACCGACACGACGTCGACCGGGAAGTCGAGGTCGCGGGCCATGCGGCGGATGAGCAGGAGCTGCTGCGCGTCCTTCTGACCGAAAAAGGCCCGGGTGGCGCCGGTGAGGTGCAGCAGTTTGCCGACGACGGTGAGGACGCCGTCGAAGTGGCCGGGGCGCGACTTGCCCTCGAGCACATCACCGAGCGGGCCGGCCGAGACGCGCACACCGGGGTCGCCGTCCGGATAGACGACGTCGGGCGTGGGGGCGAAGACGATGTCGACGCCTTCGGCCGTGGCGATCTGCAGGTCCTCGTCGAAGGTGCGGGGGTAGCGCGACAGGTCTTCCTTGGGGCCGAACTGCAGCGGGTTGAGGAAGATCGTCAGGATGAGGTGGTCGGCGGAGCTGCGGGCCTGGCGCAGCAGTTGGGCATGACCCTCGTGGAGGGCGCCCATCGTCATGACCACGGCGACGTCGGCGCTCGCCAGTGCCGCGCGGGCCGCACGAAGTTCCTCCCGCGTGCTGACGACGACCGGTGTCGCAGTTGGCTTCTGGGTCACTTCGGCTTCGGTCACGAGGTGGGCTCCTGGTCGGCGAGGGTGTCGAGGAGAGGTTCGGCGGCCGACGGTTGGAGTCGACCGCTCTCAAGCGCACGCACCGCCGTGGCGCGGGCCAGGGCGACGTAGGTCGACCTGATCTCGGGCGAGATCCGCTCCAGCTCGCGAAGGTGCGTGCCCACGGTACTCACATCGCCACGGGCCACGGGCCCGGTGAGCGCTGCGTCACCTAGCCGCAGGGCGTTGTCGAGCGCGGCGCGGGCGAGGGGCCCGAGGACGGCACGCGGTTCGTCGACTCCCGCCGCACTGAGGACCTCCATGGCCTCGGCGATGAGGGTCACGAGGTGGTTGGAGCCGTGCGCGAGCGCCGCGTGGTAGGCCGCGCGCTGGTTCTCTGCGACCCAGACCGGCTCGCCCCCCATCTCGACCACGAGCGCCTCGGCCATGGGCCGCAACGCGTCGGGGCCGGTGACACCGAAGGCGCAGTCCTCCAACCGTCCGAGGTCGAGGGCCGTCCCCGTGAAGGTCATCGCCGGGTGGATGGCGACCGGCAGGATGTGGGCGCTCAGCGCGGGCCGCAGGATGTCGGTCCCGTAGCGGCCACTCGTGTGCACCACGATCTGCCCGGCCTGCCAGGTGTCGGTGGCTGCCAGACCCGCGACCAGCTCGGCAAGGGCATCGTCGGGGACGGCGAGGAGGACGAGGTCGGCTCCGTCGATGACGCCATGGATGTCCTTGACCGGAACGCCCGGAAGCAGCGCCTCCGCACGGTCACGACTTTCGTCGCTCACGGCATACACGGCATGGACGTGGTGGCCTGCGCGCGCGAGCGCGGCACCCAGGACGGCCCCGACGCGACCGGCGCCGATGACGCCGATGGTGAGGCGAGCTGGATGGGTCACGCCCCAAACCTAGGCCTTGTGTGCCTGAGCGGACCCGGCAGGCGCCACCCGACCAGATTTTGGCGAGACGTCCAGACAGACGTGGTCGCGCGGTCAAAAGGTGCTCGTCTCGAGCCCATGGCCGCGCGCGTCGTCAGATCGCCGCCACGAACTTGGCCGAGCGCTCCGTCAGCCCGGCGATCCGTCGCTCGATGAACAGCTCGCGGTCTGTCGGGTCGTCGGAGCCGAGCTCGGTGAACGTCGGCTTGCGGCGAACGTTGCTCGAGCAGACGAACTCCGTGCAGATCAGCGTGCCGATCGTGTCGCCCTTGCGGCCAGCAGCCCCGCCCCGCTTGGCGACGTAGAGGCTCACGTCCTTGGTCTCGATCGGGTCCTCGCACCAGGCGCAGATCGCGCTCCGACGCCGCCCTCCCAGCGCAGTCGGCGGTGGTGCGGCACGCAGGATGATGCCCGTTGGCACGTCATCGATCACGACGACGGCGTAGCCCAGCGGTCGTTTGCTGTCGCGCCACCCGAGGTACTCCAGCCTCTCCCAGTCGAGACCGTCGAGGACGGGCAGGCTCGCCTGCGACACCTCCCGCTTCGAGGCGTTGACGAAGCTGCTGCGGATCTCGTTCTCAGTCAGGGGTTTCACGTGCATCGAGTCTGCCTTCGCGCCCCGCCAGATGCGAACGGATTACCTGTCATAGGTTGCGGGGGTGAGTTCTCGGCCCTGGCGTGACGCGTGGTGGGAGGCGCTCTATGGGCCCGACGGGTTCTATCGCCGCGCCGAAGGACCCGCGGGGCACTTCACGACCTCCGCGCACGGAGGGCTGGGAGCCGTGCTCGGCGAAGTCGTCGCGAACCTTGCCGACCAAGCCAGCGTATGCCGCGTGGTCGACCTTGCGTGCGGGCGCGGCGAGCTGTTGGCCCACCTCCACGACAGTCGGCCCGACCTCGACTTGGTGGGCGTCGACGTGGTCGAGCGTCCCCACAGCCTCCCGACATCCGTCGACTGGCTCCGCTCCCCCGGCGGCGCAGCGTTGCCCGACGAGCTGCACGACCTCGACGCCCTCGTCCTCGCACACGAGTGGCTCGACGTCGTCCCGTGCACGATCGCCGAGGTGGACGCCGACGGGATCCTGCGCGAGGTCCTCGTCGACGAGGCCGGCACGGAGGCCCTGGGCGAGGCAGTCCACGACGACGACCGCGCCTGGGCCGACACCTGGTGGCTGACCTCGGCCCCCGGCGACCGGGTCGAGATCGGCCTCAGCCGCGACCTTGCCTGGCGAGATCTGTTGTCCCGCAGCCGAGCTGGCGCCACCATCGCCGTGGACTACGGGCACACGAAGGCGAACCGGCCTGCGCAGGGCACGCTCACGGCATACCAGGGAGGGACCCTGACCGACGCGATCCCGGACGGACAGCGCGACCTCACCGCGCACGTCGCGACCGACTCGCTCGGCTCGGACGAGGTCGTCACGCAGCGCGACCTCTTCCACCGGCTCGGGCTCACCGCCGCGACACCGGACCACGCGACCGCCAGCACGGACCCACTCGGCTACGTGCGAGCGCTCGGACGGGCCTCGACGATCGCCGCGCTCACCGACCCGCACGGACTCGGCGGGTTCCACTGGGCCATGACGCGGCATACTCGGGGCCATGCCTGAGACGCCCACGACGCGCACGACGCAGACGCAGACCGTCGCTGTCGGCGCAGGTGGGCTCGCGACGGCCGACATGGTCCTCAACATCGGCCCGCAGCACCCGGCGACCCACGGCGTCCTCCGCCTGCGCCTCACCCTCGACGGCGAGCGCATCGTGCACGCCGAGCCAATCATCGGCTACATGCACCGCGGGGCCGAGAAGCTCTTCGAGGTGCGCGACTACCGGCAGATCATCGTGCTCGCCAACCGCCACGACTGGCTCAGCGCGTTCAGCAACGAGCTCGGCGTCGTCCTCGCGGTCGAGGAGATGCTCGGCATGGAGGTCCCCGAGCGCGCGGTGTGGCTGCGGACGATGCTCGCGGAACTCAACCGCGTCCTGTCGCACCTGATGTTCCTCGGGTCCTACCCGCTCGAGCTCGGCGCCATCACCCCGGTCTTCTATGCCTTCCGTGAGCGCGAGGAGCTGCAGGCGGTCATGGAGGAGGCGTCCGGCGGGCGCATGCACTACATGTTCAACCGCGTCGGCGGCCTCAAGGAGGACGTGCCGGCCGGCTGGCTCGGCCGCGTCGACTCCGCCGTCCAGGCCGTCCGCAGTCGCCTCCCCGACCTCGAGTCGATGCTCATCGGCAACGAGATCCTCACGGCTCGCACGCGCGGGGTGGGCGTTCTCGATGCGGCGACCGTTGCGGCCTACGGCGTCTCGGGTCCTATCGCGCGGGCCTCGGGCGTGGACATCGACCTGCGCCGCGACCAGCCCTACCTCGCCTATGGCGAGCTGTTCGGCGAGGGCGGGCCGGGGCGGGTCGTGATCCGCACCGCTGGCGACTGCCTCTCGCGGCTCGAGGTGCTGCTCGAGCAGGTGCACGTCAGCCTCGACCTCGTCGAGCACTGCCTGACGGTGCTCGGGTCGATGGCCTCGGGTCCGGTCAACCAGCGGCTGCCCAAGGTCCTCAAGGTCCCCGAGGGCGAGACCTATGTCGCCACCGAGAACCCGCTCGGCTTCAACGGCTACTTCCTCGTGTCTCGTGGCGAGAAGACACCATGGCGCCTCAAACTGCGGTCGGCGTCGTTCAACAACGTGCAGGTGCTGACCGAGCTGTTGCCCGGGACCCTCGTGTCCGACATGGTGGCCATCCTCGGGTCGACGTTCTTCGTCGTCGGCGACGTCGACAAATAGCTAGTCGTCGCTGGGTGGGTCGACCCGGCACCAATGCTGGCCCACCAGTCCGGCGAGGCACAGCACCACACCCGCACCCACGAGGATGGCCAACCGCCACATGCGGTCGGCGTTGGCCACGAGCGAGAGGTCACTGGCGACGACGGCCAGCTGACCGGCATACCAACCCGTGGCAGCAGCGCCGGTGAGGGTGGCCGCCTGGGCGAGCACGACCACGCGGGCAGCGCGCAACGGGTCGAGGCGCTGCGTGGAGCGGCCCGCGAGATAGGCCCGCACGGGCCAGGCGAAGCCGACGACGAACGCGGCCATGCCGGCGAGCAGCACGGCGGCGAGCCACGACGGGCGCGGCACGAGGTTGCCGTCGCCCGTGACGAGGTGCCACAGCAACCACGACACGAACCCGACGACGAGGGCGACGACGACCGCAGCCCGGGCGCGGACGCCGTGACCGGTCACCATCCGTCCTCCAGCAGGTCGACGTCGGGTCCGAGGGTGACGCCGGCAGTGCCCACCTCGGCCACGAGTTCGGCGACCCGACGCACCTCACCATCGACTCGCAACGTCGCCTCGGAGTCCGCGTCGGCCCACGGCACGAGCACGAACCCCCGCTCATGGGCCCGCGGGTGGGGCAGGGTCAGCGCTTCGGTCTCGAGTCGCACATCGGTGTCGAAGACCGGGTCGCCGTACTGGATGAGGTCGAGGTCGAGTGTCCGCGGCCCCCATCGCTCCTTGCGGACACGACCGTTGTCGAGCTCGATGTCCTGCATCGTGCGCAGCAGCCGCTGCGGCGACATGGACGTCGTTCCGACGACAACGGCATTGAGGTATGCCGCTTGGCGATCCGGTCCGCCCACGGGTGCGGTTTCGTAGACGCGCGAGGCGCCCTTGAGCTCGAGGGCGAGCCAGAGTGACCCGACGGCGTTCTGGATGGTGTCGACCGACTCACCCAGGTTCGAGCCAATGGCGATGACGACCGGCGTCTCGCGCAGCCGTTCGACGGTGACGGCGACATCGGTGAAGGGGTGACCGACGGGTGCCTGCGGCTTGTGCACGGTCACGATCACCGCCTCGACGAGCGGGCGGGTCAGGACCTTGGCGGCGATCTGGTCGGCGAGCGCCTCGATGAGGTCCAGCGACTCCCCCGCGATCAGGTCGACGATGTCCCCGGCCACCTCCGCGTAGTTGACGGTGTCGACGAGGTCGTCACTCGTGCCGGCTGGCGCGAGGTCGACCTCCATCTCGACGTCGACGACAAACGTCTGACCGTCCTGCTTCTCGAAGTCGAGGACGCCGTGAAAACCCTTGGCGGAGATGCCTTTGAGGGAGATCCGATCGCTCATGACGTCTCCTCGTCGTGGGGGTCGCGCAGCGCGTCAGCCACGTCGAGTGCCTGGATGGTGGCGGCGACGTCATGGACGCGCACTGCCCACGCACCGTGCCGTGCTGCATGGAACGACGTCACGGCCGTGGTGAGGTCTCGCTCCGAGGGCGGGCTGGGCTCGGCACCTTCGGGTCGACCGAGCCGCCCGAGGAAGGCCTTGCGAGAGGTGCCCACGAGGAGCGGGTGCCCGAGCGCGATGAGAGCGTCGAGTCGGCGAAGCAGAGACCAGTTGTGGGCCGCGTTCTTGGCGAACCCGAACCCCGGGTCAAGAATGATGTTCTCGGCGCGAACTCCGCTGTCCCGCAACGCCTCCACGCGCGCGGCCAACTCGGAGCACACGTCGGCGACGACGTCGTCATAGACCGCACGTGACTGCATGTCCGTGCTGTGACCGCGCCAGTGCATGGCGATGAAGGGTATGCCGGCCTGCGCCACGAGCGCTGCCATCTCACCGTCGGCGAGGCCTCCGCTGACGTCGTTGACGAGCGCTGCCCCGGCCTCCAGAGCAGCCGAGGCAACCGACGCTCGCATCGTGTCGATGGAGATCACCACACCCTCGGCGGCGAGGGCCCGAACGACGGGAACGACGCGGCGCAGCTCCTCCTCGACCGGCGGCCTCTCGGCCCCTGGCCGGGTGGACTCGCCACCGACGTCGATGAGGTCGGCGCCAGCGGCGATGAGCTCGCGCCCGTGGGTGATCGCCGCCTCCGGTTCGAACCATTCACCGCCGTCGCTGAACGAGTCGGGGGTGACGTTGACGACCCCCATGACCAGGGGACGCGGACCGGCGACGAGCGAGATCACCGCTTGCCGCCGAGCAGGAGCGACATCGCCTCTGCCCGGGTGGCGGGGTCGCGCAGCTGGCCGCGAACGGCCGACGTGATGGTGCGGGAGCCGGGCTTGTGGACGCCCCGCATGGACATGCAGAGGTGCTCGGCCTCGATGACGACGATGACACCCTGCACGCCCAGGTGGTCCACGAGCGCGTCAGCCACCTGGGTGGTGATGCGCTCCTGCACCTGGGGACGGCGGGCGAAGACGTCGACGAGCCGGGCCAGCTTGGACAGGCCGGTCACGGTCCCGTCGGGCGCCGGGATGTAGCCGACGTGCGCGACACCGTGGAAGGGCAGCAGGTGGTGCTCGCAGGTCGAGAAGATCTCGATGTCACGCACGATGATGAGCTCTTCGTGGTCGATCGAGAAACGCGCGGACAGGACGTCACTCGGGTCCTGGGACAGACCGGCATACAACTGCGTTGCGGCACGGGCGACGCGGTCGGGAGTGTCACGCAGACCCTCACGATCGGGGTCCTCCCCGATCGCCAGGAGCAGCTCGCGCACGGCAGCCCGGGCACGCTCGTGGTCGACCGGACGTGGGGGCAGGGTGTCGGTCTCGTTGACCGACACCGGGTCAGTGGGCGTCGGGGTCGACACGCTGGCCCTCGGGAACCTCGATCACCTGCGTCGTCGGGTGCTCCTCAGCCGCAGCCGCTGCCGGGTGGGCACCTTCGGAAGCAGCCTTGTCGATCGCCGCCACCGTCGCGGGGTCACCCTCATTGGTGCGTTCACCGGCGGGCGCACCCGACGGGTCGTGACCATTGAGGGCGGCCTTCTCGGACGGAGTCAGGACCGGCGGCTGGTCGGAGATGCCACGGTGCTCGCTCGAAAGCCACGTCGGACGCACGGGGCGCTTGACGATGTCCTCGAAGATGACCGCGAGTTCCTTCTGGTTCAGGGTCTCCTGGTCGAGGAGATCGAGGACGAGTCGGTCGAGGACGTCACGGTTGTCGTTGATCGCGTGCCACGCCTCGTCGTGGGCGGCCTCGATGAGCGCACGCACCTCTTCGTCGACGATGCCGGCGATCTTCTCGGAGTAGTCGCGCTGGTGGCCCAGGTCGCGACCGAGGAAGACCTCGCCCTGGCTCTGGCCGAGCTTGATTGCGCCGACCCGCTCACTCATGCCGTACTCGGTGACCATCTTGCGGGCCATCGCAGTGGCCTTCTCGATGTCGTTGGCAGCACCCGTCGTCGGGTCGTGGAAGATGATCTCCTCCGCGACCCGGCCACCGAGGGCGAAGGCGAGCTGGTCGAGGATCTCGTTGCGCGACGTGGAGTACTTGTCGTCGAGCGGCATGACCATCGTGTAGCCGAGGGCCCGACCGCGCGGCAGGATCGTCACCTTGGTGACGGGGTCGGTGTTGTTCATCGCGGAGGCGACGAGCGCGTGGCCACCCTCGTGGTAGGCCGTGATCTTGCGTTCCTTGGCCGACATGATCCGCGTCTTCTTCTGCGGACCGGCGATGACGCGATCGATGGCCTCGTCGAGGGTGAAGTCGTCGATGAGCGACTTGTTCGTGCGCGCCGTGAGGAGCGCGGCCTCGTTGAGGACGTTGGCGAGGTCGGCACCGGTGAAGCCGGGCGTGCGTCGAGCAACGGCGAGCAGGTCGACGCCGGGAGCCATCGGCTTGCCCTGCGAGTGGACCTCGAGAATGCGGTGGCGACCGAGCATGTCGGGGGCCTCGACGGCGATCTGACGGTCGAAGCGGCCCGGGCGAAGAAGTGCGGGGTCGAGGATGTCGGGGCGGTTGGTCGCCGCGATGAGGATGACGTTGGTCTTGACGTCGAAGCCGTCCATCTCGACGAGCAGCTGGTTGAGCGTCTGCTCGCGCTCGTCGTGGCCTCCGCCCATGCCGGCTCCGCGGTGACGACCGACAGCGTCGATCTCGTCGACGAAGACGATGGCGGGCGCATTGGCCTTGGCCTGCTCGAAGAGGTCACGCACACGCGAGGCACCGACACCGACGAACATCTCGACGAAGTCCGAACCAGAGATCGAGTAGAACGGCACCCCGGCCTCGCCAGCGACGGCGCGCGCGAGGAGGGTCTTGCCGGTTCCGGGAGGGCCGTAGAGCAGGACGCCCTTGGGGATCTTGGCTCCGACGGCGAGGAACTTGGCCGGGTCGGAGAGGAACTCCTTGATCTCGTAGAGCTCCTGCACCGCCTCGTCGGCACCGGCGACGTCGTCGAAGGTGACCTTGGGCGTGTCCTTGTTGGCGAGCTTGGCCTTGGACTTGCCGAACTGCATGACGCGAGAGCCGCCGCCTTGGGCCTGGCTCATCATGAACCAGAAGAGTCCGACGAGCAGCAGGATCGGGAAGATGCTGATGAGGACGGTGAAGAAGGGGTTCTGGGTCTCGCGCTTGTCGTTGTAGCCGTTGGGCGGCTCGTTGTCCGCGACCAGCGCGACGAGGGACTCCGCGCGAGCGTCGACGAACTCGGCCTGCACCTTGTCGGCGTCCACGATGTTGGCGCCCTTGTCGGAGTACGCCGCGTCCTTCTTGAGGTCGAGCTTGAGGACGTTGTCACTGGTGAGCTCGGCCTTGTCGACCTTCTTGTCGGTGATGAGCTTCTCGGCCTTCGCGGTGTCGATCGTCGCGTAGCCTCCGTCACCCCCGAGCGAGAACATCACCACGGTGATGGCGATGACGGCAAGGACCCAGAACAACGGGGTCTTGAACACGCGCTTGGCATCCATGAAATGTGAATGGGACCGATGGCCCCACGTCCTCCTGATCAGCGAAATCACCGTGCGCGCTCAAGCGGCACAGGTCTGGGTGCACACGCTACCCGTCAGATGGCTGGCTCCACGGGGCGCGTCCGCTCGGGACAACGACCGGCGTATGCCGCGTGTTCCGCGAGGCCTTGCCGCTCAGGTGCGCTTGCGGGCGAGGAAGTCGCCGATCGCGGCCCGCGGGTTGTCGCGCAGCTCGGCCCCGTGGGTGAAGGCAGCAGTCGAGTAGTCGAGCGTCGTGAGCCGCTCCGCGGTCTGCTTCGTCATGACGAAGTTGGTGCAGAAGGCCTTCACCGGCCAGGTGAGTCCGCGCACGTTGAAGATCGAGTCTCCGGTGATGAGGACTCCGCTGTCGCGGTGCAGGTATGCCGCGTGGCCGGGTGAGTGCCCGGGCGTGTGGACCACCTCGAGCCCGCCCGCAACCGGGACGACCTGTCCGTCGACGAAGGTCTCGCCGACCTCGATCGGCTCGAACGCCTGCTTTGCGCCCATGAGCCGGTTGGCGAGGGCACCGATCCGCAGGGAGTTGTCGCGTGGCGGGCTGAACCCGCTGCGGGCGAACTCGGCATCGTCCTCGTGGATTCCGAAGGGTTTGCCGGTCGCGCGTTGGACGTGGGCGGCACCGCCGGCGTGGTCCGGGTGGGCGTGGGTGAGCAGGAGCCGGGTGACGTCGTCGGTGCCGGAGCCAATGGCCTCGAGAGCGGCGATGACCTTGGGGCCGTGGGACTTCAGCCCCATGTCGACGAGTGTCACCTGCCCGTCGTCGTCACGGAAGATGAAGCCGTTGATGTAGTCGCGCAGCAACCGGATGCGCCACACGCCGGGCGCGAGTTGGACGACCAGGTCCGAGGCCATGTCCGACGCCTGAGCGTTCAGCTGTAGACGTGCGGGGCGAGGGTTCCGACCTGGCGGAGGCCGCGGTACTGCTCGGCGTAGTCGAGGCCGTAGCCGACCACGAACTCGTTGGCAATGTCGAAGCCGACCCACTTGACGTCGACCTCGACCTTGGCGGCCTCGGGCTTGCGCAACAGGGTGACGATCTCGACGGACGCCGGCTTGCGGGACTCGAGGTTGGCCTTGATCCACGAGAGGGTGAGGCCAGAGTCGACGATGTCCTCGACGATGAGGACGTGCTTGCCGGAGATGTCGGCGTCGAGGTCCTTGAGGATGCGCACGACGCCGGAGCTCTTGGTGCCCGAGCCGTAGGACGAGACCGCCATCCAGTCGACGGGAGCGGTGATCGGCAGGGCGCGCATCAGGTCAGCCATCACCATGACCGCTCCCTTGAGGACGCCGACGAGCAGCAGGTCCTTGCCGGCATACTCCTTGGCGATCTCCTGCGCGAGCTCAGCGAGCTTGGCCTGGATCTCGTCCTCGGTGATGAGGACCCGCTCGAGGTCGGCCCCCATGTGGGCAGCGTCCACGGTGCACTCTCCTGGTCGATCATGGGTCAAACCGGTTGGTCGCGTCCTAGTCAACCGGACGCGACCAACCGGTGGACACCCGGGGATCACCCGGATGTCACCTCGGACACCGCCGACGTGTCCCCTGCGATCACGCGGGGGCGGCGTCCGAGGAAGATCAGGGTCCCGATGAGGCCGATCGACGTGAGCACGATGACGACCGTGATGGACGGGACCACACCAGGCGGGAGCTGGGTCGGGTCCGCTGCCCGGCCCTCCGACGCCGTGGCCGCGATCGCCGTGACGACCGCGATCATGAGCGCGCCGCCCACCTGGACGAAGGTGTTGAGCAGGCCCGAGGCGAGCCCCTGCTCGTCGTCATCCACTCCCGCCGTGGCCTGCGCGTTCACTGCCGGGAAGGTCAGGGCGAAGCCGATGCCGAGCAGGATCATCGTGGGCAGCAGGAAGCGGGTGTAGGGCTGGTCCGGACGCGCGGTCAGGAACCATCCGTAGGCCAGGACGAACGACGTCAGCCCCACGGCGACGAGCACGCGGGTGTCGGCCCGGTTGAGGAGACGGTCGATCCGCAGCGCTGACGCCAGAACGATGAGCCCGGCCGGCAGGAACCCGAGAGCCATGCTGATCGCCGACCAACCCAGCTGCTCCTGGAGGTAGAGGCTCACGAGGAACTGGAACGCGGCATACCCACCGAACATCACGAGCCCCGCGAGATTGGCGTGGACGAGCTCGGGTGAGCGAAGGATTCCCAGCCGCACGAGCGGGTGAGGGTGTCGCTGCTCGATGACGACGAACGCCAGCATGAGGACGGCCGCGCCGACGAAGCCGCCAAGGGTTGCGGCCGAACCCCAGCCCGCGGCGGGTGCCCGCACCACGGTGAGCACGAGAAGCAACAGGGCGAGGGTCGACGTGAGGGCGCCGGCGACGTCAAAGTGCTTGAGCGAGAACGGCTGCGATGCCGAGCGCGGGATGACCTTCCAGCCGAGGAAGAAGAGGATGAGGGCGACCGGGCCGGGGAAGAACAGGGCCGCGCGCCATGAGATCTCGGTGAGCAGGCCCCCCGCGACGAGGCCGAGGGAGAAGCCGCTGGCCCCGCAGACGGTGTAGATCGAGAAGGCCCGGTTGCGCGCGGCGCCCTCGGCGAACGTCGTCGTGATGATCGAGAGCCCCGCCGGGACGGTGAACGCGGCGGCCACTCCCTTGAGGAAGCGCAGCGCGACGATGAGGGTCGGCGCGTCGACGAGGGCGCTCACCACGGAGGCGAGTCCGAAGACGAAGGCCGCGACGAGGAAGGCCCGGCGTCGACCGAGGAGGTCGGAGGCGCGTCCGCCCAGGAGCAGGAAGCCGCCGTAGCCCAGGATGTAGCCGGAGATGAGCCACTGCGCGGACGAGGGGTCGAGGTCGAGCGCCTGGCGGATCTCGGGGAGCGCGACGCCGATCATCGAGAGGTCAAGGCCGTCGAGGAAGAGGACTGCTCCGAGGACGAAGACGAGGAGCCAGATCTTGGGCGTCCACTCGCTGTGCTCGTCGACGACGAGGGGGCCGGGCGCTGCGGTCGCGCCGCGCGATGGGCGCGAATCCCGGGCGTCGAGATCGGTGTCTGGTGCTGAGGTCGTGGTGGGCATGGAGCCACTCTCATGCATCTGCATTGAATGCGCAAGCAAATAATGAGGAAACAACTGATTCAGATGCATCTGTTAAGGTGCACAGCGTGAAGGGCTCCAGTCAGGTCGACCTCGCCGCCGAGGACCCCGCCGCAGCGTCGCCCATGGATGACGACGAGCTGGCGCAGGGCTGGGCGATGCTCATGCAGCGCTATCAGCGCCTCAGCTGCACCCTCGATCGCACGCTCATGGCCGAGCACGAGCTGACCTCGAGCGAGTTCAACGTCCTCGAAGCCCTGTGCGTCGCCGAGCCCTCCGACCTCAAGATGGCCGACCTCGGTGGCCACGTGCACCTCACCCAGTCCGCGCTGTCGCGCCTTGTCGGTCGCCTCGAGGAGGCCGGACTCGTCCGCCGCGAGATGTGCACGGCCGACCGTCGTGCCGTCTTTGCACGCCTCACCGACGAGGGCCGCGAGCGCTACGCCGCGGCCAAGCCGACCCAGCGAGCGGTCCTGCGCTCCGAGGTCGAGGCGCCGCACTCCCCCGAGGCCGACGCCTTCGTCACGGCCTGCACCCAGACCTCTGATTGAACCCTTTGGCGGATCCGGCGCACCTAGAGTGCAAGGACAGCCCGGAGCCGGGCACGTCCAGGAGAGGCCCTTGCCATGAGTGAGCTCAACGTCGTCGCGACCATCCCCGTCAAGCCCGAGCACGTCGAGGCCCTGCGCGGTGCGTTGACCCAGCTCGGCGAGGCCACCCGCGAGGAGTCCGGCTGCCTGGCCTATGACCTCTTCGAGTCCGCGGCGGCCCCCGGTGTGTTCGTGACCATCGAGCGCTGGACCGACCAGGACGCCCTCGACGCCCACATGAAGACGCCCCACGTCGCGGCTGCCTTCGCCGCAGCCGGTGATGCCCTCGCTGGCGAGGTGGCCATCCACCCGCTGATCCCCGTCGCTGGCTGACCACGCCTCACGTCCTACACCGCCGAGGTCGAGCCGCCCTCCTGACCACTGCGCTCTCGCAGCAGCCGAATGCGACCCTGAACGCGGGTGACGAGGACCGGGCCCGGGGCGTGGATGGGGCCCTGTCCGTGCCAGTTCGTGAGCAACTCATCACAGGCTTCGGTATGCCGGGTGCTCACCTGTCCGGCCGGCGCACCGGCCGCGATGAGGAGCCTTCGCCACATGCGGGTGCGGACTGCGCGAGGGAGCGCGACCAGCTCCGCGACCTCCCACGGCCCGGAGCCGAGCGTCGTCGCGGCTTCTTCTGCCAAGGAGTCGAGGCAGTCCGCGTCCTCGCGGAGCTGATCGGCCGAACGCCCCAGTGCTGCAACGACTCCCGGCCCGAGGTCGGCTTCGAGGTCGGCGACGGCCCGGCGAGCGCGCACCCGCGTGAAGGCTGCGTCGTCGTTCATCGGGTCGTCCCACCAGTGCACGCCTTCTGCCTCAAGTGACTCGCGGCACTCGGCGCGGGTCACGCCCAGGAGTGGCCGTCGATAGATCCCGCGCACCACTGGCATGCCCGCGAGGGATCGCGCACCAGAACCGCGAACCAGCCCGAGCAGCACCTGCTCGGCCTGGTCCTCGAGGGTGTGGCCGAGCAGGACCACAGCGGCACCCAGACGGTCCGCGACACCGGACAATGCGGCATACCTTGCATCCCTGGCGGCGGACTCGGGTCCAGAACCGTTGTCCGACACCGCAACTCGTTCAACGACGACCGGGTCCAGCCCAAGGTCTCGCAACCGACCAGCGGCCCGTGCAGCCACGTCGTCGGACCCAGCCTGCAGTCCGTGGTCGATGACAACCGCCCCAGCAGACCACGACGCATGGCGCGCCTCGTGCGCCACCGCCTCTGACAGCGCCATCGAGTCCCCACCACCACTGCACGCCACCAGGACCACGGCGTCAGGTGCCACGTCCGCGAGAGACGCGCGGACGGCATACCGGATCCTGGCCGTCGACGGGTGCGGACCGCTCACGGGACAGGCCGGCTCAGCCGTGCACGCGCGTGACCCAGGCGCCCGGATCGGTGATCTCGAGCGGCTTGGGAAGCGTTTCGGGCGAGGTCCAGATGGCGTTGAAGCCGTCGACGCCAACCTTGTCCTGGACCCCACGGACGAACGCCGCACCGTCCTTGTACTGGCGCATCTTGGCCTCGAGTCCGAGCAACCGCCGGAGCATCTTGTCGACCGCCCCGGCACCCTTGCGACGTTCGGTGAACTTCGCCCGGATGTGGGCGACCGACGGGATGTGCGCGGGACCCACGTCATCCATGACGACGTCGGCGTGACCTTCGAGGAGCGACATGACGGCGGTGAGCTCGGCGAGCTTGGCGCGCTGCTCGGGCGTCGTCACGAGGTCCGTGATGCCCCCGGAGCCATTGCTGAAGAGCTCGGGGAGCTTCTCGGCGAGGCGCTTGGTGAGCTCCTGGATGCGCTCCTGATCAGGTGCCATGTCGGTCGCGAGCTGGCGGGCCTCGGCGATCATGTGGTCGCGCAGCCACGGCACAGCCGTGAACTGCACGCGGTGCGTCTCCTCGTGCATGCAGACCCACGCCCGGAAGTCCTCGGCATCGACGCCGAGCTCACGCTGGGTCTGGACGAGGTTGGGCGCGACGAGCAGCAAAGCGGGGGTGCCTCCGGGTGCGAGGTCGTACTGTCCCAGCACCTTGCTCGACATGAACGCCAGCAGCGCCCCGGCCTCGGCCCCCGTGACCTTGCCGCCGATGGCCGCGCCGACACCGCTGGGGGCACTGCCGCGCTTGCTCACGATCTGCTCGAAGGCCGGGTTCAGCATGGCGCCCATCGAGTCGGCGTTCATCGCGATCCACGTCGGGCGATCGACGACGAGGGCCTCGGGGGCACTGTCAGGCGTGGAGAGTCGCGAGGTCTCGGCGACCGGCCCGTGGGCCCGGAGGGCGGCTGCGCGGATGGCGCCGACCTCCTCTGCGGCCTCGTCGGCCGACACAGTGGGACCGGCCGCGACGAGCGTGCGACCCGTCGTCTTGGCGAACTCCCAGTCGACGTAGCTGTTGCTCACGTGCCCTCCTCAGTGACAACCGCACAGGGTCAGTGCGGTGACGAACCGGTCCAACGCCGCGCGTGCACCGAGCGTTCCCGACGAGGGTGGCACACGGTCGGCGAGGACGACGAACGTCAGCAGGCGGCCGTCTGCGTCGACCGTCGTGCCGGCCAGGCTCGAGATGCCCTTGAGTGTGCCCGTTTTCGCACGGGGTATGCCGGCCACGGCCTTGGTCTGCTTGCTCCGGTAGCGATCGGAGAGACTTCCGCTCAGGCCGGCGACGGGCAGGGTGGCGATGGCCCGTCGCAGTTCGGGGAGCTTGCCGCTGGTGGCCAGGGTGAGGACGTCGGAGAGTGCTGTTGCGGTGACGGTCTGCCCGGGTGAGAGTCCGCTCACGTCGAGGAGCTTGAGCCCGGCCGTGGGAACTCCGGCGTCCGCGAGGGACTTCACGACGAACTGTGCCGGCGCGAGTGGCGCGGCGGGCGACTGGCCGGCGGCAACCATGGCTTGGCGGACGAGGTTCTCGGTGAGGGCGTTGTCACTGTGGATGAGCGCGGTCTCGAGGTGCTCCCCATAGGTGGCCGACTCGACGGCGCCGAGCTCGGTGGCAGCTGCCGGTGCGGCCTTGCCGTGACCCGCGAGGGGGAGGACCGTCGTCGCGTGGCCCCGGGCCGTGAGGGCCTTGGCCAGGGCTCCCGCCACGCCGGTTTCAGGAACGGGCGGTGCGGACCTGCCACCACCGGCGCGCTGGGACACGAGGTCGAGCATCGACACGGACTGAGTGAAACCAGCGGCGATGTCCTCCTTCTTCCATGTCGTGGGATAGCGCGGGCCCGCGGCATACGTCGCATCGATGCGCAGGGTCACTGCTCCGGTGGATCGGTCGGTCAACGACTGCGCCACCTGGTCGGCAAGGGTCGCGATTCCGGCGTGGCCCTCGACCCCTGAGGGATTCGAGGCGCCCAGTCCCAGCAGGGTGTCGCCGCCCGCAACGAGGACGATCTGGCTGGGGGTGTCACCGGTCACGACCTTGGTCGTCATGCGCGCGTCGAGATCGACGTGCTGCGTCACGGCCAAGGTGCTGAGGACCTTGAGGGTGGACGCCGGGGCACGAGCAACGCCCGGCTGCACGGCATACAGCTCCTTGCCCGTCAGACCGTCGCGCACGCTGATGCCGACGCTGGGACCCAGCCAGGGGTCCTTGCCCAGGGCACCGATTGCCTTGGTCAGACCGGCCGTCGTGGGCAGGGCGGCCGCGGCGGCGGAGGCGGCGGGATCGGCGGACACGCCCAGGGCAGTCGGACTCGGCAGGGCAGCCCATGTCGGGGACGCGGAAGCCGAGCCGGTGGGAGTCGGCGGGTCGACCGACGCACCGTCGTACGTCAGGATGCCGGGAGCGAGGTCCACGACGTCAGCGGCGGCATACCCGACACCGCCGACCAGAAGGCACGTGACCCCCGCCACAACAGCCCGTCGCATCCGACCCCTTTTCCAGCAGCACCCGATCCATGCGGGACAATGTTCCCCGAGCGTAGGTCATTCACACCCATCCGAAAGAAGGCCACCACCGTGGAGTTCGACGTCACCATCGAGATCCCCAAGGGTCAGCGCAACAAGTACGAGGTGGACCACGAAACCGGGCGCATCCGCCTCGACCGGATGCTGTTCACGTCGATGGCCTACCCGTCGGACTACGGCTACATCGAGAACACCCTCGGCGAGGACAGCGACCCGCTGGACGCCCTGGTCCTGCTTGACGAGCCCACGTTCCCCGGTTGCCTGGTGAGCGCCCGCCCGATCGGCATGTTCCACATGCGCGACGAGGCCGGCGGCGACGACAAGATCCTGTGCATCCCCGCGGGCGACCCGCGCAAGGCGCACATCAGGGAGCTCGAGGACATCAGCGAGTTCGACCGCCTCGAGATCCAGCACTTCTTCGAGACCTACAAGGACCTCGAGCCCGGCAAGTCCGTCGAAGGCGCCCACTGGGCCGGTCGCGAGGACGCCGAGCGGACCATCAACGAGGCCGTCCAGCGCGCCCAAGATGCCGGCATGTCCACGGCCCGTTGGCGTATGCCGGAGGGTCACGACCTGGACTCCCACGCAGCTTCCGCTGCGCGCACCGAGGAAGAGCACGCGGCCGCCCGGGCCAAGGCCAAGGAGGAGCTCGCCACCAAGGAGAAGCCCCTCAGCGACTCCCCCAACTCCTGATCCCTCCAGGACTCACTTCCGGGCCGCCAGCGATGTTCGCTGGCGGCCCGCGTCGTCGAAGTTGTTGGGCGCGAGCCACTCCTCATGGGCGGCTCGCACCGTCGGCCACTCACCATCGGTCACCGAGAACCAGTCAGTGTCGCGGTTGCGTCCCTGCGTGACCATGTGGTTGCGGAACTGGCCCTCGTAGGTGAAGCCGAGGCGCGCAGCAGCTCGCCGTGACGGCTCGTTGAGGCTGTCGCACTTCCACTCGAAGCGGCGATAGCGAAGATCCTCGAATGCGTAGCGCATCAGCAGGTGGATCGCTTCGGTGGCGGCGCGGGTCCGTTGCAGGGTCCGGGCATAGAGGACGCCGGCGACTTCGACCTGTCCGGTCTGCGGGTCGATCCGGTGGAACGACGCGATCCCGCTCGCGAGACCTGCGCGTTCACCCTCCAGCGGGATCAGGGCAAAGGTCAGGTTGGGCGAGTCCAGGACGTCGGCGAGATGCATCCACAACGCGGCGAGGGAGGTGGGCTTCGCGATCGGTCGATAGGTCCAGAGCGAGTCATCCTCCGGACCGCAGACGGCCGCGAAGAGGTCGGCGTAGTGCACCGAGTCGAGCGGGACGATGTGGACGTACTGGCCCTCCAGGGTCACCGGCTCGGGAGCGGGCCGCCCCTCCCACCCGGGCACGACGTCTCCGACGGACTGTCCAAAGCTGTTGAGTTCCGGCACGCGCCGAGGCTATCCGAGGGGCTGTTCGAGCAGTGCCGCCATTCCGCGCTCGCATGACCTCATCATCACGCCGTGGTTGGCCCGCAGGAGAGGACCGAACAGCGGCGCCACGCGCCCCAGCACTGGTGCGGTGACCTCGACGTCCTGCCGATAGGCCACGGCACTGTGCCCACCGGCCGCCGCCTCGATGTGGAACTCGGCCCAGCCCGTGAGGTCGCCAGCGAGCCCGGTCCGCAGTCGACGATCGACCGGGTCCTGGAGCTCGCGGGTCATCCGAAGGTGAAGCCCATAGGGCAGGACGCTGCGAATGGTCGCGAGTCCGGTGTCGGCGTCGATCCTCCGGATCGAGCGGATCTCGCGCCACCAGGTGGGGTACGCATCGATGTCCGCGCACACGGCATATACGTCCTCAGGTGAGGCGGCCACGATCCAGTCGCGGCGGAACTGCCAGAGCGAAGCCATGCCGTCAGTCTCGCCCAAGGGTTCATCCAGACGGCTCGGTGCGTTCATCGGACTTCGGTTGGGTGGAGCTCTGCCCACTCCATCCCTGAGGAGAACCGCCGTGAAGCCCTTTGCGTATGCCGTCCTGCCCGCCACCGTGGTCGCGCTCGCTGCCGCTGCCGTCGCCCCCGTGGGCCTCGCCACCGCCTCCGCCGATCCGGCGCCGGCGAGGAAGGACCACTTCGCCGTCATCGGCGACGTGCCCTACGGCCCCGCCCAGATCAACCGCTTCCCCGCGTGGATCCAGGAGATCAACGCGGCCGACCCCGAGTTCACGGTTCATGTCGGCGACATCAAGAACGGGTCGACTGTCTGCCCCGACGACTACATCACCGGCATCCGCACCGTCTTCGACACCGTCGCGAGCCCGTTGATCTTCACGCCGGGCGACAACGAGTGGACCGACTGCCACCGCATCAACAACGGCGGCTACAACCCCCTCGAACGGCTGGAGTTCGTGCGCGACACGTTCTACCCGACGCCGGGTCGGACGCTCGGTGAGACGACCCGCAAGGTGTCGGCCGACACCGCGGCGGGCTACCCCGAGAACGTCCAGTGGCGCGAGGACAGGGTGTCGATGGCGGCCGTGCACGTGGTCGGCAGCAACGACGGGACGCTGCCGTGGACGGGTGCGACGGCACCCAACGCCGAGCAGCTCGCCGAGCAGGCTGCCCGCTTCGAGAGCGCGCTCGCGACGGTACGCGCTGCCTTTGCGGACGCCCGCCGTCGTGAGGACCGTGCCGTCGCGATCTTCCTCCAGGCGGACATGTTCGACCCGACCTGGTCGCCGACCTTCGCGGACGTCTCGGCCTTCAGGCCACTCGTCCAGCTGCTCATCGACGAGTCGAACGCCTTCGAGGGCGAGACCTACCTCTTCAACGGCGACAGCCACAAGTACAACGCCGACCAGCCGCTTGCTGTCGGCTCAAAGTGGTTGTCGCTGTATGGCGTTGAGGGATCCAGCGAGCTTCAACGGGTCACCGTCGACGGCTCCGGCAACAACACGAACTGGCTCGAGGTCACCGTCGGCCGAGACAAGGACGAGCCCGTCCTCACGTGGACGCGCGTGCCCTACGTGCACTGATCGCGCAGGAGTCCTCAGGACGCGTGCGTCGCCAAGTCCTCGCGCAGGGCCGCGAGGGTCTTGGCGATGTTGCGCTCCTGGAACGAGGCGAAGGTGCGACCGCCCGTGAGCCTGGCATCGATCGCGTTGGCGACGGCGTCCGGCCAGAAGCGACGGGCGTCGCGCCAGGTCTCGGTGACCCTGGTGCCGTTGGCAGTGGCCTCGAAGGTGTACTCCCAGCGCGCGATCGCGATCCTGAGGAGTGGTGACCTGAGGCCCCAGCCCACGACGTCGAACGTGAAGCGCTCACCCGGGTCGGCCGCGACGACCTTGCACCGCGTCTGCCACCTGGCGCCGCCACGCTTGTTGGCGCCGACGAAGACGTCACCCACCGTGAGGCTTCCTGCGTTGCCGCGCTCGACTTCGGCGCCAGTGTTCTCCGGGCTCCATCGGGCCATGAGCGTCGGGTCACTCACCTGTGCGTAGACCTCGACAGGAGTGACCCCGGTGACCTCAATGGAGTCGCTGACCTTCA
The DNA here is from genome assembly GCF_042666395.1 of Knoellia pratensis. NCBI lineage: Bacteria > Bacillati > Actinomycetota > Actinomycetes > Micrococcales > Intrasporangiaceae > Knoellia > Knoellia pratensis. Next base: position 286,476 of record NZ_JBHTDJ010000003.1, on the reverse strand, counting down.
TCTCACGTGACATGCCCCGAGCGTAGGTGAGTGGCCCGGGCGCCGGGTCGGCGAGACATCCGGTCTGTGTCGGCGTAGGTTCACCGAATCGAGGAGGTGGATGGATGCGGCGTGGCCTGCGGTGCATGGTGGTGGCCCTTTGCTGCGCCCTCCTGGCTGCCTGCGGGACGCGTTCAGTGAACGAACAGGCCTGGGACGAGCCGCAACTCGCGACCAGCCCGGGCTTCCGGATCAGCGACCGCGACCCTGATGGTGCCGCGATCGCCAAGGAGTCGCGCGAGTGGATCGAGCGCGGAACGGTCCCCGGCGCCGGGACTTCGTGGGAGTCGATGAGCCGCTGGGCGCTCACCGACATCCGGCAGATGATGGCGAGCGGGGGCGCCGACGGTGGAGCGCCGCCTGCAGGTGCTGCACCGAGCTGGGGCTACTTCTGGCCACGGGACGGCGCCTTCCTCGCCGTGGCCCTCGACCGCACCGGCCACCACGAAGAGGCGCGGCACCTCATCGACGTCCTGGCAGGGCTGCCCTTCGACGCGACCCTGGGCTTCGACGCCCGCTATCTGCTCGGCGGTCAGCGGGTGACCCTCGATCCCCGTGGGCCCCAGTCGGACGGATGCGGGTGGGTGTTGTGGGCACTCGGGTCGATGGCCGCGTCGTCCCTGCCACCCTCGACGGCCGGTCTCAGGTCCAAGTGTCTGACCAACCTCATGGGACTCACCTGGAGTGGATGGCAGCTGCCTCCACCGTCCCCGGACTACTGGGAACTGCCGGTGTCGCAGACTTCCCTCGGCACCGTCGCGCCCATGCTGGCCGGGCTGAACGCGGCTGCCCGATCCGGGACGACCTCGGAGCGCGCTCTCGCCCGGGACATCGCGAGACGCCTTGCGACACAGCTGCATTCGGAGATGGGTCCGGAACTGGAGAGGTTTGGCGACCACGGTGGGCTCGACGCCGCAGTGGCCATGCTGATGCCGCCGTTCGGGCCGTCCGATCGTCGGGTGACGTCGCGGTGGTTGGCCTACCAAAAGGATGCTGCGCGCTCGTCCGGCGGTCTTGCTCCCGGCGCCGGCTGGAGGAATGACGGGACGTCCTGGACGCCCGAGACGGCCTTGGTCGCCTATACGGCGGCGGCATCGGGGCACGACAAGATTGCCGAGCACTGGCTCGACTGGCTCGACTCCCACCGCACGTCATGGGGGTCCCTGCCCGAGAAGGTCAACCGGTCGGGCAACCCGGCCGGGCCTGCGCCGCTCCTCTGGACGTCCGCGCTCGTGCTGCTGACGCTGGACGCGCTCGAGGCCGAGTGAGCGGCAGTCCTGCGAGAATGGGCCGATGACCCGCTCTGCCCCAGTGGAACTGACGTTCACGGTGACCGATTCCGACACTGCGGTCGCACTGGGTTCGGGCTCCTTGGCCGTGCTTGCCACCCCGCGGTTGTTGGCCTGGCTCGAGGCGGCAACCTGCGCATCGTTGGAGCCGTTGATGGGCGATGGACGCACGAGTGTCGGCACCCGGGTCGACCTGCAGCACAGCGCCGCCTCACCGGTTGGCGCGACGGTCATCGTCACTGCCGACCCGGCATACGCCGATGGGCGACTGAACCGACTCAGGGTGAGCGCACGGCATACCGACGGAAAGGTCATCGCCACGGGCGAGATCACCCGGGTGATCGTCGACACCGACCGCTTCCTCGCTCGCCTGTGACCCCCATGCGCGGGGTCATCCTCAGTTCCATTGCGGTCGTTCTGACATTTGCGGGCTGCGGCGCCGGCGACTCATCGAGCGGGCCCAGCCCATCGACGTCCTCGTCAGCGGCGGGCGGCGGGACGCCGTCGCCATCGGAGCGCGACCTTGGCCCGGATCCCGGGGTCGACGCCTACCGGTCCCTCGACCTGTGCGCCCTCGCGCCCGTGGCCGCAGTGGAGGCTGCCTACCGCAACGAAGGGGGAACCGGACCGGTCACAGCGTCGTCCGACGGGCCGGCCCTGTGCTTCTTTGCACCCGGCAGCGGCGGCGGATCACACCTCGAGTTCGCGCTTCCTCGCGATCGACTGCCAGCGGATGTGCGCATGACGAACCCGGGGGTGAACAAGGTCGACGCCACGTCGGCAGGAGCCCTGGTGTACGACCCCGCGATCGCGATCGTCCATGTGCTTTCCGCCTCGGGCTACCTGGTGCGTGTGACCGGTCCCGGAGACACCGTCAATGCCCAGCATCTGACGCTCGCGCTGGCCAAGGTGGTCCGTCAAAGTCTCACGCAGGCACCGCCGCAGCTCGCCGTTCCCGAGACCGCCGTGAGCGGGCGAAACCTCTGCGACGCCGTGCGCAAAGCCGACGTCATGGGGGCACTTGGGCTCCAGGCCGAGCTCCAGTCCAGCGCGGACGGTCGCGCGTGCGAACTGTCGGACAGCGTCTGGGTGAGCTTCCACGGTCGAGGCGGATACCCGCCTGACTACGAGGTCTCCAAGGTCCCGATCGGCCCTGCGACAGCCCAGGTCCGCCGGCACTGCGACATGATCATCCCGATCCGTCCCGCACCTCCGGGAGCAGGGTGGGAGCATGACTCGCTCCTCGCGAGTTCAGTGCAACCAGAGGGTCCCGACTGCGATCGGTTCGTTGGCGCACTTGCCCCGTTGGTCGAACTTCTGACGTAGGGAGGGGACCGGCCCACGTGGGGTGGGCGAGCACGCCGAGCGGCAAACGGCCCACGTGCGACCTTGGTCCGTGCTCAACCTGCCCGGCGGAGAGCTCGTTTGCCGCGCTCGGTGCCCGCCCGGAACCGCAAACGCCCCCGCCACGAGGGCGGGGGCGTCAACTGAGCCGCTTATCGGAATCGAACCGATGACCTATTCATTACGAGTGAATCGCTCTGGCCGACTGAGCTAAAGCGGCGTGGTGCCCGAACCGAAGGTCAAGCACGCCGGACGAGTATACGAACAACCCCGCCCCATCCCGAAATCGGGGCCATCGCCAGCCGCAGACCCCCACTCCCCGGTCCCACGGACATGCAGTGGCCACCCTCAGACCGCGAGCGGTTGGTGCGGTGAGCACGAAAGGCGAGCGGGCGGCATACCCACTGCATGTCCCTTGGCTCGCCCAGGTTCAACAACTCAGCACGTGAGCCCGTCCTGGGGCAGCGTTCCCTTGAGGTAGAACTCGTCGATCGGTTTGTCGACGCAGCCGTTGGACCGCATGTATGCCGTGTGCCCGTCTCCGTCGTACGTGATGAGTGAGCTCTTGGCCAGCTGGTCATGCAGACGCACCGACCACTCGTAGGGCGTGGCCGGGTCACGGGTCGTGCCCACGACGACGATCGGGTTGGCGCCCTCGGCCGTGACCTTCTTGGGCGGTTCGGACGAGCGGTCGGTCTTGACCGGCCAGAAGCCGCAGGCCATCGAGGACCACGCGAGGAACGGGCCCCAGGTAGGCGCCTCCGTCAGGGAAGCCTTCGCCAGCGCCTCGTGCTCGGCGATGTCGGCGGACTCGGGCTTGTCGAGGCAGTTCACCGCGTAGATGACCTCCATGATGTTGCCGGAGTAGCCGCCCCCGGGTTGCCGGTCGGCATAGCTGTTGGCGAGCCCCATGAGGTCAGTGCCGTCGCCCTGGAGCGCCGCCCGCATCGCCTCGACGAGCGCGTCCCACATGCCCTCGTCGTACATCGCCGACGCGATCCCCGTCGAGGCCCAGCCCTCGGTGAGCTCGCTGACGGCGGTGTCGCCCGTCTTGGGCAGCGGCGTCTGGTCGACCTCCGTCAGGAAGTCGCGGATCCCCTGCATGACGCCGTCGACCGTGCCACCGAGTGGGCAGTCCCCCTTGTCGATGCAGAACTGCGCCCACGCGCGGGTCGCGGTCTCGAAGCCCTTGGCCTGTCCGAGATTCACCTCGGCCGAGGTGAGATCGGGGGCGACGACCCCGTCGAGGACGAACCGCCCCACGAGCCTGGGGAACAGGTCGGCATACGTCGCACCGAGGTAGGTCCCGTAGGACTTGCCGAGGTAGTTCAGCTTCTCCTCGCCGAGCCGTGCCCGCAGGATGTCCATGTCCTTGGCCGCATCAACGGTCGAGACGTGACCGAGCAGTGGGCCGGCATTGGCGCCACACTTCTCCGCGAAACCCTTGGCGTTGGCCGCGAACGCCTGCTCCTCAGCGGCATCGTTGGGCGTCTGCTCCGCACCCAGGAACTGGTCGAGCTCGGCATCGCTGAGGCAGTCGATCGGCGCCGAGCGGCCGACCCCACGCGGGTCGAACCCGACGACGTCAAAGCGTTGGCGCACACCAGTGCCCACTATGAAGTCCGCGGCGCGCGCATAGTCCACACCCGAGCCACCAGGGCCGCCCGGGTTGACGACGAGTGCCCCGATCCGCCGGGACTTCTTGGCCGCCGGCACCCGCAGGACCGAGATCTTGATCGTCTCGCCGTCCGGCTTCGCGTAGTCCTGCGGCACCGTCAGCTGCGCGCACTGGCCGCCGTCGCAACTGGTCCACTTCAGGTCCTGGGCATAGAACTCCTCGGTGCCCTCCATCCCGGCGGGCGGTGTCTGCGGTCCGATCGAGGTGGGCTTCGCCTCACCCCGGTCGAAGAGGTCCTCGACGGCAGAACAGCTCGACAGCAGCAGGGCGGCGCAAGCAAGGGCAGCGATGGGGGCGACACGACGCATGGCGATGACCTTACGGGCCAATCCTGGGGTATGCCGTCCGCCCCTGTCAGCGGGGTAGGCGGAGTTCCAGGGCCATCGCCTCGAGCGCGAGCAGCGGCTGGACGTTGGCGGCGATGCGCTCTCGCGCGGTGCCGATCGCGTCCATGGCGACGAGCACGCGCACGGGCGAGAGCACCTGGGCGACCTGCTGCACGGTCTGGCGGGCATCCTCGTTGACGAGGGCCGTCGGGGCACCGGTGTGCAGGACGAGGGCATCGCGATAGACCGACAGGAGGTCGACGAGGGCCCGGTCGACCATGTCGCGTGAGAAGCGGGTGGCGCGGGCCTTCTGGTCCTTCTCGAGCGAGGAGATCTGCGAGCGGATGTGGGGAGGCTGGGTCCGGGCCGACGGGTCCCCGCCGAGGATCTCGAGGAGCTTGGCCTTCTCGCTCGCGTCCCGCTCGGCCGAGGACGCCTGCGACTCCTCGGTGGCGATGGTCGAGAGGTCAGAGGCCGCGTCGATGGCGTCGCCGACCGTGCGGATCTTCGACGCGAGCGTGATGACGTCATGGCGACGGATGCGGGCGTTCTCGTCGCGAGCCAACCGACGCGCGAGGCCGACGTGGCACTGGGCTGCGCGGGCGGCATACATGGCCATGGGCGGGTCCACGCCGTCACGGCGCACCAACAGGTCGGCCACGGCCTCGACCGACGGGGTCCGCAGGCGCACGTGCCGCGAGCGCGAGCGGATCGTGATGATGACATCCTCGACCGAGGGTGCGCAGAGCATCCACACGGTGCGCGGGGTCGGCTCCTCGAGGGCCTTGAGCAGGGCATCGGCCGCGCGCTCGGTGAGGCGGTCGGCGTCCTCGACGATGATGACCCGCCACGTGCCAACGGACGGGCGGTGGGCCGCGAGCGCGACGAGGTCACGGGCCTGCTCGACCTTGATCGAGAGGCCTTCGGTCGCGATGAGGTCGACGTCGGCGTGGGTTCCGTCGGCGGCGGTCCGGCACTCACGGCACTCGCCGCAACCCCCCGACGGGCACTGGAGCGCGGCCGCAAAAGCTCGTGCCGCCACCGAACGCCCGGACCCCGGCGGACCGGTGAACAGCCAGGCGTGGGTCATCGAGGCAGGCTCAGTGACAGCCCGCGACAGGGTGGCAATCGCCGGGTCCTGGCCGATGACGTCGCGCCAGACGGTCATGCCGCCCCACCCCCGGCGAGGAGGCCCGAGGACTCCAGGCGCCCCATGACGGCGGCGTGGATCTCGTGGGGCGGGGTCGTGCCGTCGACGACGAGATAGCGCTCGGGCGAGCCCTGCGCCATGGCGAGGAAGTGGTGACGGATCGCGTCGTGGAAGGCGTCTGCCTCGGACTCGAGCCGGTCGTGGACCTCACCGCGGCGGCGGCGCCCCTCCTCCGCCGTCACGTCGACGATCACGGTCAGGTCGGGGACGAGTGAACCCACCGCCCACATCTGCAGCTGGTGCACCTCCGAGGCGCCGAGGTCACGCCCCGCGCCCTGGTAGGCCACGGCCGAGTCGGTGTAGCGGTCGGTGATGACGACTGCCCCGCGGTCCATCGACGGGCGGATGAGCTGGTCGACGTGGTGCGCCTTGTCCGCAGCAAAGAGGAGGGCCTCGGCCCGCGGCGACACGTGGTCTCCGTGCAGGACGAGGTCGCGAATCTGCGCACCCAGAGGGGTACCGCCCGGTTGGCGCGTCACGACGACCTCGCGCCCCAGGGACTCGAGCCCGGCCGCCAGCAGACTCACCTGCGTCGACTTGCCCGCGCCGTCGCCGCCCTCGAAGGCGATGAAGAGTCCCTGTGTCACGCGCCCGAGCCTAGGCGAGCGCAAGGACAGCGGGACGCGCGGACACGTTGGTGAGCGGGCGGCATACGCCAACGCCCTGACCACCGGAGGGAAACTGAAGGGTCCGGAGGGCGAATAACCCTCCGGACCCTTGAGGAACCACCATGGGGAGCAAGAATCGGGGCTCAGCTGTGCCTGTCGGCGTTCGCGTGGATCGCGTCCCGCACATAGACCGCGAGCCCCGGCGCGATGTCCTCGTACGTCTTGGTGAACTGCGGGTCGGCGACGTACATGTCGGCGAGGTTGCGCTGGAAGTCGTGGCTGCAGTCGTAGAACCACTTCTCGATCTGTGCCCGGTGCTCCTCGGCCGCGTCCATTGCTTCGGGCGAGGTCGCCGGAAGTCCGGCCGTCAGCGCCGCCACGAACGCATCGTTGACGGTCGCCGACTCGGCCTTGACCTTCTCCCAGTCGGCCACGGTGTACTTCTCCGTGCGCTTCGCCGACTGCTTCCACGCGTCGGTCTCTCCCCAACGCTCCTGCGCCTCGTCCTGGTACTCGTCCTTGAACCCGTCACCGAAGATCTCCTTGAGGTCCTCGCGGGTCGCTGGCTGCTCGTTCATCTTTCTCTCCAATCTGGCGTCGATCGCGTCGACGAGCCCGTGCAGCTCCTCGACCTTGGTCATGACCGCGTCGCGTTGGCGCCGAAGGTGCTCGAGGGTCGAGCCGTCACCGCGGAGCAGGGCCGCCACCGCGTCGAGGGGCAGGTCCAGCCGCCGGTAGGTGACGATCGTCGCCAGTCGCTCCAGGTCCTCAACCGTGTAGAGGCGATAGCCGGCACGGGTCCGCTCGGACGGGCTCAGCAGGCCGACCTCGTCGTAGTGGTGCAGCGTTCGCACCGTCACGCCGAAGGTTTGCGCCACCTGCCCCACCGTGAGCATCTCCATGTCGCCAGTCTCTCGCGACCAGTTCCTGCGTCCTGTTGTTGCGGTCATGGACACACCGTCCTGCCTCACGTCGCGTGAGGGTCAAGTCTCCCCCCTTGCGTCTGCGGATGCGGTTGCTAGAGCGACCAGAGGCGCAGACGCAACGGCGCGGGTATGCCGCCCGCTCCCCTTGCGTCTGCGCTTCCGGTTGCTAGAGCGACCAGATGCGCAGACGCAAGGGTTGGCTCGCATCAGGGCCTGCGGGGCCGGCGCTTCTCGAGCCCGTCGAGGACGACGTCGAGGCCGAACTCGAACTCGGTCTGGTCGTCGCACCAGCCCAAGGTCTGGTCGGGTCCATCGGTGTGCGCCACGGCGGCGAGCATCCCCATGAGGTTCGGGATGACGTGGGCCATCTGCGCCATGACCTCCTCGGACGTCTCCTGCCCCGCGTCGCCGAGGTCGAAGAGCTCCTGGGTGAACCCGAGGACGCGGCTGCCCAGGGCGTGCAGGGCATGGTGCGTGAGGTCGTGGCCGAAACCCCCGGCCATGAGGATCCCCACGACGCCGTCGTAGTAGCGGACCACCTCGAGGCTGATCTGCGTCCGGCTCTCGAGGACTGACGGCATCCACTTGTGTCTGAGCATCACGTCGCGGGCGGCCAAGGACCTGGCGCGCAGGGCGGCCGCCCAGTCCGTCGCGGGATCGGGCAGGTCGAGCCCGGCGATCTCGGCGTTGAGCTCGGCGCCGACGTGGTCGACCATCGCGTCGAGCAAGGCCTCCTTGTTGGCCACGTGGTGGTAGAGCGACATGGCCTCGACCCCGAGGTCGGCCCCGAGCCGCCGCATCGAGACGGCGTCGAGCCCGGAGGCATCTGCGAGTTTCACGGCACGGCGAAGGACCCGGTCGCGGCTCAGCGGCCTGCGGTTGGGGGTGGTCCGGGTCGTGCGTCGCGCGGGGTCGGTCACGGGGGTTCCTCCTGTCGGTGCGCATCGTATCCATGTGGGCCATTGACGAACTTACGCCGTAAGCCATACCTTACGGCGTAAGTGGTCGGCGAACCCCGCCGTCCGACACAGGAGGAACGTCATGACCGACTCGACCCAGTCGCCCACCCGAGAGCACGCGCCACACACCGCGCCACCCGTCCCCGCGACGATGCGATCCGCGTTCTACGAGGGATACGGCGCCCCCGAGGACGTCGTCACTGTCCGCACTGTCCCCACCCCGAAGCCGGCACCGGGCGAGGTCCTCGTCAAAGTCCGCGCAGCCTCGGTCAACGCACTCGACTGGCACTACGTCACGGGCCTGCCGATGTTCGCCCGACCGAGCCTCGGTCTGCGCCGCCCCAAGCGTCAGGTCCCCGGCGCGGACGCAGCCGGCGAGGTCGTCGCGATCGGCGAGGGCGTCACCCGCCACCGCATCGGCGACGAGGTCTTCGCAGACATCGACGGCGGTGGCTTCGCCGAGTACGCCCTGGCACCCCAGGACGGTTGGATCCCCATCCCTGATGGCGTCTCATTCGAGCAAGCCACCACCCTCGGCGTCGCTGCCGAGACCGCCCTCCAGGGCTTGCGCGACTGGGGCAACCTGCAACAGGGCCAGCGCGTCCTCATCGCCGGAGCCTCGGGTGGGGTGGGCAGTTTTGCCGTGCGCCTCGCCAAGCTCCTCGGCGCCAGCCACGTCACGGCCGTCTGCAGCACCCGCAACGTCGACGCCGCCCTGGCCGGTGGGGCCGATCGCGTCGTCGACTACACCCGCGAGGACGTCCGAGCTCTCGGCGACCGGTTCGACGTGTTCTTCGACAACGCGGGCACCCTCCCCCTGCGCCAGTGCCGCAAGCTCCTCGTCAAGGGCGGCACCTACGTCTCGATCACGGCCCCCAAGACCAAGTGGGTCAAGCCCCTGCCTCGCATGCTGAGCGTCCCCCTCTACTTCGCCCTCACCGGCAAGAAGGCGCCCGCCTTCAAGGTCGCATCCCGCAGTGCCACGGACCTGGCCTGGCTCGTCGAACAGGTCGCCGCGGGTCGCCTTGAACCCCTCATCGAGCGGCGCTGGTCGCTCGAGGAAGCCCCCGAGATCCTGCGCAGGCAGGGCGAGTTCCACGCGCAGGGCAAGTCCCTCGTCATCCCGTGAGGACCGTGGGAGGGTGAGCCATGAGCTTCCTCAGCGTGCTGTCCGGCTCCTTCTCCACCCCAGCTGACGGCAACCCGACCGTGGCGATGATGGAAGCGGCCTACGCAGCTGCGGGGCTCGACGCTCGCTACCTCAACGTCGACGTCTCCTCGGCGAACCTCGCCGACGCGATCATCGGCGCCAGGGCGATGGGCTGGGTCGGCTTCAACTGCTCGATGCCGCACAAGGTTGCCGTGATCGACCACCTCGACGGCCTCGGTGAGTCGGCCGAGCTCATCGGTGCTGTGAACTGTGTCGTGGCTCGAGACGGCGACCTCATCGGAGAGAACACCGACGGCAAGGGATTCGTCGAGGCGATGCGCGAGCTGCGCCACCCGGGCGGAACCCACGTCGTCGTCCTCGGCGCGGGCGGCGCCGGGCGAGCCATCGCCGTCGAGGTCGCTCTCGCCGGCGCGGCTCGTGTCACTGTCGTCAACCGCAACGTCGCCAGGGGCGAAGGCCTCGCCCGACTCGTGGTCGAGCGAACCGAGGCCGACGCGGACTTCCAGCCCTGGACCAGCGCGTATGCCGTTCCGACCAGTGCCGATGTCGTCGTCAACGCCACCTCGGTCGGCCTCGGCGACCCCGAGGAGCTCGTCAACATCGACGTCGACAGCCTGCGACCCGAGTTGCTGGTGGCCGACGTGATCCCCAACCCCCCGCACACGGCATACCTGCGCGCGGCAGCGCAACGAGGGGCGCAGACCCTCGACGGACTCGGCATGCTCGTGGCCCAGGGAGCGGTCGCGATCGAGCTGTGGCACGGCATCAGTCCCGACCGGGATGTGATGCGGGCGCGACTGTCGCAGGTTCTGGGCCCGGAATCGCCGAACTGACGGTTACCTGTACCGTCCTTGTCGTTCCCTCGTCGGAGCAGCGACGAATCCGCTGCACGAGGTGATCAGCAAAGGATCAGGTGCGCCATGAGTCCGACCAGCACGGGCCGCAAGCTCGTCATCGTCGAGTCACCCGCGAAGGCCAAGACCATCGCCGGCTATCTCGGCCCCGACTGGGACGTCGAGGCGTCCGTCGGCCACATCCGCGACATCCCGACCCCGTCGGAGATGCCCGCCGACATGAAGAAGGGCCCCTTCGGCCGCTTCGGCGTCGATGTCGACAACGACTTCGAGCCCTACTACGTCGTCGACTCCGACAAGAAGAAGAAGGTCGCCGAGCTCAAGCGCCTCCTCAAGGGCGCCGACGAGCTCTATCTCGCAACGGATGAGGACCGCGAGGGCGAGGCCATCGCGTGGCACCTCCTCGAGACCCTGCAGCCCAAGGTCCCGGTCAAGCGCATGGTCTTCCACGAGATCACCAAGGAAGCCATCCAGCGCGCCGCGGCCAACACCCGCGACCTCGACACCGCCCTTGTCGATGCCCAGGAGACCCGCCGCATCCTCGACCGCCTCTACGGCTACGAGATCTCGCCGGTCCTGTGGCGCAAGGTCAAGGCCGGCCTGTCCGCTGGTCGCGTGCAGTCCGTCACCACCCGCATGGTCGTCGAGCGTGAGCGTGAGCGCATGGCGTTCCGCAGCGCCAACTACTGGGACGTCGAGGGCGAGTTCACTCCCGACGCCGCGTCGTCCGCCTTCACCGCTCGCCTCTCCCAGGTCGACGGGAAGCGCGTCGCCACGGGTCGCGACTTCGGCGACGACGGTCAGCTCAAGGGCGAGGTCGCCCACCTCGACGAGGCCGCCGCGACCGGCATCGCCCACGCGGTGATGGCTGCCGACGTCACCGTCGTCAACGTCGCCGAGAAGCCCTACACGCGCCGCCCGAGCGCACCGTTCACGACGAGCACCCTGCAGCAGGAGGCCTCGCGCAAGCTGCGCCTCAGCAGCAAGAACGCGATGCGGGTCGCCCAGCGCCTCTACGAGAACGGCTACATCACCTATATGCGTACCGACAGCACCGCGCTGTCGCAGTCCGCGCTCACTGCCGCCCGCCAGCAGGCCCGGGACCTCTACGGCGGCGACTACGTCCCCGACGCGCCGCGCAACTACGCCAAGAAGGTCAAGAACGCGCAGGAGGCCCACGAGGCCATCCGCCCCGCCGGTGACCGTTTCCGCACGCCGGCCCAGGTCGCCGGAGAGATCCGCGGCGACGAGTTCGCCCTCTACGAGCTGATTTGGAAGCGCACCATCGCTTCCCAGATGGCCGATGCCAAGGGTTCGACGGCGACCGTCAAGCTCGGCGCCACCCTCGATCGCGAGGCCCCCGCAGAGCAGGTCGAGTTCACGGCCAGCGGGACGGTCATCACGTTCCGAGGCTTCATGGCGGCATACGAAGAAGGTCGTGACGAGCAGCGCAACGCGAACGCCGACGAAGAGCGTCGCCTCCCCCGCATGGGCGTGGGCACCGAGCTCAAGGTCATCCGCGCCGAGGCCGACGGTCACGACACGTCCCCGCCCGCTCGCTACACCGAGGCCACGCTCGTGAAAGCCATGGAGGAGAAGGGAATTGGTCGCCCATCGACCTACGCCTCCACCATCGGCACCATTCAGGACCGCGGCTACGTCTCGAATCGCGGCAACGCGCTCGTGCCGTCGTGGCTGGCGTTTGCCGTGACGCGCCTCATGGAGGAGCACTTCACGCGGCTCGTCGACTACGACTTCACCGCGTCGATGGAGGAGGACCTCGACCAGATCGCCAACGGCGACGCCCAGCGCGCGACCTGGCTCAAGCGGTTCTACTTCGGCGACGAGGCCACGTCGAGTGAGGGCCTGCGCGACCTCGTCGCCGACCTCGGCGACATCGACGCCCGCGCCATCTCGACGATCGACATCGGCGACGGCATCGTCGTGCGCGTCGGTCGCTACGGCCCCTACGTCGAGGAGGTCGCGCCTGCCGGTGTCGACCCCGTGACGGGCGAGGTCTCCGAGGCGTATGCCGCTGCCTCACCTTCCGCTGACGGGTCCGGTGCTGAGGGTGGTGAGGGTTCGGACAAGCCCGCGACCCCGCGACGCGCGACGATCAACGACGACATCGCGCCCGACGAGATGACGCCCGCGAAGGCGCGCGAGCTCCTCGACACCGCCGCCGACGACGGCCGGGTCCTCGGTCAGGACCCCGGCAACGGTCGCGACATCGTCGCCAAGGCCGGGCGCTATGGGCCGTATGTCACCGAGGTGCTGGACGAGGAGACCGCGGCGCTCAAGGGCAAGGCCAAGGTGAAGCCGCGCACCGCGTCGCTGTTCGCGGACATGGATCTCGCGACGCTCGACCTCGACACGGCCCTCAAGCTGCTGTCCCTCCCCCGCATCGTGGGCATGACGACCGACAAGGTCACTGGCGAGGACGGCAAGGAGTTGTCGGTGCAGGTGGAGATCACCGCGCAGAACGGTCGCTACGGTCCCTACCTCAAGAAGGGCACCGACTCCCGCTCGCTCCAGACCGAGCAGCAGCTGTTCGACATCACGCTCGAGCAGGCCGAGGCGATCTACGCCGAGCCCAAGCAGCGTGGCCGGGCAGCCGCGAAGCCGCCACTCAAGGAGTTCGGCCCCGACCCGGTGTCGGGCAAGCCGGTTGTCGTCAAGGACGGCCGCTTCGGCGAGTACGTCACCGACGGCGAGACCAACACGACCCTCCGTCGCGACGACGACCTCGAGACGATGACGGCTGCTCGCGCGTTCGAGATGCTCGCCGAGAAGCGCGCCAAGGGCCCGACGACCCGCAAGCGCGCCGCCAAGAAGACGGTGAAGAAGGCCGCCACCAAGAAGACGGCCGCCAAGAAGACCGCGGCCAAGAAGACGACGGCGAAGAAGGCCGCCAAGAAGGCCTGACCCCAGCCCCGACTTCGTGCCCGAGACGGACAAGAGGAGCGCAGCGACGAGTGTCCGTCTCGGGCACGAAGTCGGTTTGACGGTGCTGGTCAGGTGACGCGGGCGAACTCGCGCCAGCGCGCGAGCATCGCCGCATCGTCGGAGGCGAACTCGTCGCCTCGGTTCCAGAGACCGAGGTAGAGCTCGGCGGCGCTGCCGCTGAACGTCACGTCGACGTCGTCGAGCTCCACAGCCCTGGGCGTATGCCGTGTGCTCACCAACGGTTCGCCGCTCACCTCGACAATCCAGGCATGGTCGACATCGCCCGGGCGCACCGCAATTCGCATCGGCTCCTCGCTGCGCAGCTGGTACTTCGCCCGCGGCAGGAAGCCCGTGAGCAACTCGTCGATCCCGTCCGCAGCGAGCGGTGAGCCGATGTCGGCGAGCTGAGCGGACGGCATACGCGACAGCTTTGCCGACAGCGCGTCGACCGCGTGGATCGTCGTCTCGTGGCACTGCCGACGCGCCCAGAACTCGCGGGGCGCAGGCGCATCCTTGAGGAAGACGAGCGCGTCGAGGTCGGCGGGAGCGGCTTCGAGGGCGGCGAGGAGGGCCGCACCACCTTCGGTCAACCACTGCACGGGATCGGCCCGCGCCAGGCCCTCCTGCTCGAAGGGCTCGATGTCGCGCGCTCCCTCACTGTCACCCACGACGTTGGCGGTCGCCCAGCGATGCACCGCACCCTGGTGGGCGAGCAGGTCACGAACCGTCCAACCGGGACAGGTTGGGACCGGAGCGTCGAGACCGGCTGAGGCTGCGTCACGCACAAGGCTGCCTGTTGCTGCGGTCAACGCCGCGAGGTGAGACTCACGATTCATGGCTGCATCGTCGCGCATCGGTGTGACGGGAGGCACTGGAGTGCGCGCCTTGTCGCCCTACCTACTCACAAGTAGGGTCGATCCTTGACCCCGTACCTCAATGAGGAGCCTCACGATGACTGACATCGACCCCACGACTTTCGCCACGATGGACCCTGCCGATTTCGCCGCGACCGTCAAGACGCTCTCCGACAAGGAGATCAACGAGCTCATGGGTGGCGAGCACCGTCAGGCCATCCTCGACGCGATCTTCGACCGCTTCCCCACGCTCTTCAACCCCGAGAAGGCCAAGGGCGCCGACGCCCGCGTCAACTGGCGCATCACCGGTGGCTCCGGCGGCACGGATGACACGTACGCCGTCGTCGTCAAGGACGGCGCGTGCACGGTCGAGAAGTCCCCCACCGAGGAGCCCAAGACCTCGATCATGCTCGGCCCGGCCGAGTTCGCGAAGCTCATCACCGGCTCGGGCAACCCGACGATGATGGTGATGATGGGCAAGATCAAGGCCCGCGGTGACCTGAGCGCGGCCATGGCCTTCCAGAACTGGTTCGACACCCCCAAGGCCTGACTTATGTCGATCAGCCTGCTCACCGTTGGTGCGGTGATGGCCAAGCGCGGCATGCTCGCACCCGGCCCTCCGCACCGCCAGGTCAGCCAGCTCCGCTCGCTCCACAAATGGGGCTTCGGCCTCGCTGGCGAGCTGCGTCAGGCGGCCCATCGCAGCCCCAAACAGGTCGCCGTCATCGACGAGCTGCGTGGTTCGGTCACCTATGGCGAGCTGCTCGCCCGGTCCGAGCAGGTCTCGAAACTGTTGAGCGCCAAGGGTTTCCGTCCAGGACAGCGCCTTGGCCTGCTCGCGCGCAACCACGTGGGGGCGATCGAGATCATGACCGGCGCCTCGGCCGTCGGCATCGACCTCGTGCTCATGAACACCGGCCTGTCCGCTGGCCAGCTCGCGCTCGTCGCAGACCAGCAGGAGCTCACCGCCCTCATCCACGACGACGAGTTCGACGGCGTGGTCGGTGACCTGCCCGACACGATCACGGTCATCCGTGAGCGCGACTGGGCGGCCGAGCTCGACGCTGCGCCGGCGGCGACGCGGCTCGACCCCCCCGCCAAGGGCGGCCGCACGATCATCCTCACGTCGGGGACGACCGGCACCCCCAAGGGCGCCGCCCGCAAGACCCCCGGCGGCTTCGGTCCGCTCATCTCGATCATCGAGCGCATCCCCCTGCGAGCCGAGGACCGGATCCTCGTCAGCGCGCCGATCTTCCACACCTGGGGGTATGCCGCGATGCAGCTGAGCTTTGCCCTGCGGGCCACGATCGTGCTCCAGAGGCGCTTCGACCCGCAGGCGACCAAGGACCTCCTCGAGACGAGGGCGTGCCACGCGATGTTCGCCATCCCCGTGATGCTCCAACGGATGATGGAGCTGCCCGCTGACCCAGCAGGCAAGAGCCGCCGTCCCGAGCTGCGCGTCGTCGCGACCTCGGGGTCGGCCTACCCGCACGGGTTCACACGCACGTTCATGGACGAGTACGGCGACGTGCTCTACAACCTCTACGGCTCCACCGAGGCGTCCTGGATCTGCATCGCGACGCCCGAGGACATGCGCCGCGACCCCGACACCGCGGGCACGCCACCCCTTGGCACCGTGGTCAAGATCCTCGACGCCGACAACAAGGAGGTGACGCCGGGCGAGACGGGTCGCATCTTCTGCGGCAACGAGCTCGTCTTCGATGGCTACACCTCCGGGTCGACCAAGGACTTCGTCGACGGGCTCGTGTCCACCGGGGACATGGGCCACGAGAAGGACGGCCTGTTCCATGTCGACGGTCGCGACGACGACATGATCGTCAGCGGTGGGGAGAACGTCTATCCCATCGAGGTCGAGTCACTCCTCGTCGACCACCCGGCCGTGCGCGAGGTGTCGGTCGTGGGCGTGCCCGACCCAGAGTTCGGTCAGCGCCTCGCAGCGTTCATCGCGCTCAACGACGGGGCGGAGCTCTCGGCCGACGAGGTCAAGGCGCACGTCAAGGCCCACCGGGCCCGCCACTGTGTGCCGCGCGAGGTGCATTTCCTCAAGGAGCTCCCCCGCAACGCCACCGGCAAGATCCTTGCCCGAGAACTGCGCGCCAGCATCACCTGACGAACGAGCGACTTCGTGCCCCAAACGGACACGCTCGGTCGGCCGAAGGCCTCCGTTTGCGTGTCCGTTTGGGGCACGAAGTCGAATGGCGTGCGGGCTACTTCACCTCGCGGTGCATGACCCGGTAGGACCCGATCGCGAGCGGTAGCAGGACCCACACACCGAACGAGGTCGCGAGCTGGCCCCAGTTCTCACCGGTCATCGTGCCCTCGAAGAGAGGTCCCGTGACCTGGTTGAGGTCGAGCCACTTGCTGGGTCCGTCGAGTGCCCTGATGAGGCTGGTCGCCACCGTCCAGAGCGTCGGCAGGAGCAGTGACGCCACGATGGCGAAGGGTGTGTTGAGGAAGACGAACCCGAACGCGAGGCCCTGCAGCACGTAGATCGCGAAGGCGACGATGACTCCGACGGCCACGGTCCAGGTGACGTCCCAGGCGCCGTCTCCCCCGGCCACGCCACCGCCGATGACGTTGGCCAGCGCCGAGGCGGCGAATGCTGATGCTGTGACGATGAGTCCGAGCGCCACGGCTGCCACGATCTTGGCGACGATGACTCGACCGCGTCGGGGCTCGAGGGTGAATGTCACCAGGCCGGTGCGCTGACTCCACTCGGCGGTGGCCGCCATGATGCCGACGATCGGCAGGAGCATGACGAGCGGGAGTGCCGTGAATCCGAGGAAAGTGCCATACGTCATCTCGGCCGCCTCGCCCCAGATGAGGAGGGCGGTCACGACGAGGAGCGAGATCGCGGACATCACGATGAGCATCCAGCGGCCGGCACGCGTGTCGACCATCTTGCGCAGCTCGGCGTTGATCAGGCGGGACATCGGAACTCCGGGACGCCCGTCCTGCGCGGGGGTCGCCACCGGCCGGGCCAGTGCGGGATCAATCTCGGGGGTGCGGGTGTCGGTGGTGGTCATGCTGCGGTCCCTTCGCGTGACGTGGCGGCGGTGAGGCTGAGGAACATCTCCTCGAGGGCCTCGCCGCCCCCGGAGCGGAGCTCGAGGAGGACGATGCGCTCGTCCAGGGCGATCTGTCCGACGACTCCCGGTTCGGCATCGACGACGAGGCCGGACGAGATGTCGTTGACCGTGACCCCGGCGCGCTGGAGCGCAGCTAGCAGGGCTGCGTCGTCGTTCGAGCGGACGGTGGTGCCACCGCGGCTGAGCAGCTCGTCCTTGGTGCCCATCGCGACGATCTGGCCGCGGCCGATCATGACGAGATCGTCAGCGATGACCTGAACCTCGTGGAGCAGGTGGCTCGACAGCAGCACCGTGCCGCCGCCGTCCGCGAAGTTGCGGAGCAGCCCCCGCATCCAGTGAATGCCCTGCGGGTCAAGGCCATTGGCCGGCTCGTCGAGGATGAGGACCTCGGGCTGACCGAGCAGAGCGGAGGCGAGTCCGAGCCGCTGACGCATGCCGAGGGAGTAGTTGCGGACCCGGCGGCTGGCTTCCTCGTCGGTGAGCCCGACGATGGCCAGGGCCTCCTCGACACGCGACTTCGGCACACCGATCTGGATCCCGGCGAGACGCAGGACCTCGCGGCCCGTGCGGCCGGGATGCTGCGCCGAGGCGTCGAGCATGACGCCGACCTGGCGCCCCGGGTTGTGGAGGTCGCGGTAGGACTTGCCCAGGATGGTCGACCGTCCACTCGTCACGGGCGTGAGGCCGGTCATCATCCGCATGGCCGTGGACTTGCCGGCACCATTGGGGCCGAGGAATCCGACGACGCTCCCCGGACGGACCTCGAAGGAGATGTTGTCCACCGCGGTGAACCCGCCGTAGCGCTTAGTGAGGTTCTCGACTGTGATCATGACGACCACTCTGGTCCGTGCGCACGGGTGCGCACATCGGTCGTCGGTCCCGACCGGCATACGACTTTGGTATGCCGTCCGCTCACCGATCGCAGCCCGTGGGCTGACGTGCGCGCACCCGTCGGCTGCCTAGGCTCAACCTCATGCCCCCCTCCACGCCCGTTGCACCGAGCCGCCTGAGCTCGCTGTGGCGCTATGCCTTGGCGCTGCTCATCAGCGTGGTGGCCTGGGGAGCCGTTGCCATCGCCATGGACGACGCCAACATCGGCGACGAGCCCATCACCGTGTGGCTCATCCTCGGCGACACGGCGCTCGGTTTGGCCTCCTTCATCCTCATGCGATGGCGGCATCGCTGGCCGGGCCCGGTCGCCGTCATCACCGGGGCGTTCTCCTTCGTGTCGGCAGCCAGCGCAGGACCGGCCACCTGGGCCGTCGGCTCCACTGCGTCTCGGCACCGCTGGCGTCTCCTGGGTCTGGTCGCCCCCCTGAACATCGTCGCCGGCGTCGTCCAGGAGCGGTTCTACCCGGGCGAGGACGAGCTGCCGCTGTGGGCGTTGATCCTGTTCGGATTCCTCATCGTCGGCATCGTCATCGCCGTGGGCTACGCGATGGGTTCGCAACGCGACCTCATGGACTCATTGCGCGATCGAGCAGACACGGCCGAGCGGGAGCAACAGGCTCGAATGGCGCAGGCCCAGGCCGCAGAGCGCACCCGTATCGCCCGCGAGATGCATGACGTTCTGGCACACCGGATCTCACTCGTGGCGATGCACGCGGGAGCACTGACCTATCGCACAGACCTTTCGGCGGCGGAGCAGGCAACGGCAGCGAGAGCCATCGAGGACAACGCCCACCATGCGCTTCGGGATCTGCGTGATGTTCTCGGAGTGTTGCGGGACCCCACCCAGCCGACGAGCAGCAACCCCGAGTTACCGCAGCCGGTCATCAGCGACATCGCCCGCCTCATCGAGGAGGAGCGCACCAGCGGCATGCGGGTGACCCTCGACGACACCATCGACGGTGAGCTGCCCGACAACCGGGGGCGGACGGCATACCGGATCGTCCAGGAAGCACTCACCAACGCACGCAAGCACGCCGCCGCGACGTCGGTCACGGTGACGCTGAGCGGCAGCGAGGACGACGGTCTGACCGTGACGATCCGCAACGCCGCCCCGGTCGGCACGCCCGGATCGACGCTGCCCGACTCGGGCCTCGGGCTCATCGGGCTCGACGAGCGGGTCGGGCTCACGGGCGGTCGGTTGAGACACGGGCGCGATGCCGGGGGCGGTTATGTCGTCGAGGCGTGGATACCGTGGCAGGTGTGAGTGACCCGAGCGATCCTGCACCCATCCGGCTGGCCATCGTCGACGACGACCCGATGGTGCGCGCGGCGCTGCGCATGATGCTCGGCGGCGACTCGGGCATCACCGTCGTCGGCGAGGCGGCCAGTGGCGAAGAGGCGCTCGCGCTCGTGCCGGAGTCCGGTGCCGAGCTGGTCCTCATGGACATTCGCATGCCCGTTCGCGACGGGCTGAGCGCGACCGAGGTTCTGCTGAGCCGCGATCGGTCGCTCAAGATCATCGTGCTCACCACCTTCGACGCCGACGACATGGTCCTGCGGGCGCTGCGGATGGGTGCCGCCGGCTTCATGCTCAAGGACACGCCCCCGGCGCGTCTCGTCGAGGCGATCAAGACGGTCGCGGCCGGGCAACCCATGCTCTCGCCGAGCGTCACGGCCCAGCTCATCGCGGCCGTCGCGGGACCGGATTCCGGCGCCGACGAGCGACAGGATGCCCGGGCGCGACTCGCCAGGCTCACCGACCGCGAGCGCGAGGTCGCACAGGCAGTGGGGCGCGGGCTGAGCAATGGCGAGATCTCGGCGGAACTCTTCATGGGCGTACCCACCGTCAAGACCCACGTCGGTCGGCTGTTCCTGAAGCTCGGGGTGGAGAACCGCGTGCAGGTCGCGATCCTCGTCCACGACGCCGCCGAGTGATGCAACCCAACGTGACCAAGAGGTCGAACGTGGTCGAGCACCTCGTCGGGGTCATCGTGCACCCGGCCAAGCCACGCAGCCGTTCAGCGCTGGCCGCGTTGAGGCGGGCCACGCGGCGCCGCGGATGGCCCGAGCCCATCGTGCTCGAGACCTCGGTCGACTCACCCGGCGCCGCCCAGGTGGGCGAGCTGCTCGGTCAGGGCGTGGACCGGCTCGTTGCCATCGGTGGGGACGGGACCTTGCGTGAGGTCGCCGCCGCCCTGGCCCGCTCCGGCGGTGCATCCGACGGCGTTGCACTGGGGGTCATCCCTGCGGGGACCGCCAACCTGTGGGCGCGCACCATCGGCGTGCACGGCTACGACCTGGATGCCGTCGCCGACGTCGCGATCGCCGGGCCGGCACGTGACAGCGACCTCGCGTGGGTGACGGTCACGAGGGCCGACGGGACGACCCGCACGCACGACGTCGCCGTCGTTGCCGGGGTCGGCATGGACGCCGAGGCCTTCGCCGCGACGCAGGAGCGCACCAAGGACCGGATGGGGTGGGCGGCCTACTTCGCGGCGCTCGGGCGACGTGCCGTGGGCGACCCGATCACCGTGGGGACGCAGCTCGACAGCCGACCCGCGACGCGTGAACCGGCGCGCACGGTCCTCGTCGGCAACTGCCGGGTGCTTCCCCTCGGCCTGCCACTCATGCCCACGGCGTCGATGACCGACGGCCGTCTCGATGTGCTCGTCATCGCGCCCCAGAACGTCTTCGGCTGGCTCGGCGTGGGCGCCGGGGTCCTGTCGGGGCGCCGCGGCGGTTGGACCGGCATGCGCACCCACCGCGCGCGCCACGTCGTGCTCGACCTCGAGGAACCCACCGCCGTCCACGTCGACGGTGACCCGGTCGGCGAGGCGGTCCGGCTCGAGTTCGGGGT
Source organism: Knoellia pratensis (assembly GCF_042666395.1). Lineage (NCBI taxonomy): Bacteria > Bacillati > Actinomycetota > Actinomycetes > Micrococcales > Intrasporangiaceae > Knoellia > Knoellia pratensis. The sequence goes on along the minus strand of NZ_JBHTDJ010000003.1, from coordinate 265,414 downwards.
CTCGCCAGCGGCCCTGCTCGTCCGCAGTCGCGAGGTGGCCGAGAGTCCCGACGAGCGCATCCACCGCCTCGTCGACGACCCCGAGCGTGACCTCGCCGACCTCGCGAACGCCCTGCACCGCAGTCGCCGCTGGTCCTCTGACCACGCCCGGGAGCACCTCGTCCGCGACGCCTTCCTCTCGCTCCAGGGCGCCGACCTCACTCGTTTCAAGAGCCTGCTCAGTGCAGGATCGGACCACCGCGATCTCGAGCACCTGGTCTTCGACGTCGTGGACGACCCCGGCGCTCGGCGGGACATCCTCGACCACATCGCGACCCAGGCCGCAGCCATCGACGACCTGCCCGATCTGCACGTGCTGAGCGACATCGACGACACCTTGCGGTCCGCACTGCACGACAAGCGCTATCCGCGCGGCACCGTCTATCCGGGGGTCATCGCCCTCTATCGCGCACTGGACGCCGGGCGTTCCGGTGACCCGACGACACCCGGTGACCTCACCTTCGTCACCGCCCGCCCGATGGACCCCTTCGGCCTCATCGAGCAACACACCCGGCGCGGCCTGCGCGATCTCGGCCTGCCGCCCCACGCCGTGCTGTCGGGGACCTTCGACGGCCTGCGCAGCCACGACTCGATGGCGGGAGCGAAGATCGAGAACTTCGAGCGCTTCCGGTTGCTCATGCCCGAGACCCACGTCGTCTTCATCGGCGACAGCGGTCAGGGCGACATCGAAGTGGGCCGGCGGATGCTCGCGGCCGACCCGGATGCGGTGCGTCTCGTCCTCATCCACGACGTCGTCGCACTTGCTGACGAGGAACGAGCAGCGTTGCGATCAGAGGGAATCGTCATCGTCGACACTCCCGTGGGTGGTGCCGTCGAGGCGTATGCCGCCGGGCTGGTTTCGTCTGCCGGCCTCGCCTCGGTGGTCGAGGCGGCCGAGCGGGACCTCGCGCACATCAGGTGGGAGTCACCCGCGCAGGAACGGGCGACGACAGCGCTCGTGGAGCGCGATCTCGCAGCTGCGCGGGCGGCATACGCCGAAAGGCAGTGACGCCTGGCGCACGTCCCGCGCGACCGACCTACCAGGGGATGACGCCCGCGTCGTCGAAGTACCCGCCAGTCGGACCGTCGTCGGGCAGCGTCGCGAGGTGGATCGCGATCCCCGCGCCCTGTTCCGCTGTCCGGAAGCCCCGAAACCCGTTGAGGTCCGTGGCGACATACCCCGGGCAGCCGGCATTGATCAGGATGTTTGTGTCCTTCAGTTCCTTCGCGTACTGCACGGTGATGGCGTTGAGGAACGTCTTGGACGGCGAGTACGCAGCGGCGATCGGCCCGACGTCCCCAGCGCTCTGCAGCGTGAGGGACCCGACGCTGCTCGACATGTTCACGATCCGCGGCGACCCCGCACGGCGCAGCAGTGGCAGCATGGCGTTGGTGACCCGCATGACGCCGATCACGTTGGTCTCGACAACTGTCCGAATCTCGTCGAGATCCACGACAGTGGGCTCCTGCGGCATCCCGCCGGTGATCCCGGCGTTGTTGACCAGGACGTCCAGGCCACCCCTCTCCTCCAACAGCAGGACGGCGCCCGCCACGCTCGCCTCATCCGTCACGTCGAGCGGGACGCCGAAGGCATCGACCCCCTCCGCCCGGAGCTTCTCCACGGCAGCCTCGCGGCGGGCGTCGTCCCGCGCGCCGACCCCGACGCTCCACCCCTGGGCGCCCAGGCCCTTCGCGATCTCGTAACCGATTCCCTTGTTCGCGCCAGTGACCAGCGCAGTTCTCGTCTCGCCCATGGGTCAAGCGTGCGCCCTGTCGCGAGGTGGCGGCCAACACCGATCGGGTGCTCGGCGATACCGCGAAGGTATCGTGGCTGGATGGAGACACGGGAGCTGAGGTACTTCGTCGCAGTGGCGGAGGAATTGCACTTCGGGCGCGCCGCCGAGCGGCTGGGAATGTCCCAGCCGCCTCTGTCGCGGGCCATCCAACAATTCGAACGCCGCCTCGGTGCGAAGCTGCTCGAGCGGAGCAGCCGCGGCGTCGCGCTGACCGAAGCGGGTGCGGTGCTGCTCGACGAAGGTCGGGCGGCGTTGGACGCCGTGGCGGCGGCGGAGCGCCGCACCCGCCGGGCCGCGCCCTCCGCCTCTGGACACCCTGGGCTGGTGCTGGTCGCGAAGGCCGGGGCCTCGAGCGAGCTGCTGTCGAAGCTGGTCCACGCGTACGCCGCCGAGCCGGACGCCGTCCCCGTCAAGGTGGAGCTGTGCGGGATCGGCGAACAGGAGCGGTGGTTGCGCGACGGTCGGGCCGACGTGGCCTTCCTGCACCTGCCGTTCGACTCGGTGGCGGGTTTCGACACCGAGGTGCTGTCGGTGGAGTCACAGGTCGCCGTCCTGCCTGCCGGGCACCCGTTCACCGTTCGCGCGGACCTGCGCATGGCGGACGTCACCGGCCTGCCCGACCTGCCGCTACCGCGCTGGCCTCACCGGGACGGGTCCCGCCCGGAGGGCGAGGGACCCGAGGTCCGCGACGTCTCCCAGCTTTTCCAGCTGATCGCGCTCGGCCGGGCCTGCGCCGTGCTGCCGGAGTCCGTCCGGAGTGCGGTGGGCAGCGATCTTGCCGTCGTTCCGGTGCTGGACGCCCCGACAGTGACGACGCTGATCGCCTGGCCGCCACACAGCCGGTCCCGGGCGCTTGCCAAGCTGGTCGAGACGGCTACGAGGCTCTGACCCGGCCGTCCACGTGCGGGCACCCAAGCCACGTCGCTCTTGACATGGGATAGGCGCACTATCCATTATTGGAGAGAGCCACTATCCAAGGAGAGCCGCATGTCCGTGCTGACCGACCCCCACACCCTCGTCACGACCACCGCCGTCCTGTCCGACGCATCCCGCTCGACCGCCGGGATCCTGCTCCTCGCCCTCGTCACCGTCGAGACGGGCGGGATGTACATGCTGAAGATCGTGCGAGGCGGTGCTGACGTGACGCCGTTCCAGGAGAAGTTCGCGCGGGCCGGTCACGCGCACGCCGGCGTGCTGCTCCTGCTCGCACTCATCTGCCAGATCCTGGCCGACTCGACGACCCAGACCGGGGCCCTCAACTGGCTGTCCCGCTCAGGAGTCGCGGCGTCAGCCCTGCTCATGCCCGGCGGCTTCTTCTTCTCCTCCATGGGCGCCGGCCGGACCCAGCCCAACAGGCTCATCGCGCTCGTCTTCGCCGGCGCCGCACTGCTGGCCATCAGCCTCATCTCCCTCGGGATCGGGTTGCTCACGGCCTAGGGTCGGGACGTGGACACGCACAGCCCGGTCATCCACCTCACCACGGCGCACCGCGCAGTCTCCGACGGTCCACAGACCAACGCAAGAACGCCGCGTATGCCGTGTGGCCGGCATACGCGGCGTTCTTTCTTTTTCGTTGGACTGGGTGTCAGCGCCGCTTCTTCTTGGACTTGTTGGCGGTGGGCTTGGGCTTCTTGCGCGGCGCAGGTCGCGTCGCGTCATCGACGACCGGCTCGACGTGGTCGGGCACGATCGTCGGGCGGGCCCTGGCCCAGCCGAGGAATCCGGCCGAGACGACGAGCAGGGCGAGCCCGGTCCAGAGGTTGGCATTGACCCCGCCGGTCTTCTCCAGCTCCTTGTCGCCGAAGAGACCCATGAGCGTGAGGATGATGCCGTAGAGGCCGAGCAGCATCCCGATGAAGTTGCGGATGTCGAAGGCGCCGGCGGTCTTCTTGCCGCCGGTCTGCTTGGCGGCTGTCTTCTTGGTGTCAGGCATGTCGCGCACCCCTTAGAAGGCGAAGTTGAGGATGAGGACGAGGACGCCCGCGACGATCGCGAGGGGGATCGTGCGCTGGAACCACGGACGGGCCGCCTCGTCCGGATCGACGAGGTCCTCCTTGGGTGTCTCCGAGTAGACGAGACCCTTGAGCTCCGAGGCCGGTTTGGGCTTGGTCACCAACGACACCACGACCGACACGAGGATGTCGACGACGAAGGCCGTGGACGCCGCGACGAAGCTGGCGCCCTGCCCCTCGAGGGGGATGACGCCCACGCTCGCCTTGCCGAAGGCATCCTCGGAGAGGAAGGCCACGGTGACGGCGGACAGGGTTCCGGCGACGAGGCCGGCCCAACCGGCGGTCGGCGTCATCCGCTTCCAGAACATCCCGAGGATGAACGTCGCGAAGAGGGGCGCATTGAAGAACCCGAACAGCGTCTGGAGGTAGTCCATGATGTTCGAGAACCCGCCGGCGATCGATGCCGTGAAGATGGCGATGATCGTCGCGGCCACTGTCGCGAGACGCCCGATGCGCAGGTAGTAGTCGTCGCTGCGGTCCTTGCGGATGTAGCGCTCCCACAGGTCGTAGCTGAAGACCGTGTTGAAGGCCGAGATGTTGGCGGCCATGCCCGCCATGAACGCCGCGAGGAGACCGGCGATGGCCAGCCCCAGGAGGCCGTTGGGCAGCACGTCGCGCATGAGGAGGAGGAGGGCGTCGTTGTACTTGACATCGCCGCTCGCACCGCCGGTCGGGGCGCCGCCGTTCTTGAGGTCCATGATCTCCTTCACCATGACCGCCGCGACCATGCCCGGGAGGATGACGATGAACGGCACGAACATCTTGGGGAAGGCGCCGATGATCGGGGTCTTGCGCGCCGACGAGATCGAGTTCGAGGCCATGGCCCGCTGGACCTCGACGAAGTTCGTCGTCCAGTAGCCGAAGGAGAGGACGAAGCCGAGCCCGAAGACGATGCCGATGACGGAGAGGAACCCGGAGTCGAAGCCGGTGAGGGCCTGGCCCGGCCAGGACTCGAGCTGCTGCGCGGCGGGGGCCACCTCCGCCTTGGCCGGTGCGGCCTCGGCGAAGGCCGTGATCTTGTCCTTGAGGCCGCCATAGCCGCCGACGCGGTGCAGCCCGATGAGGGTCAGCGGCAGCAGGGAGGCCACGATGACGAAGAACTGCAGGACCTCGTTGTAGATCGCGGCCGAGAGGCCACCGAGGGTGATGTAGGAGAGCACGATGACCGCCGCGACGATGAGTGCCACCCAGAGGGGCCAGCCGAGCAGCGCCTGCACGATCGACCCGAGGAGGAAGAGGTTGACGCCGGCGATGAGCAGCTGCGCCACGGCGAAGCTGATCGCGTTGACGAGGTGGGCACCGGTGCCGAAGCGGCGGAACATGAACTCCGGGACCGACCGGACCTTGGAGCCGTAGTAGAACGGCATCATCACGATGCCGAGGAAGAGCATCGCCGGGATGGCGCCGACCCAGAAGTAGTGGACCGTCGGCAGGCCGTACTGCGCGCCGTTGGCCGACATGCCCATGATCTCAACGGCGCCGAGGTTGGCCGAGATGAACGCCAGACCGGTGACCCACGCGGGGAGTGATCGACCCGAGAGGAAGAAGTCGATCGAGTCCGAGACGGCCCGTCGGGCGGCGAGCCCGATCCCCATCACGAAGACGAAGTACAACCCCACGATGAGGTAGTCGACGGCGTTGGCATCGATGAGTGGCTCAGCAGCGATGAGGGCTGGTGCGAGGGCCGATGACATCGGCATCCTCCTCGTGATCAAGGGCGGCTCCTGGAGCCCGAACGTGCCAAACCTACTCCCGGATCACGGCCCGGGCTCGGCGAGCCAGCCGGCCTTGGGAGCGGGGCCCTGTGGTCACGAGAGCCGTGGTCTCGAGCGCAGTGGTCGCGAGGGTCAGGCCTGCTGCTCGGTCACGATCCGGCCGGCCGTGAGGACGCCGGTCCACTGCCGGACCTCCGAGGGCAGGTCCAGCCGCTCGACCGGTGCGAGGTCGTCGAACTCGCCCCACTTCTCGCTGGGGAGCATCCACATGATCTCGAACTCGTTGCCGTCGGGGTCCTTGCCGTAGATGCTCTTGGTCGCGCCGTGGTCGGACTGACCGGTGAAGGCGCCAGCGCCCGTCAGCAGCTCTCTGGCGGTCTCGAGGTCCTCGATCGCATCGACCTGCCAGGCGAGGTGGTAGAGCCCGACGCCGCGCCCCTTGGGTGCCGCGTCGGGGCCCACACCGAAGAGGCCGAGGTCGTGGTGGTTGCCCGAGCGGGCCAGTCGCAGGAATGCTGCGCCCATGCGCGGCTCACTCGCGGCAATCTCCATGCCGAACACTTCCGTGTAGAAGGCGACCGAGCGCTCGAGGTCGGCGACATAGAAGACGGCGTGGTTGAGGCGGACCGGGTCGATGCCCATGGGGACTCCTGAGGTGGTGGCGTGTTAGTTGAATCTACAACTAACTGTAACGGAGTCCGGCGCCGCCATGTTCCGCCGAGGTCAGGAGATGCTGGCGCGAGGGTCCTGGGGGGCGTCGCCCGCAGGGTCGACGGTCGTGAGAATGGCGGCGAGCGCGTCGGAGAGCGCCTCGACCTGGGTGCGCGTCAACGGATCGAAGACGGTCGCCCGCACCGAGGCCACATGGCCCGGCGCGGCCGCCGCCAGGGCATCCCATCCGGCGTCGGTCAGCGTGGCATTGCTCGCCCGCTTGTCCTCGGGCGCGACGGCTCGCACCACGAAGCCGCGCTCCTCGAGGCGACGGACGACGTGAGACAGGCGCGGCAGGGTCGCGTTGGTCTGCAGCCCGAGGTAGGTCATCCGCAGTGTGCGCTCGGGCGCGTCCGAGAGCATCGCGAGCACTTGGTACTCGTAGTGGGTGAGCCCGCTCTCGCGCCGCAACTGGGAGTCGAGCACTCCCGGCAGCCGCTCTGCGACGGCGATCAGTCGCAGCCAGGCCGTCATCTCGGTCCGGTCCAGCCAGCGCGGGTCGTCCTTGCCACTCACGGGCCCGAGCCTAGTGGGGCTACTCGACAGGCTCGGCGACAGCGGCACGGAACTGGGCGGCATACAACTCCGCGAAAGCGCCGCCGGAGGCGAGCAGGCCTGCGTGCGTGCCCTGTTCGACGATCCGACCGTTCTCCATGACGAGGATGAGGTCGGCGTCGCGGATCGTCGAGAGACGGTGGGCGATGACGAAGCTGGTCCGGTCCTGACGCAGCGCGGCCATGGCCTGCTGCACGAGGAGCTCGGTGCGCGTGTCCACCGATGAGGTGGCCTCGTCGAGGATGAGGAGCGCCGGGTCGGAGAGGAAGGCGCGGGCGATGGTGATGAGCTGCTTCTCACCGGCGCTGATGTTGCCCCCCTCGGCGTCGAGCACCGTGTCATAGCCGTCGGGCAGCGAGTGCACGAACCGGTCGACATAGGTCGCCTGGGCCGCGGCAATGACCTCGTCCTCGGTGGCGTCGGGCCGGCCGTAGGCGATGTTCTCGCGGATCGTCCCGCCGAACAGCCAGGTGTCCTGGAGGACCATCCCGATCTCGCCGCGCAGGTTGTGCCGGCTGAGGTCGGTGATGTCGACGCCGTCGAGCGTGATGCGACCGGAGTTGAGCTCGTAGAACCGCATGATGAGGTTGACGAGCGTCGTCTTGCCCGCGCCGGTGGGACCGACGATGGCGACCATCTGACCCGGCTCGACGGTGAGGTCGAGGTGCTCGATGAGCGGGGTCTCCGGCGTGTAGGAGAACGAGACGTCCTCGAACGCGACGCGACCGTGCGGGTCGTCGAGGACGACGGGCGAGGTGCTCTCGGGCTGCTGCTCGGGAGCGTCGAGAACCTCGAACACCCGCTCGGCAGAGGCGACTCCGGACTGCATGAGGTTCGCCATGGACGCCACCTGGGTGAGCGGCTGGGTGAACTGTCGGGAGTACTGGATGAACGCCTGCACGTCACCCAGACTCATCGAGCCACTCGCCACACGCAGCCCACCGACGACGGCGATGATGACGTAGTTGAGGTTCCCGATGAACATCATCGTCGGCATGATGATGCCGCTGATGAACTGCGCGCCGAACCCCGCGTCGAAGAGGTCGTCATTCTTGGCCTTGAAGGAGGCGCGGGCCTCGTCCTGACGACCGAAGACCTTGACGAGCTGATGGCCGGTGAAGGTCTCCTCGACGAGGCCGTTGAGCTCGCCGGTCGACTTCCACTGCTGCACGAAGTGCTTCTGCGAACGCTTGCCGATGGCCGCCGTGACGAGCATCGTGATCGGGATCGTCACCAGCGCGATGAGGGCGAGCAGCGGGGAGATGTAGAGCATCATCACGACCATCGCGATGACGGTGAGCAGCGACGTGAGCAGCTGGCTGAGCGTCTGTTGCAGGCTCTGCGCCACGTTGTCGATGTCGTTGGTGACGCGGCTGAGGAGCTCACCACGCGGCTGGTTGTCGAAGTAGGGCAACGGCAACCGGTTGAGCTTGTCCTCGACGTCACGTCGCAAATTGAAGATCGTCCGGTTCACCGCGCCGGTGAGGATGTAGCTGCTGGCCCACTGCAGGAGGCTGGCCACGACATAGATCCCCAGCACGATGAGCAGGACGCGGCCCACGGCACCGAAGTCGATGCCTGCACCCGGGATGAGATGCGGCATACCCGCGACGAGGTCGGCGAAGGTGTCCTGGCCGTTGGCGCGGAGCCCGGCAACGATCTGGTCGATCGAACCCTCGGACGGAAGCTTCTTGCCGACGAAGCCCGCGAAGATGAGGTCGGTGGCCTTGCCGAGGATCTTGGGACCGATGGCGTTGAGGATGACGCTGGCGAGAGCGAAGGCCAGGACGCCGTAGAGCGCCAGGCGTTCGGGCTTGAGGAGTCCGAGCAGCCGCTTGGCCGACGGCTTGAAGTTCGTCGACTTCTCGGTCGGCTGACCGAGACGCATGTGCGGCGGTCCACCTCGTTGCGACGCGGCCGGGCCCCGTCGCTGTTCAGCGGCCTTCTCTTCCTCGGTGAGGATGCGTTCCCCGCTCATGCTGCTGCCTCCTCTGCGCTGCGCTGGCTCTCGACGATCTCGACAAAGGTCGGACACGTCTCCAGCAGCTCGTCGTGTGTCCCCGTGCCGACCACGGCGCCGTCCTCGAGGACGATGATCTGGTCGGCGTCGATGATCGTCGAAACCCGTTGTGCGACAACGATGACCGTTGTATGCCGGGTGACCGGCCTGAGTGCCGCCCGGAGCCTTGCGTCCGTGGACAGGTCGAGGGCCGAGAAGCTGTCGTCGAAGAGATAGACGTCGGGCTTCGCGACGAGTGCTCGGGCGATGGCGAGTCGTTGGCGCTGGCCGCCGGAGACGTTGGTGCCTCCTTGGGCGATCGCGGACTCGAGCCCGTCGGGCATGGCCTGGACGAAGTCCTCGGCCTGCGCGATGCGCAGCGCCTCCCACAGCTCCTCGTCGGTGGCGTTCGAGTCGCCGTAGCGAAGGTTGGACGCGACCGTTCCGGTGAAGAGGTAGGGCTTCTGCGGCACGAGTCCGATCCGCGACCAGACGTCCTCAAGGGCCGCCTCGCGGACGTCGACTCCGCCGAGCAACACGGCCCCCCCGGTGACGTCATAGAGCCGCGGGATGACCGATAGCAGGGTCGACTTGCCGGAGCCCGTGCTGCCGATGATCGCGGTCGTCTGGCCGGGCTCTGCCGTGATCGACACCCCCTGCAGCACAGGCACATCGGCGCCCGGGTAGGCGAACTCGACGTCGCGCAGCTCGACGGACGTGCCGCCGACCGGGATGGCGACGGGGCTCGTCGGGGGGACCACGGTCGAGTCGGTGTCGAGGACCTCGGCGATGCGTCCGGCCGAGACCGTGGCGCGCGGGATCATCATCGACATGAAGGTCGCCATCATCACCGACATGAGGATCTGCATCAGGTAGCTCATGAAGGCGGTGAGCTCACCGATCTGCATCTGGCCGTTGTCGACGCGCTGGGCGCCGAACCACAGCACCGCGACCGTCGAGGCGTTGAAGATGACCATGACGATCGGGAAGACCAGCGCCATGAGCCTGCCGACGGCCAGGGCCGTGCCGGTGTACTGCGTGTTGGCATCGGCGAAACGCGCGCGCTCGTGGTCCTCACGGACGAAGGCGCGAACGACGCGGATGCCGGTGATCTGCTCGCGCAGCACCCGGTTCACCCAGTCGACCGACTCCTGCATGATGCGGAAGTTGGGGATCATCCTGCGGATCACGAGGGCAACGCTGAGGGCGAGCAGAGGCACCGCGACGGCCACGAGCCAGGACAGTCCCGCGTCCTCGCGCACCGCCATGACGATCCCGCCGACCATCATGATCGGAGCCGACACCATCATTGCGGCACCCATGAAGACGACCGTCTGCACCTGGGTGACGTCGTTGGTGTTGCGCGAGATCAGCGTCGGCGCACCGAATCGCGACACCTCCTGCGCGGAGAAGTCCCCGACGCGCGCAAAGATGCCGGCGCGCAGGTCCCGGCCCATGCCGGCCGCGGCGCGGGCCCCGAGATAGGTCGCCGCCACGGTCGCAGCGATCTGGACGAGTGACACCGCGAGCATCCAGCCGCCGGCCGACATGATGTAGCCCGTGTCGCCCTTGGCCACGCCCTGGTCGATGATGCGGCCGTTGAGGCTGGGCAGATAGAGCGAGGCGATGGTGCCCGCCAGTTGGAGCAGGACGAGCACCGTGATCGCCCCGCGATAGGGGCGCAGGTAGTCGCGCATGAGTCGAAGCAGCACTACTTCTTCCTCCGGGTCGTGGTGGATGTGGCCCTGGCGTTCTTGGTGGCCTCGGCGTTCTTGGTGGCCTTGGTCGTCGGACGCCTCAGCGCGCCCTCGAGCAGGACGTCGACGAGCTGCTCCGGGGTGGAGTTGTTGCCGTCGAGCATGGGATGGACGCTCGACAGGGTGAGCATCCGCAGGTAGCCGATAAAGGTTGTGGCCGGGACCCGGAGCTGGTGCTCGTCGGGCCCGATGAGGTCGACGAACGCAGCGTCGAGCTCGGCCGTCGCCTGCTGACGGCGCTGAAACGCATCTCGTCCGGTGGGCGGCTTGAGGGGTTCCCCCGAGGAGTGCAGGACGGTCATCAGGGCGAAGACGCCCTCAAGGTGCGTCTGCATGATCGCGACGGCGGCTGCGAGTCGATCACGCATCGCGAGCGCGCGGTCGATGGTGGCGAGTTCCCCAATGATCGTCGAGTTGTCGAACGCGTCGTGGACACACGCGTGGATGAGATCGTGCTTGCTCTCGAACACCCGGAAGATCGTGCCCTCGGCAATGCCCGCAGCCTTGGCGATCTCCTTGGTGCTGACCGTCGTGCCCTTCTCGCGCAGGAGAGGGATGGTCGCGGCAATGATCGAGGCCCGACGGTCGTCGGGGCTCAGGGCGGGGGCACGAGGAGGCACGTCCTCAAGTATGAGTGAGTGAGCACTCACTCACAACAAGTTTTCTGACCTGCGCAAATGCCGACCAACATGCACGGATCGGCCCGCCCACTCATTCGTGGCCGAGCCGATCCGCGGTCTGGGGGCTTGTGCTGTGGCAGGACTCAGCCGTCGGAGTGGAGCTGACCTCGAACCGCACCGGACGGGAACTCGCTGTTGTGCACGTTGACGTAGTACGCCTCCGGGTTGGCCAGAATCGTCTGGACCTCGCCGGGGTCAAGACCCTTGCCTGCCTCACCCTCCGTCAGACAGTCCGCCGACTGCCCGCCCTGCGGGAACGCCAGGTTGACCTCGACCGGGCCGTTGGTGCCCTTGGCTCCCTTGTGGATGTGCGCCATCCGCGCTCCGCCCGGGGCCAGGTCGAGCTCGGCGATCTTGCTCACCTCAAGGATGTAGCAGAGCGTCGTGGGGTCGCCGTCGATGCCGAAGACGTAGGCCTCGCCACGACCGTTCGGGTCGCCGACGACACCGTTGGCACCGGTGGAGCTGACTTCGGCGCGTCCGGTGAGGTGGGCGCCGATGAGGGCGTTGGTGTGACCGGCCTGAGCCGACGTGGGAGCCAGCATGAGGCCGGCCGCGAGTCCGGCGACGCCCATGGCGCCTCCGACGAGAATGCGCTTCATTGCGGATCAACTCACTTTCGCAGGGAGGGCCGGGAGTCGACCCTGTACGTCGTTCGTTGCGGACGTCGATCCGGATTGCTCGGCGGCGCCCACCGCATTCAGACGAGCAGTCCGTCCTTGGCCGCGTCACGGACGAAGGCCACCACTTCACGTTCGGTCTCGTCCGCATCACCCTCGAGGATCCCGGCGATCGCGCTCGCCGCTTGCCTTGGCGTGAGCTCACCATCCGCAACTGAGAGGTATGCCGCGGTCACCGTCGTGAGCGTGATGATCCGTCCCAGCCCACCACCTTGGCGAGCCACGATGACCGACGGGTCGGGCGCGCCCGGCCGGGTATGGCGTTCCTCTGTGACGTCCGGGGTCGCGGTCCACGCCCGGTCGAGGACGTCGTCGTCGGAGTGCTCCGCCAACCAGGTGCGCGCCTCGAGCCCCACCCGAACGCTCTCCCCCATCGCCGGTGGCACCGGCCCACGCTCGTCCATGAGGTCGACGAACGGCTCCCGGTCCCCGACCGGACGCTGGAGGGTGATGACTCCGAAGCCGATCGACTCGACATCGCGAGATGCGAAGTCGTCGAGCCACGCGGCATACATGGCATCGAAATCCGCCGTGCCCGGGTGGTGACCGCCGTCGCGGGACCACGTCTCGGCATACTCTGCGGGGTCCTGGACCTCGCGCTGGACGACCCACGCGTCGACGCCCGCACCCTCGAGCCACGAGCCGACCCGCTCGGTCCACGTCGAACCACGCGGCACTTCCCAGTTGCCGAGGAACTGTGCGACTCCGCCGGGCTCCAAGTGCTCACCGACGGAGCGCACGAGGTCCGCCACGATCGCGTCACCGGACGCACCGCCGTCGCGGTACTCGAACAGCGGCACCTCGCCCGAGCGCGGCGTGATGACGAACGGGGGGTTGCTGACGATGAGGTCGAAGCGTTGTCCCGCAACGGGATCGAGCATCGAGCCCGCCCTCGTGTCCCAGTCGACCTCGTTGAGGGCGGCGTTGAACCTGGCGAACGCCAGCGCCCGCTCAGAGAGGTCCGTGGCGACGATCGAGTCGGTGTGCGCGCCGAGATGGAGGGCCTGCACGCCGCACCCGGTGCCGACGTCGAGCGCCCCACCCACGGGTCGGCGAATCGTCCACGCCGCCAAGGTCGTCGAGGCCCCGCCGATCCCGAGGACGTGGTCGTTGCGCACCGGCGAGCCCGTCGCGACCTCGGCCAGGTCGGAGGCGACCCACCAGTGACGTTCGTCGGCGGCATACGGGCGCACGTCGACGCGGGCGACGACGCCGTCACCCTCCTCGTCGACGAGGCCGAGGGCCACGGCGCCCCGCGCGCGGAGAGTGGGCAGGGCCCGGTCGACCTCGGCCACGTCCACCGGGTCGCCGAGCGTGAAGAGGCGAATGAGGGTGGCAACGGGTGCGGTTGACGCACCGGCGACCCGACGAGCGGGCAGCGGTTGCTCCCGCAGCAGGGCGCCACTGGCCAGCGGACCGAGGAGCTCAGTCACCCCGGTGACGGTGAAGTCGGCAGCCCTCAGATCGGCGCGCAGCCGCGCAATGAGGGTCTCGTCGAGGCGAGGCGTACGAAGAGTCACGGCGCGTCAGCCGTCAAGGAGCGCATGCCGCCCAGCCTAGAGCCGCCCCCGCCAAGCCCAGCACGAGCCAAGCCAGGCTTCTGCGCCGCTCGCGCCATCGGCGCTCATCGTGGCGGATGGCGTAACCATGCCCGCGCCTTCGGTCAGCCTCTGCGCCCCTGGCCCCACCGGCGCAGGCCTCAGGCAGCGTCCGGGCGCCGCGGGTGCCTGGCCGCGATCTCGTGGGCGAACCAGGTGTTCACAGCCGACGGTCGAATCCCCTGTGCCGCGAGGACCCTCGCCATCTGACTCGGCCTCACGGCATCAACCCACACCCACCGAGCCATCTTGTTGCCCTTGGCCCTGATCCGGTCCTCGCGCTTCTTCTCGTTCCACAGGGTGCGCTCGGCCTCCTTCGGATCCATCCCCGCGCGCAGGCCGTACTTCTTACGTCCGTCGAACTCCCCGATGACACCATCCCACCCGAAGTCTCCACTGCCGATCAAGCCGTCCTCGTCCTCGAGGGGGACCTGGAGGATGGGCCGAGGAATGTTGAGCCGGAACATCTGGACTCGCGAGAGCGACTCACCGACGGACATCGACTTGCCATCGGCGAGATCCAGCGCCAGCCGGGCACGCGTCCGGCCCGGAGCCCCAGGGTTGACCTGGGCGAACTCCGCTTCCAGATCCGCCATGTTGCAGAGCTCGTGGTGCAACGCATAATCAGCCGCCGCCACGGCGTCCGAGAGCGCCTCCGCGCGAGCAATGTCGAGAATCGTGCGCGTCAGCGTCGTGACCTCCAGCCCCTGCTCCACGACTGAACCATCAACGGGAAGGTGGTGACGGCGAATAAGCCCGGACGAGCGCACCCGCTTGCCCGTGCCGATGACCTCGATGTACTTGGGCCAGGCCGAGACCCGTGGTAACCCCCACACGGCTGCAGCCGATGTGTGCGAGAAAACGCGGGGAGAGTCGGTCTTCATCCGGAGAGCGGTGGCCTGAACGAACGCGGCATGTCGCTGCTCCTGGGTGAGCGTCCCCCACGTCTGCGCCGCGATGACCACTCCGTGCCGAACCGGCACCCACAGCCGGCTCCCTGCCTCGTCCTTCTCATGTGTGCTGAGGCCGAGTCTCCGAACGTCGGCTGCCAGACGCAGCTTGGCCGGGTCGAAGGGCGGAGAAAGTTCTGAGCGCATGCCAGATCGTTGCAGTTCTGGCGGATTCGGCCGCGGAGTCATCCACAGGTTCAGGATGGCCGTCATCACCGGCGCTCATGCTGACCATCGGCGCTCGCATCGTGGCGCCGATGGTCACGTTCTGCGCCGGTGGCGCCACCGGCGCAGAGGGCGGCGCACAAACGGCGGCCGGCTCACCCTGTCGGGTGGGCCGGCCGCCGTTCACTGCTGATGGCGTATGCCGTGTGCCCGCCTAGCGCTGGGCGGGAACCTCAGTGCCCTCGAGCGTCTCGTCGACGGCCTGACCGGGGTCGGTGACAGCACCGGAGTCGGGCGCCTCGGCGTCGTACTCGGCGACGGGCTCACCCTCGTCGTCGCCACCGATGGCCAGGTCGCGCCGCTTGGAGATCGCGACGGCCGTGACGACGATGACGAGTCCGACACCGGCGATGCCGTAGCGGATCGGCCCACTGGCGTCCTCACCGACCGACAGCATGACGATGGCGGGAGCGATGAGCACCGCGACGAGGTTCATGACCTTGAGCAGCGGGTTGATCGCCGGACCGGCGGTGTCCTTGAACGGGTCACCGACGGTGTCCCCGATGACAGTGGCTTCGTGGGCAGCGCTGCCCTTGCCACCGTGGGTGCCGTCCTCGACGATCTTCTTCGCGTTGTCCCAGGCGCCGCCCGAGTTCGCGAGGAAGACGGCCATGAGGCAGCCCGTGCCGATGGCGCCGGCGAGGAAGCCCGCGAGGGCGCCGATGCCGAGACCGAAGCCGATGATGACCGGGCTCAGAGCGGCGAGCAGACCCGGGGTGGTGAGCTCGCGCAGGGAGTCCTTCGTGCAGATGTCGACGACCTTGCCGTACTCGGGCTTGGTCGTGCCCTCCATGATTCCCGGGATCTCGCGGAACTGGCGACGCACCTCGAAGACGATGGCGCCGGCAGCGCGGGTCACGGCGTTGATGGCCAGGCCCGAGAAGAGGAACACGACGGCCGCGCCGAGGAGCAGGCCGACGAGCGTCGACGGGTTCGTGACGACACCCTGCGCGTCCGCGATGAACTTGTTGCCGGTCGCGATCTGGGCCTCGGTCAGCTTGGACGCGTCGATCTCGCCGATCGTCGTCTGCCAGGCGTCCGTGTAGGAACCGAACAGTGCCGTGGCGGCCAGGACGGCCGTCGCGATGGCGATGCCCTTGGTGATGGCCTTGGTCGTGTTGCCTACCGCGTCGAGCTCGGTGAGGATCTGAGCGGCCTCGGGGCCGACGTCACCGGACATCTCGGCGATGCCCTGCGCGTTGTCGGAGACCGGACCGAACGTGTCCATGGCGACGATGACACCGACGGTCGTGAGCAGACCACAGCCGGCCAGCGCGATGAGGAAGAGCGACAGGGCGACCGAGCCACCTCCGAGGAGGAAGGCGAGGTAGACCGCGCCACCGATGATGGCAGCGGTGTAGACGGCCGACTCGAGACCGACGCCGATGCCCGAGAGGACGACCGTGGCCGCACCCGTGAGCGACGTGCGTGCGACGTCCTTGGTCGGGCGCTTGTCGGTGCCGGTGAAGTAGCCCGTGAGCCAGAGGATGATCGCCGCGAGGACGATGCCGATGATCACGGCGAGGATCGCGGTGATGCGCGGGTTGCCCTCGAGGGCACCAATGGCCTGGTCGCGCGAGCCGAGCTCGGCGAACGTGGCCGGCAGGTAGAGCCAGGCAGCGACCGAGCAGAGCACGGCAGCGATGGCGGCCGAGATGTAGAAGCCCTGGTTGATGGCGTCGAGCGCGCTCTGCGTGCCGCGGGCCTTGGTGATGAAGACACCGATGAGCGCGGTGATCGCACCGAGCGCGGGGACCAGGAGTGGGAAGACCAGGCCGTAGGACCCGAAGGCAACCGAACCCAGGATGAGAGCGGCAACGAGCATCACGGCATACGACTCGAAAAGGTCTGCTGCCATGCCGGCGCAGTCGCCGACGTTGTCGCCCACGTTGTCGGCGATGGTCGCCGCGTTGCGGGGGTCGTCCTCGGGGATGCCGGCCTCGACCTTGCCGACGAGGTCGGCGCCGACGTCAGCGGCCTTGGTGAAGATGCCACCGCCGACGCGCATGAACATCGCGAGCAGGGCGGCGCCGAAGCCGAAGCCCTCGAGGACCTTGGGGGCGTCCGCCTTGTAGAGGAGGACGACGATCGAGGCGCCGAGCAGGCCGAGGCCCACGGTCGCCATACCGACGGTGCCACCGGTGCGGAAGGCGATGCGCATGCCCTCGTCGCGACCGTTCTCGCCGCGCGACGCGGCGGCAACGCGCACGTTGGCCTTCGTCGCGAGCTTCATGCCGAGGTAGCCGATGGACGCGGAGAAGAGCGCACCCACGATGAAGAAGCCGGAGCGGCCCATCTTCACGCCCCAATCGGGAGCGGGCAGGAGGAGCAGCAGACCGAAGACGAGGACGACGAAGATGCCGAGCGTCTTGAACTGACGCGTGAGATAGGCCGCAGCCCCCTCTTCGACCGCAGCGCCGATCTCGCGCATCTTGTCGGTACCAGTGTCCGCGGCCAGAACCTGCTGCCGGAAGACGAACGCCATCGCGAGGGCGATCACGGCGATGACCGCGACCCCCACGACGAGCGTGACGTTTGATCCGGTGAGCTCCAGCGTGGACGTCGCCTCGGCCGGTGCGAGCGCGAGTGCAGCCATTCCATCCTCCTTGACGGGTGTGCGTCATCAGCCATCGACGTGTCTCGCGATCCGTTGGACCACAGGCAGACGCGGGGTGGACCTTACCCGGTGACTCAGGTCACATGAACCCTCGGAGGGCGGGTGTGACTGCTCTCACGCTCGTCAGTGCGAGGGATCGGCCTGATTCAGGCGGAGACGTCAGGCTCGACGAGGTCGTCGGGGTCGGCCGCCAGGGCCGCCTCGACGGTGTCGTGGATGGCGATGACCCGGTCGAGACCGGTGATGCCAAAGAGTCGGAGGATGCGTTCGTTGGTGCAGACGACGCGCAGCCAGCCGTCGACCTTCTTGACCGCCTTGAGCCGGCCGACGAGCACTCCGAGACCGGTCGAGTCGAGGAAACCCACGTCCTGCAGGTCGACGATGATGGCCGTGTGACCGGCGGCGATGCGCTCCTCGAGCGCCGATCGCAGCTGGGGTGCGGTGTAGACGTCGACCTCGCCCGAGACGGTCACGATGGTGACGTCATCTCGTTCCGTTGTCGCCACAGTCAACTTCACTACAGCCGGCTCCTTGTTTCGCGTCGGCGTCCGTGTCTCGGACCCACTTCGGTGCCAACCCCCGAAGCATCACACCCCGGGGCCTGTCGGCGCACCGCATTACCGTAACTGCTGTGTCGTCATCTGCCGAGCCCACCGCGATCCTTGCTGCCCTTGCAGCCGGGGAGCGCGGGGCTCGTCTGCGTCACGTCGAGCGCCTGCCCGCCCGTGCCGCCCAGCTCGCCGACTGGCCCGACTGGATGGCTTCTCCCCTGCTCGCGAGCCTCACCGGGTCCGGCATCACGCGACCTTGGTCGCACCAGCGCGAGGCGATGGACCTCGCCCATGCCGGCTCGCACGTCGTCATGTCGACGGGCACGGCTTCGGGCAAGAGCCTGGGCTACCTCGTTCCTGCGCTCACCGCGGTGCTCGACGGGCTCGAGTCCCCGACCGGTCGTGGCGCCACGGTGCTCTACATCGCGCCGACCAAGGCCCTGGCCGCCGATCAGCTCGCCCGCATCGAGGCGCTGGCGATCCCGGGGGTTCGGGCGGCGACCTATGACGGTGACACCCCGACCGATGAGCGCCGCTGGATCCGCGAACACGCCAACGTCGTCCTCACCAACCCGGACCTCCTGCACCACTCAATGCTGCCCGGGCACAGGAACTGGTCGCCGTTCCTGCGGTCCCTGAAGTACGTCGTCATCGACGAGTGCCACATCTATCGCGGCGTCTTCGGCTCCCACGTCTCGTCGGTGCTGCGGCGCCTGCGGCGGGTGTGCTCTCGCTATCGCTCGTCGCCGACGTTCGTGCTCGCCTCCGCGACCGTCAGTCACCCCGCGTCCCATGCCAGTTCCCTGGTGGGTATGCCGGTCAGTCCCGTTGACGTCGACGGTTCGCCTCGCGAGGCGCTCACCTTTGCCCTGTGGGAGCCGCCGACGATTGACGAGTCGCGGCGATCGGCCACGACCGAGGCGGCTGAGCTGTTGGCGGATCTCGTGGCCGCGGGCGTGCAGACGTTGGCGTTCGCCCGCAGCCGGGCGGGGGTCGAGTCGTTGGCGTCGTCGGCGAGGCGACGACTCGGGCAGGTGAGCGGGGGCGCGGAGGCGAGCATCGCGGCATACCGAGGGGGTTATCTGCCGCAGGAGCGGCGCGAGCTCGAGCGCGCCCTGCGCGACGGGGAGCTGCGCGGACTGGCGGCGACCAATGCGCTCGAGCTCGGGGTCGACATCAGTGGGCTCGATGCCGTGCTCATGGCGGGGTGGCCCGGTCGGCGCGCGAACCTGTGGCAGCAGGCGGGGCGCGCGGGGCGTTCGGGGCGGGAGTCGTTGGCTGTCTTCATCGCGGCAGACGATCCGCTCGACACCTATTTCCTCGAGCATCCGGAGGCGATCTTCGGGGCGCCCATCGAGTCGACCGTCATGGACCCCGCCAACCCGCACGTGCTGGCTCCGCACCTCGCTGCTGCGGCGCACGAGCTGCCGCTGACCGAGGCGGACCTGCCGATGTTCGGGACCGGAGCGCGGGGGGTGGTGGACCTGCTCGTCGAGCGGGGCATCCTGCGGCGACGGCCGACGGGGTGGTTCTGGGCGCGCGACGACCGGCCCGGCGACCACCTCAACCTGCGCGGCACGACCGAAGTGGTCTCGATCGTCGAGCGTCGCAGCGGCCGAGTCCTCGGGACGATCGACGAGGCGTCGGCGCACTCACAGGTCCACACGGGTGCGGTCCACGTGCACCAAGGCGACACGTTCGTCGTCACTGACCTCGACCTGCCGGCGGCAACCGCGACGATCGTGCGTGGCGACCCGGGGTGGAGCACTCACTCGCAGTCGCAGAGCTCCTTCTCGATCCTCGGCGCCCAGCGGACCGAGCGGTGGGGTGAGATCGACGTGTCCTTCGGCTCGGTGCGGGTGACGACGCAGGTGACGGGATTCTTGCGGAGGTTGCCGTCGGGTGAGGTGCTCGGGACGCATCCGCTGGATCTGCCGGAGCGATCGCTCGTCACTCGCGGCGTGTGGTGGACGATGCCGCTCGACCTGCTCGAGGAAGCCGGGATCGAGGAAGCCCAGGTGCCGGGTGCAGCGCATGCTGCCGAGCACGCGGCCATCGGGATGCTGCCTCTCGTGGCGACCTCGGATCGCTGGGACGTCGGCGGGGTCTCGACCGACATGCATCCCGACACGGGGCTGCCGACGATCCTCATCTACGACGGCTACCCGGGTGGTGCGGGCTTCGCCGAGCGGGCGCACGGGGCGTTCGGCGAGTGGATCGAGGCAACCCGCGATGCCGTCGCGAGGTGTCGATGCGAGCGCGGATGCCCAGCCTGCGTGCAGTCGCCCAAGTGCGGCAACGGCAACGAACCCCTCGACAAGGCACGGGCGATCCGGCTCCTCGACCTCGTCCTCATGTCCCGCCCCGCCTAGGTCCGAGCCCCTGAACAGGCATTTTGCTCTCAAAAGAGCGCTAGCCTCGAAGGCGTGATCATCCTCGGACTCATCCTCGTACTTGCCGCCATCGCCGCAGGGATCCTGCTTTTTGAAGGCACCTCCCGGCTCACTGACGGCGTCGACATCGACATCATCGGCGGCGGCACCATCAGCCTGCCGCCGCTCGCCCTGCTCATCACCGGAGCCGCGGTCATCAGCGTCTTCTGGCTCGGGTGGGTGTTGCTGCGTCAGGGCTTCAAGCGCGGCGCACGCCGCCGTCGTGCGGCGAAGGAAGAGGCGGCCCTCACCGAGCAGCGCCGCGTCGAGAACGAGCGCAAGATGCAGGAGGAGTTCGCGCAGCGGGAGCGTCAGCTCACCGAGGAGCGTCGTCGCCACGGGGAGGAGACCTCCACCCTGCGCCGCGAGAGCGATGCCCGCGTCGAGGAGCAGCACCTCTCGACCGAAGAGGCCCGTCGTCGCGCCGAGATCGCCGAGGCGCAGGCCCGCTCCCGCACCGGCGAGGGCCCCCGCGCCGGAGACACTCCGCGCACCGACCCCCGCGCCGGAGACACCCCGCGCAACGACCCGCGCGTCTGACCTCGCCTCAGCACACCCCGCGCCTGACCTCGCCTCGGCACACCCCGCGCCTGACCTCGCCTCGGCACACCCCGCGCCTGAGCTCGCCTCAGCACACCTCCCGCGCCTGACCGGCGAACCCGGCGAACTTCTCCCGGCATGGCATCGACCGATGCTGTGCCGGGTTTCGCCATTTCTGCGCCGCTCGCGCCGACGGCGCAGAGCCTGACCACCGGCGTCGCCATTCCTGCGCCGTGGGTCAGGGTCTGCGCCGCTCGCGCCGGGGGCGCTGAAGCTGACCAACGGTGGGCGCCGATGAAGGGTCACGGGCGGGGGACATCTGCCGGGCCGGCGCGGGCCGAGGCGACGGCACGATCGGGGACGCCCGGCCAGCGCGTCGCCACCGCCATCGACACCCGGATGGAAACAGAGTCGTTCTCGCCGAGGGCGCACACAACGACCTGGGCGTCATTGCGGCCCGCCACGGCTGCGGCCCGGGCACACGCGTTGGCCTGACCTTCCTGGAGTGCAGTGGCTCCGGCCAGGGCTGCGAGGTCGGCGGCGGTGCGGGCGCGATGGGCGGCCGTCGCAGCGGCGCCCAGTTGGAGTCCAGCCGTCGTGAGGACCAGCAGCACGCCAATGGCTGCCACCGCGAGGACCGTGCCGGAGCCTCGCTCGCCCCACCGCCCCGGGACGGACGACTTGTTTCCCGCTCGCGCGGGTTCCAGCATCGGTGAGCCTAGGGAGATGGTGCGCGAACGGGCAACAAGTCGAAGGCGTTCCGGGATCATGGGACGGCCTCGGGGACTGCGTGGGCGACGCCCTGAGGCCGGGCGCTGACACCGAGGGCCCTGAGCAGGGGAGGCGAATCGGCCGTGACGTTCACCGTGATCGAGTCGGTGCCCACCTCGAACCCGATGTCGGCACCGTCGGGCGCCTGACGCGCCACCTCGGCGCGAACCCGACCGGCGTCCTCGCCTCGAGCCAGGAGCCGGGCACCCACCCGAGCGGCGTCGACGCACCTCAGGTGGTCGGTGACCACGGCAACTGCACCGAGGGCCAAGGTCAGCACCAGGACGAGGGCCGGCAAGGCCACGGCGATCTCCGCCGTGACCATGCCGGACTCGCTGCGTCGACCTCGAATCACGTGCCCGTGCCGAGAGCTGCGGTGATGACGCTGGCCAGGGCCGACTTCACCGGGCCGGACTTCACGACGAGCATGAGCACGGCCGCGAAGGCGCACGCTGCCAACGTGCCCACGGCATACTCCGCCGTTGTCATGCCAGCTTCGGCTGACTCCTTGATACGCGCCAAGCGACGCGAAAGACGCTGTGTCACAACGGATCTCCTCGATCGGTGCGGGGCGTGTCCCCGCTTCAGGACGAGTCCAGCCCACTTCGCCGTTCACCGCGACACCCGCTCAAGGATCTGTGGACGGTGACCGCGCGAGACTCGGGTTGTGGACAACGGGATCACCCCACGCCGAGGCTCGATCGGGCCAGATGGAGCACGACGGGCACCACGGTCGTGCCGATGAATCCCGGCAGGAAACACGCTCCCAGCGGCAGGACGAGGAGCACTCCCGCCCGCTGCACGGCAGCCTCGACGCGCGAGGCTTCTTCACGACGCATCCGCTCAGCAGCGGCCAGGACGACGCCGGCCGGCGCTGCACCCGACTGCTCGGCCGCCTGCCACGCGAGGGCAGCCGGACGCCACGCCTCCCCCACATGCCCCCATGAGGTCGCAGCGTCCTGGCCCCACCGGTGAGCGCTGGCGACCACCCGCAGCTGGAGTGCCACGGCCCCACCGACGTGATGGGCCACTGCCTCCAGCGCCTCGATCGGACCAAGCCCCGAACGCAGCGCGAGGGCACACAGCACCAGAGCATCGGCAGCCTCATCGACCGTGACCGCCCGCGAAGCACCGGACATCGCAAACACGTGGTCGGGCTCGGACTCAGGACCCGGTGCCCCGGCACTGGCGTGGGCGACCAGGCTCTGCCCGGAAGGCCACAGAAGGCAAGCGCCCACGACCGCGAGCAGTGCAAGGACGAGGGTCACGAGATCTCCGCCGACCGCAGGGCTCGACGCAGAACCGTTCGCGACCAGAGCCACCCCAAACCCGTGAGGACGAGCCCGCCGACCGCGGCCACGAGCGATGCGGAGCTGCCATAGACGTCCCCCACCGGAAGCCCCAGGACCAGAGCAACGAGTGGACCGCTCAGCGGCAGCAGGGTGAGCAGCCACATCGAGGCGCGCGGACCCGCGGCGAGGACTGTCCGCCGGTCCTCACTCTCGGTCCGTTCGCGCAGGACCGCGGCTGACGCTCGAGCAGCAGGCGCTGCCGCCACGCCGAACTCATCGGTGAGCTGCCAGGCCGCCGCCAGGAAGGCGAGGTCGCGATCCCCTTCTGCCGCACGGGCCAAGCATTCGCCGATGGACCCACCCTGCTCCTGCGCTGCACTGACTTGGTGACCCAGCGTGGCGAACTCCGTTCGGGTGGCCGCCGAACCGCCCACGTCGCAGGCGAGGCGGGCGGCTTCGGCCGCAGGTAGTCCGGCGTCGAGGCCCACGGCGGACAGCTCGGCGAAATCGGCAACCCACCCGCGCCGGCGCCTCCCGAACCGAACCTCTCGCGCCAGCAGACCCCGTAGCCGCGAGGAGCCGCTCGACGACGGTTCGCCACCATTTGTGCCCAAGAGGGCGAAAGGGGTGCGCGATCCGGCTCGCCGCGAGCGCTCGTATGACCTGCCTCGCGGCCACAGAAGGAGCGCGGTGACGAGCAGGACCACCAGGAGCAGGGTCATGCCGCGACCCGATCTTCACCGAGAAGTGCGTCGAGCCGAGAAGCACCGGGCCCACGGTGCACCCCGGACAACACACCATCTCCAGCAGGGCCGGTGGCCACGACCGCCTCGTCGACCACGACCTCGGCTCCGGTCCAGCGCGTCACCCCGACGGCCCGCACGAACCGAGACGGCCCCACCCGGGCCACCTCGATGACCACCTGAACCGCCCCACGCAGCTGCGCGTGCACCGCCTCACGGCCCAGCCCCGCCAACGCCCCCAACGCCTCGAACCGGGCCGGAGCCTCACCCAGCCCGTTGGCGTGCAGCGTCCCGGCGCCACCGTCGTGCCCGGTGTTCAGTGCGGCCAACATCTCGCGCACCTCCGCACCACGGACTTCCCCCACGACCAGCCGGTCGGGCCGCATGCGCAGCGCCTGCCGCACCAGGTCCACCATCGTCACTCCACCAACACCCTCGACGTTGGGTATCCGCCCCTGCAGCCGCACGACGTGCGGGTGCGCGGGCGCGAGCTCGCGCACGTCCTCAACGACCACGATCCGCTCGTGAGAGGCACATTCAGAGAGCAACGCCCCCAGCACCGTGGTCTTGCCGACGCCAGTGCCACCCACCACGACGAAGGACAACCGCGCCGCCACCACCCGACGCAGCACCTCGGCCAGGCCGTCACCCACCGCCCCGAGCGCCACCAACCCATCGACACCCACCGGCTGATGTCGCGGCACGCGCAGACTCAGATGCGTCCCCGACTCCGCGAGCGGCGGGAGGATCGCGTGCAGTCGCACTCCCCCGGGCAGCACGCCATCGACCCACGGCTGCGCCTCGTCCAATCGTCGACGAGCCAGCCCAGCGAGCCGCGTGGCCAGGGCCCGAGCGGCACCAGCATCGAGCCGCACCCCGGTGTCCTCGACACCTCCACCGCGATCGACCCACACCGCACCGTCGCCGTTGACCAGCACATCCGTCACCGTGGCCAGGCCGATCCACGGCTCCAATGGACCGAAGCCCAGCACCTGCTCCCGCAACCGGGCCCCTTCGCTCGCCGCACCCTCGGCACCGAGCTCGACCACCGCGCCCGTGAGGTCAGAAATCACCGATGCATCCGGAGCCCGACCGGCCCGGATCGCCTCCTCGATGCCGGGCCACCGCTGATCCCCACCGACCGACGAACCACTCATGCCGCGCCCGCACCCAGGTAGTCCAGCAGGTCCAGCACCACGCGATCTGCACTGTCCCGCAACGGTCCTCGCAGCCCCGGCCACTCGCCCCGCTCGGCGTCGCGGCGCACCCGGGCGTCGGCCTTGAGGTGGGCCAGGTGCTGCACGCCAAGGTGATCGAGCACTTCATCGAACTCGGGGCCCAAGGAACCCGAGGAGCGCGTCACCAGCCCCACCCCAGACCCGGACAGGTCAGCCAACAGGGCCTCCGTGTCAGCCAGCTGGCGCGCCTGCAGCCCGGACACGACGTGCACGGCCTCCGCCTCCTCCACCAGCGCCTCGACCACCCCCGTCAGGCCGGGGCAATCGATCACGACCGGCACCTCGCGGCGCAGGGATGCCACCACGTCGAGCATCACCGACGGCAGAAGCTCCGCACCTCGCCCACCCGCCGACAGCACCGGCACCTCCCCTCGAGGCAGCGCCGCAATCAATCGCGAGCACGATGTCGTCCCCCGCAGCCGCGCCAGATCGGGCCACCGCAGCCCCGGCACGTGCTCGGTGCCGCACGTCATGTCGAGCCCGCCACCGCGCACGTCGCCATCGACCAACACACATTCACCCAGGTGCATGGACATGCGTCGGGCCAGCGCAGCCGCCCACGTCGACGCACCCAGCCCACCGCTGGCCCCGATCACCACCACAAGAGGAGTCACAAGAGGAGTCGCAAGAGAAGTCATGGCGATGACGCTCACCCACCAGCCGACCCGACCACCACCCCGGTGAGCCGATCTGTGGACAAGAGCACCCGGCATACGCCGCCTGTGGACAGCCACAGAAGCCAGCTGGCAAAAGAAAAGGCGACGGCCCCGGTCGGGGGGATGACCGGGGCCGTCGGGCGGGCCGAGCCCCGGGGGGGAGAGGCCGGACCACCCGTCGCTACAACCCCGAAGGGGAGCGATGGCACCATCGTTGCCCATCGATCCGGTGCATGCAAGGTGAACCTTGAAACTCGCACCAAAGTGACCATTCAATGGTCACCCGAACGCGCGTCAATGACGATGACGCCCCTCGAAAGGGGCGTCATCCGCCGCGAGCGTGCAGGGCGACCAAGCGTGAATTTCCTTGCCGTCGTATCGGGTCAAGCCCGAACAGACCGGTCCATCAGTGGACTGCCCGCGCGTGGGTACCCGTTGCGTCTCGCGGTTGTTCTCTGGACGGGTGGTTCCTGGAAGGCCTGCCCGATGAACCCTGTCTACTCCCCTGCCGGAGCAACAACAAGACTTGACTTTCGCTCCGGTGAAGCGTCAGGTGAGCCGACCGGCGAGGACCGCGTCAGCAATCGCCTCACCTTCGGCGGCACCGGCGACGATCGCGTCGCAGCAGTGCGTGAGCCACAGCCCGACGCCTGCGGCGTCCCCCCGGGTGTATGCCGTGAGCCCGCCGAGGTAGGCCGGCCCACCTCCCGTGCCGTGCCCGGCTTCGGGAACGGCGACCCCGGTCGGGTCGAGGCCACCGGCCTGGATGACGGCGCGTTCGATGGCGCGGGCGACGACACCGTTGCCGCGGGTGAACGGTCGGCCGGTGACGATCTCGGCGTGCGCGAGGGCGGCAACGATCGGGATGGGGAGGGTCTTGGCGCTGGCGAGGAGCTCGACGACGCTCTGCAGTCGTTCGCGCGCCTCGGCTGCGGGAGGGGCCTCGCCGATCTCGATGAACTCGCGGCAGTCCTCGCCGTCGAGCCGCGGGCGACCGAGTTCGGAGTCGGGGACGAGGCCGGCGGCGGCTGCGGTGTGGAGGCGGGCGAGGGCCTGCATGGGTGCATTGAGGACGACGGCGCCGAGGCGTTCGGTCTCGGCGGTGGCGGCAACGACTCCACGCATGACCTGCTCGACCGGGTCGGGTTCGTCGTGCCACGTCACGGCCCCGCGCATGAGGTCGCGGACGATGTCGACGGAGAGGCGCGCACCGTCGAGCTCACCGCTGGCCCAGGCTCCGCGGACGCGGGACTCGGCGGCGGCCTCGGGGATGCGCCGGCGCAGGGCGTTGTGCCAGCGCAGCTTGGTGCAGGCCTCCCGAGCGGCGTCGATCTTCTCGGGTATCCCGGGCAGGGACGCGAGGGCGTTGACGGAGGCGGCGAGTTGAGCAGCGGTGTCGGACAACGTCACTTGGCCTTCGCGCGGTCGTGGGCGCGGGTCCCACGCTCTGCGTGGGCCGGCATACGCACGCCTGCAAGTTGGCGCGACTGCGCGACGACGCGATCGCGCGAATCCCAGATGATCGCGTCCTCCTCGAAGAGTCCGCCGATGACGTTGCGGGTCGTGATCCGCATGCGCAGCCAGCCGGGGGCGGGGCGCGAGCGGATGTGACCGGAGAAGGCGATCGTCGGCGCCCAGCCGAGCGCGCCGAAGGTGAACGTCACCGGCGGCAGCGCGTCGAGGAAGAACGGGAGCGAGGTGACGTCGGGTTCGCGGCCATCCTTGAAACGAATCCACGCGCGCATCTCACCGTCGTTGGCGGGCTGGCCGACCGCCCAACCGACAGTCGCCGGGTCGATCCGGATGTCGACCCGGTCGAGGAGTCGGATCTTCTCGGCGAAACCACCGCGGGCTGCCGGTGCGCACTGGTCGGGGTCGGGCAGCTCGGGCGGCGCCTCCTGGACGTGGACCGGCTCACTGTTGGCGTCGAGGTCGGCAAACGTGGCGGTATGCCGCAAGCGCACCTTGTCGTCCTGGCTCACCGTGACCTCGGCCGTGGAGAACGACCGGCCGATGCGCAGGATCTCGGTCTCGACGGTGGCGGGGCCGGGTTGGGCGGCGGCGAGGAAGGTCGTGCTGAAGGCGACGGCGTCGGTCTGGCTGTTGGACACCTGCATGGCCTCGGAGGCGGCCTGGGTGGCGAGCGACATGAGCACTCCGCCGTTGATCGCTTCGCCGATCACCCAACCATCGGTGAGTTCGGCGGTGCCGTCAGTGGTGCGCAGAACGTCGTCGAACTCAGTCATGTGCCGAGCGTATGCCGACCGGCCGCGCCCCATGCCGCTGCGTCTGCGTATGTGGTGGATCTAGCAGCCACATCCGCAGACACAAGGGTCGGTTCACCCGGTCACCCTCTAGCCTTGCGGCATGTCGGCGTCCTTCGATCTGCCCACCGCCGTGGTCGTGGCAGGGGCGATGCTGCTGCTCGGGCTCGGCGTCTGGCTGGCGGGGCGGGGCCGTCGGCGGGGCTTCCTGTCCACCGTCGACCGGGTCACCTATTCGACGCTGCACACCGCCTCGCTCGCGTCGCGCCACCTCGCCGACGGGCTCACCCCGGAGTCGGCCGACCGCGCCGGCAAGCACTTGCTGGCGATCCTGGGCGCTCGCTCGGTCGCGATCTGTGACGCCTCCGGGCTGCTCGCCTGGACCGGCCCCGGCGAGCACCACTCCCCCGATGCGCACTCGCATGCTGCCGCCACGCGCGAGTCGGGTGCGCCGACGGTCCTCGGTGGCGGTGACATCACCTGCAGCGACCCCGACTGCCCCATCCGCGCCGCCGTCACCGCCCCACTCATCGCCGACGAACGCGTCGTCGGGACCCTGACGGCATACGCCCCCGCGACGTCGGCTGGCCTCGCCCAGGCCACCGGCGAGCTGGCCCGTTGGGTCTCGGCCGAGCTCGATGTCGCCGAGCTGGGCCGCGCACGCACTCGCGCCATGGAGGCCGAGCTCCGCGCCCTGCGTGCCCAGATCAGCCCTCACTTCATCTACAACTCCCTCGGCGCCATCGCGTCGTTCGTGCGGACCGACCCCGAGCGGGCGCGCGAGCTGCTGCTCGAGTTCGCCGACTTCACGCGCTACGCCCTGCGTCAGGGCGGGCCGTTCACGACCCTCGCCGAGGAGCTGCGCAACGTCGAGCGCTACCTCGTGCTGGAGCAGGCGCGCTTCGGTGAGCGCCTGCAGGTGTCACTGCTCATCGCGCCCGAGGTGCTGCCGGTACGGGTGCCCTACCTCGCGGTGCAACCGTTGGTGGAGAACGCTGTTCGGCACGGACTCGCGACCAAGGAAGGCATCGGCCACGTGACGATCACGGCCGCGGACCTGGGGTCCGATGCCGAGATCTCCATCGAGGACGACGGCGTGGGGACGGATCCCGACCAAGTCCAACGCATCCTCGACGGCCAGTCCCGCGCCGACTCCGTGGGCCTGGGCAACGTCGATGCCCGGCTGCGCCAGGTCTATGGCGACGAGTTCGGGCTCGTCGTCGAAACGGCTGTCGGTGCCGGGACGAGGGTCAGCTTCCGGATCCCGAAATACGCGCCCGGAGTCCACCCGGACTAGATCGGCGTATGCCGCCCGGCTCCGCGATGCCCGGCTCCGCGATGCCCGCCCCCGAGCTGCCTCACCCGGCCCGACCGGCCCTGACCTGCCCCACCCTGCTGGGCAGATCAGGGGCAGGTCAGGAGAGGTCAGTAGCCAGCGCAGGCGTTCGCGTCGTCGAAGTGACCCGGTGTCGTCGGATAGGCGCTGCCGGTCCCGTGGTCCTTGCCGTCGGCGTTGTAGACGAGAGCCAGCTCGTCGTAGGCCGAGGTCCCGGGCGTCAGCACGTCCGCCGTGGCGCCGCCTCCGCCAGGCCGACCGGCACCGTTGCCCGTGGCCCAGGCCTTGAGGAAGTCCTCCACCGCCGGGGCCGGGACCCTGACGTCGGTGAACCCGCCGTAGGCCGCGTTGCAGTGGCTCCACAGGTTGTAGACGCCGGACCAGTCGATGAGCCGGTCACCGTTGTGCGGGCCGTTGTTGGACAGGTCGCCCTGCATCACGTCACGGTCCCAACCGCCGTAGACCCAGTCGACGCCCTGGTGGTGCTGGTTGTTGGCCAGGGTCGAGGTGGTCGTCACGACGTCATCAGCGCGGTCGGTCATCTCGAACCAGGAGCACGGGTCGGTCGTGCCGTCCTTCTTGGTCGTGACGGGGTCCGTGCTCGTGCTGCACGTCCGGCCGATGAGTCCCGCACCCGTGCCATAGGCACCGCGGGGCCGCCAGTCGATGACGTCCTGGTCCTTGCCACCAGCCAGATGGTCGACGAACTCACCGTTGGTGCCCGCGTCGGCCAGGCACGCCGCGTCCGTGTAGGTGCAGACCTTGCCGGCCCCACCCCACATCACGTCGTTGCCGCGGTCGCCGAACATCGAGTCGCCGCCAGAGTCACCGTTGGCGAGGTCGTCGCCGGCACCCGCGTGGATGGAGTCGTGGCCTGCGCCACCGCGGATCCGGTCGACCCCGCCGAAGGTGATCCCGTTCAGTGGCATCGGGGTGCTGGTCGCGCCACCGACGAAGTCGGTGCCGTTGACGTCGTGCAGCAGGTCGACCTCCCGGCTCACCGAACCATCGCGACGCGTCGTGAAGGAGACGGCCGGAGGCATGGTGAGCGTCGTTGTCGTGGACCGTGATCCGGTCTCGAACCGATTCTGTATGCCGCCTCGGTCGCCGAGGATTGCGTCCTCACCGTCCTCGCCGAACAGGGTGTCCGCACCGAGCTCGCCGTAGATGTCGTCGTCGTCCGCGCCACCCAGGATGTTGTCGCCGCCGTCCTGGCCGTAGAGCACGTCCTGGCCGGCGTCGCCGAACACCGTGTCCGAGCCGAAGGCTCCGGCAATCTCACAGGTCGACGTTGCCGTGGACCCGGTGGCCGGGCAGAAGCGCGTCGACGACGCGCCGCCACCGGCGATCCGGACCTTGGCCTGGCCGAGGCGTGAGGCGCCGTAGCGCGGCGTGTAGACGCGATCCGTCGTCCCGCCGTCGACCGCTCGCTGGATGGAGCCGTTGTCGCCGACCACGAAGTCGTCGTTGCCGTCTCCGTGGATGACGTCGTTGTCGTCGCGGTAGCCCTGGCGGCCCCAGCCGCCGGTGAGGTCGTCCTGACCCGCGGTGACAGGTGCGGCATCGACTGCCGGCGTGGCCCAGGCCGCACCAGCGGGAGCTGTCGCGATCTCGGCAGCCGCCAGCGCAATGTCGCCGTGGACGGTGTCCGCACCTCCGTCAGCCTCGACATAGTCGTCGTCTCCGCCGCCGCTGATCCGGTCGTCGCCGTCCTGGCCGAAGATGACGTCGACGCCGTCCTGACCGGACAGTGCGTCGCCCGCGGAGTGCGTGGCGTTCGCGGCCGCTGGTGCCGGGCCGACGAGGTCGTGGAACGTCACTCCTCGCGACGGGACGAGCGCGGTCTGGGTCGCGTTCGCCCGCAGGGTGCGCCAGTCACGGTCTGTCGTGGGCCGGTTGAGCAGAGCGTTGTCGCCCATGATGAGGTCGGAGCCGGGGCCGCCATAGACGTTGTCGGCACTGTCCGGCTGACCGACCTGACCGGTGCTGGTCGTCGCGCTGCCCATCGAGGAGCCTCCGACGACGTCGTCGTCCTCGGTTCCGCCGAGCACCAGGTCAGAGCCCTGACCGCCCTCGGCGTAGTCGACTCCGGCACCGGCGTCGGCGCTGTCTGCGCCGCCCTGGCCCAGCATCACGTCATTGTCGGCGTTGCCCGTGATCGTGTCCGCACCAGAGGTGCCGGCCACCGGGGAGTCGCCGAGGTCGTAGGGCATGACCGTGCGCTGCGTGGTGACCCGGTTGAAGGTCAGGAGCGTGGTCGGCGAGACGGGCGGTGTCACGGTGGGCCGGGTGAGCGACCCGTTGTCGCCGAGCACGACGTCCTGACCGACGTCGCCGGCAAGGGTGTCGCCGGCGTCGGGCTGGCCGATCGTCGAGGGCGTCGCTCCGGACACCGGGGTGTAGGAGCCACCGACGACGTCGTCGTCTCCGGCGTCGCCGTGGACGAGGTCGACCCCGGGGCCGCCCTCGCCGTAGTCGGCTTCGGCGCCGAGCGAGACGTCGTCGTTGCCGCGCTGGGCGAACACGACATCCACGTCGTCGCCGCCTTGGATCACGTCATCGCCGAACACTCCGGTCGGAGAGCCAGCTCCCTCATCGGCCAGGTCGACACCTCTCGGGGTGGTGAGATCGCGGCCGCTCATCACGGGGTGGGCCGATCCGACCCGGGTCACCATGGCGTTGTCGCCGGTGATGACGTCCTGGCCGTCGCCGCCCGTGAGGGTGTCGCCCGCGTCCGCCTGACCGGCCTCGCCCGAGGACGTGGTGAACGAGCCGCCGACGACGTCGTCGTCCTGGGCACCACCTGTGACGGAGTCCGTGTCGGGGCCGCCCTCGCCGTAGTCGGCTCCGTCACCGAGGGTGACGGTGTCGTTGCCGCGCTGGGCGAAGACCACGTCGACGTCGTTGCCGGCATCGATGACGTCGTTGCCGGACACACCGGTCGGAGAGCCGGAGCCCTCGTCGGCGAGGTCAACCCCGCGCGACGTGGTGAGCCCACGCCCCGCCATCACCGCGTGCGAAGTCCCGCCGCGGGTCACCTTGGCGTTGTCGCCGGTGATGACGTCCTGGCCGTCGCCACCGCTGAGGGTGTCACCCGCGTCGGGCCGACCCTGTTCGGTGCCGGAGGCCAGCTGCGAGGAGCCACCGATGACGTCGTCGTCGCCGGCCTCGCCCCAGATGCCGTCGGAGCCGGGGTTTCCCTCGGCGAGGTCGTTGCCGAGGCCGCCGTAGACCGTGTCGTCGGCGAGGCCGCCGTAGGCGCGGTCGTCGTCGTCGCCAGCGACCAGGTAGTCGTCGCCTCCGAGGGTGGCGTCGGTCGAACCGAGGTCGGTCGGGTAGGGCTGGTCGGCAAGGACGTCGCTCGGCGCGTTGTCGCCGACGAGGACGTCGGTGCCACCGGCGCCCAGAAGGACGTCGCCGCCGTCTGCCACGCCGGACACGGAAGTGCCACCGAGCAGCATGTCGGCCTCGGAACCGCCGTCGACCCAGTCGGAGCCGCCATTGCCCTGGAGCCGGTCAGCACCCGTGCTGCCGTAGAGGGAGTCGGCGCCGTCGTTGCCATAGACCTGGTCGGGTCCGACCTCGCCGTAGGCCTGGTCGTCGCCGCTGCCACCGAACACGAGGTCGGCGTCGTCGCCGGCGTAAAGGTGATCGGCGCCCGAGTTGCCACAGAGACGGTCAGCTGCGCCTGCGGCATACGCCCAGTCGTTTCCGCCTCCGGCGTTGACGACGTCAACGCCGTTGCCACCGAGGATGAGGTCGGCCGCGTCCGCGGAGACGGTCGTCTCGCTTGGTTGGGCGCTCACCGGGTTCGACTGCACGTCGCAGGCGTCGACGGTGGTGTCACCGAAGATCGTCGACGGGCCGTTGGAGCCGTAGATGCGGTCGCTGCCGGTGCCGCCGACGAGCAGCTTGGTGCTGGCGCCCGCGTCGGGGAGGACGGCCACGTCGCGGGCCGCGCCGAGGACGTCGGTGACGGCGCCTGGGCCACTGACCGTGGCCGGGGCGGCCACGACGTAGTCGTCGCCAGGACCTCCATAGATCTTGTCCGAACCCAGGCCGCCTGTGAGGACGTCGGCTGCACCGCCGCCAAAGACCGTCGCCGTCTGCGTCGCGGTCGAGGCCGTGGTGACGAAGTCGAGGCCGTTGGATCCGTAGACGGTGTCGGACCCGGTGCCGGTGCTGACCGTGTTCGTGTCCGTGTCGGCGTCGCCGGAACCCGGGTCGCTCTCGCCGATGGCGGCGTAGGTGCCCGTGTAGACGGTGTCGGTGGCCGACCCGCTCTTGAGGACGTCACTGCCGGCGCCGCCGACGATCACCGAGCCCTGGGCGCGGTAGAGCGCCTCCTTCTCGGCCGAGCCGCCGGTCGTCCCGGCCTTGATGCCCGCCGAGTCGGCGAGCACGCTGTCGTTCGCGGTGCCGATGGTGTCGGCGCCGCCGTTGCCCGACAGGCGGACCCGGCCGAGGCCGGCTGCGATCTGGTCGATGCCCGAGCCCGCCGGGTTCGCCTTGTAGAAGTCGGCGTCGGCAGCGTCGGCGAGGCTCGAGTCGACCTTCACGGCGTTGGTCAGCGTGACCGAGCCGGGCTTGTCGGGCGACAGCGCGACGCTGGGTGAGGAGTCGGCGTGTGCGAGCGAGGCGTCACCGGCCACGACGTCGTTGCCGTTGCCGACGGTGATCGCGTCCGCATCCTGGCCACCGGCGACGTGCGCCACCGCCGAGCCGGGCGCGGTCGCGAGGTCGGTGCGGTCGAGGGTCGTGATCGTGTCGGCGCCCTTGCCGCCGTCGACCCACGACGTGCCCACGCCGGTGCGGATGACGTCGTCACGGTCGCTGCCGAAGACGACTGCGGTCTTCGTGAACGGTTTGGCCTCCAGGCCCTCGACGGGCGGCTGACCACCGGTGAAGCTCACGGTGAGCGGTGTGGTGGTCCCTCGGGCGTCGACGACGACGGTCGAGATCTGAGTGTCACCCGTGTCCGGGAAGGTCTCGGTGATTCCGAGCCCGCGGACCTCGACGACGGCCGGCTGCTGGACACCGTCCTCGTCCTTGTAGGTCGGTACCTGCCGGACGACCCACGTCTCGGCCTTGTCGGTCGCACCCCAGGGAGCACCACGCTGGGCGTTGGTGCCGAACTTGCCGGCGAAGACGTAGAGCGTGGACCCGGTGCGGCCGGCGAGCCTCGGCGGAGCCGGTTCGCAGTCTGGCTTGAGGCTGAAGTCGAGGAGCTTGATGTTGATGAGGGTGAAGTCGAAGCTCACCGAGAACGGACTGAACCCCAGGGTGACGAAGACCTTGATGTAGAGAGAGAGCTCTCCTGAGACGTTGAACAGACAGATCGGATTGATCGCCACGGCCCTGCCGAACTCGAAGAGCCGGAACTTGCCGTCGTTGTTCGGGTCGTTCCAGTAGAAGCCGACGGTGAGCCGGACTCCGCCGACGACCCCGACCTCGATGATCGCGAGGGACACCGACGCGCCGGCCTCGAGGTAGCCCGTGAACTGGACGACCGGGATCGGCTTACCGGTCTGGTCGACCGTCTTGAAGTAGAGGCTGTCGAGGATCTCGGCGGCACCCTTGCCCTCGATCGCACGGCGGATGCCGTAGGTGTCGAACCCGGCGGCGATCCGCATCGAGACCGAGGCCCCACCGCCGATGACCATCATGACCGGCGGCGGTGCGTAGATCGGGCCGAAGGACTTCTGGAACTGGAAGCCGAGGGTGAGCGGCCCGCTGTCGAACTCGACGAGCGGGATGTCACCGCCGGAGATGAGGTCGAAGAGCCGGGTCGGGTCGTCGAGGACCGGGAAGGACAGACCGGCGAGGGCCCGCTTCGCCGTGTTCGACATCCGGCCCGAGGCGTCCTTGGCCGCGACCTGCTGGGCGGGCGTCTTGCCCGTGGAGTCCACCGGGGCCGGGTCCTTGGTGGCGATCATTTGCGAGGCGTTGCCGGCCGACGCGCGGGTCGTCGTCACGGCCGTCTTCGACAGGGTGAAGCTGCCGATGTTGACCCCGCAGCCGCCCTGGGTGGTGTCCGGGCAGTTGACGTTCTTGAGGAAGTCCTTCGTCGTCTTGATGGCGTCCAGGAAGGGCTTGATCTTCGGGCCGCCGGCAATGGTGCTGAACGTCTCGGCGAGGGTCGCGATCGTGATCGGCTGACCACCAGCGGCCGTCGAGAGGTCGGAGATGACCGGCATGGGTGTGAAGATCGTGTCGAGAACCGGCTGGAGCGGCTTCGTCGCGTCGACGACCTGCTGGAGGTAGGGCTTGATCGCCTTGCCGAAGAACTTTCCGGCGTCCAGGGTCACGTTGTTGAACTGGACGAGGAGGCCGGCCGGGTTCTTGGGGTCCTTGCTCGTGGAGGCGCTCCACGCCCACTTGAGGACGAAGTCGGTCGAGATGCCCGGCAGGGCGGCGTCGGCCGTGCCCTCGAGGTGCCAGGCGATGTCGACGATGGCGTCGAGGTTGACGGTGATCGCGTCGGCGATCCGGGTGCGGGCGATGTCGGCGAGCTTGAGCTTGCCGTCCTTGCCCTTGATGTCGATGCCGAAGGAGCCGACGAACTCGGACCGGGTGTGCTTCTTCGAAACGTCGACCTTGATGATCGACAGCTGCGCGGTGAGCGCGGTCGTGTTGATGGGCGCGTCCAGCCTGAGGGCGGCGCCGACGGCGAGCTCGTTCTGCGTCGAGGTGTCGACGTAGAAGCCCTCGGTGCGGCTCATGACCACCTTGAGCGAGAGGCGCCAGCCGACGTCGCCGACGATCTTCCCGGAGCCACCGGTCTGCAGGGACAGACCGGGGATGCCGAGGTCGACGGGCAGCTCGGCGCCGATGCAGTCGTTCTTGCCGTCGGCGGCGTCGACGCAGCCCTTGTCGCCGGACACGACGCCCTGGCCCATCGTGAGGCCGAGGCTCACGCCGTCGACCTTCTGGACGGGAGTGTCGTCAGGGCACGTGGTGGCGGGGAGGAGCGGGTTCGTCGTCGCGGCCGAGTAGGCCGTCACCGGAGGCGTCCCGAGGTGGTCGTCATACGTGGCGAGGGCACCGACAGAGCCGACGAGCCGGTATGCCGTGGCCGGAGGTTCGGTCGTGCCCGTCTGGGTCGCCCGGATGATCTGGTAGCCGTTGGCGCCGACCGCCTTGGTCCACGTGACGGTGTTGAACTTGCCGCTCGCACCGGCGGTGAGGGTGGCGGCGTTCTTCACCACGACGGTGGCGGCCGACGGGACGGAGCGCTTGAGCGGGTCCGCGCCCTGGGCGTAGGTCGAGACGACCTTGTAGACGTACTGCGTCGTGTCGGCGGCGACGGCGTTGTTCGGCGTGGCCGCGGGTGCCGTCGGGGGGAGGAGGGTGAGCTTGCAGGTGAAGTCGACCTGGATCCCTGACGAGCCGCCGACGACGACCCCGAGCGCCTTGGAGAGCTCCGTGGTGAGGAGCGTCTTGGCCGGGCCGACCCGGCTGACGTCCCCGTTGTTCTTGATGAAGAGCGCGAGGTCCTTGCGGACCTTCCCCATGAAGTCGGCGCCAGCCTGCAGGTCCTTGCCCACGACGGGCATCTCGCCACCGTTGGACGCTGTCCGCAGCGCGGTCTCGGAGTAGAACATGTACTGCTGGACACCTTCGAGGAGTGAGCCGAACTTGAAGGCGCCGTTCTCGAGGATGCTCTTGATCTCCTGCGGGTAGGTGATCTCGGTCGACGCACCGGTGAAGAGGTCCGCGAGGCTGTCCTCCTGGGCGCCGAGCGTCGTCGTCACCTCGAGGTTGCCCGTGCCTTCCGTGCCATTCGCCCACACTGGGAACGCGGCGCAGACGACCTGGTCGTCCTCGTCGCAGGCGTCGCCGCCGCCGACGGCGAGGTCGAAGCCGTCGGTGAAGAAGTCCGAGATCGACGGGTCGTCCTTGGTCGTCGCGCCAGTCGCCTTGACGCCGAAGCCGGCGTGCACCGAGCCCCGGTTGCCGTCGCTGTCGCGGCCGAGCTCGAGGCTGATCGGGCCGAGGTTGGCGCCGAAGAACGCGTCGTCCGCGCCGACCTTCGCCGCGAAGTTCACCTCGGACCAGTCCTTGTCGACCTTCGTGTTCTCGATCGGGCTCGTCATCGCGGCCGCGGTGAGCGGCAGGTAGAGGCGCAGCTTGACGGTGCCGCTCGCCTGCACGCTCAGCTCACCGCCACTGGACAGGCCGATGACGTCGAGGTCGTCGCCGAGGTTGAGGCTCACCGGTTGGGTCACCTCGTAGGCGCGAGCCCACGAGAGGTCGAGCCTCAGCTGCTCGTCTCCGTCGTCGTTCTTGGCAAGCCCGAAGTCGATCGTCGAGCCGTTGCCGAGGGAGGCCTCGGCCATCGCCAGGGTGTCCTGGAGGGTGTCCGGCGTCATGGCGCTCAGGACGTGAACGGCGCCGAGGAGCTCGTTCTCGACGAGGTAGGGGGTGTTGTCCACCGGCGGGCTCGGGAGCTGGGGCGCGAGGTCGAGGGTCGTGCCGTCGGCGCCGACAATCGTCGCGAGGGTTGAGCCGACGACGATCTGGCGACCGAGGAACTCCTTGGTGAAGGCGGCGCCCGGGTCGGTGAGGACGGTGACCGCAGGGCCGCCGTCGACACCGGCACGGTCGGCATACTTCGCGGTGCCGCTGGCGCCCGCGCCGATGAGCTGGCTCACCGAGGACCCGACGAAGGGGATCGGGGTGTCGAGTCCGCCGCCGGTCATCGTCGTGAGGTCGGCGCCCGCGGCCTCGAGGGTCCCGCGCACCGCACCGAAGAGCGACGTCGGCTCGAGCTCCTTGTCGAGGGCGTCCTTGATGTTGAGGGCCTTGAGGAGGTCCGCGCGGTCCGCGTCCTCGGCCACGACCGTGACGTCGCCGGCGTCGATGCCGTCGGCGAGGGCGGCGACCGTCGCGGTGAGCGTGATGCCCGTCGAGTCGGGGTTCTCCTCGTCCTCACCGAAGGCCGTCGGGGCGTCCGGGACGGAGATGGCCAGGTTCGCCTCGACGGTGCCGCCGAGGGTCCGCTTGAAGACGTCGGCGGTGGAGGTCGCGGTGCGCACCGTCTGCCGGCGCACCTGCTCGACGAACTCGGGGACGGCGACGTCACCGGTCTTCGTCAGGGCGAGGGTCTGGAGGTGGCCGGACGGGACCGACAGCGCGACGTCGCCGGTGATGTCGAGGGCCAGGAAGCCGCTCGTGGTGCTGATCTGCACCGGCGAGGTGATGGCCGCGTCGGCGACGAGGAGGTCGCGGGTGCTCTGGCGGAGCATGACGCGGTCGGCCGGGAGCGGGAGGGAGGTGATGATGCGGGCGAGCCCGGAGTCGTCGACCTGCTGGAAGGGGCACGGGGCGTTGCCGGTGCCGGGGTCGCAGTCGGGGACGACCTCGTTGGCCGCGTTCGTGTACTTCTCCGGGGCCCTGAGGTCGAGGACCATCGGCAGGGTGACGACGACGTCGGGGGTGATCTTCGCGGTCGAGACCTCGGCGTTGGCGCCGGCGACTCCGATCCTCGTCTTGAGCACGTCGGCGAACTGCGGGGCGCCGGTCTTGGGGTCGGCAGCCTCGATGGCGAAGAGCGTGCCGTTCGTGGGCGTGCCACCGGTCCAGCCGTCGGCCGTGAGGGTGAGCTTCGTGCCGCTGTCGATCGTGGCGACCGTGGCGGTCGAGGTGCCGGCGGTGACCTTGCGGCCCGCGAGGAGTGCGGCGCCGTCGTTCTTCGGTCCGTCGAGGTCGACGCCCGAGGCCGTGAGACCCGTGGCGGTGTATGCCGTGCCGGTGCCGGAGGTGGCCGCGCCGAGTGGGTTGAGCTCGAGGTCGGTCTTCCCGCCGCGGGTCGTGACGATGGTGAAGTTGACCTTCTTCGTGCCCGGGTCGAAGGTCGCGGCCTCCTTGCCGTCGCCGTCATCCTTGTCGAGGACGTCGATGGACCAGCCGGAGTCGGCGTACTCCGCTGCGTCGAGTGCGGCGAGCATGTCCTGGAGGGAGGCGAACTTCGGCTGCCCCGGGGTGCTGTCGTCGGGGTCGGCGTCCGGCACCTGGTCGGCGAGGAAGGTCTTGATGCCGCCGACTGCGTCGATGGCGTTCGAGAGCGACCCACGCATGAGCGGGAGGTCGCCGTCGCCCGCGTTCTGCATGCCGAGGACGGCGGACGCCGCCTGGGACAGCGAGGCGGCGAGGTCGCGCGGGGTCATGGTGAGGAACGGCTTCGCGGCTTCCGGGACGACGGCCGTCACGAGCGGCGCCTCGAACGAGGCCGGGGCAGCGGAGCTCAGGGTCACGGTCGTCCCCACGCTCGGGAGGCCGGCGACTCGGTCGCTGGCTCGTGGCTTCGCCTCGAGGCTGCCGGCCAGGCTGCCCACCTGCGTGGCGGTGACGATTCCGGTGCCCGCGCCCTCGGCGGCGAGCTCGCCGTCGTCGGCCGTGTCGGTGTCGGGGTTGTCGAAGGCGAGCAGGCCGGCGGCGTCGTTGTCCGGGTTGGCCCAGCTCGTGCTGACGTTGCTCTGGAGGCGGTAGTCGTCTGTGTCGGCAGTCCCCGTCACGCTGACGCCGAGGATGCCCAGTCCGGCGTTGATCGTGGTGGTGGCCGGCAGGTCGGCACTGGTCGCGATGGACAGGGAGGGGGCGGTCAGGCTGGCCTTGCCGGAGGTGGAGTCGAAGACGAAGGTGAACGAGCCGGTCAACGTGCCCTTGACGACGATCCCGGTGCCGCTGGACAGGCTGAGGGTGCCGCTCTCGTCGCGGATGTCGAGGCCGGCGTTCTGGGTGAGCGTGCGGGTGAAACCGACGGTGAGGGAGGTGTCGTTCGGGTTGCTCGACGTGAAGGCCCAGCCGCTGCCGTCCGCGTCGTCGACGTAGCCCTTGAGGTCCGCCAGGGTGTCCTGCGTGCCGAAGTCCTTGAGCGGTCCGGTGGCCCCCAGCGCCGAGGAGAACGCCGTCTTGAGCCCGACCGACTCGGCCGGCGTGACGGCCAGCGTCGGCAGCTGCTTGGCCACGGCCGTGCCCGACGCGACCTGCGGCAGGAAGTCGGTGGCGAGCCGCGTGAACAGGGCGCCGACCGCCGTGGTCGCGGCGTCCGGTCCCGCCGCCTGGGCGGACGGTGCCGCCGCGATACCCAGGGTCCCCAGCATGGCGACAGTGACGATGGATGCGAGAGCTGATCTGCGCAGAGCGAGCACGTGAGTTCCCCGACGTGAGGCTCGGGGTCTTGAGAGGCCCTGAGTGGCGGCGGCTACCGGAATCAATAGCCGAAATGGGTGCCGGTCCTTCACCTCAAGGATCGTCATTTTCGGGTCATCCCAACAGCACTCGCTGGCCACCCAGAGAGCACATTCCCACTGCCCACTCAACCGCCGATATGACTCTTTGTGACTAGTTTTACTAGTTATTCACCTCCAAGAGGCGCTCTCGCGCCCGAATCCGGCATCGCTGCAGGTCCACGTTCACGAGCGACTCACGACCAACGTCAGAGTCCGCGCCGTTCTCCCGAAGTGGCATCTGGTCCGAAATGGCCAGCCCGCACAACTCGGACCTCGGCCAGCACCGGAGTGCCACGGCAGCGCGTGAGGGTTACCCCGATCTCAATCAAGGGAGGTCCTTCCGCTCAAGTTCCTGATGCTCCCGGCATGACTATTCTCGGTGCATGGCCAATGACGGCTCGCTGCGAGCCCTCGTCGTCGATGACGAGCTCCCCGCCCTCTCCGAGGTGCGGTTCCTGCTCGACTCCGATCCGCGGATCGGGTCGGTGCTCACGGCGACGAATGGCACCGAGGCGCTCCAGATGCTCGAGGCCCATGAGATCGACGTCATCTTCAGCGACATCTCGATGCCGGGCCTGGACGGGATGGCTCTGGGTCGGGTCCTCGCTCGCTTCGCCTCTCCCCCGCAGCTCGTCTTCGTCACTGCTCACGAAGAGCACGCCGTCGACGCCTTCGCCCTCGCTGCAACGGATTACGTGATGAAGCCCGTGCGCGGCGAACGTCTCGCTGAAGCCGTCCGTCGCGTCGTGGCCAAGCAGGACGAGGCGGGTATGCCGCCCGCTCTCGTGGGTGAGCCCGGCTCACCCTCCGCTGTGGTTGGGTCTTCGGGCGGTGGCTCAGGGGCGCCGGCGGAGGACGAGACGATCCCCGTCGAGCTCGGTGGCGTCACCCGCTTCATCACCCGGTCGCAGATCCGCTATGCGCAAGCTTCTGGCGACTACGCCCGGCTTCACACCGGCGACGGCAGCCATCTCGTGCGGATCCCCCTCGCCGTCCTCGAGGAGAAGTGGGCCGACCACGGCTTCATCCGGATCCACCGGTCCACCCTCGTGGCACTGCCGCACGTCACCGAGGTACGGATGGACCACGGACGGTGCTCGGTCGTCATCGGTGACGTCGAGCTGCAGGTGAGCAGGCGGCATACGCGACAGCTTCGGGACGTCCTGCTGAGGCGACCCGGCACGGCACACTGATGGCGCACGAGCGGTCCGGTGCGCCGCCGCGAGTGAGGATCACGAGTTCGCGGCGTTCGGCGGTTGCGGCGGTGACGGCGCACGCCAGGGTGCGCGCGAGCGACCTCGACGAACAGACCGAGCTCGGTGACGTCTACATCGACGGGTTGCGGCGGGCCCAGCTGCGGTTGGCGCTCACGGTGTTGGCGTTGATGGTGGCGGCGATCGGCGGGTTCCCGCTGCTGCTGACGCTCGTGCCGTCGACGCGGACGATGACCCTGGCGGGGGTGCCGTTCCCGTGGCTCGTGCTCGGGGTGCTCGTCTATCCAGCGACCTGGTTGCTGGCGCGAGCCTATGTGCGCCAGGCGGAGCGGATCGAGACGGAGTTCGCCGACATCGTCGCGCCCGTTCTGGACGGGCGCGGCGTCGGGGATGCGCAGGAGGGGCGTGATGGCTGACGCGTTCTCGATCATCGCCGTCGCGCTGGTGTG
This sequence comes from Knoellia pratensis, assembly GCF_042666395.1. Classification (NCBI taxonomy): domain Bacteria; kingdom Bacillati; phylum Actinomycetota; class Actinomycetes; order Micrococcales; family Intrasporangiaceae; genus Knoellia; species Knoellia pratensis. The sequence goes on along the minus strand of NZ_JBHTDJ010000003.1, from coordinate 223,360 downwards.
CCTGACGACGATGGTCGTGGGGGCGTGGGGGTTGCGGCTGTCGCGGCGGACCTCGGACTTCTATGTGGCCGGGCGGACGGTGTCGCCGCGGCTGAACGCGAGTGCGATCTCGGGTGAATACCTCTCTGCCGCTTCGTTTTTGGGCGTCGCCGGGCTGATCTATGACCAGGGCGTCGACCTGTTGTGGCTGCCGGTGGGCTACACGTTGGGCTACCTGGTGTTGTTGGTGATGGTCGCGGCGCCGATGCGTCGTTCGGGGGCGTACACGTTGCCCGACTTCGCCGAGGCGCGGTTGGGGTCGGTGTTCGTGCGGCGGCTGGCGGCGGTGCTCGTCGTGGCCATCGGCTGGATGTATCTCGTGCCCCAGTTCCAGGGCGCTTCGCTGGCGTTGCAGCTCGTGACGGGGGCGCCGCAGTGGGTGGGGTCGCTGCTGGTGGCTGTTGTCGTGGCCGTGGCCGTGGGCGCAGGTGGGATGCGGTCGATCACGTTCGTCCAGGCGATGCAGTACTGGATCAAGCTGACGTGTCTCGCGGTGCCGGCGTTTGTGTTGATTGCCTTGTGGCTGCGCTCTGGTGGGGGCGCGCCGGTCGTGTCGCCGTCGTGGTCGCTGCCGTTCCAGCCGCGGTCTGGCGAGGACCACCCGTTCTATCGGACGGGCTCGATGATGCTGGCGTTGTGCCTCGGGACGATGGGCCTGCCGCACGTGTTGGTGCGCTACTACACGAACCCCGATGGGGTGGCGGCGCGACGGACGACGGTGTCCGTCGTCGCGTTGCTGGGCGTCTTCTATCTGCTGCCGCCCGTGTATGCCGTCTTGGGCCGGTTGCATCTGCCGTCGCTGCCGGCCGGGGTGCGGTCCGACACGATCGTCCTGCAACTGCCTGCGCGGGTGGTGGATGGCATCGGTGGGGACGTGCTGACGGCGATGTTGGCGGGTGGGGCGTTTGCGGCCCTGTTGTCGACGGCGTCGGGGTTGGCGATGTCGGTGACGGGGGTGCTGCACCAGGAGTTCCTGAGGCCGCGACTGTCGCGGCTCACGGGTGGGGATGCGTTCGGCTTTGGTGGTTTCCGGGTGGCGGCGGTCGCGGCGGTGACGGTTCCGTTCATCGCGGCGCGGTTCGTCGAGCAGATCGGCATCGCGACGACTGTGGGATTCGCCTTCTCACTGGCGGCGGCAACGTTCGCGCCGCTGCTGATCCTCGGTGTCTGGTGGAAGGGGCTGAGTCGGGCCGGGGCGGTGGCCGGGCTGGTGGTCGGAGCACTGGCGGCGACGTCGGCTGCGGTGACGACCTATGCGGCTGGGCCTCTGGACGGTTGGGTCGGGGCGCTGCTGGCGAACCCCGCGGCCTGGTGCACCCCATTGGCCTTCGCGACAGCGATCCTCGTGTCGCTCGCCACGCCGTCCACGATCCCCCGCGACACAGCAAGGCTCATGGTCCGCCTCCACACCCCCGAGAAGGTCCACCTGGCCAGAAGCCGCCTCACCGACTAATACCCGTCGCTAGGGACGCGGACCTTGGCGAGTGGCACGTTGAAGGCCCTCGCCCGCGGGCCTTTGCTGTGCCGCACTCACCCGGCGACGATGACTCGGCCCGGCCGCCGGACGACCAACTTCTCGTCGAGGTTCCATTCGTCGGCACCACTCCGGCAAACGATGCTAACCCAGAAGGTCGGCAACGCGTGTGCTGAGCCCACGCTCAAGATGAAGCGGCCGCGATGCCCCAACGGGACAGCGCCCAGGTCGGCTGAGTCTGACCAGTCGGTGCCGACAAGGGCCACCGGGTACTTGATGCCGTCCTCCGTGACAGGGCGGTGGACGATAACAGAGTCAAGATCTTCAGGCGCCGTACACCTCAGAGAGAAGATCACCGCCGTTTCGCCGTTGCTGGCACGGCCTTCTCGCATGACGGTCAGTTGCGGCGTTCGAGCCCGGCGGTCCTCTGCTGCGCCGCAACTGCAGAGGTCTCCGAAGCTGCGGCCGATCGCGCGGAGACCTCTGCCGATTTGTCTGCGGCATCGGCTGAACGCTTGGCGTACCAAGCTGACAGACGACACCAGTAGGGCCAGGCTGGCGATGGCGGCGGCCATGACTTCAAGCATGCGGACACGCTATGGCCTGTCGACAACCATCGCTTCAGTTTCGACTACTCCGGGGTGGGCCATGATGACCTCCGACAGGTCCTGACCGATGCGATGAAAAACGAATCGATGGGCGCCCGCGATCTGCGACCTATTTAACGTAGCGACAGCTTCCCGGTTGGCCCTCGCGTATCCAGTCTTCGGTCCCATTGAAATCAATAGATCGGGTGCGAGGGGAAAGACAATGCTGTGTGCATCATCGATCGCCATTCGATCTCTTGCCGCGCGTCGGTCGTCCCCTGACCGTGCGAGCACGACGGGATTGTCAGTGATCACGAGGTCATTGCTGGGCGCCCGGATGATCTCGACACCCCAGGATTCAAATCTCTCCAGTGCCTGGTCGTAGAACTGCTCGATACGAATGCGGGCGTATGCGCCGCTCCCTGTGAGGACGTCAACGCCGGTTGCGGCAGCATGCTCAACCAATTCGAGCCGCTCCTCCCTCGACGGGGATCGACCCAGCCGTGGCCGTAGTTCGGCTGAGATGCGTGACGATTCCCGCTCGGCAAGTTGCTGGACGACACGGTCGCGAATGCGTGGCCAGGTCTGTTCCACGACGTTGCGCGTACTGATGGAGCGAGCGAAGTGCAGGGCTACAACTCGCCGGAGAACCTGGATCTGGTCGGGCTGAGTCAGGATCCTCTCGCTGCGGGCAGCTTCCAATGCGGAAGGAATCAGCGTTTCCGTGAGGCCCCAGATTTGCTCAGTCTTAAGGCTGTCGACACGAATGAAGTTCTTCTCAATCGCGGCGTCTGCAGTGCCAACCTTGCGCGCCGTCCCGGTCAGGAGGTCCACCATGGTGACCTGCGGAGCATGCGACTTTCCCGTTGTGAAGTTGCCGAGCACTGCCCGGCTTACGACGTGCTGCCGTTTTACCCGTGGCCCTGCGTTCTCATAGACAGCCTCAGCTCGCTCGAAAGTGTCTTCCGCGCTTCGGTGTGCCGGTCGGCTCTTAGGGGGGTTCAACTCTGTCAATGTAAGACCTCCAGCCTTCTCGCGTGAGCCTAGCGGCACCACGCCCGAGCCAACGCTGAGTTGCAAGTGCGCAGTCACCGCGACGCCGTGGTTCGGCTCAATACCTCTGCAAAGTCAGCCGGCCCGAAGCCACCTCAGCGACTCCGGCTGACTAGTTGCCGGACCAAGCTGGTTCGCGCTTCTCGATGAAGGCGCGGGCGCCTTCGGCTGCATCGCTCGAGGTGCGTATCGGGGCTACGTGGTCCTGCTGTCTTGCGAACTTCTCTTCCACGGTCCAGTCGACCGAGTTGACCATGACCTTCTTCGACACGGCCAACGCGAGCGGGGCGTTCTTGGCGATCGCCTCGGCGAGTTCCAGGGCCACTTCGAGCGTGCGACCCGCCGCTGCCACGCGGTTGACTAGGTGGAGCTCAGTAGCCTCAGCAGCCGGAAGCATTCGGCCGGTAAGCACCAGTTCCATGGTAAAGGAGTACAGGACGCGATTCTGCAGCCGCAACAAGCCGCCGCCGTTCGCGGTTAGCCCACGCTTGACCTCGGGTAGGCCGAACGTCGCATTCTCGGCCGCCACGATGAGGTCGCAGGCGAACGCGATCTCGAACCCGCCACCTAGGGCGAACCCCTCGACCGCAGCGATGACCGACTTGACCGGCGGGCGCGCCACGATCCCGGCGAAGCCCCAACCCGGAACGGTGGGGATCTTCCCACGAGCGAACCCCTTGAGGTCCATGCCGGCACAGAACGTACCGCCAGCGCCTCTGATGACGCAGACGCTCATCGACGGTGTGGCATCGAACCCGTCGAGGGCCCCAGCGAGCGCCTCCGCCAACTGCAGTATCATCGCGTTCTTCGACTGAGGACGGTTCAGAGTCAGCACAAGCACCCGGCCTCGCTCCTCAACGAGTAGGGGCGCTTCCTCCACATGCGTCATGACCCGAGTCGCAGGTTCTCGTAGATCGTCGCGTTCGCTATGCCGCTGCCCTCGCACATGGTGTGCAGGCCGTACCGGATCTCGTCGCGGACCATGCGATGAATCAGGGTGTCGCAAGGCGAGCACCCGACCCGCCGAGCGGGTGACCCAGGGCGATGGCGCCGCCATCGGGGTTCACGAGGGAACGGTCTGCGCCGGCTTCCTTTAGTCAGGCTGCGACGACACTGGCGAAGGCCTCCTTCATCTCGAAAGTGCCGATGTCCGCCAGCGACACCCCAGCCTGCTTCAGCGCCTTCGCGGTCGCCGGAGCAGGCGCCCCGAGCATCGCCACGGGGTCGTCTCCAACCACCGTCGCCGCATGGCCCCGAACCAGCGGAGTCAGCCCGGCTCAGCGCAGCCCGCTCACTCGTCGTCACAAAGACAGCGCTGGAGCCGTCAGAGATCTGCGACGCGTTGCCGGCCGTGACGACACCGTCCTCACGGAACACCGGGTCGAGGTCGCCGAGCTTCTCCATCGTGGACTCGTGACGGATGCCCTTATCCGAACCGAACACCCCAGCCGCAATGGCGATCGGCGCGATCTCGGCATCGAAGTGCCCTGCACCCTGCGCAGCCGCAGCCGCAGCACGAGCGTGCGACTCAAGAGACAACTCGTCCAACCACTGGCGCAACAACTCATAGCGCGACGCGAAGATCTCCGCACCCAACCCTTGGTTGAGCTCGACTCCCCCATAGCGCGACAGCAACTGCTCAGAGAACGGGTCGCCAGGACCGCTGCGACGAGCCGTTCCCAGCGGGATGCGCTTTATGTTCTCGACACCACCTGCGACGACGACGTCGCTCTGCCCGAAGATGACCGTGGCGGCGGCGAAGTGGATGGCCTTCTGGCTCGACCCGCACTGGTGCTCGATGGTCGTGCCGGGGCACGGACTCGGGCAAGCCTGCCGACAACACGGCGTTGCGGCCGATATTGCTGGCCTGCTCGGCGGCGGCGCCGAGACCAACGTTCCTCCTACGTACTAATCCCTCTTGGATACACTCGCGCGAAGTCGGTTAGCCTCAAGGATCCCGCGTGTCAATTCTGGCGTGGTTACCAACTTGCCGTGCACCATTCGATTCCGGAGGTCAACAATGGAGCGGAGCGTCTCGCGATCTTCGTCACCCAGGACATCCGATCGTCTGGCGACGAGCACTGGGTTTGTCGCGGCGGCCGCTGTTTCCCCGAGGTGGCGAGCGTTGAAGTCGCGCAGCGACAGTTCGAGGGCGACATACGAAGCGAGGAAGTGACTTTGAATATCGCGGGCCTCACCGCCGCTGCCTCCACCTCGAGATGATGATCGGCGACGACGGATCAGGTCTCCATAGAACCAACTCAGTGCAGCACCCAGCAAACCAGTGATGGCCGTAGCGACTCCGACGAGTTGCTGTGTTTGGAGGTTTTCCAAATTTGGGGCAAACCAAAGCGCGATCCCTATTAGAGCCGCCACGCCGAACACGACCGAGTAGATGCGCAGCAGGAGCCCGAGGCGGTCCCCTCCCTGCAGGTGTTGCCAGGCGTATTCAGGCATTTCAGCGGCGGACATTACATCTCGAACTGTGATTTCGCGTGCCAGACCACCTTGCGACTCCTCGGCTGACTGGCGGGCGCGCCTGAGCAGATCGGAGCGAACATCGGCTACCAACTCCTCCATCGCCTGAGCAGCAGCTGCGGTCAGAGGGACACGTTCGTCCAGGTGGCTCATGTTCGCTCACCTCCGACTAGATCCCAGATGGTTCCGCCCAAAGCAATGGCGACGGCGACAACGAACAGGATGATCCCCCACGTCTCCTTGAGGTTGTTTGTGGCGACGCCCACGAGGATCAGGGCGACCGCCACCACGATGCGCCAGATGATTTCACCGGGTTTCCGCTTTCGCTGGGTGCGGTAAGCACGCCGGAGCAGACGATCTGCATCGGTCACCATCGAACTGGTGTACTCGGCGTCATCTCCACCACCAGTTCGCTGCGCTGCCTCAAGCCTCTCTACTTCTTCAAGGAGATCGTTTGCGTACCGCTCCGCACACCTATGAAACTCGTCGGATGGGGGGCTTCCGGAATCAAGCCCGGGTATCTGCGTTCTATCGATCGCGACGCGGGGGGCTTTCGCCATGGTCCGCCACCTCCCGTGCTTCTTCGTGTGGGAGTCACTGTGCCATGGGAAACGCCTGCAATGTGAGCGAATCTGGGGGACAAGCACATGGGGTGAGCAGTGGCCTGACGGAGCCACGCGCCGACTCGCGCCTCGACACCACTGGCCTCGCCAGGCGACTTGACACACAATCGTGGCGGAACACAAGGACGCTGACCTAGCGACCCACGAGCAGAGGCGGACCAGCATGGCAGCACCGGACTCTTGGCCAACTCTGGAACAACTGCTTCAGGAGGAGTCAGAGATCGTCCTTCCGACCCTGTCGGAAAACTTTGCGTACAACCTTGGCAGACGGGCGACGGACGCCGCTTGGAACGAGGGGCTCACAGTGGTGGTCGGCATATGGAGAGGCGAGCACCAGCTGTTCCATGCTGCCCTCCCGGGCTCGACCCAAGACAACGACGAATGGTTGCGGCGAAAGGGCCGAGTCGTCCAGCGCTTCGAACACTCGTCTCTCTATATGGGTCAACTTTGTAGGGACTATGGCACCAATATGTCCGAAAAGTTCATGCTTCCGAGCTCGCAGTACGCGATGCACGGAGGTGCCATCCCGCTTCGTGTTCACGATGCTGGTGTCGTCGGCTGGATGGGCGTCTCCGGACTACCTCAACTAGACGACCATACGTTCGCGGTGCGCATCCTCCGGGCGGAGCTTGGCGAAACGATCACGGAATAGGTGCACAGCGAGGTTAGAACTCAACGAAGTAGGGGCATGGTCCCGATCACCTGAATTGCGCTTCAATGTAGCCAAGCGAGCATGGGCCATTCTCTGCCTACTCGGCTCGACCACTTAATGGCGCACTGGGCCGCCCTGTGCTATCCACCGGTGACGGGAAGGGCATTCGCGCGCAGGATCTGCATGTACGTACGGTCGCCATGCCGAGCTTCCCAGGCTCCCTGAATGTGAGCCGTAAGCACCGGAAGGTCAGTCATGACCGTGCTGGGCCACAGGTTCGGGTTGTAGGTCACAACACGAAGCAGGTGGTCGACGTCGAAGATGGGATTCGTCCCTATGGCCTTGACCAACACTGTGGGCTTCTGCTCAGCGATTCGGATGCCGAGCTCGAACAGAACGTTCGGGTTGTGTTCTGTGAGATCGACAAGCACGAGGTCCGCGTCAAGCAAATCATTGACAATGGTCGCTTGGATCACATCCGATCCCTGCCGTCGAGCCGTCGTGGCCCTGAGACCGGCCGCCTCGATTGCCGGTACGAAGAGTGAGGCGTAGACCTCGCTAAAGAACCCAGTCGCATAGTCATCGCTTTTCTCGCTGAAAGGCATTGCAACGAAGCAGGTAGGCCTTACATCTGCTCCGCTTTGACCACTCTCCTTTTCATGTGCAACTAGGGCACCGACTCCATTCATCGGGTCGCCTACAATCGCGGACACTCTGGGGCCGGGCCCGACAACACTCCGCCGCGCGACTTTCCCATCCCAGTTCGCACCGATTCCAACGTACCTGCAGTTCTTCTTGAAGAATTCAAGAAACTCTTCATGAACACGGGGATCCAGCGCGAACTGAGTTTGGAGCGTATTTTTAACGAATTCTTCCTCCGGGAGATTGCTGCCTCCGTAGTGCTCGGCCACTCCCTTGAACTTGTCCACACTGAGGAAGGCCTCGAGCTTCGCATCATCAGCATCCTGCGGTGTGTTGGGAAACACAGCCTTGCGCCCGAGGTCAGTCAACGAGATGAACTGAGCGTCACGCGTGCCTTCTGTAAGGCCGAAGTCGCGAGCAGCCTGAGTTAGGTAGAAGAACGAACTCCCTGTGCCCATGCCGAGAGCCTTGGCTACTTGATCGGGGGGCCATGGCTTCCCGTTGTTCCCTGTCTTGATCGCAACGGCGACCTTCATACCGTCCTCGAGTGTTCGTCGGGGGTACGGTCGGGTCACAGCAGGTGCTTTCCTCCGCCCCGATCCCGACGGCTGCACGTCCGTCGCGTCGGGTAGGTCGAGTGGGTCAGTGACCGCTTCGCCGTTCGGAAGTTCATCCATACCGCTCTCGGACTCAGGCAGATTAGCCATGTTCCCCCCTTGAACCAGATAGTAGGTAGGAAATACCGTACGCCGCGTTGTCGTGCCCCGTGTGGAATCGTATTATCCGCGAATTACCCCGAGACCTCGGCGACTTCTGAGCACGGCAAGGGCGCAGCCCATCCGGGGGTGGCCAGACCGAGCGCGTGCTATCTGTGGCTAGATGATCTTCTGTTCGTATGACCCTTGGTCAACCCAGTTTGAAGCGGTCCAACGCCGCTCGGGCGTCTTCACGAACGGTTGGGTCATCGCTGTCGGCGAGCTCCGTCAGGGCAGCGACGGCCGCCTCCATCGCGCCTGTTTCCAGGATCAGTTGACGCACTTGCTCAGCAGGCAGGTCATCCAAAACACGCTTGGCGTCCTCAAGGGCCTGCTCTTCCTCGGACATTTCGCCGTGATCGTCCATGCTTCAGCGTACTCAGAACACGTCCCAACGTGGCCACGAAGTGACTCGAAGGCCCACGCCAGCAGATTCGAGGGCCACCGATCTACGAAACTGGAACCGCCACGGCCGAATCGCCCCGCCTGAGGCGAATCAACTATTCATGATGCGCAGCCAAGGACTCTTCGCTGTGCATAACTGACTACGACATCCCAACAAAGACAACTCCGCCGTTCCGCACGCCACGGTCGAAGATCTGGTCAGCGCGTCGATCACGACATATCGAGATGAGCCCGGCGTCTTCCACCAGCTACACGCGGCGCCGTACCTCGCTTGCTGTTACGAACGCGTCGACGCAGCGACGCACGTCTTCCTCAGAGTGCGCAGCGCTGAGCTGCACCCGGATCCGCGCCTTGCCGCGCGGCACCACCGGGAACGAGAACGGGATGACATAGACCCCGTCAGCCAGCATCCGGTCAGCCACCTCAGCCGCCAGCCGCGCACCGTCCTCACCCGGGAACATCACCGGCGTGATCGGGTGCGACCCCGGTAGCAGCTCAAACCCAGCCGCCGTCATCAGCTCACGGAACAGCGTCGTGTTCGCCACCAACTGCTCCCGTGCCTCTGACGACGAGTCCACCAGTTCCAGCGCCTTCAACGACCCCGCGACAACACCAGGCGCCACCGAGTTCGAGAACAGGTACGGCCGCGAGCGCTGACGCAGCAGATCCACGATCTCTTGGTGCGCCGCGACATAGCCACCACTAGCCCCACCCAGTGCCTTGCCCAGCGTCCCCGTCACGATGTCGACGCGGTCCTGCACGCCGAACAGCTCAGGCGTACCCCGCCCGTTCGGCCCGACGAACCCCACTGCGTGCGAGTCATCAACGAGCACCATGGCCTCGAACTCATCCGCCAGATCGCAGATCTCATCGAGCGGCGCAAAGAACCCGTCCATCGAGAACACGCCATCCGTCACGATGACCTTGCGCCGAGCCCCAGCCGCGACCGCCGCCTCGAGCTGAATCCGCAGATCCGCCATGTTGGCGTTTTTGTAGCGATACCGAGCAGCCTTCGACAGCCGCACCCCATCGATGATCGACGCGTGGTTCAGCTCGTCACTGATGATCGCGTCCTCCGCGCCGAACAGCACCTCGAACACTCCCCCATTGGCGTCGAAGCACGACGAATACAGGATCGTCGCCTCCGTCCCGAGGAACGTGCTCAGCGCCCGCTCGAGCACCGAGTGCTGCGTCTGCGTGCCACAGATGAACCGCACCGACGCCATCCCGAAGCCCCACTCGTCGAGCGCCTTCTTCGACGCCTCGACGACCTCCGGGTGGTCCGCGAACCCCAGGTAGTTGTTCGCGCAGAAGTTCAGCGCCTGACCACCGCTCGTCCCCACGTGCGACGACTGCGGCGTGGTCAGCTCACGCTCGCTCTTCCACAACCCCGCGTCCTTGATCTCGACCAACGTCGCAGCCAGCTCGTCCCGCACAGATCCGTACACGGCATACCTCTCGCTTGTTCGTCGAAGACGGAAGCCAGCGTATGCCGTCCGCTCACCTGGCCGAAGGCAGCCTTGGCCTCGATTGGCGCTCGGCCGGGTTGGCACGATGCGGCGATTGCTGGTGGGATCCCCATCGCGCGACCCAAAGTGGTCCGAGACCGAGCAGTAGTCCTATGTGCCCAAATGGGGCATTCATTGGTAGCTCTTTACGGTCCTTGCCGCACTAGTGACCGGGCGAGATGATGCGCAGATCCAATAGGGGTATCTCACGATGAGGAGATTGCAATGGGCGCAATTCGGGAACTGTTCCTCAACGAAGGGCAAGAAGACAACACGGTGGTCACTGCGCCGGCATTCAGCATCACGAAGGTGATGGCGGTCGTCGCGCCACTCGTCACGGCCTTGGTCGCGTGGGCGACGTCCCAACTGAAAAGTGTGAACTTCACCAGCGGAAACGTCACTGCCCTCATCGCCGCACTCGTCGGCTTCCTCGCCCTGACGGGCGCCGCGGATGTCATCGCGCGTGGACTCGCGACGTCGGCAGAGAAGGCGGCCACCGGCAGAGGACGATGGGTGCAATTCAACAAGCCTCTGGCAGGCCGCCTGGAGTTGGCGGGTGCAGACGAATCCGTGTCGGTTGTCGCAGCCTCCGATGCCAAGCCACCAGAGTTCCTTTGTCTGCGTGAAGACAAGACACTGACGTGGGAGCCAGGATCCAAGATTTCGTTCACGTGACGCGGTTCGAGCCGACTGGGTAATCCACGCATGTATGCCGTCCGCTCACCTCCTCCGGTCGCGTGCGACGCCTCCGGTGGCTACCTTCGACGGATGCTGACTTTCCGAAAGCCCGCGACCCTTCTCATCGGTGCCGCCATGGCACTCGCCCTGACCGCCTGTGGCTCCGAGTCCTCCGACGGCGACGCGGGTTCGACGCCCTCGACGACCACCAGCCCCAGCGGTCCGGCGACCTCGACTGGCACGACGCCCGAGCCCGGCAACAGCGGCATCGTCCCCGACGCGACGTGGGCCGGCATCTTCAAGAGGGCCGTCCCGCCGCTCGCCAGCAAGAGCGACAAAGAGGTCGCGACGGCAGCCAGGAAGGTCTGCTCCGACTTCGAGGCCGCGCCCACCAAGGAGACAGCCAAGACGATCCTCCAAGGCGCTCAGTCAGGCCTCGGGCTCGACGCCACCCAGGCCCAGATCTTCGCCACGGGTGCCATCACGCACTTCTGCACGGGCCAGAGCGGCGCCTGGACCACAGCCGCCATTGGCTAGCCCTTTTGGGCCTCGGCGGTGCCCCTGGCCTCCGCCGAAGCCCACAAGGAGTAGGAGGGCCGTCAGTCGAAGATGGCCAAGGTGAGGGTGTGCCACGTGTTCGGGCCGACGATGCCGTCGGACGGCGGGGCGAACATCGTCTGGTAGTTGCGAACAGCCGCATCCGTCGCGGGTCCGAACGACCCGTCGACCGTCAGACCGCCGGGCACCAAGGTCTGGACCGCCTTGACCGCTTCACCCTTGTCGCCGAGCTTGACCGTCACGACCAGGGCCGGCCAGTCGAGCTGGCCCAGGGTCGAGCTGATGAAGGTCGCCCGCAAGGTCTGCTGGAAGGCATTCACCGCCGCGCCACTCGCGGGACCGAAGTTGCCGTCGGCCGCGATCGTCGCGCCCTTCGCGCGCAGCAGGTGCTGGGCCGCGAGCACCCGCCAGTTCGTGGCCTGGGTGGCGCCTTGCTTGACCAGAGGCCACGGGCGCGAGCCCGGCGCAAAGGTGCTGAGGAACGACCACGTCTCTTGGCCCGCATTGCCGTCCATCGTCAGTCCCCATGACCGCTGGACGCTCTTGACCCGGGCCGTCGTGGTCGGTCCGTAGGACCCGTCGACCACAAGCGGATCGTCGCCGGGTGAGGAGAGCAGCCCGAATTGCTGGACAGCACGCACCGCATCACCCGTGGACCCGCCGTGCGTCGGGACGACGAGCTTGGCCCAGGTCACCGGTCCGACGCTGCCGTCAGCAGTCAGACCCGCAGCCGTCTGGAAGGCGATCACCGCGGCCCGCGTCGCAGGCCCGAACGACCCGTCCGTGGCGACAGCATGTCCGCGTGCCTTGAGCAGGTACTGGATCCCCGACACCGCCTGCGACACCGCGCCCAAACTGGCTGTTCTCCACGGATTCACGTTCATGGCACGCTCCTGCCTCATGGACCCGCACAGGCGTGGGGCCTCTACCCACCAAGAGTCCCCAGTCTGCTCCCAGATACCTCGAGCGGTGGCGCGATCAGAAGCACTGCGTCATGCAGAACTCGTGTCACCACACTGCCCAACCCAACCGACTTCGTGCCCCGTACGGACACGATCCGTCGGCCGAAGGCCTCCTTCACGTGTCCGTACGGGGCACGAAGTCGCAAGTGTCACCAGGGGGTCAGGCGACGTCGCGGCGGCTGGTGACGAACGCTGCTGCGACCACCGCCACCACCACGTAGGCGAACACCGTCACCAGCCCACGACTGCCGTCGACGAGCGTGTTCACACCCGGTGCGCCCTCGCCGCCGTTGCTCGGCAGGATCGACCCGAGGAGCGAACCCGAGTTCACCCCGGGCAGCACGTCGCGCAGGCCAGCCAAGGACGTCAGCGTCGAACGCGACACCGCGGTGATGAGGTTCTCGATCGCGAGGATCCACACGACCCCGAGCCCGATCGGCATCGCGACGGCCCGCAGGAACGCACCGAGCGCAGCCCCGATGGCGCCCCACATCGCGACGATGACCCATCCTGCCCCGAGCCCGGAAGCCAGGTCACCGATCGACGGCCAGACGAGCGACTGCCCCTCGGCAAGCCCCACGACGACGGCCGAGGCCGCACCCGTGAGGGTCAACACGACGACACCAACTCCGACCGCCACGACAACCGCCAGCACCTGCCCGATCGCCACCGTGGCATGCCCCGGCCGCTGGGTCAGCAACGTCTTCAACGTCCCGCCCGTGTGCTCCGAACCCGTCACGAGAGCCCCGAGCACCAACGCCAGCGCGCCGACGAACACCGCGAAAGCGCCCACCGTGTTGGCGAGGAGTGCCGACGGCATCATCCCCGCGAGCAACTGCTCCGGCGTCGACCCACCGTCGGCGAAGTCACCGGTCGTGTCGCCCCGATACGCGAAGTAGGGGATGACGTAGGCAAAGATTTGGTTGAGCGTCACAGCGGTGCCGAGCAGTGCCCACGCCGCCGGACGGCGAGCCAGTTTGGACAGCTCCGCACGGGTCACGGCCCCGAGGCCGGCAAGTGTCGTGTTCATGACGTGCTCCTTGAGAGTTCCGGCTCACGGTGCTGGGCACCGGTGAGGTCGAAGAAGATGTCCTCGAGCTCGCGCTCCTTGCGTCGTAGCCCGGTGAGCGAGACGCCCGCGCCAACCAGCGCTGACGCAACCGCCGCTGTATGCCGTGTGGGCACGTCCACGAGCAGCCCACCTCCCGCGTCGCGCACCGACGCCACCTCTGGCAGCGACTCCAACGTGCGCCGGGCTACGTCCTTGGGGTGAGCGATCACCTCGAGGTCGGCCTGGCCCCGAAGCTCCTCGACTGATGCATCCGCCACGACACGTCCTCGGTCGATGACCGCAACGCGCGAGCAGATCGCCTGGACCTCACTCATGAGGTGGCTCGACAGGATGACCGTCCGCCCCTCACGTCCGAGCGACTGCACGAGCGCACGCATGTCGCGCATCCCCTGCGGGTCAAGGCCATTCGTCGGCTCGTCGAGGATCACGAGCTCCGGATCCTTGAGCAGGGCAGCGGCCACACCGAGGCGCTGCTTCATGCCGAGCGAGTACTTCGAGAACTTGTCGCCGGCCCGGTCGGTCAACCCGACCGTCTCGAGAGCCGGGGCGACCGCGGAACGGGAGACACCGGCATACCGGGCAATGATCTCGAGATTCGCGCGGCCGGTGAGATACGGATAGAGACCCGGGCCCTCGACGAGCGCGCCCACCCGAGCCAACGAGTCCGGGTGCCCAGGCGCTCGTCCGAGGACGAGCGCCCGACCGGACGTCGGCGAGACGAGACCGAGCAACATGCGCAGGGTCGTCGTCTTGCCGGCGCCGTTGGGACCAAGGAAGCCGAAGACTTCGCCGGCCCGGACCTCGAGACTCACGTCATCGACTGCGGCCAGGTCGCCGTAGCGCTTCGTGAGTCCGTGGACTTCGACGACGTTGGTCATGACTGCTGCCCGCGGCGGAGGACGGCGCGGCGAGCCTCGTACTCCTGCTCGTCGATCTCTCCAACTGCGAAGCGCTCGGCGAGCTTGGACTCACCGGCGCGCGAACCCTCGGCGGCCTGGAAGCGGCGCCAGCGACGCATGCCTCCGAAGCGGGCCGCCGTGATGAGTCCGGCGATGACGATGAACCAGAAGATCGGGAAGAGGATGAACCACGGACCGGGTCCGCCGTTCCACCGGTCGTCGTGGATGGGGAGGGCTGCAGCGGTGTTGATGAGGGTGTTCATGATCGCTCCTGGATCGAAGGGTTGAGCTGACACCTCGATCCTTCGCGGCGCGCGCCTCCACCGAATCCCCCAGCGGGCGACACCTCACGGCCTCCCGTGGGCGTACGGGTCAACCCTGAGACACACCGACTTCGTGCCCCGCACGGACATGGCGAGCACAGCGAGCGGTGTCCGTGCGCGGCACGAGGTCGGGTCAGTCAGGTCTCTGGCTCCAGCCGGGCTGGACGAGGCCGGACTCGTAGGCGAGCACCACGAGCTGGGCGCGGTCGCGGGCGTGGAGCTTGACCATCGCGCGGCTCACGTGGGTCTTCGCGGTCGCTGGTGACAGAACCAAGCGCGCCGCGATCTCGTCGTTGTTCAATCCTTCGCCGACGAGCCCGACGATCTCACGCTCACGCTCGGTGAGCAGCGCCAGCTCCCGGGACGCGGGCATCGACGTGTCGCGGCTCCGGCTCGCGAACTCGCCAATCAACCGCCGCGTCACCCGCGGACTCAGCAGCGCGTCTCCCCCGGCCACGGCCCTCACCCCGCGCAACAACTCGGTCGGCTCCGTGTCCTTGACGAGGAATCCACTCGCGCCGATCCGCACCGCCTCGAAGACGTACTCATCGAGGTCGAACGTGGTGAGGATGACGACCTTGGTCTCAGCAAGGCTCTCGTCAGCGGCAATTCGTCGCGTCGCCTCCAACCCGTCCGTCCCCGGCATCCGGATGTCCATGAGCACGACGTCGGGCCTGAGCGTGCGCACGAGCTCAACTGCCTCCGCCCCATCGCTCGCCTCGCCCACGACCTCGATGTCGTCCTCGGCGTCGAGCAGCGCCCGCAAACCGGCACGCAGCAGCAGCTGATCGTCGGCCAACACCACGCGGATCATGACGAAACACCCTCTCGCGCAGGCATGCTCGCGCTCACCCGCAGTCCACCGAGCGGCGAGCGATCAAGACGCACAGACCCGCCCAGCGCCCGCGCTCGCTCGGTCATGCCGGAGATCCCGTTGCCGACGACGAGCGTCTCCGGATTGGCGCCGTGCCCGTTGTCCTCGACGGTGACGGTGAGGTCGCTGTCATAGTCGAGCGTGATCGCCGCGCGCGTCGCATAGGCGTGCCGGACGACGTTGGTGATCGCCTCCTGGACGATCCGGTATGCCGCGAGGTCCACGGCCGCGGGCAGCTCACGTTGCGTGCCCGTCCGGGACACCCGCACGTCCAGCCCCGCCGCCTTGCTCCGCTCGACGAGGTCACCCAGAGCCGCCAGGCGCACCGTCGGGGCACGCGGCGCAGGAGCACGGTCCGAGCGCAGGACGTCCACGAGAGAACGCAGTTCGGCGAGCGCCTCACTGCTCGCATCACGGATGGCACGCAGCGCCGGCTCGACGTGTTCGGGCTTCTCGCGCTGCGACAGGTGCAGGGCAACCCCGGCCTGGACGTTGATGAGCGACATGTGGTGGGCGACGACGTCGTGCAGTTCCTGCGCGATGAGCAAACGCTCCTCGCCTTCGCGTCGCGCCACCGACTCACGGTGGGCCGTGCGGGCCGCCGCGAACCGGTCCCGCCGCGCCCGCACCAGCTCCGCCACAGCAAGCGCCACCAGCAACCACGCGACCATCCCACCCGTGCCGGTCCACGACCACTTCGCCTCTGGCGCAACCCATCCACGCGCGATCTGCCCAAGCACCGGTAGCGCAGCCGCACCCCACGCGGCCCAGCGCAAACCGCGAGCGACGCAGATGACGGTGAGGACGGCATACGCGAGAAAGACCGGACCGTAGGGGTAGCCGAGCGCGAGCCACCCGCCGACCGCCGCCCCAGCCGCGATGACGGCGGGCACCGGCCACCGGCGAGCGAGCGCCAGTGACACCGGGCCGACGAGCAACAGCGCGATCCCGAGAGCGTCGATGTCGTGCGTGCCGGCCTGACCGCGGGACGCGCCGAAACTGCCGCCGATCGAGATGATCGCGAGGAAGAGCGGCCCGATGACCCACGCGATCCGCGGCACACGACGCGGCGGACCCCACGTCTGCGCGTCGCGTTCCCAGGGCATGTCGCCAGCGTAGGCACCTCGGGCGCCGCAATGCGGCCTGCGAGAGGAGTGGTTCGAACTACTCCCTGCGGCGTATGCCGTGACTCACCTGCCCCCGTCCCTCCCGGCGCACTCTCGTTGGGTAGCGTCGGCGGCATGTTGACTACGGGGAAGTCCACCACCAAGACCATGTCCATCATCGCTGGCGCTGCGCTGGCTCTCACTCTCACCGCGTGCGGTTCCGACAACGCAGCAGACCCGGGGTCCGGCGACAAGGCATCGTCCACGGGTTCGGCGACCGGGGCGGCCAGCCCCACGACCGGGACCGACACTTCAGGGGACGAGGCGTGGGCCTCGAGGTTCAAGAAGGTCATCCCGCCGCTCGCGGACACCCCTGACGCCCAACTCGTCACGGCCGGCAAGAAGATGTGCGCCGACTTCACGGCCGCGCCCACACCGGTGACGGCCAAGGCGATCATCAAGGACGCCGAGACCACGCTGAAGCTCGACTCCGCACAGGCGAACATGTGGACCGGCGGCGCCGTCGCCCACTTCTGCAACGACCAGGGCACCGCGTTCCTCACCGCCTCGGTCGGCTGACCCCTTTTCGACTTCGTGCCCTTCCCGGACATGGCGAGCCCAGCGTGCCTCGTCCGGGAAGGGCACGAAGTCGGTTCGTCGGGGTTCAGGCCTCGCGCGCCAGCTTGGCGGCGAACCCGACGAGGAACGCCCCACTCACCGCATCGATGACCCGACGGGCCCGGCGGCGCAGCAGCGTCTCGCGCGCTCTGGACGCACCGAGCACGATGAGCGCGAGCCACGCGCAGCCGATGAGCGGGAGCATCATGGCGTGCCCGAGCCAGACCGCCACGGACGCGGTCGGCTCGACGAACTGCGGCAGCAGCGCGAGATAAAACACGAGCATCTTGGGGTTCGTCAGGTTGGTCAGTGCCCCGGTGCGGAAGCCTCGCCCCATCCCGGAGTCAGCGGTGTCGTCGATCTCCGCATAGCGACCCACCACCGCCGAGCGCACGGCACTCACGCCGAGCCACACGAGGTAGGCGACACCTGCCCACTTGATCGCCTGGAACAACGGCTGCACCCGCACGATGAGCGCCCCGACGCCGACCGAAGCCAGCACGCCCTGGACCGCCGAGCCGGCACCCACGCCCAGGACGGTGCCGAGCCCAGCCCGCCTCCCGGCCGCGAGAGTGTTGCGCAGGGTGACGAGCACGTCGACGCCAGGCGTGGCAACAACGGCCAGAACAACGATCAGGTATGCCGCGGTCATGCCTCCCAGCCTCCCACCCCTGACCTGTGCCCGCTTGTTGCGGTTCAGCTCCAGTCGAGGACGACCTTGCCGCACTGGCCCGAGCGCGCGACCTCGAAGGCCTTGGCCCACTCCTCCGCCGGGAAGCGGTGGGTGATGACCGACTGCACGGCCTCGCGCAGTTCGGCGCTCGTGGCGAGCATCGATCCCATGAGATACCAGGTCTCGAACATCTCGCGGCCATAGATCCCGCGGATGGTGATCATGTGGGTGATGACCCGGCCCCAGTCGATCGGGTAGGGGTCCTTGGGCAGGCCGAGCATCGCGACGCGGGCGCCGTGGTTGAGGTTGGCAAGCATGTCCTCGACCGCCTTGGGCGCGCCGGACATCTCGAGGCCGATGTCGAAACCTTCGAGCATCCCGAGCTGCTTCTGGGCCCAGGCGAGGTCCTCGCCGCGACCGACATTGACGCAGAGGTCGGCGCCGGCGCCCTTGGCGAGCGCGAGGCGCTCGTCGCTCATGTCGGTGACGGCGATGCGGCGGGCACCCGCATGCCGCGCGATCGCCACAGCCATGACGCCGATCGGCCCGGCGCCCGTGACGACGACGTCCTCACCGATGACCGGCCACTGCAGGGTCGTGTGGGTCGCGTTGCCGAGCGGGTCGAAGATCGCGCCGAGGTCGGGGTCGAGGTCGGCCGGCTGCACCCAGGCATTCATGGCGGGAATGACGACGTAGTCGGCGAAGGCACCATCCCGATTGACGCCCACCCCAACGGTTTTGATGCAGAGGTGTCGTCGGCCGGCGCGGCAGTTGCGGCAGTTTCCGCAGATGAGGTGACCCTCGCCCGAGACGCGGTCACCGACCTTGATGTGGTCCACGAGCGCGCCGACTTCGGCGACCTCGCCATAGAACTCGTGCCCGATCGTCATCGGCGCCTTCACCACGGAGGCCGCCCAGTCGTCCCACTGTTCGAGGTGGAGATCGGTGCCGCAGAGGCCCGCTCGCAACACGCGGATCTTGACGTCGGCGTCACCACAGGTGGGTTCGGGGACGTCGATGAGCTGGAGGCCTGGACCGGCTTCGGTCTTCACGAGTGCGCGCACGGCACACATCATGCCGCCCCTTGCGCGGCTAACGTTGTTAGCCATACTCTGGAGCTCTCATTGTGGGCTAACAGTGTTAGCCCCAGCAATCCAGGAGACACCCGTGCAGAAGTGGATCATCGCCCTCGCCGCCACCGCCGTCGCTCTCACCGTCGCCGCCTTCGACCTGCACCGTGAAGAGCGCGTCGAGCGGTCCGTCGACATCGCCGCCCCAGCGGACGCGGTGTGGGCAACGCTCACGGACTTCACGGCATACCCGCAATGGAATCCGTTCATGCAGGAACTGAAGGGAACCCCGGAAGTCGGCCAACAGCTGACGGTGCGGATCACCCCGGCCAAGGGAAGCGAGATGACCTTCACGCCGACCGTCCTCGCAGCGACGCCGGGCAGCGAACTGCGCTGGCTCGGCCGGGTCTTCATCCCCGAACTCCTCGACGGCGAGCACGCCTTCACCCTCACGCCCATCCCCGGCGGCGTCCGGCTCACCCAGAGCGAGACGTTCTCGGGCGTGCTCGTGCCGTTCTTCGGCGGCGCCATCGACGTCGGCGATGACTTCGACGCGATGAACCAAGCCCTCCGGGATCGAGTCGAGAGCACCGCTAGCATCGCCCGATGACCTGCCCCGAGGAGTTCGACCCGGCGCGCCTCCTCACGCCGCGAGCACGCGAGGTGCTCGACGCCGCCCGCACCGTGCTCGAGCGGCAGGGCTGGGACACCCT
Source organism: Knoellia pratensis (assembly GCF_042666395.1). Taxonomy (NCBI): domain Bacteria; kingdom Bacillati; phylum Actinomycetota; class Actinomycetes; order Micrococcales; family Intrasporangiaceae; genus Knoellia; species Knoellia pratensis. The sequence goes on along the minus strand of NZ_JBHTDJ010000003.1, from coordinate 203,598 downwards.
CACCATGCGGGCCCTCGCCGACGAGCTCGGCATCGCGGCGCCCTCGCTCTACAAGCACTTCGCGAGCAAGGACGCACTCAAGACCCAGCTCGTCGCGCTCGCCCTCAAGGAGAACGGCGAGGCCCTGCGCCCCGTCACGACGGTGGCCAGGTTGGTCCGGAGCTATCGCGATCTGGCGAGCGCCAACCCGCAGCTGTATCGCCTCTCGACGTCGGGACCTCTCGACCGAGCCGCCCTCCCACCGGGACTCGAGGAGTGGTCAGGCACACCGTTCTTCGACGCCGCCGGCGACCCTCACCGCGGGCAGGCACTGTGGGCCTCGGCCCACGGCATGGTGATCCTCGAGCTCGACGGACGCTTCCCCACCGGCACGGCTCCCGAGAGCACGTGGAAAGAGCTCGTCCGCCACTTCAGCTGAGTCCGTTGCGCCTCAGGACCGGCGCAGGTCCTTGCCGAAGCAGCGCACGAGCTCGGACTCGGCGTAGTGACCGAACGGCGTCACCCGCTCATAACCCTGCGACTCATAGAGGCCGATCGCATGGGGCTGCATCAGCCCGGTCTCGAGGACCAACCGCTCCACCCCATCGGCGTATGCCGTTGTCTCCAGGAACGCGAGTACCTCACGTGCGTATCCCCGTCCCCTCACCCGCGCTGGCACGAACATGCGCTTGACCTCGGCCACCCGGTCGCCGCCGAAGCGGGCGTCGAGGTCCGGCCGCCAACGCCAACCGCCCATCGCCACCGGCTCATCGGCGCCGTCCACCTCCTCGACTCCGAGGACGAATCGCCCCCGCGGGGAAGCAAACTCTCGCGGATCGACCGGCGACTCGTCGGGAGTGCCGTAGATGACGACATAGTGCGCCTGCACCTCGGCGACCAGCTCCTGGACGCGAGGATCGACGAAGGGCACCTCAACGAGGGTCAGCACCGCGCCATCCTGCCCCAACCGCCCAAGGTGCGGCCACGGCATACCCAAAGTGGTTCGCGAAACGCCTCATGCAGCGAGGTCAGTCCACGACCTCGATGGTGATGTTGGAGCCTTCGAGCCCACTGAGCTCGTCGGCGCTGGCAACGTAGGTCTGGCCCGACCGAAATCGGACAACGGTGTCCTCCACCGCGCCGACGCCATTGGTTTCGGCGGCGCCGGTCGACGAAGCGCTCGGAACAGGTTCCGCACCGGCGGGCGCCGGCTCCCTCGCACACGCGGTGAGGGTGAGCAAGGCGAGCAGGCCACCAGCAATCCCTAGCGCGGTGCGCTTCCCGGGTCGCTCCCACAGTCGTTTCATGGCGGCCTACGGTTTCATGGGGAAGGCCGTGCGACGCCCGACGACCGCGATCGCCAACGCCGCCACGGCGAGGGCGACCATGACGACTGGCAGCACCACCCCATCGAAGATGCTGAGCACGACGGCGCCGAGAATGCCTGCGCCAAAGATCGCGAGGTTGAACGCGACTCCGAGCATCGAGTTCGCGACGTCGGCGTTCGCGCCGCTGGCGATGCTGATGGCGGTCTGCAGCTGAGCCGCCGCGCCACCAAAGGCCAACCCCCACAGGACGATCGCCACGACCACCGTGACGAGCGATCCCTGTCCGACGACGAAGACGACACCAGCGACGATGAACAGGCCAATGCTGGCCAGCACCAACGGGCGTAGCGTGCGATCGATGACGGCGCCGGTGATGCCGATGCCGACCAGCGCCGCAACACCGAAGGTCACGAGTGCGACGTCGACGGAGAGCTGCAGGTCGCTCGAGCGCAGGTAGGCGGAGATGTAGGTGTAGACCGTGTTGTGCGCGAGCATCCAGGCCACGATCACCGCGAGGATCACTGCGACGCCGGGCAGGCGCAGCACGCGCAGCAGGGACATCTGAGAGGTCGCCGCCTGGCCCGGGGCATCGGGGATGAGTGCCAGGGCAAGGACGACCGTGATGAGCGTCAGGATCGTCAGCGCCCCGAAGGACCAGCGCCAGTTCAGCGTCGTCCCGAGCCAGGAGCCGAACGGCGTCCCGACCGCCAGCCCGATCGGGGTGCCGAGCGATGCGATCGCAAGTGCCCTACCGGCATACTCCGGAGCGGTGATGCGGCGGGCGTAGCCCGCGGTGATCCCCCAGATCAGGCCCGAGAAGGCGCCAGCCGCGAAGCGTGCCCCCAGCGACAGTGCGACGTTCCCCGAGAGTGCGGTGATGCCGGTGGCGGCGAGGAACCCCAGCACGGCCACGAGGAACACCGGCTTGCGCCGCATCCCCCGGGTCAGGGCGACAGCGGGAATCGCGGCGATGACCGTGCCCAGTGCGTAGGCGGTGACGAACTGGCCCGCCAGGCCTTCGCTGATGCTCATCCCCGCGGCGATCTGCGGCAGCAGGCCAGCGGGCATGGTTTCGGTGGCGATGAGCAGGAAGCCGACCAGGGCCATGACCAGCAGGGCGGCCCGCGGCAGTCGGGCAGGTTCGGCAACGCCGCCATCGCTGGACTCGATGCCAGGGGCGTGCTGCGCGGCTTGCGTGGACAAGGTGGGAATTCCCTTCGGTCGGTGTCGTCTTCATCCATGACACCGAACTTCCGAGGTCGCAGGAAGTCACCACGAAGAGGTGTACCGGCAGGGCATCCCTCACGCCTGCGCAACGCCTTACGGTGAAACACATGGACAACCGATCCGAGGTCCGCGAGTTCCTCACCACGCGACGCGCCAAGCTCACCCCGCGCGAGGTCGGCCTCCCGGATGTCGGCCAGCGTCGGGTGTCGGGCCTGCGTCGCGGTGAGGTGGCAAACCTCGCCGGCGTGAGCATCGAGTACTACTCCAAGCTCGAGCGCGGTGCCATCGCCGGCGCCAGTCCCTCTGTGCTGGAAGCGATTTCGCGTGCACTGCGGCTCGACGACGCTGAGCGCGAGCACCTCCTCCACCTCGCCCACACCGCGGCGGGGTCCGGCCCGCTGGTCAGCCCCCGACGCCGGGCCCGGGCCGTGTGGACGCCTCCCCCGTCCCTGCAATGGGTTCTCGACAGCATCACCGGCGGCCCAGCCATCGTGCGCAACGGTCGGATGGACCTGCTCGCGACCAACCAGCTCGGTCGGGCAATGCACGCCTCCCTCTACGAACGCGCGAACGGGCCGGTGCCCAACTTCGCCCGCTACACGTTCCTCGATGAGGACTCGCGCATCTTCTACACCGACTGGGAAACCGCCGCCGACACGTGCGTCTCGATCCTTCGCACCGAGGCCGGCCGGGACCCACGGGACAAGCAGATGCACGACCTCGTCGGCGAACTCTCCACCCGAAGCGAGGACTTCCGTCTGCGTTGGGGTCGGCACGACGTGCGCCTGCACGGAGCCGGCACCAAACCCTTCCACCACACCGCAGTTGGCGACCTCGACCTCGCCTACGAAAGCGTCGACATGCTCTCCGAGCCCGGGCTGACGCTCACCATCTACGCCGCCGAACCCGGCTCACGCACCGCCGAGGCTCTGGCCCTCCTGGCTTCGTTGACCGCACCCGCACCAGAGCGGAACGCCCCCAGCCCGCACTGACGCCCGGTCACCCGCGCCTGACCCGACCCACCCAAAAGGCGACTCCGGCGCCGACACAGGCGCCCAGAGAGTTGGCCCAGGTCTCGAAGCCCCACCCGGGGGCCGGTACCGGTGGGATCCGCGGGCACGGCGGGCACGACGGGCGGCAAAGGGCGCGAATCGCCGCTGTTCCACGCTCAGCAGACCTGGGCAGACCGTCGTTTGCCGCCGGCTGTGCTCGGTCGGCCTGGCCCACGAACCCCCATGGCGTATGCCGGCCCACGCGGAGCGTGGGACCCGCGCACAACCGCTCGTCGCACCTCACCTGCCGCTTGGCGCGACGCCCCGGGCCACCGAGCGAAGGTGCGCCCCCATTTGGCGCGAGGGGGTCACGAAGGGGAGCGGACGGCATACCCGAGGATCGACAGTGGGAGTGACCCGGACCCCAACCGGGACCGACCACTGGAGGTGCACCGTGAGCAACGAAGCTCGCACCCACAGCGACGAGGATCCCTACGTCGCGCTGCAAGCCACCGACGAATTCCAGGAACTGCGCCGCAAGTTCCGCGGCTTCGTCTTCCCCATGACGGCGTTCTTCCTCGTCTGGTACTTCGTCTACGTCCTCCTGTCGATCTTCGCGCCCGGCTTCATGGGCACCAAGGTCTTCGGCAACGTCAACATCGGGCTGCTGTTCGGCTTGGGCCAGTTCGTCACGACGTTTGCCATCACCTTCATGTATGCCCGGTGGGCCAACCGCGAACTCGATCCCTTGGCTGATGCGCTGGGTGCTCGACTCGACGGCGAAAAGGAGCACTGAGCCATGACCTCCGTCCTGGGCACCGTCCCCAAGCTCCCCGCCGAGACCGCGGCCGCCGTCGGCTCCCCCGCGCTCAACATCTCGATCTTCATCGGCTTCGTCCTCATCACCCTCGTCATCATCATCAAGCTGGCGTCGGGCAAGAAGTCAGCCGGTGAGTTCTACACCGCGAGCGGCGGCTTCTCCGGTCGTCAGAACGGTGTGGCCATCGCTGGCGACTACCTCTCTGCCGCAAGTTTCCTCGGCATCGCCGGCGCCATCGCCCTGCAGGGTTATGACGGCTTCCTCTACTCGATCGGCTTCCTCGTCGCGTGGCTCGTCGCGCTCCTGCTCGTCGCCGAGCTGATGCGCAACACCGGACGCCTGACGATGGCCGACGTGCTGTCCTACCGCCTCAAGCAGCGCCCGGTCCGCATCGCCACAGCCATCTCGGTGCTGTGTGTGTCGTTCTTCTACCTGCTCGCGCAGATGGCCGGAGCCGGTGGCCTCGTGTCGCTCCTGTTGGGCGTCTCCGGTGAGGCGGCGCAGAACCTCGTCATCGCCCTCGTCGGCTTCGTGATGATCACCTACGTCCTCATCGGCGGCATGCGTGGCACGACCTACGTCCAGATCATCAAGGCGGTGCTGCTCATCGCAGCCACCGCGGTCATGACCGTGTGGGTCCTCGGGAAGTACGGCTTCAACCTGTCGAGCCTGCTCCAGGCCGCGGTCGACAAGAACCCCAAGGTCGGCGAGAACCTCCTCGCTCCCGGCGTGAAGTACGGCGCCTCGACCACGACGAAGATCGACTTCATCTCGTTGTCGCTCGCGTTGGTGCTCGGCACCGCCGGCCTGCCGCACGTGCTGCAGCGCTTCTACACCGTTCCGACCTCGCGGGCGGCACGGAAGTCCGTCGAGTGGGCCATCTGGCTGATCGGTGGCTTCTACCTGTTGACGCTCGTCGTCGGCTACGGCGCTGGCGCCCTCGTCGGTTCCGCCGAGATCAACGCCGCGCCGGGCAAGGCCAACTCGGCCGCGCCCCTGCTCGCGTTCCACCTCGGTGGCTCGCCCCTGCTGGGCATCGTCTCGGGTATCGCGTTCGCCACGATCCTCGCGGTGGTCGCCGGTCTGACGATCACGGCTTCGGCCACCTACGCGCACGACATCTACAAGGAGGTCATCAAGCGCGGCAACTCGACGTCCGACGCGGAGGTCCGGGTCGCTCGCATCTCGGCCGTCGTCATCGGAATCGTCGCGATCCTCGGTGGGATGTTCGCCAAGAGCCAGAACATCGCGTTCCTGGTCGCCCTGGCGTTTGCCGTCGCGGCGTCGGCGAACCTGCCGACGATCCTCTACTCGCTGTTCTGGAAGCGGTTCAACACCCAGGGCGCACTGTGGTCGATCTACGGCGGACTCATCTCGACGATCGGCCTGATCATCTTCAGCCCGGTCGTGTCGGGCAAGGCGCCGCTGGTGCCCGGTGGACCGTCGCCGTCGATGATCACCAACCCGGACACCGACTTCTCGTGGTTCCCGCTCGACAACCCGGGCCTCATCACGATCCCGCTGGCGTTCTTCCTCGGCTGGCTCGGAACGGTCCTGAGCAAGGAGCACAACGCGCAGAAGTACGCCGAGATGGAGGTGCGCAGCCTCACCGGTCATGGCGTGGGCAAGGCCCTCGACCACTGACCCTGGCGCCTCCCGGAGCCCCAACTTTTGCTCCCCATGGTGGTTCCTGAAGGGTCCGGAGGGTTATTCGCCCTCCGGACCCTTCAGTTTTCCTCCGGTCGCCAATTGACGGCGTATGCCGCCCGCGCCCGACCCGCTCCCACCACGCCGGTATCTGCTTGGGCACTTGGGTCTCCTTTTGTGTCAACCGAGGGGGACGGCATACGCGTCTTCTCGGTGTAGGCACACCAACGCAGGAGGACACCATGAACCGCAAGACCATTCGCCGCAGTGCCGCAGCCCTCGCCATCGGCCTCGCTGCCGCCACCGCACCCGCCGCCATCGGCGCCACCACCGCATCAGCCGCTCCGTACTGCGGCATCACCTGGGGATCGCTCGCCAAGACGAACGCCACCATGAACGTCACGTCCGTCGCGGGGCTTCGCGCCGGGCGGCACGACTGCTTCGACCGGCTCGTCATCGACCAGAAGGGCAAGGCCACGGGCTACGACGTCCGCTACGTCTCGGTCGTCACCCAGGACGGCTCGGGCAACCCCGTCCCCGTCGCCGGTGGAGCTGCGCTGCAGGTCATCACCAGGGCCGCGCGCAACACGACCCCGCCGGCCATGCCGAACGTCTCGGGCTTCACGACGTTCCGCCAGGTCAAGTGGGCCGGCTCCTTCGAGGGCCAGTCCACGATCGCCCTCGGAGTGCGGGCTCGGCTGCCGTTCCGGGTCCTCAACTACAACGACACCGCGACCGGCACGAGCCGCCTCGTCATCGACGTCGCCCACAAGTGGTGAACCATTGAGGTGGATCCTGAGCCCCACGCACGAGTCGAGATAGCAAGAAACGCCGGGCGCAGTCAATGCGCCCGGCGTTTCCTCTATCTCGACTTCGCTCTCAGCGAGCGTCGGCCTCGGCACGCAGCTGGGCCGCGAGGTCGTCGTCGACCGCCTCGAAGAACGCACCCACGACGTCCTCGAGCTGGTCAATGCCCTCGGCGCAGAACAGCACCGGCTGATACGCCGTGATGTCGTAGTTGAGCGTGCCCATGTCGACCAGGTCCAGCGCCCGGTGCTCCATGTGCCCGAACTCGTCCATCTCGCCATAGCTCGACAGGATCCCGGCGCCATAGGCCTTGACCTCGCCGTGCTCACGCATGATCCCGAACTCCATCGAGAACCAGAACACGTCGGCGACGAACTTCATCGCGTCATCGGTCTCGAGTCGCAGCGACGCCTTGCCCGCTGCCTCGGTGATGCGCGCGAATCGCGGTGAGGCGAGCTGGTTTCCGTGCCCGATGACCTCGTGGATGATGTCCGGCTCGGGCGTGTAGAGCGGCTGCGATCCGTAGCGGAGGTACTGCGTCGAGTTGAACGTCTTCGCCCCGAGGTCGCCATAGAAGTCGCGCAACGGCACAAGCCCCGGCGCTGCCACGTAGGTCCATCCGGTCAGCGGCTCCAACCGCTCACTCACCTCGTGCAGCTGTGGCACGTGCTCGGTCGGCAGTCCCAAGGCGTGCTTGGCCGTGAGGTACTCACTGTGCGCGTACTTCTCGTGCTTCGGCGCGAGCTCGTGGCTGACGGTCCGCCAGATCTCGTGCTCGGCCTCGGTGTAGGCGATCTCCGGGATCGGCTCACCCCGCGTCCAGGACAGCGCGGCGCCGGCGATCTCACCGCGGCGTGCCATGTAGGCGGCGTCATTGCGCCCCGGGTGGTTGTCACTCAGGTGAACCTCGACAGTGCCGTCGTCGTGCATGGTCACGGGCGAGTACAGCTGGCCTTCTTCGAACATGGCCCACCTCCTTGTGGTCGTGTTGACCTCAGGGAACCATTCGACAGCGCAAAGCGACACCGTTGCCGGACACGCTGGGCACAGAGTGCACGTTCCGACCATCCTGAGGGACGGCATACCTCACATTTTGTCCAACAGCCCAACGACGGCGTATGCCGCCCGCTCGCCCCTGTGGACAACTCAAGTCGCGTGTTGCCCCTCTTTCTTTAGAATGGCCTGAGTCCTTGACACACGACGGGTGGGGAAATCCGTGAACAAGACCTGGGGTCGCACTGCGGCCATGTTGTCCATCACCGCGCTGGCCTTGGCCGGCTGCAGCGACAAGGACGAGCCGAGCACCACGCCAACGCCGACTGCGTCGAGTCCCTCGGCATCGCCGTCAGGTTCTGGTTCGCCGAGTTCGTCGCCGACCACGAGTCCATCTCCCTCGACGAACGCGAGCGTCCCGACAGCAGCCCGGGCCCGCACCGAAGCCGGCGCCGTGGCGTTCCTCAACTTCTTCGTCGCCGAAGTCAACCGCGGTCAGACGGCGCCCGGCACGGTGGACCTGTTCTCGATCAGCGACAAGGCCTGCATCGCCTGCAAGAAGTTGCAGACCAGCCTGCAGGACTACGTCGACAACGGCTGGCTGGTGAAGCAAGCGCCGGTTCAGATCCATGAGCCTGCCCTCGCCAACGCCGCCACGAGTGAGCGCGTGATCATCAACTTCACGTATGAGCAGTTGCCGGTTGACTACTACAAGGATGGCTCCTCGCAAGGCAAGCTCGACGCGGCCAAGACCAAGAATGCCGCCGCGATTCGGTGGATCAGTGGTGCTTGGCAGATGTACGGCATGGAGGAACTGTGAGGCGCGCGGGGTGGATCGCCACCCTCCTGCTGACGTTGTCCCTTTTTGCCTTCGCGCCATCGGCAAACGCAGACAAGAAACCTGGCACCGGAGGAACATTCACTGGTGACGGCACGAAGGTGACACTCACGCTTGAGGAGCTCAGGAAGGCGAGGGACGACGCCGCCCAGGCCGTGGGGAAGCCCGGGCCACGCTGGCAGTACAAGACCCGCATCAACTGCAACCAGGGCGACGCCAACGCGGGGTGCGGCACTGCGGCCGCTGCCTGCACCAACGGCCAGTTCCAGGCCGTGGTGCTGCGTCGTCTGGTGAACCCCGACGGGACGCCTGTCACCCAACCCGAAGGACAGTGGGCCGAGTGGGGCGTCACGTGTTTCCCGGACATGTTGCCCGGCAGCAACCTGCCGACGATGGCTCAGATCATGCAGGCCTTCCGCGACGTGAACTTCACCAAGGGCGACCTCAAGATCCAGCCCGTCGGCAACGTCACCCTCGTCAACCTGCCGACCTACTTCGAGGCCACGTGGCCCGAGGCTGGCGTCGGACCCGATGAGATCGACGCGACTCCGCTGCTCGGCTATCGACTTGAGATCCAGGCCGAGGCCCGCTCGCTCACCTACGTCTACGGCGACGGCAACTCCAGTGAGCCCACGACATCCCTCGGTGGCCCTCACCCGAACGGCGACATCCGCTGGACCTACACCAAGCCCGGTGTCATGCCGACTCGGCTCGACACGACCTATGGTGGCCGGTTCCGCCTCAACGGCGGCCAGTGGATCGCCATCCCCGGCACTGTCGACGTGCAGGGCACACCCGTGAATCTCACTGTTCGTGAGGCAAAGGCCCGCCTCTACAAGTGAGTCGACGAACCATGTTGCCGGGGCACCTGTCGCCGACTGCTCACAGGTAGAGCGCGCGCAACTCCTTGTCGAGGCCGCCGGGCGCGGCTTCAGCCATCTCGTTGAGGATCGACCGGAAGGTGTCACGCGCGTCTGCCCCGTGGCGCCGCGCCACCCCGACCTCGAAGCGTCGATGGAAGGCTCGGGCTGCGGCGATGGCACCACGCCCCCGCTCGCTCAGTTCAACCAGTCGGGCTCGGGCGTCTCCGGGGTCGGGGGTCCTCACGACGTACCCCCGGGACTCCATGTCGGCGATCACCTGCGCCGCCCCCTGCGGGCTGATCTCGAGCAGCATCGCGAGTTCGCTGACCTTGCGCGACCCCTGCGAGAGGACCCGCATCACCACACCATCCGAGCGGCCGAGGTCGTCGAAGCCGTGAGTGGCCATGTCGTCGTGCAGCTGCCGGACGAAGCCTTGGTAGCCGAGCAGCACGAGAATGCCGAGATCGGGAACTGGTTGCGCGGAATCAGTCACTCCTGCATGATAGCCAAGCCCACTTGCACAAGTGGACTTGTCTACTTCGGAGGAACACCATGCAGCTCAACACCGCCGCTGACGCACCGGTCTTCAACCTTCCCGGCGTGCAGTTCACCGCCCTCGCCTCACCCAGCCTGGGCTCACCCCAGACCTGCGTCTGGCAGCTCGACGTCGAGGCGGGGTTGGTCGGCGACCGCTCGCACACGCTGGACCACGACGAAGTGTTCGTCGTGCTCGACGGCCGGGTGCAGATCACCCCCGGAGGCGCCGAGGTCAGTGCCGGTGACACCGCCGTGATTCCGGCCGGTGAGGCCATCGCCCTCAGCAATCCGAGCGACGCACCGGCCCGTCTGATCGTCGCGATCCGCTCAGGGTTCGTCGCCACGATGGCCGACGGCACCTTGGTCGGCACCCCGCCCTGGGCGGCCTGACTCCTTCGACGTACCGACAATCCGGCCGAACGGCATACGGGTATCCAGCCCGCTCGGGTCAGGCGGTCAGCTCGCCTTGGTGCGTTGACGCTTGACGAGTGCGGCGGCCACAACAAAGGCAATCGCCAGCACGACCGCGAGCCAGATCCAGCCTGTATAGGCACGGGCCGACGCCTCGACAATGTCCGACCAGTTCTCGCGCAGGTACTTCACGAACTCGCTCCCGACCACCTTCGCCGCCTCGAGCGGGTCATCGCCGAGCACCCCTGGGCTCAGCTTGAACCAACCGGCGCGCAGCCCTATGGCGATGAGCACCGCACCGAGCCAGGTCACCACGACTCGCACCAGAGCGAGGATCGTGGGGGCCACTCGGTCCTTGCTTGCGATCCAGAACGGCAGCGCGACCGCCACGGCGAGGAGCGGACCTCTCCCCCACGTCGCCGGCGACAATCCAGCCACCATCGCGAGGAACGTCGCCACGGCCACGGGCCCACCGTGAGCGCGGGCTCCGACCCACAGGCCAAGAAGAAGTCCCAACCCGGCCAGTGCCGCGAGGGCCGTCCGCTCTCCCGGAAGTCCCGGGCCCACACCCGTCATCACCCAGCCGAGAGCGGTCAGCCCGAACGCGATGCCGAAGCGCGGCCAGGGGGCCGTCACGAGAGCGGACACGACCGCAGCACCGACGAGGGTGCCGAGGAAGAGGAACGAGCCCTCCTTTGCGCTGACGGGCAGGGTCATCCACTCGCCAGTGCCGGAGAACGCGACAGGCCACCACAGGATGGCGGCCAAGACCATGCCGGCGAACGGCCACATCCGCTTGATGAGCGCCATCCAGTCGCGAGGGACCGAGGTTGTCTCGGTCGCCGCGGCCTCGCTCGTCGCGGCCGGCACGGTGCTCGCGCCGGTCGAGGTGGTGACGGCGTCAGCTCTGACGTCGGCGTGAGTCTCTGCTTCGCCCATGGAAGGTGAGGTTACTGCGGGTCAGCGGTGGATGGTGCGAGCGTGTGCCGCTCGTCGCACCGTCCGTCGCAGGTCACCCGCCTCCGGGCGACGAGGACCGGACCCACTGTTGATGCGCGGGGCCGAACAGGGTTGGCTGAGCACCAAGCAGTGTTGTGCATCACGCATTCCCCAACGACGAGGAGCCCGAAGTGACCGACGAGAACCTCTCCAGCCACCTGGCCGAGCTCGACCTCTCCCCGAGCGACGAGCTCAAGGCGCAGGCCAACGGCACCGAGGCGCTCTATGCCGAGGCCGACGCCGACTACGAGGCCTTCTGGGCACGTCAGGCCCGCGAGCGCATCACGTGGAGCAAGGACTTCGACCAGACCCTCGACTGGGGCGGCGCTCCGTTCGCGAAGTGGTTCGTCGGTGGCGAGCTCAACGTCGCCTACAACTGCGTCGACCGCCACGTCGAGGCCGGCAACGGCGACCGCGTCGCCATCCACTTCGAGGGCGCCGGTGGCGACACCCGGACGATCACGTATGCCGACCTGCTGGCTGACGTGTCCCGCGCAGCGAACGCTCTCATCGAGTTGGGTGTGAAGACCGGCGACCGGGTCGTCATCTATCTCCCGATGATCCCTGAGGCCATCGCCACGATGCTCGCGTGCGCCCGTCTCGGTGCACCGCACTCCGTGATCTTTGGCGGCTTCTCGGCCGAGGCCCTGCGCACCCGCATCAACGATGCCGAGGCCAAGGTCGTCATCACGTCCGACGGTCAGTGGCGACGCGGCAAGCCGGCTCCCCTCAAGGCGGCCGTCGACGAGGCCCTCGCCGGTGGAGACACGCCCGTCGAGAAGGTCCTCGTCGTCAAGCGCACCGACTCCGAGGTCGAGTGGACCGAAGGCCGTGACGTGTGGTGGCACGACCTCGTCGACACGCAGAGCCCCGAGCACACGGCCGAGCCGATGGACGCCGAGCACCCGCTCTTCATCCTCTACACCTCCGGCACCACCGGGAAGCCCAAGGGCATCCTCCACACGACGGGCGGCTACCTGACCCAGACGGCATACACCAATGCCGTTGTTCACGACCTGCACCCGGAGTCGGATGTCTACTGGTGCACCGCCGACATCGGTTGGGTGACGGGTCACTCCTACATCGTCTACGGGCCGCTCGCCAACGGTGCGACACAGGTCCTCTACGAAGGCACGCCGGACACCCCGCACCAAGGCCGCTGGTGGGAGCTCATCGAGAAGTACAAGGTGTCGATCCTCTACACGGCGCCAACCGCGATCCGCACGTTCATGAAGTGGGGCGACGACATCCCCGCGAAGTTCGACCTGTCATCGGTGCGCGTCCTCGGCTCGGTCGGTGAGCCGATCAACCCCGAGGCGTGGCTCTGGTACCGCAAGAACATCGGCGGCGACAAGGCCCCGATCGTCGACACGTGGTGGCAGACCGAGACCGGCGCGATCATGATCAGCCCGCTCCCCGGTGTCACGACGCTCGAGCCCGGTTCGGCGCAGCGTCCGATCCCCGGCGTCAGCGCCGAGATCCTCGACGACGACGGCAAGCCGTTCACCGAAGCCGACAAGGTGGGCTACCTCGTTCTCACCAAGCCGTGGCCGTCGATGCTGCGCGGCATCTGGGGCGACCCGGAGCGCTACAAGGAGACCTACTGGAGCCGCTTCGGCGAGAAGTACTACTTCGCCGGTGACGGTGCGAAGTACGACGCCAAGGGCAACATCTGGCTCCTCGGTCGCGTCGACGACGTCATGAACGTCTCCGGTCACCGCCTCTCGACCGCCGAGATCGAGTCGGCGCTCGTGTCGCACCCGTCCGTGGCCGAGGCCGCCGTCGTCGGTGCATCGGACGAGACGACCGGTCAGGCCGTCGTCGCCTTCGTGATCCTGCGCGGCGGCTCGCAGGACCGCGGTGACGAGACGGTTCAGGAGCTGCGCAACCACGTGGCCAAGGAGATCGGGCCGATCGCCAAGCCGCGTTCGATCATGGTCGTCCCCGAGCTGCCCAAGACCCGCTCGGGCAAGATCATGCGCCGCCTGCTCAAGGACGTCGCCGAGAACCGCGACATCGGCGACGTCACGACCCTGGCCGACTCCTCGGTCATGAACCTCATCCAGCAGGGCCTGTCCAAGGACTCCTCCGACTGACCCGACACACCCTCGACTTTGTGCCCCAAACGGACACGCTGACGGAGCCCTTCGGGCGACGGTGCGTGTCCGTTTGGGGCACAAAGTCGGTCTGGGGTCTGGGTGCCAGGTCAGGCCCAACTGCGACTTCGTGCCCGATACGGACATGCGACGGCAGCGAGCCTGTCCGTATCGGGCACGAAGTCGGTGGTTCAGCGGGCGGTGAGGCCGGTGAGCTCGGGAAGGGCGGCGACGAGGTCGGCGAGTTCCGGCGTCGCCTCGGCCGCGTCCACCGCAGCGGCCAGCGCGCGGTCGTGCGTCGGCCGGGCCTTCCTGAGCAGGGCCCGACCCGGGGCCGTCAGCTCTGTGTAGATCCCACGCCGGTCGTCATCACAGAGGATGCGCGTCAGCAGCCCGCGGTCCTCGAGTCGGTTGACGAGGCGCGTCGACGCGCTCGGTGACAGGGCTGCGGCCCGGGCCAGCTGCGACATGCGCATGTGCCAGCCGTCCTGTCGCGACAGCGAGTCGAGGACGCTGAACTCGACGACCGACAGGGCGTGCTTCTCCTGCAGTGCGCGCTCGAGCTCGGACTCGATCATCTGGTGCAGAGCAGCCAGTCGGCGCCAGCCCTGGGACCGGATCTGCACGGCGTCGTCGGAGATACCCATGGCCCAATAGTAGCGCTTGCAATATCCAGCGCATGCAACTAACGTCACCTCAGTAGTTGCACACGCGCTATATTTCGTCTCGGAAGGAACTGCAGTGGCGTCCATGCTCACACTGCCTGAAGAAGCGACCACGACGCGGCGTATGCCGCTCGGCTTGCTTGCGCTCGCCGTGGGCGGCTTCGGCATCGGGCTCACCGAGTTCGTCATCGCCGGACTGCTCCCCGAGGTGGCCCGTGACTTCGACGTCACCGAGACCGCGGCCGGCTGGCTCATCTCCGGCTACGCCCTCAGCGTCGCCGTCGGCGGTGTCGGCCTCACCCTCGCCGCGGCCCGACTTCCCCGCAAACAGGTCCTCATCGGCCTCATGGTGCTGTTCATCATCGGCAACCTGCTCTCGGCCGTCGGCGCGAACTACACCGTGATGATGATCGGCCGGATCGTCGCCGCCCTCTGTCACGGCGCCTTCTTCGGCATCGGCTCCGTCGTCGCCGCCAGCCTCGTGACCAAGGAGCGCGCGGCCAGCGCCATCGCGCTGATGTTCGCCGGGCTCACCACGGCCAACGTCCTCGGCGTCCCGCTCGGCACCCTCCTCGGCCAGGCCTATGGCTGGCGCTCGACCTTCTGGGCCATCACCGTCATCGGCGCCCTGGCACTCGTCGCCATTGCCGCACTCGTGCCCGCATCGGTCAACAACCGCACAACCGAAGGCGCAGCCGGAGACGCAAGCCAGCCGACCGGCATACGCCATGAGTTGTCTGCCTTTGCGAACCGCCAGGTGTGGTTCTCGCTGCTCGTGACCGTCCTCGGGTTCGGCGGAATGTTCGGCGCGTTCACCTACATCGCTTTCACGCTCACCGAGGTCTCCGGCTTCTCGAGTGGCGCCGTGCCGTGGCTACTGGTCCTCTTTGGCGTCGGCACGACCATCGGCAACATCCTGGGCGGACGCGCGGCCAACCGATCCGTCCCGCGCACCCTCCTCACCGTACTCGCCGTCCTCACTGTCGTCATGATCGGCTTCGCTCTCACCGCCGAATCGCAGTTCGCCACAATGGTTTCGCTCGTCCTCATGGGGGCGTTCGGGTTCGCGACCGTGCCGGGTCTGCAATTGCGGGTCATGACGTATGCCGGTTCCGCGCCGACGCTTGCCAGTGGCGCCAACATCGCGGCGTTCAACGTGGGCAACGCCCTTGGCGCCTGGCTTGGTGGAGTGACGATCGCCGCCGGATTGGGCTACGTCTCGACGATCTGGGCCGGTGCGGCGATGGCTGCGGCCGCCCTCGTCACCCTGCTCGTCGCGGAGCGCGTTCGGTCGTGAACGTCGGGAATGATGGCATTGGCTCCCAGATCCCGCGGCGAATGTACTTCTCCCGCAACAGATCTGGGCGATCCGTGATGATGCCGTCGACGCCAGCGTCGAGGAGGCGGTCCATCAGGAGCGGTTCGTCGACGGTCCAGACAATGACGCGTATGCCGTGTGCGTGCGCCTTGTCGACGAGCCGGTCGACGAACACCGGTACCCGCCCCAGGGACACCGGCACGTGGGCGAACTCGGCGGTGCGCACCCACCGCGGAGCGCTCACGCCGGCCCGGGCGCAGGAGATGAGCGTGGTGAGGGAGCGCCAGCCGAGGGCCGTGTGGGCGTGGGGTGCCAACTCTCGAAGGCGCCGCAACCAGCCGTCCCAAGCGCCGGCGACACAGACACGCTCGCCGACAGATCGGCGCGCGAGCACCCGAGCCATCGGTGCGATCGCGTCGGCTTCCTTGAGGTCCACGGTGAATCTGGAGTGAGGGAAAGCCTCGAGCGCCTCGGACAGGGTGACGATCGGTTCGCCGCCCACGCCGAGCCGGCGCAACTCGGCCATCGAGCGGTGGCGCACGGGACCACGCGCAGTCGTCACTCGGTCGAGGGTCTCGTCGTGGAAGCACGCGAGCTGACCGTCACTCGTGAGGCGGACATCGGTCTCGAGATAGCGGATGCCGAGGGCCGTCGACCGCGCGAACGCGGCCAACGTGTTCTCGGGTGCGAGTCCTGCACCACCGCGGTGGGCGATGGCGAGTGGGCCGACCTGCGAGGGGTACGCCATGCCACCCATGGTCGCGAGGCGAGATGGACCACGGATGACGCGCACACGGCATACCGCCTACTGTTCACCTACAGTTCGGCGGACCGGCGGCGGCGACAGCGCCGGTAGAATGGACGCCAGGTGCGCCGGGAAGTCTGGTCGGCAACGTTGCCACCGACCCCGAAAGGGCCTCATGACCACCCGCAAGGACCAGGACCGTCTCTTCCGTCGACCGACGTGGATCGAGACGCAGGTCGTCACCAAGGCGTTGCGCACCGAGACCGTCGGCGGCGCGATCCTCCTCATCGCCGCCGTCGCCGCTCTCGTCTGGGCCAACTCGCCGTGGCGTGATGCGTATGCCGCGCTGCGCGACTTCCGAGTGGGATTCGAGCCCTGGCACCTGGAGCTGTCGCTCGGGCAATGGGCAGCCGACGGGTTGTTGGCGATCTTCTTCTTCGTGGCCGGGCTCGAGCTGAAGCGTGAGTTCCTCGTCGGCGACCTGCGTTCGCCCTCCAGGGCTGCGGTGCCGGTCATCGCGGCGGCGGCGGGGGTTGCGGTGCCGGCGATCGTCTTCACGGTCGTGGTGCTCGTGGGTGGCGGCGACTCGGAGTCGCTGCGCGGCTGGGCCGTCCCGACCGCGACGGACATCGCCTTCGCCCTCGCGGTGCTCGCCGTCATCGGGTCGCATTTGCCGTCGGGGCTGCGCTCGTTCCTGCTGACGCTTGCCGTGGTCGACGACCTCATCGCCATCACGATCATCGCGATCTTCTACACATCCGGGCTCGACGTGGCTGCCTTGTTGTTGGCGCTCGTGCCGCTGGCGGCGTTCGGGTTCCTCGTCCAACGGCGGATCGCCATCGTGTGGCTGCTCGTCCCCCTGGCGTTCGCAACGTGGGCCCTCGTCCACGCCTCGGGGATCCACGCGACCGTCGCCGGCGTGCTGCTCGGGCTCATCGTCCCGGTCAAGCCGCGGGCGAGTGTGCCGTCCGTGTCGACGTTGTCGGCGGAGACCGATGTGGCGCACCGGTTCGAGCACCGGCTCCGGCCCCTCTCAGCAGGTGTGGCCGTGCCTGTGTTTGCCTTCTTTGCGGCCGGTGTGACCGTCGTCGGTGGAGGCGTCGGCGAGGCCCTGCGTGACCCGGTGGCGATCGGGATCGTCCTCGCCCTCGTCCTGGGCAAGGTCATCGGCGTGCTGGGGAGCACCTTCGTCATGGCCCGCTTCACCCGCGCCGAACTCGACGACGACCTGTCTTGGAGTGATGTCGTCGGACTGTCCCTGCTCACCGGCATCGGCTTCACTGTGTCGTTGCTCGTCGGAGAGCTGGCCTTCGGCCCCGGGTCCGAGAACGACGAACACGCGAAGCTCGCCGTCATCGCCGGCTCCGTGCTCGCCGCCGTCCTCGCCTCCATCGTGCTGCGTCGGCGCAATGCGATCTATCGCCGGATCGAGCAGGAGGACAACGTCGATGACGACGGCGACGGCGTGCCCGATGCCTTCCAGGACCGGCCCGCGGTGGACCCGGAACCGCGATCGGATACCACTCGGTAAGGTCGGGACAGTCGCACCAGCCCGTCACAACCTGCAAAGGTGAGCGCATGACAACCGAAACCGGACCCGAGCGGACCATCGGCCAGCTCGTCGCAGATGCCACCCATGACGTGCAGGGCATCGTCCGCAGCGAGATCGCCCTGGCCAAGGCCGAGGTCTCCTCCGGCGCCAAGGTCATGAGCAAGGGTGTCGGCCTCCTCGCAGGGGCGGCCTTCCTCGGCCTGCTCGGCCTGATCTTCCTGTTCCACACCCTCGCTCGCGTCATCGCCGAGTGGCTGCCCGTGTGGGCCGGCTACGGCATCGTGACGCTGGTGCTCTTCATCGTCGCCGGCGTGCTCGGACTTCTCGGCAAGAACGCCCTGGCCAAGGCGAAGCCGGCGCCGAGCCGCGCCATCGCCGAGGCCCAGCAGACGATCGCCACCCTCAAGTCCTGACCCAAGGCTTGCGTCCGGCAGTGTGGCGGGTATGCCGCTGAGTTGCCGCGCGCTGTCGCCGCACCTTTCGACTTCGTGCCCCGCACGGACACGAGGAGCGCAGCGACGTCGTGTCCGTGCGGGGCACGAAGCCGGTCTGTGGTCAGTTGCGGTTGCGCATCCAGTCGGACAGCACGTGCTCGGGGATGGGGCGTTCGACTTCCGGGTCCCACGGCTGGGCCAGTCCCGCCAGGTCGAAGACCGCACCGAGGAGCAGCGCCGTGAAGCCCCACACGAACAAGCCGCCCGCCTCGAACCCCGGCCCGCGATAGCCGGACGGGTGCGCGACGGTGAATCGGCGAGCCGGGTCGACGAGGTCAGCGACCGAGACCCGCTCGACCCGCTCCACCTCGGCCGGATCGACCACGCGCACGTCGCCCGGCGTCGGCCACCAGCCGAGGACCGGCGTCACGGCGTTGCCGCTCGGGGTGAGGAACAGTGCAGGCATCTCCGCGACGACGTCGACCGTGGCGGGGTCGACCCCGACCTCTTCCTCGGTCTCGCGCAACGCCGCCTCGACCGGTCCGGCATCCGTCGCGTCCACCCGACCTCCGGGGAACGACACCTGCCCCGGGTGGGCGCGCAGGTCGCGGGATCGCGCCGTCAGCACGACGTCCGAGCCTCCATCCACCGAGGGCGCAAAGAGCATGAGCACCGCCGAGCGACGATCGGGGTCCTCCGGCGGCTTGAAGGTGGCGAAGGCCGCGGGCAGCTCGTCGCCCACCGAGGCGAGCACCCGGGCCATCCACTCGGGCCGGGGCGCACCCGCGAGAGGTGCACTCACGCCGTCTCCGCCGCTGCAGAATCCAGACGCAGCTCACCCGGCAAGGGGCCGGGCGGAGGGGTGGGCAGCTCCGCACCAGGCGCCAACTCGTACTTGAGCAGCTTGCGCGCCGTCGCCGGGTCGGTTTCACCCTCCCCGTAGGACGGGCACCACTGCGACACCGGGCACGCCCCACACGCCGGCCGACGCGCGTGACAGGTGCGCCGCCCGTGGAAGATCAGGACGTGGCTGAGCATCACCCAGTCCTTGCGCGGGAAGAGCGCCCCAATGGCGTGCTCGACCTTGACCGGGTCGGTCTCCTCGGTCCAGCCAAAGCGGCGCACCAGCCGCCCGAAGTGCGTGTCCACCGTGATGCCAGGCACCCCAAAGGCATTGCCCAGCACCACGTTGGCCGTCTTGCGCCCCACCCCGGGCAGGGTCACCAGATCCTTGAGCCGTGGCGGCACCTCGCCACCGAACCGGTCAACGAGCGCCTGGCTCAACGTGATGACCGAGTTGGTCTTGGCTCGGAAGAAGCCCGTCGGCTTGAGCACGGCCTCCATCTCCTCGCGGTCCGCGGCCGCGAGCGCCTCGGCAGTGGGCCACCGACGAAACAGCTCCGGCGTCACCTTGTTGACCGTGACGTCCGTCGTCTGGGCCGACAACACCGTCGCGAGCAGCAGCTGGAGCGGCGTCTCGAAGTCGAGCTCGGCATGCGCATACGGGTAGCGATCCACGAGCGCTCGGTAGATCTTGCGGGCCCGCCGCGTACGTGCGACAGGTGACTCAGCGGCATACGAAAGGGGGGTGGCAGGCACGCGCAACAGACTACGGCGAGGCACTGACCGCAACCGGACCTCACCAGACCCCGCGGCACACCCACGGCTCGTGGCACACTGGCGCCGTGAATCACGACGTCGTGCGCAAAGCCCCGCTCTTCGCGGCTCTCGATGACGAGACCGCCGACAGCCTCATCGCGTCCATGACGCCCCAGCACATGGAGCGCGGTGACATCCTCTTCCGCGAGGGCGACTCCGGTGACCGGCTCTATGTCATCGGCGAGGGCAAGATCAAGCTTGGCCGCTCCTCGCCCGATGGTCGCGAGAACCTCCTCGCCATCCTCGGCCCGGGTGAGATGTTCGGCGAGCTGAGCCTGTTCGACCCCGGTGCCCGCACGGCCACCGCGACCGCTGTGGCCGAGACCCAGATCGTCGGACTCACCAACGAGCAGCTCAAGACGTTCCTCGCGGAGCGTCCCGGTGTTGCCGCCACGCTGCTCGCCGCCCTGGCCCGCCGCCTGCGCCGCACCAACGAGTCGCTTGCCGACCTCGTCTTCACTGACGTCCCCGGCCGTGTCGCCAAGGCCCTGATCGACCTGGCCGAACGCTTCGGTCGCCCGGTCGACGGTGGCGTCATGGTGAGCCACGACCTCACCCAGGAGGAGCTCGCCCAGCTCGTCGGCGCCTCCCGCGAGACGGTCAACAAGGCGCTGGCCGACTTCGCAACCCGCGGTTGGCTCAAGCTCGAGGCCCGCGCCGTGCTCGTCCAGGACATGGAGCGTCTCCAGCGCCGCGCGCGCTGACTTTCAGCTCACCCCGAGGTAGTCCAGCTGCGCTCGGATGCTCATCCTCGCCGCCGGCCACACGTCACGCGGCACGTCCGCATAGACCCGCTTGAGCACGCCCTCGACCGGGTCCGGCTCCTGTGCCGCCCCACTTGTGAGGGCCTGGCGCACCTGCTCGAGCCGTTCCTGCCGGTGGGTCCGATAGAAGGCGACCATCGCTGCGGCGTCGGGGACCACGGGACCGTGGCCGGGAAGGATGCTGGTCACCTCGCCCTTGCCCGTCAGGTTCGCCAGTCTTTCCAAGGACTGCAGGTATGCCGTGAGCTCACCATCCGGGTGCGCCACCACTGTGGTGCCCCTCCCGAGGACGGTGTCGCCGGTGAGCAGCGCGTGGTCGGAGGCGAGCGCGAAGGACACGGAGTCGCTCGTGTGCCCCGGGGTGGCGACGACGCGGACCTCGAGAGCGCCGGCAGTGATGACGTCACCGTCAGCGAGGTCGTTGTGGCCGCGTCCGACGGCGCGGGTCGGTGCGCCGGTGAGCTCGGCGAAGCGCGGGGCTGCCTCGGCGTGGTCGTCATGCTTGTGGGTGAGCACTGTGAGGGTGACGCGGGCGCCAGCATCGGCGACCACGCGGCATACGCGCTGGAGGTGGCCCTCGTCGAGCGGGCCCGGGTCCACCACCACGGCTTCTGTGCCACCGGGCTCGAGGAGCACCCACGTGTTCGTGCCCTCCAGAGTCATGGGCCCTGGGTTGGGCGCGAGGACACAATGCGCCCGGGTCGTGATCTGCCCACCACTCCAGCTCGGTTCAGCCATGTCCCCACCCTGCCACCCACACCAGGACCGTGAGCCGATGGACATGCAGTGGTCCAGCCGGTCCCGGTCTTGAGGGATCCAGCCGCACGGTGCCGAAGTCCCGAGTGAAGCACTGCATGTCCGTTGGCTCACGCCGCGTCACGGAACCGGTTCGGGGGCGACGCAGGCACGCCCCCGCTGTGCATGGCCAACCATGACCGGAGCACCCAGCGCGACCAATCTTGCTCGAACATGACGTCTTCAAAGGAGAACCGCAGCGACGCCCAGCCCCAGATCGCGAAGAGCGAGTGCCGCTGACAGTCCCGACGCAGCCCCTTGCGGGTGCCGTGCGTCTCATACCCCTCCGCCTCCACGATGAGGCGCAGCTCCTCACTACCCAGATCGACCTTGGCAAACAGCCCGGGGTCGGCGACCTCCAACTGCGGGGTGAGCAGCAATCCCTCCTCGATGCAGAGAGCGCGCAGGACGGACTCCAACGGGTTGGCCGCCCGACCGTCCGCGTGTTCAGCAACCCGACGCGCGGCCCCGGCGCCCTTGCCCTGCAACCCGGCGGCCGTTGCTCGGAGCTCGACCACATCGACCTTTCCGGAGCGAAGCGCCGAGTCGGCGACCGCCAGGGCCTCGTCGAACGGCAGGGTGCGGGCGCAGTCGAGCACAGTGCGCAGCGGCGACGTGACTCCAGCCACCCGCTCTGCGCCATCGAGGTCAGCCCAGTGTGGGTCGATCCCCTCTCGCTGGCCAGACCGGAGGCGGCGCGTGCGGGGGAACGTCACCTGCGGCCGCTCGGGCACGTTCTTGACTTTCCAGCCGTGGTCCTGTGCTGCACTCAGGTGGGACAGGACCCCCGTGCGTGCGTGGGCGATGCGGCGATGCTCGGCGGTGGCGGGGAGGGCGTAGCGACCTCGCCCCACCTTGATGACCTCACCGTTGCGGAGCGCCTTGGCAAGGGCTCTGCCCGAGTGTCGGCGTCGCAACTCCTTGGCGCGAGCGCATCCACCCAAGCGTGTGAGCGTGAGCGCAACGGACATGACCACAAGCCTGCCCAACCTCAAGCTGACGCCCGCCGAGTTGTCCACAGGGGCAATGGACATGCAGTGATCCAGCAGTCGGAGGTCGAACCGGGGCCACTGAGCACGGCGCCCGAGAGGACCGCAGAGCACTACATGTCCATTGGTCCGCTCGTCAGGTCAGGGGAGGTGGGAGCGCATGACCAGGCGGTCGCCGAGGTCGACCAGCTCGGGCGCGACCACGGTGAGGGCCGGGGAGTCGGCCAGGAAGTCGGCCACGGACGCAAACGTGGCCAGTTGCTCGAGCATCACCACGGTCGGCGGCAGCATCACTGCCCTGCCTTCGGCGTATGCCGCAAGGAGACTTTGCGGCGTCACCCAGGCGTCGTGGTCGGTCTCTGTCGTGGCGCCGAGGGCCTCTTGGCCGTCAGGCATGGGGGCGGCGAAGAACCACGTGTCATAGCGCCGCTTCTCGAACGCCGGAGTCACCCAGTGGGCTCGCGGGACGAGGTCGGCCACGGACAGCTGAAGCCCACATTCCTCCTCGACCTCGCGGATTGCGGCTGCCACCAACGGTTTGGCGTCGGCGGCCGGCAACTGCATCCGCGCAGCCAAGGCCTCGACCTCTGCGGGTTCCAGGTCAGCGTCGGCGTCTGCAGCGTCGACGCCACCACCGGGGAAGACGTACATCGACGGCGCGAACTCCATCGTCGACACCCGTCGCTGGACGAACACCGACGGACCGTTCGGGGTGTCGCGCACGACGAGCACCGTGGCGGCGCCGCGGGGCACCAAGGGTTCACCCGGTGACGCGAGCCAGGCCCGAGCGTTCTCGACCCACGCACCGGAGCGCGGGGCAGGGAACTCGCGAAGCGGCATACGGGAGAGGCTTGTCAGTCGGCGACGTGGACGATGACCTCGACCTCGACAGGCGCGTCGAGGGGAAGCACCGTGACACCGACGGCGGAGCGCGCGTGGATGCCCCGGTCACCGAAGGCGTGGCCGAGCAGCTCGCTGGCGCCGTTGATGACGCCCGGCTGGCCGGTGAACGACGGGTCGGACGCGACGAAGCCGACGACCTTGACCACTCGCTCGACCTTGTCGAGGTCTCCGACGATGGACTTCACGGCAGCGATGGCGTTGAGGGCGCAGATCTGGGCGAGCTCCTTGGCGCGCTCGGGCGACACCAGGCCCTCACCCTCGCCCACCTTGCCGGTGTCCGCGAGCGCACCGGAGACCATGGGCAGCTGGCCGGACGTGAAGATGCGCGACCCGTCCTGCACGGCCGGCACGTAGACCGCGACGGGCGGCGCCACATCGGGCACAGTCAGTCCAAGTTCGGCGAGACGATCCTCAACGGCACTCATGGTCAGGCTCCCTTCGGGCGCTTGAAGTAGGCCACGAGACCGTTGCCGTCCGGGCCGGTCACGACCTGGACCAGCTCCCAGCCGTCCTCACCCCAGTTGTCGAGGATCTGCTTCGTCGCGTGGATCATCAGCGGCACCGTTGCGTACTCCCACTTCTGCATGTGGCCCACCCTAGTGCCGGTCGCCGTACGCTGAGCCCGTGCCCTCACCCACCCTCCCCGCCGAGATCACGGGCGCCCGACTGCACGTCGTCACGGGCAAGGGCGGGGTCGGCAAGACGACGGTCGCCGCAGCCCTGGCGCTTGCCCTCGCGAGCACCGGCAAGCGCGTCCTGATCGTCGAGGTGGAGGGGCGCCAGGGGCTCTCGCAGACCTTCGACGTGCCACCGCTGGGGACAGGCGAGGTCCGCCTCATCGCCCACAAGAGCGGCGGCGAGCTGTGGGGGCTGTCGGTCGACGCGAAGGCCGCCCTGCTCGAGTACCTCCAGCTGTTCTACAAGCTCGGTCGCGCGGGCTCGGCCCTCGAGAAGATCGGCGCCATCGACTTCGCGACGACCATCGCGCCGGGGGTGCGCGACGTCCTGCTCATCGGCAAGGTCTACGAAGCGGCCGGCCGCCCCAAGGGGGGCCGCGGCGGCGGCAGGTCCAGCGGACTGCACTACGACGCCGTCGTCCTCGATGCGCCGCCGACGGGGAGGGCCGTGCGCTTCCTCAACGTCAATGCCGGGGTCGCCGACGTCGCCAAGGTGGGCCCGATCAAGTCACAGGCTGACTCGATCACCCGGATGCTGCGCGACAGGCGGACCCTCATCCACATGGTGACGCTGCTCGAGGAGATGCCCGTCCAGGAGAGCCTCGACGCACTGCGCGACCTCGCCGACGTCGGTCTCCACATCGGCGCGCTGATCGTCAACCAGATCCGCGAGCCGCACCTCACTGCTGCGCACCTCAAGGCCCTCCAAGGGGCCGATGCGGGCCTCCACGACGTGCTCCGTGCCGAGCTCACGAGCGCAGGACTGCGGCCGACCAACCCCATGGTGCGCGGCCTCATCAGCGAGGGCCGCGACCACGCCCAGCGCCTCGCCCTCCAGGACGAGATGACGCGAGAGATCGCCGGCGCCGGACCCCCGGTCATCGAGCTGCCCTCCCTCGTCGGCGGCATCGAGGACGGCGGCATCGCGGTCCTGGCCGACGAGCTCCTCGAGCAAGGGATGCTGTGATGGCGGCCCGCACGAGCACCAGGACTCCCGACCACCCGCGGCTCGACGTCGATGCCCTGCTCGCCGACCCCGGCGTCGGCATCATCGTGTGCTGCGGCGCAGGCGGAGTCGGCAAGACCACGACCGCTGCCGCCCTGGGCATCCGTGCCGCCGAGTCCGGCCGCAAGGTCGTCGTCCTCACCATCGACCCGGCCCGCCGTCTCGCCCAGGCCCTCGGCCTCACCGAGCTCGACAACACGCCCCGACCGGTGGCTGGAGTCGACGTCTCGTCGGGCGGCTCCCTCGACGCGATGATGCTCGACATGAAGCGGACCTTCGACGAGGTCGTCGAGGCTCACGCCACGCCCGACAAGGCCGCGCAGATCCTCGAGAACCCCTTCTACCAAGCCGTGTCGAGCTCGTTCGCGGGCACGCAGGAATACATGGCGATGGAGAAGCTCGGCCAGCTCCGCGCGCAGGCCGAACGCGAGGGCACCTGGGACCTCATCGTCGTCGACACTCCCCCGTCCCGGTCGGCGCTCGACTTCCTCGACGCGCCCAAGCGGCTCGGGTCGTTCCTCGACGGCCGCTTCGTCCGGCTGCTCATGGCGCCGGCCAAGGTCGGCGGTCGCGCCTATCTCAAGGTGTTCAGCGTCGGTGTGGACCTGGCGCAGCGCACCCTCAGCCGGGTCCTCGGCGGCCAGATGCTCCAGGACGTGCAGACCTTCGTCGCCGCCCTCGACACGATGTTCGGCGGCTTCCGCGAGCGCGCCGACGTCACCTACGCCCTGCTCAAGGAGCACACGACGGCCTTCGTCGTGGTCGCCTCTCCCGATCGGGATGCGTTGCGCGAGGCAGCTTTCTTCGTGGACCGGTTGGGCGAGGAGCGTATGCCGCTCGCCGGAGTCGTCGTGAACCGTCTCCAGTCGCTCGGGGCGGCTGCGTTGTCCGCGTCCCGCGCGCAGGATGGTGCCGAACAGCTGGCCGACGACAGTGCCGACGACACCCTCACGGCCGGCCTGTTGGCGCTGCATGCCGATCTCGCCTCGACCGCAGCCCGCCAGAACGCCGTCGTCACCCGCTTCGCGGCGTCCCACCCCGACGTCGAGCTGTCGACCGTGGCCGCATCAGCGACGGACGTGCACGACCTCGACGGACTGCGCGAGGTCGGCCGCCTGCTCGCCGGCTGACCCGGCATACGCCGCTGGACCGGGCGAGGACAACGAAAACCGGGCCGACACCACGAAGGTGACGACCCGGCATACGCACATCGTGCGTCAGACCGGCGGGCGGCCCATGGTCTTGCTGAGGACCTCGCGCCAGGAGCGGACTGCGGGGTGGCGACGGAGCAGGGCCCGACGTTCACGCTCGGTCATGCCGCCCCAGACACCGAACTCGGTGCGGTTGTCGAGCGCGTCGGCGAGACATTCGAGGGCAACAGGGCACTCGCGGCACACGACCTTGGCGGTGCGCTGCTCCTTGCCCTGGACGAACAGTGCGTCCGGGTCTGTCCCGACACACGTGCCGCGAGTGGACCAGTCGGACGTGCTCTGGGTGAGTGGAGCTGTGGTGATTGTCATGCGTATCTGTCCCTTGGCTGGAGGCCAGTCCCTCCCGACTGGCGCTAACCAAAAACTAGGCAGTAGGTGAAAACGGCACCATGACGACTTTGGGACTAGTTATATGGTTAAAAGTAACTAGTTATTGGGCTAGATACTCCCACACACCCCGCTCGGCCGGACCTCGGAGCGGCTCGGCAGCCCTCACGGATTCGCCGGTTACCCTGATGGTATGGAAGGTCGCGCCCACAACTTGCCCCATGTCCTCCGTCTGCTGACTGGGCTCGTCGTCCTGAGCGCGCTCATGGGCCTGCTCCTGGCCGGGCTCGCGATCCCTGCGATCGGAGCCGGCGGCAGCGCGACCAAGAGCGGCGTCGAGGCCTTCAACGACCTGCCGAGCGAGTTCACCGTCTCACCCCTGGCTCAGCAGTCGAGGATCGTGGATGCGGACAACAAGCTCATCGCGAATCCCTACGACGAGAACCGCATCATCGTGACGCTCAAGAACATCTCTCCATGGATGCAGAAGGCGCAGATCGCCATCGAGGACTCGCGCTTCTATGAGCACGGCGGCCTCGACGTTCGCGGCTTCACTCGTGCGATGGTCTCCAACTTCTCGAGCGGCGACGTCCAGGGTGCTTCGACGATCACGCAGCAGTACGTCAAGATCACGGTGCAGGAGAACGCCCTGCGCCGAGATGACAAGGAAGCGGCCGAGGCGGCGGTCGAGAAGACCTACACCCGCAAGCTCCAAGAGCTGAAGTACGCCCTCGACGTCGAGCGCAACTACACCAAGGACCAGATCCTCACCGGCTACCTCAACCTCGTCTACTACGGCGATCAGGCCTACGGCGTCGAGGCTGCTGCCCAGAACTACTTCGGCATCAGCGCCAGCAAGCTCAACCTTGGCCAGGCAGCCCTCCTCGCCGGCATCGTCCAGCAGCCGACCAAGTTCAACCCGGTCATCAACCCCAAGGACTCGCAGGCCCGACGCAATGCCGTGCTCGACCGCATGCAGGTCGTCGGGTCGGCCACGGCCAAGGATGTCGCCGCAGCCAAGAAGGTCCCCGTCTCCGCGATGCTCGGCAACCGCACGCCTCCGAAGGGTGTCTGCCAGCGCTCGAGCGAGCCGTTCTTCTGCGCCTACATGATGGCGTACCTCGAGCGATCGCCGCAGATGGCCGTGCTCGGCAAGACGCCGGCAGAGCGCCTCAAGAACATCAACCAGGGTGGCCTGGTCATCAAGACGACACTGAACCCCACGCTCCAGAGGGCGACGCTGCGTGAGCTGACCAAGGCCGTGCCGATCGGCAACAGGAGCAACCTCGGCGCCGCCTCGACCGTCCTTGAGCCCGGCACCGGCAAGATCCTCGCGATGGCCCAGGCCACGGACTTCGCCAAGAGCCAGCTCAACCTCAACGTGGACAAGCAGTATGGCGGCAGCCAGTTCGGCTTCCAGTTCGGGTCGACGGCCAAGATGTACGCCCTGGTGACAGCGCTCGAGTCGGGGATGCCGCTCGACGGGACCGTGGATGCACCGGTGGCGTCCCCGGACGACCCGCACGCCTTCACCAGGTCCGAAATCCGCGGCCACTGCAACGTCCCTGAAAAGGACTGGTCGGTCGAGAACGACTACCGCAGCGGTGGGGTCATACCGCTGGCCAGGGCCACGGCCGAGTCGATCAACACAGCGTTCGGCCAGCTCGTCATCGACCTCGGGTGCAAGAAGGTCCACGACGTCATGGACCGCATGGGCGTGCACACGGGTGCCGGTAAGCCGATCGACCCCTCGATCGCCTCGATCACCCTCGGCGCCGGCACGATGACCCCGATGACGATCGCCAACTCCTACGCCACCCTTGCTGCACGCGGCAAGTTCTGCGAGCCGACCCCGATCGACTCGATCAAGACATCAACGGGCAAGGTCATCAAGGTGCCACCGACGCCGTGCAAGCAGGTCATCCAGCCGGACGTCGCCGACGGCGTCACCCAGTTGCTTGAGGGCCCGCTCAGGGATTCACGCGGCACGGCCAGGGGCTCCTGGACGAGTAGCCGCCCGGCCGCAGGCAAGACCGGAACGACCAACGCGCACAACCAGTCGTGGTTCGTCGGCTACACGCCGCAGCGCGCCGCGGCGGTGTGGGTCGGAAACCTCAACATCCAGAAGGCCAACGGCGACCTCACGACCCTCAACGGCAAGTGCTTCGGAAGCTACGGCTGCCCGGGAAGCGTCTTCGGTGGCACGATCGCCGGGCCGGTCTGGGGCAAGATCATGGCGGCTGCCACGAACGGGCTGCCGGTCGTGCAGTTCACGGCTCCGTCCCAGCGGGTCCTGAACGGCAACTACGTCGCGATCCCTGATGTCATCGGCAACAGTGTCGGCACGGCGACCAGCCAGCTCGAGGCCGCCGGCTTCAGGGTCAGCGTCGGGTCGCGTGTCGACAGCTCCCTCGAGGAGGGACGCGTCGCACGCACCAGCCCGAGCGCCAAGGCGGTGGCCGGCGCCACGATCACGCTGTTCACCTCACGAGGCTATGAGTCGACCACAACCCAGCCGACGCAGAACAGGACACGCACCAGCCAGCCCAGGCCGACCGAGATCGTCACCCCACCAACGGATCCCAGACCACGAAAGACCCCGAAGCCGCCGAAGACGCGGGGCTGATCCGAGGCGACACTGCGAAGGGCCGGAGTGACTCACTGAGTCGCTCCGGCCGTCGTTCGTTGTGCGGGTGACGGGTCAGCCCGCGATGACCCGCTTGACGATCGTGGCGACTCGGCCACCGTCGGCACGACCGGCGATCTCGCCCTGGGCGGCCTTCATGACCTGCCCCATCTGCGCCATGCCCGTCGCACCCGTCGTCTCGACGGCGGCGCGCACGATGCGCTCCAGCTCGGCGTCGTCGAGCTGCTTGGGGAGGTAGGCCTCGAGGATGACCAGCTCGGCCTCCTCGATGGCAGCCAGCTCGGGCCGATCTGCATCCGTGTATGCCGTGGACGACTCCTTGCGCTTCTTGGCCTCCTTGGCGATGACCTTGAGGACTTCGTCGTCGCTGAGCTCCTTGGCCTCGACCCCGGCCACCTCGGCGTTGGTGATGGCGGTGAGCGTCATGCGCAAGGTGCCGGCGCGGACCTTGTCCTTGGTGCGCATGGCGTCGTGCAGGTCGCTGCGCAGCGTGCCCTTGAGAGTCGTGTCGGTCATGGCTCCAGTCTCGCACTCAGGGTCAACCGGGATACTGGGCCGATGACGTCGACGACCCGGGCAGTCCTCCAGACCCTTGCCGGCGTCACGGCGGCCGGGGTGGCCGGCGTGGCCTACGCCGGGCTCGTTGAGCGCAACCTCTTCACGTTGCGCCGCTTCGAGGTGCCAGTGCTGCCAGCAGGTTCGGCGCCCGTCCGCATCCTGCAGGTGAGCGACCTGCACCTGACACCGGGCCAGCGCCGCAAGATCGAATGGGTTCGTGAACTTGCCTCTCTCACACCGGATTTCGTTGTCAACTCTGGCGACAACCTGGCTGCGATCGATGCTGTCCCCGGGTTGCTGCGGGCGATGGAACCGCTCATGGACTTCCCCGGGGCCTTCGTCCTGGGATCCAACGACCGCTACGGCCCCGTGCCCAAGAACCCCGCCCGCTACCTCACCCGCGACCACGCTCGGGCACCCAGCGCGACCCGGCCGGACCTCCCCGTCGACGACCTGACCGCCGGCCTGCGCGACGGCGGTTGGCTCGACCTCGACAACGCCCGAACCACCGTGACCGTCGGCCCCCACCGCGTCGAGCTCGTCGGAGTCGACGACCCACACATTGATCGAGACCGGTATGCCGCCGTGTCCGGTCCCGCTGCTCCTGACGTTGCGCTCACGCTGGGTCTCGTGCACGCGCCCTACCAGCGGGTCCTCGACGCAATGACGACCGACGGGGTCGGGTTGATCCTCGCCGGGCACACCCACGGCGGGCAGCTGGCCGTGCCGTTCTATGGCGCACTCGTCACCAACTGCGACCTCGACCGGGGCCGGGCCAAGGGTCTGTCGCGGTGGTGGCCCGGAGCGGGAGGCGACGTACCCACGCAACCGGAGCGGGCGGCATACCTGCACGTCTCTGCGGGTCTGGGAACCTCGCCCTACGCGCCAGTTCGGTTTGCGTGCCGCCCCGAGGCCACGCTGCTCACTTTGGTGTCGCGCTGACGGGCACCGCGTCGGGGAACCGCTGGCGATAGGCGGCCTCCCAGTCGGCTGAACCGGTGCCGCCGTCGACGAGGTCACCGTCTCCGCCCTGTTCGCCGCGCTCGGTGCGGTTGAGCTCGAGGTCCAGGCGCAGGCCGGGAGGCATCGCGGCGTGAATCGCGGTGACGATGGGCCAGACGAGGTCACCGTGTGTGGCTTCGGCGACGGGCCCCGCCACGGCCGGGAAGGTCACGGACACGCGGACCTGACGGCTCCCGTCCACGTCCTCGACCACGACGGCGCGTGCGATGGACGCGGCGCCGGTGTCACCGGCATACGTCGGCTCGATGGTCTTCCAGTCCTGCACCATCGCCGCGGTGAGCGGCCGGGCGGGTGCGAAGCGGACGTAGGGCGTGCCGGTGGTCTGGTACTCGGCGACGTCCCAGTCGAGATCGGTGAGCTGCGTGGTGAGGGCCCACGCGAGCGACTCACTGACGGGTTGATGCGTGGAGATCGACGCCCGCGGGGCACGAGGTGAAGGCCAGACCTGAACGCGGAGTCCGCCAGTCGGGGAGGTCGCGACGGCCTTGACCCACCGAGTGGCGAGGCCGGGCGGTGTGAGCTCGCGTCCGAACGCGAGGCTGGCTCCGACCGGCGCCGCCTCGGCGCCCTTGCCGGGCCGCACGGTGATGACGAACTCGTCGTAGCCGTCGGCGTTCTCGATTCCCTGCAGGACCTTGGGGAGCCTGCGGATGAGGTCCTCGAGCTGGGCGTCGGGTGGGCTGGCCACCTGGATCCTGAGCTCCTGATCCCCTGCACCGCCGAGACTCGTGCCCGTGAAGGACGCATCGACGGCCACCACCCCGGGCAGCTTGCCGACGGCCGCAGCCACCTGCTGCTCGTCGGGTTCAGGCTGTGCACAGGCCGTCGCGGTCGTCAGGACCAGACCTGCGGCGACGACCGCGAGACCGGGCCTGAGGTTCGAGCCGGTCCCCGCAGTCCGTGGCATGGACCCCAGCCTGCCCTGTTCCCGGAATGGATTTCGGGAGGGGGGTCGGCGTCGGCTATCCTCTGGTGTCGCTGCCTGCAAGGGCGGTGACAGCCACGGGGTGTGGCGCAGCTTGGTAGCGCGCTTCGTTCGGGACGAAGAGGTCGCAGGTTCAAATCCTGTCACCCCGACCACATGAATGGGCCTGCTGAATCGACGCGAGTCGGGCAGCGGGCCCATTCTTCTCTCAAACAGGCAGGGGCGTGCTCGGGCGGGACACCACACAGGCCGGCGCCGGCACCGGCACGTCGACTGCCACCCCGGGCGCTCCGTTCGGCGCCAGCGCATGGACCGACACCACGTCGCCCGACTGCCCACCGACCAGCAGCCATTCGTCCTGCAGCTCGAAGTGTCGCGGACCCGCCCCTGTCGCGACCTCGGAAAGCAGGCTCGGCGTGGCTGTCGAGATGTCGAAGGTGCTGACAGTGTCCGGGCCACGGTTGGACACGTGCAACAGACCCCGTCGCTCGTCGACGGCCAGATGCGCCACGTGATTGGTCCCGCCTCGACCCGAGGCCGCCCACTCACCGGTCACGCCGAACCGCCCAGGTGCGTGCTCACGCAGGTGCAGAATCGTCCCTGACAGCTCGCCCGCCAGCCACGCCGTGTCCGTGCCCGGCACACGGATCAACTGCCGCGGCCCGGTCCCCGGCGGCAGTGCACTCACGGCATGTTCGACAAGGCCCGCGCCGCCGAAACGAAAGCTGCGGATCTCGTCGGCGCCAAGGTCAACGACGCTGAACCCGTCGAACTCAGGACCCGGGACCACCATGTGCGGATGGCTGCTCCACTGGCGCTCCGGGACCGGTCCCGAGCCCTCGAGGGTCGTAGTCTCCCTGACCTCCCCCACGACTCCGTCCTGATCGACGTCCAGCACCGAAACCCGACCGTCGCGGTAGTTGGCCACCACGAGGCGCGAGGACTCACCCGAGGGGACGAAGGCAAAGTGGCACGGCCCCGAACCATCGGTGGAGGCGCTGCCCAGCTCCTCGAGGCCGACCTCGCCAGAACCCTCACCACTGACGGCGAACGTGAGAACCCGCCCCTCGTCGAGCTCGCTCCCCACGTAGAGGAGGTGCCCGTCAGGGGACCACTGGAGCCACGTCGGCATGTCCACGGCGGCCACCGCCAACGGCGCCTCTACCAACGCCCCCTCGGCCCAGCGATGCAAGCTCACTGTTCCCGACGCGTCCCGGCCAGGAGCCGACGCGACCACAACGACCTGTTCGCCTGCACGTGGGGAACCCGACGACATCGACACACCCGTCACGGTAGACGGCCCTGACGCCTCTGATGGCAAAGCCCACCGCAGGTCGCAGGTCGCTCTTGCCGCCCTATCATCGTTGTCGTGAACGGGGGTTGGGCTGTTGTTGCGGTGGGTGTGGGCCTCCTGGCCTGGGCCCTGTATGCCGACCTCGCTCACGACAGCGAAGACCGGCTGGCCAGGTGGCTCGTCCCCACCACGCTTCGCTGGGGACGAGGTTGTGGCGTGGCGGCGTTCGTCATCTCGCTCGTCTTCCTGGCCACGTATGGGGCGGCTGCGTGGGTGGGCGCCGTTCTGGCAGAGGCACTCGGAGATCCACGCTGGTCGCTTCTGGTCCTGGGCCCGGCCATGCTCGCCTACACGCCCCTGGTGTTCGCGATGGCGCCCGTCGAGCCGCAGGGATATCGCTACTGGCGCGAGTCGCTCCGGAAGGCTGGCGCACAGGCGGGCGCGGACCGTTGGATCGCGTGGCTCGGCGGAGTCCCTGCGTTCGTCGGGCTGCTCGCCCTGGTCATGACGCCCTTCCTCATCTTCCTCATCTGAGACCTCACCTTGGCCCCTTCCGCGTCGCCCGTCCGGCCGCCGTCAGGGCGTTGGAGCGGGTGCCGGCGAAGGTGACGGCGTGGCCGCTGCCTCCTCCGGCAGACCGTCGTTCCAGTAGTCGAAGGTCTGCGTGACCCAGTAGACGGCGAACGACACCAGGAGGACGACCTCCACCCAGAGCACCCACTCCGGCGGCGTCCCACCGCCCCCGACCTGGTCCACGATCGCGAGGATGGCCGCCACGACGAAGCTCACGGTCATCACGCCAGCGACAACGGCGTAGATCCCGCGGTACGCCTTCGCCTCACGACTCGGCTCCTGGCCGGGCGCACCGTCACGTCGCGCTGCGGCTTTGCGTGCGTTGACGAACGCGACGCCGGTGATCAGCCCGAACAGTGGGACAGCAGCTCCGAAGTGGGCCGTGTCGAGGAACGAGTCCCGACCGAGCTTGAACCACAGGACGAAGGCCAGCCACACGCCCGCCGCGAGAAGGAACCCGATGCGCGTCGCGCGTGAGGACTGTCGCCGGACGATCACGATGTAGCCGCCGACCCCCAGGCCGAGCAGCCCGAGCCCGATGAGCCCCCACACGTTGTTGACGACGGACGAGACGAACTCCGGCGGCACCGAGCACCGGCCCTCCGGGTCGCACGGCGCACCACCTGCGCCACGAGGAGTCGGCACCATCGCCACGACGGGCGCGAGCATCCCGGCGATGTTGAGGGCAGTGTCCTCGAACCCGCGCCGACCAACGACCGCGACGAGGCTGATCCCGATGGCGACGAGCGCTCCGACGAAGACGCTGCGCGCGGGCGTGTAGTAGTACGCACTGATCGACCCGAGGTGCTTGTTCGCCTCAAGGCCGCCGAGACGCTCGATCCAGACACAGAAGAGGAGGAGCAGCACGAGCCCGACGAGGCTGAGCCGCAGATACCGGTAGGTGCGAACGGAGGCGCTCGCGCGCACCCGAGGCGGAGTGATGGCCGGGGCTGCGGGCACGGCCGTCGTCACAGCAGCCGGGACGGCGACGCCGGGTGCCGGCACGCCCCCGACCTTGACACCAGCGGACTCACTCATGACGCCCTCCTTCTCGTGGATACGGATGTGACCACTGAGAGGAGTCAGCACCACGGCCACAGATACGTCCTCGCGACATGTATCTGGCGAGGGCCCCACTCCTCTTCTGAAGGAGTAGTCACTCATCGCCTCGACAGGTACGAGCAGCGGAAGTGATTCTCCGCAGGCGCGACCGGCACACACGGCATACCCGGCTGAAACAACGTCGGGTATGCCGTGTGCTCACGTTTGGTCGCTGTGAGTCACTGACGCGCGGCCAGCGCCCCCTGACCAGGCCGCGCACGTCGTCGGCCTGGGTTCGTGCCCAACCCTGAGAAACGTGGCTCACGCCCGAATACACCGGAACGCCGTTGTCCACGATGACGCATTCGTCGTAGTTGCAAAGACTCTTCACCGGGCAAAGGACGTCAGGTACGACGACGCTCGAGGACTCACTCGGAGCTGCGGTCGGGATCACGCCTGTTGCTGTCGGCGACGTGGTCGGCGTCGCCGTGACGCACAAGGTTCATGCGTCGCCGTCGCGGTCGGCGTCACTGACGTGGTTGCTGTCGGCGTGGGCGTCGAAGGAGCGCAGAACGGCCGCCAAAGACGTCATTGCCGCTAACCTGACACTGCATGGGGACACCACACGAGCGCATCGGCAGCGACGCGCTGGCGTGCGCCCGAGCGGGAGGGGGAGAGCATGATCGCCGTTGATCGCCTGGCCGAGGCCTTCGTGGAGGTGGCTGACACCCTCGTTGACGACTTCGACGTCATCGAGTTCCTGGAGTTGCTGACCCGACATTCCGCCGACGTCAGTGAGGTCGCTTCCGCCGGGCTGCTTCTGGCCGACCCGCACGGTCAGCTGCAGTACATGGCATCTACTGCCACCTCGGTGGAGATGTTGGAGCTCTTCCAGCTGCAGTACCAGGAGGGTCCGTGCCTGGACTGTTTCCGCACCGGCGAGCCCGTGGTCAACGCCGACCTTCACCAGGCAGGCCAGCGGTGGCCCTTGTTCGCCCCCCGCGCCGTCGAAGCCGGGTTCCAATCCGTGCACGCCTTCCCGCTGCGCCACCGTCAGAAGGTGATCGGGGCCCTGAACCTGTTCAGTACTCACCTCGGCCACCTCGATCGCACCGACGTTCGGATCATCCAATGCCTGGCCAACGTCGCCACCATCGGACTCCTGCAAGAACGCACCGCTCGCAGCGCCGAGATCCTCACCGAACAGCTGCAAATTACCCTGAACAACCGAGTCACCATCGAGCAGGCCAAGGACGTGCTGGCCAGGACCCACGGCATCGACGGCCACGCTGCCTACGACCTGATGCGCAAGTACGCCCGCAGCAACCACCACCGCCTCAGCGACATCGCCCACGCGGTGCTCACCGACCCAAGCCGCCACCCCGGGCTCACCACCGCAACCTGACCGCAGTCGATGCCCGCAAAGCGGTGGCCGGGACCCCATCGCCATGCGCCAGCCCATCTCCCTTCAGTACCGCTCGGGCGTGTCTCCTCACGCGTCGAGCCAGATGAGGACGGCGCGCAGGAGCCTTCCGGCTCGGTAGGTCGAAGCGAGCCTGTCGTAGTGAGTGGCATGGCGCGCCATTGCTTGAAACCGTTGATGCTGTGTTCTACAACGTGGGGTTCTTGTACCGCTCGGTGTCGAACGCGGGGGTCGGCCGCCCTTGGCGCCGCAGCGTTGGCGATTGGCTTCTGGTCGTCGGGTTCGGCGATGCCCGGCGGCCCAGGCAGCACCCGGCTCGGTCACCCACGAATCTGGGTGAGTGAGGCCCCGGCCCGCAACCGCCCAGCCAACCCCGGGCAGTCACTCCATACCGTCTAGGCCGAGCCGACCACCGCCCGCAACTGGGGTCGGATCGTCCATGAGGTGGGGTCGGATCGTCCATGTACTTGTCCGATGGAGTTGACAGACTTCGATTGCGCGTCAGTGCATTCGCGGCACCCCGTGGCGCGCTGTGCGGATGAGTCCCCTACCGGCTATTTCGGTCAGTAGACGTTGCGCGAGTCGATGGAGTTCCCAATGATCAAGAAGTCGCTACGGCGAGCCGTGGGCAGCGGGCTCCTCCTGCTCGGGGTGGTGCTCGTGCAGCCGCTGTCGGCCGCGTCTGCCGTTCCAAGCCAGATCCCGCTGGGAACCGCCGGGGCCTTCTCCGTGCTGGCCGGCTCTGCAGTCACCAACACCGGCGCGACGGTCATCAGTGCCGACGCCGGCCAGGGAGGCAATCTGGGCCTCAGCCCGGGCACGGCGGTCACCGGGTTCCCCCCGGGTATCGTGACGCCGCCCGGGACGCAGCACGTCACGGACGCAGAGGCTGCTCAGGCGCAGGCAGACCTGACGACCGCGTACAACACCGCCGCCGGCCTCCCGTGTGACGTGGACCTGACGGGCCAGGACCTGGGCGGCTTGACCCTCACGACGGGCGTGTACTGCTTCAGCTCCTCGGCTCAGCTGACCGGCACCCTCACCCTTGACGCCCAGGGCAACCCCGACGCCGTGTTCATCTTCCAGATCGGGTCCACGCTCACCACGGCATCCAACAGCTCGGTGGTCCTGGTCAACGGTGCGCAAGCGTGTCACGTCTTCTGGCAGGTGGGCAGCTCCGCCACGTTGGGGTCGAACACCGCGTTCTCAGGCACCGTCATGGCCCTGGCCTCGATCACCCTGGTCACCGGCGCAGACGTCGAGGGACGGCTCCTGGCCCGAAACGGGGCAGTCACCCTGGACACCAACCAGATCCACACCCCTGCTTGCGCACCGACGTCAGGTGTCCCCGCGGCACCCCTGTTCGGTGGGGCCGGCCAAGGGGTCGCTGTCGGCATGTTCGTGGTCGGCGCTGGTCTGGTCCTGTTCCTTCGCCGCCGCACGCTTCTCGCCGCAACCGCTCGCTAGACCCAGCCGAAAGAGGAACAGACATGTACGGGAAGACTTCAGTCGTGGGCGTCACGCTCGGCAGCGGCGGCCTGGCCGCCACGGGGTTCGGCGTCGCGTGGTACGTCGTGACGGCCACGGCGCTCCTTGTCGTCGGCGTGCTGCTGATGCGATGGACGCACCGCCGTGCCGCCCTCCGGTAGCCAGCAGGTCAGGTCCAACGGGGCTCGTTGGTCGCGGCGCCTGGCAGCGGGAGTCCTCGGGTCGCTGGGTCTGGCGGTGATCATGTGGTCAAGCACCTGGCGTGGGCTCGAGGCGACGGTGTCCGCGCACGCGATCCAGCTCGTGACCGGCCAGAGCACCCTGGCCGTCCCTTCACGCCACATGTTGATCCTCTACAAGGACACCTCGGTCGAGTCCATCTTCGTGCTGACCAGCGAGTGCACCGTGGCGTACCTGGCGGGAGCACTGCTCATCGGCGCCGCGCCGCTCATGCTGCTCAGGCCCCTCTCGCCCTGGCGCACCGCATCCGCGGTGGCTCTTGGAGGAGCGATCCTCATCCTCGGGAACGTGGCCCGGCTGGCCGCCATCGGCGCGACCGTGTCCACCTTTGGCCGCGACCCCGGCCTTGTCATAGCCCACACCTACCTCGGGTCCTTGCTGACGGTGGTCGGGACCTGCGCGGCCGGCGTCGTCTTCGTCGCTGTGCTTCTCGGACGGCGCATCCCTCGTCACGCCGCACCCTAAGGAATCGCATGCAGCACTTCTTCGGATGGATGTCCCAGGTCGTCCTGGCGCTGGCCCTGCCCTACTTCGCGATCTCCGTCGCAATGGGCATCCGGGTGGCCACCCGCAACGGCCTGAAGCTCGGCAGCCAAGAACAGGACGAGACCCCGGATGCCGGCGGGCCGCACGACGGTCTGTACTTCATCGTTCCTTGCCTGAACGAGGAAGTGGTCATCGGCGAGACGGTGCGCAGGCTCCTGGACCAGCCCGGCTGCACGGTGGTGGTTGTGGACGACGGCTGCACGGACCAAACAGCTGCCCGAGCGCAGCTCGCGGCCGCCGAACGCGGCGAGCCCGACCGGCTCGTGATCCTCACGCGACGCGGCACGCAGTCCAAGCAGGGCAAGGGCGCAGCGCTCAACGCTGCGTACCCCATCGTCGTGCGCCACGCGGCGGCCCGCGGCCTGCCGACCGAGGCGGTCATCGTCGCCGTGATGGATGCTGACGGCCGACTCAGTCCCGGTGGCGTCGGGTCGGCGCTCGCGCTCTTCAGTGACCACCGGGTCGGCGGCGTGCAGCTCGTCGTCCGCATCCGCGACCGTCGCAAGCTCATCGGTCAGTTCCAGGACATCGAGTTCTGGATGATCTCGGCGCTGTCCCAGTTCGCGCGCTCCATCAGCGGGACCGTGAGCCTCGGCGGCAACGGGCAGTTCACCCGCCTCAGTGCCTTGGCGGCCCTCGACGGCGAGCCATGGAGCCGCTCCTTGACCGAAGACCTCGATCTGGGACTGCGGCTGATTGCCGCCGGCTGGCGCATCACGACCCCCACCAGCGGATATGTGGACCAGCAGCCGGTCGACACGCTGCCGCGGCTCCTGCGCCAGCGCACCCGCTGGTACCAGGGCCACATGGAGTCGATTCGCAGGCTCCCTGAGCTGTGGCAGTCGGCGCGGGTCAACGAGGTGGCGGTCCTGGAGGTCACCTCCTACCTCCTGGTCCCCTGGCTCATCGTGCTGCCCTGGTCGATCCTGCAGCAGTGGATCTTTTACCAGATCTTCGCCAGCTCGGGGCAGGGTGTGTTCGCCACCGACCTGGGCGGCCTGCCCTGGCAGGTCACCTACGCGCTCCTGTGGTACCTGCTCTCGTTCGCGCCGAACCTGTTCATCGGCTTCATCTACGCCAGACGCACGCGAGCGGTGACCCTGCGGCGCGCCCTGGTTCTGGGTCACCTGATGATCGTCTGGAACTACATCGGCTACATCGCGGCTTGGCGGGCCCTCGTCCGCATCGGCATGCGACGAGACGACTGGACCAAGACCTCGCGAAGCCTGGAGGTCCACGACGGCGCCTCTCCGCAGACCCCCGCGCCCCAGCACCTGCTGTCGCTGAAGGTCCCCGG
This sequence comes from Knoellia pratensis, assembly GCF_042666395.1. NCBI lineage: Bacteria > Bacillati > Actinomycetota > Actinomycetes > Micrococcales > Intrasporangiaceae > Knoellia > Knoellia pratensis. The sequence continues at coordinate 163,961 of NZ_JBHTDJ010000003.1, read as the reverse complement.
CGACGGGGAGCTCACCTGAGACGGGCGCCCTTCGCGACGGCTCAACCCCACGCCGCGTCATGCTCCTGTACGGGACACGTCCGGAAGCCATCAAGGTCCCACCCCTCATCGCGGCGCTGCGCACCCACCCTGCGCTCGAGCCGGTCGTTGCCGTCACGGGCCAGCATCGCGAGATGCTGCACCAGGTGCACGCCGCCTTCGGGATATCGCCCCATCATGACCTCGAGCTCATGACCCCCGGAGCGAGCCTCGCGCAGATCGCCGCGACCGTGCACGTTGCCACGAGCGAGCTCCTGAGCACCGATCGTCCGGATCTCGTCGTGGTCCAGGGCGACACCAGCAGTGCGTTCGCCGCGGCACTCGCAGCGTTCTACGAGCGCATTCCGCTCGTCCACCTCGAAGCCGGCCTGCGCACGGGTGACAACTACTCCCCGTTCCCCGAGGAGGCGAACCGACGCCTCACGGCACCCCTCGCATCACTGCACCTGGCCCCGACCGAGACGTCCAGGAGGAACCTGGAGTCAGAGGGCATCGACCGGGCAACGATCGCCGTGACGGGAAACACCGTGATCGACGCGCTGCATGCAACGCTCGCCACGCCGGCTGTCTTCGCCGACCCTGCTGTCGCCCGGGTCGTCACTGGCCCCCGCCGGCTCCTGCCTCGTCACCACCCATCGCCGCGAGTCGTGGGGTCACCGAATGGCCGCAGCCATGGACGCGGTGCGGGTCATCGCGCAGCAGCGCCCCGACATCCACGTCGTCCTGCCCATGCACCTGAACCCCGTGGTACGGCGCCTGATCGAGCCGAGGCTGGCGGGCCTGAACAACGTCCTGCTCACCGAGCCCTTGCGCTACGACGAGTTCGCCCACGTGCTCAAGGCCTCCCATGTGGTCCTGACGGACTCCGGCGGGGTGCAGGAAGAGGCTCCCAGTCTGGGCAAGCCCGTGCTGGTCATGCGCGACACGACCGAACGCCCTGAAGGCGTCCACGCGGGGACCGTGCGGCTGGTCGGAACCGACCCGCACATCATCACCGAGCAGACCCTGAGCTTGTTCGAGGACGAAGGCGCGTATGCCGCGATGGCCGGCGCGGTCAACCCGTACGGCGACGGGATGGCGGCCCCACGCTGCGTCGGTGCCATCGCCGAGCTGCTCGGGGTCGGGGTTCGGCTGCCCGACTTCGTGGCTCACGGCACGCACGCAGGTCGCCTGCAACTACCGCTGACCTAGCCGACCTGGCCGCCACGTTCGTGCGAGTCGGTGCAGCATGAGCCGGTCTGGCGACGATCACGAAATTCGAAGGACCCTGTCGTCGTCGACGAACGCTGTCCGTTGTGCGCCTGCGGCCGACGGGGCGGCTCTGAAGAGTTCCAACAGCCCCTCCTGCGACGCCACCCCGAGCTTTCTGAATACGGAGGCGAGGTGATTGCGCACGGTGCTCTGGCTGAGGAACAGGGCGCGGGCGATGCTGGGGGGCCGGTGACCTTCAAGCAGCCGGGAGACAATCTGTTGCTCTCGGGTCGTGAGCCGACCTATCCCCGGAACCTCGGCATCGAGGACGCCCAACAGTCCACCGGGAGCGGGCAGGGCGGGCTGGGGCCCCCGCCCCGCGCGGTCGGGGAGGACGGTCATCGGCTCGGCCCCGAGGAGGTCCAGCGCCGCTGGCCGGGCTGGCCGCACAACGAACGCATAGTCGGACGAAGGGGGGAGAGGCGTGATGAGCAATTCGCACAGAAGTGGCTCCGAGCTCCGCCCGCCTGTGATGCCGGAGAAGCTGAGGTTGACCTTGACACCCCGCTGCGATGCGGCAGCCTCGGCGTAGGCGGCCAGATAGCTGGGCACGTCCTCCCAGATCACGAGTGCGAGCAAGGACTCCCCGATCAGGACGTCGACGGGGAGGTCGAACAGGATCCGAGCTTCGCTGCTGATCCGCTCGATGCGCAGGCCCGAGTCCAAGGTCCCGACCACTTCGGGAACGCCCTTGGAAACGGCGGTGGCCATCCCAGTTTGGCGGGGAAGAAGTTTATCCATAAACTGCCTCGTTCCGTATGGTATTTGTCGAGAACTCCATTATCCGGCAATAGACAGAGACACTGGTCACAAGGGTGGCCAGGGCCGCCAACCAGACAGTGGTCACCACGGATCGAGAAAGTGGCCGACGTATGGAATGGCGCGCCGAATATCCAAGAATTGACATTTGAAGTCCCCCGCCCGCCGAGGCGGATTCTGGGCAGGCCCCTGATGACGTTGCCGTCTGCTTGATTTCAGTATCTACTCATTGTCAGAGGTGTCAATAGTCACTCACTAGTCCACGCATATTCCAACTCTCAAAGACTTGGGTCCAGTGGTCACGCCTCTCGAACCGCCTCGTCGACGTTCCCCCGCGAGCGAACCTTCAGACCGATGGAACCACCAAACCAACCCTGCGACGGGATACCAGCCACTGGGCCTGCACCCTCAAAACCGCAGGTCACGACGTCCGCGCGCGGTTGTCGCCCGCCGACACCCCGGACGGTTCGAGATGACGTCCTGCGCCAACCGCCCACCGGCCACTGCGCACCCAGCTGCTCGCACACGTCATGGCACGCACGGCGGCGGTCACTCAGACCTCAATGTCGCGGCCATTTGTTCACCCGCTTCGACATGAGCGACCCGGCAGAACAAGCACCTCAAAACACAGCAAAGGATCTATGGGAAGAACAAGCTTCCACAACATTCCATGGAAGTCCAAAATGCAGCTTCGTCACGAGGCGAACGGCTACGTCGCCGCCCTCTCTGCCCCACATGGACCTCACAACTTCGCCATCGACACGGGGCGCCTCAGCACTTCATCTACCGTCTCTGGGGCCCAACCGGCTCATCACGTGCCCCGCACTCGAGGCAGGGAGGCCGACTCGCCGACGGCCAGCGGCCCCGTCGGCGCCACAAACGATTTCCGGGTACCTGGGCAAGGTCTGTTGAGCGATCTCGTGGAGGGCGCGGCCGGACGGGATGAGCTGTGAGTCCCCGCCGTGCAGGCCGACCTCATCGAGGGCGCGCCTGACAGCATGCGAACGTTGGTGCAACGATGCGTCCCACCGCGTGATGAGCCCACGTAGAGCGCTCGCAGTTGGGGCGCGCGCGCTGAATTCATCAGCTGCCGTCGCGGGGCAGCCGGACGAAGTTTCGACCCCGTCGTGCTTGCCAGACCGTGGCCGACGCGGAACATGTCCACGTCTGTCTGGCGCTGAAACCCGCAGGCCCGCGGTCAAGCCTTCAAGTCGTCGCCGCGCGCCGGCCCGGGGAGTGGCGCGCCAGCTCGACCCTGGTGGTGGGGCCGAAGCGTGCTCGCCTCGGCGATCTGCGCCAGGCGTGCTGCCCGGGCCCGCTCCGCGGGGGTGAACGGCGAGTCGGGGCGGGCGAGGGCGATCAACCCTGTTGACGCTGAGGGCAGCCGCAGCGCCGTGTCGTTCCCGGCCCCTTCGCTGTCGTCGGACCGCTTGCCCTGCAGGATCGTGTCCGTCACGACGTGCGCGCCGAGCAGCTCCGCCACGACAGCCGGCAACGTGTCCGGGCGTTGGGAGACCTTCGCCGCCAAGTCGAGCGCGCGCGTCTGGCCGTCGACCAGGGACATCACGGTCGTCGACCACACGCGCACCTCGCTCCCGCCCCCATGACGAACCGCGGTCACCAGCTCAGCGTGGCCGACGTGAGCCCCGGCGCCGACCACGAACTCGTCCACGACCGCGTCCTCCAGCGGGTGGACGTGCAACGTCAGGATGGACACGCCAAGGTCCGCGAGCTCGCGGGTCACGCGCTCGAGTGCTCCGGGCTCGTCGCGCAGGGTGACGCGAACCCGCCACAGTGACTCTGCTGCGTGCAGGGAGGTCCGATCCCGCAGCGCAGGCGCGTGTAACCACTTGGTCAGGAGATGCATCGCCGAGGGCTCCACCACCCAGATGACCAGAACCGTGGTCGAGAGCGCCACCGTCAGGACGGAGACGATGAACGGTGGGTGCGCGGCGAGAACTGCCCCGTGCAGGGCCACTTCCAGGGGGAAGACGGCCAGCAGCTTGGCCAGCGCCAAGCGCACACGGCGCGGGTGCGGCAGCTGGCCACATTCGACGCACACCAGGCTGTCCTTGACGGCCGAACGGGGGGAGTCCATGCGTTGACTGTGCCCGGCCCGTGTTGCTGTTCAGTTTCGAGCGTGTGATCCCTGTCGGCACATCGCGGCCGAGGCCTTCTCGTGAGGTCAGGACGTGGCCAACACCGGGAGCCGTCCGAGGCGGGCGAACCGCTCGAGTCGGGCCTCGCGTCGGACTGCGGGACTGGTCCCCAACAGGGTCGCTAGCTCGTGCTGGAGGACGGCACCGAGCCGAAGGCAGAACTCCTCGGGCTCGGCAGCGGCGTCGGGCAGCTCCGCTACGTGGATTCACGCCTCGGTCGCCACCTCCCGAGTCCATGCTGCGCCGCCTCATCGACCTGGCGGGCGTCGCCGCTGCCCTGCCGCGGAGGTGGTGTCCGACATTGCAGGCTCCTGTCGTGACGGTCTCAGCCAGACGGAGCCTTCACGATCCGCACAGATGCACGCCGGGTATGCCGCCCGCTCACCTTGCGCTCAGCCGTGGCCGATCGAGGTGCGCAGCTTGGTGAACCAGACCGCGGTGGCGTCGAACTTCTTGCCTCCGGCGACTCGTGGGAACTCGATGGCACGCAGCTCGTTGCCGCGCTCCTCGTCCTCACCCACGAGACCGGACTCGCCCCGCAGAGCTGCGTCAACGGCATACTCCGTGCATTGTTTGATCAGGGCAAGGTCCTGGTCGCCGGCAGCGGCCGAGCGCGAGAAGTAGCCGGACTTCTGGACCATGACCTTCTCGGCGCCGAGGAGCTGCGCGAACTGCTTGCCGAACCACGCGCCGGGGTTGACCTTGTCGAGCTGGACGTGGCCGAACGGGTCGACCGGGACCTCGAGGCCTGCGGCTTCGAGCTCGGCGACGACCTCGGCCACGCCGGCGCCTTCGGACAGGAAGATGTTGACGCAGCCGACCTCGTCCATGATCGCCTTGAGCCGTGCACTCTCGACTCCGAGGTCGATGTGCTGCTCGGGCACGAACACCGCGTGCACGTCCCAGCGACGGGAGTCGAGCCCGACGGCGGGCAGCCACTCCTGCTCGGCCACCCACGCGTGGTGGCGACGGGCGGTCTCGGCCGTGAGCCAACCGCAGTGGCGCCCCATGACCTCGTGGATGATCAGCATCCGCGGGTTGGAGGAGTGCTCGGCGAGGATGTTGCGGGCGAAGATCGCGCCCTGCTCGGCGGCGGTCCAGGCGCCGAGCGACTGCCGGATCGGGATGATGTCGTTGTCGATGGTCTTGGGCAGGCCGACGACCGTGAGCGGGTAGTCGTGCTCGGCGAGGTAGGCCGCGAGATCCGCCGCTGTGGTGTTGGTGTCGTCGCCGCCGATGGTGTGGAGGACGTCGACGCCATCGGCCGTGAGCTGCTGCGCCGCGACCTGCAGCGGGTCCTGTCCCTCCTGGACGAGCCCTCGCTTCACGCAGTCGGCGACGTTGGTGAGCTTGACCCGGCTGTTGCCGATCGGCGACCCACCGAACTTGTGGAGCAACGCCGCACCAGCGCGCACCTCGGGCGTGACCTCGACCGAGCGGCCGGTGAGCAGACCGGCATACCCGTTCTGATAACTGATGATCCGCACGTCCGGCGCCAGCTCGGTGTAGCGCTCGATGAGCCCGCCCACCGCGGAGGAGAGGCAGGGCGCGAGGCCACCAGCGGTGAGCAGGGCGACGGTCTGGACGGGCATGGGCTGCTCTCCTGAGATCACGGGGACGGACTGGGCGTCAGTCTCTCAGTGTGACCGGCGACACAGGCAGCACTCGACCGCCAGGTGGACGCTGGCTGTCCCGGCTGTCACTTGCAGGGGCGCGAGACGGTGGGGGGCGGGTCCTTGCGGACGGCCTGCTTCGGGGGCATCTCGGCCGCAGGGATGACGCCTGCGTAGAGGTTGCCGAGGATGACGTCGATCGTCAGGTTGTCGCGCGGAACCTCCTTGAGGACGGCGCCCTTGATGTGGCGCTGCACCTGAGCGGCCGCGAGGTCTGCGTCCGGCCCGTGGAGGATGACGGCGACATCGTTGGGCAGGAACGACTTGTCCGGGTCGTTGCCCTGCTTGCCCGGCGAGAAGCCGCGGGCGGTGAGTTCGGTGAGCGTCGCCCTGGCCAGGCCGGGGCGCCACGTCGCGTTGTAGACGTTGACCCTGTAGGACTTCTGACTCGGCGGCTTGGGCGGCGGAGCAGGGAGCATCTTGGTGAAGTCGGCTCCAATGACGAGGGCGACACCGGTGCCGGGGCGTCCGTCGTTCTCGAGCTCGGCCCCGTCGATGGTCTGGGCCACGAGGAGGGCCTGGTCGAGGCCGGCCTTGCCGTGGTAGATCCGGGCGGGCGCCTTGACGTAGAGGTTCCGCGGCGCGCTCGACACGTCGCCGACGACGAAGCCACGGCGGCTGAGGTCGCGACCCACGACATGGCCCGCGCCGTTCTGGCCGGAGGCGTTGAGGACCGTGACCTTGAAGGACCCCATGGCGGGAGCCGGGACCACGAGCGGCTGGCAGACCACCTTGGGCTGCTCGCTGCGCATGAGCCCGGTGCCGTAGGCCGCCGCAATGCTGGCCGTCCCGAGGAGCAGGGCCGGGATGGTGATGAAGGCCGCGAGGTGGCGGAACTGGTAGCGGCGCCAGATCTGGTCATCGCTCAGCGCCTCCTGGGACTTGGCGCGCTCGAGAAGTTCCTTGTGCACGGTGTCGCGGGTCATGTCGACGCCACGACGAGCGAGCTCACCAGCAGCAGAGACGGCGCGCACGGGCAGCGGGGAGCGCTCGGGCTCTGGTGCCTTCTTCCTGAACACGACGCCTCCTCACGACTCGACCTTTCGCTGCGGTCCCACAACCGCTGAACGCATTGCACCATGAGTCACACCCGTCACACTAGTAACACGCCGAATACCGTCACCTGATCGATATCCCCATTGACTCGACTGCCCCTGCCCCGCTGTTTTGCACCGTGACAGACGCACATGGACAGGGCCTGTCCACGAGGTCACGTCGGTGTCACGCGGGGCGTGTCGCCCGGCGCGCCGCACGTCAATGGGGGTATGCCGCCCGCTCAAGTCGGCAGGCGGTGGTTCAGAGGGTGGCGGCGACGAGCTCGGCGGTCTGCAGCATGTTGAGGGCCGCACCCTTGCGCAGGTTGTCGCCACAGACGAAGAGGTCGAGGGTGCGCGGGAAGTCGGTGGGCTGACGCAGCCGACCGACGAAGCGCGGGTCCGCGCCGACGATGTCGGCAGGCGTGGGGAACTCGCCCTGGTCCGGGTCGTCGAGGACGACGACGGCCGGGGCCTCGACGAGCGCCTGGCGAGCCTTGGCCACGGTGATCGACTTCGCGAACGTTGCGTGCACCGACACGGAGTGGGTCGAGACGACGGGCACCCGCACGCAGGTCGCGGACACCTTGAGGCCGGGCATGCCCAGGATCTTGCGGGTCTCCTGGCGGATCTTGGACTCCTCCGAGCTCCACCCGTCACCCACGTGCGACCCGGCAAACGGCAGGACGTTGAGCGCCAGCGGCCCACCGAAGACGCTCGGACCCAGCTCGTGGTCGATCGCGCGACGCACGTCACCCGGGCGCATCCCGAGCTCGCGGTCACCGGCGACGACAGCGATCTCGTCATGGAGCCGGGTCATGCCTGCACGGCCGAGACCCGAGGCGGCCTGAAAGCTCGTGACGACGAGCTCGGTGAGTTCCCAGTGCGCGTGCAGCACAGCGAGCACGTCGATCATCGTCATGACCGTGGCGCCCGGGTTGGCGATGACGCCCTTGGGTCGGTCGTTGACGGCCTCCGGGTTGATCTCGGGCACGACGAGGGGCACGTCGGGGTCGCGACGGAACGTCGGGCTGTTGTCGATGACGACGGCCCCGCGCTCAGCGGCGATCACTGCCCACTTGGCGGAGATCTCCGGCGGCACGTCCACGACGGCGACGTCGACGCCGTCGAAGAACTCGGGGGTCAGGGCCTCGACGATGAGATCCTCGTCGGCCACGCGGCACACCTTGCCGACGTCCTCGGCCCCAGCGGCAAGGCGCACCTGTCCCCAGATGTGTCGGCGCATCGGCAACACCGCAAGGACGACGGTGCCCACCGCACCGGTCGCGCCGACGATGGCCAGGGTCGGCGCGGCTGTAGTCACAGCGGTCATCCGATCATCGCCACCTGTACGCCACCTGTCAGCGCCCAGTGCCGGCGTAGACGACGGCTTCACCGTCCTCGGAGTCGAGCCCGAAGGCGGTGTGCACCGCCCGGACGGCTTCTTCGAGGAGTTCGCTGCGGGTGATGACCGAGATCCGGATCTCCGACGTCGAGATCATCTCGATGTTGACGTCGGCGTCGGCCAGCGCGCGGAAGAAGGTCGCTGAGACGCCCGGGTTGGAGCGCATGCCGGCTCCGACGAGGGAGAGCTTGCCGACCTGGTCGTCGTACTGCAGACCCGTGAACCCGACCTGCTCCTGGATCGCGGTGAGCGCCTCCATCGCCGTCTGCCCGTCGGTCTTGGGCAACGTGAACGAGATGTCGGTGAGGCCCGTGTCCGTGGCCGAGACGTTCTGCACGATCATGTCGAGGTTGATCTCGGCATCGGCGACGGCGTGGAAGATCTGGGCGGCCTTGCCGGTGGTGTCGGGGACGCCGACCACGGTGATCTTGGCTTCGCTGAGGTCGTGCGCGACACCGGCGATGATCGGGGCTTCCACGGCTTCTCCTTCTGTGCTTTCGGCGCCCACGGCGCGCAGCTGGTCACTGACGATGGTGCCTTCCTTCGGGGTGAAGGAGGACCGGACGTGGATGGGGATCTCATAGCGGCGGGCGTACTCGACGCTGCGCAGGTGCAGGACCTTGGACCCGCTGGCCGCGAGCTCGAGCATCTCCTCTGCGGAGATTCGGGCGATCTTGCGGGCCTTGGGAACGATGCGCGGATCGGCGGTGAAGACCCCATCGACATCGGTGTAGATCTCGCACACGTCGGCCCCGAGCGCGGCCGCGAGCGCAACGGCGGTGGTGTCGGTGCCACCGCGGCCAAGGGTGGTGATCTCCTTGGTCGTCTGACTGACGCCCTGGAACCCGGCAACGATGACGACGTGCCCCTTGGCCAGGGCCTCGGTGATGCGGCCCGGCGTGACGTCGATGATCTTGGCCTTGCCGTGCGCCTCGTCGGTGATGACGCCGGCCTGGCTGCCGGTGAACGAGCGGGCGCTGATGCCGAGGTCGTGGATGGCCATCGCGACGAGCGCCATGCTGATCCGCTCACCGGCGGTCATGAGCATGTCCAGCTCACGCGGCGCCGGGACCGGGCTGACGTCTTGGGCGAGGTCGACGAGCTCGTCGGTCGAGTCACCCATCGCGGACACGGCGACGACGACGTCGTTGCCGGCCTTCCTGGTCTCGGCGATGCGACGCGCCACGCGCTTGATGCTCTCGGCATCGGCGAGCGAGGAGCCGCCGTACTTCTGGACGACGATGGGCACGTCTGAACTCCCATGCGGTGGTTCGCGGGGTCGGTTAAGTGGTCGCCAGCGAGTCTAACGACGGGGTCGGGTCCTTGAACTGACGCCCGTATGCCGGTCGCTCGCGTTTGGTTGCGCCGTGCGGTTCGCTACTGCATGTCCGTCGGCGCGCCCAGTTCCGCGAGGCGCGCCATGCCGGCGGGCGTGTGGGTCGCGAGGCGCTCGCGGGCGTCGTCCAGGGCGTGTGATGCCGGGTATCCCGGGGGGATGCGAGTCGGGTTGAGCGAGATGCCGTCGGCCCACGCCTTGATGTCGGGCTCAGCGGAGAACGCCATGGTGGCTCGGGCGCCGCGGAAGAACATGCGCGCCCAGTCGGCCCTGGAGTTCCCGTAGTTCGACGGTGGACAGAGGCTGTTCTTCTCGTCGTCAGCAGTTCGGGTCGCCTCGATGTACCCGGCGATGGCCGCTCCGAAAGTAGGGAAGCCCGCCCTGACCGGTTGCAGCGTGATGACGTCAGGACGCCAGACCGGGACGAGGGGTGGGTACTTCAGCCCGTCCGCGGCGCAGTGCACGACGAGGGCATCGTCAGCAACACGGACCGACGCGTCGGCGAACTCGAGCCGGCCACGGTCGACGGCCTTGATGTGCCCACGTCGCACGACGTTCTGCAGGGTTCGCAGCTGGTCGAGCTCCCACTTCGCCAGGGTGGGCGCCTTGGCCATCGTCGGAGTGACGGAGCGGTCGATCCGCATCATCACGTCGGCGTCCTCCATGCGGAGGAACAGGTCGTGGTGCGAGCTCGCGGACGCAGCCGACTGCATGATGTCGGCGGCGAGGCCGAGGAAGATCGCCGGGTCAGGCTGGACGCGGGCCCGGTTGAGCATCCACGGCTCGCGGGGGCGCACCCAGCAGATGGCGTCCGGGTCGACGCCTCGCGCCAGCAGCCAGATGCATGTGTCGGTGGCCGTCTTGCCGGAGCCGACGACGACGTACTCGCTCGGCGCCTCGCCCAGGCGGACGAGGTCGTTGACCGGCAGCACCCGGGCGCCCTCGCCCACGTCGAACGGGGCAGGCACCTCGGCCGGGATGCTGGGCGCGAGGTAGTGGGCATTCACGATCCGGCACGCCTGCGGAACCTGGAAGCGGTCGCCAGAGATACGCGACACCACGGTGCGGTCGCCGACGTGGTCGCTGTTGGGGAAGAACTCCAGCCGACCCGACGCCACCAACGTGTCTAGCACCCCTGCGTAGTAGGCCAGGATCTCGGGCTGGGTCGCGCGCTCCTGGAGCCCTGCCTCGGGTCCGCTCTCCTGCAGCCTGCCGCCGCCGAGCATCGTTGACGCGACGCCATAGAACGCCGACGACTGGTGGAGTCGGACGAAGGGGTACGCCTCGAGCCAGTGACCACCCACGCCGTGCCTGCGGTCGACCATCACCACGCGTGCGTCGGAGTGGGTGATGACCGCGTCGGAGAACGCCATTCCCATGGCACCCCCGCCGACCACCAGATAGTCGGCTTCGAGGGTCCTGGTCATGAGTCAACGGTGGCACCCCAGAGGCCGAGCGTCCACATCCATGTGGGTGGCCCAATGACCGCCTGCGGCGCCGACGACGAGTGTGGGCTACGGGTGGAGGGCGTCGAACTCGGCTTCGGCGACCGCGTCTGCGTCGGCATCGAGGCGGATGTGCGCCAGCAGCGCCTGGAGCACGCGCAGCGCGCTGGCCGCTCGCTCGCCCCAGTCGGAGAGGTAGCTGAACTGCCACCACCACAGGGCCTCGAGGATGCGGCCCTCCTCGTGGTGACGCAGGCCGTGGGCGAGCGCCGAGGCGACCACGGTGAGGTCGTTGGAGAGCGAGCCGGTCGTGAGCACGGGCTCCGTGACGGGGTCGACGACGTCGGCGTAGTCGTCGAGGCCTTCGAGAAGGTTGGTGAGGTTCTCGCGCAGCGGGTCGAGCTCGACGTCCGGGCCCGGGTCCACCTCGAAGCGGTCCTCCGGGACGATGTCCTCGATCGCGCCGAGGCGGGCGCCCATGACGAGCACCTGCGAGAGGGCGAGCAGTCCGAGCGGGAGGGCTGCTGCAGGATTGGCACCCGACGCGATGTCACTGACCGTGGCGAGATAGATGCGGGCTTCCGCGGCGGAGTCCGCAGCAAGGGCGCGCAGGTCCGAGAGCTGGTCGTCGGTCGGCGCGGCGGGGGTGCTGGGTGCGGTCTGGTCAGGCATCGAGCAGTCTCCGTCCTTCGAAGGCGCGACCGAGGGTGACCTCGTCGGCGTACTCGAGGTCGCCACCGACGGGCAGTCCGGATGCGAGGCGGGTGACCCGGATGTCCATGCCCTTGAGGAAGCGCGCGAGATAGCTCGCCGTCGCCTCACCCTCGAGGTTGGGGTCGGTCGCGATGATGATCTCCTTGACATCAGCACTGGCGAGGCGCGTCATGAGCTCACGGAAGGTCAGGTCGTCGGGGCCGATGCCGTCGATGGGGCTGATCGCCCCGCCGAGCACGTGGTAGCGACCGCGGAACTCTCGGGTCCGCTCGATGGCGACGACGTCCTTGGGCTCCTCGACGACACAGATGCTCGTGAGGTCGCGGCGAGGGTCGGCGCAGATGCGGCACTGCTCGGACTCGGCGATGTTGAAGCAGGTCACGCAGAAGCGCACCTTGACCTTGACCTGGGTCAGTGCGTCGACGAGTCGCTGCACATCGACCGCGTCCTGCGTGAGCAGGTGGAAGGCGATGCGTTGCGCGCTCTTGGGACCGACGCCCGGGAGTCGTCCGAGTTCGTCGATGAGGTCCTGCACTGCGCCTTCGTACACACCATGAGACTAGGCCACCCACCTGTCACTGGCTCACGACTGGCTGCGCGAGTCGGGAGGCACCACCCACCCGCAGCCTCCGATCCGCCTTGTTGAATCGCGGGGGAGCGCGTCCCTTGTCTGCGATCGCCCAGGTCGACATCATGAGTCAGGCCCGACAGGAGGTGCGCGGATGGTGCGGGAACGAGGGGGCGTTCGCCTCCTGATCGCAGTGATCGCCAGCTATCTCGTGCTGGCACTCCTGGGGGTGATCTTTCTGTTCCTCCTGCCCAGCGGCGTGGACGACACCGATCCCAGCCCGGTACACGACGAGAACGCGCCCCTGCTGCTGGCCCTCGGGGACAGCTTCATGTCCGGGGAGGGCGCAGATCGGTACCTTCCACAGACCGACATCCCCGCCAACCGCTGCCATCGCGCGGCGACGGCACATCCGTACCTCGTGGCGGAGCGACTCGGGATGCGACTCGTGTCCTCCGCCTGTTCCGGCGCCACGACAGAAGACTTCTACGGGCCACAGCACGCAGGCTCGCCCCTCTCCACGTACGGCGGCATCCGGCAACTCGATGTCCTTGACACGCCGCGCATGGCACCGGATGCCGGGCCAGAGCCGGGCCGCCCCGCTGTCGTTCTCATCGGGATCGGTGGCAACGACGCGGAGTTCGGAGACATCGTCCGCTCGTGTCTGGACGTCGACTGCCGTGTGGGGATGCGCGGGCGCACCGCGCGCCTAGAGACCGATGTCCAGCAGAGCCTGGCCACGCTCTACGCCGATGTCCGACGTCGAGTCCCTGACGACACACGTGTCCTCGTCATGACCTATCCGCAGCCCATCCTCGACGCAGACTGCGTGCCTGGGCTGAGCCGGGCCGAGATCCGGGAGCTGACCACACAGTTCCTGCCTCGGCTCAATGACATCATCCGGTTTCAGGCCTCGCGCCCGTCCGTGGGATTCGAGGTCGTGGAGGCCGAGGACGCCTTCGCCGGGGTCCGTTTGTGCGAGTCCTCCGATCCGGCGATGAACGGTCTGGAAGTCCGCCGGGGCAGCGGCGCCAGCGCACCCGCGGGCAGCATGCACCCCAACGAGAAGGGCCACGCCCTGCTGGCAAGAGCGGTGCTGACCCAGCTGGCCCAGCCGCCTGCGCCCGCCACTTCGGCATCCACGCCCAGCACGCCGCCCGACGCTCCTCCTCCCCCCGCGCCCGGCAGCCCACCAGGACCGCCAGGTCCTCCAGGCCCGCCGGGATCCGAAGGTCCACCGCCCGATGGCCCCACGGGAGCGCCGCCGAACCCCGACAGCCCGCCACCGGGCACCACCGTTGAAGTGCCCGGGTCTTCCCCCTGCTCCGCTGCGGGAGCCTTCATGAGCCTCGACAACGTGCGGCCCTTGGAAGCCGACGAAAGAAGCGTGACCTATGAGGCCGACGCGGGGTCCTTGGCGTGCATCTCAGTAGGTTCGGAAGACTGGGAGACGTTGACGTCCACGTCCGCTGGCCAGCTCGTCGTTGACGTCGGCCGGCTCGCTGAGGCCAGGGTGTCGACGATTCACGTCATCCGGTCCGTGAGCGGTGCTTTGCGATCCCAGGTGCTCACGCCCCCGCCTGACCGTCTCCCGGACCCCACCCCCTGGGTCAACCGAAACTCAGTGCGACTCCTCGCGGTCCTGCTCGCTCCCCTGCCTGTTGCCTTCGCGCTGTGGTGGTTCGGTCGCAGACGAAGGTCCTGACGCGCCCCGCTCGCTCAGTCGTCGGGGTCGGTGGCGGGGCGTTCGTTGTAGCCGTCCGCCCGCTCCTGGCCGGTCAGGGCGGCGATCGAGTCCATGACGTCGTCGGTCAACTGGCGACGTGCGCGCCCGGCGGGCAGGCCGGCATACGCCGAAGGCAGGATCGGCGTCCCGAACGCGATGGTGACGTCAGCGAGTCGCAACCCGCGCTGGTCGGCGGGCTGGACCTTGTCGGTTCCGATGAGGCCCACCGGGACCACGGGCACGCCCGCCGTGAGCGACAGGAACGCGACGCCGGTCTTGCCGCGGTAGAGCCGCCCGTCACGCGAGCGGGTGCCCTCGGGATAGATGCCGAATGCCTTGCCGTCGCGCAACACCTTGAGCGCGAGGTCCAGTGAGTCCTTGGCTCCGCCGGCGTCGTCGCGGTCGACCGGAATCGCGTCGCCAGCCTCCATGAAGCCGCGGACGAACCGACCGCGCAGGCCGGTGCCGGTGAAGTAGTCGTGCTTGGCGAGGAATGACACCTTGCGCGGTGCGGCGACCGGGATCGCGAAGCTGTCGATGAAGGAGAGGTGGTTGCTCGCGAGGAGCACGCCGCCCTCCTTGGGAACGTTGTCCTTGCCGAGGATCTTCGGCCGCCAGATCGCGTGCGAGAGCGACATCATTGCTGTCCGGCCGACCCAGTAGTACGTGCTCATGCGTCCTCTTCGTGAATGACTTTGCCGCCGAGGACTCGCTCGATCACGGGGACACCAACCTCCCCGAGGCCTTCCATGTCTTCGTCATCGTCGCTGCGTGCCGAGTCGTCGGCCACCTGCGGCTCGTCGGGGTCGGGCTCGGCCGCAACCGTCTCCTTGGCGCGGGCGAAGGGACTCACCGCGTCGTCCCCGGCGCCACCGCTGGCCCAGGCAGGGGCGGTCGCACCGTCGGCTGTTCCGCTCCCCCACTCGGCTTGCGTCGTGGGCGGCTGACTTGGCACGTATGCCGCCTGCTCACCTTCGCGTTCCGCCTGACCTTGCGCTGCCACGCCGTTGGCTTCGGCGCGGGCCTGCGCCGACTGCTGGTTCTGGGTCGGGCGAGCCTGTTCGGATCGGGGGGCGGCCACGGGTTCGGGGCGGTTGGGGTCGATGGTCGCGACCCCTGGAACGCCACCCGCGGGCGCAGAACCGTCGGCGGGCACACCCTCGACGCGGGTGTCGATGCCGAGGACGTCGATGAGGGCCTGCTGGACGTAGGTCGCGTGCGGGCCGCGGCGGAACGTGTTGGCCAGACCGGTCGTCGAGATGCCGAGGAGCAGGCGCTCGCCGTCGTAGTCGAGGACCTGGGCGTGCTCGGACACGAACGTCCACGTCGTGCGGCGCAGTTCGAAGACCTTGGCGAGGACATCGGGCCACGATCGCCTGATGGCCGCTGTGTCGAGTCCGGCCGGGCGGGCGGGGGCCGACTGCTGCGGCTGCGAGTCAACCGGCGCCTGAGCCGCAGGGGCTGCGACGGGCTCCGGGGACTGCTGAGTGGGCCGCTGCTGCGGCGGGGCCTGTGACTGCTGCTGGGGCGCCCGGAACTCGGGGGCCTGAGGAGCGGACTGTTGTTGCGGCTCCGGCGCTCGCTGGGACTCTCGGGACTGTTGGTGCTGGTCCTCGGGCTCGATGAACTCGGGCTCGTCCAGCTCAGGCGGCTCGTCAATGGGTCGCTCGGGAACGACGGATGCAGGTGCGGGAACGGGGCTGCTCGGTTGCGGCGGCTTAAGGTCCGGCTGGGTCTTCGGCTGGACTGCAGGGGCGACGGGCTGCACCTGTGCCTGCACGGGCTGCGCCTGGGCCGGCGCGGCCTGGGCCGGCGCGGGCTGGGCCTGCTGCACCGGCGGGCTCGGCTGGCGCACCGGCGCCGAAGGCGGAGCGGCGGCCGCGCCGGTGGGAACTCCGCCGACGTCAAGGCGACGTTCGAGACGATCCAGGCGAGCGGCATACCCGGCTTCTCCGGCAGCGCCGGGCAACAGCAGGCGAGCGGCGATGAGTTCGAGCTGGAGGCGCGGCGCGGTGGCACCGGTCATCTCGGAGAGGCCGGCGTTGACGATGTCGGCCGCGCGCGAGAGGGCGCCGGGACCAAAGGCCGCTGCCTGCTGGCGCATCCGCTCGAGCTGGTCCGGGGGCAGGGCACGCAACACGGCAGAAGCACCATCGGGCACGGCCGCGACGACGATGAGGTCGCGCAGACGCTCGAGCAGGTCCTCGATGTAGCGGCGCGGGTCGAGCCCGGTCTCGATGACCCGCTCGATCGACGAGAACGCACCCGCACCGTCGGCGGCGGCAAAGGCGTCGATCGCGGCGTCGAGGAGTTCGCTGTCGGTGAAGCCGAGCAGGGACGCGGCCGACTCGTAGGTGAGTCCCTCGGGTCCGGACCCCGCGATGAGCTGGTCGAGCACGGAGAGCGAGTCACGCACGGACCCGCCGCCGGCGCGCACAACGAACGACAGGACACCCGGGGCCACTGCGACCTTCTCGGAGACGCAGAGCTTCTCCATGTATTCGGTGAGCTGACCGGGTGGCACCAACCGGAAGGGGTAGTGGTGGGTCCGGGAGCGAATCGTGCCGATGACCTTCTCGGGCTCGGTCGTCGCGAAGATGAACTTCACGTGCTCGGGTGGCTCCTCGACGATCTTGAGCAGCGCGTTGAAGCCCTGCGGCGTCACCATGTGCGCCTCGTCGATGATGTAGATCTTGTAGCGACTCTGCGCCGGGCCATAACTGGCGCGTTCGCGCAGGTCACGGGCGTCGTCGACACCACCGTGGCTGGCGGCGTCGATCTCGATGACGTCGACCGTGCCGGCGCCTCCACGGGCCAGGGCCACGCAAGAGTCGCACTCGCCGCACGGGGTCGGCGTCGGGCCCTGCTCGCAGTTGAGGCACCGCGCGAGGATGCGGGCACTCGTGGTCTTGCCACAGCCGCGCGGTCCGCTGAAGAGATAGGCGTGGTTGACGCGCCCCGTCCGCAGCGCCTGCATGAGCGGCTCGGTCACGTGCTCCTGCCCGATGACGTCGACGAACGTCTCGGGGCGATAGCGGCGGTACAGGGCGGTGCTCACGGCCCCCAACCTAGTCGCCGTGAACGACAGCCCGTATGCCGCGTTCACCTGCCTGTGGATGGGCTCGCGGCAGCGGGTCGCTAGCGTGGCGCCATGGATGTCCGAGCCGAAGACGTGTCAAAGGTGATCGGCCCGGCGACCCTGCTCGCACCCGTCACGGTCACCGCGCCGAGTGGGTCGTGCCTGGTGTTGCGCGGCCCCAATGGCTCTGGCAAGACGACGCTGTTGCGCATCCTCATCGGGATGATGCCGGCGACGACGGGCCAGTCCTTCATCGGCGAGACGAAGGCGGACGAGCGCGACCCTGCTGTGCGGGCGGCCGTGGCTGCTCTCGTGGGTGCGCCCGCGACCTATCGCGACCTCACCCTGCGCGACCACCTCGTCCTCCTCGACGCGACCTGGGCCGGTGATGCCGACACCACCGACGAGCGGGTGGCGGCGGCGCTGTCGGACCTGGGCATCGGGGCGCTCGGGGGGCGGTTCCCCCACGAGCTGTCGTCGGGGCAGACGCAGCTCTTCCGGTTGGCGCTGACACTGTTCCGCCCGAGTTCGGTGTTGGTCCTCGACGAACCCGAGCAGCGGCTCGACACGTCCAAGCGGACTCTCGTCGCCGACCTCATCGCCGCCCGGCGTGACGCGGGCACGACCGTGGTTCTCGCGTGCCACGACCCGATCATCACCGAGCGGGTGACCGGCGGCGCCGCCGATCAGGTCGTCGACCTCGTCGCCGCCGAAGGCTGACGCGTATGAGCGCCACACACGTGACGGACGCCGAACGGCTCGCCGACACCGTCCACGTCCTCCACGGACCAGGCGGGAATCCCGCCCGCAAGGAAGTGGCGTATGCCGCGTACGTCGCCGTCATCGTCGTGGGGCTCTACGGCTTCCCGCTGCTGCGCGCTCTCGTCATCGCGGCCGACCGAGAGGCCATGGCGTCGGCGCTCCGCTCGCCCTGGTCGGCGCTGGCCCTGGTTGTGGTCGTAGCGGCGGTGACTCTGGCGGCGCGGGAGGCCGGGCGGGTGCGCGGGCCGATCGTCGCTCCGGTGCCGTGGATCGACCATGTCGTCGCATCGTCGATCGACCGATGGGCGAGTCTGCGGTCATGGTTCGGATACTCCCTGTTTGCAACGCTTTTCGCGGGTGGTCTGGCCGGGTTGGCAGTTGGTGGCGGATTCGCCGGCGCGCGTGCCGCGGGCTGGTGGATCCTGCCGGTCGGGCTCGTCATGGGATTGCTCGTCGGGCTGCTCGCTGGCGTTGCTTGGCTCGTCGGCCAGAGTCGCCTCTCCCCTCCCCCTCCGCCTGGAGACGGCCCCTGGTGGGTGCGCGAGGTGCGCCGGCTCGGGGTGCACGACCTGCGCACGCAGTCGTCGCGGTCCAACCGCATCGTCGGCGGTGTGCAGGCCGGAGACCTGCGCGCTGTCCGCCTCGAGGCCGCCCGACCGGTCACTCGCGGTCGTGATCTGCGGCTGCGCCACCGTGGCCCGATCATGACGTTGGTCGCGAGGGACGTTCTGGGACTACGGCGCTCGCCTGGCGCCGGCCTCGTGGGTTTGCTCCTGTGCGCCGCTGCTGGTGCCGGCATGGGGGCGACCTTGGGCAGCACCGCCGTCCCGCCGCTCGTCGGTTTCGTCGCGGGCCTCGTCAGCCACCTCGGCTTCGGCGCGCTTTCCGAGGGGCTGCGCCTCGAGGCCGACACCATGGGGACACCTCCGCTCTTCGGTGCGCCGCCGGTGCGTGCTGCGGCCGCACATCTGTTCGTGCCCGGCGCGATCCACCTCGTCACAACGGTTCTCGTGGGCAGCGTCACGGGAGTGGCAGTCGGCGCCGACCTCGGCGCCGTCTTTCCCTGGCTCGTCATGACCACGGTGTTCCTCGCCGGCGGGAGTCTTCTCGCGGCCTACCGCGGACGGCCGCCGTCGAGCCAGTTCAACCCGGTCCCGAGCCCGCAGACCGTGGCCATCTGGTACGCGTTCCCCCTCCTCCTTGGCACCCTGCTCATCGGCGGAATGGTCTGGGGCGCAACGCAGTTCCCCACCAACGGCTACTTCGTCATCGCCACGTGGGTCGCCGGTGCCTGGCTCGTCTACGCCGGTCTCAACCGGGTCCAGCGAGAGAACCTCGCCCACCGCGACGTCTAGGGCGTGTTCTGCGAATCGCGGCTGGCTCCAAGAACTCTCTCGGCGATGCCGGGCAGTGCCTGGGTCAAGACCGCGGGCTGCGGCGGCCGGGTGACCAGAGAGATAGCGACCTGACCCGGCACAGGGGAGGGTAAGAGCCGGTCGCCGGGATGGGCCCACCAGCGTGCTGCCAGGAGCGGCACGAGAGCCGGGGTCTGGCGATGGCGGGCGATGCGGAGGGTGGCCTCAATGGTGGGGCCGAGCTGTGGTGCGGCCCCGAGGGCGGAGAGCTTCCCTCGGACAGTCTCACCGGCCAGGTCGATCGTGGAGTACAGCACCGTCTGACCTGCGAACGGCCGCCTTCCTCCCCGCGGGGGTCCTGCTCCCTCGGGCAGGACCAGGACCAGGGGCGAGACTCCGAGGAGGGTGCGCTGCAGACCCCGGGGCAGGCTGGCCTGCTCGGCGATCGAGATGATCGCGGCGTCCAGCAGTCCGTCGTGGATCCGCTGAACGAGCACTGGCCCGTGGTCGACCTCGGGATGGACCGTGAGGCCCGGCAGCTCCATGTCCAAGGCGGTGAAAACGAGCGGAGCAAGGGCTTGGATCGTGCCGATGACAAGAGAGGGCGCGCCGGTGGTGGCTGCCAGGACCTGGTCGGGTAGCGCATCGATCTCGGCCAGCAGGCGGGCAGCCTGACGGGCGAGTTCCCTCCCGACCGGAGTAGGCCGAGCCCCAGTCGTGTCACGCTCGAACAACCGGCTCCCCAGCCGGCGCTCCAGGGCAGCCAATCGACGGGACGCTGACGGCTGCGTGGTCAGCAACTCCCTCGCGGCCGCACCGACCGAGCCGTGACGGGCGACCGACTCGGCCAGCGTCAGGTCCTCGATGCTCAGGCGGGAGGTCATGCCCGCAGTGTATGAGCAGGAGTCGCCGGGTGCTCTCTACCCGAGCTGACGTTGCCCGCGCAGGATCGAGGACGTGAGAAGAGCTCTGCTGGTGCTGACCGCGATCACGTTCGTGACCTGGATCGGGACCCGGATGACCGCGGTTGCCCTGCCCCTGGTCGCACTGGTTGAGACCGGCGAGGTCTGGGCCACCGGGCTGGTCGGCGGGATGGCCGGGCTCCCCCTGCTGACGGTGGGGTGGTGGGGCCGGGGACTGCGTGACCGGCTGGTCTCCGGACGGGCACTGGCAGCGGTGATGGCGGTGAGCGCTGTCGGTCTGGCCGTCGTGCCGATGGCAGCACTGGCCGGAAGGGTGGACGTGTTCGCGTTGTGCGCCTCCGGGTTGTTGACCGGCGCGGCGGGCGCGCTGCTGGGGCCGGCACAGCGGGCCTTGGTCGCCGACCTTGCCGATGTGCATGTGGCCGAGGGCGGCAAGGCGGGTTCGGCTCGGTGGTTGGCCTGGCAGGACCTGGCCCACCGGCTCTCGATGATTCTCGCCCCGCCCGCCGGAGCCTGGCTCGTCGTCGCGTGGGGTACCCAGCCTCTGCTCTGGTGCGAGGCCCTCGTCGTGGCACTGGCCGCGGTGGTGATGTTCGCCGTACCCGCAGCCCGACCGCACGAGCAGACCCCGGAGGACGAGACGACCGAGAGTGTTTCTGCGCTGAACGTGATGCGCTCCCACCCTCAGGTCGCCGCGGGCATCCTCATGGCCGGGGTCGGCGGGATCTGCTGGTTCGGGTACAGCTTGGGCTTGGCCGTTCTCGGCGTCGAGCACGGCCAACCCGGCGCGCTGATCGCTGCCGGGATGAGCGGGTACGGCACCGCCTCCGTGATCACCTCACTCCTTGTCCCACTGGTCATCGACCGGCTCCCACGGGTACCGCTGATGGCGGTCTCCTGGGTCGTGCTGGGCACCACGTTCGTCCTACTGCCCACAGCGGCGCCGAGCCTGGCCGGGATCGCCGCCCTTGCAGCGGTGGGTGGGGCGGCCATGCCCTGGGGGATCGCGGCCCTGAACGCTCTCATCAGTGAGCAGACCACCGGGGCCGAGCGCAGGGCGGCGTTCACCGTGCAGACCGTCCTGCACTCGGGTGGGTCCTCCCTGGGTCTGCTCGTCGGCGGCGGACTCATCGGCTGGGCCGGGACCGGCCCCGTCCTGGTCGCTACCGGCGTCGCACAGATGCTGGCCGCAGCAGGCGCGGCACTGTGGGCCGGCAAGGCCCGTGGCACTGCCAACACCGGGGCAGGGGTGATACCTCACCGAGCACCAGCGGCACCGGCTCGGCTCCCACCCCTTCCTCCAGCAAGGAGGCCCTAGGGGGACCCGCCCGGGACGGCGGGGCGACGTCGCTCGGGCAACCCAGCGGCATACAGGGCAGCGCCGATGAGCACGGGCTGGAAGAAGAGACGCGCGAGCCGCTTGGTGTCGGTGTCGAGGCCGAACGCGTTGACGCCGTCGACGTACTGCGCGATGTTGCCCGGGAAGATCGCGACGTAGAACGCGGCGAGCGCGACTCCCGTGAGGCGTCGGTGCGTGGGCAGTGTGAGCAGCGCCAGGCCGAGGCCCATCTCGGCCACACCGGACCCGAGCACGACGAGGTCGGCGTCGATGGGAACCCAACTGGGCACCTGCGCGCGAAACTCGTCGCGAGCCACGGTGAGGTGCGTCAGCCCGGCGCCGGTCATGAAGGCGCCGAGCGCGAGACGAGTGAGGTTCTGCCAGAGCGTGGCCGGAACCTTGCGCGTGAGGAAGCCCATGCCTTCACCGTAGGCCTGCTCAGCCAGCGCTGACGACTCCGTGTTCATAGGCGAACACCACGGCCTGCGCTCGATCACGCAGGCCCAGCTTGGCGAGCACCCGCGACACGTGCGTCTTGACCGTCTGCTCGGCGACGAACAGTCGCGTGGCGATCTCGATGTTCGACAGTCCGCGGGCGATGAGTTCCAGCACCTCGAGCTCGCGCGGTGTCAGGTCGCGCAGCCGCGGTGAGTCCTTGGGCACGCCGGACCGTCTCTTGGTCACCTCGGCAATGAGCCTTTTCGTCACCGACGGTGCAAGGAGCGAATCCCCGGCTGCCACAACGCGTACGGCTCGCGCGAGCTCCTCCGACGGCGCGTCCTTGAGCATGAACCCGCTCGCCCCGATCCGCAGCGCCTCATAGACGTAGTCGTCCACGTCGAACGTCGTCAGCATCAACACGTGCGGTCGGTCGGGACTCGGCGACGCAAGGATCGTGGCGGCCGCGTCGAGACCGTTGACCTCCGGCATACGCACATCCATCAGCACGACGTCGGGCCTGAGCCGCGCGACCTCGCGCACCGCTTCTGCTCCGTCGGCGGCCTCACCGACGACCTGGAGGTCGGGTTGGGCATTGAGCAGCGCGCCGAGCCCCTGCCGCACCATCGCCTGGTCGTCGACGATGACCACTGTGATCATGCGGTTCAACCTAGCCCGGCGACCTGCGGGCGGCCCGTCAGCGGCACGGTCGCGATGACGACGAACCCCGCACCCACCGGCTCCGCCTCGAACGTTCCGCCGACGGCGCGCACGCGCTCGAACATTCCGCGTATGCCGTTCCCGCCCGTTTCGTCGTCTCCGTCTTGTCCGCGCGGTTGGTCGGACTCCCCGCCATTGGCGCGGACGTTGTCGGCAGCGGGAGGGGCCGAGTTGCGAACCATGAGCCGGGCCCAGCCGGAGTCCTCCTCGAGCGTGAGCTCCACCGCTGCACCGGGAGAGTGACGTGCGGCGTTCGCCAGTGACTCCTGCGCCACCCGATAGAGCACCAGCGCCGTGCCCGGGGGCACCTGGGCCGGGTCGAGACGCAAACGGGAGGTGAGCGGCATACCCGCCGCCTTGGACGCCTTGACCAGCGACGGAAGCTGCGCGAGATCGGGTTGGGGCGCGGTCTCGACCGGTCCGTTCTCGTCGCGCAGCACCCCCAGCACCGAACGCACCTCGTTGAGAGCCTGCCGCGCCGAACCCTCGATCGCGGCAAACTCCCCGACGACGTCGGCGTCCGAGAGTCCGTGCCGAATCGGCGCGCTCTGGGCCTGCACGACGATCATCGACATGTGGTGCGCGACGACATCGTGCAGCTCGCGAGCGATGCGGCTGCGCTCCTCGACCACGGCTCGGCGGGCCCGCTCGGTCTCGACCTCCTCCTTCTGCACCGCGATCTGGCGACGGGAGAGCACGAGCCAGCGCACGAGCAGGGCCACGCCCATGACGAGGGCCTGCCCCAGGGCCCAAGGCTTGAGGTCGTCGGGCAGAGCGGCCACACAGAGCACACCGGTAGCGGCAATGGCGACTGGGATCTCGCGCCAGCGACCCCAGAGGCCAACGGCCACGATCGTCGCGAGCAACACGAGGAACTGCACGACCGGCCACGGCATCGGCGAGCTGAAGTATGCCGGCACGAGGGCCCACCACACCACGGACACGGCCACGGCAACGGCCCAGCCGACGAAGGGTGCCCGCCGCAGGAACAGCAGCGGCACTGCCTCGGCCAACGCGAGCACGGGCATGAGGGAGGCCGGCACGTCATGGCTGATCTGGATCGTGGACCAGCCGATGACGAACATCACCAGGGCGCCAAGGCCGAGGACGACGTCGTTGTGACCGGCGACCCAGCGCTGCCCGCGCCACAGGGGCCACCAC
The DNA here is from genome assembly GCF_042666395.1 of Knoellia pratensis. Classification (NCBI taxonomy): domain Bacteria; kingdom Bacillati; phylum Actinomycetota; class Actinomycetes; order Micrococcales; family Intrasporangiaceae; genus Knoellia; species Knoellia pratensis. Next base: position 140,075 of record NZ_JBHTDJ010000003.1, on the reverse strand, counting down.
AACGGACGCGCCAGCCGACTCACGGCCCGCCCGCTCGCTGCAACCACTCTGCCTCCGACCATGCCCCCAACACTAGGCAGCGAGCGCCGCCGGGTCGTCATACGACGGGGTGAATCCGGTGTCACTCCTGGGTATCACCCGACCTCGCCCATCGCCCTCGGGTGCCGCCACTGAACGGCTCCGGAGGGCGACGACCGCGAGTGCTCCCCGCTCCGAGTCTTGCCGCATGTTCACGAGACACCACGCACTTCGAGTCGTCGTCGTCACCGGCCTCGCCACGGCAGCCGGCCTCCTGCTCGCCCCGACCGCGTCGTCCCTGCCGGCGCCGGACCGCTCGGCCGAGCATGCCCTCACCGCGCTGACCTCGCACTCTGCCTCCACCGCGAATGCTGCTCTGCCGCAGGACTTCCGGGCCCGCTTCGGCTACCAGCCGACCGTCACCCACGGACTCCTCGGGGATCCGTCAGGCGAATGCTCGTCGCCCGTCCCGTTGCCAGCCGAGTTCACCGCCGCGTGCCGGCAGCACGACCTGGGATACGACCTTTTGAGGTATGCCGGCCGGTCCGGTCGCGACCTTCCTCCCGACGCTCGCCGGGCCGTTGACACCCAGCTCGGCATCGAGTTCGAGGAGTCGTGCTCCACGCGTGAGGAGCCGCTGAGCCGGGCCAGCTGCCTCGCGTGGGCCGACATCGCCGAAGGGTTCGTGCGGGTCAACAGCGCGCGCCAGGGCTACGCCGTGCCCGAGTCGGAGACGGCCATGTCGATCGCCCCCGGCATCAGCCTGGGCGTTGCTGGCGTGGCCGCTCTCGGCCTGGCCGTGGGCACCCGCCGCTCACACCGACTTCGTGCCCGAAACGGACGAGCGAGCGCAGCGAGTTGGTCCATTTCGGGCACGAAGTCGATCCGCGGGAGCGCAGCGAGTGAGGACGGATTGCGCAACACGTCGCGGGCGGGGCGCACGCTGACGCTCCGCCTGCCCCGCGCGTCGACCGCGCTCGCCATCCCTGTTGCCCTGGGAGTCGCGACCTTCCCGTCGTTCCTCCCCCAGCAGTCGATCGCCCTCGGCGTCCTGAGCGCCCTGTCGTTCCTCGTCGTGCTCGCCGTGACCCGCCGAGTGGCGGGCGGGCGTCAACACCTCACCGGACCGACCCACCGACTGGTGGTCGGGCTGGGAGGCGCACTCACGGCATACGTCGCCTCTCTCGCCGTCGCGACGCAGAACGGGATGCGGACCCGGATCGGCATGGATGCGTTGTCGCTCACCGATGTTGGCGTCGCAGCGGCGACCGCGCTGGCCGTCGTCGGCTTCGTCCGCGGGGTGCGGTGGGCCTGGCGTCGTCGGGCCTGGGTGTCGCGTCGCGCCGTCGCGGTGGTGGCCGGGTTGTCCTTGCTGAGCGTGGCGCCGAGCGCCCAGGCTGACGCCGGCGCCGGGACTCCCGTGTCCGACCAGGTCCTCCTCACGCCGTCGCCGGTTGGTGCGGTTCGGGCGTATGCCGGAGTGGCCGATTCCCCCGACAACGCGACCCGTGCGCGCGTCGCCGTGGACCGGCTCGTCGCTACCGGCGGCCTGACTCGAGAGCACCTGCTCGTGGCCATCCCCACTGGGTCCGGGTGGGTCAACCCCGAGTTCGTCGGGGGGATGGAGCGCCGGTTCGGCGCAGACGTGGCGACGGTGTCCATGCAGTACGACACCCGCCCGAGCTGGGTGGCCTTCCTCGTCAACCGTGACGGCGCCGTCGACGGGGCCAGCGCCCTGCTCAGGGCTGTCGCCGCGGAGGTGTCGGCACTGCCGGAGTCGAAGCGGCCCCAGGTCCACGTCGTCGGCGAGAGCCTCGGCGCGACGGCGGGGCTGGCGGCCCTGCGGGACCCGGCTGCGGGCGAGGTGCGCGACGTCGTCTGCTCGACGTTCTGGCTCGGGATCCCGGGAGGCGACGGTCGGACCGGACTGCCCCGCGAGACCATCGCTGCGAACGCTGATGATCCGGTCGTCCACGCCAGCCCGTCGATGCTGTTCACGCCGGCGGGCGAGGGTCGCCCGTGGCTGCCGGTCGTGTCGTTCGTGCACGCCGGGGCTGACTTCGTCGAGTCGCTGGCCGTGCCGGCCGGTTCCGGGCACCGGTATGGCGCCGACCAGCCGGACCGCCTCCAGACCTGCGATTGACCTGCGATTGACCTGCTGATTGAAGGCTGCGGACTGGGTCGACCTATCGTTGATGCATGCGCATCGATGTCTGGTCCGACCTGGTCTGCCCCTTCTGCCACATCGGCCGCCGTCGGCTGGAGCTGGCGCTGGAACAGTTCGAGCACGCCGACGAGGTCGAGGTGACCTGGCACAGCTACCAGCTCGACCGCTCGGCACCGGCCGTCCTCGAGGGCTCGAACGTTGACCGCATCGCCGCGAAGTACGGCAAGTCCCGCGAGGAGATGGTGGCCCAGCACGAGGCCATGGCAGCCCAGGCGGCCGAGGTCGGGCTCGACTTCCAGTGGGAGAAGGTCGTCAGCGGCAACAGCTTCGACGCCCACCGGGTCATCCACCTCGCCCGCGCCCGTGGCCTCGAGACGCCGGTGACGGAGCGGATCATGCGCGGCTGGTACTCCGAGGGCGCCGCGATCGGCGACACCGACACCTTGGTCGGCCTCGCGGTCGAGGGTGGTCTCGGCGAGAAGGATGTGCGAGAGATGCTCGGGTCCGACGCCCATGGCTATGACGTGCGCGCCGACGAGGCGACCGCCAACCAGATCGGCGTCACGGCCGTGCCGACGTTCGTCCTCGACCAGAAGTTCGCCGTGACCGGCGCCCAGCCCGTTGACGGGCTGCTGCGCGCCCTCGAGCTGACGTGGGAGGACCGCGCCAACCGCCCCGAGGCCGCCGCGGGCGGTTGCGGTGGGTGCGAGGGCGGCTGCGCCTGCGGCGCCTGATCGCGCCTCACCCTCGACTTCGTGCCCTTGACGGACACGGCGAGGGCAGCGAGACGTGTCCGTCAAGGGCACGAAGTCGCACCGGGACATGAAGACACCCCGCGTACCTGGAAGAGCTCACCTGCCCTTGCTGCATTCCTGCCCTGGGGGAGTTCGGCGAGGTACCACCACGCGGGGTGCCGAGTCCAAGTCTAACCCGGTCGCCAGGACCGACTCCAACTCGGTGAGGCGCGTCAGGACAGATGCACGTATGCCGGGTGCCTGGGGATCGCGCCCGTCTCACCGAGCAGCGTGGCCAGGAGCAGAGCGCCCTCGAGGGCGCCACCCGCGGCCGGGGTCAACGCCCCTCCAGCAGCAACAACCGCAGACTCGAGCGCCGCACGCACCGGCGCCGCGTTGAGCAGCCCACCCGTGGCCACCAACGTGGGCGTCGAGATCCCCACGGCGGCGGCCAACAGCGACTGAGCCAACGACTCCCCCGCCTCCCGGCAGATCTGCACCGCCATCGAGTCACCGGCGATGGCTGCCTCGACGACCTGCGGCGCAAACGACGCCAGCAACTCGGGGGCGTTGCTCCCGGTCATCACGCGACGGGGCCAGCGCGACGTGGCACCGAACGCCGATTCCCCCGCGACGAGCAGCCGGCCAGAACCATCGGGCAACCCGTCGTGGTGTCGCAACCCGGCCCGCAGCCCGTGGAGCCCGACCCACGCGGCCGAGCCGCGGTCGCCGAGCACGTGTCCCCACCCGTCGACGAGGCGCCACACCGAGGTGTCCTTCGACCCGAAGTCCGTCCCGAACGCCACGGCCCCCGTCCCCGCCGCGACCACGGCCCCGGGCCGCACCGACCCCAGCGCGCCCACGAGCGAGGCCACGGCGTCGCTGACGACAGCGGTCCGCCCAGCACCCAGTCCGGACGCCACCGTCGAGACGACCTCCGCCGGATCCGACAGGAAGAGCAGCCCCCGCTGCGACCAGCACACGGCGTCCACGGGCACATCGGTGCCCACCCCCACGCCACCCTCGGACAGCAGTCGGGCCGCGTCGGCAGTCAGCGCCGCCACGTCGACGCCACGCTCCCCGATCCGAGCGCCAGGTGCGGTGTGGACGGAACTCGGCTGGCCGGCATACGCCCATTGCAGTCGCAGTCCGGAACCGCCCACGTCGACTCCGACGACGGCGCCCATCAGGTCGCCAAGGAGGAGAGTGCAACCGCGACCGAGTCGCCATGGGCGCTGAGTGCGGCGGCGGCATCGGCAACTGTCACGCCGGCGAGGAGCGACAGCAGGGCCGGTTTGAGCTGCCCTCCGGAGGCCTCGAGAGCGGCGCGGGCGTCGGTCTCGCTGGCGCCGCTGGCCTCCTGGAGGATCCGGACGACGCGCCCGCGCAGCTTGGCGTTGGTGGCGACGACGTCGACCATGAGGTTGGACCAGGTGCGCCCCAGACGAATCATCACGGCCGTCGAGAACGCGTTGAGGACGAGCTTCTGAGCCGTTCCTGCCTTGAGCCGGGTCGAACCGGTGAGGATCTCCGCACCGGTCTCGGGAGCCAAAAGATGATCGGCGTATGCCGCCAGCTCTGCTCCCGGGTTCGCCGTCACGAGCGCTGTGCGCGCGCCCCGCTCGCGGGCACCGATGAGCGCACCCTGGACGAACGGAGTGCGGCCGGAGGCCGTGAAGCCGATGGCGATGTCGTGGGACGTGAGCGTCGAGGCCTCGGCGAGACCGAGTTCGACGTCGTCCTCGACGTTCTCGACCGCGCTCACGAGAGCCGCAGGCCCGCCGGCGTGGTGCGCGACGAACAGCCCGGGCGGGACGTTGAAGGTCGGCAGCAGCTCGGCGGCGTCGAGGACGGCGAGGCGCCCGGACGTCCCGGCGCCGAAGTAGTGGACGTGACCCCCAGCTCGGATCGCCTCGACGGCGTGGTCGACGAGCAGCGCCAGTTCGGGCAGGACCTCTGCGACCGCGTCGGGCACGGTGCGGTCGGCGTCGTTCATCAACGTGAGGATCTCGAGGGTCGACGCCGTGTCGATGCCGGTCGTGCCCGGATGCCGCTCTTCGGTGGGTGCGCTCACCCGGACGTCGCTGGCCATTTTCGTAGGTTAGTTTCTCACGCCGTCAGCGTCAATCATGTGAATTCATTACGCGAGGTGATGGCCGGACACTGCCTTGCGGCTCTCGACCACGGCCTTGCGGGCTCGGGGCAGGTCGCGCTGGGCCACGGCGATGAAAAGGCAGTCGACAACCGTGAGGGCGGCGATGCGGCTGGCCGTGGCACCCGACCGCAGCGACGTCTCGCGGGCAGCGGTCGTGAGCACGATGTCCGCCCCCTTCGCCAGCGGTGAGAGGGGGAAGTTCGTGATCGCGACCGTCGTGGCACCGCGCTTACGCGCAGCCGCGAGCGACTCGATCGTCTCGCTCGTCGCCCCCGAGTGGGAGATGCCGATGGCGACGTCCTTCTTGGTGAGCAACGTGGCGCTCGTGAGGGCGATGTGCGGGTCGTTCCAGGCGAAGGAGATCACCCCGATGCGGTGCAACTTCTGCTGCAGGTCACTGCCCACGATCGCGCTCGCCCCGATGCCGTAGATGTCGACCCTGGTCGCACCGGCCAGCGCATCGGCCGCCTTCTTGAGTGCCTGGCGGTCGAGCTGCTGGGCGGTCTCCTCGACCGCGCTCGAGTCCAGGGAGGCGACCTTGGCGATGATGTCGTCGATCGTGTCGGTCGCGCTGATGTCGCTGCCCGACATGCGTTGCTCGCGCGGAAGCGCTGACTCGGCCGCGAGGCCCAGCCGCAGCTGCGGATAGCCCTTGAGCCCGAGTCGCTTGCAGAACCGCAGCACCGTCGTCTCCGACGTCTGCGCCGCGTGCGCGAGCTCCGTGATCGTCAGGTCGGAGGCGCGTCGAGCATCCGCGAGAACCTCCGCGGCAACCCGATCCTCGGCAGGCGTGAGCGTGGGACGGATGCCACGCAGGCGAACGAGGAGTGGCGCGTCAGCCACGTCGGCCAGCGGAATCGGTGATGACATGCCCCAAAACTACGACCTCGACCGCTTCGTCCAGCCCGAAGCCGAGAATGTGTCGGACGAAGCATCGCTGTCGACGACGACTCCGCCCTGCCCGACGACGCGAATCCTGCTGACCGCGACGCCTCGCCCGAGGGTGTTGCCGTCCGTCGTGTAGCGCCATCTCAGGGTCTGCTGGCCGCCAGCGAGCTCGGCACGAACCTGGGTCCAGCGCCGTTCGCCGGGAGTCCCGCTCACGGATCCATCCTCTTCGCCGGTGCGCGTGTCGCCCGGGTGGCGGATCTCCATCGGGACGAGCGTCCACGTCGTGCCGTCGGTAGAGCTCTCGAGGCGCAGGATGTCGGTCTCGTCGGTCTCGGCGATGAGGTCGAAGCCGAGGCGTGCGCCAGCCGTCGGAACCGCCAGCGGGACCGACAGAACAGCGTTGGTCGCATGCAGCGCCTGTGTCTCCCACCCGACGTGGCTGCCACGCGGCGTGATCGGCAGGGCCCTGCCCAGTCCGCCGGCCCATTCCCGGCGGGCGACGTTGATGCTCCCCCACGCCCGCGAGGGGTGGACGCGGTTGGTGAGCAGGATGGCGAAGGACCTTGACGTGAAGTCGATGACGATCGACGTGCCCGTGTAGCCCGTGTGGCCGGCAGTGCGCGGTCCGCTCAGGGCATCCATGTACCAGGTCTGGTTGAGCTCGAACCCCAGTCCGTGGTCGTCACCGGGGAAGGCCTGGTTGAAGTTGGTGATGAGGAGCGAGACGCTCTTGCGGTCGAGGATGCGTGCACCGCGATAGGTGCCCCCGTTGAGCAGCGCCTGGGCGAGAACGGCCATGTCGTCCGCAGTCGAGAACACTCCGGCATGACCGGCGACCCCGTCCAGGGACCAGGCGTTCTCGTCATGCACCTCCCCCCAGACCATGCCGCGAGCGGGAAACGCTTGGTACTCGGTCGCTGCCGTGCGCTCCTTGACCGCGGGGTTGTAGCCCGTGTCCTTCATGCCCAGCGGTCCCGTGAGGCGCGCACCGACGACCTCGTCGAGCGACTGACCCCGCAGCCGCTCGACGAGAACGCCGAGGGTGATGAGGTTGAGGTCGCTGTAGAGATAGACCGTGCCCACGGGGTTGGTGAGCGGCTGGTTCATCACGGCAGCGATGCGCGAGGCCTTGTCGGGGTACTTGCTGTAGAGCGGGAGCCACGACGTGAAGCCACTCGTGTGGGTGAGCAGGTTGCGGATGGTCACCGACCCCTTGCCGGCCGCGCCGAACTCCGGGAGGTACTCCGCGACCGCCGTCTCCAGCCCAACCCGCCCCTCCTCGATGAGCTGGACGACGGCGATCGAGGTGAACAGCTTGGACACCGAAGCCATGTCAAAGATCGTGTCGCGCCGCATCGGGAGCCACTCGGCCTGCGGCAGCTCCTGGGTCGCATTGCGGTAGCGGAGCGCAAATCCGTCGACCTGGGTGGCGACGACGACCCCGGCGTGCGCCATGAGGCCCACGTGGCCGGGATAGAGCGGGTGCCCACCGGGGGGCGCCACCTGGTGGCTGCGCACCTGCTCCTTGGCCAGTTGGATGGGGGCGGGGTCGAGGCCGACGGACTCGGGCGTGCCCTCACGCAGCACCGTCGAGGGCGGCGCAAAGCCGGTGAAGGGCTTGTCGAAGTCATCGGCCCGAGCCACACCCATCCCGACTCCCGGGGCGAAGAACGCTGTGCCAGCGGCCAATCCGCCGCCGAGGACGACGCGTCGCGACAGGTTCATCGGGTCGGACCTCCATAGATGAGGAAGGGCTGTCGAGCTGCATCAAAGGCCGCCAGCTCGTCCTTCCACGCGCCGATGACGGTGGCAACGTCGGCGCCGGCCGTGATCTGGTCGCGCAGTCGCGTCGAGCCGGTGAGCTTGTCGATCCAGTACGGCCGCGCCGGGTCGTAGGTGTCGTAGCGCCACTGGAAATCGGCATAGATGGACTTGGCGGCCACGAGCATCTCGACGCCCACCCGCAACGGGTCGATGGCGGAGGGATCGACGATGTGGACCTGCACACCACCGCAGACCTTGCCGACGTGCTTGTTGAACGTCGGCGTGAAGTAGGCCTCACGGAAGGCCACTCCGGGGACGTTGCGGCCGGCGAGCCGATCGGCCCACTTGTGGTCGACGTAGGGCGCGCCGATGAGCTCGAACGGCCGCGTGGTGCCACGCCCCTCCGACAGGTTCGTGCCCTCGAACATGCCCGTGCCCGGATAGACGAGTGCGGTGTCCGGAGTCGGCATGTTGGGACTGGGCATGACCCACGGAAGGCCCGTTCCGGCATACGTGACATCGCGTCGCCAGCCCTTGACCTCGACGACGGTGATCTCGGAGACGTGACCACCGTTCGTGTCGGTCGGCAGGATCACGGCATCGAGGAACTTGGCGAGCTCGCCGACGGTCATGCCGTGCGCCTGGACGATGTTCTCGGCGCCCACACCAGAGGTCCACGGGTCGGTCATCATCGGGCCGAAGGCCTTGCCGCCGATGGGGTTCGGGCGGTCGAGGACGACGAGCGAGGCACCGGTCTCGACGCACGCCTTCATCGCCGTGTACATCGTCCAGATGTAGGTGTAGAACCGGCAGCCCACGTCCTGGATGTCGAAGACCACGGTGTCGACGCCAGCAGCGCGGATCATCGACGCGAACTTCGCGGTGTTGGCGCCATAGGCGTCATAGACGGTGATGCCGGTGCGCTCGTCGACGTAGGTGTCCTCCGCCTGGCCCGCCTGGGCCGTGCCGCGGAAACCGTGCTCGGGCCCGAAGACGCCGCGGATGTCGACCGTGCCCGCGTCGTGCATCTCGTCGACGATGGTGCGCAGGTTGAGCAGGATGCCGGTCGGGTTGGTGATGATGCCGACCTTTCGGCCCGCGAGGACGGACCAGTTGGCGGCAGCCGCGACGTCCGCACCCGGCGTCACCTTGCGTCGCGGATCGTTGACGACTGAGGGGTATGCCGCTGGGCTGGCGAACGCTGGCGACGCACCGAGGGTGAGGGCGGCGGCGCCGGCGAGCCCGGCTCCGCCCGTGAGCAGCTGGCGGCGGTTGGGACTGGTCATGATTCTCTCCAATCATCGCGCCTCGTGTGTCCGAGCGGTCCCAGATCAGGTCCGCTCAGGCACACAAGGCCAGGGGTTTCAGTAGGCGAGGCTGTGGCCGAACGGGTAGAGCACGGTGTTGGGGTCGTCCTTGGTGGGGATGTCGACGGGGAGCTTGCCGGTCGGGGCGACCGCGCCGGTGATGACCTTGGCGGCCGACTCCATGGAGACGGCGTTGTAGGAGTACGTCGCGAGGTAGGTGCGCGTCCCCGGCAGGTAGGCGATGTCATAGGGGTCGCGCGTGGCGACGACGATGACGGGAACTCCGGTGTCCTGCAACGCCTTCACGAGTCGTTGCTGGCCGGCCTTCTTGTCGGTGACTGTGGTGTCCCAGGCCTTCATCGTGGTGATGACGACGTAGTCCTTGCCGGCCGCAGCCGCGACGGAGGCCGCGATCTGGGCGTCGGTCGGAGCGGCGCCGGTGGTCACCCTGGTGCTCGTCGTGCCGGCCTTGTCGAGGGCTGCGGCGAGGGTCGTGGTGGCCACCTCGCCGTAGCCGGTGACGAGGACCTTCTTGCCCGCTGCGGCGATGGGCAGGACGGCGTCGTCGTTGCGGACGAGGGTGCCGGTGCGGTTGGCGATGTCGTCGGCGGTCGCGAGGTGCGCGGGCGTTCCGACGACGGTGCTGATGGTGGCCGGGTCGACCATGTGGTCGTTGACAATCCCGCGGCGCACCTTCTGCTCGAGCACGCGACGCACCTTCGCGTCAAGGTCGGACTGGCTGATCCGACCGGACTTCACTGCCTCGACGACTGCGGGGAACGCCTTGGTCATCACCGGGGTCATGAGGAGCTGGTCGGCGCCGGCCTCGAGAGCACGCACGGCCACCGCGGCGTCGCCGTATCGGTCCCGCACGCCCTGCATCTCGAGGGAGTCGGTGATGATGACGCCCTTGTAGCCGAGCTCGTTGCGGAGCAGGTCGGTGAGGATCGGCTTGCTCAGCGTCGCGGGGTCACCGGAGTCGTCGAGGGCCGGGAAGTTGAGGTGGGCCGTCATGATCATGTCGATGCCCTGATCGATGGCCGCCTTGAACGGCGGGGCGTCGATGCTCTCCCACTGCTCGCGGGTGTGGGTGATGATCGGGAAGGCGACGTGGCTGTCGGTCGCGGTGTCGCCGTGCCCGGGGAAGTGCTTGGCGCTCGAGGAGACGTTGCCATCCTCCTGGTAGCCGGCGACCTGCGCCGCCACCAGCTCAGCAGTGAGCGCGGGGTTGCCCGAGAAGGACCGGGTGCCGATGACCGGGTTGAGCGCGTTGACGTTGACGTCGGCGACCGGCGCGAAGTTCGTGTTGATGCCGAGGGCTCGCAGCTCCTGGCCGGTGATCGCGGCGGCCGTGCGTGCGTCAGTGGCGGAGCGGCCAGCACCGAGCGCCATGTTGCCGGGGAACTGGGTGGCTGGCGGACCGACGCGGGTGACGACACCCATCTCCTGGTCGGTCGAGATGCCGAGGGGGATCTTGACCTTGGAGTCGCGGGAGAGCGAGGCATGCTGGAGCCCGTTGGAGAGTCCGGCGATCTGCTGCGGGTTCTGCACGCTGCCGGTCCAGGCGAAATAGATGACACCACCGAGGTGGTACTTCTGCACGGCCTCGGCAGGAGTGGCCACCCCGAAGATGGGGATGTTGCGGCTGTCGGCGGTGGTGGCGTCCTTGCCATAGGCGTACTGGACGAAGAGCTGACCGACCTTCTCCTCCAGCGTCATGCGCGCGAGAGTTGACTGAACCCAACCGTTGGGACCTGCGGGGACTGCAGCGTCTGCCGACATGGCCGGGAAGGCCCCGGCGGCGAGGGTCGCAGCGACCGCCGAGGCGATTGCAGTGCGGCGGGTGACGGACGGACGGGACATGTCTGGCTCTCCGATGTGTCGGCGTGCTCACAGCAGTGTGAACAATTAACGCACTAGGTCTTCCTAGTGGAACTTAGCCACAGAGAGTGCCCTGCGCAACAGGTACCGAGGGGTCATTTCGGAAGGTGAGCACACGGCATACGCCGTCTCCGGCTCAGGACAGGAGCCCCAGCAGGCCCGGCAGCGGCAGGCCACCATGTTCTCGACAGCGACGAAGCCCGCGACGAGGAGCGCGAGGACGAGATGACCATCTGTTGGCGAGTCGACCACGTAGAGCTGTTCGGCTCGCCAAGAAGTGGTCGCGCCGAGGATGCGAAAGGGCCCCGACACATGGTCGGGGCCCTTCATCTGCGGAGGATAGGGGATTCGAACCCCTGCGGGTGTTACCCCAACGCGCTTTCCAAGCGCGCGCACTAGGCCACTATGCGAATCCTCCAACGGAGGAGATTACCCGAGCGCTGATGCCCCACGAAATCCGCTCATTTCTGGCTCCGATAGCGGCTCGGGGGCACACCCACCAGGGCGGTGAAATCGCGGGTGAAGTGGGCCTGGTCGTACCAGCCGTGACGCAGCGCGAGGTCGGTCAGCGACCCGTCATATCCATCGTCAAGGGCCGCCACGACGTCGTGCATCCGGTAGCGCCCGAGCACCCACTTCGGCCCGGCGCCGACGTAGTGCAGGAAGTCGCGTTGAAGCGTGCGACCAGACACGCCGTGTCGCTGTTCGATCTCGCTCACCGCGACGATCGACCGGTCCCCGAGCATGTCCGTGACGATGCGCAGCACCCGGTCATAGCGCCCGTCCGGCCCGTCCGGATCCGGGAAGCCTGCCTCGACAATCCCCATCGCGCCCTCGACATCCCCGTCCAGATCAAGGGCCGCGAGCCCCTCGACGATCCCGCGGGGCACGACCTCTGTGGCGGCGACGGTTCGATCGGTCCACGTCCTCGCGGACTGGCCGGACAGCGCTGCCAGCCCTCCGGGGCGGAATCGCATTCCCGCAACGCGCCCCCTCCCCCGAACCTCCACATCGAACCGGCGCGTCACCACCCCGGTGACGACGACCTCTTCACCCCCGAGCGCAGGACGTGGGTGGTCGCCGCGCTCGACCGTGAGGGAGCACGTGGGGTGTGGCAGCACCTCGCTCGCGAAGGACGCCCCGTCCGGCAGGTCCCACGCCAGGGACCAGTGGTTCTCGACCCAGCGCGACACGCGCTCGCCGGCGGGCCAACGCCGCACCTGCACGAACTCCGCGAGCTGGTCGGGTCGCAGGATCCCGGCGAAGGTCGCCGTCGGTGGCGGGTTTGTCCTATCCAGCACCAGCCCAGCCTAGGGAGACTGACCGACACCGAATCTCTTACTGACATCCCCCGACGAAGGAGTCACACCCTCATGGCCATCGCCACCCTCAAGATGCTCAGCCTCGACAGCTCCGACGCGAGCCGCGACGCGAAGTTCTGGTCTGCCGTCCTCGGCTGGGACGTGTCCGCCGAAGGAGAGGGCTACGCCATGCTCACCGGCCCCGACCACGCCCTCGGTTTCGGAACCCTGCCCGACCACGAGGAACCCGGCTGGCCCAACGAGCACGGCACCAAGCAGTTCCACCTCGACCTCGCCGTCGACGACCTGGATGCCGCCGCCGCCCAGTGCGTCGAACTCGGCGCGACCCTGCCCGACGAGCAGCCCGGCGAGACCTGGCGCGTCCTGCTCGACCCGAGCGGGCACCCGTTCTGCCTCACCAAGGCCGAGAACTGGGGCTGAGCCCCGCCGACCCATTCGCCGCACCTCCGCCGCCGCTCGGCCAGCCCGTTCACCGAACCGCTGGCCGAGCGATCCGCAACGGGCCACGATGGCGAGATGACCCACGACGGCTACACGGCGGCATACCGGCAGTCCCTCGACGACCCGGATGCGTTCTGGCGCACGGCAGCGGAGCGGATCGAGTGGATCACTCCCCCGACGACGATCCTCGACGCCAGCAACCCGCCGCTCTATCGCTGGTTCACCGGCGCCACCCTCAACACGTGTTTCAACGCACTCGATCGGCACGTGCGCGACGGCCGCGGCGAGCAGCCCGCGCTCATTCACGACAGCCCCGTGACCGGGACCACACAGACGATCACGTATGCCGGCCTGCTGGCTCGCGTGGCGACGTTCGCCGGTGCGTTGGCGAGCCTGGGCGTGGAGAAGGGCGACCGGGTCGTCATCTACATGCCGATGGTCCCGGAGGCGGTCATAGCGATGCTCGCGTGTGCCCGGTTGGGGGCGATCCACTCGGTGGTCTTCGGCGGGTTCGCCCCGGCGGAGCTGGCCGCGCGGATCGAGGACGCCCTGCCCAAGGTGGTCGTCGCCGCGAGCTGCGGCATCGAGCCCAGCCGGGTCGTCGAGTACAAGCCGATGCTCGACGCGGCCCTCGACCGCAGCACCCACAAGCCCGAGTCGGTCATTGTCTTCCAGCGCGAGCAGGCCCGGGCCGCGGTCGGCGAGCGCGACACCGACTGGGAGGAGATGGACTGGGACGAGCTCGTCTCCGACGCCGAGCCCGCTGACTGCGTCGAGGTCGCGGCGACCGATCCGCTCTATGTCCTCTACACGTCGGGCACGACCGGTCGACCCAAGGGGGTCGTCCGCGACAACGGCGGCCACGCCGTCGCGCTGCGCTGGTCGATGGACAACATCTACGGCATCAACCCGGGCGACGTGTGGTTCACCGCGAGCGACGTCGGCTGGGTTGTCGGCCACTCCTACATCGTCTACGCGCCACTGCTCACGGGCGCGACCACCGTTCTCTACGAGGGCAAACCGGTCGGCACCCCGGACGCCGGGGCCTTCTGGAGACTCATCGCCGAGCACAAGGTGCGGGCCATGTTCACTGCACCCACGGCATACCGGGCCATCAAACGCGACGACCCGCACGGTGAGCTGATGCGAGAGCACGACCTCTCGTCCCTCGACACGGTCTTCCTCGCCGGTGAGCGGCTCGACCCCGACACCTACGAGTGGGCCACCTCGATGCTGGGGGTCCCCGTAGTCGACAACTGGTGGCAGACCGAAACCGGCTGGCCCATCGCGGCCAGTCCCCGCGGGCTGCAGCCGATGCCGATCAAGCCCGGCTCTCCGAGCGTGCCGATGCCGGGGTATGCCGTGGCGATCCTTGACGAGGCCGGCGCACCGCTGCCGGCCGGCCAGGAGGGCGCGATCTGCCTCAAGCTGCCGATGCCGCCGGGGACGCTGCCAACACTGTGGGGCGATGACCAGCGCTATGTCGACGGCTACCTGTCGACGTTCCCGGGCTACTACGTCTCGGGTGACGGTGGGCTCGTCGATGAGGACGGCTACCTCTATGTCATGGGGCGCACGGACGACATCCTCAACGTCGCAGGGCACCGACTGTCGACGGGTTCGATCGAGGCGGCCCTGGCCGGTCACGCCGACGTCGCCGAGTGCGCGGTCATCGGTGTCGCCGACGAGCTCAAGGGTCAGGTGCCGCGCGGGCTCGTCGTCCTCAAGGGCGGCGTCGACGGGACGGGCGCCGAGGGCGAACGGATCTGTGCCGAGCTCGTGCAGCGGGTTCGTGACGAGGTCGGGGCCGTGGCGGCGCTGCGGCAGGTCGACATCGTGGCCGCTCTGCCCAAGACCCGTTCGGGGAAGATCCTGCGCAAGACGATGCGCGAACTCGCCGACGGCCGAACTCCGGTGGTGCCGGGGACGATCGAGGACGCCTCCGTCCTGGACACGCTCGCGCCAGTGCTCCGTCGACCGAACTAGACCACGATCGTTCGAGCAGGGTCTGGCGCGAGCGCGCGAGCCGAAAGTCCGTGCGCCACACCGGTGGCGAGCATCGCCGAGGCGGCGACGAGCCAGAACATCCGCGTGCCCAGGTCCAGCATCACCCCCATCAGGGGAGGGCCGACGGTCAGCGCGATGCCCCAGGTGATGCCGTAGGCCGCGAAGTAGGCAGCCTTCGCCCCGGTCGGGGCGAGTCGTGCCACGAGCGTGTAGGCGTGGCCCAGGAGCAGAGCATCTCCCAGCGCGATGACGACGGTCGCCACGGTGTAGCCGACGATCGTTGGGAGGAGCCCGGCGATCGCCAGTCCGACAGCGAGCAGCGCGTAGCCGCCGACCATTCGCCGGTGCGGGTCGTCGTGCCGCCGCAGAAGTGGCTGGGCTCCGAGGATGACGAGCGCGGCCAGCGTCGCGAGCAGGCCCGCGTCCGAGGGCGGGCGACCCACGGCGGCGAGGGAGATGGGCAGGGCCATCGGGATCGCCAGATAGACGGTCGCGAAGCTCGTGCCGGTCGCCATGAGCACGAGAAGCCTGCGATCGGACCAGGGCTGTGCGGTGGCGGCCTCCAGTCGAGACGGTGGTGGCGTCGGGGCCAGGGCTGCGGCCACCAACACGGCGCAGGCCAGCGCAGTGAGTGCGTCGATGGCAAAGAGCCACGCGAGCCCGAGACGCCCGACGGTTGCGGCGATGACGCCCGCCACGAGCCCGGCCGCCGACAGAGTCACGCCCAGCAGCCCATAGGCCGACGGGAGGAGGTGGTCGGGAGTGACGTCGGCGATGAGGCCCTGGCTTGCGGGCTCATGAATCTCGAAGCACAGCCCGAGCAGGATCGCCCCGGCGAGGGCGACACCCAGGCTGGGAGCGGCTGCGATGACGAGCTGCGCGGCCGCCGTGCCGCAGAGGCCCATGGTCACGGCGGCCTTCGATCCGACCTCGGCAACGAGGCGCCCACCGAGGAGACGCGAAGGGATGGTCGCGGCACCGAACGCCCCGACGACGAGCCCCGCGACTGTCACGGACGCTCCGTGATCCTGCACGAGGAGCACGGCGAGGAAGGGCATCGAGAAGGCTCCGAGCCGGTTCACGAACCGCGCCACCAGCAGCACCGTGACCGATCGGGGCAAGCGGCTCCCGAGCGAGACGACGCGACTGGGGACGGGCTGTTTGTCAGTCATGGCTCAGACGTTAGGACCGGGGCGTAACCTGTTCAAATGCGTTTTGACAGTCACGTCGTGGACCTCCTCCGAGTGGCAACAGGTCTGGTGAACACCCAGACGTGCTCCTGTGCCGGGGGTCGCCCGGCGGAGAGGCTGGTCGGCCCAGCGTTGCGCCAGGAGCTGGGCACCGTCCTCGTCCGGGAGGGCCGGAAGCCACGAGTGGAGGAGCGCGATGCGAGGGTCCTGGGCCGGTTCGCCCGCGACGCGCGACGGATCTTCGAGGCCGCCGCTGACGAAGATTTCGAGCGGGCCGCCGCCGCGACCAACGAGCTTCTGGCCTGGTCCCGCCCAGCCCCCCGGCTCGACCAGCACGGCACGGTGTGGGACCTGCACTTCCACGGACCCACCGACCGGCTCGGCGACGGGTGGGCAGCGGGGTGCGCGGCAGCCCTGGCCCTCGCGATCGGCAGCGAGCGCGCCGGACGGCTCGGCGTCTGCTCGGCACCGGAGTGCGACCGCGTCCATGTCGACCTCTCCAAGAACGGCAGCCGCAGCTTCTGTTCCGTCACCTGCCAGAACCGCGTCAAGAACACCCGCCACCGGCTCAGCCGGACACCCGGCCGCTGAACCGGGCGCACCCACGACGAGACGGCCACCCCGCCCTCAGAGGTCCACATCTAGCCTGACTGGGTGCAGGGAGTCTTCACGGGGTTCGCGACGATCGCCGTCGTCATCGGCGTCGGCGCCCTCCTCGCCCACCTGCGCATCCTCGACCTGACCGCTCAGCGGATCCTGTCGCAGGTCTCGTTCTTCGTCGGTTCACCGGCGCTCATGGTCGTGACTCTGAGTCGGGCCGACGTCCACGAGGTCCTGTCGGCCAACCTTGCCGCCACCGCGGTGGCGGTGGTCGTGCCGCTGGGCATCTATGCCGGGCTGGCGCGCTTTGTCTGGCACCGACGCCTGGGTGAGGGGACCATCGGAGCCCTCTCGGCGGCATACGTGAATGCGGGAAACCTGGGTATCCCGGTGGCGAGCTATGTCCTCGGGGACGCGTCCTACGTCGCGCCGACCCTGCTCCTCCAGCTCCTGGTCCTGCAGCCGATTGCGTTGGCGCTGCTGGATGCTGACGCCTTGGGTCGGTCGCCATCGTTCGCGCAGCTCGTCACGCGGCCGTTCAGGAATCCGCTCACCGTCGGCTCGCTCATCGGGCTGCTGCTGTCGGTGACGGGGTGGACGCTGCCGGACTTCGTCGGCAACCCACTCGAGCTTCTCGGCAACCTCGCGGTGCCGTCGATGCTCATCGCCTACGGCATCGCGCTGCGGCTCGGACCCGGCCTCGGTGCCGCCGGATCGGTGAGCGAGCTCGCGACGACGTCGGCGCTCAAGCTCGTGGTCCAACCCGTGGTCGCGTATGCCGTCGCGCACTTCGCGCTCGGAGTCGACGGTCACGCTCTGCTCGCCATCGTGGTCTGCTCGGGCCTGCCGACGGCGCAGAACATCTTCGTCCACGCGACCCGCTACGACCGGGCGACGGTGCTCGCCCGCGACACGATCCTCATCACGACGATGGGCTCGGTGCCCGTGATTCTCGCGATCGCCGCTCTGCTGGGGTGAGCGACCTATCCTGAGCGTGTGGGCGAGGGGAACTATCAGGATCAACTGCGGCAGGACCTCAGTCCCCTGCCCCGTGCTGACGACGGCCGCCTCTACGCCGCAGCGCTCCACCTCATTGCGGCGTTCACCATCGTCATGCCCTTGGTTGCCCTGGTGGCCCATGTGTCGCGCAGGGATCATCGGCCACTGGTGCAACTGACCGCTGCTGCCATCCTCCGGTTCCACGCGCAGCAGCTCTTTCTGCTCGTCGGCGGCGTCGGCCTGGCCCTGGTGACCCACCACGACACGACGGGTGGTGTTCTCGCGCTGGTGTGGTTGGCGGCCTCGGTCCTGCTTCCCCTGCTCGCGGCTGGGCTCACGTGGCGGAGTGGCCGCGTCTTTCGCTACCCCGTCTGGGACCTGCTGCGTCGGTGATTCCCGTGATCGCCGCATTGGTGGGCTGAGCGACCTATCCTGAGCGGATGTGGGGATCTGCGCTCTTGGGGGAGCACACAACAGATGTCGGGATCGGCGTCGAACGTCTGTGGACGGGCGCGACCGTCATCACGGCCGTGCGCACGATCGCGTCGGCGGTGGTGGCTGCGTGGGCGGTGCATGACCGCAGCCTCACCCTGCTCGTCGTCGCGCTCGCGATCTACTGGGTCGGCGACATGGCTGACGGGGCGTGGGCACGACTGCGCTCGTGCGAGACGCGGATCGGTGCTGTGCTCGACATCTTCTCGGACCGGTTCAACGCCGGGGCCTTCTACTTCGGGTTGGTGTGGCTGCAGCCCGAGCTCGCGCCAGCGGTCTTCGTCTACCTCGCGGAGTTCATGGTCGTCGACAGCTTCCTGTCGATCGCGTTCCTCGCGTGGCCGATCCGCAGCCCCAACTACTTCAACGTCGTCGACCGTCAGATCTGGCTCTGGAACTGGTCCAAGCCGGCGAAGGCCGTCAACAGTGCCCTCTTCGCGGTTCTGCTGCTCGTGACCGGCTGGATGTGGGTCGGACTCGGCATCGCGCTCGCCCTGCTCGCCCTGAAGTCCTGGTCTCTCGCGCGGCTGCTCCGGATCGGCCTGCCCGTGCCGGCGGACGCGGACGCGCAGACCGAGGCGGATCGGCCCCCGGGCGCGCCCCATGTGGCTTGAGGCCCTCACGACTCTCGGCCTCGGTGTGGCCTCGGCGATCGTGCCGGTCATCAACATCGAGGCGCTCCTCGTGGTCGCCGCGACCCAGGACCGTGCACCCACGTGGCTTCTCGTGGCCGCAGCGACGATCGGGCAGATGGCGGGCAAGCTGCTCTGGTACTACGGCGGCTGGGAGCTCGAACGCTTCCCCTTCGTCGCGCGGCGCATGCGCAAACCCAAGGCTGCTGCGGCGATGGAGAAGTGGCGCACCCGCACCGACGGACGTCCGTGGTTCATGGCCGGGCTGCTCCTCGTGTCCGCCGCGGCGGGCCTCCCCCCGTATGCCGTGCTCGCCGTCGTCGCGGGTGCGTTGCGGGTGCGCCTGTCGGTCTTCCTCATCACTGGACTGGTCGGCCGAGCGCTGCGGTTCTGGGCCGTCATCTCGGGGACGGCGGCAGTCATCTCCTGGTGGTGACGCCACGCGGAGTCGGGTCATGATGGGGAGATGATCAGTCTCGACCTCGCCCGCAGCCTCGCCCACGACGCCGGAGTCCTGTGGGAGCCCGCAGCCGGCGATCGGTTCGTCATCGACAACGCAGCGCTGGCCGACGAGGTCTTCTGGATCAGCAACCTGACGATCGAACCGCAGCACTTCGCCGACCAGACCGTCCTCGGCTTCAACGGCACGACCGAGTGGGCGCTGGACTCCGTCAGCCTGGACCAGTCGCTGTGGCTGCCCCGCGAGGACCAGTTGCGGGCACTGCTCGGAGACCGGCTCGAGTCCCTCCGCCGAGTCGGGGACGGCTGGGAGGTGACGTATGCTGCGGTCGACAGCACACGGCATACGCTCAGCGATCCGGACGTCGAATGCGCCTACGCGAGAGCCCTGCTCACCCTCTGACGCGGTGGTGTGCGGCTGGCGCCAGCGGCGCTCAACGTGACCAGCGGCGCCCCGATGGGGACGCCGCTGTTCAGGGTCTGCGCCGCTCGCGCGACCGGCGCAGAATAACGTTCGTCGGTCAGCGCTTGCGCGTGCCGAAGATCGAGCGGGTGATCTCGCGGCCGAGGACCGTGCCGGCCGATCGCAGCGCCGACTTGAAGGCGCTCGACTTGATGACCTGCGAGACCGGCGCTCAACGTGACCAGCGGCGCCCCGATGGGGACGCCGCTGTTCAGGGTCTGCGCCGCTCGCGCGACCGGCGCAGAATAACGTTCGTCGGTCAGCGCTTGCGCGTGCCGAAGATCGAGCGGGTGATCTCGCGGCCGAGGACCGTGCCGGCCGATCGCAGCGCCGACTTGAAGGCGCTCGACTTGATGACCTGCGAGACCAGACCCGGGTCCTCCTTGGGGGCAGCAGTCTTCCTGGCGGCGGTGGGAGCCCGTGACGGCTGCGGGGCCTCCGCGACGGGCGGTGCCACGACGCGAGCCGCGAGCTTCTCGTAGGCCGACTCGCGGTCCGCGACGGCGGCGTACTTCGACGCGATCGGTGACGCGGCGATCGCGGCATCGAGCACGGCGTCGGTGGACGGCGCCATGAGCGACAGCGGTGCGCGCATGCGAGTCCACGCAACGGGGGTCGGCGCGCCCTTCTCGGACAGGACCGTGACGACGGCCTCACCGGTGCCGAGTGACGTGAGCAGCTCCTCGAGGTCATAGTCGCTGTGGGGGTAGGTCCCCACTGCGGCCTTGAGCGCCTTGGCGTCGTCGGGAGTGAAGGCGCGCAGGGCGTGCTGCACCCGGTTGCCGAGCTGACCGAGCACACCGGAGGGCACGTCCTTGGGCGACTGCGTCACGAAGAAGACGCCGACACCCTTGGAGCGGATGAGGCGGACGGTCTGCTCGATCGCCTCCTGGAAGGACTTGCTCGCGTCCGCAAACAGGAGGTGCGCCTCGTCGAAGAAGAAGACGAGCTTGGGCTTGTCGATGTCGCCGACCTCGGGCAGGTCGTGGAAGAGGTCCGCGAGCATCCACATGAGGAAGGTCGAGAAGAGCGCCGGACGGTCCTGCACGCCGGGCAGCTCGAGGCAGGTGACGAGACCCTTGCCGTCGCCGGCCGTGCGCAGCAGGTCACTGGTCTCGAACGCCGGCTCACCGAAGAACGCGTCCGCGCCCTGGTCCTCGAAGGCGATGAGCTCGCGCAGGATCACGCCGGCCGTCGCGGACGAGAGGCCGCCGAGCGCCTTGAGCTCGGGCTTGCCCTCGTCACTCACGAGGTGGGCGATGACAGCGCGCAGGTCCTTGAGGTCGAGGAGCGCGAGGCCGTTCTTGTCTGCGTAGTGGAAGACGAGTCCGAGGCTGGACTCCTGGGTGTCGTTGAGGCCGAGGACCTTGGACAACAGCGTCGGGCCGAAGTCGGTGATGGTGGCGCGGATGGCGATGCCCTTGCCCTGGCCACCGAGGGACAGGAACTCGGTCGGGTATGCCGTGGGCTGCCAGTCCTGTCCGACGTCTGTGGCCCGCGCTGTGGTCCGGTCGCTGGGCGCTCCCGGGCTGGCCATGCCGGACAGGTCACCCTTGATGTCGGCGAGGAACACCGGGACGCCCTGACCGCTGAGCTGCTCGGCCATGAGCTGCAGGGTCTTCGTCTTGCCCGTACCCGTGGCCCCGGCGACGAGGCCGTGGCGGTTGAGGACGGCGAGCGGGATGCGCACCGGGGTGTCCGGGTGGGCGACGTCGTCGATGACTGCTGCACCGAAGTCGAGCGCGGGCCCCGCGAAGGCGTAGCCGGCACGGATCTCGTCGAGGTGGGGACTGCTCGCGGGAGCGGGTGCGGGAGCTGCGGGGGCGTCGGTGGCGGGCTGCTCGGGAGTCGCGTTCTCGGTCACCCTCGGCACTCTAGTGCGAGCGCCAGGCGAGCCGACGGCATACGCCGTCGTGGCCTCACCGGATCCCGTAGAGGTGGTCGAGGGCGAGCTGGTCGAGGTGCTCGAAGCCCATTCCGCGGGCGGCGGCCGCCTCCGGGTCGAAGCTCTCCGCGCGGAGCGCATCGAGGCCCTCGCCCGGCGTCAGCGTGGGGGTGGCGAGCTCGTCGAGCCGCGAGGCCTTGAGCGCCGCCTGGACCTCAGGGTCGGCCCGGAACGCGAGCGACTTCTCACGCAGGACGAGGTAGTTGCGCATGCAGCCGGCGGCCGACGCCCACACTCCGTCCATGTCCTCGGTGCGTGGGGGCTTGAAGTCGAAGTGGCGCGGACCGTCGTAGCCGCCCTGCTCGACCGTGTCAACGGTCCAGAACGCGCCGCGGGCATTGCCCGCACCGAACCGCAGGTCCTGGTCGAAGCGCGGCCCGTGCTGGCCATTGAGGTCGAGGTGGAAGAGCTTGCCGTGCCAGAGCGCCTGGGCGATGCCGTGGGCGTAGTTGAGCCCGGCCATCTCCTCGTGCCCCACCTCGGGGTTGAGGCCGACCAGCTCCGGGTGCTCGAGCTCGTTGATGAAGGCGAGAGCGTGGCCGATGGTGGGGAGCAGGATGTCGCCGCGCGGCTCGTTGGGCTTGGGCTCGAGGGCGAACTTGAGGTCGTAGCCCTGCTCGAGGACGTAGGCGCCGAGGACGTCGAACGCCTCCTTGTAGCGGTCGAGGGCCGCCCGGACGTCCTTGGCGGCACCCGACTCCGCACCCTCGCGACCGCCCCACGCCACGAACGTCGTCGCGCCGAGCTCGACGGCGAGGTCGATGTTGTCGGCCACCTTGCTGATCGCGAAACGGCGCACGTCACGATCGTTGTTGGTAAAGCCGCCGTCGCGAAAAACGGGGTGGGAGAACAGGTTTGTCGTCACCATCGGCACGACCAGTCCGGTCTCGGCGAGCGCCTTGCGGAAGGGCGTGAGGTGGTCGAGCCGCTCCTGGGTGCTCGCGCCGAACGGGATGACGTCGTCGTCGTGGAAGGTGATGCCCCACGCGCCGAGGTCCGAGAGCCGGTGGACCGCCTCGGCCGGGTCGAGCGGAGGACGCACTGCGCCACCGAAGACGTCGACGCCCTGCCAGCCGACGGTCCACAGGCCGAACGAGAACTTGTCCTCGCGGGTGGGCGTGAAGTCGCTCATGCGTCCTTCCCCGAGCTGAATGCTGCGTCGAACGCAGCGGCCGGAGGCTCGAGGGCGATGCGGCGCACGAAGCCAACAGCCTCAGCGGCACCGACGAGTCTGTCCATGCCCGCGTCCTCCCACTCGACCGAGATCGGGCCCGAGTAGCCGATGGCGCCGAGGGTCCGGAAGCAGTCCTCCCACGGGACGTCACCGTGGCCGGTCGAGACGAAGTCCCAGCCGCGCCGGGGGTCGTTCCACGGCAGGTGCGACGACAGCCTCCCGTTGCGGCCGTTGCGCACCCGCATGCGCACGTCCTTGCAGTCGACGTGGTAGATCCGGTCCTGGAAGTCCCAGATGAAGGCCGCCGGGTCGAGGTCCTGCCACACCATGTGCGAGGGGTCCCAGTTGAGGCCGAACGCCGGGCGGTGGCCGATGGCCTCGAGGGTGCGCACCGTCGTCCAGTGGTCGTAGGCGATCTCGCTGGGGTGCACCTCGTGGGCGAAGCGCACGCCGACCTCGTCGAAGACGTCGAGGATCGGGTTCCACCGGTCGGCGAAGTCCTGGTAGCCGGCCTCGATCGTCTGCGCCGACACCGGCGGGAACATCGCGACGTACTTCCAGATGGCCGACCCGGTGAAGCCGATGACGACCTCGACGCCCAACAGCGCAGCGGCGCGCGCGGTGTCGGCCATGCGTTGCGCCGCCCGCTGCCGCACCCCCTCGGGGTCACCGTCGCCCCAGATGTCCGGCGGCAGGATGTCCTGGTGCCGCTGGTCGATCGGGTCGTCGCAGACCGCCTGTCCCACAAGGTGATTCGAGATGGCCCAGACGCCCAGGCCGTGACGCTCCAGGATCTCGCGACGCCCGGCCACGTAGTCGTCCTCGGCCAGCGCGCGGTCGACCTCGAAGTGGTCGCCCCAGCAGGCGATCTCGAGGCCGTCATACCCCCAGGAGGCGGCCAGACGGCATACCTCCTCGAAAGGCAGGTCGGCCCACTGGCCGGTGAAGAGAGTGATCGGACGCGTCATCGCGGTGCTCCTTGCGGTCGGGGTGGTGGAGGTGGAAGTGGTTGCAGCGCAGGGCTCGTCGATCCGTCAGTGGGTGAGGGCGACCTCGACGCCCGCGGCCCGCAGCACGACGTCACGCACCTCGGTCGCTGCCACCGTCTCACGCAGTCGACCCGGTGTGGAGGTGATCAGCACAGGTCCGTCGGCCGCGTCCTCCGGGAGCCGTCCGTGGCTCCCCTTCACCCAGCGGGCGTCGAGCGGCACGACCTTCATCGAGTAGCGCAGTCCGACCTTCTTGCGCACCAGAGAGAGCCCGGCGCGGGCCTTGGCGGTCTTGTCGGCCGGGTCGAAGAACAGCTCTGCGGGGTCGTAGCCCGGCTTGCGGTGGATCTCGACGCCGCGGGCGAAGTCGGGTGCCCTCGCGTCCTCCAGCCAGTAGTAGTAGGTGAACCAGGCACGGGCCTCGGCGACGACGACGAGGTCCCCGCTGCGCGCGTGATCAAGGCCCTGCGCCGCCTGGGCCTCGCGGTCGAGTACCTGCTCCACCCCGGGAGTGGCCTCGAGCAGCGTGCGAACCTCTTCGAGCCGCCCGACGTCCTTGACGTAGACGTGCGCCACCTGGTGGTCGGCCACGGCGAACGCCGGCGAGGCCCACGGGTCGAGGTACTCCATGCCCTCCTGCGTGTGGACCTCGAGCAGCCCGGCCCGGCGCAGCACCCGGTTCAGGTGCACGGGCCGGTCGACCTCGGTGATGCCGTACTCGCTGAGCACGACCACCTCGACGCCGAACCGGGCCGCGTCGTCGAGCAGGGGCGCCAGCACCGCGTCCAGCTCTGCCGCGGCGGCGGACGCCTGCGGTGACCGCGGACCGAAGCGCTGGAGGTCGTAGTCGAGGTGCGGGACGTAGGCCATCGTGAGGTCGTGGTGGGGCATGATCCGCCGGGTGGCCTCGACGATCCACCGCGAGGACGCGATGGCCGCCGTGGGCCCCCAGTACTGGAACAACGGGAACTCGCCGAGGGCCTCGGTCAGCTCGTCACGCAGCCGGGTGGGGCGGGTGTAGCAGTCAGGACTCTTGCGTCCGTCGGCGTGGTAGACGGGGCGAGGAGTCACGACCGTGTCGACATCCATACCCATCGCATACCACCAGCACACGTTCGCGACCTTGGCGTCGGGGTATGCGCTGCGCAGTGTGTCCCAGAGCTTCTCGCCCTCGACGAGGCTGTTCGGCTGACGCCAGAACATGATCTCGCCGAGGTCCCGGAAGAACCAGCCGTTGCCGACGACGCCGTGCTCGCTCGGCAGGGTTGCGGTGAGGATGGTCGACTGCACCGAGCAGGTGACGGCCGGAAGGACCGTGCCCAGAGTGGCGCTGCTGCCCTTCTCGGCGAGCTCGCGGAGGCGGGGCATGTCCTTGAGTGCGCGGGGCGTGAGACCGACGACGTCGAGCAGCAGCACTGGTTTCGGCGCCACACCGCCCACGGGGGCGGAGGCAACCTGGGGGCGTGCAGTGGTGGTCACGGGGTCTCCTTGAGGCCGAGGTCGATCAGCTGGTCACGCACCCAGGCGATCTCGCCAGCGATCCGCCGGGAGAGGTCGTCGTCGGTGCGAGGGCGGGCCGCATCGGGCAGCACACCCCAGGTGTAGGTCTCCACCTCGAGGTGGTCGGTCGCGGCGTGCTCGCCTCCGACCAGGGCGTCGAGCGAGGCCACGGTGTGGTCCCGGGTCGCGCGAAGTGGCGGCTCGGGATCGAGGTCGAGCGGCACGTGGAAGTGCACCCGCCACGGCACGGCCGAGCCGTCGTCGGCGCGCTCCTCCAGCGGGTCGCTTCCTCCGAGCGCGTCCGGGAGGTCGTCACGCGCTGAGATGGACCCGTCGGTATGCCGTCCGCGCACCTGGTGCAGGAACCGCACCTCGTCGAACTGCGCCAGGGCCCGCCGGGTGGCGGGGTCGGCCGGGTCGTCGGCGTGCACGGCCGCAGAGACCTGGGCCTTGGTGACCGGGAGCCCAGCCCCTGCGATGCGATCCCGTGCCTGCACCGCGTCCTCGAAGCCGACGGCGAGGTGGCAGAGGTCGAGGCTGACGCCGATGCGCTCGGTGTTGACGCCGGCAAGCCGCTCCACCGCCTCGGTCGTCGTCTCCACCACACATCCGGGCTCGGGTTCCAGACCCACCCGCACCACCCGGCCGGTGCGGGCCTCGATGCCCTCGAGAGCGTCGGAGAGACGACCCAGGTTGTCCAGCGCGACCTGGTGCTGTCCACGGTCCCAGGGGGTGCGCCACGCGAACGGCAGGGTCGACACGCTCCCCCGGGCGGCGTCGTCAGGCAGCAGCCGGGCCAGCACCGCGGCGCAGTCGACCGTGTAGTCCAGTCGTTCCTGCTCCGACCAGTCCGGGTGGTAGACGCGCTGCTTGACCACCGGCTCCTGGAAGCCGCGGTAGGGAAAACCGTTGAGCGTCACCGTCTCCAGGCCCCGGCGGGTGAGAGCCTGCCGCAGCCCATCGGTGGCTGTGGCGTCCTGTGCCAGCTCATGGGCGGCCGGGGCTGCGAGCCACAGCCCGACCCCGAGGAGGTCGGACCCCAAGTGCTTGCGCACCGGAAGCACGAAGCGGTCGAGGTGGGCGAGGACGTCGTCGAGACTGTCGCCGGCATGAACGTTGGTGCAGTAGGCAAGGTGCACGACGGTGCCGTCAGCATGGTGGAGGCGCACCCTCAACCCACCTTGGCGCCACGAAGCACCGAGTTGCCCTCGAAGGTCGCCCCGACGTCCGGGTCGACGTCCTCGAGCTCGAGGCGACCGCTCTGTCCGTAGAACTCCACCGGGTTGCGCCACAGGACCTTGTCGACGTCGTCGTCGGAGAAGCCCGCAGCGAGCATGGCCTGCGCCGTGCGCAGGGTGAGCAGCGGGTCGCTGCGTCCCCAGTCGGCAGCCGAGTTGACGACCATCCGCTCGGTGCCGTGCTCCTGCAGGATGGCGACCATGCGGTGCGGGTCCATCTTGGTGTCGGGATAGATCGAGAAGCCCATCCAGCTGCCGCTTCCGGCGACGACCCCGACCGTCACCTCGTTGAGGTGGTCGACAAGCACCCGATCAACCGGAAGTCCGGACTCGCGGACGACATCGAGTGTGCGCCGCGTGCCCGCGAGCTTGTCACGATGAGGCGTGTGCACGAGGGCCGGCAGTCCGTGCTCACGTGCCAGACCCAGCTGGTGGGCGAAGACCTTGTCCTCCTCGGGAGTCATCGAGTCGTAGCCGAGCTCGCCCACCGCCACCACACGGTCCTTGACGAGATAGCGGGGCAGCTCGTCAAGCACCGCCCGGCAGCGTTCGTCGTTGGCCTCCTTGGGGTTGAGGCCGATGGTCGCGAAGTGCTGGATCCCGAACTGCTGCGCCCGGAAGGGCTCCCACCCGAGCAGCGCGTCGAAGTAGTCGCAGAACGACTCGACACTGGTGCGCGGCTGGCCGAGCCAGAACGACGGCTCGACGACCGCCCGCACCCCGGCGGCGTGCATGCGCTCGTAGTCGTCGGTCGTGCGCGAGGTCATGTGGATGTGCGGGTCGAAGATCCTCATCTGCTGCTCCCGGGGGTTGAGGTGGACTGGTCGGTGTGGACGATCCGCCGTGCGTCGGCTGGGACGTCGCGCCCAGCCGCCCGGCGCTCGTCGATGAAGTCGCGCACCATCCGGCGCAGCTCGTCGTCGGTGCGTTGCTCGAGGTCGGGGACGGTGTCGAGCGAGATCCCCATGAAGATCGACTTGACGACACCCTGACGCCACGCGGGGTCGTCGAGGTGCGTGGCGGCATACGCCCCAAGGGCACGCTCGACGAGTCGAGTGTCGTTGGTGCGCAACGCATCCCGCACGATGGGGAGGAGCGCGTCGCCGACGGCTGGTCGAGTTCCGGTGGCCCGGTCGAGGCCGGGCAGCGCCGCGAGCACTGCCTGCTTCTCGGCGCTGTCGCCTCTCCGGTAGAGGAGCGTGGCGATCCGCACGATGTCCTCGAGCTCGCCGCCAACGGCCTCGAGCAGTCCGACCCGCACCGCCTCGCCGTCGTCCCCCTCCGCCCGGGCGTGCCGGGCCGCAGCCGGGAACAGGCTGAGGAGCGCATCCGCGTCGGCCGCCACCGCTTGCCCGGCGTCGTCCTTCCATCCCATGTCAGGTCCTCCTCTCGAGCTGGTGGGCGTCGGCCTCGGCGAGGCGCAGGGCGCGCAGGCTCGTCTCGGCGAGGACCGGTGCGGCGTGCGAGTGCCGGGGCAGCTCGACGTGCACGAGGCCGCCGTAGTCGATGTCGCCCAGGGCCGCGAGCACGCCTGGCAGGTCGACCTCACCGTCGCCGAACGGCAGGTGCTCGTGCACCCCGCTGCGCATGTCGTCGATCTGGACGTTGGCGACGAGGTGCCCAGCCCCGCGAATCACCGACCCCGGGGACTCGTCCTCGGTGCAGGTGAGGTGACCGACATCGATGGTCAACCCGAGTGCCGCGGGGCGGTCCAACCGCTCGACGAGCCCGACGACGTCGCCGACCCGCTCGAGGAACATTCCCGGCTCCGGCTCCAGGGCCAGCGTCACGCCGGCGGCTTGGGCGACGGGCAGCAGGCTGGTCACCGCGTGGTCGACCCGAGCCCATCCCTCCTTGGCGCTGGCCGACTCCGGCAACGTGCCGCTCCAGCACGAGACGACGCGAGCACCCAGATCGGG
This sequence comes from Knoellia pratensis, assembly GCF_042666395.1. Lineage (NCBI taxonomy): Bacteria > Bacillati > Actinomycetota > Actinomycetes > Micrococcales > Intrasporangiaceae > Knoellia > Knoellia pratensis. Next base: position 111,788 of record NZ_JBHTDJ010000003.1, on the reverse strand, counting down.
CGCGAGGCGCAGGGCGGTGGCCACGAGGTCGATCCGCCGCTCCCGTCCCTCGTTGCTCACGAAGGTCGGGTGGTGCTTGCGCCGGGGGTCGAGCACGTAGCGACCACCGGTCTCGACAACGACGTCGAGTCCGTGGCGGGCCAGCAGGCGCGCTGCCAGTGCCACTCGCTGAGCGAGTCCCGGACCGATGGGGTCGAGATGCGCGTGGTCGAGGGTGATCGCCACGCCGTCGTAGCCCAGATCGGCAAGGACGGCGAGCGCGTCGGGCAGCCGGTGGTCGGTGAACCCGTTGAGGCCGTAGCCGAACCGCAGCCCGCTCACGTCGGCGACCCCTTGCGCATCGCTGACCGTGCGACCCACGAGAGAGCCCCGAGCGCCAGGGCGGCACCGGCCTCCCCCGCCGACGCGACCAGTGCCGACTGGAGCGGCACCATCCCCTTGATCCCAGCGACCGTGGCACGGCGGGTCGTCGCCGCACCGGGATCGGTCACCGCCGCAACCTGCGCCCGTCCGACAGAACTTGCGTATGCCGTCGCCGCCGCGATCGCGACACCCGTCGCCACCCAGCCGTCCCGGCTCCCACGACCCCGACCCGCCCGCCCCTCCGCGAGCGAGTGGGCCAGGGCGAGCGCGCGCGCTGACGCGAGGACGGGGATCAGCGTGGTGACCACGGTCGTCGCACAGAGGGCGCCTCGGGCCGTTGCCGGCTTCGTACCATGGACCTCACCACGACTCAACGCGGTGACGCCCGCGGTGTGCACCGCGAGAAGGGCTGCGGGGGCGATCGCCTGTCGCAGGGCAGGGAGGCCGCCGGCCGCCGCGCCCAGGAGGACGTCGAGTCCCCGGGTGCTCGCCATGACAGCGGTGCTCGCAGGCCCCGACTTCGCCGAGAGGTCGTAGGTCCAGACGGCACCGGCCAGCACGCCCGCCACCGCGGCGGCTGGTGCGCCACCGGCACGTGCGGCAAGGCCCACGCCCGTCGCGGTGAGCCCGGAGGCGAGGGCGAGTGCCGTCCCCGGTGTCACTCGCCCGGAAGGGATCGGGCGCTCGGGGCGCTCGAGGGCATCGAGGTCTCGGTCGGCCCAGTCGTTGAGGGCCATTCCGGCCCAGTAGAGCGACACCGAGGCAAGGGGCAGCAGGGCAGTGCGACGACCCGCGGGCCACCCTGCGCTGGCTGCCCCCGCGAGGGTGTCGCCGGGCACGGTCAGGCCTGCGGGCGCTCGGACGAGCTCCGCCAGGTCACGCACAGTCATGAACGAACGCCCGCACCCTCCGTCGCCCAGCGGACGAGGAGGTCGTGCTGCGGGGCCAGGGCGTGCTCGTCCAGCCCGGCCGGGTCCTTGAAGAAGAACCCGAGCGCCGGCAGGGGACCACTCTCACCTCTGCGCATCGCCAGGTCGAGCAAGCGGGCGAGATCGATGACCAGGGGTGCCGCGAGCGCGGAGTCACACCCCTGCCAGGTGAACTGCAGCGTCATCCGGGTGCCGAGGAAGCCGGCGAAGGTCACGTGGTCCCACGCGGTCTTCCAGTCACCGAGGTCGGCCACGTGGTCGATGTGCAAGGGGCCCTCCACCGCGTGCCCGAGGAGTGCCTCGAGCCCCGCGGCCTTGCTGTCGATCTTGCTCCGGCGGGCGTCGGGTGAGGCCAGGGTTGCGCCGTCACCACCACCGAGCAGGTTGGTCCCGGACCAGGAACGCACGTCGAGGGAGCGCATCGCGAACATCGGCGCGAGCACCGACTTGAGCAACGTCTCACCGGTCTTGCCATCGCTGCCGCCCCACGGCATACCCGCCTCGTCGGCGAGGGTGCCGAGCACCGGAAGGCGCGCGCCGGCGGAGGGGGTGAAGTCCACGAAGGCGCAGCCGGCCGCGAACGCGGCCGCGGCATACACCGAGCTCGGGGGCAACGGGGACTCCCCGGCGTCCCAGGCGAGGTCGAGCGCCTGACGGTCGGCGTGGGCCGCGTGGGGGACGACGGGAGCCTCGGTCGAGGAGACGTTGATGACCACGACGCGGGCCAGGCCCTCACGCTCACGGAACTCGCGCAGGTCGTCCGCGAGACGATCGACCGCCTCACGCTGACCCTCGGCGCCGAGGGCGTAGCCGGGACGGACGCGGGTGGACGCCTCGTCGAGGTCGTGCGCGACGAGGCCGGGAAGGTCGTGGGGGATGACACCGGCGGCGGCCAGGGCCTCCGCACGCTTGGCGAGGGAGACGCTGCTGACATCATGTCCGCCGGTCACGAGATCTGCGGTGTCGATGAGGTCGGCCCCATCGAGGCCGGACTGGGCGGTGACGAGCCCGGTGGGGGCAGCGACACCGGCACGCAGAGCGGCGAGCCCGGCGGCGACGGTCGTCGCGACAGATCCGCCGGCGCCGACCAGCCAGAGTCCGGTGCGTTCGGTGGTCATGGTCATCGGAGAGCTCCTCGCGTCGGTGCTGCGGTGGTCGGTCGTTGTTGCAGGGTCGTGGTTCGTTCAGGTTTCGCCCCGGCCGGTTGTGTGTGGCCGGGGGGCGGCCCCGCGGCGGGAGGGTGTCCCGCCGCGGAGCCGTTCCGGGTCAGCCGCGCAGCTGGGCGATCACCGCCTTGGCGTCACGGTCGAGGGCCGCAGCCGCCGTCGTGTCCACGACGAGCGTGCGGTTGGCGAGAAGGGCGATGAAGCTCTCCACCTGCGTCACGGCAGCCTGGGTGCGACCGGCGTCCGCGTGCTTCTTCGCCTGGTCGAGCCGCTTGAGCAGCTGCTTCTCACCGGCCGCGGAGACCTCACCGGAGTCGGCGAGCCGCTGCGTGAGCTTGGTGAGCTCGGCGAGCGACGTCGTCGTCGTGAAGGTGAGGGTCTTCGTGGTGGTCAACCCGGCGTTGTCCTTCGCGATGACGGACAGCGTGTGAGCGCCGAGTGCGAGGCGCCACAGCACGAGGGGCTTGTCGCCCGGCACCGAGACACCGTCCAGCGTCGCCGTCACGGACTGGATGCCGGACGTCGCGTCTGCCGCAGCCCAGGTGACATCGCCGGAGTTGCCGACGGATGCCCCCTCGGTCGCACCCTGGAACGTCACGGTGGGCGCGGTCTTGTCGACCTTGACGACGACCTGGCCGACCTGCGAGACGTTGCCACCGTTGTCGGTCGCCCGGTAGAGCACGGTCGTCGTGCCCTCCGCGGAGATGACGGTCGTGGGGTTGTTGGCGTTGAGCGTCGTCCACGTCTGGCCACCGTCGGTGGAGACCTGCCGGGTCGAGACCGTGCCGTTGTCCGTCGCGGTGACGCGGACAGTCACGTTGGACGTGTACCAGCCGTTCTGCCCGGTCGGCTGCGCCGGCTCGAGGGTTGCGGTCACCGTCGGCGGCGTCACGTCGGCGACGCCGTTGCCGGTGAAGGTGAGCCGGTCAAGGACGACACCGCCGGTGGACGTGACGTAGAGGACGCCTGTCCCCGTCGGGGCGTTCGCGAAGCTCACGCCCGTGTCGTTCCAGCCACTGCCCGAGACCGCGACCGTCGCGAACGGCGTCGCGTCGGGAGCGTTCCAGCGCAGGGCCAGCGTGCCCGAACCGGAGGAGCGGACCGTGGCACCCGTGACACCGGCGAAGTTCACCGGGTCCCAGGCGAGGTGGTCTCCGGGGTCGAGCGAGGTGACCTTGCGCAGACCGCTCGCCGTGGCGTCGGAGACGATCTCGGCACCCTGGACGACGTCAGCCCATTCGGCCTCCTGCGCCTTCGGGTTGAGGATCAACGAGCGCTCGGAGGTCGCGGGAGCAACCCCGTTCGCACCGTTGTCCGTGTAGCGGATGACGACGACGCCGAAGATGTTCTCGGTCTCGCCGTGCTGCGTCGCGTCGATGGGAGTCGGGATCGCGAACTGGCAACCCGTCCCCTGGCTCAGCGGGTGGGCGTGGGCGTCGTGCCCGAGCCCGAAGGTCCAGGCCACCCGGGAGCACACGGTGGCGGTCCCGTCCTCGGGGTCGGACGTCGTGACCGTGACCGGCACGGCCTGACCCCAGTCGAAGAACCCGCCGTTGGGCGTGCTCACGTTGAGTGTCGGTGCAACGTTGCCGACGCTGATCCTGGTGCTCGTGATGCCACGCCGTCCTTCGGGGTCGGTGACCCGAAGCCGGACGGTGTAGGACCCGAGGGTCGTGTAGGTGTGGGTCGCTTCGACACCGGTGGCGTCGAACGTGCCGTCACCGTCGAAGTCCCACTCGTAGGTCAGCGCACTGCCCTCGGGATCGGTCGAGCCCGAGCCGTCGAACTCGACGGTCAGCGGCACACCGCTGCTCGAGATCGGGTCGGCAGAGATGCGGGCCGTCGGCGCCTTGTTGCCCGGCGAGTAGTCGATCCGGTAGAGCCCGGCATCGGGGTTGGCCCGGAAGAATCCGTCGCCGTAGTCGAGGACGTAGAGCGAGCCGTCGGGGCCGAACTCGATGTCGATCGGGCTGTCGGTGTCGGGCTGGCCGTTGGTCTGCAGGGCGCTGTTCGGCAGGAAATTGGTGATGTGGTCCACCGGCCCGTTGGGCCACTGGACGTCGAAGACGGCCAGGTAGTCCTGCGAGAACTCGGCGAAGAACGCCTTCTCGTCCCAGTACGCCGGGAACTTCGTCGTCGAGGGGTTCGCGGCGTCGTAGTGGTAGACCGGTCCGCCCATCGGGCCCTGACCGGTGGCCGGCGAGAAGTCGGTCAGCTCCGGCCACGGCTGGTGGGTGTTGTTGTCGCCGTAGTAGAGCGTCGCGGGGGTGGCCGGTGGCACTGTGGCCAGACCGGTGTTCCAGCGCGAGTTGTTCTTCGCGCCGGCAGCACAGTCGAAGAACGGGCCCGGCGTGGCGGTCGCGAAGTTCCACTCGTTGTAGTTGAACTGGTTGCCGGTGCAGTACGGCCAACCGCCGTTGACCGGGCGGTCGATGGCCGTCGTCTGCCACTCGACGTAGCCGAGAGGACCGCGCTCGGCGCTCGGCGCACCGGCATCCGGTCCGTAGTCGCCCCAGCTCACCGAGTTGGTGCCCGGGTCGACGTCGAAGCGGAACGGGTTGCGCAGGCCCATGACGAAGATCTCGGGACGGGTCTTCGCCGTGCCCGGTGCGAACAGGTTGCCCGCGGGGATCGTGTAGGAGCCGTTGTCCTCGATGTGGAGGCGCAGAATCTTGCCGCGCAGGTCGTTGGTGTTGCCGGCGCCGCGACGCGAGTCGAAGCCCGGGTTCATTCCCGGCGCGTCGTTGTTGGGCGCGAAGCCGTTGGCCCCGGGGGTGCCTGCCGGCGTGTTGTCACCGGTGGCGAGGTAGACGTTGCCGTTGGCGTCGAAGTCGACGTCACCCGCGACGTGGCAGCACTGGCCGCGCTGCTGCTCCACCTTGATGATGACCTGCTCGGTGCTGAGGTCGAGCGCGCCGGCCGCGTCGTTCCACTTGACGCGGCTCAGCTGGTTGTAACCCTTCCACTGGTCCCAGTAGGTCGCCGGGTCCTGGCCGGCGGGCACAGTGTTGGGCGCCGAGCCGGTGGGGGTGCGCGAGATGTAGGGCGCGGTCATGTCGAGCGGTGCGTAGTAGAGGTAGACCCACTTGTTCGTCGCGAACTGCGGGTCGAGCGTGACGGTTTGCATGCCGTCCTCGGAGTTGCTGTAGACCGGAACCTTGGTCACGACCTTCGTCGTCCCGGCGTCCGGGTCGGTGAGACGGATGTCACCGTTGCGTGCGGTCGTCAGCACCTTGCCGTCGGGCATCACTGCCATGTCAATGGGCTCACCGGTGTCCTTGGTGAGGGTGATCTTCTCGTAGTTCGACCAGTCAAGAGCGGGCTCGGAGCCCGGCTCGGCCGAGTGGTCGACACCGTTGTGTGCTGCGGCAGGCGCCGCAACGGCGGCTCCTGTCGCGAGGAGAGCGAGCACGAGAGCGGCAGCTGTGGAAACCCCACGTGGCCGGCCTCGGCGATGGATAGAATTCATGTCCACGTCCTTCAGTGAAGTGTCGGGCGAGCCAGTCCCGGGGTGGCGTCGGCCGCTGCAACGGCTTTCGACGCCACCTCCGGGACTGGCGCTCACCCGCTTGGGCGGGTGAGCGAGGGTGCGGGATCAGCCGCGCAGGGCGGCCAGGTTGTCGTAGCTGAACTTCGCGAGCTCGAGCGACTGAGCGGGTGCCAACGCGCCACCGGGGGCGGTGTCCTGCTCCCACATCGGGTTGTGTGAGCCCCTGGACCCGACGCGGCCCAGGAAGGTCGAGTAGTCGATGTCACCGGCACCGAACGCGACGATGTCATAGCCGTTGGCACTGGCCGCGTTCTTCTTGCCGTCCTTGGCGTGGAACAGCGGGAACCGCTTGGTCTGGGCGGCGACCAGGGCTGCGGGATCGAAGACCGAACGGACCGAGCTGCCGTCGGCGGCCGTGTAGGTGTGGTGCTTGTACTGCGCCACGTGCGCCCAGAAGATGTCCATCTCCAGGTAGACGTTCTGCGGATCGGTGTTCTCGAGGAACCACTCCAGCCGACGGATGCCGCTGCTGCGGGTTGGGTTGCCGAGAGCGTCGGCCGGGCCGCTGTCCAGCAGGAAGCTGTAGGCGATGTCGTGGTTGTGGGTGTAGAGCTTCAGCCCATGGCTGGCCGCGCGCTCACCGAAGAAGTTCCAGACCGTGGCGGCGGCCTGCCAGTCGGCGAGGTAGGCGCTGCGGGTCGGGTCGTTGCCTGTGCCGATGTGGCCCATGCCGAGGATGTTCGCGATCTCGCACGCGGTGTCGAACGACGAGATCGTCGCGTCCGTCACCGTGCTCGGGATGCTGCCGTGGTTGCCCTCGGCCTCGAGACCGTTGGCGTCGAGCCACGAGCGGAGGAGGGTGGCCCCGGCGACCGTGTTGAGGTCGGCGCCGCCCTCGGCGTTGGCGTGCTGGCGGTAGCCGGCGAACTCGATCTGCCTGTAGCCGATGTTCGAGAGCTCGGTGAGCACCTCCTTGAAGCCGGAGGCAAAGGGCGACGACGCAGGGTCGCGCGAGATGGCGTCCCGAACGGTGTAGAGGATGATGCCGCGCTTGGCGGCCGGGATGAGGACGCCGTTCGGTCCTGGCGCTGCACCGGCCGCGCCGGCCAGCGGCACGCTGGCGACGGCTGCTGCTGCAGCCATCCCGGTGGTGGCCGCGAAGAACTGGCGCCGGTTGAGACCGAGGGCCTTCGCGAGGGCGAATGGGGCGGGGTTGCTTTCGGTGTTCATGCTGCTCCTTCGTCACTGCAATGACAGGGGGTGAAGCCGGACGAACTGACGTCTCCTTCCAGGGATGGTGGTGGGCGCGCGCCGGAGTCAACTGACGAGAGTCAGCTGACGGGAACCGGCTCGATGGGGGTCCAGGTGGCGCCGTTGGCGGCGCTGGTCTCGACGGCGTCGAGCACGCGTTGGATGGCGAGTCCGTCGGCGAACGACGGCTCGGGGTCGCGGCCTTCGGCGATGGCGGAGAGGAAGTCGGCCGCTTGGTGGGTGAAGCCGTGCTCGTAGCCGAGCCCGTGTCCCGGGGGCCACCACGCCCCGACGTAGGGGTGGTCGGCCTCGGTGACGATGATCCGGCGGAAGCCGGGCTGGTCGGCGTCCGCCTCATAGATCTCGAGGACGTTCATGTCCTCGAAGTCGAAGGCGATGGTGCCGCGAGTTCCGTTGAACTCCAACCGAATCGAGTTCTTGCGACCGGTGGCGAAGCGCGTCGCCTCGAAGGACGCCACGGCCCCACGGGCGAATCGACCAATGAACACGGCGGCGTCGTCGACCGTCACCGGCCCGGTGCCCGTGCCGGTGGTCGCCGCCAGCCCACTCGAGCTGTCGGCCAGCGGCCGCTCCTTGACGAACGTCTCGGTGAGAGCACTGACTCCGGCCACGAGGTCGCCGGTGACGAACTGCGTCAGGTCGATGATGTGGGCGCCGATGTCGCCGAGCGCACCCGACCCGGCACGCTCCTTCTGGAGCCGCCAGGTGAGCGGTGACTCCGGGTCGACGAGCCAGTCCTGGAGGTACTGCGCACGCACGTGCCGGATCTCGCCGATACGTCCGTCGGCAACGAGCTGGCGCGCGAGTGCGATCGCCGGCACACGCCGGTAGGTGAACCCGACCATGCTGCGTATGCCGTGTGCCCCAGCCTGATCCGCTGCGTCCGCCATCGTCTCGGCTTCGTCGACCGAGTTGGCCAGGGGCTTCTCGCAGAGGACGTGCTTGCCCGCAGCCAGGGCCGCAAGGGCGATCTCGGCGTGCGTGTCGCCGGGCGTGCAGATGTCGACGATGTCGACGTCCTCACGCGCAATGGCTGCACGCCAGTCGGTCTCGACCGACTCCCAGCCGAAGCGGCGGGCGAGGTCGCCCGCAGCCTCGGCATCGCGGCCGCATACAACGCGCAGTTCTGGCACGACCGCAGGGTCGAAGAAGCTGCGGGCGTTGCGCCAGCCCTGGGAGTGCGCCTTGCCCATGAAGGCGTAGCCGATCAGGGCCACTCCTAGCCGCCTGGGCTGCGCCGGGTCAGGTGTCTCGCTCATCTGCGTAGGCCCCCGACTCGGCTCAGGACTCGAAGCCGAGCGGAAGGTACTTGTCGACGTTTTCCTTGGTCACCACAGGAGCGTCGAGGACGATCCGACGCGGAACCGCAACCTGGACGAGATCGGCCATGCCCTTGTCCTGCGCGAGCAGGCGGGCAAGTCGCACGCCATCGGCGGCCTGGGTGGGCGGGTAGATGACGGTCGAGTCCATCTTGCCCTCCTTGATCCAGCGCATGGCGTTCGCGGATCCGGCTCCGCCGATGAAGGCGAACTCCTTGCGATTGGCGTTGTCGAAGGCGGCCATGACACCGACACCCTGGTCGTCGTCGTGGTTCCAGATGACGTCGATCTTGGGCGCGGCCTGGAGCAGGTTGGACGCAACGCTCTCGCCGGACGCCACGGTGAACTCGGCGGCCACGCGGTTGTCGACCGTCTGGTTGCACGTCTTGAGGGCGTCGGCGAAGCCCTTGCTGCGGTCCTGTGTCAGGGGGAGGGCGTCGATGCCGGCGATCTCGGCGATGACCGGATTGGTGAGCTTCTTGTCGGCGATGACCGTGCACGCGCGAGTCCCGGCGCTCACGCCCATGCCGTAGTTGTCACCCAGCACGGTGGTGCGGGCGGCGAACGGGCTGGAGAACTCACGGTCGACGTTGACGACGATGATGCCGGCCTGCGTCGCCTTCGTCGCCACCTCGGTGAGTGCTGCACCGTCGGTCGGGAGCAGGACGATCGCGTCCACCTTGTCGTTGATGAAGGTCTCGATCTGCGAGATCTGCAGGCTCGCGTCGTTGGTGCCCTCGGCGACGCGGAACTCGACGTCGCTGTACTTCTTGGCCTCGGCCTGGGCAGGGAGTTGATGGCGGCGAGCCAACCGTGGTCGGACGCGGGTCCGGAGAAGCCGATGGTGACCTTGTCGCCGGGCTTGGCATTGTCACCAGCGGGGGCGGCGTTGCTGGCCGAGTCGGTCGACGTGGTCTGCGATTCCGGAGTGTTGCTCGTGCACCCCGCGGCGACGAGGGCGACGACCCCGAGCGCTGCGGCGGTCCGGACGGGCCGGGTGAGGGTGAGGCGGGAACGGTTCATGAAGTGCTCCTGGTCGTGCCGAAGGGATGGGAGTGGGTGGAGGGACGTGCCGAGGTGAAGCGCGCGACGGCTACGGACTGGCGCGGCGAGAGGCCACCCGTTGCTGCAGCAGGACGGCGGCGACGATGATCACGCCCTTGGCCACGGCCTGCGTCGAGGTGTCGAGGTTGTTGAGCGTGAAGACGTTGGTGAGCGTCGCAAAGATGAGGACACCGAGCACGGTGCCGACGATCGTGCCGCGACCCCCGCTGAGGAGGGTGCCTCCAATGACCACGGCGGCGATGGAGTCGAGCTCGAGGAGCTGCCCGTGGGTCGACGTGCCGGTCGTCGTGCGGGCCATCAACATGACGGCCGCGAGTCCGCAGGCGAGACCGAGCAGGACATACAGGTATGCCGTCTGGCGCTGGACCTTGATCCCTGCCAGTCGCGCTGCTTCGGGGTTGCCTCCGATCGCCAGGGTGCGTCGCCCGAAGGTGGTGCGGTTCAGGAGGATCCAGCCGAGGACGGCGACGGCGGCGAAGATGATGACGAGCACCGGGATGCCCACGACGTTGCCACCGAAGAAGTCGATGAACCCACGGTCGCGAATGATCTGGGTCTTGCGCTGGGCGATGATCTCGGCCAGTCCACGCGCTCCGGCGAGCATGGCCAGGGTGGCGATGAAGGCGGCCACCTTGCCGTAGGCGATGAGCAGCCCGTTGACCAGCCCACACGCCGCCCCCACGAGCAGGGCGGTGCCGACCATGAGGATCCAGTGAGTGTTCTCGGCCATGGTCTGGGTGGCCAGGGTGGTGGCCCACACGGACGAGAGCGCAACGATGGCGCCGACCGAGAGGTCGATCCCTCCGCCGGAGATCACGAAGGTCATGCCGATGCTGACCACACCGATCACCGAGGCGAACCGCAGGATCGTGAGGATGTTGTCGAAGCTGGCGAAGCGGTCGCCGCCCGTCGCGATCCCGACGATGAAGAGCACGGCGAACGCGATGACGAGGCCCAGGTTGCGGGTGGCCGAGCTGCCATAGAAGCGAGCCAGCGCACTGGGTGACGACCCCTGCGCCGCAGGGCTGGCCATCTCCTGAGTGCCCTCGGCATCGGGCGAGCGGCTGGGGGTGGTGGATGGGGTGTCGACGCTCATGCGGCGTCTCCTCTCATGATGATGTCGAGCACGCGGTGTTCGTCGAGGTCGGTGGACGGCCCCTCGTGAAGGACCTGTCCGTCGCCGACGACGAGGACACGGTCAGCGAGTCCGAGGACCTCCTCGATCTCACTCGAGACGACGACGACTGCGACGCCGTCGTCGGCAAGCCGCCGGACGAGGGCATAGATCTCGGACCGGGCGCCGATGTCGACGCCGCGGGTGGGTTCGTCGAGGAGCAGCACTCGGCAGCCGCGCAGCAACCAGCGGGCGAGGACGACCTTCTGCTGGTTTCCGCCCGACAGGGTGCGCACCTCGCGGGTGACCCCGGTCGGGCGCAGGTCGAGGTCGGTGGCCAGCTCCTGGGCGGCACGGTTCTCGGCCCCGTGGTCAAGCCAGCCCACTCGGGCGAAGCGGGTGAGGGTGGCCATGCTTATGTTCGACGCGACGCTGTTGCCGAGGACGAGAGCCTGGCTCTTGCGCTCCTCGGGGCAGAGACCGATGCCGGCGTCGACTGCTGCGCTGACCGACCCGGCCCGCAGTGCCTTCCCACCGACTGTGACGGTCCCGGCATCTGCCCGACGGGCACCGAAGACGGTCTCGACGATCTCGGAACGACCCGCGCCGACGAGTCCCGCGAGACCCAGGACCTCGCCCGGACGGACGGTGAAGCTCACGTCAGCGAACTCGCCGCGACGAGTCAGTCCCTTCACCTCGAGCAGGGGCTCCCCCGCGGGGACGACGCTCCTGGCAGGGAAGACGTACTCGATCGAGCGACCGGTCATGAGCTTGATGACCTCCGACGTCGGCGTCTCCTTCGCGGGCAGGCCCGTGGCGACGGTGCGCCCGTCCTTGAGGACCGTCACGCGGTCACCGATGACGCGAATCTCTTCGAGCCGGTGGGAGATGTAGACAACGGCCACACCTTGCGCAGTGAGGTCGCGGATGACATCGAAGAGGCGCTCCACCTCACCGCCGTCGAGGACTGCGGACGGCTCGTCCATGACGATCAGTCGGGCGTCGCGGGACAACGCCCGGGCCATGCTCACGATCTGCTTGCCGGCCGCGGACAGCTGGCCCACCTCGGTGGAGGGCGAGATCTCGGGGTGACCCAGCCGCGCCAGCAGGGCCGCGGTCTCGGCTCGCGCCGCCGAGCGCTGGGAGAAGCCGAAGCGAGATCGCTCCTGGCCCAGGAAGACGTTCTCGGAGACTGTGAGGCCCTCGACGAGATCGAGCTCTTGATAGATCGTCGCGATGCCACGGTCCATGGCGGCCTGCGGGTGAGCGAGCGCAACCTCCTCGCCGTTCCATGTGATCGTGCCCTCATCGGGTTGGTGGACACCGGCGAGCACCTTGATGAGGGTCGACTTGCCCGCACCGTTCTGGCCGAGGAGGCAGTGCACCTCTCCCGGTCGCACGTCCAGGTCGACACCGCCGAGCGCGGTCACACCGGGGAATCGCTTGACGATCCCTGCCATCACCAGAAGAGGTGAGGCGTCATTGCCTCTGATCATGGTGCGGACGCTATTGCCCTTTTGTCGGTGCGTCAAGCAAAAGTTTGTATGCCGCATGGTTCTTCCGTTTCTCAGGGTGCCGGAAGTCGCTCGTTGTGCTTCACTACGGAGCGTGAGTGGACCCGTCAGCATCCCGACGTCCGGCGTTGCCGGAACGTCCACCACGTCCGCCTCCGGCGCACCCGGTGCGGGCGCCCTCCTCCAGCTCATGCGAGACGGCCAGCCCCGCACTCGCGCAGAGCTCATCGAGATCACCGGTCTCGCCCGGTCGACAGTGGGCGCACGTGTCGAATCGCTGCTCGCCGCAGGCTTGCTCACTCCCGCCGGTGAGTCGCGATCCACCGGAGGACGGCCACCGACTCGGCTCGCGTTCAATCCCGAAGCGGGCTTCGTCCTGGGCGCCGACCTCGGCGCGACGCACGTGACCGTCGCCCTCACGGACCTCGGCGGACGAGTCGTCGCGGAGACCTCCGAGGCACTCGACATCCGCCAGGGACCCGAGGTCGTCCTCGATGCCGTGATCGAGATCGGCAAAGGACTGCTGCGCTCGTCCGGCCACACGAAGCGCCAGCTCGTGGGCGTCGGACTGGGGCTGCCCGGACCGGTGGAGCACTCGACGGGTCGACCGGCTTCGCCGCCGATCATGCCGGGCTGGGACGGCTACGACGTGCCGGCGCATGTCTCGGCCAAGCTCGGCGGACCGGTGCTCGTCGACAACGACGTCAACATCATGGCTCTGGGCGAGCACGCGACGAGCTATCCCCACGTGGCGCACCTCGTCTTCGTCAAGGTCGCGACCGGCATCGGCGCGGGCATCATCAGCAGTGGCCAGCTGCACCGCGGGGCACAGGGTTCGGCGGGCGACCTCGGCCACGTCGCAGCTCCCCATGGCGACGGGATCCTGTGCCGCTGCGGCAACGAGGGCTGCCTCGAGGCCGTGGCCAGCGGACCGGCCATCGTCGCGCGCCTCGGTGAGCAGGGCATCCACGTCAAGGACAGCCGCGAGTTGCTCGAGCTGTCCCGCTCCGGCAGCCCCGAAGCCGTCGCCGCGCTCCGCCAGGCGGGCCGCGAGATCGGTGCCGTTCTCGCCTCGATCGTCAGCCTGCTCAACCCTTCGGTGATCGCGATCGGAGGCCTCCTGGCCCAGTCCAACGACGGGCTCCTGGCGGGCATCCGCGAGGTCGTCTACGGACGCTCACTCCCCCTGGCCACCGGCGAACTCCAGATCGTCGCGGCGCGCACCGGCGACCACGCGGGCGTCATCGGCGCGGCGACAATGGTCATCCAGCATGTGCTGTCCGCCGACGAGGTCGAGCGACACCTCGCCTCCTGGGCCTCCTGACCCGAAGCCGCTCTCCTTGCGTCTGCGCATCTGGTCGCTAGAACCACCACATCCGCAGACGCAAGGGGGAAGGTGAGCGGACGGCATACGCAACGTCTGCGCATGTGGTCGCTAGAACAGCCATCGACGCAGACGCAAGGACCGGGTTTCAGGTGGTGCGGGTGACCTTGGACAGACTGCGGGGGGCGTCCGGGTTCTCGTGGCGGGCGAGCGCCATGGCGTGCGCGAGCCGCTGCATCGGGATGATCTCGATGAGGGGGCTGAGCTCCTCGGCGACCCGGGGCAGGACGATCGCGGGTTCCTGGCCGGCGGACTCGGCGTCACCGACGACGGTGAGGTCGGCGCCGCGATCACGCAGCCGCTCCAGCACCGGACCCATGGCTCGACCCGCGACCCCGTGCGGGACAAGAGCAAGGACAGGGCGCTCCGCATCGACCATGGCCAACGGTCCATGGAGGAGGTCTGCGCCCGAGAAGGCGTGCGCCGCCAGATAGGACGTCTCCATGAGCTTGAGTGCGGCCTCCCGTGCGGTCGGATAGGCGTAGCCGCGCCCCGTGAGCACGAGTTTCTCGACGAACCGATAGTGACCGGCGACCTGCTTCACCCCGGCAACGTGAACGGCCTCCTGCGCCGCCGCCACGAGTGCCGCACCATCGAGCTTGCGACGGTCGCTCCACTCGTCGAGGAGCAGCCACAGCGTGAGCAACGTCGCCGAGTAGGTCTTCGTGGCGGCGACCGCACGCTCGGTGCCGGCGCGCACGTCAAGGTGCAACTCGGCCGCCGCAGCAAGCGGCGAATCAGGGTTGTTGGTCACCGCAAGGGTGAGCGCTCCGGCGCGGCCAGCGGCACGAGTGGACTCGAGCAGGTCCGGCGACCCGCCGGACTGGCTCACGGCAACCCAGAGCACGTCGCGCAGGTCAGGCTCCGCGCCATAGGCCGTCGTTGTCGACGGTGAGGCGAGCCCACACGGGAGTCCGAGGACGATCTCGACGAGGTACTTGAAGTACAGCGCCGCGTGATCGCTCGTCCCACGAGCCGCCACCAGGACGAACCGCGGTGCGCACTCACGGATGCGGTCGGCGACAGCCCTCACGTCACCGACGCCCTCAGCGAGGATGCGGTCGAACACCGCGGGCTGCTCGGCGATCTCGGCCGCCATGAGCGAGCCTGGAACGGTTGCCGCAGTGGGCTTTTCGGTTGTCATGGAGTCTCCTCGTCAGGTGAGCTCGACGCGGCAGCCGCCGCAAGCCAACCAGTGTTGGTCGTGTGCCGTGAGGCCGGCCAGGGTCGCACCAACCAGTTCGTTGCGGCAATTGTGGCTTGGGTCACTCCCGCACCCTGTCAGAGTCATCCCTGACACCGTCGTGGGCGTCCGACAGGTGGGGCCGAGATGGGCTACGACACCGACCACCCGCCACGGCGAGCGGTGCGCGCGAGGTGAGCGGACGGCATACCGGCAGATCTTGCGCAGGTCACAGTGCGCTCACGACCCGAGAGGCGGCGAGCGTTCGCGGACGACGCCCCATACAGTGGCGGGCGTGATCTTCAAGGCCGTCGGCGACACGCGTCCGTACCCCGAACACGGGTACAGCACGCGTCAGTGGTCGAACGTCCCACCGCGCCTCGTCCGGCTCGACGACCTCGTGACGACCAAGCGCACCCTCGATCTCGGGATGCTCCTGTCCGAGGACTCGACCTTCTATGGCGACCTGTTCGCCCACGTGGTCGAGTTCGAAGGGACGCTCTATCTCGAGGACGGCCTGCACCGTGCCCTGCGTGCCGCCCTGCACCAGAGACCGACGCTCCACGCGCGCGTCCTCGTCATCGAGTAGGCCCGGATGCCCCCACGCGAACTCACCCCCGAGCTGCGCCATCGCCGGCAGCACCGTCGCACGACGGCGACCATCCTCGTCGTCATCCTCATGTTGTTCTTCGCGTTCTGGTACGCCTACTCCTATTACCGCAGCTCCACCGGTGAGGCCGCGCCGCCCACCAGCGGGTCCTCGTGCCGGCCGTTCGACCCCAAGGCTGCGACGGCCGCGAACACGACGGTCAACGTCTACAACGCCACCACCAAGAAGGGCCTCGCAGCTCGCACCGCCACCGAGCTCAAGCGCCGCGGGTTCACCGTCGGCGACGTGTCGAACGACCCGCTGAAGCGCAAGGTCGCCGGCGCTGCCGAAGTGCGCTTCGGGCCCTCCGGCAAGTCACGCGCGCAGCTCCTGGTCCCGCTGGGCGGCAAGGGCACGACCCAGATCGCCGACAAGCGCAAGGGCGCCACGGTCGATCTCGTCCTGGGCGCCACCTTCACCTCCCTCGCGCCCGCACCCAAGGCGACCGGCAAGCCCATGTGCCCGTCGCCGAGCACCGTCCCCAGCAGCGCCCCGTCGGCCACTGCGTCGGCGAGCTGATCGTGCCGGCTCCTCCGCCGATCGTGCTCACCCGCGACCTGTCGACGACCCAGGCTCTCGACGTCATCGTGCGCTCCTGCGGGCGCCAGGTCCTCGTCCAGGTGGAGCCCCTGCTCGACACCCGTGACCCGGTGGCCCTGCACGACATGCGGGTCGGGATTCGCCGCCTGCGCGCAGGACTGTCCCTGCTCCGTCGGCCGCTCGGCGACGGCGAGAAGATCGCCTGGGTGAGCACCGAGATCCGCGATCTCGCGGCACCCCTCGGCCGGGCCCGCGAACTCGACGTCGCCGTGCGCGACCACGCCGAGCGGCTCAGGGGCAGCCCACGGCGCAAGCTGCTCGTTCTGCGCGAGGGCGCCTACGACGAGGCGCTCGCGGTCGTGGGTTCGGACCGCTGGCACGACCTCACCGCCCACCTCGACCGCTTCCTTCGGCGCATCCACGACGAAGTGCCGGTCGACCCGCCGATCGCCGAGGCAGCAGGCGAGGCCCTGGATCGCCGCTTCCGCCGGGTCTCGCGACGCGGCGCCCTCATCGAGCGCTCGCACGCCGCCGAACGCCACAAGCTGCGCATCGAGGCCAAGAAGCTGCGCTACGGCACACAGTTCTTCTCCAGCCTGTATGCCGCCGCGCCCGGTTCCGCTGCGGCCGCCGGTTCTCCGGCCGAGGACTTCGCCGACTCCGTGGCCGCCCTGCAGGACGCGCTGGGCGACCTGCGCGACGTCCAGACGACTCGCCACATCCTCGAACTGGTCGGCGCCACCCCGCCGGACGTCGACACCGCCGCCCTGGTCGCCCGTGCCGTGGCAGCGCACGCCGACATCGTGGCTCGTGGCCCCTTCTGGCGCTCCCCGCAGCGGTGACGACTCTGCGCTCGAGCAGCGCGGTCCGGGCCGGAGCCGCCTTCCTCGCCTCGCGGGTCCTGCTCGCGGCCACCGTCGCGTTGATCGCCGCGGTCACCGGGCAGGGTGCCGTCCACCACGAGTGGGCCAGCGACATCTGGTGGCTCGACCGCTTCTCGCTGTGGGACAGCTACCACTTCATCCGGATCGCCACGTGGGGCTATCTGCCACCGGGCCTGGACTGCTGCGACCAGGCCTACTTCCCCGGCTACCCCCTGCTCATGGCCGCGCTCGCTCCCCTGACGGGCGGCAACGTCACCGCCGCAGGGCTGCTCATCAGCCTCGTCGCGGGCGCCGTCGCCGCCGGGCTCCTGTGGACGCTCGTTGCCGACGACCCGCGCGGCGGCACGGTCGCGGCACGGCGGGCGGTCACCCTGATGGCCCTCGCGCCGACCGGCTTCTTCTTCGTTGCCGTCTACACCGAGGCACTCTTCCTCGCCCTTGCCCTCGGCGCGTGGGTGCTCGCCACCCGGCGCCACTGGTGGTTCGCCGGGGTCCTCGCCGCACTCGCCACCGGCGTACGCGTCAACGGTCTCTTCCTCGCCGCGGCCCTCGTCGTCCTCTACGCCGTGCAATGGCATGGCGACGGCCGCCCCCGACCGCGCCTCGACGTCCTGGCGCTCGGCCTCCCCGCCCTGAGCGTCGTGGCCTTCATGGCACACCTCCACGGCCGCACCGGCTCCTGGGACGCGTGGCGCGAAGCCGAGCACCGCGGCTGGGACCGCGCGACGGCGTGGCCCTGGGAGGGCCTGTCCACCGCGTGGCAGTCGCTGATGGACAGCCCCGACGGGTGGCTTGCGGCGAGCCGGGCCGCCGACATCGCGGCCGTCCTCCTCGGCGTCGCCCTGTGCATTCTCCTTGCGAGACAGCGCCGTTGGCCCGAACTGACCTACCTCACCCTCACCGTCGGAGTCGTCCTCTGCTCCAACCTGTGGGTGTCCACACCTCGCTACGCCTTGACGTGGTTCCCCGCCTACCTGGCCATCGCCACGATGCGCGACAACACGGCATACCGGCGTGCGTATGCCGTGGGGCTGGGACTGTCGGCCGCCCTCCTTCTGGGTGCCACGTGGGCGGTTGCCACGCGGCACTGGCTGGCCTGACGCGGACTGGCGCAGCTGGCATACAGGTGCATGAGTCACAATCTCTCGACATCGATCGATCTTTCAGGAGTGTCTCGTGGCCCCGTCCGGCAGTGGCAGCAAGAAGGTGCGCGCCAACCAGCGCAACACCTCCGACCGCGTTTCGCAGATGCGCAAGGAACAGCAGGCGAAGGACCGTCGCCGGCTGCTGATGATCTGGGGTGCGGCCGCCGTGACCGTCGCGATCATCGTCGGCGCAGTGACGTTCGCGATCATCCACAGCAACGCCAACAAGCCGAACCTGTCGGCCGTGAAGTCCTACAAGTACGACGCGGGCGCGCACACCAAGGACCCCGTCGCCTACAAGGAGTCCCCGCCCGTCGGTGGCGAGCACAACCCCGTGTGGCTCAACTGTGGCGTCTATGACGCACCGGTGCCCAAGGAGAACGCCGTCCACGCCATGGAGCACGGCGCCGTGTGGATCACCTACAAGCCCGACCTGCCGGCCGCGGACGTGGCGAAGCTCAAGGAGATCACTCCTGACACGTATGCCGTCCTGTCGCCCTACGAAGGTCTCACCTCGCCCGTCGTCATCTCGGCCTGGGGCAAGCAGCTCGCCCTCACCGGCGTGAACGACAACCGGCTCGAGGCCTTCATCAAGGAGTACCGCCAGGGTCCGCAGACGCCGGAGCCCAACGCGCTGTGCACCGGTGGCACCGACGGAACCGACGAGAACGCCACGCCTCAGACGCCGGGCGCGACGCCGAGCCCCTCGGCCACGCCGTCCACGTCCGTCTCCCCCTCGGGCTCTCCGTCGGCAACCCCCTCGCCGTCGAAGTCGTGACCGAGGCTCCCACGCAGGACCTGACGACCTCGTCCCGTTCCCGGGCCGAGGTCGTCGGTCTGTCGGTGCTCCTCGGCGTCATGTGCCTGCTGGCCGGACTCGTCCTCGGGTGGACGATGTTCGGTCGCGGCGGCTTCCCGTTGGACGGCTCGGCAGAAGCCGGCTTCTCGCGCGACATGCAGACCCACCACGGGCAGGCGGTCCAGATGTCGCTGCTCATCGCCGAGCGCACCGAGGACCCGGACGTACGCACCCTGGCCAACGACATCATGACGAGCCAGCAGGGCCAGGCCGGCCGCATGTCCGGCTGGCTCGAGGTGTGGGGGCTGTCCCCGACCGGCTCGGAGCCGCCGATGGCGTGGATGGGCTCGGACCACCACGGCGCCACGTCCCCTGCGGGCGAGTCCGATGCCATGCCCGGCATGGCATCGGTGACGGACATCGCCAACCTCACCGCCGCGCGTGGGGTCGATGCTGACCGGATCTTCCTGTCGCTGATGATCGCCCACCACCGCGGTGGCGTCGAGATGGCCGACGACGTTCTCGCACGCTCGGATCGCACGGAAGTCGTGACCTTGGCGCGCGCGATGAAGTCCGCCCAGACGTCCGAGATCGCGGTCATGGAGCAGATGCTCGCTGCAAAGCCCTGACGCTCCTCGATTTCACTCCTGCGGCGCCATTGCGTATTCTGCTTCGCGGTGGTGTGTCCGAGCGGCCGAAGGATCACGCCTCGAAAGCGTGTGAGGGTGAAAGCCCTCCGTGGGTTCAAATCCCACCGCCACCGCCACACGAAAGCCCCGAGTTCGCTCGGGGCTTTCGCATGCTCGGCCCGCGTGCCAAGGGACATGCAGTGGGTGCTGCGAGCACGCCGGCCCGTGCTCGGGACCACCCCTTTGGCAGCACCATTGCATGTCCATTAGCGCACTTTCGTTACCTGGTGAGAGCCGTCGGACAGGTACGAGGTGGCTCCGCCCACCGCCTGCCCGTGTGGCTCGGCCTGCGAGGCGGGTTTACGTGTCAACGGGCGGCACCGGCGCGCGAGCCCGGGCATGGAACAGCCCGCGGGCCTGTCGACCGAGCGAACTCGGTACGACGAGCGCAGGGGACGACCTGCACGGCCCACGGGCTGCGGTGAACTGCTGGGGATTGCGCCGGGCGGCGCTCCTCGAGCAGTCGAGGTGCGCTAGCGCGCAGTCACCTCACGCGTCCAATCAGAAATCACTTCGTGGACCACCTCCCATCTGTGTCCTTTGACGCTAGATCTGAGGTGGGCACCAGCGCAACACCTTTTTGCGTGGCAACCATCCGTCACTGCCCGGGGACGTGCCCCTCCATCGCCGACGCCAGCATGGAGCGGGCCGACCAGCGCATGGTGTCAGCGGCCTCGTCCCGGGTCTGCCCTGCAACGTCGGTCAACCAGACGAGCGCCTCGATGCCGATCGCGCTGCGGACGGCCAGGGCCACCCGTCGGACGCCGGCCTCACCCAGTTCGGCGTGCAGAGGCTCCAGCGCCTCGATGATCCACGGAATGATCCGCCCCTGCCGCAGCGGCAGTGCGGCCCGCACATCTGGGTCGGGATCGAGCGAGAGGCGCAGCATCGTGCGCTGCTGGACCTCGGTCGACCGGATCATCTGGATGACGCGGTCAACCACGAGATCGAGGCGTGCGCGGGGTTCGCTGGGCGCGTCGGCGTCCAACATCGACTCGACCCCCACCTCCGGATGGGCAGCGACGAGCAGCGCCACCCGATTGGGGAAATATCGGTATGCCGTGGTGCGCGAGACTCCGGCCGCGGCGGCCGCCTCCTCGACCCCGGGTGTCCGGCCGGCCGCGACGATCTCACGCGCGGAAGCGATGAGGGCCTCACGCGTGCGGCGCTTGAGATTGACGTATCCGCCCTGCTCGTAGGGGGTTGACATGAGCAACATGGTACGTCAGTCTCAAATTGGCACTGCGATCCCAATTACGGTGACACGGGCCACGGAGAGAGAAGGCGCCATGAGCGCACCGACCACGGCCACCACGCTGGTCCGCAACGTCGAGTCTGCCGAGAGGCGGTGGTTCGCCGGGGGCGGTGTTCATACCTGGCTGGCGAAGGCGCAGGACACCGGCGGCACCTTCCTCCTCTGCGAGATGACGATGGACCAGGGCAAGGCGACCCCGCTGCATACCCATCCGGCAGACGAGACCCTCATCGTCCTCGAGGGTGAGCTCGTCCTTCACCTCGACGGAGCTGAGCAGTCGGTGCGCGCGGGCGGTGTGGCCATCGCGCCGGCAGGCGTGCCCCATGCGTTCCTCGTGACCACCGGCCCCGCACGCATGTTGTGCCTTCACACGCCGGGCACCTGCGAAGCCTTCTACCTCGGCGCGAGCGAGCCGATCGATGCGATGACGACGACCGGCGTCGTCGACTTCGACCGCGTCGCGATGTCGGCCCGCGCGAATGGCGGCATCGAGCTCCTGGGGCCACCACCGTTCACGCAGCCCAGCGCCTGAACCCACCGACCCACACCGCACCAACGCCCGCACCGATGGTTGCGGGGGCGGCCATCGGTGCGGACGTCGTGGTGGTGCGGTGGGCTGCCCCCGTCAGTTGGCGGCCGCCGCCCACCGCTGGTTCGCGGCTGCAGTGTCGGTCGCCTGGACGACCTTGCCGTCCGCCGAGACCGTGAGCGACAGACCGCTGTGCTTGGCCTTGAAGGTCAGCCCGCCAGCGGCCTTGCTGATCACCCACTGCTGGTTGGGCGTGCCGCTGCACGTGTACTGCCCGACGCCCTGCCCACTCGTTGTCGAGCTGTAGGGGACGTCGGCGCACAGTCCGGTGCCGGCGTTCTTGAGCTGGTAGGTCGTCTCGTCGGCGTTCTGGGTCACCACCCACTTCTGGTCGGCGTCCGTGCTGGGCGCCGCGACGATGAGCTGGCCGAGCTCCTGATCGGTCGCCTGGAGTGCCTTGCCACCGGTCGTGATCGCGTACTGCCCGTTGGCGATCGGCGGCGGGATGACCTCTTCGGTGCCGACGGCCATCCCGAACACATGCACCGCCGAGTTGGCCGGCAGCGTCACCGCGACGACGTCCTTGGCGGGGTCGATGCGCAGCGTCTTCGTGTAGAGCCGGTACTCGGTCGTCGGGTAGGCCGGGCCAGTGGGCGTGTTCTTGCCCTTGGTCACCACGGCGATCTTCGAGCCGAAGCTGTCCGTGGCGAGGCAGCACCAGTTCGGCAGTCCGAGGACGCCCGTCGTGACCGTGCCGTCGGCGTAGTGCACCGTGGCCGACCCTGATGCCGAGCCACTCGTGCCCGTACCGAGGACGGCGAGCGCGTTGCCTTTGCCCTCCAGTGCGATGGTCTCGCCCGTGGAGGCGACGTTGTTCTTGGTGCCCGGCTGGGCGTCCGGCCAGGTGAACGAGAAGCCGTTGGCCGCAACGGTTGCGCCGGGGGTCACGCCCTTCTCCGCCAGTCGCTCGGCGAGGAAGCTCGACCCGCCGCCGTCGATGTTCCCCGGTGTGGGGTCGGCCGATGCGGTCACGCCGACGTTGTTGAAGGCGTCGGCCAGCTCGCCGAAGGCGAGCGTGGTGCTCGCCCGATCCGTGATCGTGCGACTGACGTCGCGCGCCGTGTATGCCGTGGTGCCGGTGAGCTCGCGCGTTCCGGCTTTCGCCTCGGCGGGCGGAGTCACGGTGAAGTTGGCCGTGAATGCCGCACCATCCTTGACGGCCGTGGCCGTGGTCGGGCCGGCAGCCTTGACGGCCCACCCGGCAGGTGCCGTGATGGAGGTGGTGGTCACGTCGACAGGCTTGCCGGTGTTGTTGGTGAAGACGGTCTTCACCGGCGTGGACTCGCCCGACACCGAGATGCGCGGCACCTGGAGGTCGAGGGTGACATCACGTTCCTGCGGGTGCGATCCACCCACGGCTCCGGCGCCGGTGATGCGAACCGAGGACGCGGATCCCGTTGCAAGAGAGGGAGTCTTGACCCTGATGACGCCCGTGGCGGTGTCGTAGAAGTAGCCCGATGCCGCGGTCTTGAGAGCGTCCGCGGACGCCACCGGCTTGAGGGCGGTCGAGCCGACGGTCACCCCGTCGGGGGCTGCGTCCGTGTGCACGGACAGGCCGTAGTGTCGCGAACCCGGCTTCCCGGCATACGAACCGTTGAGGGCGCCGAGCGCGATGGTGACCGGTCCACGTCCGGTGACCGGAGCGGTCACGTCGAAGCGCTGCGTCGCGGACTGACCCGCGGCGTGCGACTGCGAACGTCCGTCGTCCTCGTAGTTGGTGAACGTCGAGGTGCCGGAGGGGTAGACGTCGAGGTCGAGCTGGCCGGCGTCCTTGCCGTCCTTCCAGTCCATCGTGCCCTCGGGGAACATCGGCACGACGGCACCGGCGCGCACGAACATCGGCAGGGTGTCGAGCGGCGCCTTGTGGCCGTCGATGGTCTGGCCGCCCTGGTAGCTCCGGCCGGTCCAGTAGTCGACCCACTGGCCCTTGGGCAGGTAGATGTCGTCACGCACGGACGTGTCCGAGTAGACGGGCGCGACGAGGAAGTCCTTGCCGGCGAGGAACTCGTACTTCGCCGCGTCACCCCAGGTGTTGGGGTCCTGCGGGTACTCGAGGTAGAGCGGGCGGGTGGCGCCGACGCCGTCCTTGGTGGCGTTCATCGTGTGCGTGTAGAAGTAGGGCAGCAGTCGCTCGTGCAGCATCATGTACTTGCGGTTGATGCTCGTGAACGGCTCGCCGTAGCGGTAGGGCTGCTTGTCGCTCGCTGCCCAGCCACTCATGGCGTAGGTCATCGGCAGCATCATCTTCCACTGCAGGTCGCGCGCATAGGTCTGTGCGCTGCCGCCGAAGATGCCGTCGACGTCTCCGGTGGTGACGTGCTGGCCCGACATCGTCGATCCGGCGTAGGTCGGGATCTGCCAGCGGATGTAGTCCCACGTCCCGCTCTGGTCACCGGACCAGGGGATACCGCAGCGCTGCGTGCCGGCCCACCCCTCGACGGTGACGACGGTGGCGCGGTCGGTGCTGTTCTGCTCGATGCCGTCGCGCGACTTCTCGCAGGCGTCGAGCGCGAAGCGGTAGCCGGGGCCCACCCAGGCGACGTCGGTCTTGCGAACGCGCACGCCTGCCTCCACCTCGGACTCCTGGTTGGTCAGGTCTCGCTGGGTCCACAGGCCGAGCTCGGCGCCGTTGGCGTGGAGCATGTCGCCGGTCTCGGGCAGGTCCTCGTAGTCACAGTTGTAGCCGTCGTTGACGAGCATCCAGCCGAGGGGAAAGCCGTTGTCCTTGTAGCCCTTGGCGATCGCCGTGGAGTCGCGCAGGGTCTCGCGCTCACCGCGGTTGGCGTTGTGGAGGTAGCAGTCCGCGTCGCCCATCTCGAGCGCGTACATGGGCAGCGCGATGGGGCGACCGGTCAGTTCAGTCAGACCGTTGATGACCTGCTTGGCGTCACCGACGAAGTAGTAGGCGTCGAAACGCTGCTCGTCGTGCGTCGTCTTCACCGGCGCGTGGAAGTCGTAGGTGCCGGGAGCAAACGTGTTGCGCAGGACGCCGTAGCCCCTGCTCGACACGTAGAACGGCGAGGCGTTGGGGTTGCCGCCGTCGTTCCAGTTGTAGTCGCGCGAGATCGCGATCTCGGAGTCGCGGTGGCTGAAGCGGCCGTTCTGCATGCCTCCACCGAAGAACTGCTCGGTCGTGCCCTGCTTGAGGCTCTGCGTCGTGCCCGAGTCGTTCCACGACAGGGGCGCCGTCTCGTCCCACAGCGGCGTGCCGTCAGCCTTGGCGAGGTGGAGCGTGATCGGGGACTTCGTGATCGTCAGCCTGGCGGCGCCGGTCGTGATCTCGTATGCCGTCGCGCTCTCCTTGACGGTCGAGTGCGCTCCCGCGTAATCCGTCTTGACGACGATGTCGGCGTCGGGGGCCGCGGGGTCGGTCGGGTCCTCGTTGGCAGGGTCGGTGAAGGTGCCGTCGGGCGCCACCTCGACGCGCAGGAGGTCGTTGTCCTCCGCGACCACGCGCAGAGCAGAAGTCCCGGAACGCACCGTGTAGGTGTCGCCCGCCTGGGCGAACGACGTGATGTTGCCGAGCTGGCCGGTGGCCGCTTCAGCGCTGGCCGGCACCGCGACGAGCCCGGCGAACGCCACGGCTCCGGCGGTGGCCAGAGCGAGCAGCTGCCCACTTCGTTGACTGAACATGATCGTTTTGCCTCCATAAAAGACAGATTCGAGCGCGATTGACGGCGACGTTAGCGCCAGTTGTCGCCATGGCGCCAGAGTCCGGAGGGTTTTTGTTTGGTCAAGTGCGCCGAACGGTCGGAGCTCTGGCGTGATGCGGCAGGCGCTCGAGACATCGATTCGAGCCGCTATCATCGCTACATGGCGATGATTGATGAGCACGTGACCACGGAGCCCGGCAGATCAGCGGGGGCTGGTCTCGGCGACGTCGAGGACGCCGGCGCCCACGCCGCAGCGTGCCTCTTCCGCGCCATGGGTGACCCCGGCCGAGTGCGTCTCCTGCAGCACCTGCTGCTCGGCGAACATCGCGTCGTCGAGCTCACCGGCCACCTGGGCCTGGCCCAGTCGACCGTCTCCCAACACCTCGCGTGTCTGCGCGAGTGCGGGCTCGTCACGTCGCGCGCCGTCGGTCGCTCGTCTGCCTACTCGCTGACCCACCCCGAGCTGGTGACCCGGACCTTCGCCGCCGCAGAGGAGCTCCTCGCGGCCACGGGAGACGCCGTCACTCTGTGCCCCACGTCCGGGATCGAATCGTGATGACGCAAACCATCCAGTTCTCCCAGAACGGCGTCCGGCGAGCCACCCTCATCCGTCGAGCCCGGCTTCTCGCCGGTGCCACCGTTGCCTACAACGTGGTCGAAGGAGTCATCGCCATTGCTGCCGGGCGAACGGCGAACTCCTCGGCGCTCGTGAGCTTTGGTCTCGACTCCTTCGTCGAGGTCGCCTCCGGACTCATCGTCCTCTGGCAGTTCCGACACGTCCTCCCCGAGACCCGTGAGCGACTCGCGCAACGCCTCATGGCGGGAGCGTTCTTCGTCCTCGCTGCCTATGTGGCCGTCGACGCAGTGCGCGTCCTGCTCGGGTCGCACGGGGCCGACGCGTCACCGGTCGGCGTGGGCCTGGCCATCGTGTCGCTGCTCGTCATGCCGTTCCTCTCGGGCGCCCAGCGCGCAACGGGGCGCGCGCTCGGATCCGGGACCGTCGTCTCCGACTCGAAGCAGACGATGCTCTGCACCTACCTCTCCGCGGTGCTCCTCGTCGGGTTGCTCGCCAATGCCACCCTCGGCTGGTGGTGGGCCGACCCTCTCGCCGGTCTGGTCATCGCGGCGGTTGCGGTGCGCGAGGGACTCGAGTCGTGGCGCGGCGACGCCTGCTACAGCCCGTCACTGCCGAGTGCGAGCGTAAGCGCGGACGTCAGCGCGGGCACCTGCGACGACGCCTGCTGCGGGACGGAGGCATCCCGATGAGCGGGCACTCGCACTCACATGCACCCTCGGCCGGGAGCGCCGGCGCGACTCACCGCTGGCGCCTGCAGGTCGCTTTCGGCCTCATTGCCGCTTTCTTCGTCGTCGAGCTCGTCACCGCCGCGACCTCCGGCTCGCTCGCGCTCCTCAGCGACGCGGGCCACATGGCTGCCGACGTGGTCGCTCTCGGTGCCGCACTTGTCGCGACCCGGGTCGCCGGCCGCCCCGATCCGACCGGGCGTCGGACCTTCGGTTCCTATCGCGCCGAGGTCTTCGCCTCGGGACTCGCCGTGCTCCTCATGCTGGGCGTCGCGGCATACATCGTCGTCGGTGCGGTCCAGCGTTTCGGCGAGGAGATCACTGTCGCCACGGGACCGATGCTCGTCGTCGGCATCCTTGGCCTCGTCATCAATCTCATCTCGCTCACGCTGCTCCGGGGCGGCGCAGCGGACTCCCTGAACGTCAAGGGCGCCTACCTCGAAGTCGTCGCCGACACCCTCGGTTCTGTTGGCGTCATCGCGGCCGCGATCCTGGTCTCCCTCACCGGAAACCCGTTGTGGGACACCGCGATTGCTCTGGCAATCGCCGCCTTCGTCGCCGTGCGCGCGGTCATGCTCGGGCGCGAAGTGCTCGCCGTGCTCGGTCAACATGCACCCGGCGACATGGACCCGGACGACGTCGCCCGCACCCTCGCCGACGTCCCCGGGGTCACCAACGTCCACGACCTCCACGTGTGGACACTGACGTCGGGCATGAACGTCGCCACGGCCCACCTCGTCGTCCGTGAGGCCACCGACCCCCACGACGTCCTCGACCGCGCCCGACAGGTGATGCGCAGTGAGTTCGGCGTCGAGCACGCCACCCTCCAGGTCGAGCCCGACACCCACACCGGCTGCCATGAGATCACGTGGTGACGTCGACGGCTGGTGCCCGGGTCCCTGGTGTGGTGTCGTGAGGGGATGACTCGATACGGCTTCCACGCCTCGCACGAGCAGATCAGCCCTCGTCAGCTGCTGACCGACGTGCAGCACGCCGAGCAGGCCGGGTTCGCGATGGCCATGTGCTCGGACCACTTCTCCCCGTGGAGCACCCGGCAGGGTCACAGCGGCTACACGTGGTCGTGGCTGGGCGCCGCGCTCGCGACGACGAACCTCACGATCGGCTGCGTCAGCGCCCCGGGCCAGCGCTACCACCCTGCGGTGGCTGCCCAGAAGATCGCGACCCTGTCGCAGATGTTCGAGGGCCGCTTCTGGGTGGCCCTCGGCAGCGGTGAGGCGAGCAACGAGCACATCACCGGTGACCGGTGGCCACGCAAGGACCTGCGCGACCAGAGGCTCGACGAGTGTGTCGACGTCATCCGGCGGCTCCTCGCCGGCGACGAGGTGAGTCATGACGGGCTCGTCACGGTCGACCGGGCCAGACTGTGGGATCTGCCCCGGACGGCGCCAAAACTCATCGCTCCGGTGGTGTCGGTCGAGAGCGCCGCCCGGGTCGCGGCATGGGCGGACGGGCTCATCACCATCGTCCAGCCCGAGGACCAGCTGCGACGGATCATCGAGACCTATCGCGAGGCCGGGGGTCGGGGGTCGCTCTCGCTGCAGGTCCACCTCAGCTGGGCGCAGAGCGAGCAGGCCGCTGAGGACATTGCCTGGGACCAGTGGCGCAGCAACGTCATCGGGGCACCGGTGGCCTGGGACGCCGAGACTGCGGAGGCCTTCGACGCCATCGGTGAGCAGGTCACCCTCGACGCCGTGCGCGCAGCGGTGCAGGTCTCATCCGACCTCGGGGAGCACCGGGAGCGCCTCGATCGCCTTGCCGCCGTGGGGTTCGACGACATCTACCTCCACCACGTCGGCCAGGAGCAGCGTGCCTTCATCGACGCCTTTGGTAGCGAGGTCCTTCCCGGGCTGGCCGGCCACCACGACTCACGAGCCTGAGGAGACGAGCATGCGTATCACCGACACCAGCGACCAGTGGTGGAAGACCGCCGTCATCTACTGCCTGGACGTCGAGACGTTCTATGACTCCGACGGCGACGGGATCGGCGATCTCCGCGGGCTGGCCCAGCGTCTGGACTACCTTGCCGAGCTCGGAGTCACGTGTCTGTGGCTCATGCCCTTCTATCCGAGCCCGCAGCGTGACGACGGCTACGACGTCATGGACTTCTACTCGGTCGACCCCCGGGTCGGCACCAGCGGCGACCTTGTCGAGGTCATCCGCACCGCGCACGACCGCGGGCTGCGGGTCATCGCCGACCTCCTCGTCAACCACACCTCGGACCAGCACCCGTGGTTCAAGGAGGCCCGGCGCAGCAAGGACTCCCCCAAGCGCGACTGGTACGTCTGGCGCGCCGACGCACCACCGGACACGAGCGACCAGGTCGTTTTCCCCGACCAGGAGAAGGGCATCTGGAGCCTCGACGACAAGACCGGGGAGTGGTACCTCCACCACTTCTACGCCCACCAGCCCGACCTCAACGTCGCCAACCCGGACGTCCGGGACGAGATTGCCCGGATCGCCGGCTACTGGCTCGAGCTCGGCCTCGACGGGTTCCGCGTCGACGCCGTGCCGTTCTTCGTCGAGGACATTGAGACCGATGACCTCGGTGCCGTCATGCAGCCGCACGCGCTGCTCAAGAACCTGCGCGCCTTCATCAACCGCCGCAACGGTTCGGCGATCATGCTCGGTGAGGTCAACCTGCCGCACAAGGAGCAGCGCAAGTACTTCGGCGGGGACGCCGGCGACGAGCTGCACATGATGTTCGACTTCATCGGGATGCAGAAGCTCTATCTCTCCTTGGCACGCGAGGATGCCCGCCCCCTCGCCAAGGCGCTGAAGGACCGTCCCGCCATCCACCGGAGCTGCCAGTGGGCGACGTTCGTCCGCAACCACGACGAGCTCACCCTCGACAAGCTCACGGACAAGGAGCGCGGAGAGGTCTTCGCCGCGTTCGGGCCCGAGCCCGAGATGCAGATCTATGGGCGGGGCCTCAAGCGCCGGCTGCCGCCGATGCTCGACGGTGACCCTCGCCGCGTCAAGATGGCCTACAGCCTCCTCTTCTCGCTCCCCGGCACACCGACCCTCTTCTACGGCGAGGAGATCGGCATGGGCGAGGACCTTGCGGGCGAGGGGAGGATGGCGGTCCGGACCCCGATGCAGTGGTCCGAGGGCCCCACGGGTGGTTTCTCCACCGCGTCGCCGCGCAAGCTGGTCCGCCGCCTCGCTCCCGACGGTTACGCCCCAGAGCACGTCAACGTCGTGGCCCAGCGCGCCGACCCGGACTCGATGTGGAGCTTCATGCGCCACCTCGTGCAGACCTACCGCGCGTGTCCGGAGCTGGGCTGGGGTGAGTTCTCCGTCCTGCCGCAGCCGAACAGGCAAGTGCTCGCGCACCTGTGCTCGACGGGCGAGGCGGCCGTCGTCGCGGTGCACAACTTCGGGCCCGACCCGGTCACCGTCTCGGTGGACCTGTCCGGATGGTCCCAGGCGGACGAACGGTCCGAGTTGGGCGATGTGACCCTGACCGACCTGTTGGCCGGGGGCGAGGTCGTGCCCGACGACGGCTCCCTCGAGGTCTCGCTCGACGGCTACGGCTACCGCTGGCTGAGGATCAGGCCGGCCGGCGACCTGCGCATCCCCTGACGTCAGGCGGCGGCCGCCGCTCACGACTCCAGGTCGGGTCGCCCGTCCAGGCGGGCTTCGATCCCATCCAGCCCTCGCAGGATCATTGCGCCGTAGCCGTCATCCGCCAACGCGGCGACCCCCGCCCGTCCAAGTGCGAGCTCGCGGCGTGCGTCGTCGTGTCGTCCTTGCCGGAGATAGCCGTCGGCGAGGTTGAGGTGCAGGCTGGGCGCGAAACCGGCTGCTCCGGGCACCCCGATCGGTTCCAGATCTGCGTCCCGCACGTCCTGGAAGGCAGTCCAGGAAGCTTCGTCCCACGCCACCTCGGAGTCGATCGAGTCCTGCACGTCCGCGAGGAAGTGCGCGATCACACAGCGCTGCGCAGGATGATCTGTTCGTTCCCACAGGCCCGTCAGGCGTGAGCGGGCCGACTCACGATCGCCCGTCTGCGCGAAGCCGACCACCTCGAGAACCTCGTCCCACTCGAGCATCGGGTCAGGCGTCCGCCGGCTCGGATTCCGCTGCCGCAGCGGTGGCGCGGGCGGTTCGTCGCCGCCAGAGCCAAGCCACGACCACCCCGAACGCCACGAGGCACAGGAGCACCGCACCGACCGTGCCGAACCAGGTGACGACCTGCTCATAGGACTTGCCGGCCGCGTAGCCCGCGAGCACGCTGCCCGCCGCCCAGGACCCGGCACCCAACAGGTCCCACGCGAGGAACTTGCCGTACGGCATACCCGAGATCCCCGCGAGCGAAGGCATGACGGAACGGACGAAGGGTGTCCACCGACCCACGAACACGGCCGGCCCACCACGCAACCGCAGGCGCGCCTCGGCCCCGGCCAGACGTTTGCGGCGCCCCGGGTTCGACACGCGACGGTGCAGCCGCGGACCGACGCGACGCCCCACGGCATACCCGACGTTGTCCCCGATGATCGCGGAGGCGAGCACGACGAGGAGCACCGTGACGAGAGAGGTGCGACCCAGGGCCGCAGCAGCCCCGGCCAGGACGGCCACGGTTTCGCCGGGCATCACCATGCCGACCAGGAGGGCGCACTCGCAGAACACGACCAACCCGGCGACGGTGAGGATGATCCACGGGTCCTGGTCGAGCAGGGTCTCGAGGAGATCGATCATCGGCGCTCCGCAAAGAAGTCGAGCAACAGTTGCGACGCCTCGACCTCGAGGACTCCACCGACGACCTCGATCCGGTGGGTCGCGCGCCGATCACGCACGACATCCCAGACCGAACCGGTCGCGCCGAGCTTGGGGTCCCAGGCGCCGAGGACGATCCGCGAGATCCGCGCCAGCATGGCCGCGCCGGCGCACATGGGACACGGCTCCAGCGTCACGACGAGCGTGCAGTCCTCAAGGCGCCACGACCCGGTATGCCGTGCGGCCGCCCGCAGTGCCACGACCTCGGCGTGCGCTGTGGGATCGGCGTCCACTTCGCGCAGGTTCCAGCCCTCGCCGATGACCGTGCCACTTGGGGCGAGGACCACGGCGCCGACCGGGACATCCCCGGCGGTTGCGGCGCGCGAGGCGAGGTCGAGGGCGCGACGCATGGGCGCGGCATACTCCTCGCGCAGCGGCGCCGAAGGCGGAGCGGATGGTGTGCCGGACGCGGGTCCGGAGGTAAGGCTCACACGCTAAGTTTCACCCATGCGCGTTCACGTTGCCGACCACCCGCTCATTGCCCACAAGCTGACCTACCTGCGGGACAAGCGGACGGACTCCCCCACCTTCCGCCGTCTGGCCGAGGAGCTCATGACACTGCTCGCCTATGAGGCGACGCGGGACGTGCGGGTCGAGCCCTTCGACATCGAGACTCCGGTGGCCCCGACGACGGGCATCAAGCTGTCCAACCCCAAGCCCCTCATCGTGCCGATCCTGCGTGCCGGGCTGGGCATGCTCGAGGGCATGGTGCGCCTGCTGCCGAGCGCCGAGGTCGGGTTCCTCGGCATGCAGCGCAACGAGGAAACGCTCGAGGCAATCACCTACGCCAACAGGCTCCCTGACGACCTCAAGGGCCGTCAGGTCTATGTCCTGGACCCGATGCTCGCGACCGGTGGCTCGATGATCGACGCCATCAGGTTCCTGCTCGAGCGCGGCGCCGACGACATCACGGCGGTCACCCTGCTCGCGGCACCCGAGGGCATCGCGGCCATGGAGAAGTCGTTGGCGCAGGTCGACGTGCCCGTCCAGCTCGTGACCGGGTCGATCGACGAGAAGCTCAACGAGCTCGGCTACATCGTGCCGGGCCTGGGCGACGCGGGCGATCGGCTCTACGGCGTCGTCTGAGCCCCGCAGGACAGGGCCAGGACAGGGCCAGGACAGGCCCAGGACAGGCCCAGGACTGACGGCACGACACGCGGGACGACACGCCGGAGCCAACCTCACGAGTCACACCAGTCACATCCGCCATCATGAGTGCTGCAATGTGTAGTCCTCGTGCGCGCCCGCACGGGATCTGACGAGAGAGAGCAGTCGTGTCCATGCCCCCGGTCAAGAAGATCGTCATGTGGCTCGTGGTCATCTTTCTGCTCTATGCCATCTTCACCTCTCCCAATGACGCCGCGGACATCGTCGGCAGCGCGTGGGATGTCGTCAGCAACGCGATCAAGAACATCGGTGAGTTCTTCGACTCCTTGATCGCCCGGAGCTGACCTTGGCGGCCGGGCGCCTCGACCGCGAGCTCGAGCGCTACCTGGTCCCGGGCGAGCGCGTCGTCACGGTCGTGCGGCAGCACTGGTTCTCGCAGCTGCGCCCCATCGCCGCGTTCGTCGGGCTTCTCTTCCTCGCGACCTACGTCGAGGCCGAGTCACCCCAGACGCGCTCCGGCGCGATGCTCGCAAACTTCTTCTGGTATGCCGCGTTGGCCGGCGGTGCGTACCTCCTGTGGCGCTACCTGAACTGGCGCCACGACTGGTTCATCGCGACCGACAAGCGCTTCCTGCTCTTCTACGGCTTCATCCGCCGCAAGGTCGCGATGATGCCGCTCATGAAGGTCACCGACATGACCTTCGACCGCTCGATCATGGGCCGGATCATCGGCTACGGCACCTTCCTCCTCGAGTCTGCCGGTCAGGACCAGGCCCTCTCCCGCATCGAGTACGTCCCCAACGCCGACGACCACTACAAGGCGATCTGCACCGTCCTCTTCGGATCCGACGCACCGCACGATCCCGAGGACGGGTGGGACGACGATGACGACGAGCTCGACGGTCCCGACGACGGCGGCTCTGGTGGCCGGGGCGGTCGAGGCGGTCGAGGGGGTCGGGGTGGCCCCACCAGCGGCCCGGGCGATGCCTACGACGACGGGTGGCAGGACGGCTGGGACGACCCCCACGGATGGCGCGACTACCTCCGGCGAGACGGGAGCGGGTCGGGGGCGGACGGCATACGCAGTCCCATCCGTGAGTGGAATGAGACGCCCGAGACGCTCTACCGGAGCTCGGATCTCGTGCGGTCGACGCGCCTGGAAGACACGGGGGAGATCCCGGTCATAAGGTCATGGCCAGCACCACGCTCCGGTCGACCACGACGAAGGAATTCGCGATGAACATCATGAGGACGAAGTCGATCGAGCAATCGATCCGGGAGACCGACGAGCCGGAGTTCCAGCTCAAGAAATCGCTCGGGTGGATCGACCTCACGGTCTTCGGCATCGGTGTCATCATCGGCGCCGGCATCTTCACCTTCACGGGCAAGGCTGCGCAGGCGTATGCCGGGCCCTCCATCGTCATCTCCTTCGCCGTCGCGGCGGTCGTGTGTGGTCTCGCGGCGCTCTGCTACGCCGAGTTCGCCTCGACCGTGCCCGTGTCCGGGTCGGCCTACACGTTCTCCTACGCCTCGCTCGGCGAGATCGTCGCGTGGATCATCGGCTGGGACCTCCTGCTCGAGCTCGCGCTCGGCGCCGGCGTGGTGTCGCAGGGGTGGTCGCAGTACGCGAACCTGCTGCTCACCGACGCGGGGATCCACCTGCCCGATGCGTTGGCGCCCAAGACCCTCGACAACCCCGGCGGCCAGTTCAACATCCTGGCGTTCGTGCTCATCGTGGCCCTGACCGGACTCGTCGCCTGGGGCATCAAGGAGTCGATGCGGGTCAACCTCGTGCTCGTCGCCATCAAGCTCTTCGTGGTGCTGTTCGTCATCTTCGCCGGGCTGGCCTACATCAAGTCCTCGAACTACAGCCCGTTCATCCCGCCAGCCCAGGCGGGCGCGGCGACCGAAGGCATCCACCAACCGCTCATCCAGTGGGCCTTCGGCTTCACGCCGAGCACCTATGGCGTCGGCGGCATCTTTGCTGGCGCGTCCATCGTCTTCTTCGCCTACATCGGGTTCGACGTCGTCGCGACCACCGCCGAAGAGGCCAAGAACCCCCAGCGTGACCTGCCCATCGGCATCATCGCCTCGCTCGTCATCTGCACGGTGCTCTACGTCGCCGTGGCGTTCGTCATCACGGGCATGGTCAAGTACGACAAGATCGACCCGTCGGCAGCGTTGGCCAGTGCCTTCGCCGACGTCGGGAAACCCGGCTACGGCACGATCATCTCGGCGGGCGCCGTCGCCGGTCTGACGACGGTCGTCATGACGCTCATCATCGGCGCGACCCGCGTCGTGTTCGCCATGGCCCGTGACCGCCTCCTGCCGCCGTCACTGGCCCGCACCAACCCCAAGACCGGCACCCCCGTGCGGATCACGATCATCGTGGGCCTCATCGTCGCCGTCATCGGGTCGTGGCTCGGCAACCACATCAACCTCGAAGAGATGGTCAACATCGGCACCCTGTCGGCGTTCGCGCTGGTGTCGCTCGCGGTGCCGATCCTGCGCAAGAAGCGCCCCGACCTCAAGCGGGCGTTCACCGTCCCGTGGTCGCCGTACCTGCCGATCTTCGCGGCGCTGTCCTCGGTCTACCTGATGATGAACCTGTCGCTGGAGACCTGGATCCGCTTCCTCATCTGGATGGCGCTCGGCTTCGTCATCTACTTCTCCTACGGCTACCACCGCTCGCGGCTGTCGGGCAAGGCGCGCGAGGGCGACGTCCCGAGCATGACCTCCACCTGACCCGGTCAGCGCCGCCATCGCGCTGCTGACGCGTCCCGCCCAATCGAGATAGACCGACACGCTGCGCGCGAGTGACTGCGCCCAGCGTGTCGGTCTATCTCGACTCACCTCACGCCAGATTCAGGTCCGAATCTGGCACGCCCAGCTCCCGACCCAGGCGACGCAACATGGCGATCCGCTTGGGGCGGGTGTAGACATCGCCGGCAAAGATCTCGACGAAGGTCCAGCCCTCGTCCTCGGCCAGATGTCGCCTGGCCACATCCACGGCACGTTGGCGGATCTCCTTGTGGTGCTTGCCCTGGTACTCGCCAATGACGCGTTGCTCCCGCCAGACGAAGTCCCCCTCGAGCATCCATCCGGCACCTCCGTCCACAGCCCCCTCGCCGGCCCCGTCTTCGAACTCCACACTGACGTTGAGTTCCGGCGCTGGCAGGCCACCCCGGTGGAACATCAGTCGGGCCCGTGTCTCCATGGGCGACTTGGACTTGGGTGAGATCAGCGTCAGCGCCTCGACCAGAACCTTCTTGCCCCGAGGCCGAACTCGTGACATCAGCGCGGAACGCAGGCAATCGATGCCATGCCTGTCGCCGCGCGCCTCACCCTCACCCATCCCTTCGTCGAGCCTGCGTGCCACGACGTCGCCCGCGACCACGAGGTCGTCGAGGTCCAGCCCTCTCTTCATGACTTCACCCAGATCGACCCAGGTCTCAGCGAGACCGGTGACGGGGAGTCCACGCAGGCGGACGGCCTCGCGCGTCTCGAGCCCTCGATGCCCGATGCACCCCGGCCTCTGGATGGGACCCACACCAGACCGGCACATCACATCGAGATCGACCTGATTCTCAAGCCCGCGCGGAAGCGGCAGTTCGGCGAGTTGAGCTCCCGTGATGTGTGAGAAGGCAACGTCCTCGGGGAGGGCCACCAGAAATGCTGCAGCCCGGGCCGCCAGAGTCTCGGGCAGCTCGGTCACACGAGCCCCTCGCGTGGGGATGAGCATGCCCTTTCGGCGCAAGTCCTGCGCCGGCACGCCGAGTGCCCGAGCCGCAGTCGTCGAGAAGGGCCCGGTCGTCAAGGCGTCCGGCAAAGGTTCCATCGAGAGGGAGCATCCTCGATCGGCGGAATCTGGCCGTGGAGTTATCCCCAACGCGAGTCGAGATAGACCGACACGCTGCGCACCTCAATGGGCCCACAGCGTGTCGGTATCTCGAGTCATCGAGCTTTCGAGTCGGGGCTCAGAGGGCGGTGAGGATGTCGGTGACGCGGTCCTTAGCGTCGCCGAACAGCATCTGCGAGTTGTCGCGGAAGAACAGCGGGTTCTGCACGCCGGCATACCCCGTGGCCATCGACCGCTTGAAGACGATGACGTCCTTGGCGTTCCACACCTGGAGCACCGGCATCCCGGCGATCGGCGAGGTCGGATCCTCGGCGGCCGCCGGGTTCACCGTGTCGTTGGCGCCGATGACCAGCACCACGTCCGTCGACGGGAAGTCGTCGTTGACCTCGTCCATCTCGAGCACGATGTCGTAGGGCACCTTGGCCTCGGCGAGCAGCACGTTCATGTGCCCGGGCAGGCGACCAGCAACCGGGTGGATGCCGAAGCGCACGTCAACACCCTTGTCCCGCAACCGCTTCGTCAGCTCGGCGACGGGGTACTGGGCCTGAGCCACAGCCATGCCGTAGCCCGGTGTGATGATGACTGACGACGCGTCGCGCAGGAGCTCGGCCACACCCTCGGCGGTGACCTCCCGGTGCTCGCCGTAGTCCTTGTCCTCGCCGACCACGACGGTCTGGCCGAAGCCACCGGCGATGACCGACACGAACGAGCGGTTCATGGCCTTGCACATGATGTAGCTGAGGATCGCACCCGAGGCACCGACGAGGGCACCCGTGACGATGAGCAGGTCGTTCCCGAGCATGAAGCCCGCTGCGGCCGCAGCCCACCCGGAGTACGAGTTGAGCATCGACACGACGACGGGCATGTCGCCGCCACCGATCGACGCCACCAGGTGCCAGCCGAAGCCCAACGCGATGGCCGTCATGATGATCAGCGGCACGATTGAGTGCGACTGGATGTACCAGCCGAGCAGCAACGCCGACACGACGAGCGCGGTCAGGTTGAGCCAGTGGCGCGCGGGCAGCATGAGCGGGGTCGACTTGATCCGCGCCGACAGCTTGAGGAACGCGACGATCGAGCCGGTCAGCGTCACCGCACCGATGAAGACCCCCAGGAACACCTCGACCGAATGGATCGTGTCGGAGCTCTCGCCCACAGTGAGGTGCGAGTTGATGCCGACCAGCACGGCCGCCAACCCCACGAACGAGTGCAGCATCGCGACGAGCTCGGGCATCTGGGTCATCTCGACCTTGCGCGCCCGCCACAGACCGATGGCCGCACCGATGCCCATGGCCAGAGCGATGAGCAGCAGCGTTGACAGGGCGTGCGGCGACCGCGACAGGGTGAGCCAGATGGTCGCGCCCAGGGCGATGACCATGCCGGTCACGCCGAACGCGTTGCCCTCCTTGGCCGACTCGTGCCTGGACAGACCCGCGAGGGAGAGGACGAAGAAGACGGCAGAGACGATGTATGCCGCAGAGACGATGTTGCTGATAGCCACCGGTTCAGTCCTTCCGGAACATCTCGAGCATGCGGCCGGTCACAGCGAAGCCTCCGAAGATGTTGATGCTGGCGACGAGGATCGCGAGGAACGCGAGGGTCTTGACGACCATGTCGTCAGAGTCGATCTGCAGGAGCCCACCGACGACGATGATCCCGCTGATGGCGTTGGTCTCGGCCATGAGTGGCGTGTGGAGGGCGTGCGACACGTTGGAGATGACATAGAAACCGACGATCACGGACAACGCGAACACCGTGAAGTGTCCGAGGAAGACCGCGGGTGACGCCGAGGCGATGAGCGCGAAGACCAGGGCCCCGATGGCCATCCAGAGGTACTTCATCCGCGGGTCGCGCAGTTTCTTGGGCTCCTTCGCCGCAAGGGCTGCAGCCGCAGCCGCACCCGCCTCCTTCCCGTCGGTCGCGGGGGCAGCGGAAACCTGCACCGGAGGCGGAGGCCACAGCACCTCCCCCTCGTGGACGACGGTCATCCCCCGCTGGACCTGGTCCTCGAGGTCGAGGGTGAAGTTGCCGTCCTTCTCGGGCGTGACGAGCTTGAGGAGGTTGACGAGGTTGGTGCCGAACAGCTGCGAGGCCTGGGTGGGCAGACGCCCCGGCAGGTCGGTGTAGCCGAGGATCGTGACGCCACCGTCGGTGACGACCTTCTGGTCGGCGACGGAGCCAGCGACGTTGCCACCATTGGCTGCTGCCATGTCGACGATGACCGAGCCCGGCTTCATCGAGGCCACCATCGCCTCGTCGAGCAACCGCGGCGCGGGTCGACCCGGGATGAGCGCAGTGGTGATGACGATGTCGACGTCCGCAGCCTGCGCGGCATACAGCTCCGCGGCCTTGCGATTGAAGTCCTCGCCGGTCTCCTTGGCGTAGCCGTCACTACTGGGAGACGAGTCGGAGCCGTCCGGAAGTTCTATCCGGAGGAACTGCGCGCCCATCGACTCGACCTGTTCGGCGACCTCGCTGCGGGCATCAAAGGCGCGCACGACGGCGCCCAACGAGCCAGCAGTGCCGATGGCGGACAGACCCGCGACACCAGCACCGATGACGAGCACCTTGGCCGGCGGCACCTTGCCCGCCGCCGTCACCTGACCGGTGAAGAACGACCCGAACTCGTGGGCCGCCTCGATCACCGCGCGATAGCCGCCGATGTTGGCCATGGATGACAGGACGTCGAGGGACTGGGCCCGCGAGATGCGGGGGACCGCGTCCATCGCGAGCGCCGTCACGCCACGCTCCGCGAGCCCCGCAACCAGCTCGGGCTTGAGCGCCGGCGACAGCAGACTCACGAAGGTCTGACCGCTCCGCAGCCGCGCCAGCTCCTCGGCCGACGGCGCGTTGATCTTGAGGATGATGTCGGTGTTCCACACCTCGTCGCCCACGACATCGGCGCCGGCCGCGGCATACGCGTCGTCCTCGAACGTCGCGCGGCGACCCGCACCCGACTGGACGAACACGGCATACCCGAGTCCGATGAGCTGCTCGACAGTCTTGGGGGTCGCGGCCACGCGGGTCTCGCCGGCCATCGACTCCAACGGCACACCGATGCGCACAGGAGACCTCCTCGTCCAGGGACAGACATACGACCGCGAACCTACTAGGACGACCCCGTCCGCCGCTCCTGATGTGACTCCCACAACGGCGCCGTCCCGTTCCTCGGTCCTCAAACCACCGCTGCGGCCACTGCCTTGGCTACGGTCATGCCATGGATGACACGAAGCTGTGGCTCATTGGCGCCCTCGCCCTCGTGATCGTCGTGGCGGCCCTCATCTGGGTGCTGCGGCAGCGCGGCGAGGCGACGTCGTCCGTGTCACCTCACGACTACGGAGCCCCTGAGGTCACCGTCACCGGTCAATCCGGGGCCAGCGGCCTCACCTTCGGGGGCGGCGAGTCAGATGACGTCGTCGTGGACCAGACCGTGCCGCGCAGCCGACTCGGCGGCGCCGGGTGGCGCGATGGTGACACCGTCCCACCGCAGAAAACCACCGATGCGTATGCCGGTGAGTCCCGTTCCTGGGACCACGACGAGTCCGCGATCGCCCCCGAACCGGCCCAGGAGCACCACGTCGAGGTCGACAACACCGGACCCCGTCCGCCGACGGACGAGCGCGGCGGTCATTGGTGACTCGCTGAAAACGACTTCGTGCCCCTGACGGACACAGCCCGTTGGGCCGAAGGCCTCCCATGCTTTGTCCGTCAGGGGCACGAAGTCGAGGTGTGCTCAGCCCTCGGACGGGGTGAAGCCGGCGCGGCGAGCCGCCTCTTCGTCGTAGAACCACACGTCCGGCTCGGCCGAGTCGTAGCCGTTGGCGCCGGGGACACGGAACGTTTGCGTGTCGTTGTACGCCTGCACCGGGTGGTCGGCCGGCTGTGCGCGGTCCTCAAGTGGCGCGGCCGAGCCGACACCGAAGCCGCCGTCGCGGATTTCGTCGACACCGGAGATGCGGCGGCTCCCACCACCGTCGTCGCCGGAAGCTGTGCTCTCGTCGGCACCTTCGCCGCCGGAGTGGTCGGACGCGGTGTTGTCGGACGCGGTGTTGTCGGACTCGCGTTCGACGGTCTCGTCTGACACAGACTCGTCAGCGGACGAATCGGCGGTCGCGGACTCGTCGTCGAGGGTGTTGATGCGATCCGTGCCGTCCGGCCAGTGGGTGGCGTCTCCGCCATCGGTGCTGGCGTCGGCGCCTGTGTCGGACGTCGCTTCGGCATCGACGGGCGCGTCGCTGTCTGCGCCGGGTGCGTCGTCGGTGGCGACGGAGGTGTCGCCGTCCTCCCAGGTCTCCTCCGTTGTCGGCTCCTGCGCTGCCACGTCTTCGGTCGCGACCTCGTCAGCCGGCGGCTCCTCGGTTGCCGCCTTGTCGGAAACCACGGCGTCGTCGGCGACCGTGACGTCCTCATCGACGACGTCGTCGCGCGACCCGTCGTAGGCCGAGGAGTCCTCGGATTCCGTCACCCGGTCAGCAGCAGCTTCGTCAGTCGGAGCGGCCGACTCTGCGGGCAGCGGCTCGGTCGAGGCGTAGTCCTCGATGTCGCCGATGATCGCGGTGTCACCAGCCTCTGCGGACTCGGTGGGCTCCACCGTCTGGGCTGACTCGGTGGTGTCCCACGTCTGGGTGGTGGGCTCAGCCTCAGCCGCCCCGTCTTCGGTCGCGACGTCGTCACCGGACGGCTCCTCGGCTGCCACCTCGTCGGTTGTCACGTCCTCGTCTCCGAGGTCATCGCGCGATCTCTCGTAGGTCGATGCCGACGCGTCCTCGGTGTCGACGGCCTCATCGTCAGCAGCCTCATCGGCGATCGGCCCATCAGTCGCCGCAGCCGACTCGGCGGGCAACGGCTCGGTCGAGGCGTAGTCCTCCACGTCGTTGATGATGGTCATGTTGCCGTCGGACTGCTCGGTCGAGTCGTTCGTGGCAGTGGTGTTCGTGCCGTCGGCCGTGCCGTCAGCCGTGCCGCTCGTGTCCGTCATGTCGGTCCTTTCGGTGGTGTCGGTGGTGTCGGTGGTGTCGGTCGAGTCCCATTCCCCGATGGTCGGCTCCTTGCGGGACCACTCGGCGTCGGTCGGCTCGGTCGCCCATCCGGTCTCAGTCGAATCCCAGTCCGTCGTCGCGGGCTCGGAAACCCCCGGCTCCTGCGCGGAGGGCGCGTCCCACCGGGAGGCCGGCTCGTCAGCCGACTCCTCGGCGAGGGGCTCGTTGTCGGCGTAGTCGGCGCCCGACGCGAGGCGCGCGGCCTCGTCGTCGGTCACGTTGCCGCGGGTCGCGGCATACGCGCTTCCGATGGCGGCGGCCCCGGCACCGGCGGCCGCAGCTCCAGTACCCCAGGCGCCACGGTCACGCTCCGGCTCGGCCTCGACGACGGGCTCGGCGTCGTGCGCGGACTCGCCAACCGGCTCGGAGATGGGCTCGGGTTCCGACTCGGCCCGGACCGGTGGCTGGAATGTCAGGTGCTCCGGCGGGCTGGCCGGTGGGGCGGACAGAGCCGCCGGGACGGGCAGGTGGACGCGGGTCTCCGGCTCAGCCGACGACGGCTCAGCGGAGAACGGCTCAGCAGCCGGCACGGGAGCGTGGACGCGGGTCTCGTCGAGCGGACGGACGTCGTCATCCAGGTCCTCGGGGAGTGGGCGCGGGTCGCCCTCGGCGACCTCGACGTCCGGGTCGATCTCGTCGGCCCGACGGAGTTCGGCGTCATGGGCCAGTCGGGCGCGCCCGAGCTCCTCCTGGTGGCGGCGGGCCTCCTCCTCGACCCGCTGGGCCTCACGGGCGCTCTCCTCTGCCTGGCGCGCGCGCTCCTCGGCCTCCTGACGGGCGAACGAGGCGCGCTCGTCGGCCTGCTGGGCGAACGTCTCCTGGCCGCGGATCGCCGCACCGCGCTCCTCCGCGGCGGCCCGGATGCTGGCGGCTTCCGCTCGCTGCTCGTCCAGCTGACGCTGCTTGCCCCTGGAGATGAACCACCAGATCAGGAAGAGCAGGGCAAGGATGACCAGAGCGCCGATGAGGTACTTCATGGGAGGTGTGCTCCTGACGTTGACGTCGAGTGCGACAGCACCCGCTACTGCCCCCAAACTACCGTCGGACCTGCGCGTATGGGCCGTCACCCAGCGGCAGTATCTGACCCCTTGTCGAGGCCCAACTCGGACACCGTGATCTCGCGCATCTCGACCTTGCGGACCTTCCCGGTCACGGTCATGGGGAAGTCCTCGACGATGCGGACGTAGCGCGGCACCTTGTAGTGCGCCAGCTTCCCGGTGGCGAACTCACGCAGCGACTCGGCGGTGAGCGGCTCGGCGCCCTCGCGCATCCGGATCCACGCGGCGAGCTACTCGCCGTACTTGTCATCCGGCACCCCGATGACCTGGGCGTCGACGATGTCGGGGTGCGTGTAGAGGAACTCCTCGATCTCACGGGGGTAGATGTTCTCGCCACCGCGGATGACCATGTCCTTGATGCGGCCGGTGATCTGGAGGAAGCCGGCGTCGTCCATCACCGCAAGGTCGCCCGTGCGCATCCAGCCGTCGACGAGCGCCTCTGCCGTCTTGTCGTCCTGGCCCCAGTAGCCGAGCATCACCGAGTAGCCCTTGGTCCAGAACTCACCCGGCTCACCGTGCGGGAGCGTCTCGAGGGTCACCGGGTCGACGATCTTGACCTCGAGGTGCGGACCCACCTGACCGACGGTACCGACCTTGCGATCGAAGTCGTCGTCGGTGCGGGTCTGGGTCGACACCGGAGACGTCTCCGTCATGCCATAAGCGATCGTCATCTCGTCGATGCCCGCGGCGATGAGCTTCTTCATCAGCTCGGCAGGGCAGGGCGAGCCCGCCATGATCCCGGTGCGGACCGTGCTGAGGTCGTAGTCGCTGATGTTCGGCAGGGCCCACTCCGCGATGAACATCGTCGGCACGCCATAGAGGCTGGTGCACTTCTCCTCGGCGGTCGCGGCGAGGGTGAGGTTCGGGTCGAACCCGGGTGCCGGGATCACCATGCAGGCACCGTGACTGGTCGCCGCGAGGTTGCCCATGACCATGCCGAAGCAGTGATAGAAGGGCACGGGGATGCAGATCCGGTCGACCTGCGTGTAGCC
Organism: Knoellia pratensis; assembly: GCF_042666395.1. Taxonomy (NCBI): domain Bacteria; kingdom Bacillati; phylum Actinomycetota; class Actinomycetes; order Micrococcales; family Intrasporangiaceae; genus Knoellia; species Knoellia pratensis. The sequence continues at coordinate 68,632 of NZ_JBHTDJ010000003.1, read as the reverse complement.
GCAGATCTCGCCGACCATGTAGCCGTTGTTGAGGATGTTGCGGTGACTCAGGGTCGCACCCTTGGGGAATCCCGTTGTGCCAGAGGTGTATTGGATGTTAATGGCGTCATCCGGCGACAGCCCCGAACCGATGAGCTGCAAGCGTTCGTCGCTCACTCCGTCAGCGCGCGCCACGAGGTCGTCCCAGCTCTGCTGCCCGATGACCCATACGTGCTCGAGGTCAGGGCAGTCGACACGGACCTCGTCGATCATGGAGACGTAGTTCGAAGCCTTGAACGACTCCGCCGAGAACAGCCCGCGGATCCCGGCCTGCCCGAGGACGTATCGGAGTTCATGCAACCGGTATGCCGGGTTGATGTTGACGAGGATGACGCCCGCCTTCGCGGTGGCAAACTGCACGACGGTCCACTCCGCACAGTTGGGAGCCCAGATCCCGACGCGATCACCCTTCTTGAGGCCCACGGCGACCAGCGCCCTGGCGAGCCGGTCCACGTGAGCGCCGAACGCGGCATACGTCCACCGCAGGCCCTGGGCGCAGTCAACCAGCGCCTCACGCTCGCCGTGGGCCGTGATCGTCGCATCGAGGTTGGCGCCGATCGTCTGCTCAAGAAGGGAAGGCTCCGTCGGGCCGGTGGCGTGGGAGAGGGATGGGTCAACGGTGGTCATGAGTGGTTCAGTCCTTCTTGCCGAGTGCCTTGCGGATCCAGTTGCGGCTGCTTGCCATGACAGTCCCTCTACGTCGGTGTCCGGTCCCGAACGTACCCCGCAGGCGTGACCCATGGGTATGGTCGCGGACATGGACGAACGTGAAGGTGAGGCCATCCCCGACGGCGCGGTTGTGGTCGGCATCGGGAACAGCGACCGGGACGCCGAGACCCTGACCTGGGCGGGGAACTCGGCCCAGCGTTCGGGCAGCCCGCTGCACATCCTCCATGCCCACGACCTGAGCGCCGAGATGGCTGCGATCGACCCGGTCGCGGGCAACGCCATCTCGCTGGGCCCCGACGGCGACCTCGGCAACTCCGGACTGCTTGGCGAGACCGTGGCCAGCGCGCGCGAGCGGTGGCCCGACGTGGCGGTCAGCGGGAGTCAGCCGTTCGTCCGGCCGGAGCGGGCGCTCATCGACGCCTCCGAGAACGCGCGGCTCGTCGTCGTCGGCGCGGCGCGAGTCGGTGCCCTGAAGCGCCTCGGACTCGGACGGCCCTCGCTCGCTGCCGCGATGCACGCGAAGTGCCCCGTCGTGATCGTTCCGCAAGGATCGCGCGCCGACGCCGACGGACCGGTGGTCGTCGCCATCGACGGATCGACCCACAGTGCGGCTGCGGCCGACCGCGCTTTCTGGATCGCCGAGCTCCGCCAAGCACCGCTCACCGCCATCACGACCTGGAACGTCGAGGTCGTCGACGGCCTCGTCGTCACGACGCCGGGAACGGACGCCTGGAACGCCACCGAGGCGAAGTACCGCGCGATCGCCGACAAGGTCATCGAGCCGCTTCGTGCCAGCCACCCCGCCGTCCGTTGCACTGTCGAAGTGCTGCGCAACTCTCCCGCCAAGGTCCTCACGGAGCGATCGATCGATGCTGGCCTGATCGTCATGGGCACGCGCGGACGGGGTGGTTTCGCGGGCATGTTGCTCGGCTCGGTGAGCCAGCAGGTGCTCGAGACGGTGAGTTGCCCGGTCATGCTCGTTCGCGCGACCCCGGACAGCTGATCCCACCCGTGTCCTCGCGCCGCGATCGCTTCGAAGGACACATCGCCGGCGTCGGCTCCACGTCTGGGGTGCGCGTCGTTGTGGGCCATTGGCACGACACACCCCTCGGGCCGTTCACGGACGCCATGGTCGAGACAGCCTCGGGGCACCGCGTGCTGTTGGCCCCGAGCGACGAGGTCGCGTCCTATGTCACGGCGACCTACTCGTTCGACGAGATCCGCGTGGAACCGTTGTCCTGCAACGCTGCCGACCTGTCGTGGTCGCTGCGATCGGCCACGCTCTCACTCGACTTCACCACCGGAGCGCGTATGCCGCTCGGCTGGCTGTTGCGCACCGTTCCCCGTGCGCTCGGCGCGAGCTCGACGTGGGCCCGGGTCGTTGACCCTGTCGCCCGGGTGGTGCTCCCGGGCGTGCGCACCGTCGGCGTGGCTCGTGGAGGGCGCCGCGAGTTCTATGGTGCGACCGACCTGCGCCGGATCACGTCGGCCAGTGGCACGTTCGACGGGCAGGGGTTGGGCTCGTTGGCGGACATCGACCCGCCCTGCCGCTTCGGATTCTCGTCAACGCCTCGAACGCCGTCGGTGACCACGGTGGTCACGACCGTGCTCACCGAGGTGCGAGGGACGCGAAGATGAGCGGACGGCATACCCCTAGCGGTATGCCGCTCGTCCAGCGCAAGGACGTCCACAGCGCGGACCACTCGAGCCACGCTCTTCGACACCACGAGAGCGCCGCCAACTGATAATTTTGCGCCGGTGACCGGCACCGCGAACTCAGCCCGCTCTTCCCACCGCTCCCCCGACCTGCGCGCCCTGGCTCTTGCCGTGCTGCAGCCGGGCTTCGTCGGCCTCACCCCTCCGGACTGGGTGCTGCGGGAGTTGGATCTGGGGCTGGGGGGCCTGGCCCTGTTCGCGCGCAACATCGACACCCTTTCGCAGGTGGCCGACCTCAGCGCCGCAGTGCACGCCGCCCATCCCCGCGCGCTGATCACCATCGACGAGGAGGCCGGGGACGTCACCCGGCTGGAGCACTCGACCGGCTCCTCCTGGCCGGGCAACCTGGCACTCGGTGTCGTCGACGACGTCGCACTCACCGAGTCGGTCGCGCGAGAGATCGGCATGATGCTCAACAGCGTGGGCGTCGACCTCAACTACGCGCCCGTGGCCGACGTCAACAACAACCCCGCCAACCCCGTCATCGGAGTGCGCAGCTTCGGCGCCGACCCGGCGCTCGTCGCGCGGCACACCGCCGCGTGGGTTCGGGGGCTGCAGTCGGCCGGAGTCCTCGCGTGCGCGAAGCACTTCCCGGGGCACGGGGACACCGCCACCGACAGTCACCTCGACCTGCCCGAGGTCACCGTCGAGGGCCTCGAACTCGTTGCCCTGGAACCGTTCCGGGCCGCCATCGCGGCCGGAACCGCCTCGATCATGAGCGCCCACATCGTCGTGCGCGGACTGGACGACGGTCCCGCCACCCTGTCTCACCGAATCCTCGTGGACCTACTGCGCACGCAGCTCGGATTCCAGGGCATGGTCCTGTCCGACGGGATGGAGATGGGCGGCATCACCGGTTCCATGAGCTTGGCCGATGGCTGCGTGCGGGCCGTTGCCGCGGGCGTCGACTCGCTCTGCATCGGCGGCGGACTCGCCGGCGAGGAGACGGTCCTCGAGGTCGCGGATGCGCTCGTCGCCGCAGTGCATGACGGCCACCTCGACGAGTCGCGCCTTGCGCAGGCAGCGCAGCACGTGACGCTCGCCGCCGACGAGCGAGCCCGACTCCGCCAGGCAGCAGCAGGGGAGGTCGCCGCCGCATCCTCAGGCGCCAGTCACAACGCAGCCGGGGTCGAGGCCGCACGCCGAGCGATCGTCGTGCACGGCCCGCGTCGCACGATCGAGATGGACGAGCCACCCACCGTCATCGAACTCGGCGCTCCGAGCAACATCGCCGTCGGTGACGAAACGCTGACCGGCATCGCGACTGCCGTGGCGGGGCGCTGGCCCGGGACGAGGACGACCGTGGTGATCAGCGAGCGCGAACTCGTCGACGCCCTGCCGACCGCAGACGGCCACACCCTGTGGGTCTCGGTCCGCGACCCACACCGGCACGGCTGGATGGCCCCGGCGCTGGCAACTCTGCTCGCGGCCCGCCCGGACGCGGTCGTCATCGACACCGGATGGCCCGGTTGGACAGCCCCCGCGGGCACGACCGACGTCGTCACGCACGGTGCGGCAAGGGTCACCGCCGAGCAGGTGGTCCACCTCCTCGTGGGCGAGAAACCGCAACCTCGACCCGGATTCCACGAGTAGCCGCTCGACCCGACGGCCCCAACCTCGGAAGATCGCTCGCGCAGGCCGACCGGCTGACATCTCGCCACCGCGGGGAGAAGATCGAGTCATGGTCACGTTCGCGGCCGTGTTCGCCCACCCTGACGATGACGCCTACGGCATCGCCGGCACCGTCGCGCTGCACGCCGACGACCCCGACTTCCGGTTCGTCCTGATCCACGCGACCGACGGTGAGGGCGGCGACATCCGCCCCGGCTTCGACGCGACGCCCGAGACCCTCGGTGCCATCCGGCGTGCCGAGGACGAAGCGGGGTGGCGGGCCGTGGGGCGCCCGCCCGACCGCCACGAATGGCTGGGCCATCCCGACGGCGGCGTGGACGGCGTTCCTTTCGCTGAGCTCGTCGACGCCATCTGGGCCGTCCTCCAGGAGGAGCGCCCGACGGTGGTGTGCACCTTCGGACCGGACGGGATCTTCGGGCATCCCGATCACGTCGCCGTGGGCGCCGCCACCGACGCGGCCTTCGCCCGTGGGGTCGCCGACGGTGGACCGGGATTCTGTCGTCTGGTCCACGGGGTGATCCCCCAATCGGTCTTCGAGCGGTGGAACGCCCAACGGGCCACCCTTGGCCTCCCGGTCTTCGACCCCACGGCGATGTATCACATGCGCGGCGTGCCGGACGAGACCATCGACATCGAGGTCGACACCGGATCGGTGGCGCACCGCACCGTCGCCGGGCTCCTCGAGCACCGCAGCCAGCACCACGTCATCTTCGACCCACCCATCGATGTCGACAGGTGGCAGCGGGTCGTGACCCGCGAATGGCACACCATCGCCTGGCCGCCTGCCGATCGCGGGGCAGCCCGCCTCACCGACGTCTTCGACTGCCTCGACACCACAACACAACGCACGCCACGACGAAACAGGTGAGCGGGCGGCATACGCCGTCTGCAAGCATGCCTGCATGCGCCCGATCGTCCAGAGCAAGAAGCTGCAGCACGTCCGCTACGACGTGAGGGGGCCGATCCTCGTCGAGGCCCAGCGGCTCGAGGCCGAGGGCCACAAGATCCTCAAGCTCAACATCGGCAACACGGCACCGTTCGGCTTCGAGGCTCCCGAGGCGATCGTCGCCGACATGATCCACAACCTGCCTGATGCGCAGGGCTATTCGGACTCGCGCGGCATCTACTCGGCCCGCACCGCTGTCGCGCAGTACTACCAGGCGCGCGGCCTCACCGACACGGTCGTCGACGACGTCTACATCGGCAACGGCGTCTCCGAGCTGATCTCGATGGTGCTGCAGGCGTTCGTCGACGACGGCAACGAGATCCTCATCCCGGCGCCGGACTACCCCCTGTGGACCGGAGCGGTCTCCCTGTCCGGTGGGACGCCCGTGCACTACCGCTGCGACGAGGAGAACGGGTGGAACCCCGACCTCGACGACATCGAATCCAAGATCACGCCCAACACCCACGCCCTCGTCGTCATCAACCCCAACAACCCAACGGGCGCGGTCTACAGCGAGGACATCGTCAAGGGCCTCGTCGACATCGCCCGACGTCACAACCTCGTCCTCATGGCCGACGAGATCTACGAAAAGATCCTCTACGCCGACGAGGCCGTCACGCCGGTCCACCACCACGTCGCGACCTATGCCGAGGACGACGTCCTCTGCCTCACCTTCAGCGGGCTGTCGAAGGCCTACCGCGTCTGCGGCTACCGCGCCGGGTGGGTCATGGTGTCGGGGCCCAAGCACATGGCCGAGGACTTCCTCGAGGGCCTCACACTGCTCGCCAACATGCGCATGTGTGCGAATGTGCCTGCGCAGCACGCGATCCAGACGGCGCTCGGCGGCTACCAGTCGATCAACGAGCTCATCGTCCCGGGCGGGCGCTTCTTCGAGCAGATCAAGCTGGCGAACCGTCTGCTCAACGAGATCCCGGGCGTCTCGTGCGTGGAACCCCAGGGCGCGCTCTACTGCTTCCCCAGGCTCGACCCGGAGGTCTACCCGATCACGGACGACCAGCAGTTCGTCATCGACCTTCTGCGAGCCAAGAAGATCCTCGTGACCCACGGGACGGGCTTCAACTGGTTCGAACCCGACCACTTCCGGCTCGTCACGTTGCCGGACGCCGAGGTGTTGACGGAAGCGATCGGCCGCATCGCGGAGTACCTCGAGACCATCCGCCGCTGATCGATGACGCTTCGGTCGCGTGACCTCGCGCTGGTCGCCGTGGGCGGTGCCCTCGGCGCGATCAGCCGGTATGCCGTGGGCACTGCCGTTCCGCACCCGGGCGCCGGTTGGCCGTGGGCGACGTTCTCCGTCAACGTGATTGCGTCGTTGGCCATCGGGGTGTTGGCCGGTTGGGCGTACTGGCGACACGCGTCTGATTGGGTTCGGCCGTTGCTCATGTCGGGCTTCCTCGGTGGGTTCAGCACGTATTCGGCGTTCGCGGTCGACACGGTGGTGCTGACCGAAGGGGGGCACGGAGGTCTCGCCGCGGCATACGTGGTCGTCACGCTTGTGGGGTGTGTTGGCGCGGTGGGCGTGGGAACCGTTGTGGCACAGACGCTTTGGCGGCAGTCATGACTGCGTGGGTGCTCGTCGCCCTTGGTGCAGCGGTCGGAGCGCCTCTTCGGTATGCCGTGACGCAGCTCCTCCGGGATCGCGGGGCCACGACCCACGCCGGGACTCTGATCGTCAACGTCGTCGGCTCGCTCGTGCTCGGGCTGCTCGCCGGTGCCGGTGTCGAGGGCAACGCGCTGGCCGTGATCGGGACAGGCTTCTGCGGCGCCCTCACGACGATGTCGACGCTCGCACTTGAGGTGTGGGACGCGATCATCGAACGGCGCACGCCTCACGCCGTGTCCACGCTCGGGCTCCACCTCGCAATCGGCCTCGGCGCCGCCTGGCTCGGCTGGGCACTCGCGAGTTGAGCGGGACCGGTCCCTCAGCCAGGTGTCCGGGACGGGAAGAGATCAGAAGACGGTGAGCTGCAGAACTGCGTAGCCTGCGAGCACGCCGACGATGCCTGACAGCAGCCCGATGCACCAGGCCGGGATGGTCGTGCGCGGTGACCGAGCGATCACTCACGCCAATCCGCTCGAGACTGCGATGCAGGTCAGAGGGCCAAAGGCTGCAGCGCGCGCCAGGGCCCCGCGGTCCAGCTCTCCGAGATCCTGGCCCGTGATCCCGGACGTGAGGTCCACAACAGCACCGAGGAACAGGGCAAAGACGAAGGTCAGTGCCATCAGGGCCACCGCCCCGACCACTCCGAAGGCCGCGCCCCACCGAAGAGCAACCAGCCCTCGACCGATCCTGCCCGCTGCGATGGCGAGCCCGACGGCAGCGAACCCGACACCCAGCAGTCGCTGGTTGCGGGTCCAGCTCATCTGGAAGAGCGGCGTGGCGTTCACGCCCCGAATGTAGGTCACTCGAACGGTTCGGTCCGAACGATCGTCAGCTGGGGCGCGGAACCTGCTCGGCGAGGGTGGTTGGCGCCTGGATGCAGTAGGAGTCGGTGAGCAACTCGGCCAGCTCCTCCCAGTCGGTGTCCTCGTCGACCAGCAGCCCGACGACGTTGCCGCCCCAGTTCGCCTTGAAGTAGGGCGTACCCATGTGCTCGAACGCGACGACCTCGTCGGGTTCCGCCCGAAAGGTGATGCGGAACAGTTGGTCCTCGCCGCCGAAGATGTGCGCGATGGTGGCGGCGCGCACCTTCCAGGCCATCCCGATCCACGCGTCATGCTCGCGGACCTCTGGGAAGGCGCTGAGGATCTCGGAGATCCGCTCGATCCACTCGACCGGGACCAGCGGTCGCTCGACTGACGCCATGCGCAGACTCTAAATCGAGGCTCCGACAGGGATCGGCGCTGGCTCAGGTGGTGTGCGTCCGTTCTTCGTCGAGCATGGTGGCGAGGGCGTCGTCGATCTCTGCCTCGCGCCGTGCAGATTCGTCCTCGTCGGCTTCGGCCTCGATGATTCATTGGTCAACCCATTCGGCGACGACGTCGTCGGGTGGTTCGTTGACCCAGGGGTCGGGTGGGCCGGTGTCGAGGCGGGCGCGTTCGGCCGCCCGCTGCTGCGTCGTGGCAGGCTGCGTCGCCTGCTCGCGCTGGATCTTCTTCAGAAGTGCGGGCAGCTCACGGTCGTACGAGCCCGGCGTCAGGTCCCACGTCACGCAGGACCCGGTCTCGTCAGGTGGGTGAACTGTCGCGATGAGGCGCTGGTCATGGACCTGGGTGTGGTGGCGTTGGCACAGCAGGGCCGCGTTGGCCAGGTCCGAGGGGCCACCGTCGACCCAGTGGATGAGGTGGTGGGCTTGGACCCACCCGGCGGGCATGTCACAGCCCGGGTAGGTGCAGGTGCTGTCCCGGTGCCACAACGCGCGGCGTTGCCCCCGGGTGAACAACCGGACCCCACGACCCACATCAAGGATTTCGCCGTCGGAGCCCAGAACGACCGGGATGATGTCGGCGTCACACGCGAGCTGTCGCACGATCGCCGGGGACAGCATCGTGGCCTGAGCCCGCGACACCATCACCCGACCACACCCTTCACCTGAGCCGGCGGAGTCAGCGTCGACTCGAGTCTCAGCGGCGGCGGGGGCGTCAGCCTCCGCGTCACTGTCGGCGTCGGTGTCAGCCTCGGGGAAGTGGGCGAGCAGGTCGTCGAAGTCGATGTTCACGTGCAACGTCGTCGACGCCCCACCCGGTGCACTCTTCGCTGCGGCGTCCTCCCCGGCGACGCGACCACACACCGCAGCCAAGGCTTCCGCACGGCGCTGCTCGGCCGGGCGAAGATCCTTCTCCCCGGTGACGTCGTTCGGGGCCGGCTTCGACAACGGCCCGATCACCGCTTCCAGGGTCGCAGCCTGCTGCGGCGTCAACCCCAACCGGTACTCCGTGATGTCCGCGTCATTGACCCGCGGCGAAGTCAGGTACGCGGCCTTGCGCAGCTTCCTCTGCTCGTCGTCGAACTCACCCTCCGCACCGAACATCGCGATCAGGTGCGGGCGCAACCTGCGGGCGTCCGCAGACCCCCACTGGACGCCGTGATCCAGGATCGCGCCCGCCACCGTGGGCACGGCCTCCGGGCGCAACTGGTCGGCGAGCTTGGCCATCTCCTTGAGCGCCGTCAACGCCAACCCGGGACCGACCTCCCCGGTGAGCACCCGCCCCCACACGATGCCCTCGGGCCCCTCCGGATCCGCGTACGCCCCTGCCCCGGGACCAGCGGTCGACCACAACCCACCCGGCACCGAACACGCCACATCCTGCGCCAGCTGCGCCAGGTGACCGGCACCGTCCTGCTGCAACGACGGGGCGTGCTCACGCACCCAGGAGTGCACCGACCCCACCCCGCGACGCGCGGACGTGAACTCACCCCGGTGCGCTGCTTCCGCGGTGACGCGCACCTGAGCGGCCCCCGCACGGGCCTTGACGTCATCAGCCAGGCGCATGAACTCGGCCAACTCCGGTCCGCTCAACCGGGCCAACACGTCCCCCAACGGACCCACCCCGCCACCATCGGAAGCCAACGCGTCCCGGGCACCCTCCAACGCTGCGCGCAGTTGCGCGACGTCGGTTGCGGGTGCTTCGTTCTTGCCCTCATTCTCCTAGAACTCACGTTCGACTGTCAAGTATTTTCGGCTACGCTCTGGGCTGAATTCGCCACTCCCACAGGCGAATTCGCGCGCTAGGCACCACAAGGAGACCGGTCGTCAAACCGTGACTTCGACGCTACAACTCGCCACCGACAGGCGAGCGCTGGGAAACTCATCCGCGCGTTCGATGACACCATGCGCCGACTCTGAGGGCGTGCCGATCGGACTCAGGGCTGACCGGAGAGTCGCTCGTGACGTCCACCGCCGGGACGACGTAGGAGGTAGGGCTCGGCCATCGCGCCCACACATCCCACCGCAAAGCCACCGCCCATGACCAGGAAGAAGGCGCTCTCGACCAGTGCGCTCCACCCGGGGGCGTAGACCTCGTCGGGCAGCTGTCCATCACCTTCGTAGAAGACAGGGAACCTCTCGCCGATCTCCTCCCCACCACCCACGATCCGCACGTCGTGGAACGTGTAGCGCCCGTCGTCACTGGTGAAGGTCCCGTAGTAGTCGCAGGTCTTGCCACAACTCTCCTCGGTGACGACGAAGCTGCCGCCGATCCCATGCCCACGAGACGCGGACCAGGCCGGGCCTACCTGGGTGAGTCCGAGCCACACACCGCTGAGACCCATGACGACCCCGACGGCCCGCGCAACCATGGCCAGTCCCTGGCGGTCGTCCTGGACGAAGCCGGGCTTCACGCGAGCCAGTGGGAAAGCCAGGTGGCGGCGAGAGTCAGCATGCCTGCGCCGAACACGAACACCGTCCACGGCAGACCACTTCGCGGCGGTCTCCCGTCCGCCACGCGCGGTGCCGACTCGACGGCGCGCTCGATCGACGCCGCCAGCCCGCGACCGTCCCCATCAGGAGGAACGACCTCCAGGACGCTCTCGTCATCGAAAATCACCAGAGCCACGTCCTCATCGACACGCACCTCGCGTACGGCACCCATCGGGCTCTCCATCGCGCTGAAGACCGATCGCATGGCAAAGCCGCTGCTGGCCACCCGGACCCGGTACGTGAGTTGTTCCAGACCCCAGTGCAGCGCCGTCCCTGCACCGAACACGACGCCGGCCCCGGACACCCCCACTTCCTCATCCCACAGGAGCCACATCCCCACCGAGACGGCAGCGATCGCCGCGGCCAGACCCGCCGCCCTGAGCCACAGCGGAGCCTCGACGACGACCGGGAGCGGCACCGGGATCGTCCCCATGGGAACGGGTTCGGACCAGTCGTGCGGATCCTCGGGGTCACGGTCGAAAGTGTCCAGATCGACCTCGGCATCCTCGGGAAGAGCCACCAGCGGACCGAGGGGAAGCCGCAGCCCGGCCGGTGTCGCCAACGCGACCCACCCGCCGTGGCGGACATCCCCCACGAGGAACGCCTCCGCAGGCGCAGCGACCCGGCGGGCTTCCGGCGTGGCCAGGCGCAGAACCTCCTCGTCGACGGGGAACTCGCCGAGCCCTCGCGACGAGTCGCTCGCCAGGAGCCCGACGAAGTCGAGTCCATCGGTGAAGACCCGCACCGGCACTCCGAGCCGATGATGCTGCCCCTCCAGAGTGCGCCGGCGCACCCGCACCGCCAGCAGCCGCTCGGCAAGCAGCACCGCGAGGAGCAATGCGCCCACCCCAACCGAGACCCACCACGTCTGGTCTGGTGGCTCGGCGATCGGGTGCGTCCACGACGGGTCGCGCGGGTCGACCCGCAGCGCGACAGTGTCATTGACCCGCGGTACCTCGATGAACAGGACCTCCAGCTCGGCCGGGAACCCTTCGGGCCGACCCTCCAGCCGCACCTTCTGGTTGCCGTCCTCGTCCTCGTCGGACAGCACGACCCCCTCGACAACCTGAGCACGCAACGCGTGAACGTCATCGATCGCGACCGCCCGCTGGTAGCCGTAGACCGCCCCACTCGCCACGAGCACCAGCGCCACCCCGCCAGCGGCCATGAGGCGGTGCGCCCCATCGAGGTGCAGTGGGCGCTGTTGACCGACCGGCCACGGCGGCAGTGCGACACTCGCGGCCCGAGCGATCTCGCGCTGGCGAGCGAACCGTGAGCGGAGGTGCACGGCATACGCAACGAAGACCAGAGCGACGACGGTCCAGGCGACGTTCGCCGGACGGACGGTGTCCCACTCCAGGTCCGCGATCGCGAAGAGGACCGCGCACGCCACGGCCACGAAGGGGCGCCACCACAACAGGACCACCGACGCGAAGCACAGGACGATCGCGACCGAGAACGTCAGGTCGGGGCCGCACACCCTGAGGTCGGCGGTCGAGCACGGTTCCGTGTCGCTGGCCACCGACACGACGACCGCGCCCACCCACACGCCGACCAGCACCCAGCGCAGCCAGGGCCGGGGAGTCGCCGCCACCCAGGCGCGCACGCGCTCGTCGGTGAATCCAGAAGTCACCGGCGCAACCTACAGGCGACCGACCCTTCCAAACCCCAAACGCAGGTATGCCGCCCGCTCACGTGAGCGGACGGCATACCTGATGCGTTTGTCAGGTGACAAACGGTGCTACTGGACCACTCCCAGGGCGTTGACGATGCCGTCGCCGTAGAAGGAGTTGAAGTCCGTCGTGCCGACGCACCTCGCCGTGAAGGACGCGTCGCGACCCTCGGGGATGTAGGACCGGACGCCACCCGCAGGGCAGGCGTGGTCGGTGGCCGTGTCCATCAGGAGCGACCTGGTGACGGCCGGGTCCAGGGTGAACGTCGCTGCCGAGGCACCCGTGCCGTGCGCGCCGACCGCGAGAGCTGCGACACCGGCGGCGTGTGGTGACGCCATCGACGTGCCCTGGAACCAGGCGTAGTAGGCGCACATGGCCTTCTGGTCGGGCTGACGACGGCCGGTGCACTGCTTGATGACACCGGCGTCGCGGCCCGGCTTGGTGATGTTGCCGTTCTTGTCCACCTCACCGGACTCCCGGAGCGAGGCGAGCGACACGGACGACAGGATGAGGTTGCCATTGGTCCTGAACGTGTCCGTTCCAAGGCCGTCGCGGTACCAGCCGCCCGGTGCCGACACCTCGATCTCGCCGGAGGTGAGGTCGGTGGCGTAGTTCGAGTAGTCCGACTTCTCACCCGACGGGCCGAGCGCCGACACACCAATGACGTGCGGGCCCTCCACAGGGAGATCCCAGCAGGTCGCGTTGTCGATCGTCCGCGGGTGCTCGGTGCCACCGGGGTAGTCCGGGCTCGATGTGTCGGTCCGGGGGTTGCTGAGGTCGTCGTGGTCGTTGCCGAGAGCAGCGACGAGCGTGACGTTCTTGGAGTCCGCGTAGTCGAGCGCCCGGTTCATCGCCTCGATGATGACGTCCTGCTCGGCCGCCTCCTCGGGGCTGTCCTCCGGTGCACCGCCGGCGCAGTTGTAGAGCCACGGGTCGACGTAGAACGACATGTTGACGACGTCGAGACCGACATCACCGGCATAGGTGAGCGCGTTGGTCACGGGGCCGAGGAAGAAGTAGCCGCTGTCCTGGCCGCCGCGGATGTTGACGATGTCGACGTCGGGGGCGATGCCGGAGAGGCCGAACCCGTTGAGTGCCGCGCCGATCGTGCCAGCGACGTGCGTGCCGTGACCGTTCTGGTCGACGTTGTTGGGGTCGTGGCAGTCCGCGGTGTCGCACGGACCGTCGATGTCGGGCAGGTCAGTGGTGAAGTTGCGCGACAGGGCCGAGTCGAAGTTCGGCGCGAGATCGAGGTGGGTGCCGTCGACGCCGGTGTCGAGGATGCCGACACGGACCTTGTCACCCTTCTCGATGGCGTGGGCCTCGAAGGCGTGCACCATCTTGAGTCCCCACAGGTGGCCGTCGAGCGGGTCGTGCCCCGCCGGCGGGGTGGGCGTTGACTTGTAGGTGCCGTTGGCGCGCGTCTTGTCGAAGACGTGCTCCTTCTCGATCGGGTCCGGACCCTTGGCGCGCACCGGCGAGGTGCCGATGGAGCGGTTGCTGGCAGCACCCTTGACACCGGTGAGGGCACGGGCCTTTGCGAGCAGAGCGGTGGAGCCGTTGACGGTGACGAGGCCGATGGCGGTGTTGACCGACGTGACCGTGCCTCCGGCCTTGCGCAGCGAGGCCGCGATGGCCTTGACATCCGTTCCGGCCTTGGCCAGGACGACAAAACTTCCGGAGCCTGACCCTGCCGTGGCCGGTGCGGCCGCGACCTGGGGGACAGCGGTGGCGGTGGCAGAGCCGGCGATGGCAGCGATCAGTGCCGCGGTCCCGGTCAGGGCCAGCATGCGAGTTCGTCGCATGTGTTCCTCCTCCATGAGGGGTGCGCCTGAGTGCGCGCCTCATCCCAACGTACGGGTGCGACTCGCCCAGCGACACCCTTTTGCCTGATCAAGTCCCTTTTCCTCAGCTCGACGGCTGCTCCCACGTGGCACGCGCGCCCGCGTCGCCGGTGAGGAAGACATAGACGAGCGTCAGCGCGCCCGCGACCACGATCACCACGGGCAGGGCCGTCTCCATCCAGGGCGCCGCCCGCTCCTTCTCGCCTCTCCCGCTTGCGAGACCGGAGGTGCTCCCGAGCAGCACGGCACCGAGCGCGACCACCACGAGGAAGCCGATCGCGACGAGCGACAGCAGCTCGCCGTAGTCCTCGTGCTCGAGGATCGCGGCCCGCACCGGGCTGTCCGTCGGGAGGGACTCAAAGCGGGATTCGAAGAAGTCCTGTCCGCTGAGGCGAGCAACCCAGACGACCCCGGTCGCCACGACCGCCAGCACGACGGCCGGCCACCGGGTGAGGTAGCGCCACCTCGGCATCACCGCAAAGAGGATCGCGGTGAGGGCCGCAAGTGGAGTGAGAACCACCGCCCCATGGACGACGAGTACGTGCGCGGGTAGACCGTTGATGTCGATGATGAGCACCTGCCTGTCGCGCGAACCAGCGATGGGCTCAGTTCTACCCGCCACACGCTTCGAGCACCAGAGGGGAAGCCGGTGCGGGGCCTATGCTTCGCGTCATGCCCAAGCGCCGCCGCTCTGAGCCGATGCCGGACGTCTTCGAGACGTTTGCCCATCGGGTTGATGAGTGCGACGAGCCGAGCGGCCCCATCGACGCCGCGCAGGTCGCCAAGGGTGCCGGGCTCTCACTCGGGCTGATGGTCCTCGCGGCCTTCGGCTTCGTCCTCGGCTTCTGGACGGGAACGCAGAACGAACCCGACCTTGCCTATGACCACCTCGTGTGGGAGGGCGTCATCAAGGTCGGGTTCGCTGCGTTGTGCGGGGTGCTCGCCGCGGCCGTGGTGCTCGCCCTGGCCGCGCTCGCGATCGGTGTGCCGTGGGTCCAGCGCCAGCGCAACCGCGGCCATTGAGTCAGTTCGCGTCCGAACCTCTCACCTCCGGCGGGAATGTTGAGCTGACTACTTGAGCTGGCTCGAGCTCATTCCGAGCAGGCGACGGGCGATGACGAGCAGCTGGATCTGCTGCGTGCCCTCGAAGATGTCGAGGATCTTGGAGTCGCGCGCCCACTTCTCGAGAAGCTCGCGCTCGCTGTAGCCGGTTGCGCCGGCGAGCTCGACACAGGCCAGGGCGACGTTGACGCAGGTGCGTCCCGCCTTGGCCTTGGCCATCGAGGCCTCCATCGAGTTCGGCTTGCCGTTGTCGGCCATCCACGCAGCGCGCAGCGTGAGCGCGTGCGCGGCCTCGTAGTCGGCCTCCATCTGAAGCAGCTTCGCTGCCGCGAACGACTGGGCGTATGCCGGCGTGTCCCAGTCGACCGTGACGCCCGCCTTCGCGAGCAGCTCGGTCGTCGTGTCGAGGCATCCGCGGGTCAGGCCCAGGGCCATGGCCGCGACCAGGGGACGGGTGTTGTCGAAGGTCTGCATGGCGCCGCCGAAGCCGCCCGCGATCTTGATCTCCGGGTCACCGAGGAGGTCGTCGGCGGGGACGCGGCAGTTGTCGAGGTGGAACGCGGCCGTGTCGGAGGCGCGGATGCCGAGCTTGTGCTCGAGCCGGACGAGCTTGAGGCCCGGGTTGTCGCGGCGCACGACGAACGACTTGATGGCCTGTTTGCCGAGGCTCCTGTCGAGGGTCGCCCAGACGACGACGAGCTCGGCACGCTCACCGGAGGTGACGAAGATCTTCTCGCCGTTGAGGACGTACTCGTCGCCGTCCTTGACCGCGCTGGTGCGGATGGCGCCGGAGTCCGAGCCCGTGTCGGGTTCGGTGATGGCCATGGCGGCCCACTTGCCGTCGTAGCGCGCCTTCTGATCGTCATTGGCGACGGCAGCGATGGCGGCGTTGCCGAGTCCCTGGCGCGGGATGGACAGGGTGAGTCCGACGTCGCCGCGGCAGGTCTCGAGGATCGAGAGCACCGAGGAGAGGTTCGAGCCGTTCTTGACCGTCTTGTCCTCGCGGGTGTTGCGACCCGAGCCGACGGCCGCGAGGACACCTTCCTGGTCGTCGTCCTTGGCGCGGGTGGTGTGGGACGCACCAGCCCCCTGACCGGCGCCCGAGGAGCCCATGCCGTCGATCAGGGCGGAGACGAGGTCGAGCTCCTGCGGGTAGGCGTGCTCGGCCAGGTCGTACTTGCGGGAGATGGGGCGGAAGACCTCTTCGGCCATGCCGCGGGCCTGCTCGATGAGCGGGCGAAACTTCTTGGGAACCTCAAGATCGATCACTGCTCGTCCTTTGATTGCTGAGTTCTTGGTATGCCGGTCAGACGAGCAGGGTGCCCTCGAGGACACCCGCTCCACGGAGGTCGCGGTACCAACGCTCGTTGTCGAACTCCTTGACGAAGCCATGACCGCCGAGCAGCTGCACGGCGTGCGAGCCGATCTGCGCGGCATACGTCGCGGTGAGCGCACGCGCCTCGCCGATGACCTGGGCGGCGTCGGTGTCGGCGTCGAGGCGGGCGGCCGCCTTGAGGGTGACGAGGCGAAGACCGTCGAGCTCGACGGCGATGTCGGCGATCATGAAGGCGACGGCCTGGCGCTGGCCGATGGGCTCGCCGAACGCCTTGCGCTCCTGGGCGTAGGTGATGACCTGGTCGAGCACGGCCCTGGCCGTGCCACAGGCAGCAGCAGCCCAGGCGACGCGGGCACGGCGCACGGCGTCACGGTGGTCGTCGGCGGTGCCGAGCAGGTTGGCGCTGGGGACGGTGACATCGGTGAAGATCGCGCGACCGGTGTGGGCAGCGCGCACGCCCATCGCCGGGTCGTCCTCGATCGTGATGCCGTCGCTCGCGGCCTCGACGACAACCAGGCGGGCTTCGCCGTCGACCATCGCGGAGATGATGAAGATCTCGGCCTTGTCGGCGTTGGCCACGATGGCCTTGGTGCCGTTGATGACGAGCGAATCTCCCTGTGCGACAGCGGTGGTCGTCAGGGCGAAGGGGTCGAAGAGCGGCTGCGGCTCCTGGAGGGCCAGGGCTGCGGCGGCCACCGGCTCATCGCCCGTGAAGTGCGGGAGGTAGGTCGCCTGCTGGTCGGCGTCGCCGTAGAGGGCGAGGGCGGTGGCGACGGCGGCGGTGGCCATCTGCGAGACGGCGATGCCCATGTCGCCGCGCGCGAGCTGCTCGAGGACGAGGACGCCGGCGACGGCCGAACGCTCTTCGGCGATGCCGCCGAGCTCCTCGGGCACACCGACGAGCGCGAGGCCCATCTCCTGCATGGCCTCACGGACCTCGTCGGGCACGGCGCGCTCGGCGTCGGCGCGGGACCCGGCCGGCCGGATCACCTCGTCGGCGAGGTCGCTCGCAGCCTGCTGGAGCATCTGTTGGTCTTCGGTCGGCGTGAGGTCGAAGAGACCGCCGCGCTTCGTCGTTGTCGGGCGGGTGGCGTTGCCGGAGCCCTTGGACTTCTTGAAGGCGCGGCCGACAGCGACCTGCGCCTTGAACCCGGAGTGGGCGCTGCGGTTGAGGAGCTTCTCAACGCGGCCACGAACCTTCGGGTCGGCCATGACGGGGAGACCGCCGGCCTTGGAGATGAGACGAAGACCGAGGCGCTGACCCCGGTCGGCGAGGGTGGGTGGCGTCATCGCCATGGTGGGCTTCCCTTCGAGGAAACGTCGTCGGTCACGCACTGGAGCGTTCGAAACTATCCGATACCGCTAGTGCCTGATACCGAGAGTACCGCACACTTGTCACCCGGTAACCAGTTGTGACGAACGTCCGACTGCAGGTCGCAAGCCGTGGGTCAGCAGTCATGGTGTCCGTCATGGGGTCCGTCATGGCGTCGCGAGCGCACGGGTGGCGTCGTCGGCCGGATAGAACGTCTCGATGGCCAGCTCGGACAGGGTCACCTCGTGGGGTGTCCCGAACACCGTGGTCGTGGCGATGAACGACCAGATGTCGTCACCGACGCGCAGTCGCAGCGGGATCACGAGGTCCACGCCCGTCCCGGAAGGGTCCCGCGCCCGACCGAACTCCGCGAGCAGTTCACCCAGCCGAGGGTCGGCCGAGACCTCGTACTCACGGGCGACCCGGGCAAGCAGGTGGTCGCGCCACTGGTCGAGGTTGACGATGCGCGGCGCCAGCCCCCTCGGGTCGAGCGACAGGCGGATGACGTTGACCGGCGGCTCGAGCAGGGCCGGGTCGACGCCCTCGAGGAAGCGGTAGGTGGCGTCGTTGGCCGCCACGAGCTCCCAGCCTCGGTCCAGAACGAGCGCGGGCCACCGGTCGTGCGCGGTGAGGATCTGCTCGATCGCCAGGTTGGCCTGCGCCAGCGAGGGGTCTGTCAGAGCGTGCTCGGGCAGGGTGGGCGCATGGCCCCCAGCAAGCAGGATCGCGTTCTGCTCGCGCGGCGGGACCTGCAGGTGGTCGCACAGGCGCAGGATCATCGTGCTGCTGGGTCGTGACCGGCCGTTCTCCACGTAGCTCAGGTGCCGGGACGACACGTCAGCCCGGTTGGCCAGGTCGAGCTGGGACAGTCGACGGCGCTGTCGCCACGTGCGCAACAGTTGCCCGGCGGTCTCACCCCGGTACCCGGCTGTCTCGCTCATACCTCGACACCGTACTCGGAGGGCGTCTGCGGACCATGACCTCAGAGGTCATCGACGCCATGACCAAGTGGGTCAAGGCTGGTCGCACCACACACCGAACACCAAGGAGTCGACCATGAGCACCACGTCCAGCCCCGTCCCCGCCTACGCCATCGCCTACCTCCGCGAGGTCCGCTTCGGCAGCGAGATCGTCGAGTACCTCGAGCGCATCGACGCCACCCTCGAGCCGTTCGGCGGCCACTTCCTCGCGCACACCTCACCCCTCGTGGGACTCGAGGGCGAGTGGGACGGCAACGTCGTCATCATCGCGTTCCCCTCGATGCAGGCTGCGCGGGACTGGTATGCCTCGCCGGGCTACCAGCAGATCCTGCCGCTGCGCACCGAGCAGTCCGAATCCATCGCCGCGATCGTCGGTGGCGTTCCCGAGGGCTACACGGCCCGGGACGGACTGGCCAAGCTGCTGTCCGAGGTTGCCTGACGCTGCTGGGGTTGCCTGACGGTCGTCAGCCCATCGCGTCCGAGGCCCCGTGCGCCTGTCCGACCGCAATCTCGGTGCCGAGCTCCCACCCATGGGCGAGAGGCAGCGCGTCGCCGCTCCAGAACTTGCCGGGGTCGTACCAGTTCATCGGCGCATCCGGTGTGAGCAGCCCCATCTCCTCGTAGGTGAGCGCGACGACCTCGGCGCAGTAGGCCACTTCCGGCCGCATCGCCTTGAGGTCGAGGTCCCGCTTGGACAGGTGGGCGTCGCGACCAGAGAGCCAGCGCCACGCGAGCCGTCCCGTCGACGGGAAGGAGACACCGTCGAGCCGGGCGATGCATCGCAGAGCCGCATCCTCGTGCTCCTCGCCCACCTCGGGACTGAGCTGCCGAAGCCAGGCCCGCTGCTCATAGGTCTCCTGCCATCGCGTCACCGCGGTGCGCAGGTCGTGCAGCTGGACGCCACGGTGGAAGTCGCCGGTCCACATGTCCTGCAACGACTTCCCGAGCTCGGCGTGCCACAGCAGTGGCGGCAGGTCCTCGAGGACGACCGCCATGCCGACATGGTTGACCGGCGCGTTTGTCGCCGTCTGGATCGCCCGGTCGGCAACGGACCGCCCCCGGAAGATCCAGACGTCGCCGGTGCGGGTCAGCTCGACGGCCTCGTCGAGCGAGAGTCCGGCGGAGGTCTCGTGCGCAAAAGGCATGACCGCAGCGTATGCCGGGTGGCGAGCACCCGGCATACGCTGCGGTCATGCAGTCGAACTGGTGGAAGCTTCTCGGGCTGGCCGGCGTCGCGTCAGTGGTCGCGACCGGCGCGGTCATCGCGCGCAACGAGCGCCAGCGCCAGGCCTACACGCCGGAGGAGATCCGCGACCGCCTTCACGAGCGCCACGCCCGCGCCCAGCAGTCCCGTCCCTAACTCACCCAATAGGACGGTTAGGGACGCGGGCAGGGTGTCCCCAAGCGTCCTATTGGTGGGTTCGGGACGTCAGATCCAGAGGCTGGTGCAGCGGATGTAGCCGCCACCCTTGGCGAGCTCGTCGACGTGCGGGGTGATGACCGAAAGACCGGCGCTCTCGACGTCGGCCCGCAGCTGCGGCGCGCTGTCGCTCATGACGACGGTCGTCCCGGTGGAGACGAGGTTGCAGGCGAAGGACGCCCGTGCCTCGGCCTCGGAGATCTCGATCGTGTCGACGATGTCGAGGTTGGCCAGCAGCTCGCGACTCTCGGCCGTGAAGGCTTCGGGGCAGTACGCGATGAGGCCCTTGCTGGTCGAGTCCGGTTCGCGCAGAACGGAAAGCGTGAGGTCGATGTCGTACCAGTAGCTGTCGGGCCATCCGCTCACCACGTTGATGACGGGCTGGCCGGCGTCGTCGAGCTGCGGAAGCGTCTGCAACTGGATGCGTTCGAGACCGAAGTGCTGGGCGGCATACGCCAGGGCTTCTTCGTCCGAGCGGTAGCCGGCTCCGCAGAACACCAGGTCTCCACAGACCAGAGCATCGCCCTGGCCGCTGAAGCGCCACGGCTGCGGCAGGTCATCGATCTGGTAGCCGAGCTCGGTGAGCTGGGTGCGCGCCCAGGCCTCCTCGGTCTGGCGTGACGGGGGCAGGGTCGCCATGAGGGCGCGGCCACCTCGCACGAGCGCCCAGTTCGCGGTGTAGACGCCGTCCTGGCTCGTCGGGGGCGCCTTGACAGTGACGATCTCGGCGCCCGCGCGGTGCAACGCGTCCTTGATGCCGTTGTGCTCGACCTCGGCCTTGGCCGTGTTCACGGTCGCGCCGTCCTCGTAATAGGGGTTGAGCTTGTGGTCGTTGCCGAAGTAGTGCGCCGACGACATGAGGAGCGTTGAGTTCAGCAATGCCCCACCTCCTGATCCGAACGGACCCAGGGCGTCAACAGGCCGCGCACGACTGGGTCACCCTGCGCGGCCACGCCAGTGTGACACCCACCCGAAGCGAACACACAAACGCGCTGATGCGGTCCTCAGGCGCCGGCTCCGCCGACGGTGTCGAGCTGGTCGGGATGCAGCAGAAGGTCGCGCACGATGCTGACCATCTGCCCCGCGTGCGCACCGTCGACGATGCGGTGGTCCGCGGTCGCCACGAGCACGACGATCGGCCGCGCGACGACCTCGCCGTCCACCACGACCGCCCTCTCCCGGACCCCTCCGATCGCGAGGTAGAGCGGGGTGCGCGCGAAGGGCAGTGGAGCCAAGAACGCCTCCTCGAGCCCGAGCGAGCCGACGTTGGACACGAATGCCGCGCCGAGGGGGAAGCCGGGCTGACCCAGCACCGCCCGCCCCAGCCCTCCCGCGACGAGGCTCGCGACCGCGAGGCCGGGTCGGATCGCCCAGCTTGGTGCCAGCCGCACGATCCCGGAGCTACGACGGTAGGCCGCGTCCTCGTGGGCACGCAGCCGGCCGGCACCCGCGCCGAGGGCCTGGGCCACCTCCAACGGAGTCAACCTGTCCACGTCGTGCACCTTGACCGGCGCCAGGTCGGACCCCTCGTCGATGTCGACGGCGAAACCGATGTCACAGGTGTCGAGATCGACGAGGCGGCCCAGCACGACACGGGCGCGGATCTCGGGGACCTGCCGCAGCGCTCGCCCCAGCGCCGCCCCGACGAGGTGGGTGATGGTGACCCGCTCCCCCGTCTCGGACCGCACGCGCTCCAGATAGGCGAGGGCCGCGGTGACGTCCACCTCCATGCGCGCATAGATCCGGCCGTCCCGCGACGGTCGCCAAGACGCCACCGCGATCTTCCGGCGGATCGAGGTTCGGCGTCGGCTCATCCGACGATCTCAGACGACGCGCTGATGGGGCGCCGTCTCGGCGGTCTTGCCCGGGTCACGCTCGACCACGTCACCGAGGACGTCGTCGATGCGGCCCATGAGTTCCGGCTCCAGCCGCACACCCGCGGCCTTGACGTTCTCGTGGACCTGCTCCGGGCGCGAGGCCCCGACGAGAGCAGCCGCAACGTTGTCGTTCTGGAGCACCCAGGCGACAGCGAGCTGGGCCATGGTCAGCCCGGCCTCGTCGGCGATCGGCTTGAGACCCTGGACCCGCGTGAGGACGTCGTCGTTCATGAATCGCTTGATCATGTCGGCGCCGCCCTTCTCGTCGGTGGCGCGCGAGCCCTCCGGGGGCGCCTGTCCCGGCGCGTACTTGCCGGTGAGCACGCCCTGCGCGATCGGGCTCCAGACGATCTGACTGACCCCGAGTTCCGCGGACGTCGGGACGACCTCGTCCTCGATGACGCGCCACAGCATGGAGTACTGCGGCTGGCTCGAGATGAGCTGGATGTTCAGCTGCTTGGCGAGCGCCACGCCATCGCGGATCTGGTCGGCAGTCCACTCGCTGACGCCGATGTAGAGCGCCTTGCCCTGGCGCACGACGTCGGCGAAGGCCTGCATCGTCTCCTCGAGCGGGGTCTCGGTGTCGTAGCGGTGCGCTTGGTAGAGGTCGACGTAGTCGGTCTGCAGGCGCGTCAGTGAGCCGTTGATCGACTCCATGATGTGCTTGCGCGACAAGCCCGTGTCGTTCTTGCCGCCCGGGCCGGTGGGCCAGTAGACCTTGGTGAAGATCTCGAGGCTTTCGCGCCGCTCCCCCTTGAGCGCCTCGCCCAGAACTGTCTCGGCCTTGGTGTTGGCGTAGACGTCAGCAGTGTCGAAGGTGCTGATGCCCACCTCCAGTGCGGCCTGAACGCACTGCGTCGCCATGTCGTTCTCGACCTGGGAGCCGTGCGTGAGCCAGTTGCCGTAGGTGATCTCGGAGATCTTGAGTCCGCTGTTGCCGAGGTATCGATAGTCCATGCCCCCAACCGTATGCCGGGTCGCCACGGGCGCCGCACGTCACATGCCATTTTCGCAGGTCAGATGCCCTCTTTGGCCCTGCTTGCCCTCGTGTCCGCGTAACGTCGATGACGGACCCCCCTTGGTCCGCACCCCTATGCGAAGGAGCACCCATGTCGGACGACGAGAAGGCCGCCAAGGAACTGGTCGAAACCCTGCGCGACGGCGAGAAAGGCTTCACTGCGGCAGCCGACAAGCTGCGTGACGGCGATCGCCCCGAGTGGGCGACGCTGATGCAGCGCCTGTCCGAGCAGCGCGCGGGCTTCCGCCAGGAGATCGTCGCCCTCGGTCATGAGTACGGCGAGGACGTCGACGAGAGTGGCACCGCTGCAGCCGCCCTGCACCGCGGATGGATCTCGCTCAAGGACGCCCTGACCGGTGATGACGCTGGCGGTGTCCTTGGCGCGGCCGCGACCGGCGAGGACCACGCCGTGTCCGAGTACGAGAAGGCGCTCGAGCAGGACCTCAGCGCCGGGTTCCGTGAGGTCGTCTCCCGCCAGCACCAGGCCGTGGTCGCGGCGCGCGACGAGGTCAAGGCCCTCCAGGCCGCCGACTGACCCAGCTGAACCACGCGGCCGTGGCCGGCGCCCCCTGATGGGAGGCGCCGGCCACGGTCGTTCAGCGTGGGAGGTCAGGACATCATGTCCTCGAGGCGCACGAATCAGGCGGACGAACCGAGTCTGTCCGGGTCAACCGGTGCCGCGAAACGTTGGCCAGCACTCCAGCGCTCGAGCTCGTCGAGGGCGTGATCGACGAGGCGAGCGAGTTCGTCACCCATGGAGCCGGCGAGGTGTGGCGTGAGCAGGACGTTGGGGAGATCCCACAGTGGCGAGTCGGACGCGAGAACGTCGTCCTCGGTGACGTCCAGGACGCCGTGCAACCGCCCGGAGACGAGCTCGTCGGTGAGCGCAGCCTCGTCCACCAGGGCCCCGCGGGCGGTGTTGATGAACACCGCGCCGTCGGGCATGAGGCTGAGCCGCTGGCGGTCGATCATGCCTGCCGTCTCCGGGATGCTCGGCGCGTGCAAGGACACCGTGTCTGCCACGGTCATGAGCTGGTCGAGCTCGACGAGAGTGGCACCGAGACTTTGCGCCTCGGCATCGTCGATGGTCGGGTCGGCCAGCACGACCTCGACGTCGAAGGGCTTGAGGAGTTCGATGACTCGCCGCCCGATGCGCGACGCACCGACGATCCCGACAGTCCTGCGGTAGTTGCCCATGGACGGGTATGCCGCCGCCCACGCCACTTGTCCGCGTATCGCCCGATAGGCGTGACTCACCTCGATAACCCGCTTCTGGGAGAAGAGGATCGCGGCCAGCGTGTACTCGGCCACGGGGAGGGCGTTCTCCTCGACGGCCGAGGAGACGACGATGCCGCGGTCCCAACAGGCCTGGGTGACGTGGTGCTTGACGGAACCGGCGGTGTGGACGATCGCCTTGAGGTTGGGGGCGCGGTCGAGCACTGACGCGTCGACAGGCGGACAGCCCCAGCCAGTGAGCAGCACCTCGACGTCGGTCAGGTCTGGCACCCGGTCGAAGTCCTCCACCACGACGGAGGGGTCGACGTCCGCGAGTGCGGTGAGGCGGTGGGCGACCTCAGGGGTGTAGAGATCGGTCCAGGTCGCCCGCGACATGGCGACGAGGATTGTTGGGCGCCTGCTCATGTCGATCTCCACTCGTGGGTCCACCTGACATCATTCGGTGCCATGAACCGTCGCGACACCTGGTCCGATCATCTCGGACTCTGCTCCGTCACGCTGCGGCACCTGCCCGCGGAGGCTGTCATCGACGTCACGCGCTCGGCCGGACTGAGCCGCATCGAGTGGGGCGCCGACGTGCACGCCCCTCCCACGGATCTGGCTCGAGTGGCAGAGGTGCGCGAACTCACCGAGGCCGCCGGGCTGACCGTGGCGTCCTACGGCAGCTACTGGCGGGCGGGAGTCTCGCCCATGTCCGACCTGGAGTTGCTCATCACGGCTGCCGCGTCGCTCGGTGCGCCACGAATTCGGGTGTGGGCAGGCGAGATCGGGACGGCGCAGGCGGACCGAGCAACGTGGGACGGCGTCGTCGCTGGCCTGCGTGAGGCGTGCGTCGTGGCGCGAGATCACGACATCGAGCTCGCCCTCGAGTTCCACCCAAACACCCTCACTGACAGCGTCGACACCACTCTTGAGCTGCTCGAGCGCGTGGCCGACGACGGGTTGCGCACGTATTGGCAGCCGCGCCTCGACGAGGAGACCGAGCCCAGCGTCGCTGGTCTGCGACGACTCGTTCCGGTGCTCGCCGGCATACACGTCTTCTCCTGGTGGCCGGCCGCGAACCGGTTGCGCTTGGCGGAGCGCACAGAGCTGTGGGCTGCGGTGGCTGACCTGCTCGTCAGGGCGGTGACGCCCTGCGACCTGTTGCTCGAGTTCGTCCCCGACGACGACCAGGACCTCGTCGCCGAGGAAGCCGCCACCCTCCGCGACCTCTTCGCAGCGGCCGTGACGTGATGCGTTCGCGAGACGAACCGACGGTTGTTGGCACGGTCTCGTGGACGATCCACCGGCGGACCGGTCTGCGCGGATTCCTCGCCAGGGCCATCGAGATCGTCGCGGCGTTGATCGCCCTTCGATCGCAGGGTGGCTGGACCTTGTCACCGGTGAACGCACGGGTGCCCACCGACCCGACCATCGAGATGAAGCTGGATTCTCCCCTGGTGCGCGGCAAGGCCTCCTTCATGCCGCGCTACGTGGACGACAACGGGACCTTCATGGCGGTGTATGCCGACCGCGCCACGGTGGCGGTGCCGCGCCGCTTCGAGACCGTGGACGTCGTGGTCCCGTTGTCGGCGTTCGCACCCTTCCACGCGCGATGCCTGTCGGGCGGACGCTTCCCGAAGGCGGCCACGGCCGAGTGGGAACTCGTCCTCGGATCCGATGACACGGGAGAACGCGTCACCGTGACGGCCCCGTGGCTGACCCTGGCATGGCTCGGTCACCTCGGCGGCTGGCCCGAGCCCACGAACTCGTAGTCGCGGCTGTACGAAATGGTGCTGCAGGACGCGCGCCATTTCGCGCGCCCTGCAGCACTGCCGATCACCACCCGTCACATACGGCGGTCGACCGCGATCCAGTTGGTCTCCCAGGTGGCGCCGCCATCGTTCGAGAAAGCCTGAGTGAACGCGGCACGGTTGGGACCCTGGCGCTCGACGATGAACCGGACCTTGATGGGCTGCCCATTCAAGGTGTCGTCGCCATAGAACGTGCCGACGCCGCCGTCGAAGGTGCCGTATACCGACGGGGTCAGCATCCCGTCGCGCAGGTTGGCAAAGGTCGAGCTCCAGCGCTGGGCTCCCGGTTCGAAGAGCCGGAAGTTGAGCCCCTTGACCGTCCCGGCTGGTCCCGTGAGCCGCAGCTCCACGACGTTTGCATTGCCGTCCATGAGGGGTTTCACGACGCTGGTGCCATCGAACTTCAACCACTGGTCCTCGGTCGGCGACAGAGGCTCGGCGAGCACCTGGACGCTGGAGAGCCACGACCCGATCTCCCAGTCGAAGGCGTGTTGGGGGGTGCTCGATCCGGCCTTGCCTGCGACCGCTGAGGTCGGCGCCGCGCTGTAGGTCGCGAACACCACCACCGCGAACAGAGACAGGATCGTGGCCAGGATTCGCTTGCCATGCATGGACATCTTCGAGTGAATTGTCATGACACGACTATCCGAATGGAGTAGGTCGATGGACAAGAAGGCACTTTCAGGTAACCCCTCGGCGTCGCGCCCCAACCCCCTGCCCGGCTGCCCGATGGCCGCCACCTTCGCCGCGGTCGGCGGCAAGTGGAAGCTGACGATCCTCTACTGGCTCGCCCACGGTGAGACCCACTTCGCTGGCCTTCGCCGTCGCGTGCACCCCATCTCGGCGAAGGTGCTGGCCGAGCAGCTGCGCGAGCTCGAGGCCGACGGTCTCGTCCACCGTGACGAGACCGGACCGGTGCCGGCGCCCGTCTTCTATCGGCTGACCGACTATGGGCAGACCGCCCTCCCCCTCGTCGAGGCCGTCCGAGTCTGGGGTGAGGCCCACCTGGACCACACCGGCGCGGCCCACGCCTGCGACAGTCCCCGCGGCTGCGCCGACGAAGTGGCCTAGCTCCGGGTCGCTCGGGACTCAGGTCAGGCCGTTCGTCCAGACGGCCTGATGCCGACCGATGTAGGCAGCAGTGGTCTTCCAGTGGTCCCCGTGCCCGTCGACGTACATCGATGGTCAGCTCCCCGGAAAGGTCCCGTCAGTCGATCGCCTCGCCGGACAGTGCTTTCGCGGCCAGCCTCTCCTCTTCGCTGACTTCCCACACCTCATAGGCCGCATGCAGGGCCAACAAGATGATCAGACAGCCCAGGATCAGGTCCGGCCAGCCCGAGGCGGTCCACAGAGTCACCACAGCCATCACGATGATGGACACGTTGACCAGGACGTCGTTGCGGGCCGAGACAAAGGCCGCCCGGCTCAAGGAACCGCCCTGGCCACGAACGTTGACGAGCAGCCAAGCACTGGTGCCGTTAATGGCGATCGCGCCCAGCGAAGCGAGCACAACCGGAACGACAGCGGGCGCGACCGGGTCAGCGAAGCGCTGAACAGCCTCCCAGCCAGCGACGGCCGCCGGGCCCAAGATGACGATGGCCATGGCCTTTCCCATCGCGGCCCGCCGGGCCAGCGGCCACCCCAACGCAACGAAGATCAGCAGATTGATGGCCGTGTCTTCGAGGAAATCGACGCTGTCCGCCAAAAGGGACACCGAACCGGCACTCAACGCAACGGTGAACTCGACGAAGAAATACGACAGGTTCAGGACAGCGACCACCAGGACGATCCGACGCAGTCGACCCGCGATGAGCCGCTGCGCGTGCTGCTCCACCGGAACAGGCTGACCCTCTCGATCCATGCCCGCAATCTAGCCGCGTGCCCGAGGCCAAATCGGGCCGGGCGGGTTCCAGTGCGGCGTTGCAACACGGTTGGGGCAGCCAAACCCTGCGGTCGGTCGGGCTGTGCCAGTTGAGGATCTGTGGCGGTGGCGGGGCGGCTGGTTGATCAACGTGATCCCCAGTAACCGATCCGGATCGGGCAATGCTGAGCCGCATCTCTCCCGCCGGGCCCCGGTGCGAATCCGTCCCCGTGCCGGAACGTGAACCATCTAACCTGAGCAGGTGCCTCTCCCGCCATGCTCGTCGGTATGAGCGCGTCACCCGTCAAAAAGCCGACGCAGGTGTTGCGCCCACCACGGCGCAACGGCTGGGTCGCTGCCGGCGCGGGAGCGGCCGTGGGGCTGCTCGGCGGGATGATCGGTCTCGGTGGTGCCGAGTTCCGGTTGCCGCTGCTCATCGGACTCTTCGGCTTCCTGGCCCTACAAGCCGTCATCCTCAACAAAGCGATGAGCCTGCTCGTGGTCGCCACCGCTCTGCCCGCCCGGCTGATCGCGGTCCCCCTGGACCAGATCACCCCGCACTGGCCGATCATCGTCAACCTCCTCGCGGGAAGCCTGCTGGGCGCCTACCTTGGCGCGACCTGGGCAACCCGCATGCGCAGCCGCACCCTCTATCGCGTCCTGGCCGCCCTGCTCATCCTGATCGCCGCAGCCCTCCTGGCCACCCACCTAGGACACGTGCAACCCGCTGGACTCGACGGCCCTGCCCAAGTGATCGCCGGCATTCTCGCCGGAGCCGCCATCGGGGTCGTCGCCGCCCTCATGGGTGTCGCTGGCGGCGAGCTCCTCATCCCCACGATCGTGCTGCTCTACAGCGCAGACATCAAAGTCGCCGGGAGCCTGTCCCTGGCCGTATCACTGCCAACGATGCTGGTCGCGTTCGCCCGATACAGCCAAGACAAATCCTTCACCGTGCTGGGGCACAACCGCTCCTTCCTGCTGGCCATGGCCACCGGATCAGTGATCGGGACCGTGGCAGGCGGAGCCCTCCTGGGTGTCGTACCCACCCAAGTGCTCGTCCCACTCCTGGCCGCGCTACTCATCATCTCCGCGCGCAAAGTCTGGCAACACGGCTAACCCACAACCGAGGCCCGGCTGGAGCCAGAACAAGCCGTCAGAGTGGGGCCACTTGAGGTTGACATAGTCACCGGACAGCGTGAGAGTCACGAAGGAGGTCGTGCATGGCCTGCGCGCGCCGCACCATCGTCACGGGTAAGGCACGACGCAGGTCGGCGGCAGCGTCATACCCCTCCAGGAACGCGACCAGCCGGACCAGCGCATCGCTCGGGTTCTCACCGGGGAACACGTGGCCGAACGAAGTGGCGGCATAGGCGAGGTCCCACAGCCGAGTGCTCGGCCCTGCGCCGTCCCAGTCGATGAACGCGAGACGGTCACCATCGATGATGAGGTTCCACGCCGCAAGATCGTTGTGGCACAGCAGGTCTGGCTGCGTTGCAGGCAGAAGCACCGGCCAGTCGTCGGGAACCGCCAATCCGACGCTGCGGTCGTGGATCTCCCGGACAAGAGCACCGATGCGGCGCACCAGCAAGGTGTCCAGGGGGCCCCGCTCCATCGCGAGTTCACCCGGGACAAATTCACGGACGAGCCGACCTTGTCATCCCGACCGCGCGGCCGCGGCAGGTCGAGACCGCGGTCACGCAAGGCGCCCAGGTGGGCACCCGTCCGCTCCGTCGAAAGGCAGCCACGGCTTGCGCACCAAGCGCCGCGGCAAGAATTGTCCGGTGTCAAAAGGTGAATTCCACGACGCCAGACGATTGGCAATCTTCTTGGCCGCTTGGTCCTTCCTGGTGCGCCGCCGTCTCCCCTGACAGACGGCACCACAGGGCTGCGCCCTGAGCGGGGTGCCCTGTCTTAACAGTTAATTGGAGCTTCACGGCGCTGATCATCGGAGTCTTAACTGTTACGGCTTTCAGGCCCTGATACTCGTGGATTCTCGTCACTACGGTCTTGTCACCTTGCAACATTTCCGCTCAAGGAGACAAGCACATGGCATTTCGCACGAAATTCCTGACTATCAGCTGCGGCCTGGCGTTGGCCGCCAGCACGCTGGGCGTCGCCCAGAGCCATGCCGGGACGCCGGACCGGCAGGCAGGCGCGACGTCAGCCGTCCCACGACCCGGCGGCGACACGCCACCCGCGGCCCAGGTCGCCGGGGTCGCGAAGGCGCTGGGGATCTCCCACGACCAGGCCCGCGACCGACTGCAGCAGCAGGACAAGGCGCATGCGACCTACAAGCAGCTGCCGGCCGTAGTGCTCCACGATCTGGCCGGACACTGGTTCGACGCCGAGAGCGGCAAGCTCACGGTGGCAGTGACCAGCAGTTCCGTCGCCAAGCGGGCTCGGGCGGCGGGTGCAGAGGCCAAGGTCGTCGCCCGCAGCCAGTCCGAGCTGGACCGCCTGATCGGCGAAGTTCGCCGCCTGACCGGTGGCCACGTGGACGGGCTGAGCTCCTTCGGGGTCGATGTGAGGCAGAACGACGTGCTGATCACCGTCAGCCGCACCAAGCAGAACGCCGAGACCGCAGCTTTCCTGCGGAAGGCGAAGCAGCTC
Organism: Knoellia pratensis; assembly: GCF_042666395.1. NCBI lineage: Bacteria > Bacillati > Actinomycetota > Actinomycetes > Micrococcales > Intrasporangiaceae > Knoellia > Knoellia pratensis. The sequence goes on along the minus strand of NZ_JBHTDJ010000003.1, from coordinate 38,227 downwards.
GACGGGATCCGGATCGCCGAGACTGCCGCTTCGCCGGTGCAGCAGGCTGGTGACGTCAACCCGGGCGATGCCTGGTACCCGAACACCGAGAGCCCCTGCTCGGTCGGTTTCGGCGCCACCGACGCCAACGGCGGCAAGCACTTTGTGACCGCCGGTCACTGCACCAACGACGCCAACCAGCCGGCATACGCCGAGGCAAGTGCGCAGAACAAGATCGGCACGTCGAACGTGGGTGGCACCCGGAGCGTGAACGGCAACGAAGGTGACATGGGCGTGGTCGCGGTGACCGAGCCCGGTTGGACGCTGTCGGCTGCCGTGAACACCTATGGCAGCCCGGCCGTCACGGTCACCGGGTCTGCCGAGGCCATCGTTGGTGACGCGGTCTGTCACTCCGGCAAGACCTCGCCGTACTGGGAATGTGGCACCGTCACCAAGCTCAACCAGACGGTCGACTACGGCTCCATCGTGGTGGAGGGTCTGACCGTCACCACTGCCTGCTCGGAGGGCGGTGACTCGGGCGGGGCCTGGCTGCGCGGCGACAAGGCGGTCGGCCTGCACGAAGGAGGGATGAACGGCAACAGCTGCCCGGCTGGCGACAATGCAATCTTCCAGCCGGTCAATGAAGCTCTCACCAAGTGGGGGCTCACCCTGACAACGGGTGGCGGCGACACGCAGGCGCCGACGGCGCCGAGCGCGTTGCGATCCACCAGCACCACTGCGAGCAGCGTCTCGCTGAGCTGGACCGCGTCGAGTGACAACGTCGGGGTCACGGCCTACGACGTCTACAACGGCAGCGCGCTGGCGACCACGGTCACCAGCACCACGGCCACGGTCAGCGGCCTCCGCGCCGACACCGAGTACTCGTTCACCGTCAAGGCCCGCGACGCGGCCGGCAACGTCTCGAGCACCAGCGGCCCGGTCACCGCGCGCACGCAGCCCGGCGACCCGGGCGGCGACAACGAGCCGCCGACCACCCCCGGCGGGCTGCGAACGGCCGGCATCACCAGCACCACCGTGTCGCTCGCCTGGGACGCCGCCGTCGACAACGTCGGCGTGACCGCGTACGACGTCTACCGCGGCACCACGTTGGCGACCACCTCCGCGTCGACCTCGGCGACGGTGACCGGGCTGAGCCCCAACACCGAGTACTCCTTCACCGTGCTGGCCAAGGATGCGGCCGGCAACGCGTCCAAACCGACCGGTGCGCTCACGGTCCGGACCAGCGGCGAGGGCGGCGGCGAGCGGACCTTCAGCAACGAGACCGACTACCCCATCCGCGACTTCCAGGTCACCACGAGCAACGTCAGCTCGACGGCGACCGGCACCGCGGCTGGGCCGGTCACGGTCAAGATCACCGCTACCCACCCGTGCCAGGAGGACCTCCAGATCGGGGTCCGCTCGCCGAGTGGGCGCTACCAACAGCTGAAGCCGAGCGGCGACAACGGCTGGAACTGCACGCCGTTCCCGACCACTCGCACCTTCACCTTCACCCCGGCCGCGGGCGAGGCGGCCCGCGGCACCTGGCAGCTGCGGATCGCTGACAACGGACCCGGCGACACCGGTGTCCTCGGCGGCTGGTCGATCACCGTCTGACGGGCTCCTCGACCGGGGTCCCGTCCGGGTCCCCGGTCAGGGGGTGGGCAGTGTGACCGGCCAACCCCTCACCCACAGCCCTCACCCACGCCCAGTCACCCACCACACCCCTGCCCCAGCTCTCACCATCGGAGAAGAACCATGTCCATACCCACCCGCGGCAGCAGGCCCGGTCTGCGGTGCTGACGGCGAGCACGCTGACGCTGGCCGCCCTGGCGGCCGCCTACGTCGCGGGGAAGCTGCACGGGGCCGGCTACACGGTGACCGAGCAGGCGTGCACCAACGGGTGCGGTGCGCAGGACAAGAACGTCATCGCCGAGTGGAAGGGTGGCGACGAGAGTCAGGTGTACCTGCTGGGCGCACACCTCGACAGTGTCACCGCAGGCCCCGGCATGAACGACAACGCGTCGGGCTCGGCGGCTCTCCCGGAGGTGGCGCTCACCCTGGCGGAGAAGAACCCGGTCATGGCCAAGAGAGTGCGATTCGGTTGGTGGGCGACCGAGGAGACCGGCTTGAACGGGTCAAAGTTCTACGCCAACTCGCTGTCGTCGACCGAGCGCTCAAGGATCAGGGGCGCCTGGTGACCACCGCGACCGGCATCTCGGCGACGGTAAGTGGGTTGGCCGCCGACACGGCATACACCTTCTCGGTGCGAGCCAAGGACGCCGCGGGCAACGTCTCACCGGTCAGCAACCAGGTCACGGTCCGCACTGATCCTGGTGGCTCCGGCGGCAGCCTTGTCAACGGCGGCTTCGAGGCCGGTGACCTGTCCGGCTGGACCGTCGGCGGCACGGCGAAGGTCGCCTCCGTTGTCAGCACCAGTGCGCAGGAAGGCACCCGGGCCGCACGGCTGGGGTCGACCGAGCCCAGCAACGGCGGGTCGACGCTGAGCCAGACCTTCACGGCTCCAGCGGGCAGCAGCCAGCTGTCCCTGTACTACTCGCAGACGTGTCCGGACCCCGTGACCTATGCCTGGGCGAAGGTCGTCCTGGTCGACGGCACGACCGGCCAGACCAGCACCCCGCTCGCCAGGACGTGCACCAACGGTGCGGGCTGGAAGCAGGTCACCGCCCGGACGACCCGGCGCACACCAGCTATGACTCCGTCATCGTTCGGTAGGTGGTGGTGATCGAGCCGTCGTACCAGCGCGTGCTCGACGAGGTGTACGACGACGTCCTGCCCGTGATCGGGCAGGGCGTCGTCGCGACGAGCATCCACGCGCTCGCTCAGGTTGACCCGGCCCGGTTCGGCATCGCTCTGGCGACGCCGGCCGGGGAGGTGTTCGGCGCGGGCGAGTTCCAAGCGCCGTTCTCCATCCAGAGCATCGCCAAGGTGTTCTCGTTCGGCCTCGTGCTTGCCGCCGACGACCAGATCTGGAAGCGGATCGGGCACGAGCCCTCCGCCGACCCCTACAACTCGCTGGTCCAGCTGGAGCGGCACCGCGGGATCCCGCGCAATCCCTTCCTGAACGCCGGCGCCCTGGTCACGGCGGACCGGCTGCTCGGGCTCACCGGTGACGCAGTCGCGGAACTGCTGGGGTTCGTGCGCGGCGAGTCGGGCAACCACAGTGTGATCGTGGACCGGGCGGTCGCGGCCTCGGAGCTGGCGAACTGTCATCGCAACGCCGCGCTGGCTCACCTGATCGCCGACTTCGGGAACCTCGACCACCCCGTGCACGTGGTGCTCGAGCAGTACGTCGCGCAGTGCGCGCTGGCCATGAGCTGCGCAGACGTGGCGCTCGCCGCGCGGTTCCTGGCCAACGGAGGGCTCCGGTCGAACGGGTCCCGGTTGATGCCGCCCGCCGACGTCAAGCGGTTGAACGCGACGATGCTGGTGTGCGGGATGTACGACCGCGCCGGCGAGGCGGCATACCGGTTCGGACTTCCCGCGAAGAGCGGGATCGGCGGCGGCATCGTCGCGGTGGTGCCGGGTCGCTGCGTGCTGTGCGTGTGGAGTCCGGGACTGGACGCCAGCGGCAACTCGGTGGCCGGCGTGGCCGCCCTCGAGTCGTTCTCGGCGCGGACCGGCTGGTCGGTGTTCTGACCCGGACAGTGCAATGACCCATAACATCGCGAGTATGGATGTGGAGATCAGGCACCTGCGGGTGCTGGTCGCGGTGGCCGAGCACGGCAGCATCAGCAAGGCGGCTGCCGCTCTTGGGCAGTCACAACCGGCGCTGAGTTCCCAGCTCGGCAGGATCGAGCGGAGCTTGGGGGCTCAGCTGTTCGAGCGGACCCGGACCGGCGTCGTTTCCACGTCGCACGGTCGATCGGTGCTCGCCCGGGCGCAACTGGTGCTGGCCGAGATGGCCGAGCTGCGGGGCCTGGACATCGACTCGCACGCGTCGCCCGGCGCGGTCGAACTGCGACTGGGCGGGATGCCCGGACCGCTGCTTCCGGCCGTGATCCACCGGCTGACTCGGCGCGAAGGCGGCGAGCTGACGCTGCGGGCGCAGGCGGAGACCTCCATGTCCACCCTGTTGCGACGGGTGCAGGACGGTCAGCTGGACGCGGCGCTCATCGCCGACTTCGACGGCTACCCGACGCCAACACCCGCCGGAGTGCGGCGTGAGGTGCTGGTGCCGATCGAGCCGGTGTTCATCGGGCTTTCAGAGCACCACCCGCTGGCAGCACGGGACGTCGTCGAGCTGCGTGAGCTGGCCGACGAGCAGTGGCTGATCGACCCCACCGACGACTTCGGCGGAAGCCCGCCCCTTCGCAGAGCCTGCCGTGACGCAGGCTTCGAGCCGCACATCGCCCATGAGGTCAGCGACAGCGCCACTGCGCGAGCATTCGTCCGCAGCGGCCACTACGTCGGGCTGTTCATGGCGATGGCGCCGGAGGACTCGGGAGTGGTGGTCCGGCCGCTGGCCGGCGACCCGATCGTCCAGCGCTACGACCTGGCCTGGTCGGAGCGCTGTCCCGTCGACCCGGCGGAGATCCGCCGAGCGGCTTCGGACGCCTACCTCAGTTTCGTCGATCGCAACGCGAGCTTCTACCGGTGGTGGACCGAGCACCACCAGTCTTAACTGTTGACAGACAAATCTGCCGTCGGGCGTCCACCGGCCCCGATCACGCCCTTCCCTTCGTCTGTGCCACAACCTATGGTCGAGCCCCACGGGGGTTGGAACACCTGACGATGGAGTCAAGATGACCGTCCCGCCGCAACACCCCTTCGACTCCGGCGATGCCCACCCCGAGTCAGGGTCGGCCGAGCTTGAGGTGCTGCTGACCACGGGGCCGTTCGACGCCGCACTGAAGGCGGCCATCGCGACTCGCGGGCTGGGGTTGACTCGCATTCATGACCGCCTCCGTCGCGACGGCGTCACGGTCAGCCTGGCCACGTTGAGCTACTGGCAGTCCGGTCGCAGCCGGCCAGAGCGCCGCGAGTCACTTGTCGCCCTCGCGCAGCTGGAGCAGGTGCTCGAGGTGCCGGCGGGGTCGCTCAAGTCCCTGCTCGGGCCGCCACGCCCGCGCGGCCAGTGGTTCGGCAAGCAGCCCATCGCCACCGGCACCGCGGTCTGGTGGTCGGACCCGGCCGCTGTGGACGACGCCCTTGACGAGGTCAACATGCGCTGGGACGAACGGCTGACCAGGATCAGCCAGCACGACGTGGTCCGGGTCGGTCCCGCGCGCGAGGAGCTGTCCTTCGGATCCCGCCAAGTGCTGCGTGCCGAAGAGGATGGTGCCGACCGGTGGGTGGCGATCCTGCACCTCGACGACCACGACCACGTGCCGCCTCTGGTGCGCCCGCGCAAGAACTGCCGACTAGGCCGGGTGGTCAGTCGTCCCGCGGATGGACTGCTGGTCACAGAGCTGCTCTTCGACCGGCCGCTCACGCGTGGCGAGACGATCATCACCGAGCACGAACTGGTCAACCGGGCGCCGTACCCGCAGGCAACCAACTACGAGCGGAAGTTCCGGTTGCCGGCGCGCGAGTTCGGTCTCGAGGTCTGTTTCGACCCGGCCGCGCTGCCCCGGCGGATCGAGCAGCACTCGCGGCTGGAGGGCCAACCGGAGCAGGTCCGTGAGGCGGTGCTGGACGGCTCCCACTCCGTCCACTCCATCGCGTTGAGCTTCGGGCCGGGATGCTATGGCTTCCGGTGGGAGTGGGAGTGAGCCCGGATCTGAACTGTGTTCGCTCGCCCACACGGTGCGACTGCTCGGCGAGGTGACCGATGGAACGAGTAAGGCCCCGGATCGCTTTCGCGTTCCGGGGCCCCATACGTCTGTCTCAACAGAGTGCGCCCGAAGGGATTCGAACCCCTAACCTTCTGATCCGAATCTGGGCTTCAGCACGGCACAACTGATCGCGAGGACGCCGACGCAGCGCTCCGCGCCGGCTTGGGGAGGAGTCGCCGGGTGCCATTTTCAAGAGCCTGTCGGGTCGCCTCATGACGAACCCGTCCGCCACTGCTCCGCGAGCGCAACGTAGTCGGCGACGAGCGACTCGTCGTCCACAGCGCCCGGGTCGAGCACATCCCTGGCGTCCGCGCCCTGGAGGATGCGCTTGAGAGGCACCTCGAGCTTCTTGCCGGTTCGGGTGTGCGGGATGGCTCTCACGACATGCATCTCGTCGGGCACATGACGCGGCGAACCCTCGGTCCGCAGCCGGTGGCGCAATCGCTCAAGCTCCGGTTCGGCGAGCTCGTGGCCCGTCGCCGGCACGAGGAACATGGGCATCCGGTAGCTCCCGTCAGCGCGTTCAACACCGAGGACGAGGGCCTCGGCGACAGCGGCGTCGGACTCGACGATCTCGTAGAGCTCGCTGGAGCCGAGCCGGACCCCGTTGCGGTTGAGGGTCGAGTCGGAGCGACCGTGGACGACAAAGCTGCCGCGGCTCATCTGCGTCACCCAGTCGCCCTGCCGCCAACTGCCGGGGTAGGCCTCGAAGTACGTCTCGCGGTAGCGCTTCTCGTCAGGGTCGTCCCAGAAGAACAGCGGCATCGAGGGACCGGGGCTCGTCACGACGAGCTCGCCAACCTCGTCGCGCACGGCACGCCCCGTGGCGTCGAAGGCATGTGCCGCGACGCCGAGCGACGGACCGGAGATCTCACCGTCCCAGACCGGAAGCCACGGCGAGCAGCCGAGGAACGCACTGACCACGTCGGTCCCACCGCACACGGACAGGACAGGCACGTCGGCCCCGACGGCCTCGCGAACCCAGGCGTTGAGGGCAGCCGGCACGGGCGCACCCGTCGCAGCGATCACCCGCAGACTTTCGGTGCCGGGGCCCTCCTTCGGCACGACGCCGGCGCCGCGCGTGGCCTGGAGGTGACCCGGGCTCGTGCCGAACATCGTCACCCCCTCGTCCGCGACGATCCCCCACAGCCTGGCGGGGTCGGGATGGACGGGGCTGCCCTCGTAGGTCACCGTCCGGACGCCGGCGAGCAGCACCGAGACGACGATGTTCCACATCATCCAGTTCGGCGTCGTGTACCAGAACATCGTGTCCCCCGGCCTGAGGTCGTGGGCGAGGCCGAGCATCGAGAGCTGGACGGCGACGACGCCCGCGTGCCCGTGGACGATCCCCTTCGGCACCCCGGTCGTCCCCGAGCTGAACAGCACCCAGAGCGGGTGGTCCGCCTCCACCTGCTCGACGTGGTCGATCGGGCGGCTCGCCAGCGCGTCGGTCCAGGAGATGGCCCGTATGCCGTCCAGTGCGTTCGCGTCCAGCCGCCGGTCCCCGCGTGGGACCTCCACGACCGCTCGCACGCTCAGGGACGCCGCCAGCTCTGCGACGGCTTCTCGGCGGCCGTGTCCGCGGCCGTTCCAGTCGTAGCCCGTCGCCGCGACGAGAACCGAGGGTTCGAGCTGGGACATCCGGTCGGCGGCCGTCGCTGCCCCGTAGTCGGGGGCGCATCCGGCCCAGATCGCCCCGAGCGCAACGGTGCCCAGGAACGCCACGATCGCCTCGGGCCCGTTCGTGAGGTAGCCGACGACACGATCTCCCTTCGTCACGCCGAGGCCGCGGAGGGCACCCGCGAAGGCCAGTGCCTGCTCCTCGAGCTCGCGCCACGTGAGCTCCGACCGTGATCCCGCCTCGTCGATCGAGACGACGGCCGCGCCGGGGAGGTCGCGGTGCCGGAAGACCTGGTCGACGAAGTTGAGGCGGGCGCCCGGGAACCAGGTGTGGTCGGGCATCGGCCCGCCCGTGAGGACCTGCTCGTAGGGGTGGGACGTGACGACGTCGAAGTACTCCCAGACGTCGCCCCAGAACTCCTCCGGGTGCTCCGTCGACCACGCGTGCAGTTCCGAGTAGTCACCCAGCCTGCGCCGGTGCCTGGGTCCGGCCCACGCGGCGAACTCGTCGAGGCGACTGCCGTCCTGGCCCCACTGCATGACGTGTGGGGCGGCCGAGGTGTCTGCGGTGTTCTGGAGCTCGTCGGTCATGTCCCGATCCTGCCCGCAGTCTCGGCGACGCGGTTCGGCCAGAGGTGTCGCGCATTCGCCGCCACCAGGTCGCGCCACGACCCGTGCACATCGGCGGACCAGTGGGCATCGAGGGTGGCGACCTGGGCTGCGACCAGCGGCGCTGGCGTCCAGCAGTAGTCGCTCCCATAGAGGAGGTGGGTGCTGTTCACCTGCCGGATCAGGGCATCTGCTTGCGCAGGGACAGGCGTGCCGGCGAGGTCAAACCACAGCTGGGACAGCGACTCCCGGACAAGGGACGCGTCGCCTCCCGCGATCCCCAAGCCCTGGACGAAGAGCTCCAGGCGCTCGACGACCAGCGAGAGGAAGCCGCCGCAGTGGGTGGCGATGACATTCAGGTCAGGATGCCGCTTCAGCGCTCCGGACAGGATGAGATCCGTCATGGAGCGCGTCGTCTCGAAGAGGAACTCCAGCATCGGCCGCGGGTAGCCCAGCGCCGTGTCCTCCGCCCCGGGGGGCGACGTCGGGTGCACGAAGAGCACCGAGCTCCGTCGGTCGAGCTCTGCGAGCAGGGGCGCGAAGGCAGGGTCGCCGACGTAGCGGCCGTGGGTGTTCGTCTCGACGACGACGCCGCTGGCACCGAGCTCGTCGATGGCGTGGGCCGCCTCCGCCACCGCGGCGTCGACATCCGGCAGCGGGACAGAGGCGAAGAAGCCGAACCGGTCCGGGTGGCGCTCGACGGCGTTGGCCGCGGCCAGGTTCACCTCGCGCGCCAGCTCGACGGCCTGCGCATCGTCGCCGAAGTGGACTCCCGGCGACGAGATCGACAGGACTGAACGCTCGATCCCGTTCGCGTCCATGACGCGGAGGTGGTCCTCTGCGCTCCAGCTCGGCCACCCAGCCATCCCGTCAGGACGCGTGTGGCCTGCGGCCACCGCCGCGTCGACGTAGGACGTCGTGACGAAGTGCGCATGCACGTCGACGACGCCCCACGTCGACGCGCTCGTCATGGGCGGCCGCCGTTCCGGCCGGCCGACAGCCAGGCGGCATTCGCGGCATACAGGGCGTTGATCGTCGCTGGCTGGTCGATCCCGGGAAGGTCCATCCGCACCGCGGCAGGACCGCGGGTCCGTCCGACCCAGTACGACAGCCCCGAGTAGCTCTCGCGGTAGCTCGCGAGGACGTCCGCGTCGATGTCGAGCTCGTCACTCGGGTTCGCCGGGGAGAGCTGGTCGAACTGGTAGATGCAGCGCAGCTCGCTGATCCGCCAGGTGTCGCCGCGCCTCTCGAGCCGCTCCACGATGCGGGCGTAGGCGGTGAGGGCAGTGAGCACTCCGTCGAGCACGACCTGCCCGGCGATGACGGCTCCCGTGTCCGCCGTGGCGCGGTCGCCACGCACGTCCGTGAGGATCGGGCTCAGGACATGGCAGCTACGGGTGCCATTCGCCGCGCTCGCCTTCGAGAGTCGGACGAACTCGGGGCCGCTCGTCTTGATCCAGGAGATGTCGACGACGGAGTCAGGGTGGTACTGCTCGGCCATGACGTCCCACCGCCCCATGTCACGTGCCCACCGTTCCAGCAGGACCGTACGCTCGACCTCTGCGACGGCCACGAGGTCCTCCTTGCTCGGGTTTCCCTGTGCCACAGCCCTTTCGGGCGCACCGAGGGCTGCGACTCCCAGGCCGCCTGCGGTTGCCGCGAGGAGGGCTCGACGGGACTGTCCAGTGCTGTTGCTCATCTGCGTCCCTGTCGTCACTGGGCCGCGTGGGCGCCGGCCATGAGGGCCGCGAGGTCCTCGGGGGCGAGGAAGGACGGGGGCGGGGGCGGGCCCCAGTTGAACAGCCCGTGGGCGCCCTCCCACACGCTCGGCTTCCACAGCGCGTCGTCGACGATGCAGTCGATGTCTGAGTAGTACTCGGAGAAGTTGCCGGCCGGGTCCTTGAGGTACCAGAAGAAGTTCGACCCGACGTGGTGGCGTCCCAGACCCCACACGTGGCGGTTGGGGTCGTTCTCGAGCATCGCGGTCGCGGCACGGCCGATCTCGTCGACATCCTCGACCTGCCAGGACGTGTGGTGCAGGAAGTTCAGCGGCGCCTGCTGGACGAGCACGTTGTGGTGGTCGGTCGAGCAGCGCATGAAGGCCGCGAGGCCCGCCACCTCGTCACTGATCCTGAAGCCGAGCCCTTCCGCGAAGAACTTCTGGGTCGCCTCTCGGTCGGTCGACCCGATGACGACGTGGCCGAGCTTGCGGGGCTTCACCTGTCCCTCTCGCAGGACGCCGTCGGCGCGCACGTTCTTCCGGTCGTTCCGTCCGGGGCCGTTGTAGAGCGGTGCAGGGACCTCCGGCTGCTCGATGCGCGGGCTGGCCGTGACGATCGCCCGGAACGCGGCGACCGGCTCCTCGGTGACGAGGCGTCCTTCCGAGCGCTCGCTGCCGAGCCCGAGACCCTCGAGCTGGCGCGCGATGCGGTCGACATCGTCCTGGTCGTCGACACCCACGCCGATCTCGAGGAGCCGGCGCTGCGGGGCATGGGCGATGCGCAGCTGCTGGCCGCCGTCGACGGTGTCGAAGCTGCCATCACCGCGTGGGGTGAGGCCGAACTCGGTGTAGTAGGCGATCGTCTCCTCGACGTTCGGGACGCCGATCGTGATCGAGGTGAGGCGGTGAAGTCCCATGAGAATGCCTTTCCGGGCGTAACGCTGGGCGGAACGGGGATGGTGTGGTGCGTGGGGTGGAACGCGTGGGGTGACGGGTCAGCCGGCGACGAAGGTCTGGTGCTGCTCGCCCAGGCCCTCGATCCAGCTCCTGAGCTGGTCGCCGTCGGCGAGGAAGCGCGGGGGCTTGCGCCCGGCGCCGACACCGGCCGGGGTGCCGGTGAAGAGGAGGTCACCGGGGTGCAGCGTGATGGTGCACGACAGGGCGGCGATGAGGCGCGGCACCGACTGGATGAGGTTGCTCGTACGCCCGTCCTGCATCGTCACGCCGTTGACCAGGCACCCAAGCGCCAGGTCGTCCTTGTCGCCTGCTGAGTCGACCTCATCGACCGTGACGAGCCACGGACCGACAGGGGCGAAGCCGGGAAAGGACTTGCCGAGGCTGAACTGTGGAGCAGGGCCGGCCAGCTGGCTCTTCCGCTCGGACAGGTCCTGGCCGATGGTGAGGCCGGCGACGTGGTCCCAGGCCTCGTCCTCGGAGACGTTCTTGGCCTCGCGGCCGATCACGGCGACGAGCTCGACCTCCCAGTCCGTTGCCCCGTCGGGCGGAAGGGTCACCGTCGTGTCGGGACCGGTCAGCGCCGAGACGAACTTCGTGAACGTCGGGGGCAGTCCCGTGGGCACGTCGAGCCCCGACTCCTTCGCGTGGTCGATGTAGTTGAGCCCGATGGCGACGATCTGCCGCGGCGTGGGCGACGGCGATCCCACCAGCCCACGGTCGAAGCTGATCTGTTCGGCCTCGGCCGTGTCGGCGCCGTTCGCCCACTCACGGAAGTCGTCCCACTGTTCGAGGACCGAGCCGGGCTCGGGGCCGAAGCGCCCGTCACTGAGGTCTGCCACGTCGACACCGGTCGTGTCGCTGGTCAGGAGGACGGCGCGACCGTCCACGTTCGCCAGACGCATGTCTGAACTCCAATCGTTGTGAGGGTGCTGAGCGGTGCGCCGGTCAGATGAGTGCGGTGATCTGTTCCTGGACGCCGAGGAGGGCGCGTCCGTAGAGCTCGAAGCCGATGTCCGGGTTGACCACGGCGTGGCGCGTGCCGGTCTCGAGGTCACGCCAGATGCGCTGCATCGGGTTGGCCTCGGCGAAGCTGCCGGCACCGCTCACGTTGAGCAGCAGGTCGACCGCCTCCCGTGCCGCGAGGACGGTCGAGGAGACGTCGGCGCGGACGCGTGCGCGGGTCTGGAAGTCCAGATACACGCCGGAGGCGGCGGCCGTGTCGATGTCGTTCGCGGCGCGCATGAGGTGCAGCTCCGCGGTGTCGATGAGCTGCGCCGCCTTGGCGACGCTCAGGTGGGACGTCGGGGCGAGCGAGGCCTTGTCGTAGAACGTGTAGCTGATGCCGCGGCCCTTGGCCAGCGAGGCCTGCACGAGTTCCATGGCGTGCTTGGCGAGCCCGACGGGCGGTGCCGCGAGGACGAGGGCGAGCACGGGCACGAGCGCGGACCGGTAGAGCGATTCTTCCTTGTGCTCGGTGGGGTAGTCGCCACCAACGGCTCGGGTCACCGAGAGGATCCGATGGTCGGGGACGAAGACCTCGTCGGCGACCAGGGTGTTGCTTCCGGTGCCTCGCATACCAGCGACGTACCACGTGTCCTCGATGGACAGTTCGGTCATGGGGATGAGCGCCATGCCCTGGTCCACGGGCTGGCCGGTCTCGTCGACGATCGGCACGCCGAGGCCCGCCCATTGCGAGTGGTAGGAGCCGGAGGCGAAGCCCCACTTGCCCGTGACGACGAGGCCGCCGTCGACGCGGCGCGTCGTGGCCGTCGGCGCGAGGACGCCACAGACACGAGCGTCGGGGTTCTCCCCCCAGACCTCCTGCTGTGCCTGCTCGGGGAAGAGGCCGGCCATCCAGTTGCAGACATTCATGAGCGTGCTGGCCCATGCCGTCGAGCCGTCACCCTGCGCGAGGGTCATGCTCACCTGCAGGCTGGTGCCCAGGTCTGACTGGTAGCCACCAAACCGGGCCGGGACCATGAGCTTGTAGATGCCGGCGTCCGCAATGGCTTCGATCGACTCCTCGACGACGCGACGGTCGGTTTCGGACTGCTCCGCATTCTGGCGAAGGAGCGGGAGGAGGGCGGTGGCCCGAGAGACCATCTCCTCGGTGGTGGGCGACGACTCGGCGACCGGCGATTCGGCCTGCGCGGTGAGGGTCATGGGGAAGCTCCTTTGCATCCTGGGAGACTGAGGCGGCTCTGCCTGGGTGTCTCGCTCGCGGCCGGGCGGCCTGCGCTGACAGACAGGTTCCCTCGGGCGCCGCAGCCCGCGCTCGGTCTGTCAGCCCAAAGTCGACACGACGCATGGGACTCCCGGGCCAAGAGGGCTCTTGCCAGATGCTGCTTCACTCGGGGAACCTTGCGACGAGATGGCCCGGCTCCCCGCCCGGTCACGGCCGCTGGAGAACGAACCGGAGGTGCCCCAGATGACCGCCACGACTGCGGATGTGCCCGCCATGACGACCGACGCGACCCCATCCTTCGACGGCGCGACCTTCCGCCGGGCGCTCGGCCACGTGCCCACCTCGGTGTGCATCGTGACGCTGAGCGACGAGCTCGGCGACGCCGGCATGACCGTCGGCTCGTTCACGTCGATCTCGCTGGAGCCACCACTCGTCGGCTTCTTCGTCGACGCGAGGTCCTCCACGCTCACGCGGTTGCGCACGGCGAGCCGGATGACGGTCAATCTCCTCAACGACGCCCAGGGCGAGCTGTGCTATCGCTTCGCCAAGCCCAGCGACGACCGCTTCGCAGGGGTGGACCTCGTCCCCGGCGACCACCCCGCGCCGCGGTTCGCCGAGAGCGTCGCGTGGATCGACTGTGCGGTGGACCAGATGGTGACCGTCGGCGACCACGAGCTCATCGTCGGCCGCGTCCTCGACTTCGAGGTGCCCTCATGGCCGCGCCGTCCGCTCGTCTTCTTCCGCGGAGTGCTGAGCCAGCTCGACGCCCGCACCGTCCCCAGCGCCAGCTCCTGGTCCCGGGACCACTACGGCGACGAGTGGTGAGCAGCACGCCCGGGGAGTGGGTGCGGGGACTCGAGTCCTCCGCCGACACCACACCCGCGAGCACGCCACAGCTTGTCGCCCTGGTCCGGTCCGCTGTGGGAGACGGACCGCTCGACTGGGGGGTCGCAGTGGGGCGGGCCATGGCCGAGCACATCGGCAGCGAGATGCCGGAGTTCGCCCGAAGCGAGGACGCGCTGCAGACGCTGCGGATGGGGACCGAGGCGGTGACCCTCCAGTCCCTGCTGCTGCTCGCCTCCCCCGAGCCCGAGTCGGCCAGCCCCTTCGCCGTGCCCAAGGAGTCGCTCGTCGGTGACCGCGACTTCGTCCGCCGCGGCATCCCCCTCGACCTCGTCCTCCGTGGGATCCGCATCAGCCACGCTCTCCTGCACGAGCGGATGCAGGAGGAGGTGGCGCGCCGGGTGCCGGCTTCCGAGCTGACGGCGGAGGCGGCGCGAGTGTCGCGACTGCTCTTCACCATCGTCGACCAGTTCTCCATGGGCATGGCTGCGGCCTATGCCGCCGAGCGCGAGGAGTGGATCACGAGTGCCGCCGCGGCCCGGGCCGAGATGGTGCGGCGCATCGTGAGCGGGGAGGACGTCTCGGCGCAGGAGGCGACGAGCGTCCTCGGTTACCCCCTGCGCGTCGACCACGTCGCCGCGGTCGTGTGGCGTGACGCCACGGCGCCCACCCCCGCCGAGGACCTCCAGGCCTTGGCCCTCGACATCTTCCGTGCCGCCGAGCCCATCGCGACCCTCGTCCTTCCTGACGGTCCGAACGTCCTCCGCGTGTGGGCCGCCTGGCGCTGGCCCAAATCCGCCCCGGAGTTCAGCACGCCCACCGCGGCTGGCGTCCACGCGACGGTCAGCGCGCTCGGACGCGGGGTCGAAGGCTTCCGCCGAGCGCACCACGAGGCAGCCCTCACGGCTGACCTCGTTCGCGCGGAGCTCGGCCCGACCTCGGGCACCGCCACCCTCACCGACTACCCGGACGTCGAGCTCGCCGTCCTGCTCAGCCGCGACGCGGCCCTCGCCCGCTGGTTCGTCAGGCGTGAGCTCGGTCCCCTCGCCATCGATGAGCCCTCCACAGCCGACCTGCGCAAGACGCTCGCGGCCTACCTGGGCGAGGGCCGGTCACTGGTTCGCGCCGCCGCACGCCTCCACGTCGCGCGCAACACCGTCGCCTACCGGGTGCGCAAGGCCGAAGAGCTCCTCGGCCGCGACCTGCGCGAGCGCCGCCTGGAGCTCGAGTGCGCGCTCCGTCTGGCTCGGACCATGGGCTCGCAGGTCCTGGTCGCTCCGGACATGCATCCCTCGGCTCGCTGAGCCACGCCGATCAGGAGATGCGATCTCGTGGCTACCCACTGGGACAAGGCATCACGGGCGAAGTCCTCGTTGTGGGTGAGGTGCTCGCCCGCCGCGTGCGCAGCGACGTGCGGGTCGCGCTTACCACTGCGCGGGCCAGAGCCCCCTACACCGGATATTGCCTTGCCTGCAAGGCAAGCCACGCGGCCGCACGGGAGTCGGGATCGTCGAGGGAGCGCCCCAGCGTTCGCTCGATCTGCGCGACGCGGTTGCGCACGGTGTTGCGATGCAGGCCGAGTTCCTCCGCGACCTTGAGCCGTGACCCGTGGTGTCGAAGGAACGATCCGAGGGTCGCCGTCTGGTCGTCCTCCAGGCCGCCGAGGAAGGACACCGAGAAGGACTCGGCAACCTCTCTGGGAAGCAGGCCGACGACACCCTCACGGACCACGAGTTCCCACTTGACGACTCCGGTAGCGGTGGTGGCCCGCGCGAGCGCGAGCATCGCCGTGGCGTGAGCGGCCGCCACCTCGGATAGCCGAACTGGGTCGCCGACTCCAACGACGAGCCCCCGACCGGCCAGGTCCTCCGCCACCCGGAGGGCATGTGCCGGAGCGGCGATGACACGGAGGACCCCGGCGTCGACGGTGGCCAGCACCTGGTCCCGCTCCAGCCCGACCAGCGCGTCCTCGAGGACGTCCTCCGGGCCGGTGACCTGGACGATCTGGACACGTCCGGGGAGGCTCGGAACACCGGACGCCTCGCCCACGACCGCGGCCGCGTCCACCTCCCCACGGCTCAGCAGTTCGTAGGTCTTTCCCAGCAGATGGCGACGCGTTTCCCGGCGGTCGCGTTCCTGCTCAAGGGTGAGGCCGAGCAAGGCCACTGCCGTGGCGATCGCGCTTCGGCGTACGTTCGTGACCCGGCCGGGTACGGCGACGGCGAGGTAGTAGCCCGGTCGACCGCGCAGCCCCACCGGGACGACAAGCTTGGTATGCCGGTCGTCGCTGACGGTCGAGGCCGCGCGAAGTCCCTGGGGTCGGATCCGGTTGAGCTCCACGGCGGCGGCGGCCACGTCGGCGAGCTGCCGGCGCGGTCCTACGGGCCTCACCTCGAGGCGGCCGTCGGCCGCGAGCAGGAAGGCCGCTCCGTCGAGGAGCTGCGCGAGGCGGCCGACGACGGCCTGACGCGGGTCGTCGCGGACCGCTGCCGCGGTCAACTGCCGCTGCGTCTCGAGGGCGAGCCTCGCCTCGCTCTCGTCCCGCTGCTCGATCAGGCTGACCGCGGCGCGACTGACGGCGACGAAGGTGGTCTCGCGGGGCACCTCCAACAGGTTCAGGTTGTGCTGCTCGCAAGCGCGGGCGAGAGCCACAGGAGCGCGACGGTGTGTCAGGCCAACGCCCAGCGCGAGCGTGCTGACGCCGGCGGAGACCAGCCGTTCGGCGTACCCGTCCCACTGGGACCGCCAACCCCGGGTGGCGAGGCCGGTCGTGAGCAGGAGCTCGCCACCCTCGAGGAATGGCGCCGGATCCTCGAGCTCGCTCGTGGCGACCCAGCGGATCGCCGCATCCGGCTTGGCCAGGTGCACCGCGTGGAGGCGGAGCTCGCCCTGCTCGAGCAGGAGTGCGACATCGACCATGAGTGTCATGATTGCACAAGAGCAGTCTTGAACTTGTGCGGAACGGACGTGGCCGGAGTGGCCCAGCCCGCCTAACGTTCAGGCCATGAGCGAGCACACCACCGGCGGCCCGGCACTCCCCCAGGAGCGCCGCCTCGTCACGTCCATCCCCGGTCCGAAGTCGCAGGAGCTGCAGCGCCGCAAGAGCGCGTCCGTACCGACCGGCGTCGGGACGACCCTCCCCGTCTACACCGTCGCGGCAGGTGGCGGCGTCATCGTCGACGTCGACGACAACTCGCTGATCGACTTCGGCTCCGGCATCGCCGTGACCACGGTGGGCAACAGCTCCCCACGCGTGGCGGCGGCAGTGGCCGAGCAGGCGCAGGCCTTCACCCACACCTGCTTCATGGTCACTCCCTACGACGCCTACGTGCGCGTCGCCGAGGCCCTCAACCGGCTCACCCCTGGCACGCACGACAAGCGCACCGTGCTCTTCAACTCCGGCGCGGAAGCGGTCGAGAACGCCGTCAAGATCGCCCGTACCCACACGAAGCGGCAGGCAGTCGTCGTCTTCGACCACGCCTACCACGGCCGCACCAACCTGACGATGGCGATGACCTCGAAGAACATGCCGTACAAGAGCGGCTTCGGGCCCTTCGCCTCCGAGGTCTACCGCGCACCGCTGTCCTACCCCTACCGCGACCATGGAGTCGACGGCCCTACTGCCGCCCGGCGTGCCATCGACACCATCGAGAAGCAGATCGGCGCCGACAACCTCGCAGCGCTCGTGATCGAACCGATCCAGGGCGAGGGCGGCTTCATCGTCCCCGCCGACGGATTCCTCGGCACGCTGGTGGAGTGGTGCCGCGCCAACGGCGTCGTGTTCGTCGCCGACGAGGTGCAGACCGGCTTCGCCCGCACCGGCGAGATGTTCGCCTGCGACCACGAGGGCGTCGTGCCCGACCTCATCGTCACCGCCAAGGGCATCGCCGGCGGCCTACCTCTGTCCGCGGTCACCGGCCGCGCCGAGATCATGGACGCCCCCCACGTCGGCGGACTCGGAGGCACCTACGGCGGCAACCCGATCGCCTGCGCCGCCGCCCTCGCCGTCATCGAGACCATCGAGCAGGACGGCCTCGTCGACCGTGCCCGCAACATCGGCAAGACCATGGTCGAGCGGCTGCAGTCCTTCGGCGACGCGCGCATCGGCGACATCCGCGGCCGCGGAGCCATGATCGCCGTCGAGCTCGTCAAGACCGGCACCACCGAGCCCGACGCCGACCTCACCAAAGCGGTCGCGGCCGCCGCCCACCAGCAGGGCCTCGTCGTCCTGACCTGCGGCACCTACGGCAACGTGCTCCGCTTCCTGCCGCCACTCTCCATGCCCGACCACCTCCTCGTCGAGGGACTCGACGTCCTCGAGCAGATCTTCAAGGACCTCCGATGACGAACACCCTCGAGCTCACGCTCACCACCGGCGGCCCACTGGACGACGCCCGCACCCAGCTTCGCGAGGCGACCACGATCCTCGGCTACGACGACGGCCTCTATGCCATGCTCGCCACGCCCCGCCGCGAGGTGACCGTCAGCATCCCGCTGCGCCGCGACAACGGCGACACAGAGCTCCTGGTCGGCCACCGTGTCCAGCACAACTTCTCCCGCGGCCCGGCCAAGGGCGGCCTGCGCTACTCCCCCGACGTCAACCTCGACGAGGTGCGAGCACTGGCCATGTGGATGACCTGGAAGTGCGCCCTCCTTGACGTCCCCTACGGGGGCGCCAAGGGCGGCATACGCATCGATCCACGCTACTACTCGCAGGCCGAGCTCGAGCGCGTCACCCGCCGCTACACCAGCGAGATCAGCCCGCTGATCGGACCCGAACGCGACATCCCGGCACCCGACATCGGCACCGACGAGCAGACCATGGCCTGGCTGATGGACACCTATTCCGTCCAGCAGGGCCACACCGTCCTCGGCGTCACGACCGGCAAACCGGTCAGCCTCGGCGGCTCCCTCGGGCGCGCGACCGCCACCTCACGAGGCGTCGCGCACGTCGCCCTCGCCGCACTGCGCTCGCGCGGCATCGACCCCGCCGGCGCCACGGCGTCGGTGCAGGGCTTCGGCAAGGTCGGCCGGTACGCCGCACGCTTCCTCGCCGAGGCCGGCGTCCGCGTGATCGCCGTCTCGGACCAGTACGGCACCATCGGGTCCCACACCGGACTGCACATCCCGTCCGTCGAGAAGCACGTCGACGCCCACGGCTCGGTCGTCGGCTTCCCCGCCGGCGAGGAGGTCGACGACGTCCTCACCCTCGACGTCGACCTGCTCGTCCCCGCTGCCGTCGAAGGCGTCATCCACGCCGGCAACGCCGACCGCGTTCGCGCCAAGGTCATCGTCGAAGGGGCCAACGGTCCGACCACGCCCGAGGCCGACGCAATCCTGCACGCCCGTGGCTGCCTCGTCGTGCCCGACATCCTGGCCAACGCCGGCGGCGTGATCGTGTCCTACTTCGAGTGGGTCCAGGCCAACCAGGCCTACTGGTGGTCCGAGGACGAGGTCGAGGCCAAGCTTGCCAACCGCATGACCACCGCGTGGTACCGGGTGACTGAGCACGCGGCCCGGCTCGACCTTCCCCTGCGTACTGCGGCGACCTGCCTTGCTGTCGAGCGCGTCGCCCAAGCCCACCTCCTGAGAGGCCTCTACCCGTGACCATCACGATCCCCTCCACCACCACCTTTGCCGTCCACGACCCCGCGACCACCGAAGTCATCGCCCAGGTGGCCGACGGCACCGCCGCGGATGCCCGGGCCGCCGTCGACGCCGCTGCCGCCGCATTCCCGGCCTGGGCCGCCACGCCGTCCCGCGTGCGGGCCGAGGTCCTCCGCCGGGCCTTCGCGCTGATCGTCGCCGACACCGAGCACCTCGCGGCCCTGATCCACTCGGAGAACGGCAAGTCCCTGGACGACGCCCGCGCCGAGGTCGGCTACGCCGCGGAGTTCTTCCGCTGGTTCTCGGAGGAAGCGGTGCGCACCGAAGGTTCGTACGGCGAATCGCCGGCCGGCGGCACGCGGACGATCGTGATGCACAAGCCGGTCGGCGTCGCGGCGCTCGTCACGCCGTGGAACTTTCCCGCGGCCATGGCGACCCGCAAGATCGCCCCTGCCTTGGCTGCGGGCTGCACGGTGGTGCTCAAGCCCGCGGCCGAGACGCCGCTCACCGCCCTCGCGATCGCCGAGCTCCTCACCGCGGCCGGGGTCCCCGAGGGCGTCGTCGGCGTTGTACCCACCACGGCTCCGGCCGAGGTCGTCAGCACCTGGCTCACGGACGACCGCGTCCGCAAGGTGTCCTTCACCGGCTCCACCGATGTCGGGAAGGTGCTGCTCAAGCTGGCGGCCGACCGCGTTCTCAACTCGAGCATGGAGCTCGGCGGCAACGCTCCCTTCGTGGTGACCGCCGACGCCGACATCGAGGCGGCTGTCGCGGGCGCGATGATCGCCAAGTTCCGCAATGCCGGCCAAGCGTGCACGGCCGCCAACCGGTTCTTCGTGCACGAGGACGTGCTCGACAAGTTCGTCGCCAGCCTCGGCGAGGCGATCGAAGGTCTCCAGGTGGCGCCGCTGATCAGTGCCAAGGCAGTCGACGGCGTCACCGCGCTGGTCGACGAGGCTGTGGACGCGGGCGCACGACTGACCCACCGGGGCAGCACCGACACCGGCGGCTGGTTCTACCCGGCGACGCTACTGGTCGACGTACACCCCGGCATGCGGATCGCGCGCGAGGAGATCTTCGGGCCCGTCGTCTCGGTGATCACGTGGCGCGACGAGCAGGCCATGCTCGCGCAGGCGAACGACAGCGAGTCAGGGCTTGCCGCCTACGTCTATGCCGGACGACTGCAGGATGCGCTGAGGATCGCCGAGGGTCTCGAGGCGGGGATGGTCGGGGTCAACCGTGGCGTCGTGTCCGACCCGTCCACGCCGTTCGGTGGCGTGAAGCAGAGTGGGATCGGTCGCGAGGGCGCACGCGAGGGCATCCGCGAGTACCAGGAGACTCAGTACTTCAGCGTGGACTGGACGTGACGCAGCGAGTTGTCGTTGTCGGCGGCGGCTACGCAGGCCTGACAGCAGCCCGTCGCCTGCTGCGCCGCGGCTGCGACGTGACCCTGGTGAACCCACACGGCTACATGACCTACCAGCCACTCCTACCCGAGACCGCGGCCGGCACGGTGCTCGCGGCCCACGTTGTGGTCCCGCTTCGTTCGGCTGTCCCCGGCGCCCACGTGCTTGCCGGATCCCTCACCCTCCTGGACACCAAAGCACGAGTCGCGACCTGCTCGACCTCAGACGGCACAACCCAGCGCATCGAGTACGACGAGGTGGTGCTCGCGCTCGGCTCGGTCGCGCGGACGTTCCCCGTGCCCGGGCTGGCCGAGCACGCCGTCGGCTTCCGGACTGTCGAGGAGGCGCAACACCTGGGCAGCCGCATTCTGTCGCGGCTCGAGCTGGCCGCGTCGACCACCGACGCGGCCACCCGCGAACGTGCGCTGACCTTCGTCTTCGTCGGCGGCGGGTATGCCGGCATCGAGGCGCTGGCCGAGCTGGAGGACATGGTGCGCCGGGTGATCTTCCGATACGAGCAACTCACCATGGCCGATACCCGCTGGGTGCTCGTCGAGGCAACCCCACGGATCCTGGGGCAACTGCCGGAGCGGCTGGCGACGTACGCCACCACCGAACTGGCGGGACGCGGCATCGAGATCCGCACCGGCACCGCCCTGGCTTCCCTCACCGACGGTCATGCCGTGCTCAGCGACGGCACCACCATCCGCACCGACACGGTCGTGTGGACCGCCGGCGTTGTCGCCAATCCACTGCTGCGCGCCCTCGGGCTCCAGTGCGACCCGGCCGGCCGAGTGGTCACCGATAAGCACCTGCGCGTCGTCGACGGCGTCTGGGCGATCGGCGACTGCGCCGCCGTGCCCGACCTCGTGACCGGTGGGCCGTGCGCGCCGACCGCCCAACACGCCGTACGCCAAGCAGTGCGACTGAGCAAGAATCTCACCGGCCGAGTCCGCCCCTACCGGCACAAGGACGCCGGCGCCGTGGCGTCGCTGGGGCTGCACAAGGGTGTCGCCGAGCTGTACGGCGTCTCGGTGCGGGGTCGGCTCGCCTGGCTGGTGCACCGGCTCTACCACGGCTCGCGACTGCCCTGCTCCCGGCGAAAGCTGCTGGTGAACCTGGTGTGGCTGCTCGGAGCCCGAGGTCGCGACCCGGTCGCTGTCACTGCGCTCGAGTCGCCGCGCTCTCCACTGAGGGACGCGGTGGAGGCTAGTGAGCGTCCTGCAGGTTGAGCCGCCGCCGCCGGCGGCTCAACCGTGGTTGATGTCAGGAAACGGAACGTCGTGCTGTCGGTTGCTGCTGGGTGATGCAGTGGATGCCGCCACCGCGGGAGAAGATCGGACGCGCGTCGACGCTCACAACCTTCCGGCCGGGATAGGCGGCGGCAAGGATGTCCGCAGCCTCCGCGTCGCGCCGATCGTCGAACGAGCAGGCGATCACTCCGTCATTGACGACCAAGTGGTTCACGTAGCTGTAGTCGACCCAGCCCTCGTCGTCGACCAACACGTCCGGCGCCGGCAGGTCGATGACCTCCCAGGACCGACCGTGGGCGTCGCGCGTCCCGGCGAGCAGTTCGCGCAGCTCGCGCCACAGCTCGTGGTCTGGATGCGTCTTGTCTTCCTGGGCATGGAGCAGCAGTACGCCGGGTGACGGGATGGTCGCGACGATGTCGACGTGCCCCCGGGTGCCGAACATCTCACGATCACGCGCGAGCCCTCTCGGCAGCCAGATGAAGTGCGTCCCACCGATGGTGCGGCTCAGCTCCGCTTCGATGTCGGCCTTGGTGAGGCCAGGGTTGCGATCGGGGTCGAGCTGCACGCTCTCGGTGAGCAGGACGGTCCCCTGGCCGTCGACGTGGATGCCGCCACCCTCGTTGACGATGGAGGACGAGACCCGCTTGACCCCGGCTCGGTCGATGACGGCGCTGCCGATCCGTGAGTCCTTGGCCCACGTGGCCCACTCCTGCTGACCCCAGCCGTTGAAGATCCAGTCGACGGCGGCGACCTGGCCGGCTTCGTCGTGGACGAAGGTGGGCCCGATGTCACGCATCCACGCGTCATCGAGCGGCTCCGTGACGAGGTCGATCTCGGCGGAGAGGTAGGAGCGCGCCAGGTCGAGATCAGCCGGATCAACCACCATCGACACCGGTTCGAACTCCGTGATGGCATTCGCGACGGCGGCCCAGGTGGTGCGAGCCTCGTCAGCATCTGCTGCGGACTCGCCGAGGGTGTAACCCTGCGGCGGGAAGGACATCCACACCCGCTCCTGGCGGGCCGTCTCACTCGGCATCAGCCACGTCATCAGGAGCCGCCATGAGGACGAGCATGGTCGACGGGTGCGGTGAGCCGCCCGTACGTGTCGGGACGTCTCGTCGTCAGGAACGGAAACAGGTCGAGCCAGTCCTTGCGCTGGTCCAGGTCGAGGTCGGTCACGATCACTGCTTCCTCGTCGCGCGGCGCCTCGGCCAGCACGCGACCGTAGGGGTCGGACACGAACGAGGAGCCGTAGAACGTCAGTCCGCCCTCGTCGCCGGTGCGGTTGGGCACGACCATGTAGGTGCCGCCGGCGATGCCATTGGCGACGATGACCTGGCGCCACAGCGGCTGGGTGTCGAAGTGGGGGAACGTGGGCTCGGAGCCGATGGCCGTGGGGTAGACCAGGATCTCCGCGCCATCGAGCGAATAGCTGCGGGCGACCTCAGGGAACCACTCGTCCCAGCAGGTCGGAAGTCCGACGCGTGCGCCGTCGAGTGCCTTCACTTCGTGGACCGGGTAGGCGTCGTCAGCCGGTCCGCCACGGAAGTAGGTGTCCTCGTAGTAGCCCGCGCTCACCGGGATGTGCAGCTTGCGCGTGCGACCGAGAAGCTCACCCTCGGGCGACACGAGGAAGGCGGTGTTGAACCCGAGACCGTCGGGACCGTCGGCGCGTTCGTAGAGAGAGGCGTGGACCACAACGCCGTGTGCCGCTGCTGCCGCGGCGGCGAAGGTGAATGTCGGGCCTTCGAGCAGCCGCTCGGCGTGGTCGCCCGGCGCGCCAGTTGCGCGGGTGTCGGCGGGGTACTTGCTCAGCGTCAGCTCGGGCAGGAACACCGCTTGCGCTCCTTCGCCTGCGGCCTGACCGATCGCATCGCGGAGGACGGCCACGAGATCGGCGACGTCCTCACGCCAGCGGTGCTGGACCAGGCCGACGCGCACTGGCGGGCGACTGGACGGCGTGGAGCGTGCCAACGAGGGCAGGGGGGAGGTGGCGGTGATGAGTCTCATCGTGTTCCTAGCTGTGGTGGCGATCGGGTCGTCGTGCGTCAGTGGTCGAAATACGTGTGAATCGTGTCGCGGAGAAGCCCGCGTGCCTCGTCGGCACTGAGTTCGCCGGTCAGCCATCGACCGGACAGTCCCTCGACGAGTGAGGTAAGGACGACGGCGGTCTTGCGTGCGTCCTGGTCTGCCGTCTGCTTGTCCTCGCGCTGTACTTCCACGATCAGGCTGGCGATGTCGTGATGCCAGACCGCAGTCGTCTGAGCCAGGGGGGTCGCGATGTCCGGCTCGAAGACGGCGGTGGCTCGCAGCTCGTTCCAGGCAACAGAGTTTGCCCACACCTGGTCGCGATCCTGGATCTCGCCCAGGAGACGGGCTTCCAGCCGCTCGAGCGCGGAGGCGCCTTCGCTCCCCTGGGTGCGGTAGTCACTGGCGGTGCCGTTGATGTGCTCCAGGGTCGCCGCGAGGAGTCCGTTGCGGTCCTTGAAGTGGTAGTAGAGAAGGCTTGTCGACACCTCCGCCTGCTTCGCGACGTCATGGACCCTGAGTCCACGAACTCCGCTCCGTGCGATGCACTGCGTGGCCGCTTCCAGGATGATCGTCTGTCGCTCGTTCATGCCGGTATCCCATCATCGGCGTGCTCAAGCTCGGGTCCGGGTGCGACTGGCGTCGCATCCTCTGGCCAGAGCCTGAGGGTGACGAGGTAGCCGACGGCGGCGATGAGGCCGGATCCCACGAGGCTCACGTCGACACCTCCGGCGATGTTGGCAAGAGGACCTACGTATGCCGTCGTGTTGACGGCGAGGACCCCGCACACCGACGCGATTGCGAACGGGACGACAGCGCGAAGATCCCACCCTGCGGTGAACCAGTAGCGGCCACCATGGCGACCCTCGTTGAACACCTGGAGATCGGCGGGGTCGTAGATGCCGCGACGCGCGACCAGGAAGCCCACGACGTTGATCGCGACCCACGGGCCGGCAACGCCGTTCAGGATCAGGGTCATGGCGGTGATCGCGTCTACCGCGTCGATCACGAACACGCCGACGTACAGCAGTGCGACGGCCGCGGCTGAGGTGATCAGCGTCGTGTGAATGCGCTTGAGTCGAGGAATGAGCGCTTCCAGATCCAGTCCGCTCGCGTAGATGTTGAGGACTCCTTGGCCGAGGCCGCCGGCGAGGGCGATCACCACGATCGGGAGCACGTACCAGCCGGGTGCCGCAGCGACGAGGTCGCGGACGTAGGAATCTCCGAGGGTCGTGAAGGTCGCGGCGGTGAAGATGCCGAAGGCTGCGGTGACGAAGAGTCCGAGGAACCCACCGGCACCGCTCGCGAGTGCCACGATGCGGTCACTGAACTGGGCACCCGAGACGCGCCGGGTGTAGTCGCCCAGTGTCGGCGCGTAGGAAAGTGGGCCTCCGATCGACACTGTCACGCAGAGAAACCACGTCGACCAGTAACTACCGAGGAGGTAGTCGCCGCCAGGCCTGGCGCTGTCGAAGCCCGGAGCGAAGGCGACGATGCCGAGCAACAGAAGGACGCCGATGACAGGGATCACGAACTTCTGTAGGGCGACCACCGTCGCATGGCCGAGGCTCGCGACGACCACGATCTCCAAGGCGATCACCCCGTAGCCAAGCGCAAGCACCAGGTCGTTGTCCGGAGTGCCGAAAGCGCGGTGTGCAGCCGCCACGAGGGCGTCCCCAGCGGTCCAGACCGAGATGGCCGCATAGGCGAGCGCGAAGGCCAGCGTGAGAAGGGAGCCGATGAGACGTCCGCGAACTCCGAAGTGCGCGCCGCTCGAGACCACGTTGTTGGTGCCGGTCCGCGGTCCGAGCAGGGACAGCGGGGTGACCAGCAGGGTGCCTATGGCCAGCCCCACAAAGCTGGAAGTCACAGCGCTGTGCCAACTCAGACCGAAGCTGATCGGCAGCCAGCCAAAGATGATGACCGAGAACGCGAGGTTGCCCCCGAAGAAGACGGCGAACACATTGCCGGGAGTGGAGTCGCGCTCCGACTCGGGAATGTACTCGACGCCGGTTGTCTCTACGCGGCCGAAGCGGTCGGACCCGCGGTCGTGTGTCGCGGGGTGCCCGTCGTCGGAACTTCGCGGAGCTGATGTCATGCGCGCACCCATGTCTCGTTCGAGGCTCGAGGAGCCGGTCGCTGTGCCACGAGAATAGATCCTGACTGAATATTCAGTCAAGCCTTTTTGACGGCGACATTCCCCCCTCTGTCGACCGACTCTCGCGTAGCGCCACGTTCGCGAGAGGCCGCAGATCGTCTGGTCGACGCGAAGCGCGCGAGGGCATTCGCGAATCCAGGGGACCCGCTGCTTCAACGCCGACTGGTCACGCAGTCATCATCAGTGAGCGCCCTGCAGGTTGAGGACGACGACCCCGGCGATGATCATGCCCAGCGCGGCGATCTTCATGGCGTTGAGGGATTCGCCCAACCACAGCGCGCCGACGACGGCCACGGCGGCCGTGCCGACGCCGGCCCAGATGGCGTACGCGGTGGACACCGGCATGTGGCGCACCACGAGGGCGAGCAGCCAGATCGAGACCGCATATCCGCCGACGACGAACACCGTCCAGAGCGGGTCCTTGAAGCCCTGGGTGCGCGGAAGCGCCGCGCTGGCGGCGACCTCGGCAGCGATCGCGGCCATCAGGAGTCCGAATGCGGCATACATGTTCAGCGGTCCTTTCGAGAAAATGTAGCAGTCGCTACACACTCAATGTAGCAGATGCTACAATCTGATGGTGGCCAAGGATCCGGCACGCCGAGAGGTGTGGACGCGCGAGGCGACCGACTACGCGCTCGAGCACGGGCTGATCGGGCTGAGCCTTCGGCCGCTGGCGGCGTCGCTCGGCACGAGCGACCGGATGCTGCTCTACCACTTCGGCACCAAGGACGACCTCGTCGCCGCCGTGCTTCGCGACTCCAACGACCGAGCGGTGGCCGCCATCTCCGCCCTCGCGCCGTCGCCGGACCTGCGCGCGGCCGTCCACGACCTCTGGTCGGTGGTGCGATCGCCCGAGTTCGAGCCCTGTACCCGGTTGTACGTCGAGGCGGCCGCGCTCGGCCTGCTGGGCCGCGAGCCCTACGCGAGCGTCGTCCGGGAGGCCAACGAGCACTGGCTGCGGTCGTTCGTCACGCACCTGTCGAAGTCTGGCGTCGCCCGACCGTTGGCCAAGCGGGCCGCCACGATCATCGACGCGGCCTTCATGGGCTTCCAGCTCGACGCTCCCCTGGACGTCGGGACCACCGCCCGGAAACGGGCGGTGGTCGACCTGGCCGACGCCGTGGCGGCGCTGGGCCGCTGACGGTCAGCCGTGCGCGTGCATCACGTGCTTGATGCGCGTGTAGTCCTCCAGCCCGTACTGGGAAAGGTCCTTGCCGTAGCCGCTCTGCTTGAAGCCCCCGTGCGGCATCTCCGCGACCAGCGGGATGTGCGTGTTGACCCACACGCAGCCGAAGTCGAGGTCGATCGAGCAGCGGTGCGCGGTGCCGTGGTCGGTGGTCCACACGCTCGCGGCGAGGCCGAAGTCCACGTCATTGGCCAGTTCGATCGCCTCCTTCTCGGTCTCGAAGGTCTGCAGCGTCACGAGCGGACCGAAGGTCTCCTCCTGCACGACCGGGTCGTCTTGCCGCACGCCGGCAACGAGCGTCGGCGCGAAGTAGTAGCCGGTCTCCCCGACCCGGGCGCCCCCGGTCATCACGCGCGCGTGAGCCGGAAGTGCGTCGATGACACCCTGGACCCGCGCCAGCTGGTCGGCGTTGTTGAGCGGTCCGTAGAACGGGCTTTCGACATCCGGGCCGGTCGCGACGTCGCCGATCGCGGTGACGAGCGCCTTCTCGAGCTGCTCGGCGATCGAGGAGTGGACCAAGATCCGGGTCACGGCGGTGCAGTCCTGACCGGCGTTGAAGAACGCCCCGACCACGATGCCCTCGACCGCTGCCGGGAGGTCGGCGTCTGCGAAGACCACGGCTGGCGCCTTGCCACCGAGCTCGAGGTGGACCCGCTTCACGTCGACCGCGGCCGCCGCGGCGACCTGCTTCCCGGCACCAGTCGAGCCGGTGATCGAGACCTGCGCCGCGGCCGGGTGGGCGACGACGAGGCGGCCGGTGTCCCGGTCACCGCAGACGACGTTGAGCACACCGGGAGGCAGCACCCCCGCAGCGATCTCCCCGACCAGCGAGGCCGAAGCAGGCGTGGTGTCCGACGGCTTGAGCACGACGGTGTTGCCCGCGGCGAGCGCCGGCGCGATCTTCCAGATCGACATCATGAACGGGTAGTTCCACGGGGCGACCTGGCCGACGACGCCGACCGGCTCGCGGCGTACGTAGGAGGTGTGGCCGGCGAGGTACTCCGCCGCGGCGGCGCCCTCGAGCGAGCGCGCCATGCCGGCGAAGTAGCGGAGCTGGTCCATGCCGACCGTGATCTCCTCGTCGCGGGTGAGCTCGACCGGCTTGCCGGTGTCGCGCACCTCGGCGGCGAGGATGTCGTCGGCGCGTGCCTCGAGAGCGGCGGCCAGGGCGATCAGCAGCCGCTGCCGCTCGGCGGGGGTGGTCTTGCGCCACGTGCGGAAGGCGCGCTTCGCAGCGTCGTACGCCGCGTCGACGTCAGCCGTCCCAGAGAGCGCTGCCGTGCCGTAGACCTCGCCGGTGCGTGGATCGAGGATGTCGCTGGTGCGACCGTTGGCCGCGGCGACGAGCGAGCCATCGATGACGTTGTTGATCAAGAGCATGCCTTTCACTGAACCGACGTGGGCTGGGCGAGGATCTGCTCGGCGAGGCGGGTGCCCATGCGCACCGCTCCGTCGACGTGCTGGAAGCCGAGGCCGGCGATGTCGCTGGAGCCGAAGCGGATCGGGCCGACCGGCTCGTGCAGCGCGTGCCCGTAGCGGGTCAGGCTGCCGACGTCGAAGCTGGTGGCGTAGGCGCCGCCGGTGAGCTCATGGTGTTGCCAGTCGCTCTCCACGTAGGTGCGCGGGGTGAGACCGGCGTCGCCGAAGTACGCCGCGAGCGAGGCAAGAATCTGTGCCCGGCGCTCGTCGTCGGAGAGTCGACCCATCGCGTCGGCGTTCACGTCGGAGACAAAACCGACCAGGTGGCCGGTGGTGGAGCCGTCGGGGGTGTTGTCGTAGACCTCGTGCACCAGCTGGTAGGGCGCGAAGCCGGTGCCGGACAGGCCCGACTCCCGCCAGAACGGGGTGTCGTACTCCGCCTGCACCTTGATCACCAGGCCGAACGACTGGTGCTCGCGGGCGTGACGGTGCTCGGCGGGAAGTTCGGGCCAGATCCGGATCCGGCGGACGTGGGTCGGCGGGAGTGCGAGGACGACGTTGCCCGCCCGCACCTGCTCACCGTCGACCGTGACTGTCGCCCCGGACTCGTCCCAGTCGACGTGGGTGACGTCGGCACTGAGCCGGATCTTGTCGCCGAGACGCGCGGCCAGAGCAGCCGGCACCGAGGCGAGGCCGCCGACCACGCGCTTGTCGAGGATGAAGTCCGCGTCGACCAGGTTCGTGAACGAGCTGGCGCTGGCCGACATCAGCACCGCGGTGAGCGCGGAGAACGACCACGTGGGCTTGGTCAGCATGGCCGGGCCGAGGTAGAGCGCGATGTTGTCGCGCGCCTCCTGGTCGTCGGTCTGCCCGTCGAGCCAGTGGGCGAAGGAGACCCGGTCGAGCAGGTCAGCCTGCGGGTGCTCCCACGGCCGGTCGGGGTCCATGAGCCCGGCCAGTTCATCGATGACGCCGATGATCCGGTCGATCTCCTTGGCGGTCTGCGCGTCGACCGGGAGGTCCTCGCCGGTGAAGCGACGGGCGACACCGGCGCGGTCGACGTACAGGGATTCGCCCTCGCGGTGCCGTGAGTAGGTCTCGAGGTCGAGCTCGACAAGGAGGGCGATCAGCGCCTCCTGGTCGGGGGAGACCCACTGGCCGCCGATCTCGAACAGGGAGCCGTCGTGCTCCTCGCTGCGCAGCCGCCCGCCGACGCGGTCGCGCGCCTCGAGCACCACGACGTCCTGGCCAGCCTGTGCGAGACGCCAGGCGGCCATGAGGCCGGTGACTCCTCCGCCGACGATGACGGTGTCATGAGTGGACATCAGTTGCCCCCCTTCTCGACGAGGGACCCGTAGGTGTCCGGACGCCGGGTCTGCAGGAATGGGAAGAGGTCGAGCCAGTCCCGGCGTTGCGCCAGGTCGAGGTTCGCCACGAGCACGGCGTCATCCTCACGGTCGGCCTGCACCAGGACACGGCCGTAGGGGTCACTGATGAAGGACGAGCCGTAGAAGTGGACGAGACCCTCGTTGCCCCATCGGTTGGGGACGACCATGAAGAGCCCGTTGGCGATGCCGTTGCCCACGATGACGCTCTGCCACAGCGGCTGGGTGTCGAAGTCGGGGTGATCCGGCTCGGAGCCGATCGCCGTGGGGTAGGCCAGGATCTCCGCGTCAGCCAGCGAGTAGGCCCGGGCCAGCTCTGGGAACCATTGGTCCCAACAGGTCGGCAGACCCAGTCGCGGCGCGCCCGGTAGGTCGACGGCGTGGACCGGGTATGACGACTCCGCCGGCCCCGGACGGAAGTACAGGTCCTCGTAGTAGCCGGAGGTCACGGGGATGTGCAGCTTGCGCGTGCGCGCCACGATGCGCCCGTCTGGCGCCACCAGGATGGCGGTGTTGAAGCCGAGTCCGTCGTCGGCGTCCGCCTTCTCGTAGAGCGAGGCGTGTACGAGGACGCCGTACGCCGCGGCCGCCGCGGCGGCGAAGGTGTGCGTCGGGCCGCCATCGAGCGGCTCGGCGATGTCTGCCGGCACTCCCTCGGGCCTGGTGTCCGCCGGGTAGCGCGACAAGGTGAGCTCCGGCAGGAACACGATCGAGGCGCCCGCCCCGGCCGCGGTGGCGATGCCCTCGGTCAGGGTGGCGATGTGCTCCTCGGGGTCGGCGGCCCAGTGCATCTGGACCAGACCCACCGTCACCTGTCGGTCAGGGGCCCTGCCCACACGGGACAGGGGCGGCTGGGCGGGTACGGCAATGAGTTTCATGAGAAATCCTCGGTCAGTGCGGGTTGCTGTTGGGTGATGCAGTGGATGCCCCCGCCGCGGGCGAAGAGTGGCCGGGCATCGAGCTGGACGACGGTGCGTCCCGGGTATGCCTCGGCGAGCACCACACGGGCCTCGTCGTCGGCCGGGTCGTCAAAGGCGCACGCGATGACGGCGCCGTTGGCGACGTAGTGGTTCACGTAGCTGTGGTCGACCCAGCCCTCGCTGTCGCGGAGGTGCGACGGCGCCGGCAGCGTGACGACCTCCAGCGGCTTGCCCTCGGCGTCGGTCTCGTTGAGGAGGAGCGCCGCCAGCTCACGGCTGATCGCGGCGTCAGGGTGGGCCTCGTTGCGCTGCTCGTGGAGCAGCACCCGGCCGGGCGCGCTGAACGTGGCCACGATGTCGACGTGACCGCGCGTCCCGAACCGCTCACGGTCCCGGGTCAGGCCGCGCGGGAGCCAGATCACCTTGCGGGCGCCAACTGTCCGGGCGAGCTCGGCCTCGACCCGCTCGCGGGTCCAGCCGGGATTTCGCTCCGGGTCGAGCTGCACGGTCTCGGTGACCAGGAAGGTGCCGGCCCCGTCGGTGTGGATGCCTCCGCCCTCGTTGACCATCGGCGAGTCGATGCGTTCGGCACCGCTGACCTCGGTGGCGACCAGACTGGCCACGGCGTCGTACTCCCAGGTGGCCCAGTCCTGGGCGCCCCAGCCGTTGAAGACCCAGTTGACGGCGCCGAGTCCTTTCGGCCCGAGCACGAACGTTGGGCCGATGTCGCGATACCACGCGTCGTCGAGCGGGGCTTCGTGCAGCACGGCCTCGGAGGAGAGCCGGCGGCGCGCCTCACCGACCTCCTGCGGCGGCACCAGCATGTGGAGTGGTTCATGCTCGGCCACGGCGTTCGCCACCGAGGCCCAGGTCCGACGCGCGTCCTCGGCCTCCGCCGGCGTTTCTCCGAGGGTGTAGCTGCCGGACGGCCAAGCCATCCAGGTGCGGTCGTGCGGCTCGGTCTCGGCCGGCATCGTCCAGGTCGTCATGATGCGTATCTCCGTTCTCCGCCGACCCAGGTCTCCAGCACCGCGACGTCCGCGAGCTTGGCCGGGTCGACGATGTGCGGGTCCTGGTCCAGAACCACCAGGTCGGCGAGCTTGCCCACCGTGATCGAGCCCCGGTCGTGCTCACAGAAGTTGGCCACGGCGCTACCCATCGTGTAACCGTGCACAGCGTCGGCGACCGAGACCGCCTCCTCGGGCTGCCATGCGGCGCCACCGGCCAGCGGTGAGCGGGTCACCGCGCTGTAGATGCCGACCATGGGCTCCATCTCGGCGACGTTCCAGTCACTGGAGAACGCCAGCGTCGCGCCGTGCTCCTGCAACGACCGCAACGGCCAGGCCTGGTGCCAACGGCTCTCCCCCACCGCCTCGGCCCACGCGTGCCCCGGCCCGGCCAAGTCTGGGCTGGCGTGGCGCGGCTGCATGCAGGCCACCACTCCGAGGCTCGCGAACCGCGGCAGGTCGTCGTGCCGGAGGCACTCGACGTGCACGATCTGGTGGCGCGCGTCGCGTGGTCCGTTGGTCCGCCGGGCGTGCTCGACCGCGTCCAGCACCGTGGTGATGCCCCGGTCTCCGGTCGCGTGCACGAACAGCTGGAAGCCGTCGCGGTCCAGGCCTGTCACCAACTCGGCGAAGACCGCCGGCTCGTAGTACGTCGTCCCGCGCTGGCCCGGCTCGTTGGCGTAGTCCTCGTGCAGCGCCGCGGTGTGCGGCTCCACCACGTCGTCGATGTAGAGCTTGAGCGGCCCGACCCGCAGGTGGTCGTCGTCGTACACCGACCCCAGGCGGGCGAACTCCTTGCGCTCCTCCGGTGTCGTCGTGGGCGGGTGGAACATCGCCAGCACCATGCGTGGGTCGAGCCGTCCCTCGGCGCGCGCGCGCTCGAACAGTGCGATGTCGTCGGGCGAGTTCTGGGGCTCGACGACGGTGGTGATGCCGCAGGCGACAGCGTGTTCGAGGCTGGTCAGCAGGCGGGAGTACTGCCGGTCCGTGCTCGCCCACGGCAGCCCACGATCGCGTAGTGCACGCATGCCCGCACGCGACAGACCCTTCACCGCGAAATCGGCGACGAACCCCGTCGGGATCCCGCCGGCGTCCAGCTCGGCGGTGCCGAACGGCTGGTCCGCGTCGTCGATCCCGAGAGCCGTCAGGCCCAGCGTGTTCAACCAGAGGGTGTGCACGTCGTAGCTGAACACCACGACGGGACGGTCGGGAATGATCGCGTCGAGCTGCTGCCGGGTCGGGTGCGCGCCGTTCTCCAGCCCGGTGTACGCGTAGCCCTCGGCCTCCACCCAACCGACTCCTGGGTGTGCGCTGTTCCAGTCCCGCACACGCGCCGCGACGGTCTCGAAAGAGTCGGCTCCGGCGAGCTGGACGCACTCGCGATCCGAGCCGAGGCGGACGTGGTTGTGTGCGTCGACGAACCCGGGGAGGACGGTGCGCCCGTCGAGCCGTACGACGTCGGGGGCGCCGGTCACCCAGGCGGGCGCTTCCGCGGCGTACCCGACCCAGACGATGCTGCCGTCGCGGATCGCGACCGTGTCTGCGTGCGGCCGGGTCGGGTCGACCGTGTGCACGGTGCCGCCGGTGAGGACGAGGTCGGCGGTGGTCATCGGTCCTCCCTCGCGTCGACCAGGAAGCGGGTGCCGCGGCGCGTCCGGAGATACAGCACCTCATAGACGAGGGCTGCGACCACGACCCCGGCGGTAATGGCCAGGTCAACGCCAGCCGACTGGGACAGCGCGTAGGTGAGCGCGACAATCACCACCACCGGGGCGAGCGGCCAAAGGGGCATCTTCCAGCCCGCGTGGGGCGTACGACGGACCGCCAGCGCCCCGACGGCGAGTAACAGGTAGACCGCAGCGACCATCACCGACGTAACCCCCAGCAGCGACTCGATGTCGACCAGGTAGGCCAGCACGGCGCCCGGTATCGCGACCCCGAGCGTCGCGACGACGGGTGTGTTGAATCGTGGATGCAGCCGGGTCAAGGCGGCGTTGACCGGTGCGGGCCAGGCCTGGTCGCGCCCCGAGGAGTAGATGACACGGCCGTTCTGGAGCACCATCACGATGACTGCGTTGAGGATGGCAAGTGCGATCCCCACGCTCACTGCGGCGGCGACTCCCGGACCTGCCCAGCCCTCGACGAAGTCGGGAAAGCTCAAGACGCCAAGGTCCTCAAGAGAACCCGCACCGACGACGACAGCGGCGGTCGGGACGATGATCACCAGCGCTGCGATGAAGAGGGAGCCAAAGACGGCACGCGCCACATCGCGCCGAGGCTCCAGCATCTCTTCTGCGAGGTAGGACGCCGTACCGAAGCCGTTGACGACGAACATCGCGACGGCGAGCCCGGACACGAGGATGCCGAGCGTGAACGGCGAGAGGGCACTGTCGGTGAGCGCCTGTGGGTGGATCAGAGTGCTGACCGAGCGTTCGGAGTGGGTGAAGCCAAGGAAGGCGACCACGCTCGCAGCCAGGATCTCCAGGGCCAGGAAGCAACTGGTCACGAGGGCGTTCGCGCGTACGTCGAGCACCGCAGTGCATGTGGCCAGCAGCATCACGACCGCTCCGGTCGTGGCCCGGTCAAGGTCAACGATGGAGCTCAGGTAGTCGGCGGTGCCAAGGGCGATGACAGGTGGGATGACCACGAGCAGTGCGGCCGTCATCGCGAACGTCAGCCAGCCTACGGTGCGCCCGATGGTGTGGGTGATCATCGCGTACTCCCCACCGGAGCTCGGCGTACGCGTCCCAAGCTCGGCGTAGCAGGCGCCGACCGCGATCGAAATGACGAGGCCGAAGGCCAGAGCGATCACCACTCCGGAGCCCTGAGTTGCCAAGAGCGTCGGAACGATGATGAACAGGCTCGACGCCGGTGTGATGCACGAGACCGTCAGCAAGATCGCAGCGGTCACACCTAGCACCGGCGTGAGGCGCACGGGGGCCGCCCTCGACACGGCAGTAGCGTCTTGGTGCGCAGCGCCATCTACTGTCTTGGATCCTCGTCGCATTTGAAAGCCTTTCAAAGTAGTGTCACCGGTCACTATGAAGGTCAGGCCGATTACAGTCAAGGGGTGCTTGGTCAGGAACATCGGCGACACCGACGACTTGAGCGTCCGCGCGAGCGCGTGCTTGAGGAGGCCTGGGAACTGCTGGCCCAGAAGGGCCTGGCCGACCTGACCCTCTCCGAACTGGGCCGCCGGCTGGGCACCAACGCCAGCCACCTCTCCTACTACTTCGGCAGCAAGAACGGCCTGCTGCTCGACCTCCTGCGTTGGAGCGAAGACGAACTGAGCGAGCAGCTAGCCGGCGTCCTCGCTTCCGACGCCTCAGCCGAGGAGCGCGTGCGCGGGCTGTGTGAGCTGTTCCTTCCCCGCGCAGCCGGGGACCCGCGCTGGCTACTATGGGTCGAGTTGTGGCCACGCGTACTGCGCGATCCCGCTCTTCGCGAAGCACAACGAGAACTGGACGCCGCGTGGCGCAGCGCGCTCGCGACGTTGCTTGCCGAGATGACCGATGAAGATGTCGACCCGACAGCTCGACGAATGCTGGCGCTCCTGGATGGCCTGAGTGTCGCCCTGCTGACCGGAGAACCCGGACTCAGCAAGGAGGCAGCGTGGGAGCACGTGCGCACGCTGTTGCCGACCCAAAGGGGCGTCTGAAGGACTGATCTCCAGTACCCACGCTTGGTACGCCGACGAGCCCACCTGCGAACTTTCGTAGCACCAGATCAGCGCCGGCGCGCCGACGCTGAGATGCCCTGATCGCCGGGTCCAAGCAGGGTTGGGCGCGACGTACGTAGCGCGGGTTATGACGTGAGCTCATACGTCGGCGTAGTAGGTCTTGAGTAGTCTCACCTCATGAGCCAGCGAGGCACCACCCCACGACCATCGGCTCGCAACGTTCGCAAGCGGGCTCCCCGCCTCCCGGCCGACGAGCGTAGGCGGGAGATTGTGCTCGCGGCCCAGGACGTCTTCGGGGCTCGCGGCTACCACAAGGCCTCACTGGGTGAGATCGCGGAGCGAGTGGGACTGACGCACCAAGGGGTGTTGCACCACTTCGGCTCCAAGGAGCAGCTCTTTGTCGAGGTGCTGGCGCTGCGCGAACAGCTGGACGTGGCTGACTTTGAGAACCACGAGCCCCCTCACGGGCCCGATCTGCTCCGGCATCTCGTCAGCACGGCCGAGGTCAACGCCGGACGGGCGGGGCTGGTCCAGGCCTACGTCGTGCTCTCTGCCGAGTCCGTGACCGAGGACCATCCCGCACAGACTTCCTTCCGGGAACGGTTCGCGGTGCTCCGCCGACTCATCGCCGACGCTCTGGCCACGTCGGTCCCGTCGGACGCCGTCTCGGAGCACGAGATCGACGATGCTGCCTGCGCCGTCATCGCGGTGATGGACGGGCTGCAGGTCCAGTGGCTGTTGGAGCCCGATGCGGTCCGGATGCCGGAGACGGTCTCGTTGGTGATAGAAGCGCTGCTCCATCGCCTGCGCAGTCAGGCCGAGCTGCCGGGTGCACCGGACTGAGCAGGTGCGCGCCGTTTCCCAAAAAAATTTTCCGCGCACTACTTCCTTACCTGTCAGCAAGTGTGTTTGACTTCGGTCCCACCAGCCCGCCACATCGTCGTGGCGGATCTGCCGGGTGTGCCCGGCGGACGGCCTGCAGAGAAGGGATCCAGGATGCACCTGAGTCAGTTGAGGACCGGTCGACCCGGCCGCACCATTGCAGGGGCCGCCGTCGTGGGCGCGCTGCTTTTGACGGCCGCGTGCGGGGGCAGCTCAGAGGGGGACACGGGCGGCACCGCCGCAGGGACCTGCGAGCCGGCAGCCAAGGGGACCAAGGTCGCCCTGACGTTCACGTCCTGGGTCCCCGGCATGCAGGCGACAGTCGACGCCTGGAACAAGGCGAACCCCGACATCCAGGTCACGTACAAGGAGGTCGTGGGCGGCAACCAAGGTACCTACCAGGCCTACTCGAACCAGATCAAGGCAGGGAAGACGCCGGACATCGGGATGGTCGAGTTCGACAACCTTCCCTCGTTCCGGTTGCAGAACGGCTTGACCGACATCGGCGGGTGCGCACCTGTCAAGGAGGCCGCGAGCAAGTTCGTTCCTTGGACGGTGTCCCAGGTCGGCTTCGGCGAGAAGGACGCTGTCTACGGCGTA
Source organism: Knoellia pratensis (assembly GCF_042666395.1). NCBI lineage: Bacteria > Bacillati > Actinomycetota > Actinomycetes > Micrococcales > Intrasporangiaceae > Knoellia > Knoellia pratensis. Next base: position 989 of record NZ_JBHTDJ010000003.1, on the reverse strand, counting down.
CCCATGGACATCGGTCCGATGGCGCTGTACTACCGCAAGGACCTCTTCGACAGGGCCGGTATCCCAGCACCCGCCACCTGGGAGGAGTACTACGGGGCCGCGAAGAAGATCAAGGCTCAGGGCGCGACGATCGGCGCCTTCCCCACCGACCAGCCGGCCTGGTTCACCTCCTTGGCGTGGCAGAACGGCGCGCAGTGGTTCTCGGTCAAGGACAACGCGTGGAGTGTCAGTCTCACCGACGATGCGACGACGAAGGTCGCCGACTACTGGCAGAAGCTCATCGACGAGCGTCTCGTGGACACCATCCCGGGTCTCGGGGATCCGCAGTGGAAGGCACTCGACTCCGGCAAGGAGTGGTCGATCATCGGTGCGGCGTGGACGACCAAGCTGCTCGAGAGCTCAGCGCCCAAGACCAAGGGCAAGTGGGCCGTGGCGCCCATGCCGCAGTGGACCGCCGGTGGCAACACGACCGGCAACTGGGGCGGCTCGACGGCGGTGGTGTTCAAGAACTCCAAGCACCCCTATGAGGCGGCGAAGTTTGCCACGTGGGCCTTCAGCGACCTGGAGGCTCTGGCCCTCAACAACAAGAACGGCGGTCAGTACCCCGCGACGAGCGAAGGTCAGAAGCAGCTCCCCGCACTGAGCGAGGGCCTGCCCTACTACGGGAATCAGAAGGTCTGGGAGGTCTTCGCCACGGCCTCCGCGGGAGTTGACCCAAGCTTCCAGTGGGGGCCCACCATGACCCAGACCTACGCTGAGCTCGCTGACGGCATCGGCAAGGCCGTCAACGGCAAGGGCACCCTCAGCGGTGCCTTGGAGACAGCCCAGGCCAAGACCGTCCAGACCATGAAGTCGCAGTCGCTCACCGTCTCGGAGTGAGCAGACGACGTCGCGTCGGTCGGCGAGGTCACTCCTCGCCGCCCGACGGCGTGCCCGCGCGCGTGGGCCGCCCGGAGCAGGAGGGAGCAGCGACATGACGGTTCCGCCGC
>NZ_JBHTDJ010000002.1:0-548517 GCF_042666395.1 Knoellia pratensis | reverse complement strand
CCATCACCCAACCCATCCGGGCCAGACTCCAGGGCAACTCTCCAAACTTACCCACGGCCACACTTGGGAGTCAAATCCGGTGAGCCGTTCATCGAACGGCCCGGATCTGATCACGCTTGGATCTTCGCGGGGTGTTCATCCTAGCAGCCTCTCGGCCGCTTCCCAAACCCGCCGTTTCGGCGACCTGGACTGGATGAAACCTCCCAACCACGACCCCCGAGGGCGTCGCACTGCTCACGACGGTTCCGCCGCTTCGAGCTGTTGGGGTCTGCCCCGGGACCGGCCTACGTCGTGCTTGGCACAAGGCCTCACACCGTGGTGTCCGTTCCTCCCTGTCGGGCTGACATCGAGAACATTAGATGACGTTCAGCCCAACGCCAAATCGGGTCCCGTCTTCGACGGTTCCTTGGGTGGTCGACTGCGAAACACGTTGCAGGACAGCGGTTCTCGTTCAATGGTGGAACTGGTGGACGACGGCATGGCCCTTGCCTCGCGCGATGAGCCACCGGTTCACTGGCACGGTCACGACGAAGGCCACCGCGAGCGCGAAGACCAGGGACCCCCAGAACAGCCAGGAAGCCAGCCCTGCATCCATTGCTCCCGGCACCACGAGCACGATCGCGTTGTCGATGATCTCCATGACCGAGATCGAGACGGTGTCGGCTGCGAAGGCCACTCCCAGGGCTGCCCCCAGAGGCAACCCGGCGCGCAGGACCGGCGCGATCGTCAGGGCGTAACCGAAGACGAAGGCAAGCAGGACGGCCAGGACGATGGTCGCGAGATTCGACAGTCCGAGAGCTGCCCCGATCGCGAGCCCCAAGACCTCCCCGATGGCGCACCCCGTGAGGCAGTGCAGGGTGGCGCTGATCGCCTGGGACCAGAGACCAGGGCCGCCGGGGGCCTGACTCAGGTACCCGGAGTGGTCGCCGTGGTCGCCGAGGGCGCTGTGGTCTGTCACAACTGTTCGAACGGTACCCCGCGGGGGTATATTCCGCCCGAGTCGGGAGAAAAGTCACGTTGGTACCGCACAGTCAGCAACTTATTGCCTTAGCGTGGGCCCGGGGGGTAGCCCGGCTATCGCCAGAGACAGCGTCGTCCAAAAGAATGAGGGAACAGCGATGGAGACATCGAGGCACAGTCAGGTGGGCACGAGCCCGTACCCGCGAGCCGGACGCCACAGGCACCGAGCCGTGGTGGGGGTCCTGGGCACCCTCGGGTTGCTCGTTGCCCTCTTCTTCGGAGGCGCCGGGGCCCAGGCGGACACACCGGACAAGGAGACGACCCTCACCGTGGCCGTCTCCCAGGAAGTCGACTCGCTGAGCCCGTTCCTGGCCGTGCGTCGCATCACGACTGCCCTGGGCCGCCTCATGTACGACTTCCTCACCAACTACGACCCGAAGACCGGCAAGACCGTTCCGGGACTTGCCGAGTCGTGGGACACGTCCACCGATGGACTCACGTGGACCTACAAGATCCGTGAGACCAACTGGACCGACGGCAAGCCCGTCACAGCGGAAGATGCGCGCTGGACCTTCGACACCATGATGAAGGACGAGGCCGCCGCCACCGCGAACGGCAACTTCGTCGAGAACTTCGAGAGCGTCGCGGCGCCCGACCCGCACACCCTGGTCATCAAGCTCAAGGCCCCTCAGGCGACGATGCTCGCCCTCGACGTGCCGATCCTTCCGAAGCACGAGTGGGAGAACGCCGGCGACTTCTCCAAGTTCAACAACGACAAGAAGTTCCCCATCGTCGGGGACGGGCCCTGGATCCTCAGCAAGTACGAGGTCAACAACGCGATCACCCTCGTCCCGAACAAGAAGTTCTGGCGGGGCGCTCCCAAGTTCGACAAGCTCGTCTTCCGCCACATCGACGACCCTGACGCGCAGGTCGAGGCACTCAAGGCCGGCGAGGTCTCCTTCGTTGCGGGTCTGACCTCGGCCCAGGCGACATCCCTGGAGTCCGTCGACAACATCACAGTCAACAAGGCCAAGGGCAAGCGCTTCCAGGCCATCACGATCAACCCGGGAGCCAAGCTCCAGGACGGCACCGAGTTCGGCGACGGCAACAAGGCGCTCAAGGACCCGGTCGTCCGCGAAGCCCTCGTGCGCACGATCGACCGCGAGGCCATCTACAAGACGGCCTATGGCGGCTTCGGTGAGGCCAACGGTGGTGAGATCCCGTCCCGCTACAAGGACTACCACTGGGAGCCCACCGACGCCGAGCGCATCGACTTCGACATCGCGAAGGCCAACCAGCTGCTCGACGGCGCCGGATACGTGAAGGGGTCCGACGGCATACGCGCCAAGGGCGGCCAGAAGCTGTCCTTCCGCTTCAACGTGCACAACGACACGCCTCAGTACGTCCAGGCCGCCGAGATGATGCGCGAGTGGGCCAAGGAAGCGGGGATGGAGCTCAAGGTCGAGCCCGTCTCCGAGGTCGGTGCCCTGCTCGATGCCGGGACCTACGACATCCTCACCACCGGCTGGAGCGTCAACCCTGACCCCGACTACATCCTCGGGATCAACAAGTGCTCCGGCTTGCCGGCGAAGATGGGCGGGCCCTACCTCTCTGACGCGTACTACTGCAACCCGGAGTACGACAAGCTCTACGACCAGCAGCTCGCCGAGCTCGACCCGACCAAGCGGGCCGGAATCGTCAAGGAGATGCAGAAGGTCCTCTACAAGGACAACGTCTTCGTGGTCTGGGGCTACGCCGACCAGCTCGAGGCGTTCCGCAGCGACGTCATCGCGAAGATGACGCCGCAGCCGGATCCGGGCGGCAACTACGACAGCCAGGACGGCTACTGGAGTTGGTGGTCGGCGACCCCCGCCGGTGCCACGCCGACCGCCGAATCCAGTGGTGGCGGCAACGGCATGGTCCTCGGTGTCGGTGCCGGTGTCCTCGCCGCACTGGCCGGAGGGTTCTTCCTCATCCGACGCCGCGGTGGCGCCGCTGCGGACGAGCGGGAATAGCCCGAATGGCGGAGATCGTCCCAGGCGGCCTGGTCCCGCACCTCGAGGATGAGGTGCGGGACCAGCCCGCCGGTGTGCCGGGTGACCTCGACAAACGCGACCGTGACGGCATACGCCGCACCGCGGCATACATCGGAGAAAGGCTCCTCGGAGCGGCGGTCTCGCTACTCGCGGTGATCTTCACCAGCTTCTTCCTGTTCCGGATCGTGCCGGGCGACCCGGTGCGCGTCATGACCCACGGGCGGCCGGTGACCATCGAGCAGAAGGTGGCGCTCGCGCGCGAGTTCGGGCTCGACAAGCCGCTGCTCGAGCAGTTCGTGAGCTACCTGCTGGGGGTGCTGCGCTTCGACTTCGGCGAGTCGTTCCAGTACAACCGGCCGGTGCTGAGCATGGTGGGAGAACGGCTCGGGCCGACTGTGTTGCTCGTCGGCGCCAGTCTCCTCGTGTCCACCCTGCTCGGCTTCTGGCTGGGCGTGCAGGGGGCGTGGAAGCACGGCAGCACGGCCGACCGGGTCAACACCGGGGTCGCGCTGACTCTGTGGTCGGTGCCGAGCTTCTGGCTCGGCCTCATCCTCATCGTGGTCTTCGGCTCCGGGCTCGGGTGGTTCCCGACGGCGGGGATGAAGACTCCCGGTGTGGAGGGGTTTGCGGCCGTCCTCGACGTCGCGCACCACATGGTGCTCCCCCTCGTGACGCTCGTCGCCGTCGTCTATGCGCAATACCTCATGGTGATGCGGTCCTCGCTCCTCGACGAGATGGGGTCGGACTACCTCGTGACCGCCCGCGCCAAGGGCCTGCGCGACAGCGAGGTCAAGCGCCGACATGCGGTCCCGAACGCGCTGCTGCCGACCATGACGCTCGTGTTCATCAATGTCGGGTTCGTGCTCTTCGGGGCCGTGCTCGTCGAGACGGTCTTCTCGTGGCCCGGGCTGGGCAAGCTGTTCTACGAAGGGCTCAGCGTGCCGGACCTCCCGCTGGTGCAGGGCCTGTTCGTCATCTTCTCCGCGACGGTAATCCTCATGAACCTCATCTCCGACCTGCTCTACCCCGTCATCGACCCGCGGGTGCGACCGTGAGTGCGGGTACAGCGACGGCCAGTCCGCGCCAACTCGCCTGGGCCCGCCGGCACCGGGCAGTCACCTCCTTCTGGAAGGAGTACCGCCGCAACCGGGCCGGGCTCTTCGGGTTGGCGGTCCTGGCGCTCTTCGTCCTGTCGGCGCTGCTGGTCCCGTTGCTGGTGGGTGAGGATGCACTGAGCGTCACCCGTCCCCCCGGCGAGCCGCTCCAACCACCGAGCGGCGAGTTCCTGCTCGGCACGGACCGGTCGGGTCGCTCGGTGCTCGACCTCGTGTTGTGGGGGTCACGGGTGTCACTCACCGTGGGCTTCGCCGCGACGTTCATCTCCATCGCGTTGGGTGGTCTCATCGGCATCCTCGCCGGCCACTTCCACGGCTGGCCGTCGGCAGTGCTGTTGCGGATCACGGACTGGTTCCTCGTCATGCCCACCCTGGTGCTGGCGGTCGCTCTGGCCGCCGTCCTGGGTCGCAGCATGTCGACGATCATCATCGCCATCGGCGTCACCTCGTGGCCGACGACCGCACGACTGGTCCGGGCGCAGACCCTGGCCGTCGAGGCGCGCCCCTACATCGAACGGGCTCGCGCGCTGGGCGGCGGGCACTGGCACGTCATGACCCGACACGTCCTGCCCAACGTCATGCCGATCGTCCTGGCGCAGACCACCCTGATGGTCGCCGGCGCGATCCTCACCGAGTCGACCGTCGCGTTCCTCGGCCTGGGCGACCCGACGATCCCGTCGTGGGGCAGCACCATCCAGGCCGCCCGCGACGTGGGCGCCGTGAGCTCGGGCATGTGGTGGTACATCCTCCCGCCCGGCATCGCGATCGCTCTGGTGGCACTGGCCTTCACGCTCTGTGGTCGCGCGATCGAAGGCGTGCTCAACCCCCGACTGAGGACTGGCAAATGAGTGCTCCCCTGCTGTCCCTGGAGGGACTGAGCGTCACCTACCGCACCCAAGGTGGTGAGGTGCCGGCCGTGCGCGGCGTCGACCTCGAGCTGGCCCGCGGCGAGAAGCTCGGCGTTGCCGGCGAGTCCGGATCGGGCAAGTCGACGCTCGCGCTGGCGCTGCTGCGCCTGCTGCCACCCACGGCCACCGTCAGCGGGCGGGTCCTCCTCGACGGTGAGGACCTCCTCGGCATGAACTGGGGACGGTTGCGCGCCGTGCGATGGGCCGACGCCTCGATCGTCTTCCAGGGCGCGATGCACTCCCTCAACCCGGTCCACACGATCGGTGACCAGATCGCCGAGCCGATCCTGCTCCACGAGAAGGTCGGCGAGGCCGAGGCCACCCGCCGGGTGGCCCAATTGCTCGACGAAGTGGGTATGCCGCCCGCTCGCGCACGTGCCTATCCGCACGAGCTCTCGGGTGGGCAGCGCCAGCGGGTCATGATCGCCATGGCCCTCGCCTGTCGCCCCGACCTGATCATCGCCGACGAGCCGACAACCGCTCTCGACGTGATGATCCAGGCCCAGATCCTGGGACTGATCGACGACCTCGTGGCCCGGTCGGGCATCAGCCTGCTCATGATCAGCCACGACCTGTCGGTGCTCGCCGACGTCTGCGATCGGTTGGCCATCATGTATGCCGGCCGCGTCGTCGAGGTGGGCCCTGCGGACGAGGTGCACAAACGAGCCAAGCACCCTTACAGCGCGGCGCTGGCGGATGCTTTCCCGACCGTCGGCGACCCGGCCTCGCGGCTGCGGCCCCGCGGCCTCGCCGGTGACCCGCCCGACCCGGAGTCCCTCCCCAGGGGGTGCTCGTTCCATCCACGCTGTGAGTTGCGTCGTGACGCGTGCGACGTGGTCGACCCGCAGCTGTGGCCCGCCGGAGAGAGCGACCAAGCCCACGACGCGGCGTGCATTCTCGTCCTCCCGGACGAAGGCGAGTCGCTCACCCAAGGCCAGGCACACGGCATACAGACCCAAGACAAGGTGGCGCGATGACCAGCGATCGCGAGCCGCTCCTGTCGGCCAGGGATCTCCATGTGGAGTTCCCGGGGCGTCGGGGCGGGCGACCCGCTCGCGCCGTCGACGGCGTGAACCTCGACGTCCATGCGGGCGAGATCGTCGCCCTCGTCGGGGAGTCGGGGTGCGGCAAGACCACGCTGGCGCGCACCCTCCTCGGCCTGCAGCGACCCACGTCGGGCGAGGTGGCCTATCGCGGGATGCCGCTGAGCTACTCGGGCAAGGCGCTCAAGGCCTACCGGCGCGAGGCGCAGCTCGTGCTGCAGGACCCGAGCGGCTCACTCAACCCGCGCCACACCGTCTACGAGGCGGTCGCCGAAGGGCTTCGCATCCACGGCGAGGCGGTCAACGAGCCCGAGCGCGTGGCGGATGCGCTCTCGCGGGCGGGTTTGCGACCTCCCGAGCGCTTCTTCCTGCGCTACCCGCACGAGTTGTCGGGTGGCCAACGGCAACGGGTCGTCATTGCTGGCGCGCTCGTGCTCGATCCCGCGGTGATCATTGCGGACGAGCCGGTGGCCTCGCTGGACGCGTCGGTGCGGGGCGAGATCCTGTCTCTGCTGCTGGGCTTGCGTGACGACCTGGGACTCGCGGCACTCGTGGTGACGCACGACCTGGGCCTCGCCTGGAACATTGCCGACCGCGTCGCCGTCATGTATCTCGGCCGCATCGTCGAGACCGGTCCGGTCGAGAAGATCCTCACCGCGCCGGAGCATCCCTACACGCAGGCGCTGCTGTCCGTGCTGCCCGAGGGTGGGGACCCGGTCGTCCTCACCGGCGAGCCCCCGGACCCGACGCGCATCCCAGGCGGCTGCCGATTCCACGTCCGCTGCCAGGTGCTCGCCTCGGGCGAGGCGGAGTCGTTGGGCCTTTCCAGGCAGTGCCGAACCCAGGACGTCGCAGTGCTGGCGGGCGGGACCGGCTCACAGGTCGCCTGCCACGTCGCCCTGCAGCGACGTGGTGCGGACCTGGCGTCAGACCTCACCTGAGAACCCGACGTTCGGCCCCTCGGTGATTCCGACGCCGGCATCAGCCCGCTTGGGAGGGCCGTTCGATGCGCTCGATCCGCTCGCGGGCGGCGTCGTACGCCTCGTCGAGCCCGAGGCGGAGCAGGGCGATGAGGTCGGGCACCTCGTCGGCTGCGAGCCGGAAGGTGCTGACGCAGACGTTGTTGCGCCAGAGCGAGAGGACGACGACCTGCTGCTCCTGGTGCCAGGTTGCACGAAGCGAGCGGCCATCACCGCGGAGGTCGGGGAAGACCATCCCGGTTCGAGTCGGGCGCTGCAGGGCCATGAGCCATTGTGACCCCGCAGATCAGGATCCACCAGACCGCAGCGTGGCCTGTCCGGGAAGGGCACGAAGACGCAGGTGCGGGTCAGACGAGGGCGGGGTCGTCCAGCACCAGCGTGCCCGCGTCGGCGTCAAGCGTCACCGTGACGCCCAACGGCACGGTGAGGGTGCTCCCGCAGTGGCCGAACCCCAGGTCCCACAGGATCGGCACCCCGAGTCCGCCCAGGCGATCACGCACCAGCTCCTCGACCGGTTCGCAGCCCTGCCAAGAACCGACCGCCACCCCGGCGACGCCTTCGAGCCACCCAGAACGGAGCAGGTGGGTCAGATAGCCATCGAGCCGGTACGCCTTCTCGTCGACGTCCTCGAGCAGGAGGATCGCCCCGGCTGCCGAGGGGTGACCCGTGGGTGTCCCCATCTCCGCTGCGAGCAGGCTGAGGCACCCACCGACGGTCACACCGCGTGCTTGGCCGGTGACCAGTGGACGCGCAATTTCCGAGGTCAGCGTCTGCGTCTCCTCGGGCTCGAAGAGTGTGCGCCGCAGGTGCTCGGCACTGCTCTCGTCGTTGACGAACACCTCCGTAGCCACCATCGGCGCGTGCAGGCTGACCAGGCCGAGCTGGGTCGCGATCGCCGAGTGCAGGGCGGTGATGTCGCTGTAGCCCGCCAGCACCTTCGGCCCGGCGGCGCGCATCTCATCCCAGTCGAGGTGCTCGAGCATCCGCTGCACGCCGTAACCGCCACGGGCGCAGAGCACCGCGGCCACCGACGGGTCGCACCATGCCCCCTGCAGGTCCCGTGCCCGTGCCTCGTCATCGCCGGCCAGGTAGGAGAACCGGTCAGAGCGCTCCCCCGCGCTCGGCGCGACCTCCACCTCGAGGCCCCAGTCCCGAAGCATCGCGACACCTGTGGCGAGCCGGTCCGCCGCTGACGGACCACTCGGCGACACGACGACGACGCGGTCACCGGCCATGAGCCGGGGTGGACGGGTCAACTCTCGAGGGGGCGCAGGGGTCGTCGGCCGGACAGATGCGGCACTGAGTGTCACCAGGTCTCCTCTTGCGGGGTCTGTGGCAAGTATCCCAGCCGTCCTATGCTCGCTCCATGGCGGCGCCAGACGGAGTCAGTCCTGACTCAGCCGGAGTTGTTCCCTTTCACCTGTGGCCTCCCGTCGCCATGGGCATCCCCCTGGTGGCGGGTGCACTGCTCACGTGGCTGGCCGGCGATCCCTTCACGCTGGGTGGCTGGCGGGTTCCGCTCGGCTGGGGGCTCGTCGCGGTCTTCGCCTTGTGGAATGGCTGGGCGCTCGTGCTCTTCCAGCGTCACCGCACCGGTCTCCTGCCGGGCCAGGCGACCCGAACGATCATGAGCTCTGGCCCGTTCGCCGTGTCGCGCAACCCCCTCTACGTCGGCATGCTCGCGCTGTACGTCGGGCTGGCTCTCCTCATCCCGTCTGCGTGGGCCCTCCTGGCGACCCCAATCGCGGCCGGCCTCGTGCTCTGGGGCGCCATCCTCCCGGAGGAGAAGTTCCTGTCGCGGGAGTTCGGCAGTGAGTACGACGACTACGCCCGGCGGGTCCGCCGCTGGCTGTGAGACCGCTCGCCGAGCAGCGTGCTCAGAGGCGCTCGCGCAGCCAGGCGAAGTCGGCCTGGTGCTCCTCGGCACCACCTGGTGTCTCGCACACGACCGGCGCTCCAGCCGAGCGAACAACGCCCGCCAGCAGGTCGGCATCGATCTGACCCGCGCCGAAGTTGGCGTGCCGGTCAGCACCCGAGTCGAACGCATCACGGCTGTCGTTGCAGTGGACGAGGTCGATGCGGCCGGTGATGGCGAGGATGTCATCGACGACCGTGTCGAGCTTGTTGCCGCCGGCGTGGGCGTGGCAGGTGTCGAGGCAGAAGCCGACCTGGTCCGCCTGCGAGGCCGAGCCGATGGCATCCCACACCTTGGCGATGCGCTCGAGGTAGCGCGCCATGGCGTTGTCGCCACCTGCCGTGTTCTCCAACAACAGCGGCAACTTGAGGTCGGTGGCCTCGATCGCCTTGCGCCAGTTGTCGAAACCGACCTCCGGGTCGTCGGTCTTGCCGACGTGACCACCGTGGACGATGAGCCCCTTGGCTCCGATCTCGGCGGCGGCGTCGACGTGCTGCTGGAGGAGCTTGCGGGACGGGATGCGGATCCGGTTGTTCGTCGTCGCCACGTTGATGATGTAGGGCGCGTGGACGTACAGCGCGACCCCAGCGGACTCGGCGTCCGCGCGCAGACCGGCCGCTCCCCCGGCATACCGGATCTCTGGTCCCTTGTATCCCTGAGGATCACCGAGGAAGAACTGGACCAGCGTCGTGCCGCGCGCGGCGGCTTCGGCGAGGGGGTCGGTCTGGTCGACGTGGGCACCGATGGTGAGGCTCATGCCACCAGTCTAGGAACGACTGGTGTCAGTGTCCCTCCGCCTCAGCGACCCACCTCGACGGGAGGCCGCACCGTGAGGGGCTCCAGCTCGAGCGAGCCGTCGTCAACCCGGCGCGCTGACATCAGCCGCAGGTCGTGGAAGTAGTTCTGACGCACGGTCCACGGCTTCGTCATGCCCTGCTTGGGGAAGAGGTGCCGCGAACGGCGGAGGTAGCCCGACGACAGCTGGAACGGCGGCACGCCCGCCTCGACTCCCTCCTCCAGCAGGGGCGTCGCCGTGGCCGAAGCCGTCTGCGTCATGCGCGCGAGCACGGCGCACACGAAGCGGGAGGTCAGATCGGCCCGGAGCGTCCACGAGTTGTTGGTGTAGCCCAGGCACACGGCGAGGTTGGGCACTCCTCCGAACATCGCACCCTTGTAGAAGAAGCGCTCGTTCGGAGCGAAGGTCTCCCCGTCCATGGTGAAGGTGATGCCGCCGGCCACCTCGATCCGCAGACCGGTCGCCGTGATCACCACGTCGGCCTCGAGCTCCTCACCGCTCGAGAGCCGGATGCCGGTGCGGGTGAACTCGTCCACCCTGTCCGTCACGACCGAGGCCGAGCCGTCACGGACCGCCGCGAGGAAGTCACCGTCGGGGACGACGCACATGCGCTGGTCCCACGGGTCATAGGTCGGGGTGAAGTGCTCCCGCACCGCGTCCGAGCCGACGAAGCGCGCGTTGAGCCGGGCGATCCCCTTGCGGACAGCACCCGGGAAGCGCTGGCTCGCCTCGAACAGGCCGACGTTCTGGACGATGTTCTTGGCGCGGATGGCTCGATGCGCGGCCCGCGCCGGAAGGACCCGACGCAACCCGTTGCCGACGGCGTCCTTGCCCGGCAGCGGCAGGATGTAGGTGGGGCTGCGCTGGAGCATCGTCACGTGGGCCGCGCCCTCCTCCACGAGCGCCGGAACCAGCGTGACAGCCGTGGCACCGGAGCCGATGACGACGATGCGCTTGCCGTGGGCATTGAACGCCGTCGGCCAGAACTGCGGGTGGATGATCGGCCCGTCGAACGCTGTCCGTCCCGGGAAGTCGACGACGTGACCGGTGTCGTAGGAGAAGTAGCCGGTGCAGATGTAGAGGAACGACGCGGTGTGCTCGACGAGACCCTCGACGGTCTCGGCCTTGACCGTCCAGCGCCCGCTTCCCGAGGACCATCCCGCCGCGATGACGCGCTGCTCGTAGTGGATCCGCTCCTCGACGCCGAACTCACTGGCGGTGTCACGGATGTAGTCCCGGATCGACTCCCCCGAGGCGAGCACGTCCGAGCCCGTCCACGGGCGGAACGGGTAGCTGAACGTGTAGACGTCCGAGTCGGAGCGGACCCCGGGATAGCGGAACAGATCCCACGTGCCACCGCTCTCCTCACGCGACTCCAGGACCGCGAACGACCGGTCCGGATTGAGTTGGGTGAGCCGGCAGGCTGCGCCCACGCCGGAGAGGCCGGCGCCGACGATGAGGACGTCGACGTGGAGGCTCTTCATCGAGGGAACTCCCGTGTGGGCAGCGAAACGGAGCCACCATGAGACCACGGATGGGGCTGTCCTCGCACCGTGGCAGCATGAGGCCTCCATCACGACCCCGCCAATGTTCAGGACTTCTGCGTGGCCCTCTTTGCCCTCGTCGCCGTGACAGTCGTCGGTCTGCTGACCCTCTGGTTGCACCGTCGCCTTGTCGTCGCGCCGGGATGGGCGACGCCGTGGAGGTATGCCGTGACGGCTGTTCTCGTGGCCCTGACGGCTCTCGCTGTGGTCGCCCTTGCGGGCGGACTGCGCTGGGGCACGGCCGATGACACCCGGCTCGTGGCATGGCTGGGGCTCACGTGGCTCGTCGTCGCCCTGTACCTCGTCCTCGGCCTGGCTGCGGGGCAGCTGTTGGCGCTCATCACGTGGCTCGTCGCCGCTCGCGAGCAGCGCGGCACGGTGCTCCGGCGTGTCAACCGGGCCACGGCGGTCCTGGTGACGGCAGCGGCACTCGGCACGACGGCATACGGCGTCGTGGCGGCAGCCACACCCACGATCACCAGGACGACGCACATGTCGGCGTCCCTCCCGCAGGCCTTCGACGGCACAACCGTTGCCCTCCTCACCGATCTGCATGCCGGTGTCGTTCACGGCGCCGACTTCACCCAGAAGGTCGTCGACCGGGTCAACGCGGCCAAGCCCGACATCATCGTCCTCAGCGGCGACGTCGTGGACGCGCCCTACGACCGGCACCGCACCGAGATCGCGCCGCTGGCCGACCTCGAGGCCCCGCTCGGCGTCTTCGCCGTGACCGGCAACCACGAGATCTACACGGGGTCGACCGCGCAATGGGTGGCCGAGTGGAAGCGCCTCAGCATCACCGTGCTCACCAACACGTCCGAGCTCATCACCCGTGACGGCGAGACCATCACGATCGCCGGCGTGCACGACCACGAGGGCACCGGCGAGTTCGCTCCGGACCCGCAGCGGGCACTCGCGGGCACGTCTGACGCGTTCACGCTCTATGTCGCACACCAGCCCCGAGTGGCGCAGGACTCACAGAACCTCGGCGTCGACCTGCAACTCTCCGGACACACCCACGGCGGTCAGGTCTGGCCCTTCGAGTGGTTCGTCCCGCTGCAACAGCCCATGGTGGAGGGGTTCGCCGTGATCGACGGCGTCCCCGTCTTCACGAGCCGCGGTGCCGGCACGTGGGGGCCGCCCGTGCGCGTCGCCGCAGCGCCCGAGATTCCGCTCATCACCTTGAGGAAGGCCTGACATGTCCGACCCGACCGCGCTGGGGGCCCCCAGGTACCGGTCCGTCGCCCGTCCCGCCAAGCCGCTGGTCGTCGTCGGTGCGATCGTTGCCGCCGTCGGTGTCCTCGTCGGACTCGTCGTCGCCGCCATGGGCGGATGGTCCATCGCCCTTGGACTCGTCGTCATCCTCGCCCTCGTCGGCCTCGGCTGGCTCGTCGCCAAGGGGCCGGTCACGGTCACCGTCACGGATCGTGCCGTCACGGTCGGCTATCCCGTCCTCTCACGCCGGATCTCCATGTCGGACATCACCGACGTGGGAGCCGGCGACCACGTCAACGGTTTCGGCCACGGCTGGGGCGTGCGCTGGGAGGGTCGCGGCAAGTGGGCCTATCGCGTCGGCGGACCCATGGCGACGGTCGTGCACCGCCGCGGCCGCCTCGGGGTCTCGGTCGACGACGCGCACGAGTTCGTCGAGGCCGTCGTGGCCGCTCGGCAGGACATCGCGTGAGCGAGATCGTCGTCGGTGACGACGGCCTGCCGCGTCCCGTGTGGGCGTCCGTCGACCCGATGCTGCGGGACTACTACGACACCGAGTGGGGTATGCCGGTGCGAGACGAGCGCGGTGTCTTCGAGCGCCTCTCGCTCGAGGCCTTCCAGTCGGGGCTGTCCTGGGCGACGATCCTGCGCAAGCGCCCGAACTTCCGCGAGGCGTTCGCGGACTTCTCCCCCGAAGCAGTCGCCGAGTTCGGGGACGACGACATCGAACGTCTCATGGCCGACGCCGGCATCGTCCGCAACCGGGCGAAGGTCCTCGCGACGATCCAGAATGCGCGGGCCACGCTGGCACTGCGCGACGAGCCCGACGGTGACCTCGCGGCCTACGTGTGGTCCTTCCAGCCAACGGACACACCACGGCCGAAGACGTACGCCGACGTGCCGACCACCTCGCCCGAGTCGATCGCACTCTCGAAGGGGCTGAAGCGCAAGGGTTTTGCCTTCGTCGGCCCCACGACGATGTTTGCGCTCATGGAGGCGCTCGGCATCGTCGACACACACCTGCTCGACTCGCACCGTCGAGGCACGTCGGGCGTCTGGCCGGTCTGATCCGGTCAGGGCACGAGGACCGTCAGGACCAACCCGGTGATCGCATCGAGCACGTTTCCGACCGGCACCAAGCTCTCGCCATCCGTCTTCGAGCAGGGTCGTAGGGCCCGAAGTTCCTCGCCAAGGGCGGTCCCGGCGACAAGGCGTGAATGATTCGCGCGCGACCCATGCCATGGGTGCCGTCGGACCGGGCACGGAAGGCGGCAAACGACGTCTGGCAACGCCCTGCTGCGCGTGCGCGGTTCGACGGACCACCCCTTTGCCGCCCTTGGTGCCCGGCCTCTGGTCAGTCCTCCGAGGGGAAGCGCACGTCGCGCAGCGGTTGCCCGAACAGGCGCCTCGTGACCTTGAGCTGCAGGCCGAACCACGCCAACCCCGCGCCGACGCCACTCAGCAGCGTCACCCAGGTCGACTCCACGCTGGCCGCTCCGACCAGCGCACCCAACGCGCCGGCCACCAGGGTGTTGATGACGATGACGAAGAACGTCGTGGACCCGACGATGTGCACGACCAAGGACCTCCGACTGCCCAACGTGTAGGTCGCCATGAGGCCCGCCCGGTCGTCGCGCGTCGACGCGGTGAGGTAGGGCGCGATCTCCGGGGCCAGGTCGACGTAGGCCGCCCGCAACCGGTTCATCCCCCGGATCAGCTGTGCGTCCTCCTGGCTGGCCAGCGTCACCCGGAGCGCGGTGAGGCTGCCCATGACGAGCGTGGCGGATGCGAACCCGATCGCGAGCGGCAGCAGCGACCGGTCGAAGCCGACACCCTGGGCAAACAGCGCGAGGACGACGAGGAACGCCGACATCACGGTGAGCAGGATCGAGATCCTGCTCATGATCTCGCTCCACGTCATCGACCGGGTGCCGAGCAGGCTCCAGTGCTCGGTGGCGAGCATCGTCGACAGCTCCGGACGGGGTCGCGGCGACTCTGCGGGTCCAGGTTCTGCGCCCATGGCTCGAGTGTCCTCCGTCAGCGGGCAGACGCACCTGAAATGCGAGAAGGGCCAGGCGACCTGCGCCTGGCCCTTCATCTTCGGTGGAGCATAGGAGATTCGAACTCCTGACCTCTTCCATGCCATGGAAGCGCGCTACCAACTGCGCCAATGCCCCGAGTTGCCCCGGTGGGACGTCCCCCGAAGGCGACTGCGGAAGTTTACGACGAGCCCTACCGTGCAACCAAATCGGGGTCACGCAACGCCGAAATCCCGCGCCGTTGCAGTGCTGGCCGAATGGTTCCAGGTCTGGATCCGCCATCCGGCCCGACCTTCGAGGAGCTCGACCCAGTGGCAGTTGCCGAGGCCAGCGAGGGCGATCCACGACGTGCGCTGGTCGATGCCGACGAGGTCCGCCGCGAGCGCGCGACCCGCAACGCCGTGGGTGGCGATGACGGCGCACTCCCCCGACTCGAGATCGTCGAGCAGGGCGTCGACCCCGGCCCGGCACCGCACGGCGACGTCGGCGACCGACTCACCGTGGCCGCCGCGCTTGAAGTCCTCGCCGCGCAGGAGCTTGTCCATGTCCTCGGGGTAGCCCTCGCGGACCTCATCACCCGTGAGCCCCTGCCAGGCACCCGCGTGGATCTCGCGGAAGCGTTCGTCGGTGCAGAAGGGTATGCCGTCCACGCGCGCGACCGTCTCGCCCGTCACTGCCGCTCGGGACAGGTCGGAGGCGACGACGCGCACGGGCGTGAAGGCCGCGAGCGCCTCGGCCGCAGCAGCGGCTTGGGCCAGCCCACGCTCGGACAGGGGCGAGTCGAGCTGCCCCTGCCAGACGCCGGCAGCGTTGTGGCTGGTCTCGCCGTGCCTGAGCACGATGAGTCGGCGAGGGCGGTCGACAGCCATGATTCGGGCGTTGGGGCCGAGGGTCACCCTCAGGCCCGCTGCTCCGTGCCCACCGCGCCGAGGTCGACCTCCGGGCAGTCCTTCCAGAGACGCTCGAGCTCATAGAACTCGCGCTCGTCGTCGTGCTGGACGTGGACGACGATGTCGCCGAAGTCGATGAGCACCCATCGGCCGTCGCGCTGGCCCTCGCGACGCACGGGCTTGGACCCCATGGCGCGCAACGAGTCCTCGACCTCGTCGACGATGGCGCCGACCTGTCGCTCTGACTCGGCCGAGGCGATGACGAAGATGTCGGTGATCGCGAGCTGCTCGCTCACGTCGATGCCGACGATGGTGGTGGCAAGCTTCTCGGACGCAGCGTGGGCGGCGGCGCGAGCGAGCTCGAGGGAACGGTCAGTGGCGGGCACGAGACTCCTTGGGTGCTGCGGAAGGTGCGTCGGTCGACGCATCCTGCGCCGCGGCATACAGATGGTGTTTGTTGATGTACTGGACGACGCCGTCCGGCACGAGGTACCAGACCGGCTCGCCGTCGGCGACCCGCTCCCGGCAGTCGGTGGAGCTGATGGCCATGGCCGGCACCTCCTGAAGGGTGACACGGTCCTGCGGCAGCCCGGACTCGGACAGCTCGTAGCCGGGGCGGGTGACCCCGATGAAGTGCGCCAGGTCCCAGAGCTCGTCGATGTCCTTCCACGACAGGATCTGGGCGAGAGCGTCGGCGCCGGTGATGAAGAACAGCTCGTCGTCGGGGTGCTGGGCGCGCAGGTCCCGCAGCGTGTCGATCGTGTAGGTGGGGCCTTCACGGTCGACGTCCACGCGGCTCACCTGGAAGCGCGGGTTCGACGCAGTCGCGACGACGGTCATGAGGTAGCGGTGCTCGGGCTCGCTGACAACGCGCTCGGCCTTCTGCCACGGCTGCCCCGTCGGCACGAAGATGACCTCGTCGAGCCCGAGTTGGGACTGGACCTCCGAGGCAGCCACGAGGTGGCCGTGGTGGATGGGATCAAAGGTCCCACCCATCACGCCCAGACGGCGACGGGGAGCGCTCAGTGGTGACCCTCGTCGTGCATCGTGCCGCCGTGCGCGTGCGCCAGGTCGGTCGAGTGGTGATCGTTGCGCTCACTGTCGGGCGTGTGCTTCTGCGCGTTGCCACGGAAGGCCCAGGTCAGGGCGAGCAGCAGGGCAAAGGCCGCCAGTGCGGTGACCGCGAAGGCCCACGCAGGCGCAGGAAGGGCGTGGTGAGCGGCTTCCTCGGCGAGGACACGGGCAGCGTGCGATGTCATGGGTCGCAGCCTACCGTCCTCGTTGTCCACCGGTGTCGTCCACAGGGCTGTGCATGGGAGCGTGGCGAGGGCCCCCAGCCTGTGGACGACACGCGCGGGCGTCGCCGCTTGGCGAGAAAGTCGCTGATCCGCTTGCGCCACAAGGGGTTTCAGCGATAAACAAGGACCCACGAACAACCGCCCTGGCCCTCGGGCACGGGTGGAAGTCGGGTCGAAGGAGAACGGCTGTGCCACTGGCCCCGGTGAAACCGGGACTGGGTGGGGGGTAACCCTTACCGCGAGCGACATCGCGGGGCACACCGCGGCCGACGGCCAGAGTCGAAGTTCGCCCCGGTCCAGCCGGGACGACGCCACTGTCGTGTGGCCCCCTCGTCGGGCCCCTGCCCGTCGGGAACGACCGACTCACATGAATAAGGGCTAGCCCCGGCGCTGAAGGCCCCCGATCTCATACATCGGGGGCCTTCGGTGCGTCTGGGCCGCCCTCGGCGGCGTCTTGGCCGCGCTCGGCGGCGCCTTGGCCGCGCTCGGGACGTGGCGAAGGCACGAGCCCCTTACGCTGAACCCCATGCCTGCGCCTGATCCAGCCCTCACCGTGAGCATCGTCATCCCGATGTTCAACGAGGAGGCCGTCCTCCCCCTGTTGGTCGACCGCCTCCGCCCGCTCGCCGACGGGATGGGGTCGACCTACGAGGTGGTGGCCGTCGACGACGGAAGCAGCGACTCCACCCCGGTGCTTCTCGAGCGCCTGCGCCGCGAGTGGCCTCAGCTGCGGATCGTCCGGTTGCGCGCCAACGCCGGCCACCAGGCCGCGATCTCGGCAGGGCTGCAGCGCGCCCGCGGCGACTACGTCGTCACGCTTGACGCCGACCTGCAGGACCCGCCCGAGGTGATCCCCGAGATGCTGCGGATCGCTCAGGAGGATGACGTCGACGTGGTCTACGGCGTGCGCGAGGACCGGTCGACGGACACGGCCTTCAAGCGTGGCTCGGCGCGGCTGTTCTACAAGACCATCCGCCGGCTCGCCAGCACCGAAGCTCCCGTGGACGCGGGCGACTACCGCCTCATGTCGCGCGCGACGGTCGACGCCGTGAACTCGCTGCCCGAGCACAACCGCGTGCTGCGTTTCGTCGTGCCCGCGCTGGGATTCCCGTCTGCCTCCGTGGGCTACACCCGTGAAGTGCGTGCGGCCGGGACCTCGAAGTACCCCCTCGCCAAGATGATCCGGTTGTCGGTCGACTCCGTGACCGGGTTCTCGCTGGCGCCGCTGCGCTTCGCGACCTGGCTCGGACTGCTCGGCGGCGTCGCCGCCGTCGGCGTTCTTGTGTATGCCGTGTTCGCTCGCGTCCTTGGCCATGCCCTGCCCGGTTGGACCTCGACCGTGGTCATCGTGGCCGCGGTCGGTGCCGTGCAGCTCTTGGCGCTGGGCATCCTCGGCGAGTACGTCGGACGGATGTATGCCGCGATGCAGGCGCGGCCGACCTACTTCATCGCCCACGACTCGCTCGAGTCGTCGAATGTCCCGGGGCAGCCCCAACCCTGACACGGGTACCGCCGGTGGCAGGGGCGGCCAGCGTCATCGACCCGGTGCGTCCTCGGACACCGGCAGGATCCTCTCGGACATGCGGGACGACGAGTGCGCTCGGGGCAGCCAGCGCAGCGTGATGACTGCCAGGACGAGGTTCACGACTCCTCCGACGATCGCCGCTCCATGGAACCCGGTCATGTAGGCCGAGACGGCTGAGGTCGCACGTTCACCCGTGCTCCCCACCAGCAGGAGCGTCCCGTCGAGGGTCGGGGCCACACCCGGGCCGAGCGACCGGAACACCAGCGCCGCCAAGGATCCGAGCAACGCCAGCCCCAAGGCCTGTCCCAGTTCGAAGCTCGTCTCGGAGATCGCGGCTGCGGACCCTGCCTCTTCCGGTGGTGCCGCGGTCACGGCGGTCTCGGAGGCCACCGCGAAGACCAGCCCGTAGCCGATGCCCGAGATCGCCGTGCCCACGACGAACGGGATCTCGTTGCCGTCGGCGCGGGTGAGGAGCAGGACGAGGAGCCCGAGACCCATGGCGCCGTAGGCACTGGCCAGAACAGTTCGCGGACTGAGGCGAGCCACCAGTGCACCGGTCCCGGTGGAGAAGGCGAATGTCGTCACAGCGACCGGCACGGCAAGGAGGCCAGCTGCCACGATCCCCAGCCCCAGGACCGTCTGGAGGTAGACACCTCCGAGATAGGACGCCACGGCATACGAGGCCACCGACATGGCTGCGGCGAGGATCGCCAGCGAGAAGTGCGGGTCCCGGAACAGTGCGAAGTTCACCAGCGGGGTGCTCAGCACCCGCTGTCGACGGACGAACACGACGAGCAGCGTGACCCCGACGATGCCCGTGAGGATCGCGCTGGGCTGCAGGCCGTGCGTCGCGACCCCCTTCAGGGCATGGACGGCGAGCAGGATCCCCACGAACGATGTGGCGACACTGATCGGGTCGATTGCGGCACCGGCCGTGGGGGCGGGCTCACGCAGGAGAAACGGAGCCAGTGCCAGGAACGCCAGGACGATGGGGACGTTGACCAGGAAGACCGAGCCCCACCAGAAATGATCGAGGAGCAGGGCGCCGGCCAGCGGTCCGGCGGCGAAACCGGCGCCGAACATCGCTGCCCACAACCCGATGGCCGTGCTCCGTTGACGCGGGTCCGTGAAGAGTGTGCCGATGATCGCCAGAGAGGCAGGCAGCAGCGTCGATCCGCCGATGCCCATGAGTGCCCGAGCCGCGATCAGCATCTCGGGACTGGTCGAGATGGCGCCGATGACGGAGGCCAGCCCGAACACCAAGGCACCGATCCACATCAGCGCGATGCGCCCCCGACGATCACCGATCGCACCCATGGTGATGAGCAGGCCCGCCACGAGGAAGCCGTAGATGTCGAGGATCCACAGCTGCTGACTCGCCGACGGCCCGAGGGCTTCGGTGATGCGTGGCATCGCGAGGAAGAGGATCGACCCGTCCATCGACACCATGAGGATCGGGCCGATCATCAGCGCGAGTCCGGCCCACTCGCGCCACGTCGCCCGACCGGGCACCACATCTGCAGACATCATCAGCCTTCTCTCGTTCGGTGATGCGTACGCCGTACGCATGGTGACGAGTACACTGTACGCATGTCATCGCGAACGTCAACCCCGAGCCCTGCGCGCACCCTGTCGCGCGACCAGATCGTGGCGGCCGGCGTGCGGATCGCCGACGCCGAAGGTCTTGAGGGCGTCTCGATGCGACGTGTGGCCAGCGACCTCGACGCCGGGGTCATGTCGCTCTACCGACACGTCAAGGACAAGGACGAGCTCCTCGCCCAGATGACGGCCGCGATCGTCGAGACGGCCCCCTATCCGGAGCCTGCCCCGACCGAGTGGCGGGAAGCCGTGCGCCTGGCGGCCACCCTCGACTGGGCCATCTATCGCGACCATCCGTGGATGATCCTCACGGTGAGCTCACCGAGGTACTACTCGGACACGCGCTGCCTGGACTGGATGGTGGCGGCACTCAGGCCGATCACGACCGACGCGACCCTCGCGCGCTCGTTGACCCTCACTCTGTGGAGCTTCGTCCAAGGGATGTCACTGCACCGAATGGATGCTGCGGCCCGGGACATACGACCCGACTTCACCCCGACCGAAGAGGACTTCGCCATCGGGCTCGAAGCCGTCATGGACGGGATGGTGAGCGCCTCGCGCGCCACCCACTCCTGACCGCCGTCAGGATGCGGCGAGCGAGTCGAGCCGGGCTCGCAGGAGGGTTCGTGCCCTCGCCGGCGTGAGCTGCGCAGGGATCGTCGCCCCGAGGAACGTCAGGCCGTCGACGAACACGTGGAGGTCATCCACGAGCTCGACGAGGTGCGGGGGGACGACGCCGACCTCGGTCGGGCGCTCAAGACCGGTGGCGTCGGCGACCGCGAGTGCACACACGTGACGTTCGCCGTGCCAGGCAGTCTCGGCCAGGCCGGGCCGCCCGTCCTCGGTGCGGACCCGGGCCATGAACGCGAGGTAGACCCGCACCTCGGCGAGTCGGTCCTCGTCGAGCGGCAGCATCTCCTCGATGAGGGCCTGCGCCCTGGCCGGACCGGGCTCCTGCGTGTCGAGGATGCGCTGCAGGCGAACCGGGATGTCGGAGAGGCTGGCGTCGACGGCAAAGTCGAGCAGCTCGTCCTGGGTCCTGAAGTAGTAGCGGAGAGCTCCCATCGACCAACCCGCCTCGGCCGCAACGGCACGCACCGTGGCGCCTGCGACGCCGGCCCGCGCGACGACGCGTCGGACCGCGGCGCCGAGCTCGGCGCGACGCTGGTCGTGGTCGACGATCTTGGGCACGGGGTTATTTTCGCACGACTGTGTCAGATTGTGGTTCACTGGAGCGGACACGTTCTGATGCAGTTGTGCGGAAAGCAGGAGGGGGATTCATGGAGCTCACCGCGCTCGGCGGTCTCGCCGTGCTCGCGCTCATCGACGGCACGAGTTTCGGCACTCTTGGGGTGCCGGTGTGGATGCTGGTCCAGCCCAAGGTTCGAACGGCGGCCGTCCTCACGTATCTCGGCGTCATCGCCGGGTTCTACTGGCTGCTCGGCCTGGTCCTGCTCGGCGGCGCCGAGGTGCTCAAGGGCGTCTCGGACTCGGTCGCCGACGTGACCGCGTCCCGCCCGTTCCTCTGGGTTCAGCTCGTCGTCGGGGTAGCCCTGTTTGCCGGGAGTTTTGCCTTCACCCGCAAGCGTGGTGAGGCTCGCCGGGCCCGACGGATGGGTCAGCCCACCCGGATGGAGCGCTGGACCTCGCGGGCAGCGGGCCCCGATGCCTCACTGGGCACCGTGACCACGGTCGCCATCGGAGCCGGAGTCGTCGAAGCGGCCTCCATGCTTCCCTACCTCGCCGCCATCGGTCTGCTCACGACCGCGGGAGTGGGATTCGCCGGGAACGCAGGCCTGCTGGCGGCATACGTCGTCGTGATGGTGGTTCCGGCACTGGTACTGCTCGGACTGCGCCTGGTCGCCCACCGCCGGGTGGGGCCGCTCCTGGAGCGCGTGCACGGCTGGCTGCAGCGCAACAAGGACGAGATGCTCGGCTGGGTGCTCGGCATCGTCGGTTTCCTCGTCGCCAGCGACGCCGTCCAGCGACTCGGGTTGCGCTGAGCGATCGGCGTCAGCGGATCTGGCCGTCGCCCTCGACGATCCACTTCGTCGTCGTCAGCTCGGGCAGCGCCATCGGGCCGCGGGCGTGCAGCTTCTGGGTCGAGATGCCGATCTCGGCGCCGAACCCGAACTCGCCGCCGTCGGTGAACCGCGTCGACGCGTTGACCATGACCGCGGCCGCGTCGATCTCGGTGGTGAATCGCCGCGCCGCCGCTCGGTCCTCGGTGACGATCGCCTCGGTGTGCCCGCTCGAGTGCGTGCGAATGTGGGCCAGCGCCCCGTCGAGATCCGGGACGACGGCGACAGCCATCTCGAGGGCGAGGTATTCCGTGTCCCAGTCCTCGTCCGTCGCCGGGACGTGGGGTATGCCGGCCGCGTCCGCTGTGCTTGCGGCCGCCGGATCCGTGTGGAGCACGACGCCTGCCCCCGACAGCTCGGCGAGGACCTTGGGCAGGAACTCCTCGACCAGCGACGCGTGGACGAGAAGCTTCTCAGCGGCGTTGCACACGCTCGGGCGATGGGTCTTGGCGTTGATCGTGATCGCGAGCGCCTTGTCGAGGTCAGCGGCCGCATCGACGTAGACGTGGCAGTTGCCGACGCCGGTCTCGATGACGGGCACGGTCGACTCGGTGACGACGGTCTGGATGAGCCCCGCTCCCCCGCGCGGGATGATGAGGTCGACCTGGCCGCGGGCCGTGAGGAGCGCACGCACCGCGTCGCGACCTCCGTCGAGGAGGCCGATGGCGTCGGCCGGCAGGCCCTGTGCTTCGAGGGCGCCCCGCATCACGGCCACGAGTGCCTTGTTGGTCGACTCCGCCGCCGATCCGCCGCGCAAGATCACGGCGTTGCCGGACTTGAGCCCGAGGCCCGCCGCGTCGACGGTGACGTTCGGCCGAGCCTCGTAGATCATGCCGATGACGCCCATGGGCACGCGGACCTGACGGATCTGGAGGCCGTTGGCCAGGGTCGAGCCGCGCACGATCTCACCGACCGGGTCGGGCAGGGCAGCGATGTCGCGCACGGCCTCGGCCACGGCGGCGACCCGCTCGGGTGTGAGGGTCAGCCGGTCGATGAGCCCGTCGACCATTCCGCCAGCGCGTCCGCGTTCGACGTCCTCGGCGTTGGCCTCGACGATCTGCTCGGTGGCCGTGTCGAGGGCATCGGCGAGGGCTCGCAGGGCCTCGTCCTTGTCGGCCCGGCTGAGCAGGGCGAGCCGTCGTGACGCGTCACGGGCCCTGCCTGCGAGGTCGCTGACCCGGGCGATGTCTGCGGGGTCGAGCGCGGAGACGGTGGATGCTGAGGCTTGAGCCATACCCGACAGCGTAAATCGCGGCAGCTGGTGGCATACACGCATCTCAGGGACGTGAAGGCGAGGTGGAAGGATGGCGCGCGTGACGACGATCCTCTCCATCCAGTCCTCGGTCGCCTACGGCCACGTCGGCAACAGCGCCGCCGTCTTCCCGCTGCAGCGTCTCGGTGTCGAGGTGTGGCCGGTCAACACGGTGCACTTCAGCAACCACACCGGCTATGGCGCCTGGCGCGGCCCTCTGCTCGCCGCCGACGACGTGCGCGAGGTCATCACCGGCATCGAGGAGCGCGAGGCGATGCCCGAGATCGACGCGGTGCTCTCGGGATATCAGGGCGGCGAGGAGATCGGCGACGTCATCCTCGACGCCGTCGCCCGGGTCAAGGCGGCCAGCCCCAGGGCGATCTATGCCTGCGACCCGGTCATGGGCAATGCGAAGTCGGGCTGCTTCGTCCACCCCGCAATCCCGGTGCTGTTGCGTGAGCGCGTCGTGCCCCAGGCCGACCTCATCACGCCCAACCAGTTCGAGCTGGGCTACCTCACCGAGACCGAACCGGAGTCGCTCGAGGACACGTTCACGTCCGTGGAGAAGGCGCGGGAGATGGGTCCGTCGACGGTGCTCGTAACGTCGGTGCTGCGCCCGGACCGCC
This sequence comes from Knoellia pratensis, assembly GCF_042666395.1. Lineage (NCBI taxonomy): Bacteria > Bacillati > Actinomycetota > Actinomycetes > Micrococcales > Intrasporangiaceae > Knoellia > Knoellia pratensis. Next base: position 524,698 of record NZ_JBHTDJ010000002.1, on the reverse strand, counting down.
CCGAGGGCACGATCGAGATGTTGGCCGTCGATGGGGATCACGCATGGATCGTCCAGACGCCCCAGCTCCCGATGAAGGCCAACGGGTCCGGCGACGTGACCGCGGCCCTGTTCACCGCTCACCTGCTCGAGACGGGTGACGCCGGCGTGGCCCTGGGTCGCACCGTGTCGAGCGTCTTCGACCTGCTGCAGCTCACCCTCGACTCAGGCCAGCGCGAGCTCCAGCTCGTGCAGGCCCAAGAGACGATCGCCCACCCGCGGATGCAGTTCGAGGTCCAGCAGCTCCACTGAACGCCGCGGCTACCGCATCGTAGGTGGGGTGATCACCCCACCTACGATGCGGTAGGTCCGGGTTCAGAGGGTGACGTAATCGCGGGACAGTCCGCTCGGCGGGAACGCCCGGCGCGCCACCTGGTCCGGCGGGTCTGTCCAGCCCGGTCCACCTTCACGCACCCACGCGACGAGAGCATCGACCGTCGCGTCATCGAGAACGCCACGAACCCACACGGGCCGACCACCTGCGCGCCGGCCAGACGGTGACGGCACCACGACCACCACGTTGGACTGGTCGCAGGCCAACAGGCAGTTGCTCACCGACACCTGCGCAGCACCCGGGGCGCCGTCCTCGAGTCGGGCGAGAAGCCCGTCGTGGTCGACGCCGGGGTGCTTGCGCTCCGTGCCGCAGCAGCAGTCACGGCAGACGCGGATGGTGCAGGTCGTGTCGTTGCGCCGACTCACGCGTCCACGGGTGAGGAGCCAGCAGCGGCGAGTTCACGCTCGGCCACTGGGGCTGCCTCACGCTCGGCGACCGTCGCCCGCTCCATGAGCAGTCCGAAGACCGTCCCGAGCGTCACCCACATGGCAGCAAGCTGTGCGAGTGACGCGATCCGGAACTCCCACAGGAGGGCGGCCGGGACGTCGCCCGGCACCGCGTCGGGAGAACCCGGCAGCAGTGCGACGACGGCGACCACAGCCACGACCGTGGCGAGCACGTCGAGCGACCACCGGGTCGAGTCCGCGAGCCCACGCCGAGCCAGGGCCCGGTCGAGGAAGGGCACAGCAAGAGCGATGGCGACACCGAGGAGCAGCGACAGGACATAGAGCCAGGTGCGCTGGGTGACCGTCGCCGGATCGCCGACGGCCGGCGGGTTGGCCGGGATCACGATCGCCGGCAGGAGCGTGATCGCTCCGAAGCCGATGGCCGCGAGACCGATCGAACGCCAGAAGTCGCTGCTCCCGACGAGGTGGTGACGAGCCTTCGCATAAACGACCGCGAAGATCACGCCGAAGGCGATCCCGACGAGGAGCGAGGTGACCGCGCCACCCACGACCTGCTGGGCCCGGGAGACGAGCTCGTCGCCGTGTGCCGGGAGGTGGTTCGGCAAGGTGAACAGGGCCGAGTGGCCTGCGTGTCCACCGGATGCACCGCGTTGGTCCTCGATGACGAGGGCCTTGCGGATGACGGGCTCGACGAAGAGCCAGATGACGAGTGCTGCGGCCAGACCGGCAGCAGCACCCGCTGCCACGCCTTTGCGCAGCACGGATCCAAAACTGATCACGTGAAGTGCTCTTGGGAGATCAGCCGTGGATCAGTGGCACGGCACGCCGAGGGCGTGGCGCGCATCGTGGGTGAGCTCGTGCAGCATCTGCGCATTGGACGCACTGAGCAGCGCGCCGTTCTCCTGCGAGACGAAGTAGAGCGCGAACACCGCGAAGGCGAGCAGCGCCCACGCCCACAGGGGGACGCGGATGCTCGCGAGCGATGCCGGGCGTGCGGGGACAGCAACAACTGAGGAATTGGTCATTTCGGGACCCTTTCGTTCCATGCCTCGTGGACTGATCTGCGCCGCAGCCGGTCTCCTGGCTTCCAGATCACCACGACTCCTCGGCCTTCCCAACAGCCCGGCGTGAACCTGCGGCTGTCAGTGGCGAACGACGAAGAGCCACTCCCTGGTCACAGTGGCGAGGACCACGTCGGAATCACACCGACTTCCCGTGCACTGCGGCATTTGCATCCTGCCACAAAGGTCGTGGCGGGCGTCGACCGTGTCCCCGCGTGTGGCGAGTAGGCCTCAGCGAGAACCTGTCCGGGAGAACGCGGCTCAGAGCATGACGAGGTCGTCGCGGTGGATGACCTCGCGCTCGTAGGCCGCACCGAGATCGCGGGCCAGGTCGTGCGTGCTGCGTCCGAGCATGTGTGGAAGCTCGCCCGAGGAGTAATTGACGAGACCACGAGCGATGGCCCGCCCGTCGGGCGCGCACACGTCGACCGGGTCTCCCCCGGTGAAGGTGCCCTGCACCTCGACGATGCCGGCGGGTAGGAGCGACGTGCGCCGCTTGGTCAGCGCAGTGACCGCACCCTCGTCAACGATGAGGCGCCCGCGGGGCGTCGTGGCGTGGGCGATCCAGAGCTGACGCGAGGCCCGTGAGCGCGCCTGCGGCGCAAAGACGGTGCCGACGTCGTCACCTGCCAGCGCGTGCCCGGCATCTGCGAGACGCGACAGGACGGTGGGTATGCCGGCCGCACCAGCGATGCCGGCCGACTCCACCTTGGTGGCCATGCCACCGCTGCCGACCGAGCTCCCCGTGCCACCGATCTCGACGCCGGCGAGGTCCTCGCCCGACAGGACTGCAGAGATCCGCTGCGAGCCGGCTCGTGAAGGAGGGCCGTCGTAGAGCGCGTCGACGTCGGTGAGCAGCACCAGGGCGTCGGCGCCGACGAGGTGGGAGACGAGGGCTGCGAGCCGGTCGTTGTCACCGAAGCGGATCTCGTGGGTGGCGACGGTGTCGTTCTCGTTGACGACCGGGACGATGCTTAAGGAGAGGAGTCGGGTCAGGGTGCGCCGGGCGTTGGTGTAGTGCGTGCGTCGCGTGACGTCGTCGGCGGTGAGCAGCACCTGGCCGACGGTGAGGTGGTGGTGGGCAAAGGCGCGGGCGTATGCCGCCACGAGGGCTCCCTGCCCCACGCTGGCTGCCGCCTGCTGCGTGGCGAGATCGCGCGGACGTGAGGTCAGCCCCAGCGGCCCGAGGCCCGCAGCGATGGCACCGGACGAGACGAGGACGACCTCTCCCCCACGCGCCCGGACAGCCGCGAGGTGTCCCACGAGCGCGACGAGACGCGCCTCGTCGATGGCGCCCCCACCGGGACCCGTGAGAGAGGACGAGCCGACCTTGACGACGACGCGGCGCGCGTTGCCGATGGCGGCGCGCAGGACCGCCTCAGTGCCCACGACCCGCGCTCACTCGTCGTTGTCGTCGTCGCGCGCGGTGGCCCAGTGGCCCGCCTTGCGCTCGGCGGCGAGCGTCTCGCGAGCCGCCGTCTGCGCGTCCTTGCGACCGTGGAACTCCTGGCGCTTCTCGCCGCGGCTCTTGCGGTCGTTCTCGCCGAGGCGCAGGTCGGTCCCGCGAGGGCCGGTGAGAAGTTCGGCGCCAGCAGCCATCGTGGGCTCCCAGTCGAAGACGACCGAGTTGTCCTCGGGTCCGATGACGACGGTCGAGCCGGCAACGGCACCGGCCTTGTAGAGCTGCTCCTCGACACCGAGTCGGCTGAGCCGGTCGGCGAGGTAGCCGACGGCCTCGTCGTTGGAGAAGTCGGTCTGGTGGATCCAGCGGGTCGGGCGATCGCCCTGGACCCGGAAGACCTCACCGTCGGACGTGTTCTCCTTGCGGACCGTGAAGCCGGTGTCGTCGACGGCCTTGGGCCGGACGATGGCGCGCGGCCGCTCGACCACCAGGGCCTCCATCTCGGCGCGGGCAGCAGCGACGTGCTTGGCGAGCGAGAAGGTCAGCTCCTTGAGCCCGGTGTGGGCGACGGCACTGACGACGTGGACCTCGAGCCCACGTGCCTCGAGGTCGGGCTTGACCATCTCGGCCAGGTCCCGGGCGTCGGGGACGTCGGCCTTGTTGAGGACGACGATGCGGGTGCGCTCGGACAACGGGCGACCGCCGAGGCTGTCGTCGGGGACGTAGGCCGCGAGCTCGGCCTCGATGACGTCGAGGTCGCTCATCGGGTCGCGGTTGGACTCCAGGGTGGCGCAGTCGACGACGTGCACGAGGACCGAGCAGCGCTCGACGTGGCGGAGGAACTCGAGGCCGAGGCCCTTGCCCTCGCTGGCCCCCGGGATGAGGCCGGGGACGTCGGCGATCGTGTAGCGCGCGCTGCCTGCGGTGACGACACCGAGGTTGGGGATGAGCGTCGTGAACGGGTAGTCCGCGATCTTGGGCTTGGCCGCGCTCACGACCGACACGAGCGAGGACTTGCCGGCGCTCGGGAAGCCGATGAGCGCCACGTCGGCGAGGGACTTGAGCTCGAGGACGATCTCGAGGGATTCGCCGGGCTCGCCGAGAAGGGCGAAGCCCGGGGCCACGCGCCGCGCGGACGCGAGCTGCTTGTTGCCCAGACCCCCGCGACCACCCGCGGCGACGACGAACTCGGCGTCGTGACCCACGAGGTCAGCGAGGATGTCGCCGGCAGCGTTCTTGACGACCGTGCCCTCGGGCACGGGCAGGACGAGGTCGGCGCCGTCACCACCGTTGCGCTCGTCGCCGCCACCGGGCTTGCCGTTGGGGGCGCGACGGTGCGGGGTGTGGTGGTAGTCCAGCAGCGTCGTCGACTGCGGGTCGACCCGCAGGATGACAGAGCCACCCTTGCCACCGTTGCCACCGTCGGGTCCACCGAGGGGCTTGAACTTCTCGCGCTTGACCGAGGCCACGCCGTGCCCGCCGTCACCGGCCGCGACGTTGAGGACGACGCGGTCCACGAAGTTGACGGCCATGAATGGTTCCTGCTTCCAAGGGGGGTACGAGATGCGTGATCTGGTGGGGCTGGTCCGGGTGCCCAGTCTACGGGCGCTCCCGCATGCCCCTTGCGTCTGTGGATGTGGCTGCTCTAGCAGCCAGAGGCGCAGACGCAGTGGGAGGTGAGCGGGCGGCATACCCGCAACGTCTGCGGATGTGGCTGCTCTAGCAGCCAGAGGCGCAGACGCAAGGTGGGGCCCACTGGCGGGGAAACGAGAAGGCGGGCCGGATCGGAATCCAGCCCGCCTTTCGCGGTGGTGAGGTGGTGCGCCCGAGCTCAGCTCACGGCACACCGGCTCTCACCGGGAGGGTCACTCTGCAGCGACCTTCTCCGTCGGAACGATGTTGATGACCTTGCGACGACGCTTCGTGCCGAACTCCACGTTGCCCGCGACGAGCGCGAACAGGGTGTCGTCGCCGCCACGGCCGACGCCTTCACCGGGGTGGAAGTGCGTGCCGCGCTGGCGGACGATGATCTCGCCCGCGTTGACGAGCTGGCCGCCGAAGCGCTTGACGCCGAGTCGCTGGGAGTTGGAGTCGCGACCGTTACGGGTCGAGGCTGCACCCTTCTTGTGTGCCATGTGTCTCTACCTTCGTGAGTCTGTGGACGGACGCTCAGGCGTCGATCGAGGTGATCTTGATCTGGGTCAGGTGCTGACGGTGACCCTGGCGCTTGCGGTAGCCGGTCTTGTTCTTGTACTTCATGATCACGATCTTGGGACCCTTGGCCGCCTTGACGACCTCGGCCTTCACGGAAACCTTGGCCAGCTTCGAGGCGTCGGAGGTGACGGTCGAGCCGTCCACGACGAGAAGCGGGGTCAGGTCGATGCTGTCGCCGGCACGGCCGACCTTGTCGATCAGCAGGACGTCTCCGACGGAGACCTTTTCCTGCCGACCACCTGCGCGAACAATCGCGTACACAGTGGAGCTCACTTTCGAATCAGGATGCACTCGCTCTGGATGACCGGCTGATAGCTACCCCGTGACGCGAAGTGTTCGTGAAAACACTCATGACGCAGGACATCGGCTCGGTGGGCGCACCGACGGACAAGATTAGCGGTCGTTCTCGCCCTGTTCCAAATCCGGCGACTTCGGCGGACCTGCGGGGGCGACGACCCGGCCACGCTTGCGGCGCGGACGGACGACGGGCTCGTCGATCGGGGCGGGTTCGGCCACGATGGGACGAACCGGTTCGGTGTCGTGCGCGGAGTCGGGTCGACCGACCTCGGCGATGACCGTGGCGGGCACGGTCTGGGCGGGCTCAGCCACGTGGCTGGGCTCGGTGGACTCAACTGGTGTGGCATCTGCGGACTCGGTTGACTCGGTCGCCTCAGCGGACTCGGTTGACTCGGTTGACGGGGCGGCGAGCTCAGCGACGTCGTCGTCGGTGGGCTCACCGGACACGGACTTGATCGCTGCGGCGTGGGCCGCTGCGGCGATCTGGGCAGCGGTGGGTCCGCTGCGGACCGGCGGAGCCTCTTCGGCCGGGACGTCCTTGGGTGCGGGTGCCTGACCGGAGTCGCCCTTGCCACGACGGCCACGGCCACGGCCGGAGGCGCCACCACTCTTGCCGTTGCCCTGGCCACCCGGTCCGCCGACAGCGCCGTTGGAGTGCCCGTGCTCGTTCTGGGTGCCGGTGCGGTCCACCGGTTCGCTCTGCACGATGATGCCGCGCCCGTCGCAGTGCTGGCACTGCTCGGAGAAGACCTCGATGAGGCCCGAGCCGACCCGCTTGCGCGTCATCTGCACGAGGCCGAGCGAGGTGACCTCGGCGACCTGGTGCTTCGTGCGGTCGCGTCCGAGGCACTCGAGGAGCCTGCGGACCACGAGGTCGCGGTTGGACTCGAGCACCATGTCGATGAAGTCGATGACGATGATGCCGCCGATGTCGCGCAGACGGAGCTGGCGCACGATCTCCTCTGCGGCCTCGATGTTGTTCTTGGTGACCGTCTCTTCGAGGTTTCCGCCGGAGCCCACGAACTTGCCGGTGTTGACGTCGACCACGGTCATGGCCTCGGTGCGGTCGATGACCAGGGAGCCACCCGAGGGCAGCCAGACCTTGCGGTCCATGGCCTTGGAGATCTGCTCGTCCACCCGGTGGGCGGTGAACAGGTCCTCCTCCGAGGTCCAGTGGGTGAGGCGCTTGGCGAGGTCGGGAGCGACGTCCTCGACGTAGCCGCTGACCTCGGACCACGCCTGGTCGCCCGAGACGATGAGTTCGCTGAAGTCCTCCGTGAAGACGTCGCGGATGACGCGGACCGTGAGGTCGGCTTCACCGTGGAGCAGGACCGGGGCGCCGCCACTGCCGGCCTTCTTGGAGGTCGCCGACGCGACCTTCTGCTGGATCTTCTCCCAGGCCTTGGTGAGGCGCTCGACGTCGGCGCGCAGCTCCTCCTCGGAGGCACCCTCAGCCGCGGTGCGGACAATGACTCCCGCGTGCTCGGGCACAACCTCCTTGAGGATGGCCTTGAGGCGGGCGCGCTCGGTGTCGGGAAGCTTGCGCGAGATGCCCGTCATCGACCCTTCGGGGACGTAGACGAGGTAGCGCCCCGGCAACGAGATCTGGCTCGTGAGGCGCGCACCCTTGTGGCCGATCGGGTCCTTCGTCACCTGGACGAGGACCGTGTCACCGGAGCCCATGGCGTTCTCGATGCGCTTGGCGCGGTTCTGCTCGAGACCGGCGGCGTCCCAGTTGACCTCACCGGCATAGAGGACGGCGTTGCGACCCTTGCCGATGTCGACGAACGCGGCCTCCATGGAGGGCAGCACGTTCTGGACGCGGCCGAGGTAGACGTTGCCGGCCATCGAGGCGTTGGTCTCGCGCGAGACATAGTGCTCGACGAGGACGCCGTCCTCGAGGACCGCGATCTGGGTCTTGTCGCCCTTGCCGCGCACGGTCATGACTCGCTCGACCGATTCGCGGCGGGCCAGGAACTCGGCCTCGGTGATGATCGTGCGGCGACGACCGGCTTCACGGCCCTCACGGCGACGCTGCTTCTTGGCCTCGAGACGCGTTGAACCCTTGACTGCGGTCGGCTCGTCGCTGACTTCGCGCGCCTTGCGGGGTTCGCGGACCTTGGTGACGGTGCCGGGCGGGTCATCGCCCTCGGCAGAGGAACCGGAGCGGCGGCGACGACGGCGACGACGGTTGGTGCCGCCCTCACCGTTCTCGTTGTCGGCGCTGTCATCGGTGCGCGTGTCGTCTTGGTCGTCCGACTCGTCGGAGTCGTCAGAGGAGTCGTCACGGTCAGCGGCGGGAGAGCCATCGGCGGACCCGGCGTCGTCGGAGCCGTTGTCCTCGGAGCGGTCGTTGCCTCCGCGGCCACGACGACCTCGGCCACCACGACGACGGCGACGGGCACCCTCCTGGGGCTCTTCGCCGGAGTCGTCGCGGTTGTCGGCGATGGCTTCGTCGTCGGTCGCCTGCTCGGCGTCAGTCGACTCCGCGGCTTCGGCAGCCTTGGCCGCCTTGCTCCCGCGGCGAGCACGGACCGGCTTGTCGGCCTTGGCGTCCACCTCGGTGACAGCTGCCTTGTCCTGCGCCGGCGCCTCGACCTCGGGCGCACGGTCGATGGTGCCCTCGCTGGGTGCCTGAGCGGGGGAGGTCGCTCGACGACGACGCGGCGCGGCGGTGATGTCCGGGGCCTGGAAGAGCAGGCCGAACGACGGAACAGCCTTGGGGGCCACGTCCTCCTCGGGCTCGGCTTCGACGACGGGCTCCTCGATGAGGGCCTCGTCCTCGTCGACCACGGGAGTGACGTCCTCGAACAGAACCTCGGGCTCGGCGGCGACGGCCTTCTTGGCGCGGGGCGCCTTCTTCGCAGCCTTCTTGACGGTCTTCTTGGCCGCCCGCTTCTTCGGCGCGACCTCAGGGGCCTCATCCGTTGCGGGCTCTGCTGCCGGCTCGCCGGCGGGCTCGGCCGGAGCCTCAGCCGCGTCGGTCGTGGCCTCGGCCGTCACAGGGGCAGCAGCCTTCTTGGTCGCGCGGCGACGACGAGGTGCCTTCACGGGCCCCGCCTCGGCAGCGTCGGTCGTGCTGGCGTCGCTGCTGCCGGCATCGTTCTGGGTGGTGGGTTCGTCCTGGGTAGCCATGGGCTGTGACCCTCTCGGCGCCACGTGGCCGTCAGCCACACCGTCTGGGCGAGAACCCGGACCTGTCGACCCCGTGGGGCTCGTGTCGCGATCGTGCCGGGTGAAATTTCCCGACACGGAAGTCGTGTGCTGTTCCCCAACGGTTTCGCGCGGCCTGGATCTCCGCTGCGGCAACCGATCAGGAACCGACGGCGTCCTTGTCGGCGGCCAGTGGATCGGCCACCCCGGCAACTTCGGTGAGCAGTGGGCCCTGGGCCAGTCGGGTCACCAGAGGTGGGACCGGTGGCCTGAGCTCGGTCACTGCGCGCAGTGCGGTCAGGATGTCATCGGGGCGAACGGACGGTGTGGTGTGCCGAACGACCATCTGAAGTATCGCACACGAGGCGTCATCGCTCTCGGTGGCGACCATGGACACGACGGCCGAGCGGACGTCGAAGGTCTTGGCCCCGGTCTTGAACATGCGGGTCACCTCGGCGACCTCGACAGCGAGAAACTGCTGCACGGCATACGCCAGGGACTCGTGGGTGACCCCACGCATCTCGAGACGCCAGACGCTCGCCTCGAGGCGTTCGGCGAGCCCGCCGGGGCCGGCTTCGACGACCTCGATGATGTCGAGATCGTGCGGCAGGGCCTCGTCGAGCGCGAGGCGCACGGCCTCGGCATCGACGCGCTCGGTCACCGAGATCTCGAAGTACTCGGCCTCGCTCGCCGTGCCCGTCGGCGCCGCGTTGGCGTAGCTGATCTTGGGGTGCGGGTGGAAGCCGGCCGAGAACGCCATCGGCACGCCGGAGCGGCGCAGCGCCCGCTCGAGCGCCCGCGCGAAGTCGCGGGTCGACGAAAAGCGCAGCCGACCGCGCTTGGCGTAGCGGATGCGGAGCTTCTGGACCGCGAGCGGCGGCGGAGGGCCTTCGGGGATGCGACGTGCCATGGTCCGCCCAGCCTATTTCAAGGCTGGGCAAGCCCCGTCCACGCCAGACCGTGTATGCCGCGCGGTCCGGTTGCTCAGCCGCCCACCGGTGCTGCAGGCCACGGCTTGAGGAACTCGTCCACGTTGGTGAAGCCGTTGGCGGGGCCACCGGCATTCGTCACCCGGACGGACTGCGTCACCGCCAGCCGCAGCGCATCCTTGGCGTCGACATATGAGTCGTAGGCGGTCCACGGGTGTTCCCCGGCCGAGTGGAGGTGGGTCAGCTGACCACACGGGTAGGCGCCCTGGGGCGACAGCGAGTACCCGCCCGAGTTGAGGCTCAGCGGCGGCGCCTTGTAGTGGGTGAGGCTGCCTGCGAGCGTCCCCATGGCCGCCTCAAGATCGGCGAAGAACTTCTGGCCTGCCTCCGCGATGGCGTGAGCTGCACTCTGCATCGTGCTGCAGCCGGTGACGGCGTAGTCGGCCGCGGAGCACATCGTGGGGACCACCTTGCGGTAGGCGTTACCCGCCGGACCTTCCCAGGATGAGACGGCAGGGAACTTGCCCTCGTCCGTGTCGAGGGACGCATCGAGGGCGTGCCCGGTCGCCGTCTTCCACTGGCCCGAGCGCGTACGCAGTTGACCGATCCACTCCGTGTCATCGATGTACTCGTCGATGTAGCCCTTGACGACCCCGACACGGTCGGCGTACTCGTGCCAGGACCGGCCGCCATCCTGTCCGTCGACGTACTGGTCACCCATGCACTTCGGGTGGCCGTTGACGTAGGCGAGGTACTCACCCTGGATGTGGTCCACATAGGTGGTCAAGGTCGTGCGGTACTGCTTGAGCTGGGCCACGGATGTCGCCAGGGACTGGGTCATGGGCGTGCCTCCGTCTGGACGGGCTGGGATGCGGGCGCCCTCTCGGGCACGGCGGTCGGGACGGGCCGATCTGCGACACCGTCGGCCAGCGTCACGTCACGCAACTCGGACACGTCGCCACCCTGGACGTCCAGGAAGACCACGTGGGGCTGGCCATCACGCATCTCGACGACCGCGTAGTCAGCCCCGGCGGGGAGCGGGCGGCTCCACTCGGTCTGCGGGACCTGCGGCAGCGGTTCCTGCGCGCCGCTTCCGGCGACGACCCGAGCCTCGGGCTGGGTGGCGACGTCGCTCTGCCAACTGCTGCCCTTGCCCCCGGGACCTGCATTCGCGTCAGTGTCGACATAGGTGATCTGGGGTTCACCGTTCACCATCGTCACGACGATGCGATCGGCGCGCTGTGGGATCCGTTCGACGTCGCGGCCGTCCACCCTCGTGGACTCCCCGGGCTCCATCGCGCGCGGCGACCACGTCACTTCGCCTGTCTGCGGGTCGACGTGACGGTCGAACGTGATCTCGCGGTCCTTGGGGTCGGTGGGCATCGCCTGCTGACTCATGAGTTCGGCGTAGTGGTCCTTGCCCTTTCCCCCCGCGTCGTGGTCGGAGCCGCTGCCTCCCGCACTCTCGCGTCCGGCGCCGGTCACACGCTTGCCCGCGTCCTCGTCGTTCCCCTTGGTGCGCGTGTTGTTGGCGTTGACATTGGTCGCCATCGCTCCGAGCCGCTGTTCACCGGTGACGATCGACGCCCGAACAGCCTTGTCCGCGATCGCGTAGTTCTCACCGACCGAGTCCTCGAAACGACCAAACTTGATGCTCAGGGCCGGAACTGCTGCCACGGCTTTCCCGAGCGAGTCCGAGGCCCCCGACCACAGGCTGGCATCTGCGTCCATGTGATCGGGAACCACATGGAACTTCACATCTCCCACGACAACCCCGTCCTCTCGCCCGGATTCAGCGTCCCCCGCCGAACCTCTTCACTGAGATTAGGCGCGCAGCAGCGCGCTGTGCCATGGGGAGCACTCCCCGTCCCAGAGCCACAGACGCAGGTATGCCGTGGCACCCGACGGGTGCCACGGCATACCGAAAGGCTTGTCGTCCGGGACGATCAGCGCAAGGTGACGTCCGCCCAGACGAGACGGTGGTCGCTCGTCGGGAACGGGAAGACACCTGTGAGACGGAAGAGCGGGTCGGCCTGGACCGGCCAGAACACCCCGGCGTCGTTCACCGAGAAGCTCTTGGACAGGAGCGTGTAGTCGACGCGAAGGTTGCCGGGCGCACTGTCCGAGAAGTCGGCCGTGTCGTACTTGGGGTCGCCCTTGTGGGTGAGGTTCGCGCCTCGCTGGAGCTGCGACGCCTCGACGGCGCCTTCGGACGTGGCCTGCGGGTCGGTGATCCGCTTGTTCTCGAGCAGCTGGTGGATGGCCCCGCCAAAGGAGTCACCGTCGAGCGGGTCGGCGTTGTAGTCGCCGAGGATGACGAAGCTCGAGCTCGGGTTGAGCCCGCCGCGAGCGCCCTGGTCGTCGTAGATGTAGCCACCCTGGCCGGGGGTGACGTAGTCGGCCCAGAAGCGGATCTCGTCGTGGTTGCGACGACCGTTGCGGTCCTCGGGGCCGTCGAAGCTCGGCGGTGTGGGGTGGGCAGCGAGGACGTGGACGGTGCGCTTGCCGACCGTCACGGGGATGTCCCAGTGCGACTTGCTCGAGAGGCGGAAGATGTCCTGCTCCTGCGGCGAGTACCAGTTCGTGGGAAGGACATTGCCGGGCATGTCCTTCCAGAGGAAGTGCTGGAACGTGCGGATGCCGTCGGTCTGGATCGGGTACTTGGACAGGACGACCATGCCGTACTGACCGGGGAAGAGCCCGAAGCCGAACGCGTCGTCGCCGCCGCCGATGGTGCCGTCGTTGTTGAGGTCGAAGCCGCTCGGGACACCGGTGTTGACCGGGGCCGTGTAGGCGTAGGGGTAGTCGACCGCAGCCGCGCCGTTGTGGGCGACCTCGAGGTAGTTGTCGCGGAAGAGGTCGACCGCGGTGCCGCCCTCGACGTAGTCGAACTCGTTGAGGAGGACGACGTCAGGGTTGGCGCGCTGGATGACCTCGGCGACGGCCTTGGCCTGGGCGTTGTCGGGCGTCGACAGGTCGCGCACGAGCTGGCCCGCGGTGCCGCGGTTGAGCGAGAGGTTGTAGGTCGCGACGCGCAGGTCCTGACCGTTGCCGGGCCGGGCCGGAGCGCCGGACGCGGAGGTGGCCGCGGTTAGTGGCGCCAGGGTGAGCAGGGCTGCGGCGCCGATGATGACGGCTCGAGCAAAGTGCATGGGGTGTTCCTTCGTCAGGGATCCAGAGTGCCCCTCAACCTAGTCACGGGCGAGGGCTGGATGCCGATCCGAAGGTGAATGACTCGTGAACCTGTGCGCCGAGTCGGCCGCTCGCCCGTGGCGTGACATCGCGTCGCCGGATGACGATGTCGACGATGACGAGGTTGATGGCGATGGCGAGCCACTGGGCGTACGGAGTGGCCGCAGTGATGGCCTCACCCGTGCCCGCCTGGGAGAACGTGAGCTGTACGGCGACCAGCGCTCCCCCGACGACGAGAGCCGTGAGCGGGACGCAAGTGACGGCATACAGGCGGGTCGTCCACCGTCGCGCGACCCGGGCGCTCCCCCGTTGTCGCGCCTGCAGGCCGAACACCGCGACGACGAGCCACACGAGCGTGAGGACGGCGAACCAGATCATGGAGCCAGCCTCGCGACTGGTGCTCGTCAGGGGAATCGGGAGCAACCCCGAGTGGTCCCTGACCAGTCCCTCAGGCGCGCGCTCAGTCGAGGCAGAACTCGTTGCCCTCGGGATCGACCATGACGATGAAGCCGGCCTCCATGGGCGGCTGAGGCTCGAACCGGCGGATTCGCTGCGCACCCAGGCCGATGAGCCGCGCGCACTCGGCCTCCAGTGCCGCCATGCGTGCGTCGCCGTCGAGACCGGGCGCGGCCCGGACGTCGAGGTGCACCCGGTTCTTGGCCGCCTTGTCCTCCGGCACCTGCTGGAAGAAGACGCGCGGCCCATTGCCGTCGGGGTCCTCGATGGCGGACCGGGAGTTGTGCTGTGACTCGGGCACGCCGAGCTTGGTGAGGAACTCTTCCCACGCCTCGAACGGGTCGGCGCCCTCGGGCAGCTCCACACCGGGCGGGCCAGGAATGAGGTAACCGAGCGCTTCGGCCCAGAACCGCGACAGTGCGGCTGGGTCATGGGCATCAAACGTGACCTGGATCGTGCGGCTCATGACTTCAGCGTGGCACCGCCCACCGACAAGGGCACGTCACAGGTCGAGGCGCATGAGGTCGTCGGCAGCGCGGAATCCGAGCGAGGCGTAGAACGGGATCGACACCTCGCTCGGCGCCAGCACGATCCGGACCATCCCCTCGGCGCGAGCCCATTGGACGATCGCGTTCATGAGGTCCGCCGCGATGCCCCGCCGACGGTTTTCCGGGAGAACGAAGACGTTGGCGACGTAGAGCCACCGCGCCGATCCCGTTCCCGGGACCGGCATGCGTTCGAAGATGGCGGCGTTCGCCATGCCGATGGGTATGCCGTCCCCTCCCCTCACGATCCATGCTCGCCTTGAGGCACCGTTGCGTTCCCACCAGGTGCGGAACTCCTCGGGGAGACCGGCGGCCTCGGCGTCAGAGGAGGCCGGCTTCCAGGCGAGGCGCAGCGCGATGAGGTCAGCGACAGCAGGGCGGTCGTCAATGACGTGACGGGTCGGGGGTTCTGTGACCTGTCGGGGTGGACCCAACGCCCGACTCGTCACAGAAGCCCCGACTGGTCGCCCCGACATCGGTCAGGCGTGGGTGTGCTCGGCCATGGCGGCCTTGCCGGCGCCGAGGATCGTGAGGGGCAGGAGGACCTTGCCGGTCGGGCCGACCTCGATCTCGGTGCCCAGCTGCGGGCACACGCCGCAGTCGAAGCAGGGAGTCCAACGGCAGTCGTCGACCTCGGTCTCGTCGAGCGAGTCGAGCCAGTCCTGCCAGAGCCATTCCTTGTCGAGGCCGGAGTCGACGACGTCCCAGGGCAGGACCTCGGACTCCTCGCGCTCGCGCGTCGTGTACCAGTCGACGTCGATCGGCCACTCGCTCGCGGCAAAGGCCTTGTCGGCGGCGGTCATCCACTTCTCGTAGGAGAAGTGCTCGCTCCAGCCGTCGAAGCGCCCACCGTCACGCCACACCTGCTCGATGACGGCACCGACCCGACGGTCACCGCGCGAAAGCAGTCCTTCGACGATGCCGGGCTTGCCGTCGTGGTAGCGGAAACCGATGGACGAGCCGAAGCGGCGGTCGGCGCGGATGGCATCGCGCAGCTTGGTGAGTCGGGCGTCGGTCTCGTCGGCCGACAGCTGCGCGACCCACTGGAACGGCGTGTGCGGCTTGGGCACGAACCCACCGATCGACACGGTGCAGCGGATGTCCTTGCGGCCGCTGACCTGACGCCCGGTCTCGATGACCCTCTTGGCGAGCTCGGCGATCTGGAGCACGTCCTCGTCGGTCTCGGTCGGCAGGCCGCACATGAAGTAGAGCTTGACGTTGCGCCAGCCCGCGCCGTAGGCCGCCGACACGGTCTTGATGAGGTCCTCTTCGGTGACCATCTTGTTGATGACCTTGCGGATGCGCTCGCTGCCACCCTCGGGCGCGAAGGTCAGCCCGGAGCGGCGACCGTTGCGGGTGAGCTCGTTGGCAAGGTCGATGTTGAAGGCGTCGACGCGCGTCGAGGGCAGGGACAGTCCGGTCTGGGTGCCTTCGTAGCGATCGGCCAGCCCCTTGGTGAGCTCGGCGATCTCGGAGTGGTCGGCGCTGCTCAGCGACAGGAGACCAACCTCTTCGAATCCCGTTGCGGCGAGGCCCTTTTCGACCATCTCGCCGATGCCGGTGATGGAGCGCTCGCGCACCGGGCGGGTGATCATGCCGGCCTGGCAGAAGCGGCAGCCACGGGTGCAGCCACGGAAGATCTCGACCGACATGCGCTCGTGCACCGACTCGGCGAGCGGCACGAGCGGCTGCTTCGGGTACGGCCACGCGTCGAGGTCCATGACGGTGTGCTTCGAGACGCGCCATGGCACACCCGGCTCGGTTGGCGCGATGCGCTGGATCCGTCCGTCCGCCAAATAGGACACGTCATAGAACCCGGGCACATAGACCCCGCCCGTCTTCGCCAGGCGCAGGAGCAGCTCACGCCGGCCTCCCGGCATACCCTCGCGTTTCCACGCATTGACGAGGCCGGTGACCATGAGGACGGCCTCCTCGCCGTCACCGATGATCGCGGCGTCGATGAAGTCGGCGATCGTCTCCGGGTTGAACGCCGCGTGCCCGCCAGCGATGACGATGGGGTCTCCGTCGACGCGGTCGCGCGCGTGCAGCGGGATGCCGCCGAGGTCGAGCGCCGTGAGGAGGTTGGTGTAGCCCAGCTCGGTCGAGAACGACACCCCGAGGACGTCGAAGTCACCAATCGCGCGGTGCGCGTCGACGGTGAACTGCGGGACCCCCTCGGAACGCATGAGGGCCTCCATGTCGGGCCACACGGCATACGTGCGCTCGCAGAGGACACCGTCACGCTCGTTGAGGACTTCGTACAGGATCATCGAGCCCTGGTTGGGGACACCGACCTCGTAGGCGTCGGGGTACATGAGCGCCCAGCGGACGGTGTTCTCGCCGCCGCAGTCCCAGTCCTTGACGGTCGAGTTGAGCTCGCCACCGACGTACTGGATCGGCTTGCTCACCTGCTCGAGCAGGGGCTCGAGCGCGGGGAACAGGGAGTCGCCAGCAGTACGGGTGTGCATGGACCAAGGGTACGTTCGCAGCGCGGCAGTGCCCAAAGTCGCGTGCACACTGGGGTGGTGGACGTCCGGGAACAGGTGGCGGAGGCGATGGCCGCGAGGCCGCGCCGGGACTTCCTGCCCCTGCGTGAACGCCGGCACGCGGGTCGTGACGGGCCGTTACCGATCGGGTACGGCCAGACGAACTCCCAGCCCCGCACCGTCGCCGCCATGCTCGAACTCCTGCACGTCCGCCCCGGTGATCGGGTCCTCGACGTCGGTGCTGGCTCGGGATGGACGACCGCGTTGCTCGCGCACCTCACCGGCCCGAACGGTTCGGTGATCGGCGTCGAGCGGCTGCCCGAACTCCGCAAGGTCGGCGCGGCCAACCTCGACCGAGCGGGTATGCCGTGGGCTCACCTCACGCTCGCGACTCCGGGAGTCCTGGGGTCACCGGGCGACGGGCCCTTCGACCGGATCCTCGTGTCGGCGGAGGCGCGAACCCTCCCCCGGGCGCTCGTCGACCAGCTCGTGCCCGGTGGCGTCATGGTCATCCCCGTGCTCGGGTGGATGCACAAGGTCACGCGCGACCCGGGATTCGACCGGGACGGCACCGCCACCGGCGACGCCCGGGTGGAGATTCACGGGGCCTACCGCTTCGTCCCCCTCATCGAGGACCGATGAGGGGGACGAAGGTGGTGACCCAAGGGGCGGCTGTGTCTCAGCTGCCGGCGTAGTGGGCGTCGAGCGTGTCCTGGTAGCGCTCCGTCACGACCTTGCGCTTGAGCTTCAGGCTCGGGGTGAGCTCGCCGCTGTCGACCGTGAGGTCGGAGTCGAGGATCGAGAACTTCTTGATCGTCTCCCACCGGTTGAGCCCGGCGTTGAGCTCGTCGACGTAGCCCTGGACCATCTCGTGGGCCTTGTCGGAGGTCGCGATCTCGGCGTAGGTGCGCTCGCCCAGCCCGTTGGACGCCGCCCAGCCCTGGATGGCGTCCGGGTCGAGGGTGACGAGCGCGGAGACGAAGTTGCGGTCCGCGCCATAGACGAGGAACTGGCTCACGTAGGGGCACAGTCCCTTGAAGGACGACTCGATGACCGACGGCGCGACGTACTTGCCCCCGGAGGTCTTGAAGAGGTCCTTCTTGCGGTCGGTGATCCTGAGGAAGCCGCGATCGTCGATCTCACCGATGTCGCCCGTGTGGAACCACCCGTCGGCCGTGAGAACCTCGGCCGTGGCCTCGGGGTTGTTGTGATAGCCGTCCATGATGTGCTCGCCACGGAGCAGCAGCTCACCGTCCTCAGCGATACGAGCCTCGGACCCCGGGAAGGGCCATCCGACCGACCCATACTTCAGGGCGCCCGGTCGCACGATGAACGCGCCAGCGGTGGACTCGGTCAGGCCGTAGCCCTCGAGGATCGGCAGGCCCATCGAGTCGAACCAGCGAGCGATGTCCTGGTTCAGAGCCGCCGAACCTGAGATGAAGTAGCGGATCTTGCCGCCGAAGCGCTCGCGGATCTTGCTCATGATGATCTTGTCGGCGAGACCGTGCTTGACGGCGAGCAGGCCGCTCGGCTCCTTGCCCTGCTCGCGCAGCTCGCTGACCTCGCGGCCGACGCCACCGGCCCAGTTGAAGAGCTTGAGCTTGGCCCCACCCTCCTGCTCCATCATCAGGCTGATCCGACCGTAGGCCTTCTCGAAGATGCGCGGGGCAGCACCCATGAGGGTCGGGTGCACGACGGCGAGGTTGTCCACGATCTTGTCGATCCGGCCGTCGATGGCCGTCGTCAGACCCGTCTGGAGGGGAACGGTGAGCAGCACCTTGCCGAAGATGTGGGCCAGGGGCAGCCAGAGGTACTGCAGGTCGTCCTCCCTCAGCAGTCCTGCCGCATGCATCGCGGCAGCCTCGTAGACGAAGCTCTTGTGCTTGAGCCGGACTCCCTTGGGTCGACCTGTCGTGCCCGACGTGTAGATGATCGTGGCAAGACGGTCAGGGGTGATGGCGTCGATGCGCTCGTCGATGAGGCCGGGGTCGCGCTGGAGGCCGGAACGTCCCAGACCCTCGAGGCTGTCGAGGGAGATGACCCAGTCATCCTCACCGCTGGCGGCCTCGGGATCGAAGGTCACGACCTTGCTGACTCCGGGGATCTGGCTCTGGATGCGGCGCAGCTTGGCGACCTGCTCGGCGTTCTCGGCAAAGACGACCTTGCTCAGGGAGTCACTGAGGATGAAGGCGACGTCATCATCGATCGTGGTGGGGTAGATCGTCGTGGTGACGCCACCGCACACCATGATCGCGAGGTCGGCGACGGCCCACTCGTAGCAGGTGCCGGACGCGATTCCCACGCGCTCCTCGGGTCCGACGCCGAGGGCGACGAGCCCGGCGCCGATGGCGTTGACCCTGGTCTGCAGCTCGGCCCACGCGACGTTGACCCACTCGTCCGCACCGTCCGCTCCCGCGCCGACCTTCGCGTACATGAAGGCGGCCTTGTCGGGACTGAGTGCGACACGTTCGCGGAAGAGATGCGCAACGCTCTGCGAACGCTCATTGAAGATGTGCTCATCGATCGCCTCGTCGGAGGCCGTGTGGATCTGGGGGGTGGCACTGGGCATCGCGGGCATCCTCGTCATTGGGGAAGTCGTGGCCGGATACTCCCACAAATCCCCCATCGCCCGCGCTCACTCACAACAAATGTGACCCGCGGGTAATACGCCGCACCTCAGGCACGCCTCACCCGCCCGTCAGCCGGACATCGCCAACCGGCTCGTGGCCCTGCGCTTGAGGCGGACGTAGAGCTGCTTGCGCACCTGGGCCACGATCTCGCCGGAGTCGTCGAGGACGTCCGTCTCGCACCAGCGCAACACCTTGTCGCCGCCGCTGGCCGCTTCGCGCAACTCGTCGATCAGCTCGTCGGTGACCTCGAAGTCCGCGTGCAGCCGCCCTCGACCCGGCCTGACAAATCGCACCTCGGCGGCCTGGTCCCAGACGATGTAGTCCTCGCCCAACGAGCGCAGCGTGAGGAACATCCAGAACGGGTCGGTCATCGCGAAGATCGAGCCGCCGAACTGGGTCCCGACGTAGTTGCGCGTGAGCGGATTGCTCGCGAGCTCGACGCGGGCCCGACGAAAGTCCGGACTCAGATCGGTCACGCGGATCCTGGCGAAGGCAAACGGCGGCCAGACGTTGAGGCCGTGGCGCAGGAGCGCAGAGCTCCCGCCGATCGACTTCCAGCTGGGGAGCGCAACCATGACAAGACCTTCCACCTGAGTTAACATCACACTGTTATACAAAATGAGCATAACACCGTGATGAAGGAGGAGGAAGCCCATGCGCACTCCCCGGACAACCTCCGACGAGGTGGTGCGCGCCGCCGCCACGCTTCTTGCCACGCAGGGCCCCTCTGCCCTCAGCGCACGTCGCCTCGCGAGGGAGCTCGGCACGTCGACGATGACCGTCTACACCCACTTCGGCAGCATGACCGACCTCGTGCGGGCCGTCGTCGCGGAAGGCTTCCGCCAGCTCGACCTCCACCTCGACGATCTCCCCGTCACGGACGACCCGCGCGCCGACCTCGTGGCCGTCGCCCGCGCCTACCGCGCGAACGGACTCGAGAACCCGCAGCTGTATGCCGTGATGTTCGGCGGGATCGCTGGTGACAGCTCACCCCTGACCCCCGAAGACCGCCGAGTCGGGGAGAACTCGCTCACCAAGCTCCAAGCCGCCACCCAGCGAGCCGTGGCCGCCGGTTTCCTGCCCGAACCGAGTCACCCGTGGGAACACGCCCGCCGCATGTGGGCGGTGGCCCACGGCTTCGTCAGTCTCGAGCTCGCCGGACTGCTCGGCTCCCCCGAACGCGCCGAGGCCTCGTTCCTGGCTGTCGTGGACGCCCTCCTCTCCCACGACAGCGACAAGGCGAGCTAGACGCGGTCGCGGTGCCCCGCGGCATACGCCGCATTGACGACACCGATGGCGAGCCAGGATGCGAACATCGACGACCCGCCGTAGGAGACGAAGGGCAGAGGCAGTCCGGTCACGGGCATGACGCCGAGGTTCATCCCGACGTTCTGGAAGACCTGGAAGGCGAGCCACGTGCCCACGCCCACGCCCACGAACCGCCCGAACGCGTCACCCGCACGCCCGGCGACGACGAAGACGCGGATCACGATGAAGGACAACAGGATGAGCAGCCCAGCGGCCCCGATGAAGCCGAGCTCCTCCCCCGCAACCGAGAAGATGAAGTCGTTGAGCTGATAGGGGATGAAGCCGCCCTGGGTCTGACGACCCTCCATGAAGCCCTGCCCGTTCCAACCGCCGGAGCCGATCGCGAGCCGCACCTGACGGGTCTGGTAGCCGATGCCCTGTGGGTCGGCGCTCGGGTTGGCAAAGGACAGCAGGCGATCACGCTGGTAGTCGCTGAGCAGGGGCGTTGTCAGGGCCGCCACGACGAGGCCCACGGCCACCAACCCCACCCCGGCGATCCAACGACGCGGCGCACCCGCGATCGCGATGACGACGAAGGCCAGCGCCCCGAGGACGATGGCCGAGCCGAGGTCGGGCTGCAGCATGATGAGCGCGACCGGCACCGCAGCGAGCACCCAACCGAGCACGACATCACGGCTGCTCGGAGCGACCTGCCGCTCCCACCGGTCGGCGAAGACGAACGCGAGCACGAGCGCCAACCCGATCTTGGCGAACTCGGACGGCTGCACGGTGAAGCCGGCGACGACCGGGATCCACGAGCGGGACCCGTTGATCGTCACCCCGAGCGGCGTGAGGACCGCGATGAGTCCCAGGAGCGAGAGGCCGTAGAGCCACGGTGCGATGAGGCGCAAACCTTGGTGCCCCAGACGGGTCACGCCGACGGCGAGCCCGACGCCGATGACCGTGTTGAGCAGATGACGGAACAGGTATGCCGTGCCGGCAGATTCGTGGGTGGCGGACCACACGAGCAGCGCGCCGACGACCGATGTGCCGGCGGCCCCGACGAGGAGGCCGAGGTCCTGGCGGAGCCACCGGCCTCGAAGGCTCAGTGGACGATCTGGGTGAGCACCGCGCGGCACTGCTCGACGTCCTTGGCCATGGCGACGAGGAGGTCGTCGATGCTGTCGAACCGCAGGGTCGGGCGGATGTGCTCGACGAACTCGACGACAACGCGCTCGTCATAGAGGTCGAGGTCGTCGCGGTCGAGGACGTAGGCCTCCACCGTGCGGCGGTCCTTGGTGTCGAAGGTCGGGTTGGTGCCGATGGAGATCGCGGCCGGCATCGTGCGGTCGGGCTCCCCGGGGTCGAGATCGAGGCGGGTCAGCCAACCGGCATAGACACCTTCGGCGGGGACGAGGCCAGCGGAGTCGGGCGACAGGTTGGCCGTGGGGAAGCCGAGTTCGCGGCCCCGGTGGTGGCCGTGCACGACAGTGCCGACGACACGGTGGGGGCGACCCAGCACACGGGCTGCGGCAGCGACGTCGCCGTCGGCCAACGCAGTACGCACCGACGTCGAGGACCAGCGCTCACCGTCGCCGACATCCTCGAGCGCGATGACCTCGAAGCCGTAGGTCTCACCGAGCTCACGCAGCGTCGCGACGTCACCGGAGTTCTTGTGGCCGAAGCGAGTGTCGACGCCCACGACGACCACCTTGGCCCGGAGACCGTCGACGAAGGTGCCCTGGACGAACTCCTGCGGCGACTGCTGCGCGAATTCCTTGGTGAACTCCAGGACAAGCAGACCGTCGAGGCCGGTCGCCTCGAGCAGGTCATCGCGAACCGCGCTCGGCGTGATGACCTCGGGGGCACGGTCGGGGTGCAGCACGGCGAGGGGGTGAGGGTCGAAGGTCACCGCGACGGCAGGCAGCCCGCGCTCACCACCGATCTCGACGAGGCGCGACAGCACCGCCTTGTGCCCGCGGTGGACGCCGTCGAAGTTGCCGAGCGTGACGACACAGGGCGCCAGCTCGTCGGGCGTCTCGGCGGGATCGGTGAAGCGGTGCACGGTGGACACTCTACGAACTCGCCGGAGCGAAGACGACGTGGCTCCGCGCTGTGGCCTTCGACTCGTCGAGCATCGCGACAAGTGAGCCGTCGGGAGCGAACGCGGCCACGGCCTCGAGACGCCCGGGCTCGGCGGAGGGGAGCTTCTGTCCGTAGCCGATGGTGCGGGCCTCGTCGTCGCTGAGCTCGCGTGCCACGAACCCGGCCCGCGCCGCGTCGGCGAGCGGGATGACCGGCATCGGCTCCCCTTGACGTGCCTCCAGGTCAGACAGGGCGTATGCCGTGTCGAGACTGAATCCTCCGACGCGCGTGCGTCGCAGGGCGGTGAGGTGGCCAGCCGAACCCAGGGCCGTTCCGAGGTCGCGGGCGAGGGCGCGGACGTAGGTTCCGGAGGACACGGTGACCTCAACGTCCACGTCGATGATCGCGAGTTCGTTCCCGTCATCGCCGGTGAGCGTCGAGCGGCGAACCTCACCAATCTCGAAGCGGGACACCGTCACTGGCCGCGCGGGTAGATCGACGGACTCCCCCGCCCGGGCTCGGTGGTAGGACCGCTGGCCCTTGACCTTGATCGCGCTCACCGAGCTGGGAACCTGCTGGATGGCACCGGTGAGGGTCGCGACGGCTGCGGCGATGCTGTCGTCGGCCAGGTCCGCAGCACCGGGGGCGCTGGTCACCTCACCCTCCGCGTCATCGGTGAGCGTGGCCTGCCCGAGACGGATCGTCGCGGTGTAGTCCTTGTCGACGCCGACGAGGAAGGTCAGCAGCTTGGTGGCTCGACCGACACCGAGGACGAGCACGCCCGTAGCCATCGGGTCGAGCGTCCCGGCGTGCCCCACCTTGCGGGTGTTGCACAACCGCCTGGCGCGCGCCACGACGTCGTGGCTCGTCCACTCGCTCGGCTTGTCGACGACGAGGAGCCCGTCGACCGTCTCGCTCACGCGCGGTCGGTGTCGCTGGTCTGCGTGTCCCGGATCTGGGCGTCCGCGTCCGCGCTCACGGGGGCGACGTCGTCCTCGTCATCATCTTCGTCGTCGGCCGGCTCGTCGTCGTGACGATAGGGGTCGGCGTCGCCGGCGTGGGTGGCCCCGGCCGCAGCAGCCGCCACGGCGGCGTCGCGCTCGCGCGCCTCACGCAGGAGGTCCTCGAGGTGGGCCGCCGTCTCGGGGATCGCGTCGGCGATGAACTCGAGCGACGGGGTGAGCCGGATGCCGAGGTTCTTGCCGACGTGGCTGCGCAGCTTGCCGCGGTTCTCCTCGAGCAGGTACGTGGTCTTCGCCCTCTGGGCGTCGTCACCGAAGACGGTGTAGAAGACCGACGCGTGCTGGAGGTCGTTGGTCACCCGGACATCGGTGATCGTCACGAAACCGAGGTCGGGGTCCTTGATGATCGAGCCCAGTCCTGCGGCGATGAGGGTCTTGATGCGGTCGGCGACCTTGCGGGCGCGAGCGGCGTCAGCCACGACAACTCCTTCTAGATGTTTGGTGGTGCCCGCACACACTATGCGCCCGATGGGGTGTCGGCCGCATGGCTCCGGTCAGGCCAGCGGCTCGATTGTCCACTCGCTGTCGGTCGAGATGCGAAATGCCTCTTCGTCGAGCCCCAGGCTGCTGAGCGCCCGCAGACTTGGCGCCGAGCGGACCAGGTGCGCGAGGTGCACCATGCGCATCTCTGAGGTGTCGTGGCCGTCGGCGCCGCAGTGGATGCTCCAGTCCTCGCCGCGCGTCTCTTCGAGCTCGCGCGCCACCCACAGGATGGCTTCGCCGTCCTCCACCACGTGCACGCAGGAGAACGCCATGCGCTCCGGTGGAACGGGAAAATCCCATGATGGATCAACGTCCACTCCGCCGGTGTGCCGGATGGGGGCGCGCCACTCGGGTGGCTGGCGCTCGTTGAGCACGCTCGGTGCCCCCGGCTGCCAGGCAAACAGGCCCGCCACGCTGGGCCACACGATGGCCAGGGCTTCGGGCCTGCGTCGGTGGAACCATCCCGACCACGTCACGGTCTCTCGCAGCGCGTCGTCCGTCACCTGTTCGACGACGACAGGAACACCCGCCAGCACGTCTTCAAGGACGTCGCCAGGCGCAAGTCGTCGGCCCTGCATCACCCTGCGGGTCAGGTCGTTGAGAGCACGATGCATCACCTCCGGGTCCAGCCCGGAGATGAGGAGCTCGGGGTGTCCGCACCGGTGGCCGAGACCGACGGTGTAGGCGAATGAGGGCGAGCCGTCGGCGTCGTGACCCTCGTCCCCGTGAGCCACGTGGTCGTGATCGGTGTGTTCGCAACGTACGTCATCCGAGACCAGACTCACCTGCCAGCCGTGCTGCAGGACCGTATCGATGGTCCGGCGCTCATCCTCGTCGTAGGCCGGATCCGGACGACACACCTGGCAGTCGCAGCCGTCAGCTGCCGGCACCGGACCCATCCACTCCGAAGTCCCGCGGTCGGTCATGGCTCCCCCTCGTTGCTCGGCCTGCGCCACGACGAGCAGCGCACGATCACTGTAGATCGACCGGCCGACAGCGCTCGGCGAGACGGCCCAGAAAGGCGAGCGGCCGGCATACCGAGAAAGTCGGTATGCCGGCCGGTCACGTCCTTCTTCACGACCTATTGCGCTTTCTTGTCACTCGTCGCTGGGCTCCTCATGACAAGAAGGCGCAATAAGTCGTCTCAGGCCCGGGGCTTCTCTCGCATTTCGTACGTGGCGATGAGGTCGCCGATCTGCAGGTCGTTGTAGGACCCCAGGTTGATACCGCACTCGAAGCCGTCGCGGACCTCGGTGACGTCATCCTTGAACCGGCGCAGGCCGGCGATCTCGACGTTCTCGGACACCACGACACCGGCACGCGTGATGCGTGACCTGGTGCCGCGCTTGATCTCGCCGCTGCGCACGATCGATCCGGCGATGTTGCCGAACTTGCTCGAGCGGAAGATCTCGCGGATCTCGGCGGTGCCGAGCTCGACCTCTTCGTACTCGGGCTTGAGCATGCCCTTGAGGGACTGCTCGATCTCCTCGATGGCCTGGTAGATCACCGAGTAGTAGCGGATCTCGACGCCTTCACGCTCGGCGTAGTCAGCGTTCAGGCCCTCGGCCCGGACGTTGAAGCCGATGATGATGGCGTTGGAGGCCACAGCCAGGTTGATGTTGTTCATCGTGATGGCACCGACGCCGCGGTCGATGATCCGCAGGTCGACGTCTTCACCCACATCGATCTGGAGGAGAGCGTCCTCGAGGGCTTCGACAGAACCCGACACGTCACCCTTGAGGATGAGGTTGAGGGTGTCGACCTTGCCCTGCGCGATCGCCTCGTTGAGGTCCTCGAGCGAGATGCGCTTGCGGGCCTTGGCCAGGCTGGCCTGACGATCGGCCGACTCGCGACGCTCCGCGATCTGGCGTGCGGTGCGGTCATCGGGCGCCACGACGAACGTGTCGCCTGCACGCGGGACCGAGGACAGACCAAGGACCTGGACCGGACGGGACGGGCCCGCCTCGGTGAGGTTGTTGCCGTGCTCGTCGAGCATGGCGCGAACGCGACCGTAGGAGCTGCCCGTGACGATGGCGTCACCGACGTGGAGCGTTCCGGACTGGATGAGGACCGTCGCGGTTGCACCACGACCCTTGTCGAGGTTGGCCTCGATCGCGACACCACGGGCGTCACGGTCGGGGTTGGCCCGCAGGTCGAGAGCGGCGTCCGCGGTGAGCAGGACGGCCTCGAGCAGTGCGTCGATGTTCTCGCCCTGCTTGGCCGAGACGTCGACGAACATCGTCTCGCCGCCGTACTCCTCGGCAACGAGGTTGTACTCGGTGAGCTGCTGACGGATCTTGGACGGGTTGGCGCCCTCGACGTCGATCTTGTTGACCGCGACGACGATCGGGACGTCGGCCGCCTGGGCGTGGTTGAGCGCCTCGATGGTCTGCGGCATGACGCCGTCGTCGGCTGCGACGACGAGGATCGCGATGTCCGTGACCTTCGCACCACGAGCACGCATGGCGGTGAACGCCTCGTGACCCGGGGTGTCGATGAAGGTGATCGGACGGTCGACGCCCTCGTGCTCCTTGTGGATCTGGTAGGCACCGATGTGCTGGGTGATGCCACCGGACTCGCCACCCGCGACGTTCTCGTTGCGGATCGCGTCCAGAAGTCGCGTCTTGCCGTGGTCGACGTGACCCATGACGGTCACGACCGGCGGGCGAGCCGCGAGGTCGTCCTCGTCCTCGGAGTCGACACCGATCTCGAGGTTGATGGAGAAGGCGTCGAACAACTCCTTCTCCTCCTCCTCCGGGGAGACCATGCGGATGTCGTAGCCGAGCTCGGCACCGAGCAGACGGAAGGTGTCCTCGTCGAGGCTCTGGGTCGCGGTCGCCATCTCACCGAGGTGGAACATGACGGTGACGAGCGAGCCCGGGCTGGCGTTGATCCTGTCGGCGAAGTCCGTGAGGGATGCACCCTGGCGCACCTGGATGATGGTCTTGCCATCACCACGGGGAACGCTCACGCCACCGATCGACGGTCCCTGCATCTCCTCGAACTCAGCGCGCTTGGCGCGCTTGGACTTGCGCGCGCGACCGGGACGGCCACCCCCGCGACCGAAGGCACCAGCAGTCGAGCCGCGACCGGCTCCACCACGGAAGCCACCGCCACCGGGACGACCGGCGAAGCCGCCGCCACCTGCACCGGGGCCGCCGCCGCCGGGGCGACCAGCGCCACCGGCGCCCGGTCGGCCACCGCGAGCAGCGCCGCCGGGACGCTCGCCCGGACGGGCGACCGCACTGGAGGACGGCATCATGCCGGGGCTGGGTCGTGCACCACCGGGACGGGGACCGGCTGTGCCGGCTCCTGCACCTGCGGCGCCACCGGGACGGGGTGCGCTGCGCGGACGCGGCATGCCCTGGCTCGGTGCGAACGGGTTGTTCCCGGGACGAGCGGAGCCGCCGCCTTCGCGACCGCCCTCGCGGCCAGACTCACGACCACCCTCGCGGGCGCCCTCACGGGGAGCCTCGCGGCCGGAGTCACGACCGCCATCGCGGCCCTGACGCATGCCCTGGCTGGGCGCGAACGGGTTGTTGCCGGGGCGCGGGGAACCCGCACCGGGGCGAGGAGCCGGGCGTGCGCCGGACTCGGGAGTTGCCCTCGCGGCCGGAGCCGACGGGGCGGGTGCTGCGGGAGCAGGCGCTGCCGGGGCAGGTGCTGCAGGAGCAGGTGCTGCAGGAGCAGGTGCTGCGGGGGCGGGTGCGGCCGGAGCCGGGGTCGCCGCAGCAGCGGGAGCGGGGGCGGTCGGGGCGGGAGCCGCCGGACCTGGAGCGGGCCGGCTGGCTGCCGGGGCGGGAGCCGCCGACGGGGCCTTCGGGCCCGGGGAGGCCGGCGCGGAGCCGGACTCGGGGGATGCAGCCTGCGCAGGTGCTGCCGGCGGGGCCGGTGCGGCCGGGGCGGGTGCCTTCTGCGCGGCCGGCTTGGCCGCGTCGGGGGCTGCGGCGGGCGCGGCATACGGGAACTTCTCCGTGTAGCGACGCACGACGGGTGCCTCGACGGTCGAGGACGCCGACTTGACGTACTCGCCCATCTCATTGAGGCGTTCGAGGAGGACCTTGCTGGTCACTCCTGCTTCTTTGGCGAGTGCACTGACTCGAACCTTTGCCACGTTTCTCCTTCTTCTGGTCCCTGCGACCTGACGAAGCAGAAATCGCGGACCGCTAACTTGGGGGGGAGCTCATTACTGAGTTCTCATCGGATGCTCATCAGCGTCAAACCACTCTCTAGTTCAGAGTTACGGTCGGTTCCCTGGGGATGGTTGGTTGGTTGTTTGCTCGTGGGTCGCGATCCACTCCGCCACGGCTTCGGTGTCCAGAGGCGCGCTGACTCGCAGCGCACGCCCGAACGCCCGTCGTCGGACGGCGAGGTCGAAACAGTCTCCGGTGGGATGCAGCCATGCGCCGCGCCCCGGAAGACACCGTCGAAGATCAGGAACGAGAGCCCCTGGACCTCCGACGACCACTCGCAGGAGTGCCGACCGGCTATCCGAGACTCGACATCCCACGCAGGTGCGCACTGGCTCCATCTTTGACGATGTATGCCGTGTGCTCGCCTCAGCGTGAGACGCCCGAGCCCGGAGTCCAGTCCGGTCGGTCCCGTCCACTCTAGCGCCTAGCGAGCGTCCGGCGCGTCACCGGACGGCTCAGCCGCACCCTGAGTGGCCCCGGCGGAGGGGTTGTCGGAGCGGATGTCGATGCGCCAGCCGGTGAGTTTGGCGGCAAGGCGGGCGTTCTGCCCCTCGCGACCGATCGCGAGGGAGAGCTGGTAGTCGGGGACGATGACCCGGGCCGCACGCAGCTGCCAGTCGACGATCTCGACCGACTGCACCCGTGAGGGGCTGAGCGCAGAGGCGATGAAGGACGCCGGATCCTCGCTGAAGTCGACGATGTCGATCTTCTCGCCGTGCAGCTCGGCCATGACGGCGCGCACGCGAGCACCCATCGGGCCGATGCAGGCGCCCTTGGCGTTGAGGCCCGCGACCTTGGTGTGCACCGCGATCTTGGTGCGGTGACCGGACTCACGGGCCAGGGCGGCGATCTCGACGCTGCCGTCGGCGATCTCGGGGACCTCGAGGGCGAAGAGCTTGCGCACGAGGTTGGGGTGGGTGCGTGACAGGCCGATCTGCGGTCCGCGCAGGCCACGCTTGACGCTCACGACGTAGACGCGCAGGCGCTGGCCGTGGACGTACTTCTCGCCGGGGACCTGCTCGGCCAGCGGCAGGATGCCCTCGACCGTGCCGAAGTCGACCGTGACGTGGCGCGGGTCCGGGCTCTGCTGGATGACGCCGGCGACGATGTCGCCCTCGCGACCCTTGAAGTCGCCCATGATCGCGTCGTCCTCGATGTCACGCAGGCGCTGGACGATGACCTGGCGGGCGGTCGCGGCCGCGACACGACCGAAGTCGGTCGGGGTGTCGTCGAACTCAGGGCCGTACTCGCGGCGCATGCGCGGGGCCGGACGCTCGACGGGAGACTCCACGACGGGTGCCTCGGCGTCGGCGTCGTCACCTTCCGCGTCACCTTCCGGTTCCGTTGCGTCTGCGGAATCGGTGGCTGGGGCAGCCACCTCCGCAGACACTGCGTCAGCAGTGGGCTCGGCGGGGGCTGTGGGCTCCTCCTCGACGGGAACCTCGAACTCCTCGCGGGCCCAGATCGTCACGTGCCCGGTCTTGCGGTCGAGCTCGGCGCGCGAGTTGCGGTAGGCCCCGTCGGTGCGCTGGTAGGCGAGGAGGAGGGCCTGCTCGATCGCGGGGATGAGCACGTCGAGCGAGATGTCGCGCTCGCGCTCGACTCCCCGCAGGACGGCGAGATCGATGTCCATGGTCAGTTCTCCTTGTGCGAGGTCAGGTCAACGGTGTCGGCGCCGGTGCCCACATCGTGGGCATCGGGATCGGATGCAGGGTCGGTGTCGTCTGAAAGGTCCGCGTCGTCCGAGAGGTCCGCGTCGTCCGAGGTGCCGGCGTCGTCCTTGCGCGAGAACTCGACCTGCACATCGGCGCGGTCGATCGCGGCATACGTGAAGATCTCGTCGCGCTCGGGCGTCTTCTTGACGGCGGGGATCTGCAACGTGAGGTCGTCGTCGCCGGCGCGGACGATGCGGCCGGTGACGGGCTCGCCGTCACGCGGGGTCAGCACCACGAGGCGGCCGACGTTGCGACGGAAGTGCGAGGCCGCGGTCAGCGGGCGTGAGACACCGGGCGAGGTGACCTCGAGCGTGTAGGGCTGCTCACCGAGCACGTCGGACTCGTCGAGGGCGTCGCTCACGGTGCGCGTGGCACTGGCGATCTCGTCGAGCGAGAGGGAAGGGAGAGTCTGCGTGACGTCGCCCGTGACCTCAAGGGCCCGGTCCACGACGACCCTGACGACGCGGCGGCGGCCGGCGGGAGTCACGACGACCTCTTCGAGGACGACTCCCGAACCGTGCAGTGCACCGTCAATCAGCTCTTGCACTCCGGTGTCCCGGGTCATCGGTCTCCCTCTCTATAGTTCTCGAGCCGCGGTGGCCGTTGTCGTAGCCGCTGCAGCGACGCCCACTCTAGCCGGGCAGGGCCGTGCGCTTCCACGCGTGCGAGGATGCCGCCATGCGTGACGTCACCTCGACGGGCCCGACCCCGTCCCGGCGCCTCGTGACGGCGGGGGCCCTCGGAACGGTCGTTGCCGTCCTCTCGGGGTGCGGTATCCGGCTCGAGGACGATGCTCCGCGCGTTCCCCTCGTGCCGACCCGGTCCCGGATCGACGGCGAGGAGGCACTCCTGGGCCTTCTCGCGGCGCTGGAGTATGCCGCCCTGGCACCCGTCGATCCCAAGGTGGCGATCTCGTCCCGGCTGGCTCCCCTGCACCAGCGTCAGGCCACGGTCCTCCACGACGCCCTGCGCCAAAGGGGCGTCCCGGAGGGTGAGCTGCCCTCGGCCACCCCTTCACCGACACCGTCGGCCAGCGTGTCAGTGTCTGTCACCCCACCGTCTGTCACCCCGCCGGCAACGCCCTCAGCCTCAGCCTCACCGTCCGTCCCCGTGGCGCCCGCAACGCTGGCCACGGTCGAAGGCTCGATCGTCACGGCGGGCCGGGGTTGCCAAGGGGCCGAAGCCGAGCTGCGTCCAACCCTCCTCGCCGTGCTGGCCCAGGCCCACGCGGCCCTCGACCTCGCCGGACCCACCCGCGCCGCGGCAACGCCGACTCCCTCTGCATCACCCTCCGCCACACA
The DNA here is from genome assembly GCF_042666395.1 of Knoellia pratensis. Taxonomy (NCBI): domain Bacteria; kingdom Bacillati; phylum Actinomycetota; class Actinomycetes; order Micrococcales; family Intrasporangiaceae; genus Knoellia; species Knoellia pratensis. The sequence goes on along the minus strand of NZ_JBHTDJ010000002.1, from coordinate 493,507 downwards.
GGGATGGTCGACTCCCTCGGTTCTCGTGCCCCTCATCACGGCGGTGCGCACGGCGAGCTACTTCCTCGAGGTTGCGGCCGCCCGCTCGGACCTCGCCACCCGCAAGGTCTGGGTCGCGCACCTGGCCGAACTCCACTCCCTCACCGCCGAGCTGGTCGACGGGGCCGGCGAGGCTGCACCGGCGCCAGAACTCGGTCGGGTGCTCCCCCACCCCGTGACGACACCCGCTCAGGCCGCCACCTTGGCCACTGAGGCCCTGACGACGTTGCTCGGCGCGTTCGGCGAGGCGCTCCCGACGCTCAGCGCCCCGGACGCAGATGCCGGCACCGTGTTTGCGACGGTTCCCCATTGGCTCGGCACCGTGGCAGCGCTGGCCCAGCGACACGGCATACCCCTCTCGGCCTTTCCCGGGCTCGCGTGAGCGAAGGTCGCCGGTCCGGTCCCCACGCCCCGTCGGAGTGGCTCACCTGGATGAGCCGTCTCCCCTCGGAAGGCGGACCGACGGGCGCAGACTGGGTCCGCGACGTCGATCGCCTCGCCCGCGAGTGCCTCGACGAGTGGGGCCTCTCCCTTGCGGGCGAGCCGATGACCGGGTGGACTGCGGTCGTGCACCCCGTGGTTCGTCGTGACGACCCGGACGGCGAGCAGCTCGTCCTCAAGATCGGTTGGCCGCACGTGGAGTCGGCGCAGGAGCACCTTGCCCTGCGGGCGTGGGATGGACATGGTGCCGTGAGGCTCGTCGCTGCGGACCCATCCCGTGGGGCCTTGCTGCTGGAACGGCTCGACTCGACGCGAGACCTCCAGATCGTTGACATCGACGAGGCGTGCGCGGCCATCGGCGGCCTGTATCGCGAGTTGCACGAGTCGGCACCACCCACGATCCGCACGGTTGCGGCGTACCTGGATCCCTATCTCACCCGGCTGCGCCAGCGCACGGACATCCCCCGACGGGTGGTCAGTCGGGTCACGGGCCTGGCTCGGGAACTTCTCGCGGAACCGGGGCCAAGAGTGCTCCTCCACACCGACCTGCACTTCCAGAACGTGCTCGCCGCCGATCGTGCGCCGTGGCTGTCCATCGACCCCAAGCCGCTGGCGGGCGCCGCTGGCTACGAGCTGCATCCGTTGTTGCGCAACAGGTTTGACGAGCTCGGCACTGGGGCCGCGATGCGCTGGTCGGTGCGTCATCGACTCGAGGTGACGTGTGACGCCGCGGGCCTCGACGAGGAGGTCGGGCGCCTGTGGTGCATCGTGCGCTGTGGCGTCGAGGTCCTCTGGGCTGCGGTCGACGGCGACGAGGCCGAGTTGTCCAAGAACCTCACCCTGCTCAAGGCCCTCGACGACTGACTGGCTGGCCGCTGGGCTCGCCGGCTGACTGTCTGGTGGCGTCAGGTGCGCCAGGCGTACTCGACCTCGGGACGACCCGCACCGGCGTAACGCGAGCGTCGAGTCGCGAGACCGCTGTCATGGAGGTGTTCGAGGTAGCGGCGCGCCGTCACCCTGCTCACACCCAGCTCGGCTGCGAGTTCACTGGCCGAACAGGCCTCCGGCGCGTTGCGCAGCGCTGAGACGACCCGGCCGAAGAGCTCCTCGGACATGCCCTTGGGCAGCGTGGCCGCGCGCGACGGCCGGACCGCGGCAAAGACCTCATCGACCTCGGCCTGTGTGCCGACCTCAGCTGTGGCCAGATGGGTCGCGCGGTAGTCGAGGTAGGCCTGCAGCCGATCACGCAGGGTGGCGAAGGCGAACGGCTTGAGGACGTACTGGACCACGCCGAGAGAGACCGCCGAACGCATGATGTCGAGATCACGCGCCGAGCTCACCGCGATGACGTCGGCTTTGTGGCCCGCAGCCCTCATGGCCCGAACGATCTCGAGACCGTGACGATCGGGCAGGTTCATGTCGAGGAGGACGACGTCGATCGCGTTCTCCTGCAACGCTCTCAGCGCTTCCTGACCAGTCGCAGCCATGGCCGCGACGACGAAGCCGGGCACCGCGTTGACGCAGGTCGCGTGAGCTTCGGCGGCCACGGGTTCGTCCTCCACGACGAGGACACGCAGGGGCTCAGGCATCAGCGCTCCCCAGATCGGAACGCGCTGCGGCAAGCGGGAGGCGGACGGCGAATCGCGCACCGGGAGGGCCCGTGACCTCGAGGGAACCACCCAATCGCTCGATCGTCTGGGCGACGAGTGCGAGCCCGATCCCCCGGCGACCCGCGCTGCCCTCACCCTTCGTGCTGAAGCCGCGACGGAAGACCAGCTCGACCGTGTCCTCGGGCAGACCCGGACCCGAGTCGGCGACCTCGAGGATGAGCGTGTGGGTGCCGACATCGGCATCGGCAGCGGTGTCGGCATTCCGCTCGACCCGGGCGTCGACGTCGACCCGCCGCTCGGCGCCGGGGTTGCCGGTGGTCACCGCGTCGAAGGCGTTGTCGATGAGGTTGCCGACGATGGTGACGACGTCGCGAACGGGCACGGCACCGGAGGGCCACTCGGCACCCGGTGCAATGCGCAGGTCGATGCCGCGCTCACTCGCCTGCGCGCTCTTGCCGACGAGCAGCGCCGCGAGCGCGGGCTCCGTGACGGCGGCGACGACGTCGTCGGCGAGCTGCTGGGTGACCGCGAGCTCGTCGGTCGCGAACTCGAGGGCGCGCTCGGTGTGCCCGAGCTCAATGAGCGAGACGATCGTGTGGATCCGGTTGGCCGACTCGTGGGCCTGCGACCGCAGCGCCTCCGTGATGCCGCGGGCCGAGTCGAGCTCGCCGGTGAGGTGCTCGAGGTCGGTGCGGTCGCGCAAGGTCGCCACGGTTCCGAGGCGCCGGCCCTCCCACATCGCCGGAGCCGTGCCGAGCACGAGGACCCGGGCTTCCGTGACGTGGAGCTCGTCCTCGCGGCGCTCCCCGTCGGAGAGGGCCGCTGTGAGTGCGGGAGCGAGCCCGAGCTCGGCGAGCGGACGACCGGTCGCGCCGTCTGGGAGGCCGAGCAACCGGACCGCCTCGTCGTTGGCGAGCTGTAGCCGACCCTTGTCGTCGACGAGCAGCAGACCCTCGGTGACGGCGTGGAGGACGGCGTCGTAGTACTCGTACATCTCGCGCAGCTGGGCCTCGCCCAGCCCGAGGGTCTGGCGTCGGGTGCGCCGGGAGACGAGTCCGGTGCCGATTCCGGAGAGCAGCGCCGCGGCGGCTCCGGCGACGAGCAGGGCGGGGAGCTGCGCCTGGACCGCCTTGGACAGTTCGGTGCGCCTGATCCCGACGGAGACGAGGCCGACGACGGTGCCGGCATCGGAGTGGACCGGGACGACGACCCGACGCGAGGGCCCCAGGGTGCCGGTGTAGTCCTCGACGACCTCACCCCCACGCAGGGCCCCATCGATGTGACCGAGGAAGCGCTGGCCGACTTGTCGAGGGTCGGGGTGGGACAGTCGCACGGCACTCGTCGTCATGACGACGACGAAGTCGGTCTGGGTCGCGCGGCGGACCTCTTCGGCAAACTCCTGCACGGGTGACGTCGGAGCCGGAGCGACGGGAGCCGTCACCGTCAGCGCATCGACCACCTCTGGGGTCGACGCCACCGTGCGCGCCACGGACATCGCGCGCGACGTCGCCTCCTGCGTCTGGGCCCGCCGTGCCTGGACGTAGGCCGCGACCAACCCGACCGCGACGACCAGCAGCGCCACGCCCACCTGCAGCACGAACGTCTGCGTGGCCACGCTCCACCGCGAAGGTGAGGTGCCCGCGCGAGGCGACCTCACCGGCATACCCAGGAAATCGGTCGGCGGGGCACCCGCATGAGGGAATCCCGGCACTCAATGAACACAAGCGTGACCCTAGTCACTCCCGCCAGCAGACTCAGGGTCGCTCACCAGATCCGGAACCACCGGGTCCCGACCCAGGAGACACCCGTGACCGACAACGTCGTCGTACGGCCCGCACGCCGGGACCGAACCCATTGGCTCTACATCGCCGTCATCATCGCCATGATCGCCGGCATCGCCGTCGGGATCATCGCCCCGGAATTCGGGGTCAAGCTCAAGTGGATGGGCACGGCCTTCGTCAACCTCATCAAGATGATGATCAGCCCGATCATCTTCTGCACCATCGTCCTCGGTATCGGCTCGGTGCGAAAGGCCGCCCAGGTCGGCAAGGTCGGTGGCCTCGCCCTCGGCTACTTCCTCACCATGTCGACCGTGGCCCTCGCGATCGGCCTCGTGGTCGGCAACATCGTCAAGCCCGGCGCCGGTCTGCACCTCACCGACGAGCTCGCCTCCAGCGGCCAGAAGGCCGTCGGCGAGGAGCACACGTCGACCGTTGACTTCATCCTCGGACTCATCCCCGACACCCTCGTCTCGGCGCTGACGTCCGGATCGGTGCTCCAGGCGCTGCTCGTGGCACTGCTCGCGGGCTTCGCCCTGCAGAAGATGGGACGCGCCGGTGAGCCGATCCTCAACGGGGTCAAGCACCTCGAACGGCTCGTCTTCCGGCTCATGTCGATGATCATGTATGCCGCCCCGATCGGTGCGTTCGGAGCGATGGCTGCCGTCGTGGGAGCCACCGGTTGGGAGGCGCTGAAGTCGCTGGCGCTCATCATGATCGCCTTCTACATCACCTGCGCGATCTTCGTCTTCGTCATCCTCGGCTCGCTGCTCAAGGCCGTGACAGGCATCAACGTCTTCAAGTTGCTGCGCTACTTGTCTCGCGAGTTCCTGCTCATCCTCTCGACGTCCTCTTCCGAGTCCGCGCTCCCCCGCCTCATCGCCAAGATGGAGCACATCGGTGTTTCGCGTCCGGTGGTGGGCATCACTGTCCCGACGGGGTATTCGTTCAACCTCGACGGCACGGCGATCTATCTCACGATGGCTTCGCTCTTCATCGCCGAGGCCCTCGACAAGCCCTTCGGCCTGGGTGAGCAGATCTCCCTGCTCGTCTTCATGATCATCGCGTCCAAGGGCGCTGCTGGCGTGACCGGCGCCGGGCTGGCGACGCTCGCCGGCGGACTGCAGTCGCACCGCCCGGACCTCGTCGACGGTGTCGGCTTCATCGTCGGCATCGACCGGATGATGAGCGAAGCACGGGCCCTGACGAACTTCGCCGGGAACTCGATCGCCACCATTCTCATCGGCCACTGGGTCGGGGAGCTTGACCGACCCCAGCTCGACCGGGTCCTGTCCGGACAGGATCCGTTCGACGAGGCCACGATGGTCGACGACCACGAGGACCGCGAGGACGGCGACCTCGTCGGCGACCCGGACTCACGCACCGTCGGTCACTGAGCACACGACTGCCCGCCGCTGCGTCCCTCGGGACGGGCGGCGGGCAGCTCGCTGTGCGCGTGCAACCTGACAGTTGCACTTTGCGCTTGTCTTGTGCAACTCTGTTGTTGCACATCAAGACCGACCGGAGGAACCATGAGCACCGACCAGGCACAGGACACCATCACCCGCGAGATCGAGATCGACGCACCGCTCGCCATCGTGTGGGAGCTCGTCTCCCAGCCGGGCTGGTGGATCAATGACGGCTCGATCGTCGACAACGCCATTCAGGAGAAGGACGGCGTCTGGCACGTCACCAACGACACACACGGCACCTTCCCCCTCCTCATCGAGGGCTCCAACGAACCGAGCCACGTCGCGTTCCGTTGGGCGCCGTGGGATGAGCGCGCTGTCGAGGCGGGGAACACCCTCGTCGAGTTCTTTCTCGAGGGCCTCGAGGACGGACCCGTCACGGTGAGCGTCGTCGAGAGTGGGTTCGCCTCGATCGACCTCGCCGCCGGGAAGGTCGCCGAGAACTACCGCGACAACGAGTCCGGCTGGGAGACCGAGCTGGGTGCCCTCAAGACGCACCTCGAGGCGCCATGAGTCGGACCCCGCCACTCGAGGACGCCGCGACGAAGGTGTTCGCGGCGCTGGCCGACGGCACCCGTCGCTCCGTCCTCGACTCGCTGGCGAGCCGCGAGGTCGCCACGGCCACCGCTCTCGCGCAGGGTCTGACGATCACCCGCCAGGCGGTCCTCAAGCACCTCACCGTGCTCGCCGACGCAGGACTGGTCGAGTCCGCCCGCACCGGCCGTGAGGTGCGCTTCCACGTCCGACCGGAGCCGTTGCGTCACACGGCGACGTGGCTGGCGAGCCGGGCAGACACCTGGGACGACCACCTGTCGGCACTCAAGGTCGAGGCCGAGAAGCGGGCAGGGCGAGCCTGAGCTCTGCCACGAGCTGCTCACCCACGTCGACCGAGAGCTCGCGCAGCCGCAGAGCCAGCGGCGAGAGCGTCCCTCGCGACAGCAGGTGCACGACCCGGTCGGGCACTGCGGGCTCCAGCCGGTGGAACGTCAGGGCATCATCCGCGCGCTGGCCCCAGACCGCGAGCACCGGCATGACGGCGACACCGAGGCCCGCCCGGACCATCGAGGTGACCCCCTGGTTGTCGGCCGTGCGGAAGACGATGTCCGGGACCACCCCGGCGGCAGCGAAGGCACCTTCGACCACGGCCTGGTCGCAGATCGGTGGGAGCGCGACCATGGCTCGGGCATCGAGGTCGGCGAGGTGGACGGGCCCGGGGGCGAGGACGCCTCGGGGAGCCAGCACCACGTGCTCGTCCCTGAAGACCTCGACCCTGTCGGCGTCGTCGGGTCCAGCGCTGTCAAGGAAGACGAGGTCGAGGGAGTCGAGGGGCGGCTCGTCCGTCTCGTCCTCGAACAGCCGGATCTCGGCGTCGGGGTGCTCGGCTCGCAGCCGCTCCACGACCTCGGGCAGGAGCACGTTGGTCACGGTCTGGAAGGTTCCGACGTCGACCCGTCCACCGCCCGCGTGGAAGCGGTCGATGCTGTCGCGGGCGGCCCTCTCCCCTGCCAGCAAGGGCTGCCCCTGTGACAGCACCAGCCGACCGAGTGGGGTGATGAGTGGTCGTCGGGCTCCGCCGGGTCGGTCGAAGACGGCGCCACCGACCCGACGCTCCAGCGTGGCGATCTGCTGGCTCAACGACGACTGGGTGTAGCCGAGCTCGGCAGCGGCCCGGCCGAACGTCCCGAGGCGGGCGACGGCGTCGAGGGCGGCAAGGAGCCGAAGGTCCAACATCGCGCCAGTATCGCCCCAGACGATCATGGCCATCAAGAACCATCGCTTTTCACGACAGCGGTGCCGTCCTAACGTCATGGGCATGAACCCCGAAACGATGATCCCGGTCGGCGACGTCGAGCTCTGCGTCCAGACGTTCGGCGCCCCCAGTGACCCCGCCATCCTGCTCATCCACGGTGCGTCCGCATCGATGATCTGGTGGGAGACCGAGCTGTGTGAGTGCCTCAGCAGCCCCGGTCGCTTCGTCATCCGTTACGACCAGCGCGACACGGGACGTTCGACGAACGACCCGGCCGGCCACCCGGCATACGACATGAACGACCTGGCCCTGGACGCGACCGGCATCCTCGACGCGCTGGGGCTTGAGCCGGCGCACGTCGTCGGGCGGTCGATGTCCGGTGGGACGGCGCTCGTCCTCGCTGTCGACCACCCGGAGCGGATCGAGACGGTGACCTTCATGTCGACGACTCCTGGCGATCCGGGCCTCCCGCCGCCGACGCCCGAGTTCATGGAGATGATCGACAATGAGACCCCCGATCCCGCGGACCATGACGCGTGGGTCGACTACATCGTCAGGGCCATCCGCACCTACGCGGGCACGTCGCCCCTCTTCGACGAGGAGCACGTGCGCGCTCTGGCCCAGCTCGACGTGGTCCGGACCCGTGACGTGTCCAGCACCAGCAACCACTTCGCCATCGAGACCCCCGGGCCGACCCGCGGCGGAATCGCCGACGTGGCTGCACCGGCCCTCGTCGTCCACGGCGAGCTCGACCCGGTCTTCCCCCTCCCCCATGCCCTCGCCTTTCGGGAGGCGCTCCCCCACGCATCACTCCTGGTCCTCGAGGACGCGGGGCACGACCTCCCCGCCGAGCGCTGGCCGGAGTTCATCGAAGGCCTCGTCGCCCACACGGATCGGACGCGGCGATGAAAGCCGGCGTCTGGCTACCGCTGTTCGACGAGCTCGCCGACCCGCGGGTGATCGCAGATCTCGCAGTCGAGGCTGAGGCTGCCGGGTGGGATGGGTTCTTCGTGTGGGACCAGATCGCTTGGCGCGCACCGGTGGTGGCGGTGGCTGACCCCTTGGTGTGTCTCGCGGCCGCGGCCACCGTGACCTCTCGGATCGCCCTCGGGCCGATGGTCAGTCCGCTGGCCCGGCGCCGCCCGACGAAGCTCGCGCGCGAGACGGTGTCGCTCGACCGGTTGAGCAACGGCCGCCTCATCCTCGGGGTCGGTCTCGGCAGCGACCGGTTCGCGCAGGAGTACTCGCGCACTGGCGAACCCGTCGAGGACCGGACCCGCGCCGAACTGCTCGACGAGAGCCTCGAGATCCTGCGGGCCGCGTGGACCGGCGAACCCGTCCACCACAGCGGCGCCCACCACCTCGTCGACAACCTGACGTTCGAGCCCAGGCCGGTGCGCGGCACGATCCCCGTCTGGGTCGCCGGCTTCCCGGGGAACCTGCGACCGCTGCGCAGGGCTGCCGCTCACGACGGCTTCTTCCCGGTCAACCTCACCGCCGCGGACCAGCTGGCCGAGGCCGTGGACCGCGTCAAAGGTCTGCGGGAGGACCCGTCGCGCCCCTTCGACGTCGCCATCGACCTGGCGCCCGGCACGGACCCTGCGCCGTGGCTGGCCGCGGGCGCAACCTGGGTCCTCACCGATCTCGACCCGACGACCCTGCGCCTCGCCGATGTGCGGGCCATGGTGCGCGAAGGCCCTTACGCCCCCACGCCAGGGTGAGCCTGACGCCCCCCGGGCTCACACACTTTCGCTTGGGCTTGATTGAATTACGACCATACTGCTATCTTCGATGCAAGGCCCCCAGAGGAGATGCGCAACATGGCGAGATACGGCACGGACCACAAGGAGGCGACCCGGCGCCGGATGATCGAGACTGCTGGACGACGTTTCAAGAGCGACGGCCTCGATGGTTCGGGGATCTCCGCACTGGTCGCCGATGCAGGTCTGACGAATGGCGCCTTCTACGGGCACTTCTCTTCGAAGGACGACCTGATCGCCCACGTCGTGGGTGCTCAGCTCGCAGCGCAGACCGCGCGGATCGCGGCTCTGCCTCCCGGAAGGGAGTCGGTTCGGGACTTCGTGAACGAGTACCTCTCACCAGCCCATCGGGACGACGTCGCCAGCGGGTGTCCGTCAGCGGCCCTCCTGGATGAGATCTCGCGGTGTGACGAGACCATCCGCCGCGCCTACACGGACGGCGTCCGCACGCTCATGGCGGCCGTTGGTCGCCTCTTGGACTCGGGCGACGAACAGGAAGCGAACGCACGCGCGGTCGGCCTGTTGTCTCTGCTGGTCGCCTCGTTGCAGGCCGCCCGCGCCGTGACCGACCGCGAGCTGTCCGAGCACATCCTGTTGGCGTCGCGGGCCAGTGCCATGACCCTCGCCACCGCCCCACTCCAGCCCGCTACCCCCATCGATCAGGACTCGGCATGAAGGCATTCACTGTCACGAGGTACGGCCCCACCGGTCTGGAGGCGGCCGAGATATCCGCACCCGATGTCGGTCCCCATGACGTGCTGGTCGACGTGCGGGCAGCAAGCATCAACCCGCTCGACAAGATGGTCCGCAACGGTGAGTTCAAGCAGCTCCTCAGGTACAAGCCCCCCTTCGTCCTCGGCCACGACCTCGCCGGCGTCGTGACCCGGGTCGGGGCCGACGTCGCGAACTTCACGATCGGCGACGAGGTGTACTCCCGCCCACGCGACCTGCGGATCGGCGCCTTCGCCGAGACGATCGCGATCGACGCAGACGATGTCGCCCTCAAACCGACCTCACTGTCCTTCGAGGAAGCGGCCGCCGTCCCGCTCGTCGCACTTGCGGCCTGGCAGGCCCTCGTGGACGTTGCCGGTGTCCAGGCAGGTCAGAAGGTACTGGTCCACGCCGGCGCCGGCGGCCTCGGCTCCACCGTCATCCAGGTGGCCAGACACCTCGGGGCACATGTCGCCACCACCGCGCACACCAAGGACATCGACAAGGTTCGCGCCCTCGGCGCCGACGAGGCCATCGACTACACCACCACCGACTTCGCCGACGTCCTCTCCGGCTACGACGTCGTGCTGGACTCTCTGGGTCTGAGCAGCCTGGAGAAGTCGTTGACCGTGCTCAAGCCAGGAGGACTGGCCATCAGCGTGGTCGGCCCGCCCGACCTGGCCTTCGCGACCCAGCTCGGCCAGCCCCTCCTCAAGCCGGTCCTCGCCTTCATGAGCCACAAGGTTCGCAGTCGGGCCAAGAAGCTGGGCGTGCGCTACTCGTTCCTCTTCATGAGGGCCAGCGGCCCGCAGCTGAAGACGTTGGCCCGGCTCTACGACGACGGAACGCTCCGACCCGTGCTGGATCGCTCCTTCCCGTTCGCCGACACCATCGAGGCGATGGCCTTTGTCGAACAGGGCCAGGCCAACGGCAAGGTCGTCGTCACGCGGGGGAACGCCGCATGACTGGGCTCGACGGCAATGAGCCGGTCATCACGTCATACGCCCTGGCCCCGAGTCGGGCCATCGCCGTCGGCGGCACGACGTACGCGTACCGCGAGCTGGGCCCCAGGGGCGGCATCCCCGTCGTCTTCTTCGTGCACCTCGCGGCGACGTTGGACAACTGGGACCCGCGCATCGTCGACCCGATCGCGAAGAACCGACACGTCCTCGCCTTCGACCAGCGCGGCGTCGGTGCCTCGACCGGCAAGGTCCCCGACACGCTCGAGGAAGCCGCCGACCACGCCTACGAGCTCATCAGCGCGCTCGGTTTCGAGAAGATCGACATCTTCGCCTTCTCCATGGGCGGAATGATCGCGCAGGACCTGATCGTCAAGCACCCTGACCTGGTCCGCAGGCTCGTCCTCACGGGCACCGGTCCCCGTGGCGGCAAGGACATGGACAAGGTCGTGGGCACCACCTACTGGGACATCCTCCGCGCGACCCTGACCCGGTCGGACCCCAAGGAGTTCCTCTTCTTCAACCGCAACGCGACCGGCAAGCCCGCCGCGAAGGCGTTCATCGAGCGACTCCAGGAACGCACCCTCGACCGAGACCAGCCGATCGATATCAAGGCCTTGCGGACCCAGCTCAAGGCGATCCAGAAGTTCGGCCGGTCCGCCCCCTCGGACCTGTCGGCCTTCACCCAGGCGACGCTGATCGCCAACGGCGACAACGACCGCATGGTGCCCTCGGTGCTCTCCGAGGACCTGCACACTCGCATCAAGGGAAGCGAGCTGATCATCTATCCCGACTCCGGCCACGGCGCGATCTTCCAGTTCCACGACCGGTTCGCCCCGGTTGCCGCCGAGTTCCTCGCTGGCTGAAACCCATCCGACCGTCCCACGTGAGCATCTCGCCCACCGCGCTCAAGGAGCCCCTACCCATGACCCCTGCCACAATCTTCGATGTCGTCCTTGTGACCGGTGCGAACGGAGGGCTCGGCACACACTTCGTGGAGCAGGCCCTGGCCCGCGGCGCCCGAACCGTCTACGCGACTGCCCGCACACCACGGAAGTGGGACGACCCGCGCGTCATCCCGCTCACCCTCGATGTCACTGACCCCGCATCCGTCGCAGCAGCAGCGGCCACCGCCTCGGACGTCACGTTGGTCATCAACAACGCCGGCGGCGCCAACGGCGCGAGCGTCCTGCATGACTCCCCCGCATTGCGGGACCTGTTCGAGGTGAACTTCTTCGGGCCACTCGCCGTCGCCCATGCCTTTGCCCCGGCCCTCGCCGCCAACGGCGGTGGTGCCCTGCTCAACGTCCTGTCGGTCCTTTCCTGGATCGGCGTCGGTGACGGCTACAGCTCCACCAAGGCGGCGCTCTGGTCGGCCACCAACACGCAACGACTGGCCCTCGCCAAGCAGGGCACTCTCGTGACAGCCCTCCATGTCGGCTACACCGACACCCCCATGACGGCAGGGCTGGACGTCACGAAGAACGACCCAGCCGACATCGTGCGGAAGGCCTACGACGGTGTCGCCGCGTGTGTGTTCGAAGTGCTCGCCGACGATCTCTCGGTGCAGGTGAAGGCTGGTCTGGCCGGACCCATCGAGTCGCTCTATCCCCAGCTCTCGAACCCGCAGGTCTGACCTCACAGGGGCCCTGTCTCGACGTCCCTCCTAGGCTGGGCTGCACGTTCCGATCGTCAGGAGTCATGGGAATGGCCAATCGGCTCGCGCAGTCCACCTCGCCCTACCTCCTCCAGCACGCCGACAACCCGGTCGACTGGCGGGAGTGGGGTCCCGACGCGTTCGCGGAGGCCCGTCGCCGTGACGTGCCCGTCCTGTTGTCCGTCGGGTATGCCGCGTGCCACTGGTGCCACGTCATGGCTCACGAGTCGTTCGAGGACGTCGGTGTCGCCGACGTGGTCAACGCGAATTTCGTTGCGGTGAAGGTGGATCGCGAGGAACGTCCCGACGTCGACGCGGTCTACATGAATGCCACGACCGCGCTGACAGGCCACGGCGGTTGGCCCATGACCTGCGTCCTCACCCCCGACGGAGACCCGTTCTTCGCCGGGACCTACTTTCCCCGTCAGCAGTTCCTCGCCCTGCTCGCCAACGTGACGAAGGTGTGGACCGAGCAACGCTCCGACGTGCTCGCTTCCGGGGCGCACATCGCGGGGCAGCTGCGCGAGCTGACGGCACCCGCAGCGACGACGTCGATCACGCCCGAAGCGCTCGCAGGCGCGGTGACGAACCTGCGGCAGACCTACGACCCGGCGCGTGGCGGGTTCGGCGGGGCACCGAAGTTCCCACCGTCGATGGTGCTCGAGTTCCTGATCCGTCACCATGCCCGCACGGGCGACGCCGACGCCCTGGCGATGGCGCGACGAACCTGCGACGCGATGGCCCGCGGTGGCATCTGCGACCAGCTCGCTGGCGGCTTCGCGCGGTATGCCGTGGACGCCGACTGGGTTGTTCCTCACTTCGAGAAGATGCTCTACGACAACACCCAGCTCCTGCGGGTCTACACGCACCTGTGGCGCTCCACCGGCGATCCGCTGGCCCAACGGATCGCCTGTGAGACAGCGGAGTTCATCATCCGCGACCTCGGCACTTCGGAGGGCGGGTTCGCGTCGGCCCTTGACGCCGACACGGTCATCGACGGTGTAAGTATCGAGGGCGCCACCTACGCGTGGACGCCGATGCAGCTGGTCGAGGTGCTCGGGTTCGAGGATGGAGCTCGTGCGGCCGAGCTCCTGTCCGTGACCACCGAGGGCACCTTCGAGCACGGCGCCTCGACGCTCCAGCTGCGGGCCGACCCGAAGGACGCGGTGTGGTGGTCGGGAGTCCGAACCCGTCTGCTCGACGCCCGTCGCGGGCGCGCGCAACCGACCCGCGACGACAAGGTCGTCACCTCCTGGAACGGCCTGGCCATCGCAGGTCTCGCGGACGCCGGCGTCCTCCTCGAACGACCTGACTTCGTCGAGGCCGCTGTGCGGTGTGCGGAGTTCGTCGTCGCCACCCACGTGGTCGACGGACGGCTGCGCAGGGCCTCACGAGACGGCGTCGTGGGCGCTGCCGCAGGTGTCGCCGATGACCACGGCAACCTCGCCGAGGGGCTGCTCGCCCTGCACCAGGCAACGGGAGACCCCCGCTGGCTGGCGCAGGCCGGCACGGTCCTCGACGTCGCGCTCACCCACTTCCGTGACACCGACGGCGTGGTCCACGACACCGCGGACGACGCCGAGCAGCTCTTCACCCGCCCGCGCAGCCAGGCCGACAACGCCGAACCCTCAGGCGTCTCGTCCCTCGCCGGTGCCTGGCTGGCGTATTCGGCGCTCACCGGTTCCACCCGTCACCGCGAGGCGTCTGACGACGCGTTGTCGAACGTCGGCACTCTGGCCGCCCGTGATCCGCGCTTCGCTGGCTGGGCCCTCGCCGTGGCCGAGGCGTCCGTGGTCGGGCCGCTGCAGGTGGCCATCGTCGGCGACGGACCCACTGCCGAGGCCTTGCTCGCGACGGCCCGGGCCAGTGCATCACCCGGGCTGGTCATCGCCCGCGGCGCCCCGGGCGCCCCCGGCCAGCCCCTGCTCGAGGCGCGCCCGCTCAGGGCAGGGAAGCCGACGGCATACGTGTGCCGTGGGTTCGTCTGCGACGCACCCGTGACCGACGTCGAAGAGCTCGCAGAAGCGCTGGGACGCGAGTCTCAGCCCTGAGCCGGGGGGCGGGCGTCGTACTCGGCGCGAGCCGATGCGATGCTGCTGCGATGCGCCAGGGACCAGTCGGCCAAGGCCTTCACGAGGTGGGTCAGGCTCGTTCCGGTCGCGGTGAGGCGGTAGTCCACCTGGGCCGGAACGGTGGGATACACGGTCCGTAGGACAAGCCCGTCTCGTTCGAGCCGCCGCACGGTGAGCGTGAGCATGCGCTGAGAGATCCCGTCGATCGCACGCTGCAGCTCCCTGAAGCGCCTCGGTCCGGAGGCGAGCTCGACGACGACGAGAACCGACCACTTGTCCCCAACACGATCCAGGACGTCGCGGATCCCGCAGTCCGGGTGCTCGCCGCGCCCGCACGGGTCCAACAGGGCGGCCCCGTCTGTGACCTGCAGGGTCACATCGGTGTTCGTCGCTGACATGAAAGTGCCTCCTTGTGGCGTCCACGCGTAGGGCTGAGGATCGGGTCGGTGACCAGAGCGGTCACCGAAGAGAACCACGTCTGGAGAACTCATGATCCTTGTCACCGGCGCCAGCGGCCAACTCGCGAGTCGGATCGTCACCCACCTGCGCACCGCGGGGGCCGACGTCGCCGAGGCCAGTCGAAGCTCGACAGGCGGTGGCCGCGTCATGGACTTTGACGCGCCGGCGACCATCAACCTGAGCGGTGTCGGCACGCTGGTCCTCGTCTCTGCCGGGTATGCCGAGGACGACGTGGTCCTTCGTCGGCACGCGGCCGTCCTCGATGCGGCTCACCGTGATGGCGTCGGGCACGTGGTCTACACGAGCCTGGTCGGTGCCGGCGACCACCTTGGATTCGCCCTGGCGCACCGCGCCACCGAGGAGCTGCTGCGGAGCAGCGGACTGGGCCGGACCGTGATGCGCAACGGCCTGTATGCGGAGCTCGTCGGCGCGCTGCTGTCCTGGCAGGGAGGTGTTCTCGAGTCGCCCTTCGCACAGGGCTTTGTCGCCGCACCCACGCGGGACGACCTCGCCCGCGCCACCGCCCGGGTCGCCCTCGACCCGACCCGCCACGACGCCCTCACCTATGAGCTGACCGGTCCTCCGTTCACGGTCGAGGATGTCGCTCGCCGCCTCGAGGCACCCGTCAAGGACCTGTCCCTGGGCGTCTATCGTGAGCGGCTGCTCGCGTCATCCGGGCTCCTGCCCTTCCAGGCGCCCATGCTTGCCAGCATCGCCACGTCCATCCGGCACGGCTTCCTGGCCGAGCACGGACCAGACCTGGCCGGACTCCTGGGTCGTGACCCGGCCAGCGGGGTGGAGCTGGCCGCCGAGTCGGCCTTGGCAGCGCGCCACGACAGCGCCCTGGTCTAGAGGTCGACGCTGCCCTCGATGCGGGTCACGGCATCGCCGGAGACCCAGACCTCGCCGTCGGCCGCCTCGATGTGGACACGCCCGTCGCGGCCGATGACCGACCCCTGGCGCGCGACGTAGCTGTCAGGCACGGCGCCCGTACCGATGAGCCACTGGGCGAGAGCGGCATTCGCGCTGCCGGTGACCGGGTCCTCCCCGAAGTCACGGCCATCGGCATAGAAGGCGCGAACCTCCACATCGGCGCCGAACTCGGTCGCGCGGGCGTTGTCGTGGCGGCCGATGACAGTGACCTTGAGGTCGGCGAAGGCGGCGATGTCGGGGACCACGTCGATGACGGCTTGAGCCGAACCGAGGTCGACGCCGACCCAGCCGGGTCCGTTGTCGGCCCAGGCCATGTCGACGACGGCGGACTCGTCGATGGCCAGCGCACGGACGATGCGGGCCCTCAACTCCGCGTCGACCGCACCCGAGCGAGTCATGGGCGGTGCGGCGAATCCGAGTCGTGGTGCGCGACGCACGGTGACGAGCCCTGCGCCGCACTCCTGGATGACGGCGTCGCCGCGCGGCGCTCCCCCGGCCTCGAGCCAGGCGTGGGCGCTGCCGATCGTGGGGTGCCCGGCGAAGGGCAGCTCACCGCCGACGGTCCAGATGCGCACCTTGTAGTCGGCGCCAGGATCCGTCGGCGCGCTGAGGAACGTCGTCTCGGACAGGTTGGTCCACCGGGCGAAGTCCGCCATCTGCGAGTCGCTCAACCCGTCGGCGTCATGGACCACGGCGAGCGGGTTGCCGAGCCACGGCTCGGAGCTGAAGACATCGACCTGACGGAAGGGCAGCATGCGCCCATCCCAACACACTGTGCGTCAGAGAACGAGCAGCCGGTATGCCGGGTCGCGGGCTTCCAGCAGACGTTCCGTTGTCGTCGAGTCGACGAAGGCGGCGGTGGCCCAGACATCGGCCCACAGGAGTTCGGGGCCACTAACTGTGGCTGAACCGGATCGCGAGATGCCCTGTCCCGTGAGCGGATCGACGATGTGCGCTCCCCTGGCCGCGGACCCGGAGGTGGCGATGGCTCCCCGAGTGAGGGTCACGATCTCAGCCACCTCGCTGCGGTCACGCGGGTTCTCGATGCCGATCCGCCACACGGGTTCTGAGTGCAGCATGCCGCGGCCGGTGCCGACGACGATGTCGCCTCCTGCCCCGATGCTGAAACCGATCTCGGGAACGGTCTCGAGGTGGGCTGCCGCGTTGGACACCGCCCAGCCCTTGACCAGTCCCGTGGGATCGAACGTGGGACGACCACCGTCACGTGAACGCCAGGCCCGGAAGAGGCCAGCGGTGCGGTCCTCGGCCTCGAGGCAGAGCTCCGTGACCTCGGCCAGCCATGGGTGGGCGCTGTCGACATCGAGCTCGCCGTGCTGGAGACGAAGGAGGTCGCTGTCCGCTCGCCAGGTGCTCAGCACGCGGTCAACGCGATCGAGGTGGGCAAAGACGCGGCCCGCAGCGGTTTCGATCTCCGGGCGTCCCGGGTCGAAGGCACGCACGTGGATGCTCACCGGCATACCCATGATCTGGCGGACGAAGACCCGTCGACGGCTCGCCGTGCGAACCGAGATCTCGGCGGTGTTCACAGGCCCGCCTGGTCGAGCGCGGACTGGAGGGATTCGACGTAGCCCTGCGAGGTGAAGGTCGCGCCGGACACCATGTCGATGCCGGCGCTCTGCGCCGAGACGGTCTCGTCGGTGAGGATCGGGACGGCGCGCGAGTTGATCTCCTGGTCGCGGTGGTCCTGCCAGGGAACCTCGGTGACCGTCGCGGCCGTGATCTTGCCGTCCGCGACGGTGATCTGGACCTGGACGTCGCCGAAGCGGGTCGACGCGGCGTCACCGGTCCAGGTCTTCGAACTCGAGGACGTCGTGCCCGACGAGGACGAGCCGGCCGCAGCGACGGTGCCGTCGTTCGCTGGTGCACTGAGGCTCGTCGTCGTGCCGGACGAGGTGGACGTGTGATAGCTGAAGAGCAGGACGAGCATCGTCGCCGTGCTGGCGAGCCAGAGGGTGATGCGGCGCATTGGAACTCCGTGCGGGTGGGTCGGGAGGAGGGTGTCAGTACGTGAAGCGTTCGAGGTGGATGTTCTCGGCGGGCACACCGGCGGAGGTGAGGGCGCTGTGGGCGGCGTCCATCCAGCCGGCTCCACCGCAGACGTAGACGTCGTGGTCGTGGACGTCCGGCACGAGGTGGCGCAGGGCGTCGGCGTCGGTGAGGTGGGAAGCCGACATCGGAAGCCAGGTGGCCCGGTCGGGGATCCGCGCCCCGTCGATGACGAGGTAGCGCGCTCCCCGTGCGGCCGCAAGACCGGCCACCTCGTCGGAGAGCACCGCCGAGTCGACGTCGTGGACGCGGTGAAGGAGGGTGACATCGCCCGGGGTCTGCTGGAGATCCTCGAGCAGCGCCCGCATCGGGGTGATGCCGATCCCGGAGGCCATGAGCAGGACCTTGCGGCGCGTGCGCACACCTTGGTGCAGCCGTCCGTAGGGACCCTCCACGAGGACGCGTGTCCCCGGTCTCAGGCTGGCGAGCCGGTGGGTGCCGTCGCCCACGTGGGCAGCCGTGAAGCGCAAAGTCGTCCCGTCCGGTGCGGCCGACAGGGAGTAGGGGTGGGCTCGGGTCCAACCCGGCCCATCGAGGAAACGCCACTGGAAGAACTGCCCTCCGTGGGCGGCGAGTCGCGAGGCCCCCGGACCCGCGACCGTCACCGTTGTGACATCGACTGAGTCGCGACGAACCTCGGTGACGCGCAATGGTGCTCGCCACGAACGCTCGAGCGGGACTGCGAACCGGAAGACGAGGACGGAAGCTGCGGCGACGGCATACAGGGTCCACCAGAACCACGTCGCGACGGTTGACGCCGTGAAGTCCTGTCCCGTCCAGAGCTGGTGCGGCAGGGCGAGACCGGCCCCGAGGTAGCCGTAGAGGTGGATGAGGTGCCACGACTCGTAACGCAGGCGGGCGCGCGCCTTCTTGATCGACGTGACGACGACCATGACCAGGGCCGCGGTCCCCGCCACGGAGAGCAGCACTCCCGGGTAGTTGACGACGAGGTCCCAGGTCGTGCCCCAGAGACCGAGCGACGAGGAGGCCGCATAGCCGAGCACGATGAGGCCGATGTGCCCGAGCATGAGGTTGAACGACGTGAAGCCGACGAGGCGGTGGGTGCGCGCGAGCTCGTCCTGGCCCCAGGCCTGTTCGAACCACGGGATGCGGGCCATGAGGAGCACCTGGACGAGGAGCAGGGCCGAGGCGATGAGCCCGGTGAGGCGGCCGAGCGAGATGAGTCCGTCGCCGAGAGAGCCGAGGTCCTGGATGCCGCCGTGGGCGACCCAGAGGGCGGTCACCGCGACGAGCAGTGCCCACAGCGCCACCCCCGACGCGTCGCGCCACCAGCGGGGCACGGGAGCGGGCATCCGGCGGGCCGCCGGGGCCGGGTCGTTCGGCGCGGCCCGGTGGATGCGCGGTGTGGTCATCGTCATGAGATGACTGTCGAGGTCACTCCTGTGCGCTGGCTGTGGAGCGGTCCTGAGGAGCCGGTGAGGTTGGCCGCAGTCAGGGTCGGCTGAGACTCGTCGAGACGACGGCGCCGTTGACGATCGGGTCCCACTCGACGTCCCGGTGCGAGCGGCCAGCGAGTCGGGCGAGCGCCACGCACGCCGTGATGCCGTGGGTGACCCAGACGACGTGGTCGTGTGAAGCGGTGAGGGCTCGGGCGATCGGGGCGGCCAGCCGTCGGTGGACGTCCTCGAGGCTCTCTCCACCGCCCCACTTCACCTCGCTGACGTGACGGCCATCATCGGTGTCGGGCGTCGCCTCGAGAGCGCTGGTGAGCAGCCCCTCGAGGTCGCCGACGGACTGCTCCCGCAGGTCCGGGTCGTCCACGACCCGCACGCCGAGGGTCCTCGCGATGACGTCCGCCGTCTGCCGGGCCCGCACGAGGTCGCTCGACACGACCGCGACCGTGCCGGTGACGCGCTCGGCAAGCAGGTCTGCGGCGGACTGGGCCTGCGCGCGACCGAGGTCCGTGAGCTCGGGGTGGGCGGTCTGCCCCTGGAGGCGGCCCTCGACGTTCCAGGTGGACTGTCCGTGGCGGACGAGGTGGAGGTGGCGGACGTGGAACGGAGGCACGCCGCAACTCTAGGGCTGCGTAGAATCCGCCAGGTGTCGGGACTGTTGGTGACGGGGACGAGCTCCGATGCGGGGAAGTCTCTCGTCGTCACGGCCCTGTGCCGCCTGTGGGCCCGTCAGGGCATCCGGGTCGCGCCGTTCAAGGCGCAGAACATGTCGAACAACTCGATGGTCTGCCGCGACGGGTCCGAGATCGGGCGGGCGCAGTACCTCCAGGCCCGGGCTGCTCGGGTTGAGCCCACGTCGGTCCACAATCCCGTGCTGCTCAAACCGGGGAGTGACCGTCGCGCGTTCGTGGTCGTGCGCGGGAAGCCCGCAGGGCAGTTGGTGGCTGGCGAGTACGCGACCGGTCGACGACACCTGGCCGAGGCGGCCTTTGAGGCCTTTCAGGAACTGTCAGGCTCGGTCGACCTCGTGGTGGCCGAAGGGGCAGGGTCGCCGGCCGAGGTCAACCTCCGGTCCGGCGACTATGTGAATCTGGGTCTGGCACAGCGCTTTTCGTTGCCTGCTCTCATCGTGGCCGACATCGACCGCGGCGGTGCCTTGGCAGCGTTGTTCGGCACGTGGGCTCTGGTGGATGACGCCGACCGACCGTTGCTGCGCGCCTATGTCATCAACAAGTTCCGCGGCGACCAGTCGGTGCTGACTCCCGGTCTCGACGTGGTGACCGAGCGAACGGGTATGCCGTGTGCCGGCGTCCTCCCGTGGCTCGAGGACGTGTGGCTGGACTCCGAGGACGCCCTGTCGATCGGCCGCTGGCGGCCCTCGACGGACACGTCGGGCAACCGGCTGTCGGTGGCCGTGGTGCGCCTTCCGCGGACCTCCAACGCCACTGACGTTGACGCTCTGGCCGCCGAACCGGGCGTCGATGTGCGCGTGACGACAGACCCTGATGTATGCCGTGAGGCGGACCTTCTCGTGCTGCCGGGGTCGCGCGCCACGGTGAGCGACCTGGAGTGGTTGCGGTCGAGCGGGTTGGCCGACGTCGTCGGGTGGCGTGCGTCGCGCGGACGACCGGTGCTCGGGATCTGTGGTGGCTACGAGATGTTGGCTCAGTGGATCGACGACCCGGTGGAGAGTGAGCACGGTGGGCGCGTAGCCGGTTTGGCTCTGCTGCCCACGACGGTGACGTTCCGGCCCGAGAAGGTGCTGGCGCGGCCGAGTGGCGAGTGGCGCGGCCATGCCGTTGAGGGCTACGAGATCCACCACGGGGTCGTGTCGGACGACCGAGCGTTCCCCGGCGGCACTGTCGAAGGCTCGGTGTGGGGCACGATCTGGCACGGCACCCTCGAGTGCGACGACTTCCGGCGCGCGTGGCTCACCGAGGTTGCGGCGGCGGCTGATTCAGCCTGGCGACCGGACGTGGCCGCCCTCGGGTTCGCGGAACGGCGCGAGGCCATGATCGATGCCCTCGCCGACGCCGTCGACGAGCACCTCGACCACCAGCTGCTTTTGGAGATGACCCGATGAGCACCGCTGCAGCAGAGAGCAACCCGCGTGAAGTCCGTGTCATCGGTATCGGCACCGGCTCCCCCGCCCATGTCACCGGGCAGGCCATCGCGGCGCTCCGTGAGTGTGATGTCTTCCTCGTGGCGGACAAGGGCGAGGTCAAGGACGAGCTCGTCGCCGTCCGTCGCCTCATCTGCGAGGAGTTCCTCGACGACGGGACCTATCGCATCGTCACGGTGACTGACCCGGAACGCGGGCCGGACGCGGAACGGGACAGGACGGCATACCGGACGGGTGTCGACGCGTGGCACGCAGCCCGCGCGGACCGCTATGCCGAGATCATCGAAAGTCTGCCCACGGGCGAGACTGTGGGCTTCCTCGTGTGGGGCGATCCGGCCTTCTACGACAGCACCATTCGCATCGTCGACGCGGTGGCGCGGCGGCTGCCGCTGCGGACCCAGGTCATCGCCGGGCTGTCGGCGATCCAGGTCCTCGCGGCCGAGCACGGCATCGTCCTCAACGGGATCGGACAGCCCGTGCACATCACGACCGGACGGCGGCTGCTCGGCGAGTGGTCACCCGAGTTGGGGACTGTCGTCGTGATGCTCGATGGGGCACTGCGGTGTCGTGAGCTGGTGGAGCGCGGTCCGGAGCTCACGATCCACTGGGGCGCGTATCTCGGTCTGCCACAACAGGTTCTGCGCGTTGGGCCGTTGGCCGACGTCATCGACGAGCTGGTTGAGTTGCGCACTCAGCTGCGTGACGAGCACGGTTGGGTGATGGACACCTACGCACTCACTCCCCCGTCGCTGGCCTAGGTCGCAGGAGACTCCGCGACGCACAGGACGCCCCTGTTGCCGTCCTGATCGGCGATCACGGTGAGTCCGGGCGCGTTGCTGTCGTCCACGATCGTCCCACCCGCAGCGACGGCGGCGGCGATGCGTTGCTCGGCCACTTGGGCCGGCACATAGACCTCGACGTGAAACTTCTGGCGCGCAGGGTCCTGCTCGTCCGCGTCCCCGAACCACAGATTGGGAACCCGTCCCGTGGCGTCCCGGATCTCGTCGCCGGGAGACCCGTGGCCCTGGGACTCGGCGTTCCCTGTCATCAGGGCGGCCCACACCGGGGCGATGGTCCCGGACTGGGCTGTGTCGAGGCCGAGCTCGACGACGCTGACCGAGGTTGGGTCGGCCCTGAGCTGGTGCTCGGCGGCGACCTCGGTGATCCGTCGAGCGAGGTCGACGTCCTGCTGGGTCGGCCAGGCGACGACGTATTCGGTGCCGTCTTCGTCGCGGTAGATGGCGTCGTCGGTGATGAGCTTGAGATCGACGTGGCCATGGCCGATCGACACGCTGGGGTGGTGTCCGGCTGAGTCGCCCACCTCGCCCACCGCAGCGACGAACCTCGCACCGGCAGCAAAGTCGTCGATGAGGTAGCGCGCATGCAGTCCCTGTGCCAGTTTGCGCCAATCGGTCAGTTTGGCCTCGGCGATCTGCTCGCCCCTGAGCATGTCCATGTTCAGGACCCTAGCGATGATTCACCGCCATTGGTCGACTTCGGGCCCCGCACGGACAACTCCGCGCTGCCGCGCCCCGCCGTCCTCATGTCCGTTTGGGGCACGAAGTGCGAGGCAACTCCAGCGCGACTTCGTGCCCCGCACGGACAACTCCGCGCTGCCGCGCCCCGCCGTCCTCATGTCCGTTTGGGGCACGAAGTCGGACTCACGGGTGGGTGCGGGCCACTTCTCGCCTGATGCGCAGCCCTTGGAGGATGAGGGCGGCCGCGAGCGTGGCGCCGACGCCTTCACCGGAGCGCAGACGCAGGACGACGAGGGGTTCGAGGCCGAGGAGCCTGAGGACGTCGCCGTGAGCGCGTTCGCGGCTCTGCTGCCCGGCGATGAGGTGCGCCTGCACGCCCCGGTCGAACGCCACGGCGAGAATTCCCGGCAACGAACCGGCGAGGCCGTCGAGGATCACCGGGGCACCAGCGCCCGCGGCACCGAGCACCACACCAGTGAGGACCGCGATCTCTGCGCCGCCCAGAGCCGCGATGAGGTCGGCAGGGTTCTTGCGCCAGTCGTCCGCACGGGAACCAACCCTGGCGAGGGCCTGCTCCACGGCGGCACGCTTGCGCTCGACGATGTCGGTGTCGGCCCCTGCACCGACACCAACCGCTTCGCGAGGCCCCAGCCCGGTCACGACACAGGCGAGGGCAGCAGCCACGGTCGTGTTCCCGATGCCGACCTCGCCGAGCGCGACGAGCCCTGTCGCTGCGGCACGTTCGCCGATCTGCACACCCAAGAGCACGAGACGGTCGGCATCAGCACGAGACAACGCATCCGCGTTGACGAGGTCACCCAGAGGGTCGAGCGGGTGGGCGTCGACGGCGCCCGGGACGGGAGTTCCAGCGGTGGCGCCGGCGTCGACCACGACGAGGCCGAGTCCCGCCGAGCGGGCGCTCACCGCACCCGCAGCCACTCCCGAGACTGCGGCCTCGAGGACGTCACGGGTGACTGTCTCGGGATAGGCGCTCACGCCATGCGCCGCGACCGGGTGGCTGGCGCCAGCGAGAACCAAGGTGCCGCCGAGCGGCATACGCCCTCGTCCCAATGCTTCGACGCGGCTCACGACGCGGTCGAGGACGCCGAGCGACTCGGGCGGCGCGAGGAGTCCGTCGGCGTCGTCGGTGGCTGAGACGAGCGACTGCTGGGGCAGGCGGTCGAGGTGCGAGACCGGTGCCTCGGCGTCCTCATTGGTCCAGCGGTCGTGCATGACGATGTCGTCCAAGGGCATCCGCTTCGACCAGGCGGCTCGCTCCAGGCCTGGTGAGGGCGGGCGTTCGTCGGGCCAGCCGAGGCACATCCAGCCCATGGGGACAACGCCCTCGGGCAACGCGAGGAGGGCGGCCAGTTCGGCGGGATCGAAGAGGGTCACCCAGCCCATGCCGAGTCCGCGTGCCCGCGCGGCGAGCCACATGTTCTCGATGGCGCAGGCACACGACCAGAGGTCGGCGTCGGGGAAGGTCGCTCGTCCGAGGACGCCGCTCGCCGGGGTGCGTCGGTCACAGACCACGACGATGCCGACGGGCGCCTCGCGCAAGCCTTCGAGCTTGAGGTCGAGCATGCGGGCCGCGCGGTCGTTGGTGAGAAGCGCGGCCTGGTCGAGGCGCGCTCGGTCGGCGAGGTGGGCGGCCCGGTCGCGGATCGCGGGATCGCTCACGACGATGAACCGCCACGGCTGGGAGTGGCCAACAGAGGGCGCCTGGTGGCCGGCGGTGAGCACTTCGGTGAGCAGGGCCTGCGGGACGGCGTCGGGGCGGAATCGGCGAATGTCGCGACGACCAGCGATGACTTCGTCGAGGTTCGCGATGACGTCGGGCTCGAACGCCCAGCCCGACGGGTCGGCGGCGCGCTCCCGGGCGCTCGTCGCGTCACCGATCACCGGGGTGGGGCGCGGCCACGACGTCGCCGCCCGGCCCTGCTGGGGCTCGCTCACTCCTCGAGGTCGCCTTCGACGTCGAGGTAGACCTGACGCATCTGGTCCATCACCTCGGGGTCCGGCTCCTCCCACAGGCCGCGATCGGCCGCCTCGGACAGCTTCTCGACGATGCCTCGCAGCGCCCACGGGTTGGCATGGCGCATGAAGTCCTGGTTGGTCTTGTCGAGGACGTAGTCGTGCGCGATCCGGTCATACATCCAGTCAGGGACGACACCCGCGGTCGCATCGAACCCGAAGAGATAGTCGACAGTTGCCGCGAGTTCGAACGCACCCTTGTAGCCGTGGCGCTGCATCGCCGCCATCCATCGCGGGTTGACGACGCGGGCGCGGAAGATGCGGTTCGTCTCCTCCTGGAGGGTGCGCGTGCGGACGCTCGACGGGGTGGTGGAGTCACCGACGTAGGCCTTCGGGTCGGTGCCCGTCAGCGCACGCACCGTCGCGACCATGCCGCCGTGGTACTGGAAGTAGTCGTCCGAGTCGAGGATGTCGGACTCGGTGTTGTCGATGTTCTTGGCCGCGACCTGGATACGGGTGTAGTTGCGCTCCATGTCGTCGCGGGCAGGTGCACCGTCGAGGTCACGACCGTAGGCGAAGCCGCCCCAGGCTGTGTAGACCTCGGCGAGGTCCTTGTCGTCCCGCCAGGTGCCCGACTCGACGACCTGGAGTATGCCGGCGCCGTAGGACCCGGGCTTGGAACCGAAAACGCGTGTGCGAGAACGGCGCTCGTCACCGTGCTCGCGCGTGTCAGCGGTGGCGTGTGCCTTGGGGAAGTTCTGGTCGAGCGGCTCGTCGAGGCCCACGACGAGTGCCACCGCGTCGTCGATGAGGTTGATGACGTGCGGGAACGCGTCGCGGAAGAAGCCGGAGATGCGCACGGTGACGTCGATGCGAGGACGGCCGAGCTCGGTCAACGAGATCGCCTCGAGCCCGATGACGCGACGGGACTGTTCGTCCCACACCGGCATCACGCCGAGGAAGGCGAGGATCTCGCCGATGTCGTCACCGGAGGTGCGCATCGCCGACGTGCCCCACGCCGAGAGACCGACCGAGCGCGGCAGCTCACCCTCGTCGTCGAGGTAGCGCTGCAGCAGCGAGTCGGCCATCGCGACGCCCGTCTCGTAGGCGAGGCGTGACGGGATCGCCTTGGGGTCGACCGAGTAGAAGTTGCGGCCCGTGGGCAGCACGTTGACGAGTCCACGCAGCGGCGAGCCCGAGGGACCCGCCGGGACGTAGCCGCCGTCGAGGGCGTGGAGCACCATCGGGATCTCCCCCGTGGTTCCGGCCAGTCGCGGCACGACCTCCTCGCACGCGAATCGCAAGGAAGCCTCGACGCCGGCGTGTGCCGCACCGAGTTCGGCGACGACGATCTCGGGGACAGCCGACACGTCCCAATGGCGCTGGGAGAGTGCGGTCACGAGGTTGCGTGCGGTCTCCTCGGCAGCATCCGTCTCGCTCGTCGACGCACCCGTGGCCTCGAGCCCCAGTGCCGTTCGCAGACCCGGTATGCCGTCCTGCTGGCCACCGAAGACCTGTCCGGCACGCAGGATCGCGAGGACGAGGTTGTCGAGCCCCTCGCCACTGGGCGCCTCGCCGAGGACGTGGAGCCCATCGCGGATCTGGACGTCCTTGACCGCGCAGAGCCAGTAGTCGATCTCGCCGACGAGCTTGTCGAAGCCTGCCTCGTCGGGCCGCTCGATCAGACCGAGGTCCTGGTCGAGCTTGGCGGCCTGGAGCAGCGTCCAGATCTCACCCTGGAGCGCCGGCGCCTTGGCCGGATCCATCGCTGCGACGTTGCCGTACTCGTCGAGCAGCTGCTCGAGCCGGGCGATGTCGCCATAGGACTCGGCCCGCGCCATCGGCGGCACGAGGTGGTCGACGATCGTCGCGTGCGCGCGGCGCTTGGCCTGCGTGCCCTCGCCAGGGTCGTTGACGAGGAACGGGTAGATGAGCGGCACCGAACCCAGTGCCGCGTCGCTGCCGCAGCCGGCGGACAGGGCCAAGTTCTTGCCCGGCAGCCATTCGAGGTTGCCGTGCTTGCCCATGTGCACGACGGCGTGCGCGCCGAACTCCTCCTCGATCCACCGATAGGTCGCGATGTAGTGGTGGGTCGGCGCCAGATCGGGGTCGTGATAGATCGCGATGGGGTTCTCACCGAACCCGC
The DNA here is from genome assembly GCF_042666395.1 of Knoellia pratensis. NCBI lineage: Bacteria > Bacillati > Actinomycetota > Actinomycetes > Micrococcales > Intrasporangiaceae > Knoellia > Knoellia pratensis. The sequence goes on along the minus strand of NZ_JBHTDJ010000002.1, from coordinate 466,667 downwards.
GCGGCGGCTGCACGAGCAGCACGATGTTGCCGGATTGCAGTGCGGCAGAGACGATTTCGGGTTCGCCACCCTCGCTCACGCCCGAGGAGTCGACGAACAACTCGCCTGGAGCCTCGCCCCACGCCTCCGTCATCCCCTCGCGAAGGTCAGCCGGAAGGGAAGCGAACCACCCGGCATACCGGCTGCTTGGAATGCGCACGTGGTGCTCGGTGAGCTGACCATCGGTCAGCCACTCGGGGTCCTGGCCGCCGGCGGCGATGAGGGCGTGGACGAGGGCGTTGCCGGCCGTGGTGTCGAGGGCTTCGCCGTCGCGCGGTTCCACATCGTCAAGGCCGGGTATGCCGCCGCGCTCGCCGAGGTCGTAGCCCGCCTCGCGCATCGCGCGCAGCAGGCGGATCGTCGACACCGGGGTGTCGAGGCCGACGGCGTTGCCGATACGGGAGTGTTTCGTCGGATAGGCCGACAGGAGGATCGCGATCTTGCGTTCAGCCGGGGGCGTGTGGCGCAGCCGGGCGTGGCCAACGGCGATACCGGCGACGCGGGCGCAGCGCTCTGGATCGGCGACATAGTGCGGCAGGCCATCGGAGTCGGTCTCCTTGAACGAGAACGCGACCGTGATGATGCGGCCGTCGAACTCGGGGACGGCGACCTGGGTCGCGACGTCGAGCGGGGACATGCCGTCGTCGGACTGTGCCCACTCCTCGCGGCTCCAGGTGAGGCAGAGCCCCTGGAGGATCGGGACGTCGAGAGCGGCGAGAGCGGCGACGTTCCAGGAGTCGTCGTCCTCACCGGCGGACGCGGTCGCGGGGCGGGTGCCACCCGCGGCGAGAACAGTGGTGACGATCGCGTCATAGGTGCCGAGGTGCTCGAGGAGGTCCTCGGGGGCATCGCGCAACGAGGTGGCGTAGACGGGTACGCCCACTCCCCCGGCGTTGTCGATGGCGTCGGCCAGCGCATGGGCGAAGTCGGTGTTCCCGGCGGCCTGTTGGGCGCGGTAGAACAGGACGGCAACGCGCGGGCGGTCGGCGTCGGCGGCGTCGGTGGCCTCGGTCGCGCCCGGGCGTTCGAGGGCTCCCCATCGCGGCAGCTCGATCGGCGGCTCGAAGGGGTCACCGCTGAGCAGCAACGTGTCCGAGAGGAAGGCGTGGAGCTCGCGCAGGTTGTCGGCGCCACCCTGCGCGAGATAGCGATGCGCCTCATGGACCACACCGGCGGGCGCGGTCGACTCGGCCATGAGCGAGGCGTTCGGGGCCTGCTCGCCGCCGAGGACGACGAGCGGGACGCCCGTCTCACGGATGCGCGCAAAGCCCGAGCAGAGGTCCTGGGGCGAGCCGAGGATGCGGGCCACGACGATGTCGGCGCCCTCGATCGCGCCGGCCATGTCGGTGTGGCCCGGCCGCGAGGGGTTCGCCCAGACGTAGTCGGCTCCACTCGCACGGGCGCACAGGAGGTCGGTGTCGGACGTCGACAGGAGAGCAATGCGGGGCATGGGCCGTGAGGCTCCTTCCGGGGTTTCCTCGCCCCGTGACGGCTGGACCCGACGGTTCCGTCGAGCCAGCTGCGACGACGTTCCTGACTCACCCACACCTCGCGGCGGGACTCACAGTGGCGGGACCGTCCCGGAGTTTCACCGGGTTCCGTCAATTCGCAGCCGTGGGCAGCCTAACCGGCCATGCGGCTACTGTGACCGCCGTGTCCGAACGCCCAGCCCTCGACCGCTGCCCGGGCCTGCTGCGCCCGTTCATCGCGGAGGACGGTGCGCTCGTGCGATTGCGTATGCCGGGTGGTCGCCTTGCGACGTCCGTCCTGCGCGAGGTGGTCGAGATCGCCGGCGCGAACGGAGCGCCGGTGGTCCAGCTGACCTCGCGGGGAAACCTGCAGGTCAGGGCCCTGCCCGATCCACTGTCGCTGGCGTTGATCGAGGCGGTGGAGGCCACCGGGCTGTTGCCCTCGGCATCGCACGAGCGGGTGCGCAACATCCTCGCGGCGCCCCTGGCACGCGACCTGGACGACCTCGTGGACTCGTTCGACGCCGCTCTGATGGCTGAGCCCCGGTTGGCCTCACTGCCGGGTCGATTCCTCTTCGCCTTCTCTGACGCCTCGGGCTCGGTGCTCTCCGAGCGTTGGGACGTGGCCTACCAACGGCACTCGCGGAAGTCCGGCACGCTGCTCGTGGGTGACGGCGGAGCACCGGTGAAGCCCGAGGACGCCGTGACCGCGATGATCGAGGTGGCGCTGCGCTTCGTCGAGTTCGCCCCGGAGGGTGCGTGGAACGTCCGCGACCTGCCCAACCCCTCCGACCTATTGCCCCATCGCGCGCCTCACGATGAAGGCGCGCCGCGCCGGGACCCGCGCGATGGGGCAACACGTCGGCCCGTGGTTGCTCGGCCTCTCGCGCCGGGAGTGGTTGGCGACGCCGTGGTGGCTGGGGTTCCTCTCGGGATGCTCACCCTCGAGCACGTGGAGGCGTTGGCCCACGTGGCCGACGAGGTCGTCATCACGCCGTGGCGTTCGGTCGTGGTCCGGGGCGGAGCCCCTCGCGTCGAGTCGTTGCGTTCTGCGGGGCTGGTGACAGAGCCCGAAGGGCCGTGGGCCAGACTCTCTGCCTGTGTCGGCGCCCCGTCGTGCCGACGCACGACGGTCCCCACCCTCGACCTCGCGCGATCCGCGGCCGAGACGGTGGTGTCCCAACGGCTGACGGCCACACAGGACGTCCACGTCGTTGGGTGCGAACGGCGGTGTGGCACAGGGATATCCAACAGAGTCCTCGTCGCACCGCCAACCGTCGACGACGTGGTTTCGGCTTTGACCACCCCAGCCACCGCAGCCATTCGAGGAGAACAGTGAGCGAGCACGCAGCGCCCACCCGTCGCTACGACTACGTCACCGACGGTCAGGAGATCTATCGCCGCTCCTTCGCGATGATCCGCGCTGAGAGCGACCTGTCGTCCCTGCCGAGCGACCTGCACACCGTGGCAACCCGGATCATCCACGCGTCCGGTGACGTCGACATCACCGCTCACATTGCCGCTCACCCCGACGTCGTTCGCGCCGCTCGCACGGCACTCGCTGAGGGCGCGGCGATCATCACCGACTCGCAGATGCTCGCGTCCGGAGTCACCCGTCGGCGTCTCCCCGCCGACAACGAGGTCATCTGCACCCTGCGTGACGAGCGCGTGCCCGCCCTCGCTGCCGCCTGGGACACGACCCGGGCCGCCACCGCCGTCTCCCTCTGGGGTGATCGCCTCGAAGGCGCCGTCGTGGCCATCGGCAACGCCCCGACCGCCCTGTTCCACCTGCTCGAAATCATTCTCGATGGCGGTCCGCGACCGGCCGCGATCGTCGGGCTGCCCGTCGGCTTCGTCGGGTCCGCCGAGTCCAAGATGGCCCTCGCCGAGCACCTGCTGGACGACGGCACCCAGGTCCCATGGCTCGTCGTCCACGGTCGACGCGGCGGGTCGGCCATGGCCGCAGCCGCCCTCAACGCCCTCGCCACTGAGGACGAGCTCGCGTGACCGCCAACGTCTCCACCGCACAACCCGGCCACCTCTACGGCGTCGGCGTCGGCCCCGGCGACCCCGGCCTCATCACCCTGCGCGCCGCCTCACTCATCGCCTCCGCTGACGTCGTCGCCTACCACCGGGCGGCCCATCGCGAGTCGACCGCGCGCAGCATTGCTGCAGACCACCTCCGGGACGGCGTCATCGAGGAACCCCTCGTCTACCCCGTGACGACTGGCACCACCGACCACCCGGGTGGCTACTACGGCGCCCTTGCCGACTTCTACGACGAGTGCGCCGAGCGCTTCCGCGCGCACCTCGCGGCAGGTCGCAGCATCGTCTGCCTGGCCGAGGGCGACCCGCTCTTCTACGGGTCGTTCATGTACGTCCACGATCTCCTGCGCGACGAGTTCCCGACCGAGGTCGTCCCGGGCATCACGGCGATGGCGGCAGCCACAGCAGCCGTGGGTTCCGGTCTGTCCCGTCACGAGGACACCGTCACCGTGCTCCCCGGCACCCTGCCCGTGCCGGAACTCGCCCGTCGCCTCGCCGACACCGACGCAGCCGTGATCATGAAGCTCGGCCGCACCTTCGAAGGCGTCCGCGAGGCCCTCCACCAGGCCGGGCTCCTCGACCGAGCCGTCTATGTCGAGCACGCGAGCCGCGCCGGGCAGCGAGTCGTCCCCGTGAGCGAGGTCGACCCGCAGACGGTGCCCTACATGTCGATTGTCATCGTGCCCGGTGAGGACCTGCGAGCCGACGCGGCCGGACGTGCCGCGGCACACGGCATACGCGAAAGTGGCTCTGCCACAACGGAACTCAACGTCGGCACGGTCCACGTGGTGGGCCTCGGACCGGGACCCGACAAGTGGCTCAGCCCTGAGGCGAGCGATGTTGTGAGCCGGGTCCAGCACGTCATCGGCTATGCACCCTACGTGGCCCGCGTGCCGCAACGTCCCGGTCTCACCCGACATGCGACGGGCAACACCGTTGAGGTGGATCGTGGCCGCCACGCCCTCGAGCTCGCCCTCAAGGGCGACGACGTCGCGGTCGTCTCCGGTGGTGACGCCGGCGTGTTCGGCATGGCTGCTGCAGTGTTCGAGGCGAGTGAGGCGGCCCAGGTGGACGACGCGCGATTCGCCGACGTCCCGATCCGCGTCATCCCCGGCATCACGGCCGCCCACGCGGCGAGTGCACTCGCTGGCGCCCTGCTGGGTGCTGACCACGCGCTCATCTCGCTCTCGGACCGGCTGAAGCCGTGGGATGTGCTGCTCGAGCGGCTGACCTCGGCCGTGCGGTCGGACCTCGCGGTCGCGCTCTACAACCCGCGCTCTCGCAGTCGCCCCCACCAGCTCGGTGAGGCACTCGATGCGGTGCGCCAGGTGGCGCCGCCCGAGCGTGTCGTCGTCGTCGCCCGCAACGTCGGGCGCGCCGGTGAGGACCTGCACGTCACCACCCTCGGTGAGCTGGATCCCGAGTCGGTCGACATGAGCTGCCTGGTCGTCATCGGCGCCTCGAGCACCAAGGTCACTTCGACCGGACGGGTGTGGACACCGCGCTGGGTCGACTGAGCCTCGACTTCGTGCCCCCAACGGACGCGACCCACCCCCGACTTCGTGCCCCAAACGGACAACGACCCACCCCCGACTTCGTGCCCCAAACGGACAACGAGCGCCAGCGAGTTGCCCGTATGGGGCACGAAGTCGAAATGCCCCGGGGTCAGGGTCGGTTGCGGATGCGGGTGCCGTAGAGATGGCTCTCGACGAAGTCCTCCGCCTCCAGCGCCCACCCGACGATGATCACCGCAGCCTGCCGCAACCCAGCCGCCTCCACCTGGTCGGCGATGTCGGCGAGGGTGCCGCGCAGGATGAGTTCGTCGGGCTGGGTGACCTGGGAGCCCACGACGACAGGGCAGTTCGCGCCATAGTGCTCCGCCAGCTCCGCTGCCAGACGACGGGTGTGCCGGATGGCCAGGTGCAGGACCAGGGTCGCCTTCGTCGCGGCGTAGGTTGCGAGCTGTTCCCCGGGCGGCAGGGACGTCGAATCGCGCTGCGCCCGGGTCAGGACCACGGTCTGCGCGACCTCGGGGACGGTGAGCTCACGTCCGATGGCTGCGGCCGTGGCGGCATAGGCGGGCACGCCCGGAGTCACATCCCACGGGACACCCGCGCGATCGAGCCGGCGGGTCTGCTCGGCGATTGCTGAATAGATCGACGGATCGCCGGAGCAGAGCCGAGCCACGTCCTTGCCCGCTTCATGTGCCGCCACGAGGTGGGCGGTGATGGTGTCGAGATCGATTCGCTGGGTGTCGATGAGCTCGGCATTCTCGGGGCAGTGCGACAGCACCTCAGCGTCGAGGTAGGTCCCGGCGTAGAGGCACACGGGCGCCTCATTGAGCAGCCGGACAGCGCGCAGTGTGAGCAAGTCGGCAGCCCCGGGGCCTGCACCGATGAAGTGAACGGTCACGAGGTTCCCTGCTGTCGGGTGGCGGCATGCGGCTTGGTGGCGGACCACTGGACGATCGGTCGCGCCGGAGTCCACGAGAGGTGTCGCCCGAGCGCTTCCGCGCGTTCGATGCTCACGCGCCGCAGGTCCCCGCCGAGCCGACCCTGCGCCGCGACGACCAGTGCCTCGGTGTCGAGCGTGACGCAGTGGACGACGAGTCGGCCACCCGGGCGAAGTGCCTCCCAAGCAGCACCGATCAGGTCAGCAGTCGCCCCTCCACCGATGAACACCGCATCAGGAGAGGGCAGTTGGTCGACAACATCGATCGAGTCACCAGTGGTCACGGAGATGGGCACTCCGAACGTCTCGGCGTTCTTCCCCACGCGTGCAGAACGCACCGCGTCACGCTCCACGGCGACTGCGGTCGTGCGCGGGGCGGCCAGGCACCATTCGACCGACACGGATCCCGAGCCCGCGCCGAGGTCCCACAGCCGCTGGCCGGCCATCGGTCGAAGAGCAGCAATGACCAGGGCGCGAACCTCGCGCTTGCTGATCTGGCCGTCATGGGCGAATGCCTCCTCGGGCAGTCCCGGCGAAGACCCCCACAGGATCGCAGTCGCGGGCACCTCGAGGGCCACGACGTTGAGAGCCGGTATGCCGTCCGGACCCGGAGCCCTTCCATCCGCGAGTTCCGCTGCCGCACAGTCGAACCGGCTCTCCTCAACGGCGCCGAGATCGCCGAGCACGCTCATGGCCGTGTCCCCCAGACCCAACTCGACAAGGGCCCGGGCGAGCCCCACCGGAGTGTCTCCACTCGCCGAAAGAGCCACGACCCGAGCGCCCGGCGCAAGGTGCCGGCGGACGGCATACACACTGCGTGAAACGAGAGAGACAACTTCAGTTGACTCGCTCGGCCAACCCATGCGGGCACGCGCCAGCGCGACCGACGACACAGCCGGGTGGACACGCACCCGGTCAGCCCCCAGGACGCGGATGAGGGTTGACCCCACACCGGACACAAGCGGGTCACCCGTGGCCAGCACCACCACGCCGTCCACACCAATTTCCCCCAGGAAGCTCTCCATCGAAGGCAGCATCGGCGAGGGCCACGAGCGGCGGAGCTGCCCGTCCACCACCGGCGCCAGATCGAGCAGGCGAGGCGACCCGACGAGAGTGCGAGCAGCGGCAATGCGCTGCTGATGGGCGGGCGGAAGGGCCTCGAGCCCCTCGGCGGGCACCCCGACGACGTCGATCACGGCGCTCACTGTAGACACACCGGGCGCCCGCCCGCGCCGCCGTGCCATGATGGCGCCGGTCCCCCGCGAGGAATACCGGTGCAACTCCGGAGCGGTCCCGCCACTGTGATCCCGACCCGTCGGGAAAGCCAGGACGTCGCCGGGGACTCTCGTGTCGGGCACCCGACGCGTGCCGGCACTCAGGCGAGCGTGGTCACTCGCCTCAAGGAGATACCTCGCGTGACGCACTACCCCTTCACCGCGGTCGTCGGCGCCGACGACCTCTCCCTCGCCCTCATCCTCACCACCGTCTCCCCCGCCATCGGCGGCGTGCTCGTGCGCGGCGAGAAGGGGACCGCGAAGTCGACGATCGTCCGCGGACTGGTCGACCTCCTTCCGCCGCACGACGTCCTTGAAGGCTGCCGTTTCGCCTGCGATCCCGTGCGGCCGGATCCCACGTGCCCGGATGGTCCTCACACCGCTGCCACTGCGACGACTTCTCGGCCGGCCCGCCTCGTCGAGCTGCCGGTGGGCGCGACCGAGGACCGCGTCATCGGATCGCTCGACCTCGGCAAGGCGCTCGGCTCGGGTGAGGCGGCCTTCCAGCCGGGACTCTTGGCGGATGCGCACCGCGGAATCCTCTACGTCGACGAGGTCAACCTCCTTCACGACCACCTCGTCGATCTCCTGCTCGACGCCGCCGCCATGGGGCGCAACACGGTCGAGCGCGACGGCGTCTCCGTGAGCCATGCCGCGCGGCTCGTCCTCGTCGGCACGATGAACCCCGAGGAGGGCGAACTCCGCCCGCAGCTCCTCGACCGCTTCGGCCTGACCGTGGAGGTTGCGGCTTCGCGCGACCCGCTGTTGCGTGCCGAGGTCGTTCGCCGTCGGCTCGCCTTCGATGCCGATCCGGTCGGCTTCGCTGCCGGGTATGCCGCCGCGCAGCGCGACTTGGCCGACCATGTCACCGCCGCGCGGATCGCTGTCGACCGCGTGGAGCTGAGCGACCGGTCGCTGGCGACGATCGCCCGGGTGTGCGCCGGATTCGAGGTCGACGGAATGCGCGCCGACATCGTCACCGCCCGGGCCGCGATCGCGCACGCGGCGTGGCACGGCCGCGTATCGGTGACGCGTGAGGACATCCGGGCGGCAGCGATCTTCGCTCTGCCGCACCGCCGCCGGCGCAACCCGTTCGATGCGCCCGGCCTCGACGAGGACCTCCTCGACCGCCTCCTCGGTGACGAACCCAACGATCCCGGCCCCGACGACGACCATGACCCCGACAGCCGACCCGACGACGCGGATGACACTGCGCCTGCCTCTGACTCTGACCCCGTGACCAACCCGGGAGTTCCCCCGAAAACCACGCAGGACCAGCAGCAGGACGCAGGGTCCCGCGAGCCTGAGCCGTCGCGCGCGGCGGACGACACCCCACAGACACCCGAGTCCCGTGACGACTCCGCGAACCCCACCCCCGACAGGGAGACACCGGCCGTGGTTCCGGCCGGTGTCGCGGCGGCAGGGACGCCGTTCCGGGCTCGGGCCTTCACCCTCACCGGGGTCGGCACGGGCGAGTCAGGTCGCCGCAGCCGCGCCCTCACCGCCACCGGCCACACCATCGGTTCGACGACGAGCAGATCCGGCCGGCTTCATCTCCCGGCGACCATCACCGAGGCCGCGCGCCACCGCGGAACGCGCGGGACGGCATACGGACGGCTTGTCCTGCTGCCCGGAGACCTCCGCACGGCGGTCACCCAGGGCCAGGAGTCGAATCTCGTCCTCCTCGCGGTCGATGCGTCCGGATCCATGGGCGCGCGTCGCCGCATGGAGGAGGTCAAGACGGCGGTGCTGTCACTGCTGCTCGATGCCTACCAGCGGCGGGACCGGGTGGGGCTCGTGACGTTCCGTGGACACGGTGCTGAGGTGGCTCTCCATCCGACGTCGTCGGTCGATGCGGCCGCCCGGTCCCTCACCAACCTGGCCCACGGCGGTCGCACGCCTCTGGCCGAGGGCCTGCTCATGGCGACCAAGGTGCTGGCGCGAGAGAAGTTGCGCGACCCCAAGCGTCGTCCCCTGCTCGTCGTCGTCACGGACGGCCGTGCGACTGCCGGACCAGACGCGCTGGAGCGGTCGTGGACCATCGCCGACGCGTGGGGACGCACGGGACACCAATCAGTCGTGATCGACTGCGAGACAGGGCGATTCAGGCTCGGGCTGGCCGCTGACCTCGCCACGCGCATGGGTGCGACCCACGTCCCCCTCGGCGAGGTCGCCGCAGGAGCGATTGTCGAGTCGGTGACGTCGGCACGTGACGAGTGGCGAGCTGGTCGCGGCGGGCGGGCTGCCTGATGGTGCAGGGACAGGTTCCGGTCGAGGCGGCCGACGGACTCACGACGCGGCAGCGCCGCAACCGCCCGCTCCTCCTCATCCACGGCGGCAAGGGCAAGGGGAAGTCGACGGCCGCGTTCGGGCTGGCGCTCCGCGGGTGGAGCCAGGGCTGGTCGATCGGCGTCTTCCAGTTCGTGAAGTCGGCGAAGTGGCGCATCGGTGAGCAGACCGCCCTCGAGGCGCTGAACCGGCTCCACGAGGAGACCGGCGAGGGTGGCCCGATCGAGTGGCACAAGATGGGCTCGGGCTGGTCCTGGTCGCGCAAGGCTGGGTCCGAGGAAGACCACGCGGCCGCCGCGCAGGAGGGCTGGGCCGAGATCCGTCGGCGCATCGAGGCACAGACGCACGGGCTCTATGTCCTCGACGAGTTCACCTATGTCCTCAAGTGGGGCTGGGTCGACGTCGACGAGGTCGTGTCGGTGCTTTCGTCCCGGACGGGCTTCCAGCACGTCGTCATCACCGGACGCGACCCCCACCCGAGCCTCGTCGAGATCGCCGACGTCGTCACCGAGATGACCCAGGTCAAGCACCCCTTCGAGCAGGGACAGAAGGGACAGAAGGGCATCGAGTGGTGAAGCTCCCGCGGCTCGTCATCGCGGCCGCCGCATCGGGTCAGGGCAAGACGACGGTTGCTGTCGGTGTCATGGCCGCCCTCACGCGCGCCGGACGGGTCGTGGCCGGTGCCAAGGTGGGCCCGGACTTCATCGACCCCGGCTACCACGCGCTGGCGACCGGACGTCCCGGCCGCAACCTGGACCCCTGGTTGCAGGGCGAGGACCGCATCCTGCCGCTGCTGGTCCACGGCGCCCAGAACCCGGCACCCTCCGACGTCACCGTCATCGAGGGCGTCATGGGGCTCTTCGACGGGCGCCTCGGAAGCGATGGATGGGCGTCGACCGCGCACCTCGCGACGCTGACCAGCAGCCCCGTTGTCGTCGTCATCGACATCTCGTCGGCGGCCCGGACGGTCGCGGCCGTCGTGCACGGCCTGCGCGGCTTCGATCCTCAGGTCCACGTCGCTGGCGTCATCCTCAACAAGGCCGGTTCCACCCGGCACGCCGACGAGGTGCGACGCAGCGTCGAGCAGCTGGGCACACCGGTGTTGGGAGTGCTGCCGCGGGATGCGGGCGTCAGTGCGCCGTCGCGGCACCTCGGACTGGTCCCGGCCGCCGAGCGGCCAGAGGCCGCGGCCGCACTCGACCGACTCGCGGAGCAGACCTCCGAATACATCGACCTCGATGCGCTCGTCGAGATCGCCTCTGCCGCACCGGATTTCGACACTCCGGCCTGGACTCCGGTCACGTGCGAAGCACTCTCGAAGCACGCACCCCGGCGCGTGGCCATCGCGGGAGGTCGGGCGTTCACGTTCCGCTACGCCGAGACCGAGGAACAGTTGCGTGCCCTCGGCTGCGAGCCGGTGACGTTCGACCCGGCTCTGGACACAGCGCTCCCGGCGGGCACTCAGGGCATCTATCTCGGTGGTGGCTTCCCCGAGATGCACGCCGCCGCGCTGTCGACCAACCGACGCCTTCTCGCCGAGGTGCGTGACGCGGTCCTCTCCGGAGTCCCGACCGTGGCCGAGTGCGCCGGTCTGCTCTACCTCTCGCAGGCCGTCGACGGGCACGGTCTTGTTGGTGCGGTCCCGACGACCGCAGCGATGCACCCACAGCTCACGCTCCGCTACGTCACCGCCATCGCGCCCGATGACACCCTGCTCGGTCCTGCGGGCACCCGCGTTCGCGGCCACGAGTTCCACCGCACGCAGACGACGCCGAGCCGTGGCGACAACGCCGCCTGGCTGCTCGACGGCGCCCCCGAAGGGTGGTCGCTCGACCCTGCCGGGACGGGTTCGCCGACCGTGCACGCGTCCTATCTGCACACCCACTGGGCCGGACACCCGGAACTGGCCGTGAGCTTCGCCAAGGCCGTCCACCGAGGCGAATCTCTCTCCCGCACAAGCCTCCCCAACGTCACGACCATCCCCTCCCAACAGGCCGAGCCCGAGATCGTCGACCCTCTCGAGCACCACGGCGACTCCGAGACCGACCCTGCGCTGGTCGATCTCGCGGTCAACGTACGCCTCTCGACCCCTCCTCCGTGGTTGGCACAGAGCCTCCGCGACAGCGTTGGTGAGCTCGCGGCATACCCGGATGTCCGCAACGCACGGCGCGCCATCGCGCGCCGGCACGGAGTCGACGAGGACATGGTTCTCCCGACGAGCGGGGCAGCGGAGGCCTTCGTCCTGCTGGCGCGCATGACTCGCGCCACCCGCCCGGCGATCGTGCACCCCCAGTTCACCGAACCCGAGGCAGCGCTACGACGCGCAGGGATCTCCCCTGATCGGGTCGTCCTCGACGCTGCCAACGGCTTCGCCCTCCTGCCCGAACTCGTGCCCGAGGACGCCGATCTCGTCGTCATCGGCAACCCCACCAACCCCACCGGAGTCCTTCACCCACGAGGCGCGCTCGAGCCTCTGCGTCGGCCCGGGCGACTCCTCGTCATCGACGAAGCCTTCATGGACACCATTGCGGGAGAGGCTGATTCACTCATTTCGGGTGAGATGGAGGGTGTCCTCGTTCTCCGGTCGCTCACCAAGACCTGGGGCCTGGCAGGCCTACGAGCCGGGTATGCCGTCGGCTCACCGTCCGTCATCGCCGCCCTGGCGCTCCAGCAACCGCACTGGTCGGTGAGCACCCTGGCCGCCACCGTCATGGAGGCGACCACCACGGCACCAGCCCTCACCGAGGCCGCAGCCGCCGCCGCTGACACGACCCGCTGGCGGGAGCACCTGCTCGCCGGCCTCCGCGACCTCGGCCTGAGCCCGATCGAGTCGCAGACATCGTTCGTCCTCGTCGACGTCGGCGAGGGAGTCCGTGAAGAGATGCGGGCGCGCGGCTATGCCCTGCGGCGGGGTGACACCTTCCCGGGTCTCGGCCCCCAGTGGGTACGCATCGCCGTGCGCGACCCCCAGACCATCGACGGCATGCTCCGCGAGCTGGCCATCCTGCTCACCTCCGAGGGGCGCACTGCATGAACCTCACCATTCCCACAGGCGCATCCCCCTCGGTGCTCATCACCACGCCAGGACCTCGCATCGCCGAGACCGTGCACGCACTCACCGACCAGGGCGCGGTCGTCACCGTGGCGGCGACCGACCTCATCGAAGCCACCACCCGGGCAGCGCTCGACGACCTCAGCGGCCGTCGGCTCGTCACCGTCGATGCCCACGCCTTGCCACAGGACTTCGACGTCGTCCTGCGCGACCCGCTCACAGTCCCCGTGGCAGGCTCACCCGGCTCCCCCGAAAATGACGGTTCGCCGGGCACGGGGCGGGTCACCCTCGTCGGCGGCGGCCCCGGATCGGTGGACCTGCTCACCGTCGGCGGACTTCGGGCGGTCCGTGAGGCCGACGTGCTCGTCTGCGATCGCCTTGCGCCCCTGTCGGTCCTCTCGGAGGCACGCTCGGACGTCGAGGTCATCCACGTCGGCAAGATCCCACGCGGCGCCTTCACCCCGCAGGAGTCGATCAACGCGCTCCTCGTCGAGCACGCCCTCGCCGGCAAGTACGTCGTCCGCCTCAAGGGCGGCGACAACTATGTCTTCGGGCGCGGAGGTGAGGAATGGAACGCCTGCGCCGCGCGCGGCATACCCGTCGATGTCGTTCCGGGTGTCTCGTCGGCCATCGCCGTCCCGGCCCTCGCCGGCATCCCGCTCACCCACCGCGGGCTGACCCAGGGATTCGTCGTCGTCTCTGGGCACGTCGGCCCCAAGGACGAACGCAACGAAGCCGACTGGGCTGCCCTCGCCCGATGCGGCCTCACCATCGTGATCCTCATGGGCGTGGCCGCGCTGGCCGAGATCTCCGAGACGCTCATCGAACACGGCATGGACCCCTCAACGCCTGCGGCCTGCATCGCCGACGGCGCCATGCCGAGCCAGCGATCCGCGCGTGGAACCCTCGAGGACATCGCCGCCATCGCCGACGCGCAGGACCTCACTCCCCCGGCCATCACCGTCATCGGACGCGTCGTGTCCGCCCTGGAAGCCTGAATTACCGTGCAGGACAGCGTTGCTGGACTCAGGCTTGCCGTCGGAACGCTCACCGTCGTACCCGTCGGCGAGATCGCAGACCCCACGCGCGGGCACGCCCGGTGGGCGATGGCCCTGGCGCCAGTCGCCGCGCTGCCCATCGCGGTCGCGGTCAGTGGGGTCGCCGTGCTCGGACATCTGGCATCGCTTCCGGCCCTGCTCACGGCCACTCTCGCGATCGCTGCCGTCGCGGCAGGAACGCGCGGCATGCACCTCGACGGGCTGGCCGACACGGTTGACGGGCTCGGCGCCGGCTGGACCCGTGAGCGGGCGCTCGAAGTCATGCGTCGCGGTGACGTCGGCCCGATGGGTGTGGCTGCCCTGATCTTCGTTCTCCTCGTCCAGGTGGCCGCGCTCACCGCCATCGTCGACCGCCCGCAGGGGTGGCTGGTCGCCGGTGCCGCCGTGGTCGCCTCGCGCACATCGGTGTTGTTGACCTGCCGAGCGGGTATGCCGTCCGCTCGCCCGAGCGGGCTCGGTGCCGTCGTCGCGGGTTCCGTCCCGACGTGGGTGTCGGGCCTCGGCGGTCTCGTCGTCATGGGGCTGTTGTCGGCGACCGCCGCTGCCACTGGCCTGAGACCTGCAGCGGGAGTCGTCGCGGTCGTCCTGGCCGCCGTTGCAGTGGGACTACTCCTCCGGACGTGTCGCCGCGTCTTCGGTGGAGTGACTGGCGACATCATGGGGGCCGCCATCGAGGTGGCTCTCGCTGTGATTCTGGTCGTCCTCAGCTCAGGGAGGTGGTGACGGTGCGAACCCTCGTCACAGGTGGGGTCCGGTCCGGCAAGTCCGTCATCGCCGAGAAGTTCGTGGCCGACGCCGCTGCTCTGCACTCGCCGGGCGTGCCGATCACCTACGTCGCCACCGGCCCCTGCGCCGACGATGCGGACTGGGCCGATCGCATCGCCACGCACCGCAGCCGTCGCCCGCCCTCGTGGCACACCGTGGAGACTCGGGACCTCGCCACTGCGCTCGATGCACTGACCGGTCCGGCCCTCGTGGACTGCCTCGGCACCTGGCTCACGGCAGTCCTGGACGAACTCGAGGCCTGGGAGGCACCGCGTGAGGAGTGGCAGGACGCGCTCCACGAGCGAACCGCCTCCGTCGTCCTGGCGTGGTCACGGTGCCCACATGACGTCGTCGCTGTGACGAACGAAGTCGGTTGGGGCGTCGTGTCCGAGCACCGGTCCGGCCGGATCTTCGCGGACGAGCTCGGACGGCTCAACCAGGACATCGCCCGGGCCAGTGAGCGGGTTTTCCTTGTGGCCGCTGGCCACCTCCTCCCCCTCCGCAAGCCGTGAAGCGGCACCCGGACCCGGTGACCGTGGGTCTCGTCCTCGGATTCCTGGCCGATCGCGCGCTGGGTGATCCGCGCCGATTCCACCCCGTCGCCGGTTTCGGGCAGGTCGCAGCCCGCGTTGAGAGGACGCTGCACGCGCCGAGCCGCTCGAGGGGCGCCCTGGCCGTGGGCGCCCTCGTCACGACGACGGTCGGCCTCGGACTGCTCGAGCGAAGGCTCCCGCCTGTCGCGCGCGTCGCCGTCGCGACGATCGCCACGTGGGCCGTTCTCGGTGTCAGGTCCCTGGATCGCGAGGGCGAGGCGATCACCACCCTGCTCGCCGCCGACGACCTCGCCGGAGCCCGCACCCGCATCCGCAACCTCGTGGGCCGTGATCCGAGCGGCCTCGACGGTGTCGGCATCGCCCGAGCCTGCGTCGAGAGCATCGCCGAGAACTCCGCCGATGCCGTCGTGGCTCCGCTGTTCTGGGGCGCCGTCGCGGGAGTGCCGGGCCTCCTCGGCTATCGCGCGATCAACACGCTCGACGCAATGTGGGGTCACCGCAACGAGCGCTATCGCGAGTTCGGTTGGGCCGCAGCCCGCCTCGATGACGTGGCCAACTGGCTTCCCGCCCGCGCCACCGTCGCCATGAACGCCGCCCTCGTGGGTCCTGGTCGTGCCGCAGAGGTCATCCGGGTCGTACGCCGTGACGCCCCCGCCCACCCCAGCCCCAACGCCGGTCCGGTCGAGGCCTCATGGGCGACGGCCCTGGGTGTCCGGCTCGGGGGCACGAACCACTACGACGGCGTCGACGAGAACCGCGGCCACCTGGGCGATGGACCTGCAGTCACCGTCGCCGACATCCCCCGCGCCACCGAACACCTGCGCCGACTCTCGACCGCGGCGCTCGTGGCGGTGGTCAGCGCGCGAGGCATCGCCCACCGGCGCTGAACCGACTTCGTGCCCCGCACGGACACAAGACAGAGGCCTTCGGCCGACGATCGTGTCCGTGCGGGGCACGAAGTCGTCAGGTGAGCCAGGTGAGGACTTCGTCGATGGAGCTGACCGCGGTGACTCCAGCGGGCACCTGCGGCCGCCGGACGATGATGACAGTCACGCCGAGCTCGGCCGCAGCGGCGAGCTTGCCCGCCGTGTAGGTGCCACCGGAATCCTTGGTGAGCAGCGCATCGACCTGGTGCTGGCTCATGAGTGCCCGCTCGTCAGCCACATCGAACGGGCCACGGTCCAGCAGCACGGTCCAGCGCTCCGGCGGGTCCTCATCCAGCGGCTCGACCACGCGCAGCAGGACGTCCCGATCGGTCCACGACGCGTAGTGCTCCAGCGTCTGGCGACCGGTCGTGATGAACGGCCGCTCCGCCCCGAGTTGCTCGGCCAGAGCACGCCCAGCGTCGTAGTCATCGACCCAATGCCACGCACCCGCGTCGGGCTGCTCACTCCACCCGGGCCGCGCCAGACGCAGGCATGGCACGCGCGCAACCGCCGAGGCAGCACCGGCGTTCGCCGTCATCCGGACGGCAAAGGGATGCGTTGCGTCCACGAGGTGCGTGTAGCCGCCCTCGACCAGCGCAGCCGCAAGACCATCCACGCCACCGAACCCACCGACGCGCACGGCACCGACGGGCATCCGCGGTTTCGACACCCGACCCGCCAGCGACGACACCACGTCGACACCAGCCTCGGCCAGCGCCGCAGCCAGTGCCCGCGCCTCCGCCGTCCCACCGAGCAGGAGCACTCGTGTCATCGGTCGCTCTCGCTCACAACCACGCCATCGAGCAGCACGACGTCCGCCCGCTCGGCTCCGCCCTCGACCGCCTGCGCGTTGTCCTCGTCGGAACGCAACACCCACTCGGTGGCATCGGCCACCTCGCGGCCGGTCTCGACGTGGCGCGTGACGAGCCGCTCCACCCGCACGTCACCGTCGAGTGCGCACCACCACACCTCGTCGAGCATCGCGGGCAGGCCCACCCAGTCACCCGACCCCAGCACCAGGTAGTTCCCCTCTGTCACCACGAGATCCGCCGCGACCGGCACCACGACAGAGTCAGCAACCGGCTCCCCCACCACGTGGTCGAAGCTCGGTGCCGTGACCACAGCGCGAGGCAACGAGCGCACGGAAGCCAGCACACCGGCATACGCCATCGCATTGAAGGTGTCCGGCGCTCCCTTGCGGTCTCGGCGACCCAAGGAGTCCAGCTCGAGGTTGGTGAGGTGGAAACCGTCCATCGGCACGTGCGCGACACGACCGGCCAACGCCGGGTATGCCGCCACAGCAGTGAGCAACCGCGTCACCAAGGTCGTTTTGCCGGATCCCGGGGGGCCCGCAATCCCCAGGACCGCGCGGCGCGGTGCCACGCTGGCCACAAGGGCCTCCAGACGGCCCAAAAGGTCCTCGACGCAACGCTGTTCACCAGACACCGAGTACCTGCCCTCCAATGCGGATCGTGAAGGCAGCGACCACGAGGACGAAGATGACGCGGACGAATCCACTTCCCCGAGCGACTGCAGTACGAGCGCCAACATAGCCGCCCAGGAGGTTGGCCATGGCCATGACCGCACCCACCTTCCACATGACGTGACCGCCCGGCACGAAGACCGTCAAGGCTCCCAGGTTGGTGGCGAAGTTCGCGATCTTGGCCTTGGCGCTCGCCTCGAGGAACGCGTAGCCCATGAGGCCGACGAGCGCGAACACGAGGAACGAGCCCGTGCCCGGTCCGAGCGCGCCGTCATACATGCCGATGGTGAACCCCACGAGCATCGCCGTCAGCGTGTGCCGAGTGCCGTCCCACCGCAGCGCCGTCTGTGTGCCGAGGGTTGGCTTGAAGAGGGTGTAGGCGCCCACCGCGACCAGCATCACGAGGATGATCGGGTTGAACGCCGACTTGGGGATGTGCAGGCCGATGAGCGCTCCGCCGATGGCCCCGAAGTAGGCGATGACGGCCATCGGGATGGCGGTCCGTAGGTCAGGTTTCACCCGCCGCCAGTACGTCGTCGCGCTCGCCACTGTGCCCGCGATCGAGCCGATCTTGTTGGTGGCGAGCACCTGCGCGGGCGTGGCCCCCGGGAAGCCCAGGAGCAGGGCAGGGATCTGGATGAGGCCACCCCCACCCACCACCGCGTCAATCCATCCGGCGACGAACCCCGCGAGGCCCATGAGGGCCAGGGTCGTCAGTTCCGGATCGTTCACCCGCGCCAGCCGTCGACGATGTCGAGGATGTCGAGCAGTTCGTGGGCGCGGGCATCGGGCACCGCGGTGACGTCCACGCGCTGAGCGGCAGGGATGTCGCTGTGCGGGATCCAGATGGCGCGCATACCGATCCGCTGGGGTCCGTGGACGTCCTCAAAGATGCGGTCTCCGACATAGGCCGCGGCTTCGGGCTCGACACCCACAGCCGCGCAGGCCGCCCGGAACGCCTCCGGATGCGGCTTCACATGGTCGAGCTCGGACGAGTAGACATCGGCGTCGATGAGGTCGAGGACGCCATCGCGCTCGAAGATCTCGCGGTGGTACTCCCGCGACCAGATCGTGTTGGAGAGCACGCCAACGCGCAGCCCGCGTTCGTGCAGGCCCTCCCAGAGCGGCCGGACCTGCGGGTCGGTGAGCGTGTGCGGCTCCCAGAACCCTTGGTATGCCGCGAGGGCCAGATGGTGTCGGTCGTGCTCGGCATCGACGCCGGCAGCGTCGAGGATCTGCTCGAGACTGGCGCTCGAGTGGTCCTCACGCCCGCGCTTCCAGGCTTTGTCCTCGGCCGCGAGGATCTTGTCGGCGAGCTCCTGGGCCTGCTCGAGGTCGGCCTCGCTCACCTCTGGAGAGTCCACGGGGATGCCGTGCACCTCACGGGCAAAGACGCGCCACTGCTCGGGCAGGTCGACGTCGTGCCACGGGGTGAGCGTGCCGCCCCAGTCGAAGATGACAGCCTCGAGCGGGCGGTTCACGCCTGGTCCCCGCGCACCTCGGCCAGCACCTCGTCGATGACGGAGTCGACAGCGACCTCGCGACGCTCGCCTGAGCGACGGTCCTTGATCTCGATGACACCGTTCTCGAGGGACTTGCCGACGACGACGATCGTGGGGATGCCAATGAGCTCGGAGTCCTTGAACTTCACCCCGGGGCTGACCTTCTCGCGGTCGTCATAGAGCACCGAAAGTCCCTGTGCCTCGAGCGAAGCAGTGATCTCGTCGGCCTTGGCGAAGACGTCAGCGTCGCGGTCCCGGTTCTTGCCCGTGGCGACGACGTGGACGTCGGCGGGCGTGACGGCGCGCGGCCAGCACAACCCGATCTCGTCGAGGGTGTCCTCGGCGATGGCGGCCACTGCACGGGACACACCTACCCCATAGGACCCCATCGTCACGGTGACGAGCTTGCCGTTCTCGTCGAGCACCTTGAGGTCGAGCGCTTCGGCGAACTTGCGGCCGAGCTGGAAGATGTGGCCCATCTCGATGCCTCGGGCGGTGTGCAGGACGCCCTGCCCGTCGGGGCTCGGGTCGCCCTCGCGCACCTCGGCGGCCTGGATCGTGCCGTCTGCGGTGAAGTCACGGCCGTGGACGAGGTCGAGGACGTGCTTGCCGTGCTCGTCGGCGCCGGTGACCCACGCGGACCCCTGCGCGATCGACGGGTCGAGGACGTAGCGGATGCCCGACGCGCGCTCCTCACCGAGCACCCCCGGCCCGATGTATCCCTTGGCCAGCTCGGGGTGGGCGGCAAAGTCCTTCTCGTCAAAGGCTTCCACCTCTGCGGGCGAGACCTGGGCCTCGAGCCGCTTGGGGTCGACCTCGCGGTCACCGGGCACGCCGATGGCGAGCGGCTCCCGGCTGCCGTCCGGGTGGACGAGCACGACGAGGACGTTCTTGAGGGTGTCGGCGGGCGTCCACGCGCGGCCGTCCTGGCGCGGGTGGTTCGCGTTGAGCGAGGCCACGAGCGTCTCGATCGTCGGGGTGTCGGGGGTGTCCTCGACGTGCGCGGCTGACGTCGAAGCCACAACGTCGGGCGCCACTGCGTCTGCATTGGGCACGACGACGGCCTCGACATTCGCGGCATACGTGCCGGCGTCGTTGCGCACGAACGTGTCCTCGCCGATCGCGCTCACGGCGAGGAACTCCTCGCTCGCCGAGCCGCCCATGGCACCGGACTGCGCCTTGACAATGACGTACTCGAACCCGAGCCGGTCGAAGATCTTGATGTAGGCCGCGCGGTGCGCCTGGTAGGACGCCTCCAGTCCAGCGTCGCTCACGTCGAAGGAGTAGGAGTCCTTCATGACGAACTCGCGCCCGCGCAGGAGCCCTGCACGCGGACGCGCCTCGTCGCGGTACTTGTTCTGGATCTGGTAGAGGCTGAGCGGCAGGTCCTTGTAGGAGCTGTACATGTCCTTGACGGCGAGGGTGAACATCTCCTCGTGCGTCGGCCCGAGCAGGTAGTCGACGCCCTTGCGGTCCTTGAGCCGGAAGATGTTGTCGCCGTACTCCGTCCAGCGGTTCGTCGCCTCGTAGGGCTCGCGCGGCAGCAGCGCCGGGAAGGTCAGCTCCTGCGCCCCGATGGCGTCCATCTCCTCGCGCACGATCGCCTCGACCTTGCGCAGGACCCGAAGCCCGAGCGGCAGCCACGTGTAGATGCCGGGGGCGGCGCGACGGACATACCCGGCGCGCACGAGGAGACGGTGGCCCGGCAGCTCGGCGTCGGCCGGGTCCTCGCGCAGGGTTCGCAGGAACAGCGACGACATGCGCATGGCCACGGGGAGACTCCATAAGTTCAGGGGGTGGGAACTCGCCAAGGATAACGACGGTTGGGTATGCCGTTCACTCGGATTCCGCGTAGCTCGCCGTGGGTGCCCGTCCAGAAGGCGCGGAACCATCCGCGCCTTCCGAACCCGCTGTGTGACCACTCGCTGGTCACGACCTGGCGAACACCTCCTCGACGAAGGTGCTGAGCTGCTTCTCGTCCAGGTGCTTCGCGAGGTCGGACTCGCTGATCATGCCGACGAGCTTGTGGTCGGACATGACGGGCATGCGCTTGATCTGCTGCTGGCCCATCGTGTCCACGACCGTCATCATGTCGGTGTCGGCGTCGACCCAGGTGACTCTCCCTTGGGCGAGCTCACCTGCGGTGCACGTGGTCGGGTCCTTGCCCTCGGCGACACACTTGATGACGATGTCGCGGTCGGTGATGATGCCGTGGAGCTTCTGGTCCTTGCCGCAGATCGGCAGGGAACCGACTCCCATGTCGCGCATCATCATGGCCGCTTCGTTGAGTGTCTGGTCCTCGGTGATGCACTGCGTGCCTGCGTGCATGATGTCTCGGGCTGTCGTCATTCTGACCTCCTCGGTGGAGTGACTTTCCGGGGCGGCGCAGTGGACGGGCCTGGCGACGAAGGCCTGTCCGGCGCGTCGTCACTGCCCACTGTCCTCCGCTGCGTCCCGGGGCACAACCCCGCTGGAACTCGGCTTCAGTCGGCCTCGGCGTACCTCGCCGTGGGGGCCGCGCGGCGCAGGGCGGGAACCCACATGAGGGCGGCCGCGCAGCCGTTGGCCAGGGCCACGACGACGAGGGCATCAGGAACCCCGAGGTGTGAGGCCACCTGCCCCGACACGAGCACACCGATGGTCGCTCCCCCGCCCCACGAGATCGTGCGTGATGCGGTGCTGACCCGGGACAGCAGGCGTTCGGGGATGACCTGCATCCGATAGGTGACGGTGGCCGAGATGACGAGGACGTGCAGCACCGCGTAGACAAGATAGACGCCGAGCGCGAAGCCGTAGCGGTCCAACCGGCTCAGCACGACCAGGAGCACGGTCATGGCCGGGAAGAGGAACTGCCCCAGGCGAATGGCGCCGAACCGTCGGCTGAGTCGCGGCATGAGGAAAGAGGCCACGAACGCCCCGGCCGCCCAACTGCCGAAGAGGAGCCCGAACCGCCACCCGCTCGTGCCGACCCCGAGCACCCGGTCGGCCCAGGGCACGACCAGACCGAGGAGCGCGGCGGCCGACCCGGCGCCGAAGACAGCGACCATCGCGAGCGGCCACAGGGTCGGGTGGCGACGCAGGAAGGAGACCCCCTCGACGAGGTCGGCCCACAGGACACGAGCGGTGACTGGGGCGGACCGGTCGCGCTGACCGTTCATGGCGGTACGGATCGCCCGCACCAGCAGCACGCTCCCCAGGAACGAGAGAACGTCGACAACCAGCAACGTCGCGGGCGACCAGATCGCGAGCGCCAGGCCCACGACGGCCGGAGTGGCGACGTCGAGGACGCCCTGCGTTCCCCAGATCCGCGCGTTGGCGTCCGGCAGGCGTTCCCGACCGACGAGCGAAGGCAAGGCACCGGCACTGGACCCGTCGAAGAGGACGGCCGCAGACGCAGAGGCGAAGGCGGCGGCATACACGTGAGGAAGGGTGAGGACACCGGCAAGGTGAGCCACGACCAGTGAACCGATGGCGAAGGCGCACATGAGGTCGGCGCCGATCATGATGCGGCGGCGGTCGAAGCGATCGCCGAGCACGCCACCCACGAGTCCGAAGAACGCCATCGACAGGGTGCTCGTCGCCATGAGGGCCGAGGTCAGGGCCGGCGATCCGGTGAGCTGGTAGATGAGGACCGGGAGAGCCACAGCCGTGACCGATGACCCGATCATCGTGACCGCACGCGAGGCCCAGTAGCGCAGGAAGTCGGGGTGCTTCCCCAGCGTCGGCGCGGCAGTCTGCGTCATGACTCCACCCTAGGCTGGGCGTCGTGGCGAGCGAACTGACCATCGAGCGGGTGCTCACCCTCGTGGAGCTGGTGCCACGGGGTCGGGTGGTCAGCTATGGCGACCTGGGCAAGATGGTGGGGATCGGGCCGCGCCAGGTGGGGTCGTTCATGCGCCACCACAGCGAGGGGCTGACGTGGTGGCGGATCACCAACGCGGCGGGCGACCTGCCAGCGCCCCTGCTCGCGCAGGCCCGCCCGCACTGGGCCGACGAAGGAATCCTCGTCAAGCGCAACGGTTTGGGCTGTCGGATCGCGGACTACCGCGCGGACCTCGAGGCGTTGGAGGCGGCCTACCGGAAGCGCATGGCCGATACCCTCGCCACCATGGGTACAGCGATCCCGCACACGAGCAATCCGGCATCGCGGGCGCTGACCGGTGCGTCGATCACGACCCTCGAAGAGTTGAGCGAGTGGCGGCGGGCTGATGTCGGGGAGCTGCACGGCATGGGGCCCAAGGCTCTCCGGATGCTCGACGACGCCCTGACCGAAGCCGACCTGGAGTGGACACCATGAGCATCGACGAACGCACCGACCACAGGACCGACCATCGCATCTCGTCGGACGCCGAACTCACCAACCTGCTCGGCGAGCCCACCGACGCTGCCCGCGACAAGGTGCGGACCTCGCTGTTGGAGATCGACCGGCAGTGGCTGGCCGCATCGCCGTTCTGCGTCGTGTCGACGTCGGCGCCGGACGGTTCGTGCGACGCCTCGCCCAAGGGCGACCCGGCCGGGTTCGTCCACGTCATCGACGACACGACCATCGCCATCCCGGAGCGCAAGGGCAACCGTCGCGCCGACGGCTACCGCAACGTGCTCGTGAACCCGCACGTCGGGCTGCTCTTCGTCATCCCCGGTCGCGGCGACACCTTGCGGATCAACGGCCGCGCGCACCTTCGTGGCGGACGCGCCGTGGTTCGACGAGATGGTCGTCAAGGGGCACCGGCCCGTGCTTGCGCTGGTCGTCGAGATCGACGAGATCTTCGGGCACTGCGCCAAGGCGTTCATGCGCAGCAAGCTGTGGCACCCCGACACGTGGCAGCCGGGGGCAGTGCCGTCACGGGCCAACATTGCTCACCTCACCGAGCGTCCGCTGGACAGTGTGGTGGAGCTGGAGAAGTACTACGGCGAGACCTACTCGACCGGCCTCTACTGACGCTGGTTGGGTCCGGCAATTCGGCGGGTATGCCGTCCGCTCGCCGAACGCTGCCGGCTCGCGTCGCCTTCTGGTCAGCGGAGCCGACCGCTGGCGCGCAGGGCGGTGCGGATGAGCGGCCACTGCAACGGCAGACGCGCCACTGTCCCCGCGAAGAACGCCTTGGAGCCGGTGTCGCCCTTGCGCTGGGCCCGCTTTGCCTGGTCAGCGCTCATCTGCACATTGGCCGGAAACACCCCGACGAGCAGGGCGGCACTGGCCAGGCCGGCAACCTTGCGAGTGCGCGGGTGGAGCAGTCCGAGGGCGCACACGATCTCGGCGACGCCACTTACGTAGACGAGCTCACGACGACGCGGCAGCGCCTTGGGCACCATCCCTTCGAACGTCCGCGGCCGCACCAGATGGGTGGCACCTGAAGCCAGGAAGGCGGTGGCGAGACCGATGGTGGCCTTGTCGAGCGGCGGGGTCGTGTGCGGCATACCCGTCATCGTGTCAGAGCCGGTGGGAGCGATGGGCCTTGACCAAGTCCAGAGCCGTTGTTGACCGGGCCTTGGCCTGAGCCCTCATAGCGTCGAGACGTTGGCTTCATTCATCGATGCAGGAGGTTTTCATCATGAACATGCTCGCCACTCGCGGCGCCCGCACGGTCGCGGTCGCCGCCGTGTCCGTCGCGGCCGTCCTCAGCGCCGCACCATCCGCCTCGGCAGTCACCAAGCTCACCCACGCCCAGGCCACGGCCCAGCTCTCGGCCGCGGGCATCATGTGGTCATCGAGCGGAGGCTGCAGCAACCGCAACGTGTCGACCTGCACGTCCTTCGACCAGATCAACTCGAGCACCATCAGCGGCATCGTGACGCTGAAGCAGTCCAGTGGGTGCACCATCAACATCACGGGTGGGACCGAGGTCGGTCACGCGTCGGGGACCTACAGCCACTGGAACGGCTACAAGGTCGACATCACGCCCTACACCTGCATCAGCAACTACATCACGGGCACGTTCGCCTACGCCGGGGTCCGCGGCGACGGCGCGACGATGTACAAGTCAGGCGCCGGCAACATCTACGCCCGCGAGAGCAACCACTGGGACATCCTCTACTACAACTGCGGCGGCTGCTGACCCTCCGCCAGCGCCAACAAGGTCATGCCAAACGCGTCAGATCTGCCCCGTTTGGCATGACCTTCGTTGTCCACAGGGCTACCCACGCGCGAGCATTCATCCACAGATCGTCAGGGCCACCTTGCCCTCGATCTCTGCGTTGTCGAGCCTCAGGGGATGGCGTCCCTCTCACCGCAGCAACGCACCGCACTGGCGCAGCAGCTGGCGAGTGCCCAAGGTGGGGTGGTTCACCGGGCAATGCTTCGCGAGGTGGGCATCGGCCGACAGGAGGTGCGGACGGAGACGCGCTCCAGGCGGTGGGTGGCCATTGGGAAGCACACGGTGAGGATCCTCTCGGTACCCGAGAGCCCTGAGGCCAAGTGGTGGGAGGCCGTGTGGGAGACAGGGTCAGGTGCCGTGCTCGACGGGGCATCGGCCCTGGTCGCGCAGGGCATGACCGGGTTCACCCTCGATCGCATCGACGTGTCCATCCCGAGGGAGTCCACGCGACATGACGTCGAGGGAGTGCGCCCTCACGTTCGCCGCCACCCTCCGCCCGTCGTCCAGGCCGGGATCCCCAGGGTCCGCCCCCAGGTTGCCCTGATCCACGCGGCACAGTGGGCTCGGTCCGACCGTCAGGCAGCGCTCCTCATCTGCATGCCGGTCCAACAGAGGCTGGTGCGCCCGAGCTCGGTGCTTGAGGCCTGGCGCGGGGTCACTCGCAGTCCCCGGCGCGACCTCATCGGTTCCGTCATCCACGATGTGTGCGATGGTGCGCACTCCCTCGGAGAGCTCGACTTCACGGCCTGGTGTCGGCGCTACGCCATTCCACTGCCGCGGCGGCAGTCCGTGCGTGTTCTGCCTTCCGGGCGGATCTACCTCGACGCCGAGTGGGACGGACTCGTCGTGGAGATCGACGGTGGCCACCACATGCTCGGGCTCAACCCCGTCGATGATGCGCTGAGAGCCAACGAGGTCGTCCTCGAAGGTTCTCGCGTCCTCAGACTCCCTGTGCTGGGCCTGAGGCTCGAACCGGACGCCTTCATGCACCAGATCAGACGCGCCGTCGACCTCTATGTCATGCCAAACGTGGCGCATCTGCCCCGTTTGGCATGACCTTGCTGCGGCGCCCTCTTAGCCCTGCGGGGTCGTGGGCGGCGGGGTCACGGCAGGAGCGGGCGGGGTGGGAGTAATGCCGAGCCCGGAGCGCACGGCCTTGCCACCCTTGCCGACGTGCGCGGCGTACTTGGGGCCGACCCGCCGACTCACGGCGGCCTCGACCTTGCCGATCTTCGATGACACGGAGTCGGGGTGCTTCTGGGCGTAGTCGCGGGCCTGCTTGGCCAGTCCAGCCAAGGCAGCGAGCTTGATGGCGCCACGTGCCATGTGGTCCTCCTCGATGGTGGGGTGATCTGCTCAGGTGAACTCGCGAGCGGTCCGCAACGTTCCCCCTCATCCTCCACGATCCCCTCCACGATCTCCTCCTCGAACCCGCCAGCGAGTCAAAGCGTCAGCCTTCGAAAGGCCACATCTGGCGCACCTCGATGACACCACCGTGTGCCATCGAGTGGCCGGAGGCGATCTGCACGGCCTCCTCCATCGAGTCGCACTCGAGCACGTCGAACCCGGCGATGAGCTCGCTCGTCTCGGTGAACGGCCCCTGCGTGGCAAGCACTTCACCGCCGCGCACCCGCACGCTGCGCGCCTCCTCCACGGGCCGCAGCCGCTCGCCCATGATGTACTTCCCGGCGTCGTTGGCGCCCTGCCACCACTGCTCGACGTCGGGTGCTCCGTCGCGGTCGGCCTGCGAGGGCGGCTGTGGCGAGTCCGCGCGGTCGCGGCAGACGAGCATGAGGAACTGCATGGTGTGGCCTTTCGTCGTGGTGCACACGGGTCGTGCACCGGTCGTGCCCTGGTAACTGGGATGACGAGCCAAGAGCGGGTGATTCGACAAACGCGACCGAGTTTTCCTGGTGGCCGCCCAGGCCCCAACTCAGAGCAGGACGGTGGTGAAGTCGCCCACGGGCGAGAAGCCCAGCCGCTCATAGGTCGCGAGCGCAGCCGCGTTGAAGTCGTTGACATAGAGCGACACCATCGGCGCGGGCCCGGCCATGACCTGCTCCATCACCGACGCCAGCATCGGTCCGGCCAGGCCCTGACCGCGCAGCCGCGGCGCCAGCCACACCCCTTGCAACTGCGCGCACCCGAGCGCCAAGGACCCGATGTCGGTCTTGAAGATCACCTCGCCGTTCTCGACGACCACATACGTGTGCCCCTGCGCGACCAGCGCCGCAAGCGACCCGCGATAGCCACGCGAGTTGCCCGTGAAGGGCGCATACCCGATCTCGGCCGTGAACATGTGGACCGCGGCAGGCAGGATCAGGTCGACCTCATCGGCCCGAGCCACCCGCACGCGCGGATCCAACTCGATTCCCAGCGCCGACGGTGGCGTCGACGTCGCGAGCAACGGTTGGTGGGCTCGCACGGCCCGGGGCGCGCCCCAGTGCGGCTCCACCGCGTTCCACAGGTCGACGACCTCGTCGCGCGGACCGAGCAACGACGCAACGCGACCCCGCCAACGACGGATGCGCTCGGCATACAGGATTCGCGCCTCCGCCGATGTCTCGACAGGCACGACGTTCGCGCTCGCCCAGCACACAGAGGTCAGCCGCCCGTCCTCGCGCACCCCCATCGCCGCCGACAGCGTCCCCGTCGGCACCGACTCGAGGATGCGCGCGGCCACGAAGACGTGCGCCGGGACATTGCGCGAGCAGAGCTCGAGGGCGTCGTCGACGTCGGATCTGGTGAGCGACCTCACCGGGGTGCGGGTGCGAAGCACGGGTTCAGCCTAAGCGGCGAGACGCCGTCTCACGTGCGGTCGTGCATCAATTCACGAACGAGGCGTATGCCGTCCGCTCGCCAAACCCACTCAGCTGACGGTGACGCTCGGCGCACCTGCGGAGGCCTCGTCCATGGGCTCGCCCATTTCCTCGGCGATGCGCATGGCCTCTTCGATGAGGGTCTCGACGATCATCGACTCGGGGACGGTCTTGATGACCTCGCCCTTGACGAAGATCTGGCCCTTGCCGTTGCCGGACGCGACCCCGAGGTCGGCCTCACGGGCTTCACCGGGACCGTTGACGACGCAGCCCATGACGGCGACACGCAGCGGCACGGTCATGCCCTCGAGCCCGGCAGTGACCTGCTCGGCCAACGTGTAGACGTCGACCTGGGCGCGGCCACACGACGGGCACGACACGATCTCGAGCTTGCGCGGCTTGAGGTTGAGCGACTGCAGGATCTGGTTGCCGACCTTGACCTCCTCGACGGGAGGGGCCGACAGGGAGACCCGGATCGTGTCACCGATGCCCTTGGAGAGCAGCGCGCCAAAGGCCGTGGCCGACTTGATGGTGCCCTGGAACGCCGGACCGGCCTCGGTGACACCGAGGTGCAGGGGCCAGTCGCCGCGCTCGGACAGCAGCTCGTAGGCCTTGACCATGACGACCGGGTCGTTGTGCTTCACCGAGATCTTGAAGTCGTGGAAGTCGTGCTCCTCGAAGAGCGACGCCTCCCAGACCGCCGACTCGACGAGCGCCTCGGCCGTGGCCTTGCCGTACTTCTTCAGCAGACGCGGGTCGAGTGAACCGGCGTTGACACCGATGCGGATGGAGACGCCCGCATCCTTGGCCGCGGCCGCGATCTGCTTGACCTGGTCGTCGAACTGGCGGATGTTGCCCGGGTTGACACGCACGGCCGCGCAGCCGGCGTCGATCGCGGCGTAGACGTACTTCGGCTGGAAGTGGATGTCCGCGATGACGGGGATCTGCGACTTGCGCGCGATGGCTGGCAGGGCCTCGGCGTCATCCTGGGTCGGGCAGGCCACCCGCACGATGTCGCAGCCGGAGGCCGTGAGCTCGGCGATCTGCTGCAGGGTCGCGTTGATGTCGGTCGTCGGGGTGGTCGTCATCGACTGCACCGAGATGGGTGCGTCGCCGCCGACCTCGACCTTGCCGACCTTGATCTTGCGGGTCTTGCGACGCGGCGCCAGCACGGGGGCGGGCAGGGACGGCATACCGAGACCAACAGTCATGTCACCCATTATCCGGTATGCCGTCCGCTCGCCTGTCCGCGCACCCTCAGCCGCCGAGGTTGATCGGGTTGACCAGGTCGGCATAGATCAGCAGGGCCGACATGACCAACAGACCCAGCGACACGGCATACGCAACGGGTAGTGCCTTGGCGACGTCGACGTGACCGGGGTCGGGGTTGCCGCGTGCCTTCGCCCAGCTCTTCTTGACGCCCTCCCACAGGGCGCCCGCGACGTGACCGCCGTCGAGCGGCAGCAGCGGGATCAGGTTGAAGATGAAGAGCATGAAGTTCAGCGAGGCGATGAGCATGACGAGGAACCACGCCTTGTCGCTCCACGACTCCCCCACGAACTCGTCGAGCTTGCCGGCCGAGACATCGCCCGCGACGCGACCGACGCCGACCACCGACATGGGGCTCTCGACGTCGCGCTCCTGACCGGAGAAGGCGGCGTTCCAGACGCCGACCATCTTCTGCGGAATCTTGACGATGGCCCCGGCAGTGCGCCAGAGGTTGTCGCCGATGATGCCGGGTACGGCGGTGATCGGCTGCGTCTCGTAGTCGAGGACACCCGCCGAGGAGATCCCGAGGTAGCCGGTCTCGACGACCTTCTGCGTGCCGTCGGCATCAAGGATCGGCTGACCCGCGTCGTCATAGGCGGGCAGGGTGTTGAGGATCGGGGTGACAGTGAGGGTCTTCTCGGTGCCGTCGCGCAGGACGACGATCGAGGTGGGCTGGTCGACCCGGGGACGCACGAGGCGACCGACGTCGGCCGACGACTTGACGGCCACACCGTTGATCGACGTGATCTCGTCACCGGGGAGGACGCCGGCGGCGTTGGCCGGGGTGGCGGGCGCGCCCGCACAGCTTGGGTTGGTCTTGGCCTCGTCGACCGTCTTGACGCACTGGGCGACGCTGGCGACGCGGGCGCCGTCCTGCAACGCGAGCATCCCGTGGGCGGTGACGAGGACGGTGAGGAGCACGGTCCCGATGACGAAGTTCATGAACGGGCCGCCGAGCATGATGATGACCTTGCGCAGCACCGGCAGCTTGTAGAAGACGCGGTTCTCATCGCCGGGGCGCATCTCCTCGAGCGAGGCCTTGCGGGCCTCGTCGGCGAGCTGGCTGAAGCGGCCGGTGGACGAGACCCGGACCTTGGTGGGGTCCTCGCCGGCGCGGGGCGGGAACATGCCGATCATCCGGATGTAGCCGCCGAGCGGGATCGCCTTGATGCCGTACTCGGTCTCCCCGCGCTTGCGTGACCACACGGTCGGGCCGAAGCCGACCATGTATTGGGTGACACGCACGCCGAACCGCTTGGCCGGCACGAGGTGACCCACCTCGTGCAGCGCGATGGACGCAGCCACGCCGAAGGCGAGGACGAGCACGCCCACGATGTACGCGAGAACGGTCATGTGTGGAACCTCAGCGCCTTCCGGTCTGATCAGAGGCCAAGTTCGGAACGAGCCTGCCCCCGGGCCCACGCGTCGGCGTGGAGCACTCCTTCAACGGTCGACGCGTCGAATTCACTCCCAGTATGCGCTCCCGCGTGCTCATCCACGACCCGCTCCACGCAGTCCACGATGTCGACGAAGCCGATCCGCCCCTCGTGGAAGGCGTCGACGGCGACCTCGTTTGCGGCGTTGTAGACGGCGGGGAAGGTCCCGCCCGCCTCGCCGACACGTCGGGCGAGCCGCACGGCCGGGAAGGCCTCATCGTCCAGGGGCGCGAACTCCCACGACTGCGCTTTGGTCCAGTCGCAGGGTTCGTCGATGTCGTCGAGCCGCTCCGGCCAGGACAGCCCGAGCGCGATCGGCACGAGCATCCGGGGCGGCCCGAGCTGGGCGATCGTCGACCCGTCGCGGAACTCGACCATGGAGTGGATCTGCTGCTGCGGGTGCACGACGACGTCGATCCGGTCGTAGGGGATGTCGAAGAGCAGGTGCGCCTCGATGACCTCGAGACCCTTGTTGACGAGGGTCGCGGAGTTCGTCGTGATGACCCGGCCCATCGAGAAGTTCGGGTGGGCCAGGGCTTGCTCGGGAGTGACGTCCTTGAGCTTGGCGCGCGTCTTGCCCCGGAAGGGACCGCCGCTCGCGGTGACGACGAGACGGCGCACCTCTTCGGCGCGACCGCCGCGCAGCGACTGGGCGATGGCGCTGTGCTCGGAGTCGACGGGGACGATCTGGTCGGGCTTGGCTGCGCGCCGCACGAGGTCGCCGCCGATGATGAGCGACTCCTTGTTGGCGAGCGCCAGGGTCGAGCCTGCCTTGAGGGCGGCGAGGGTGGGGCGCAGGCCGATCGACCCGGTGATGCCATTGAGGACGACATCGGCGCCGACCGCGGCAGCCGTCATCGCTGCTTTGTCCCCGACCACAATCTCCGGTGAGTATGCCGTCTTGCCCAGCTCTGCGGCATACGCACCGATCGCGGAGCGAACGTCGTCAGGCGCGCCGGACGCGACGGCGACGAGGGGTACGTCGAAGTCGACCGCCTGACGGGCGATGAGGTCGATGTTGCTGCCTGCGCTGATCGCGATGAGGGTGAAGCGGTCGGGGTTGCGGCCGATGACGTCGAGGGCCTGCGTGCCGATCGAGCCGGTCGAGCCGAGGAGGGAGACGGAGCGCTGGGTCACGCGTTGTCTCCGTTCTCACGCGAGGCGGCGATGGCGGCGCGCATGGCGAGGCGGTGTTCGCGGCGGATCTCGGCCTCCCGGAAGCGGCGGCGCTCCTCGGTGGTCTGGAGGTCCAGGGCCGGGACGGACTTGGGCTTGCCGTCGGCATCCACGGCGACGAACACGAGGTAGGCGCTGGCGACGTGGACCCGCTCGGTGACGGCATCCCAGCGGTCGACCTCGACGCGGACGCCGACCTCCATGGACGAGCGGCCGGCCCAGTTGAGCTGGGCGCTCGTGTGGAGGACGTCCCCGACCCGGACGGGCGTCAGGAAGCTCATCTCGTCGAGCGCCGCCGTGACCGCGGGCCCTCCGGCATAGCGGTTGGCGACGACACCGGCGGTGCTGTCGACGGCCTTCATGAGGTTGCCGCCGTGGACGGTGCCGAGGAGGTTGGCGTCGTAGGCGCGCATGATCTCGGACAGCTGGACGTTGGTCTCGCTCGGTGTCGTCACGCCCCACATCCTGCCAGCGGCGCTCAGCCCTTCTTCCGCGCCTGCCACCGTGGGTCGCGGCCGGTGCGGGCGATGACGCGTTCGAAGTCCGTCGGGGTGTGCGAGGGATCCACTGCGGCGAGGAACATGCCCGGCGTGCCTGCCGGGTCGAACCCCTCGGCGTAGCCCTTGAGCGCCTCGACCGTGGCGTCGTCGACGTCGAGGCTCTGCCCGGTCGCGGCCGCGAGGTCCCAAGCGTGGAAGGTGATCTCGCCGAGGGCCACGAGGCCCATCACCTCGGCCGGGAGGTCGACGCCGCCGGCCCGCGTCATCCCGGTCCAGGCCTCGGGCTGCTGCCACGCGTCAGCGAGGCGGCTGGTCCGTTCGAGGATCTCGTCGCGCCAGTGTGACGAGGCCTCGGGCCACCCGTTCTCGTCGGGGTTGGTGTCCGTGAGCGGGCCGAGCTCCTTGTCGGCAGCCGCGCGAAACGCCATGGTGAGCCCGCTGATGTGGGCCAGCAACTGGGAGACCGTCCGCCCCTCGCACGGAGTCGGGTGGTCGAGCTGCGCATCATCGACGTGGCGCACGACGTCGCGGAGCCGCTGGGCTGCAGGACTCAGATCAGGTGGGTTCGTCATGCCCTTCACCGTCCCACACTGGGCGAATGCGCAGCAATCGAATGCGTCTCAGGCCGCGGTGCGGAGCCCATTAGCGCAATGTTCGAGCCGCAAAGCCTACTCGCTCGCCCCTGCTTTCGTTCCACGGTGCAGCAATCCCTAATGTCGCGTACGCGGGTAAATCAATCCCGGACATGTCCAGTTTCTTAGCGACTGGACTGAACACGTCGAGCAAGTCGCTCAGCCATTAGGAGTTCAATAGCCATTCGAGATTGATGTCACAGCTTCGCAAATCGAGTCGCAACTTGGCCATGAATAGATTGACGACGCCGACCATTTCGGAACGATCAAGTACGGAGCTGTGGATCTCCGGAGCGAACGAAGACGTGAATATCCACCCGCCCTCACTTTGCAGGACGCTCACCACGCCTTTTTCCTCGAAAGACATCGAGTCGAACACGAAATCACGCCCCTCCTCGCCCTGCAACCAGCGATGCAACGACCGGGCCAATTCGCAAATAGGGAATGACGGCTCCTCGAAGAGAAGCACACCATCGTCAACAAGGCGAAGGAACGCATCAACGCCTACCAGGTAATCAGCTACAGTTTGGCCCCGAACGTCGTCCGTTGCAAGGTCTGAATAGGTAAGAATCACTCCCACTCACCACAATTCACAAGGAACGCCTTTATTCTCGGTCTCCGAACGCATCGACTCGACCTCAACCCGCGACTCCTGACGCGCAGCAGCCAGCTTGGCCTCGACCAACGAGAACTCAGAACTCACAGCCGTGGACGATCCAACACGAGCTGCCGTGCGCGATTCTGCGGGGGCCGTCGGAGCGGCTAATCCAAAGACGGCAACCGCGCCAGTTATGGACACGCACGCGCGCCAGCCAAAAGCCTTCACTTCCCTACGCCCCATCACACTGGCGGCCCACTCAGGACCGCGACACTGGCCGGCTGTGTGCCGATCAGCGAGAACCATGACAGACCCACGGATGCCCCAACGACCAATTTTGCCGAGTCTTTACCTTTCCCGGGCCAAACATTGACCCAACCGTCGTCGCGAACGTGCTCTGACTCAGCGGTCGATGATCGTGACGTGGACGCTCTTGTGCGTCTCGTCAAGCTCGGCCAGCACGGACTCGATCCCCGTAGCGGCGTGGGGGTCCGAGCGCCGCAGAGCGGCCGCGTCGTCCCAGACGATCTCCCACTCCCCCTCGCTCTCCCTGGCCAGTGTGTCGAGGCAGTCGGCGAGCGCGTCGAGGTTCATGCCGAACCACTCGGGGAAGTTCAGCTCCTGCGAGAACGCCTCAAGCGTCGCCGCCTTGGTCGCGCCGCCACGCACGACCTGCACTTGCCGCCCTTCCTCGACGGCATCGGCGATGAGCCCCTCGAGGTCGACCTTGTCATTGAGAACGCGCATCACTGCCCCTCCTGGATCTGCCGGAAGCTGTCGTAGTGGTCGTCGGTCCAGTACCTGTCACCATCGGCGCCACCGATGATTCGCCGGGCACCGCGATCGCCGGATCCGGGTGTCTCCACGGTGTATTCGCGGTAGTAGTCCTTCGTCTTGCTGGGCAGGATCCCCTCACGGTTCTGGAAGGTCTTGTCGTCCTGGTCGTACTTGTACGGTCCGCCCGCGCGGATCAGCACAAGGGTCTCCTTGGCCTGCGTGGGCAGCTCCGACTCGGCGATCTTGTCCAAGCCCGAGTCGGGAGTGTTCGTCGGGTATGCCGTCCCGCTGGGTCCGGAGGTCGCCGAGGCCTGCGCGCCCGGGGAGCCCGTGGAGGCCGTCGAGTCATCGCGAGATGCCAGCCACCAGACCCCCGCGACGAGCGCGATGACGAGCAGCGGGGCCAGCCAGCTGAGGGAAGAGCGCGCTCCGGTCAGGGGTTTCGACACGTGCGCCATTGTGCCCGGTGCGCAAGGTTTGTCAGGGCAGGGCGTTCCAGGTCTCGACGAAGTTCTCCGGCAGGGCGCGCGACCCCTTGCCCCCGGACTCAAGACGGCGTGCGACGTCGAAGGAGTAGTCCTCATCGCCCAGATGCAGGTTGAGCGTGGTCCCGACGGGTACGTTCTCCTTGACCAAGGGCAGCACCGTGCGCAGGTCTCCACCCGGTGGTGCCGAGATCGTCACCATCGGTGCACCATCACGACCTTCGCCCTCACGCCAACCGATCGCGCTCAGCTCGCCGCTGGCCAGCAGGGCCGAGTAGTTGTCCAGGTGCTCCACGGCTTGGCCCGCGCTGACCTCGAAGTCCGCCCCGGAGTCGACCGTCCAGCTCGGATTGTCCGACCCCTGGGTGGTGACGTGAAGATTGAGAGGCCCTGCCGCGACCACCAGCGGCAGTCCGGCGGCGACCGTGGGTGAGACGTCTGTGGCGTGGTCGACACAGACAACGAGCTGTCGCGGCGAGGCAAAGCGCACCGAGTAGACGCCGGGCAGTGCCCCCAGCCGAGTTCGCAGTGCCGCGGCGCCGGCAAGCAGATCGTCACCGCCGTTTCCTGCGCCCTCCGTCAACGTGAGCACGACCTCGGGGGCGACAGCCGCCACGGCCGCACGCACCTTGGCTCCGTCCACCCCCGGTTGGACGTCGATGGTGAGCCCGGAACCCGTGAGTTCGAACGTGTTGAGGTCCAACTCGTCCACCGCACCCACGGCCTGCGCCACGTGGGGTGCCAGCTCTCGCCACAGGCCGTCGACGTCACCGAAGGGGTACGTGACGTGACCCTCGACCCGCAGGTCCCTGAGGGAGTCGTCCTTGGCCACCGCCGACTGGACCGCAGGAATGTCCGCAGTGAGATCAACGAGCTCACCGGCATACCCGTCCTCGCAGGCGAGCGCACCAAGGAGGGACGTCGACGACGCCAGCAGCTGCCCGCGCAACGCGAGGTGTGGGGTGCGCTTCGCGTCCGAGGCCGAGCA
Source organism: Knoellia pratensis (assembly GCF_042666395.1). NCBI lineage: Bacteria > Bacillati > Actinomycetota > Actinomycetes > Micrococcales > Intrasporangiaceae > Knoellia > Knoellia pratensis. Next base: position 430,984 of record NZ_JBHTDJ010000002.1, on the reverse strand, counting down.
GATCTCAATCCCGTTGGCCCACACCTCTGCCGTGGCCGTGCCGACGAGTTCGGCAACGGCGGCTTCTGCGGTCGCGAGGTCGGCTGTCGACGTCTTGGGCGACAGGGTGACCTTGGCGTGGAAGGTCCCCGCAAAGGGCAGGACGTTCTCGGCCGCGATGGAGACGCTCTCGATCGACGGACCCACCCGTGCCCTGAGCGCTCGCTCGAAGTCGGCACCCTTGGCCGAGCCCTTGTTGACCTCGGAGCATCCGCCGAGCATCAGCGCCGCCACGAGCAGCACCACCGATGCAGTCCCCCACCTCACACGTTCCACAGGGGAAGTGGACCATACGGATTCCGGCGATCCCGGTTCTGCATCGCCCAACGTGCGCACTGCGGGCGCTGCGCCCCTCCCAGATTCCTCAACAGGCGGTATCGCAGTCCGCGGGGCAGGATGACCGCATGGGGGACATGAAGAGGTCTGACAGCGCACGAGTCGCACTCGGTCGGAGGGTGTTCCTCGCCGGCTCAGGTGCCGCAGTGCTCGCGACCATCGGCGCTCGGCCCGCCATGGCGGCGCTCCCCGCGGTCGACATGGAGAAGGTCCTGCTGGCTGCTCAGTGGGACCCGGTCAAGGCCGGCACAGGCATCACGCCGGGCGCCGGACCGAGCGTGACCCTGGTCGAGCAGGCGCTCGTCGCCCGCGGCCTCCTGGACAGTCAGTACGTCGGCGGTCACTTCGGAAGCGTGACCCGCACGGCCTACGCCGCGTGGCAGCGTTCGCTGGGCTACACCGGACTGGGTGCCACCGGCCTACCAGGCAAGGCATCGCTGACTTCCCTTGGCGCGCAGCGGTTCTCGATCACTCGGCCGGTCACGCCCGGTGGCCGGACGACGTTCCAGGGCTTTCCCTTCAACACGCGCACGGTTGCGATGCTGGCTGAGGCACGGCTCCTGGCCGGCAAGGCGTTCGTCGTCGAGCAGGGGTCCTACTCGCCCGACGTCGACCCGACCTCTGCCGGGACTCACGACGGCGGAGGAACAGTCGACCTCGACGCCGAGGCGCTGACCCCCACGCAGCGCACCGCAGCTGTGACGGCGCTGCGTCGCGTTGGCTTCGCAGCCTGGCTGCGCAACCCGAGCCAGGACGACTGGCCCTGGCACATCCACGCCGTCGCCACCAACGACACCGACCTCTCGCTGTCCGCGCAGAAGCAGATCGGCGCGTATTACGAAGGCCGCAACGGACTGTCGGGCAACGCCCCCGACGACGGGCCCCAGGTCACCAAGGTCACCTGGGAGCAGTACCTCCGCAACCAGCCCTGACCCCACTCCGCGACCAGACTTCCCGTCCGCATGCAGCCCAAGGAGAGAATCGATGACCACCCGTCGTTCCGCGCGTCGTACCGCGTTCCTACTCACCCCTCTTGCCACGTTCGTCATGATCCTGGCGGGAATCGCCCTCCCGTCGAGCGCCCAGGCCGCTGACCGCGATGGCGTCTGCAACGACGGCGAGTTCTGCTACTACTACAACAGCAATCAGGCTGGCTCCGTCTCCGACTTCACCGGATCGATCGGCGACTACGGCGCAACGCAGCCGGCCTGCTACGAGTTTCGGGGTCCCGGCGCCGGGCAGGGAATCTGCGTCAAGAACAACGCCGCGTCCGTGTACAACCGCAGCACCAAGCCCGTCACCGTCTACTACAACAGCGACTACCAGGGCACCTCGCAGACCATCGCCGCAGGGGCCAGGGCCAACCTGATCACCGCCCTGAAGAACAACAACGCTTCGCACAGCTTCTCGCTCAACAACCAGCAGGCGGCGTTCAACTACTTCGTCGGCGCGGGCTACACCAAGGTGCAGTCCGCCGGCATCGTCGGCAACCTGATGCAGGAGTCCGGCAGCAGCATCGACCCGCGGGCCGCACAGCCCGGCGGCGCCGGTCGCGGCATCGCCCAGTGGAGTGTCGGCGGGCGCTGGGACCGCGACGCCAACGACAACGCTGTCTGGTACGCCGGCACGCAGGGCCAGTCGGTGTGGTCCCTGAACCTGCAGCTGAAGTTCATCACCTACGAGCTGAATACCTTCTCCGGCTTCGGCAAGGCACAGTTGAGGGCGGCCACGACCATCGACGCCGCCGTCACTGCATTCGAGTCCAAGTACGAGCGGTGCGGCACCTGCGCCCACTCCACCCGCGTGCGCTACGCCCAGCAGGTCTACAACGCCTACGCGTAGGCGCGCCCTGGCCCAGGGCCATACAACTTCAGAGGTATGCCGGTCCGTCGCCTGACGGACGACGTGCGCCTTGCGCGCGACCTAACCTTGCGCCATGACCGATGTGTGGGGTGACCAGCGAGCGACGCGTCGGCAGCTGACCCTGGACATCATCGGTGCCGTCCTCTTCGGGCTCGTGATGCTGGCGATCCACGTGAGCCTCGGCGTCGGCGCCGCGGTCGCCACCGTGCTCTTGGCCTTTGCGTTGGGCGTGCGGCGGGTGTCGTGGCAGGTCATGTCGCTCTTCGCCTTCGCCGGCGCCGTCTCGCAGGTGCTCGGTTCGGACATCGCCTACCTGGCCAACGCGGCATACGCCGTGTCCTTCTTCGCTCTCGGGTCGCACCGCGACGCGCGGGTTCGCCGGTTCGGACTGGCCGCGGCGGGGGTCGCCGTGGCGGGCGCGGCGACCTACGGGCTCCTGCGCGGCGCAGGCGATGTGGGTGGGTTCACGGGGTGGGCCACGGCCATCGGTCTCGGCTCGATCGCAGCGGTCTTCGTGTTCGGCGGATGGGTCGCGGGCTACCTGCGCTGGCAGCGCCGTCAAACCGTGCAAGCGCGTGTCGACGCCCAGCTCGAGGTGGTCGAGCGGCGGCGTGTGACCGAGCTCTATGACATCGAGCAGGAGCGCCGCCGGATCGCCGCCGACATGCACGACGTCGTCGCGCACTCCTGGGCTGTCGTCGCCGCGCAGAGCGATGGCGCGCGATATGCGTTGCAGGACAACCCTGCTGGCGCCGAACGCGCTCTCGAGGTCATCGGCGAGACGGCTCGCACCGCGATCACCGACCTGCGCACCATCGTCGCGCAGCTGCGCGATCCGGCGCTCCAGCCGAGCACTCCTGGCTACGCGCAGCAGGCCGAGCTGATCGATCGGATGCGTGCCTCCGGGATGGACCTCGAGGTCATCGAGACCGGCGCGCGGGACGAGTCGCCCCTCATCGCTCTCACCGCACATCGGCTCCTCGGCGAGTCCCTCACCAACGCCCTCAAGCACGGCGACCTCTCGGCTCCGGTTCGCGTCGCCGTCGACTGGACCGACGGCTACCGTCTCAACGTGACCAACCAGGTGAACGGGTCGGCGACCGGCGAGCCATCGGGCGGGCACGGTCTCATCGGCATGGCCGAGCGGACCACGGTGGCGGGCGGAACGTTCTGCGCCGGACGCGAGGGCGACCAGTGGATCGTCTCTGCGCACGTCCCGGGCAGCCCCTCATGACGATCCGCGTCGCCCTCATCGACGATCAGGCCCTCTTCCGGGCCGGGATCGCGATGGTCGTCGGCAGCCAGGACGACCTGACCGTCGTCGGTGAGGCGGGCGACGGCGGCGAAGCGGTCGCGCTCATCGAGACCTCTCGTCCCGACGTGGTCCTCATGGACGTGCGTATGCCGCGTGTCGACGGTGTCGAGGCGACCCGCCGGATCGTTGCGCGCTTCGGCGAGGACGGCCCGCGCGTACTCGTCCTCACGACCTTCGACCTCGACGAGCTCGCCGCCGACGCCATCGAGGCTGGTGCGTCCGGCTTCATCCTCAAGGAGGCGCGTCCCGAGTTCCTGTTGGCCGCGATCCGGGCCGTCGCCGACGGGACGCAGGTGGTTGCAGCCGGCGCGACCCGGGCCGTCTTCGAACGCTTCCGGGAGCGGGCCACGGCCACACCGGGTGCCGACTACAAGCGGCTCACCCCACGCGAACGCGAGATCCTGCTGCGCGCCGCCCAGGGCCTGTCGAACGCCGAGATCGCGGCCGCCGAGTTCCTCTCCGAGGCGACCGTCAAGACCCACGTCTCACGCATCCTGGGCAAGCTCGCCCTGCGCGACCGGGTCCAGCTCGTCGTCTATGCCTACGAACACGGCCTGCTCTAGCTGCGAGGCATCCGTCGCGGGCGGTTGATGAAGCCGTGGATCGGGCGCAGCTGCCCCAGCGGCGCAAAGAAGCCGAGCACGCCCTGGTCGATGACGAGCCGCTCGACCCCCTGCGTCGTGAACTGGTCGCACAGGTCGAGCACGCCGGTCGTCGGGACGCCGAGCACCTGGCTCGCCTCCTCCTCGCTGAACCCGCTGGCGAGCGCGAACTCCCGCGCCCGAGCACCCGTGGTGAACGCGAGGAGTGACGGCACACCGTCGACCACCCCGACGAGCGGCGCCACGTCCGGCATGGTGCCGCGAGCGACGAAATACCACTGCTCCAGCTCGAACATCGCCTGCCACAGGGTCGTCTGGGCATCGACGTCGCTGCCGGCAGCACGAGCCGCGTCGGAGAGGGCGTCGATCGGGTTGGTGTCCGGTGTCTGGCTCATACGTCGAGCCTACGTTCTGCCCAACGGCATACACCCCACGATGTATGCCGGTTGGTCCCATGGCCGGATGTGCTGCGGTCCCAGCGTCCCTAGCGTTGCAGGCATGAACTCAGAATCGTTGCAGCACAGCACTGCTCAGCCCGTCGTCTCACTTCGTCGGGTCTCCAAGATCTATGGCGAGGGCACCGGCAGGGTGGCCGCCCTCGACGAGGTCACCGTCGACATCCACCGCGGTGGGTTCACCGCGATCATGGGACCGTCGGGCTCGGGGAAGTCGACCTTCATGAACGTCGCGGCCGGTCTCGACGACGCCACGAGCGGGGAGGTCATGCTCGCGGGCTCCGCCCTGACCCACCTCGGCGACGATGCCCGAACCACACTGCGTCGTAGCGAGGTCGGCTTCATCTTCCAGGCATTCAACCTCGTCCCGACGCTGTCGGCCCACGAGAACATTCTCCTGCCCTTCGAGCTCGCCGGTCGTCGCATCGACGCCGATCAGCAGGCGTGGATCGACCACCTCGTTGGCACGCTCGGTCTCGCCGACCGCATCACCCACCGGCCGAGCGAGCTCTCCGGTGGCCAGCAGCAGCGCGTCGCCATCGCCCGCGCCCTTGCCTCGCGCCCCTCGGTCATCTTTGCCGACGAGCCGACGGGCAACCTCGACTCCCGAAGCTCGCGCGAGGTGCTCACGTTGCTGCGCACCGCTGCTCGCGAGTACGGCCAGACCATCGCCATGGTGAGCCACGACCCGGTCGCTGCCTCCTACGCCGACCGCATCCTCGTCATTGCCGACGGCCGACTCGTCGGCGACCACGGCGCCCTCACCCCGCAGCAGATCTCGGACCTGCTCATCGGCTTCGAGGTCGGTGCCGCATGAGACGCAACCTCACGCTTGGCAGCCTTCGCGAGCTCGGGACCGTAGGTCTCGTGGCCGGGTTGTGCGGAGCGTATGCCGCGATCCTCATCATGACGTCGTCGATCCTCACGACGCTGAGCACCGAGTCGGGCGGCGCGATGTCGCTGATGCTCGGCATCGTCGCGGGAGTCTTCATCCTGATCGCCCTCTATGTCGGCGCGGTCGTCATCGTGAACGCCGTCGACACGGTGATCTCCGGTCGGCTGCGCCACATCGCCCTGCTCCGCCTCCTCGGTGCACGCGGGCGACAGCTGCGCACGTCGGTCATGCGCGGCACGGCCACGGTGGGAGCTGTCGGCGCCCTGACAGGTGTCGTCGGCGGAACCCTCCTGACCCACCTGGCCCGAGCGATCCTGGTGGCACGCGAGACGCTGCCGGAAGCGGCATACCGATGGGTTGATCCGCAGCTGCTCGCAGCGTTCGGGGCCATCACGATCTCGGCCACGGTCGCCGGCTGGCTGGGTTCTCGGCGGGTCCTGCAGGTGACGCCGGCAGCCGCTCTGGCGGGAGCCGCGGCGTACTCCCCCGCTCCACGCAAGTCCTCGGTCATCCGAGTCATTCTGGCCACCTTGGGAATCGTCGGCGGGCTGCTCGTCCTGACCCTTGGTGCCCTGCTCGGTGAGTCCGAGCCCGGGGTCGGATTCGTCCTCGCCTTCTTCGGGGCCGCTGGGTCAGGCACGGGCCTGCTCATAGGTGCCCGCTTCGTCATCCCGCGCGTCGTCGCCACCTTCAGCCGGCTGCTCGGCAACGACCCAGCCAGCGTCGTCGCCCGACGCAACGCGCTGCTCGATCCGCTGCGTACCACGCGGTCCACGATGGGGCTCGTCATCGGCGTCACGCTCGTCACGACGTTCGCGTCCGGGATGTCGGCGTTGCGGTCGTCGGTGACGTCGTGGGAGATGGATCCCGCTCAGGCGGCTCAGGCCGATCAGGCCCTTGCCGTGACGTCGACGATCCTCATCTGCATCATCGTCATCTCGGCGATCATCGCGGCCGTCGGGTTCGTCAGCACGATGTCGCTCACCGTCATCCAGCGTCACCGCGAGATCGGGCTTCTCCGCTCGCTCGGCTTCACTCGCCGCCAGGTGCGCACGATGATCACGAAGGAGTCCGTCGCGCTGTCAGCATCGGCCGTACTCTTCGGGATCGTGTTGGGCCTCGTCTACGGGTCCGCAGGCGCTCAGGCCCTCATCGGAGGACCGACCGAGGGTTTCGTGTGGGGTATGCCGCTCACTGTCCTTCTCGTCATCGCCGCCGCGGGCGCTGCGCTCGTCCTCGTGGCCTCCCAGGGTCCGGCCCGCCGAGCCGTCGCCGTGGCCCCCGTCGAAGCCCTCCGCATCGACGCCTGAGCAACCCGACTTCGTGCCCCGCACGGACATGCGCAGGAGGCCTTCGGCCGATCGGGCATGTCCGTGCGGGGCACGAAGTCGAACGTGGTGGGGGTCAGGGGTTGAGGGAGACGTAGGTGGTTTCGAGGTACTCGTGGATGCCCTCGAAGCCACCCTCTCGACCGAAGCCGGAGTGCTTGACGCCACCGAACGGGGCCGCGGCGTTGGAGACGATGCCGGTGTTGATGCCGACCATCCCGAACTCCAGCGCCTCGCTGATGCGCAGCACCCGGCCGTGGTCGCGCGTGTAGGCATAGGCCACGAGGCCGTACTCGGTGGAGTTCGCCGCCCGGATCGCCTCCGCCTCGTCGGCGAAGGTCGTAATAGGTGCGACCGGCCCGAAGATCTCCTCGGTGAGGACTCGCGCCCCAGCGGGCACTCCCGTCAGCACGGTCGGCGCATAGAAGTGGCCGCGGCCCGCAATCTTCTCGCCACCGGTCAGCACCGTGGCGCCACGGTCAACGGCGTCGCGAACCAGTTCGTGGACACCCTCCCGGGCCTTGTCGGTGATGAGCGGGCCGACGTCGACACCGGACTTCGTGCCCTTGCCGACGGTGAGCCCGCCCATTCGACGAGCCAGGGCGGCAGAGAACTCGTCAGCCACGGATTCGTGCACGAGGAACCGGTTGGCCGAGGTGCACGCCTCGCCGATGTTGCGCATCTTGGCAAGCATCGCCCCATCCACGGCTGCATCGACATCCGCATCCTCGAAGACGAGGAAGGGAGCGTTGCCACCCAGCTCCATCGACACCCGAAGCAGCTGCTCCGCCGACTGTTCCACCAGACGCCGTCCGACGGCCGTGGACCCGGTGAAAGTCAGCTTGCGCAGTCGCGGGTCGCGGATGATCGGCTCCGACACCACTGCCGTGTCCGCCGTCGTCACCACGTTGAGCACACCGGCCGGTAGTCCAGCCTCCTCGAGCAGCGCAGCGAGCGCGAGCATCGACAGCGGCGTCTCGTGGGCCGGCTTGACGACCATCGTGCATCCCGCCGCGATGGCCGGCCCGATCTTGCGGGTCCCCATCGCCAGAGGGAAGTTCCACGGCGTGATCATGAAGGTCGGACCCACCGGCCGCTGGAGCGTCAGGAGACGTGACCCGCCAGCGGGATTGACGGCATACCGCCCATGGATCCGCACGGCCTCCTCGCTGAACCACCGGAAGAACTCGGCGCCGTAGGCGACCTCACCGCGGGCCTCGGCCAGTGGCTTGCCCATCTCCAACGTCATCAACATGGCGAACTCTTCGACGCGCGCAGTCAACAGGTCGAAGGCGCGACGCAGGATCTCGGCGCGCACCCGAGGTGCCGTCGCAGCCCAATCCGCCTGTGCGGCAACGGCTGCGTCGAGCGCAGCAGCCCCATCGGGCACCGTCCCGTTGGCGACCTCGACCAACACGGACCCGGTCGCCGGATCCTGGACCGGGAATGTCGTGGCACTGAGCGAGTCACGCCACTCCCCCGCGATGAACAGCTGGGTCGGGGCGGAGGAGAGCACGGACTTCTGGGTCACGGCAGGCATACCCCGACCCTATCCACCGAGCGCAATGCAGACAGCCCGACGGCAGGTTGCGAACGGGTTGTCGAGCAAGAGGTCACGCGGAAACGCAGTCGTCAGGAGTGGGCGGGGGCTCCGGTCGAGCCGCGGACGACGAGCTCGGTCGGAAGAGTCACGGCCCGGCGCTTCGTCGTGCGACCGGCCCGACGATCCTGCATCGCGTCGATGAGCATGGAGGCGGCGAGTCGGCCCTTCTCGGTGACGTCCTGCCGGACCGTCGTGAGCTGGGGGCGCAGGCGGGTTGCGAGCGGGTTGTCGTCGAAGCCGACGATGGACAGCTGATCGGGGACCGCGATCCCTGAGTCCTGGGCGTCGAGCAGGACACCCGCGGCGATGGCGTCGGAGAAGGCCAGGATGGCTGTGGTGCCGGGCTGGGCAGCAAGGATCTCGTCCAGGGCACCGCGACCGCCGTCACGCGAGTCGAGGGGCAGCAGCAGGACGACCGGCTCGATGCCGGCAGCGGTGAGCACGTCGGTCCAGCCGGCGAGGCGTTCGATGGAGGCGTAGCCCTGCCCCTGGGCCATGGCCGCCGGAACGATCCCGAAGGGCGGGTCCCCGGCCTTCACGATGAGGGCGATCCTGGTGTGGCCCAGGTCGACGAGGTGTTGGGCCGCTGCCCGGGCGCCAGCGCGGTCCTCGACGTTGACGCTGGAGAAGCCCTTGGCGTTGGGCTGGTCGACGAGGACCAGCGGCAGCTGGCGGCGTTCGACCTGTTCGCGAGCCCCGGTCTGGGGGTCACAGTTGTAGACGATGACGCCGTCCATGGCCACGTCCCGAGCGGGCATGACGTCACCGGACGGCTCGCTCGACAGCAGGGTGAGGGCGATGCCCTGGGGCGACAGGGTCGCAGCGATCGAGCTGAAGAAGGTTGCCGCGATCTCGTCCGTGAACGCGTCCGCTGGGCTGTTGGACAACAACACCCCGATGGACCCGGTCGAGCCGCGAGCCAGAGCGCGAGCCGCCGGATCGGGCCCGGTGTAGCCGAGGTCGTCGGCCGCCTTGAGGACCTTGTCGCGCAGGGCGGCGGAGAGCTGGTCCGGGCGCGAGAACGCGTTGGACACCGTCATCCGACTCACGCCGACCTTGTCGGCGACGGTCTGGAGCGTCACCCTGCCCACGCCCGCCTCGCTCTCGTCGAGCCGGTCGGCTCGCACGGGCGACGCTAGCGCGTCCCCCTGAGTCGCGGGCACGCGGCGGGTCAGCGTGTCGCCGACTGCCGGTAGCCGCACGGCTCCACGGCGCGCGCGCCGCGGTAGAGCAGGCCGGCAAAGCGCGCCCGCAGGGCCGTGGCTCCGCGATAGGTCGGGACGGCTGTCGCGACAGCGGGCTCGCGTGGCTCCGACATGGAGTCGACGCGCGCTGTGTCGAAGTGGCGCCGCATGGCCCTGTCGGCCGTGATCGAGGCGAATGGCAAGAGGTCCATCGGGTGCTCCTTCATGGATTCTGTACCGCTACAGTAGTGGCGATCTCTGTACCGGTCAAGAGGCCATGGCAGGATGCCGTCATGGACGAGATCGAGAGCCTGCGCGACCTCGATGTCGCCGTCGCGAGTGGAGCTCCGCTGTCGGGTCTGCGGCTGCAGGACCTCGATCTCACCCGCCACGAGGACCGGCTCCTCGCCCGGACCGACCTCGACGGCGTCGTCGTCCTCGGCGGCCGCCTCTCCCCCGAGCTCGACGAGCACCTGCGACTCCACGGAGCGCTCGTCTTCCCCACGGACCCGCACGCCCCCGTCAACCCCTACCGCTCGAGCCTCTACCAACCCCACGAGCTCTATGCGGGCCTGACGAAGTACGGCTACGAGCAGACCCCCGATGCGCGCGCCCATTCCTGGTCACACGAAGCCGACCTCCATCGTGACGTCTTCGTCACCCTCCTGCGCGCCATCCACGACGACTCCGTGAGTGACGCCCTCACCGAGTTCGTCGGCGACGCACCCGTCGTCGGCGTCATGGGCGGACACGCGCTGATGCGCGACAGCGAGGCGTATGCCGGTGCCGCACGTCTTGGACATCAGCTCGCCTCCGCGGGTCTGGTCGTCGCCACCGGCGGTGGGCCCGGCGCCATGGAGGCGGCCAACCTCGGCGCGCTGTGCCCGTCGGATGCTGTGGTGAGCGAGGCACTCGGGCGACTGGCCGGCATACCCACGTTCCGTCCCTCGATCGCGAACTGGGCCAGGCTGGCTCTGGACGTCTACGACGACATCGTGCGAATCCCCCTGCCGGACACGGCAGTTCGCTCGATCGGCATCCCCACGTGGTTCTACGGGCACGAACCGCCCAACGTCTTCTGCAACGGCATCGCGAAGTACTTCAGCAACGCCATCCGTGAGGACGGGCTTCTTGCGCGTTCGACCGCTGGCCTCGTCGTTCTCCATGGTGCCGCGGGCACGGTGCAGGAGATCTTCCAGTCGATCACGCCGCTGTACTACGCCGACGCCGCGCGCACTCTCGCGCCGCTGGTCCTCGTCGGTGTCGACCACTGGTCACGCGAAGTGCCGGTGTGGAACGCCATCGAGGCACTCGGGCGCGAGCGCGGCATGGGTCGGGTCGTGCACCTCGTCGACACCATCGACGAAGCCGCCGAGCTGGTGCTCAGCTCGCGCGCGTGAACAGGACGATACCGAGGCACATCTCGTCGGTCGTGCCCTCGCCCCACGCGACGTAGCGCTCCTTGGTCCCCTTGTAGGCCGGGAGGACGTCGCGCAGCGCCTGGTCGTGGGTGCAGGTCACGGTGACCTTGTCACCCTTCTTGACCGCGTACGGCGTCGTGAGCGGGATCGCACCCTGGTCGTCGAAGTTCCACACCGGGAGGTCGAGAACCCGTTTGGCCTGAGGCGTGCCCTTGTTGACGTCGACGGTGATCGACTTGCCGAGCAGGTGCATGTGACCCGAGACGGCGCGGATGAAGCCGGCCTCGGTGACCGGGCGGGTGCACGACTGCGTTGGCCCGGGCTTGAGTTCACCGCAGAGCAGGTGCAGCAGGTCTGCGGTCGCGACCTCCTCGCCGAAGCGCTTGCGGATGTCGGCGACGGCGGGCGTGCGGGCACAGAGTTCGCCGGGGGTGCCCTTGCGGCACGGGAGTTCGACCGGGGCCGGGAGGAGCATCGTCTCGAGGGGGGTCTTCTTGCCGGCGCTGGCGGGCGTGAGACGCAACCGAGCCTTGCTCTGGTCGGCGCCACCACCGGCGAGGAGGTTGTAGTGCATCTGGATGACGATGCGCGAGCCCTTGGCCAGCGGGATGCCGATGTCGTCGGCCATGACCCGCTCGCCACCACCGGGAGCCCACGCGCCGACCCATTCGGCGTTGTTGAGCTGCGCGGCGGGACCGCTGTCGACACCCGATCCACCGAAGCAGGTCCAGCCCTGCTCGGCGTCCCTCGCGTCCCTGGCCTTGGCCGCGGCGACGTTGGCCGGGTCGACCTTGTAGAGGATGACGTGGTGCACGGCCGCCGGGTTGTCGGGCTCGATCTTGACGCCGCTGACGATCATGTCCTGCGCGAACTTCGGGTCCACGAGGAAGCAGCGGTAGTCGTCGGTGCCCGTGCCGAACGGGGCCTTGGGGGTGTACTTCGCCGCCATGGACAGCTCTTCGAACGTCTCGCCCGGACGCAAAGCGACATCCGCGGGCTCCGGCTTGCTCTTGGCCTTCGCCGCTGCCGGGGACGCCGCGTGGGTGGTGCTGTGCGAGTCCTCACCGCGAAGGTTGTCGGGCAGCGTGCTGCCACAAGCAGACAGGGTCAGGGCGGCGACGATGCCGACCGCAGCAGTTCGCAGGCGCAGGCGCATTACCCCACAGTAGCCCCGCTGGACACACTCGCCCAAGGAACCGCGGACCCGGGACCCGGGACCCGGGTCCCGGGTCCCGGGACGGGACATGACGAGCAGGGGGCGCAGGCGGCATACGCCACCGTCGGCGTGGTGAGACGATGCAGGGAGTCGCGGCAGCGAGCTGACCGCAGGCGCCGTCGATGTCGGAACCACGGGTGTCGCGCACGGTCGTGGGATGCCGTGGGCGCGCAGCCGCTCGACGAACTGCTGCTCAACCCCGCGGCGCGACGCCGTCAGCTTCTGCAGCACCATGAGAGCGTCGAGAGTTTGTGGCTTCCGTGGCAGGCCGAGTGCGCGTTCCGCCCGCAGTGTTCGTGATTCGTTAAGGGTCTTGCACGAGGCTACCCAGTCCCCTACCTTGGGCTTAAGGGTGCCATGGGTTGGGAGGGGCCATGCTGTTGAGGTCGTCATCGGTGAGTGTGGTCATCGCCCTGCTCGCACTTCTTGGGGTTGCTGGGTGCTCGGACGTTCCGTCCGCCGAAGCCCCGCCAGACGATGTCCGAACCCTTGAGGTGGACGGCCCCCTCTACAACACGCTCGACACACTGACGGCCGCGTCCCACCTAGTAGTGCTGGCAACTCCAGTTTCGGCACGTCAGGGCGATGAAGTCTCACCGGGCGACGACCTTCGGTTTCGAGAGGTGACGGCGAACGTCGAGAAGGTGGTCTATTCGTCGACGGGGTGGACGGGGAAGCAGGTCATCATGCTTGAAGAGGCGTGGGCTGGGGACGAGGCGATATCCATCCAGGGTCGCCCTTGGACAGCGCTGCAGCAGTCCGCGTATTTTTTCTTGCGGTCGAGCGCATCGCAACCCGGAGCATTCATCTTCGTCGGTTCGCAAGGCCGAATCGACAGCGACTCCGGTGGCGCGGTGGCTCGCGTTTCTGGGCCCAAGAACAGTCTCACCGAGAGCACGTCGGGCCTGAGTGCGACGGGGCTGGAGAAGGCCGTCACGCAGGCCGGTGACCGCGTTCGGCGAGGGGAACTAACGGCCCACCCCATGGGCGACCCCCAATAGCGACATCCTGCCGACCAAGAGGAAACATGCCAGGGACAAAATTCACCGCGATCGTCCTACTGGGCGCACTGGCCTCGCTGCCGACGGACCACGGAGACTTACTTCCGCCCGACAACACTGCCCAGTACGTCACGTCACCCAGTTTGACGCCACGCGGCGTCGTTGCCCGGAACCAGGGCATGGCCCAACTCAACCGAAGTGACATCAATACCGCCTTCGGCTCTGGTGACATCTATGTCGCCGACAACTTCTACGACGCTACCTGGTGGGGATACGCGCAGTGCTCACAGCGCACGAACAATCTCCTGCGATGCGACCTGTGGACCGTGTCGTTCAACGAGCGCACGCTGCCTGCGGACGACTACTGGTGGCGCAAGGTCGGTTGTCACGAGTTCGGCCACACAGGTGGCCTTGGCCATCGCACCTCCGCGGACGACACCGACACAAACTCGTGCATGCGGGAGGGCAGGGTGTCTGTCCAGCAACTCGACTCTCATGACTTGAACCAGATCAACAGCCGGGTGTGATCGCCCCCTCGAATGTTCCAAGTGTCTCGAGCGCCGGATCCGAAATCTGATCTGCTGAAGAGCGACGGAGACGCAGCCGGGTACGCGACATCACGACCTCCTCGAATGGCGTGACCTTCGCCGGTCGCGGTGCCCCATCCAAGGCCCCTTGGTCCCCTTGTAGCTCGGAGGACTCCGCTCAGGGCCCGGTCGCCTCTCCTTGTCGGAGCGCTTATGGATGCCGGCAACTGTGGTGGGGCGGCCGCACATCTCGCCATCGATGACCTGCACGGAGACGTCGAAGCCTGACGGCTCGCGGTCGAAGCAGCCCTCACCATCGGATACAGCGACGCCCGCGCCGAGAGCTCCACCCGCCTCGCCAAACACGTCGGACGCATCGCTTTCGGCTTCCGCGACCCGACCACCCACCCAGATACTGGACCTTCACCCGCCACACAGGCCGCTGTCAGACACGAAAACCGTGCTGACCGGTTGACTTCGGAGAGCCAGTTTGGCCGAGCCGACAAAGGTCAACTGGTCAGGGCCTCACCAGATGACAGGCACTCGGCGCGGCGCTTTTCCAAAAGCGCAGGCTGAGCGGGCGGCATACTCGCCGCCGTGGAACATGACGAGCGTCAGGGAGTCGCGGCAGCGAGCTGGCCGCAGGCGCCATCGATGTCGGAGCCGCGGGTGTCGCGGACCGTGGTGGGGATGCCGTAGGCGCGCAGGCGCTCGACGAACTGCTGCTCGACCCCACGTCGCGACGCCGTCCACTTGGAACCGGGCGTCGGGTTGAGCGGGATCGGGTTGACGTGCACCCAGCCCTTGCCGCGCGCTGTGAGTTTCTTGCCGAGGAGGTCGGCGCGCCACGCCTGGTCGTTGATGTCCTTGATCAGGGCGTACTCGATGGACACGCGTCGGCCGGTTGCCTCGAAATAGCGGTATGCCGCGTCGATCGCTTCGTCGACCTTCCACCGGGTGTTGATCGGGACGAGTTCGTCGCGCAACTCGTCGTCGGGGGCGTGAAGGGACAGCGCGAGAGTCACCGGGATGCCTTCGGCAGCAAGCTTGTCGATGGCCGGCACGAGACCCACGGTTGACATCGTGATGCCACGAGCCGACATGCCGAGGCCGTCGGGGGTCGGGTCGGTGAGGCGACGGATCGCGCCGATCGCTGCCTTGTAGTTGGCCAGGGCCTCGCCCATGCCCATGAAGACGACGTTGCTCACGCGCTCCGGTCCTGCGGAGCCTGTCGACCCCTCAGCTGTGTCCTCATCGGCCTCGTCGCCCAGGCCGGCCTCGGCCGGGTGGGTCGCGCCGATCGCGGGGAGGGCGCCGTGGCGGAGCTTGCGGTTGGCGTCGACGACTTGCTCAACGATCTCGGCGGCCGACATGTTGCGGGTGAGCCCGGCCTGGCCGGTGGCGCAGAACGGGCAGTTCATGCCGCAGCCCGCCTGGCTGGAGATGCAGATCGTGACGCGCTTGGGGTAGCGCATGAGCACCGACTCGACGAGGGCGCCGTCGTGGAGCCGCCACACCGACTTGAGCGTCGCGCCGCGGTCGGCCTCGAGGGTCCGCACCGGCGTGAGCAGTGTTGGGAGGAGGTCGGCGACGAGCTGGTCGCGCACAGCCTTGGGCAGGTCGGTCATCTCCTCGGGCGACTCGACGAGCCGCTCGAAGTAGTGAGTGGACAACTGCTTGGCCCGGAAACCCTTGTGGCCCAACTCCTCGACGGCGGCCTTGCGCTCAGCCGGAGAGAGGTCCGCGAGGTGGCGCGGCGGCTTGCCGCGGCGGGGCGCGTTGAAGGTCAACTGCCCCGGCACCGGAGGGCCGACGGTGGGTTCAGGAAGGGAAGTCATCAGATCAAGTGTCCCACTGTTGGGAGCCCAACTCGCACGCTCAGGAGCAGGTTTGAGAAGGTGGGCGCCATGGTGCCGCCCCACACTCGCGCGCTCGAGCACGTCACGTCCCTCGCGACCGGTGGTCCAGTCGAGCCGTCCCATCGCGTGACCCTGAACTTCCACCCCGACCGGCTCGTGGGTGGACCCGGCGGCATGCCGATCCTCGAGATGATGGCGCGGGACGGGCGCTACCGTTCCCAGTTCGAGACCGGCACCAGCAACGGTGGTCTGACGGCACACCCCGGCGGCGACCGGTGGCGGTGGGAGAGCCGCATTTTCGCGGGCGCGTACGACGACGCCGATGCGGCCCACCGGCCCAAGTACGGCTCGCTCAACTTCCGTGGTCGTGCGATCGGTGGCTCGCCCCGCTTCGGTTCGGCCCATTTCCGCCTCTCTGCGGAATCCCTGGGCCGCACGACGTTCTGCTACCCCGACAGCTACGAGGAGCCGGAGCACTTCGGTGTCGAGTCACGGGTGTCGACGTTGGTGGCGATGGCCGAGGCCGACGATTCCAGCAGGGACGAAGTGCTCGATGACTACGTCGAGGCTCACGTGCACGGCGAGCTCCTCCTCGATCGCGATGTGGAGGCGTTGGTCCTGGACCCCTGCTATCGGGGCACCTCGATCGAGGAGACGGCCGACCGGTTGGGCTGCTCAGTCGAGTGGCACAGCGGCTTCCGACTGCCCCTCGACGGGATGCGTCGCCATCCGGACTACCGAGGCCCCGAGTTCGTGTCGCTCGGCGAGGAGATCGCCAGCGATGGTCTGCTCGACCCGGCGATCATCGGCGACGCGTCACGCACCGGCCGCTACGACGAGCAGTCACTCAAACGGGTGTGGCACTACGTCGCCCGACTCGGTAGCGCGGAAATGCCAGAGCTCAGGGAGTAGCCCAGAGGAGCAGCGCCCAGACGACGGGGATGCAGACCACGAGCGAGTCGAGCCGGTCCATGAGGCCGCCGTGGCCCGGGAGCAGCGTGCCCATGTCCTTGACGCCGAGGTCGCGCTTGATGCTCGACTCGATGAGGTCACCGACGGTCGCGGTCGCAGCGACCACGCCACCGATGACGGCGCCCTTCCACCAGGGTCCGTCGAGCAGGGTGGCGATGCCCACGGCGCCCACGACGGCGCAGGTGAAGGCCGACCCGGCGAAGCCCTCCCAGGACTTCTTGGGCGACAGCGACGGCGCCATGGGGTGCTTGCCGAGGACGACACCGAACGCATAACCACCGATGTCCGAGGCAACCGTGACAAGGACGAAGTAGATGATCCGCAGATGGCCGTCGTCGGCCGAGAGCAGCAGAGCCGCGAACCCGCCGAGGAAGCACGGGTAGAGCGCCACGAACAGGGCCCCACCGATGTCCCGGATGGCACCGTCGAGGCCGTCGGCGACCCTCCAGACCAGGATCCCGACGCAGGTGAGGCCAAGGGTGAGGAAGAGCGCCTCGGGGCCACGGAAGAAGGCGGAGAGCACCATCGACGCGGAGCCGATGACCACCGGCACCAGTGGCACCTCGATGCCGGCCTGGCGCACGGCCCGACGCATCTCCCACGCGCCGATCGCCATCGCGATCACGAGGACGACGAGGAAGGCCTCGCGCCGGACGAGCAGCGAGGCGAGCACGACGACTGCCAGCCCGACACCGACGCCAATGGCGGCAGGCAGGTTGCGACCGGCCTTCGGGGTCTTCGGGGCCGATCTGGTCGCCTGCGCAGACTGCATGGACTGCGCAGACTGCGCGACCTGCGGGGACTCGGGGGCCGCTGAGCCGTCAGTCGTGGGTGAGTCGCTCATCGCTGAGCCGTCCGCTCGAGGTCAGACCTCGAGCAGCTCGGTCTCCTTGCCCTTGAGCACCTCGTCGATGGTGTCGACGTACTTCTTCGTCGTGGACTCGAGGTCCTTCTCGGCGCGTGAGCCCTCGTCCTCGCCGACGTCGCCGTCCTTGACGAACTTCTCGATGGACTCCTTGGCGGTGCGGCGGATGTTACGGATCGCGACCTTCGCGTCCTCGGCCTGGGTGCGCGCCATCTTGATGTACTCCTTGCGGCGCTCCTCGGTGAGCTGCGGCAGGATGCACCGGATGATGTTGCCGTCGTTGGACGGGTTCACCCCGAGGTCGGCGTCACGCAGGGCCTTCTCGATGCCCGCCATCGACCCCTTGTCGAACGGGGAGATGAGGATCGTGCGCGCTTCGGGCGTCTGGAACGACGCAAGCTGCTGCAGCGGGGTTGGCGCACCGTAGTAGTCGACGATCACCTTGTTGAACATGCTGGGGTGGGCCCGACCGGTGCGGATGCCGGCGAAGTTCTCCTTGGCCACCTCGACGGCCTTCTCCATCTTTTCCTCGGCCTCGAGCAGGGTGTCGTCGATCATGCGGGTCAAGTCTCCTTCGGTATGCCGCGCCGCTGAAGTCAGGCGGCAGGGTCCAGTCTGTCAAACAATCGAGTGAGCGCGTCAGCGACTCGTCAGCTCAGGTGCTCAGGCGGTGACGAGGGTTCCGATGCGCTCGCCCTGGATGGCGCGGGTGATGTTGCCCTCGCCCTCCATGCCGAAGACCATCATCGGCAGGTCGTTCTCCATGCAGAGGCTGAACGCGGCTGCGTCGACAACCTGGAGGCCCTTCTGCAGCGCCTCCCGGTAGGTCAGGGTGTCGAGCTTGCGTGCATCCGGGTTGGTCCGCGGGTCCGAGTCGTAGACCCCGTCCACGCCGCTCTTGGACATGAGCACCATGTCGCAGTGGCACTCCAGGGCGCGCTGGGCGCTCACGGTGTCGGTGGAGAAGTACGGCATACCGGCTCCTGCACCAAAGATCACCGCACGCCCCTTCTCGAGGTGACGGATCGCGCGACGCGGGATGTAGGGCTCGGCGACCTGACCCATCGTGATGGCGGTCTGCACGCGAGTGTCGATGCCTTCCTTTTCCAGGAAGTCCTGCAGCGCGAGGCAGTTCATCACGGTGCCGAGCATGCCGATGTAGTCGGCGCGCGAGCGATCCATGCCCTTCTGCTGGAGCTCGGCTCCGCGGAAGAAGTTGCCACCACCGACGACGATGGCGACCTGAGTGCCGCCGTTGATGGCTGCGGCGATCTGCTTGGCGATGCCGCGCACGACCTCGGGGTCGACGCCGATGCTGCCCCCGCCGAACACCTCTCCGCTGAGCTTGAGAAGCACCCGTCGAGCGCGCTCACCAGTGGTGGTGGGAGCGAGCCCAGTCTGGACGTCAGTGGTCACCGTGCCTCCTCGGCAGTGTCTTCTGGCGGTGCCCCGAATCCTCGCACACAGCGGCGGTGTCGAAGGCCCCCGGGGTTGGCACACTGTCACCCGTGACCGACACCGCCGCACCGGCCCCGAACACCTCCGGCCCCGTCACCGTGGCGATCACCCGCCGGGTGAGCCCCGAGGACGAACTCCTCATGCGCGCCTGGGCTGACGCGGGCACCCAGATGGCCAACCACTTCCCCGGCTTCCTCGGGTCCGGGTGGGTGCGCCCCTCGACCGGCTCGCACGACTGGCACATGCTCTATCGCTTCGACAGCCGTGACTCCCTCAGATTCTGGGAGGAGTCATCCGAACGCACGCGCTGGCTCGCCGCCGGCACCAACCTCGTGCAGGACACCCGCATCGAGCACCGCACCGGCATCGAGGGCTGGTTCGACGACCCCGAGGAGCGCGCCGTCGACGACATGCGCACGGATGCCGAGCCTGCCGTCGCTCCCCCGGCCCCGCCACGCTGGAAGCAGATGTGCATCATCTGGCTGGCCTTCTTTCCGACGAGCCTCGCCCTGACCTATGCCTCGGCCGGCTTCACCAGGGACTGGCTGCCGGTGTTCCGCGTGCTGCTCACGACACTCGTCGCCACACCCCTCATGACGTACGTGATCCTGCCGAGGGTGACCAAGCTCTTCCACCCCTGGCTCACCCGCACCCGCGATGCCCCGGGCTGAACACTCGAGCTACCGCACCGTAGGCGGCGTGATCATCCCACCTACGGTGCGGTAGCTCCCGCGAAGTGCCCCAGACGCACGTATGCCGCCCGCTCAGTGAGCGGACGGCATACGCAATGCGTGTGGTTCAGACCGAAAGGTCAGCCACCGACGCGGAAGCGTGCGAAGGACGTCGCCGTGGCGCCGGCCTCCTCGAGGACCTTGGCAACGGTCTTCTTGGGCTCCTTGGCGAACGGCTGCTCGAGCAGGACGTTCTCCTTGAAGTAGCCGTTGACGCGACCCTCGACGATCTTGGTGAGAGCAGCCTCGGGCTTGCCCTCCTCCTTGGCCGTGGCCTCGGCGACGCGACGCTCGTTCTCGACCGTTTCGGGGTCGACCTCGTCACGCGTGAGGACCGTCGGGCTGAACGCGGCGACGTGCATCGCGACGTCACGAGCAACCTGCTCGTCGCCACCATCGGTCGCCACGAGGACGCCGATCTGCGCGGGCAGGTCGGGGCTCGTCTTGTGGAGGTAGGCCGCCACAACCGGAGCCTCGATGCGGGCAACGCGCTTGACCTCGATCTTCTCGCCGATCGTCGCGTTGGCGCCGTCGAGGAGATCCTTGACCGACTGTCCGTCGGGCAGGGTGCTCGCGAGGAGCTCGTCGGCCGAAGCCGACTTGGTGTCGACGGCCTGCGTGAAGACCTGGTCGGCGAGGGCGATGAAGTTCTCACCCTTGGCGACGAAGTCGGTCTCGCAGAGGACCTCGACGAGCGTGCCGACGCCACCCTCGGCCTTGGCGATGACGAGACCGTTGGAGGTGGAACGACCCTCGCGCTTGGTCACGCCCTTCTGGCCCTTGACCCGCAGGATCTCGGTGGCCTTGGCCTGGTCGCCGTCGGCCTCATCGAGTGCCTTCTTGACGTCGAGCATGCCGGCACCCGTGGAGGCACGGAGCGCCTTGATGTCAGCGGCGGTGTAGTTCGCCATGTGTGTGTGCGCTTCCTTTGCGTTGAAAGTCGAACAGAGAAGTGGTGGAACAGAGGTTGGGTCAGGCCTTCTCGGCCGGAGCGGCCTCAGCCTCGACGGGAGCCTCGACAGCAACCTCGGCCTCGACCGGGGCAGCCTCGGCGGGGGCCTCGACAGCAACCTCAGCCTCGGCCGGAGCGGCCTCGACAGCGTCGGCTGCAGCAGTGGCGCCAGCCTCCGGGGCAACGGCCTCGGCGGTCTCGGCAGCAGCGTCAGCGTCGCCACCGAGGAGCTCGCGCTCCCACTCGGGCAGGGGCTCGTCGGCTGTGCCCTCGGCGTCAGCAGCGGCGTTGTTGCCACCCGAACGCGCGATGAGGCCCTCGGCCACGGCGTCGGCGATGACTCGCGTCAGCAGGGTGACGGAGCGGATCGCGTCGTCGTTGCCGGGGATCTTGTAGTCGACCTCGTCGGGGTCGCAGTTGGTGTCGAGGATCGCGATGACGGGGAGCCCGAGCTTGCGCGCCTCGTTGACCGCGAGGTGCTCCTTCTTGGTGTCCACGACCCACACTGCGGACGGGACCTTGGACATGCCGCGGATGCCACCGAGGCTCTTGTCGAGCTTGTCGCGCTCACGCTTGAGGAGCAGGAGCTCCTTCTTGGTGCGGCCGGAGCCGGCAACGTCGTCGAAGTCGATCTCGTCGAGCTCGACGAGGCGGGTCAGACGCTTGGAGATCGTCTGGAAGTTGGTGAGCATGCCACCGAGCCAACGGTGGTTCACGTAGGGCATGCCGACGCGCGTCGCCTGCTCGGCGATGGGCTCCTGGGCCTGCTTCTTGGTACCGACGAAGAGGATGCTTCCGCCGTGGGCAACGGTCTCGCGCACGAACTCGTACGCGTTGTTGATGTAGGTCACCGACTGCTGCAGGTCGATGATGTAGATCCCGTTGCGCTCGGTCATGATGAAGCGCTTCATCTTCGGGTTCCAACGACGGGTCTGGTGCCCGAAGTGGACGCCGCTCTCGAGGAGCTGGCGCATGGTGACAACGGCCATGCCGGTGTTCTCCTTGTGCTGGTGTTTCAGTTACGTCGGCTGCGCACGGGTCGTGCACTGCCTGCCTGGCGTCTGAAACGCACCACGCCGTATGCCGTGTGCTCCGGTGGAGCAGGCCCATGGACTGTCGTGGTGCGCCCCGCTTCGTGGTGGTCCAGTCAGCGGCGAGAGACGCGCGAATTAGGTCACCGTGGGCATGCACGCATGCAGGCACACGAAGACCGCCCTCAATCGTACGCGTGAACGGCCGTGCCGAGAAATCCGCTCCTGCGGAGGAAAGAGGTATGCCGCCCGCTCGCCTCCCGCGTAGCGTCACCTCTCGTGTCACGTCTGGGGGAAGCACTCGCGCCGTCGCGTCTCGGGACGCCGTTCCGGTGGCTCATGTCGGCGTCGTGGTCGAGCAATATCGGGGATGGGATCGCCTTGGCGGCCGGCCCTCTGCTGGTGGCGTCACAGACCCGCAACCCGACCCTCGTGGCCATGGCCGCGCTGCTCCAACGCCTGCCCTGGCTGCTGTTGGGACTCTGGGCCGGGGCCGTCGCCGACCGGCTCGATCGCAAACGCATCATCATCACGGCGAACTGCCTGCGCGTGCTCGTCGTCATCGCCCTGTGCACCTTCATCGCCACGGACCACATCTCGATCGGCGTCGTCCTGGCGACGATGTTCGTCTACGGGGTGTGCGAGGTCTTCGCCGACTCGACGACAGGCACATTGCTGCCGATGGTCGTGGAGCGCGACGATCTGCGGACCGGTCAGGTGCGGCTGCAGGCAGGGTTCCTCACCGCCAACCAGCTCGTCGGTCCGCCGGTGGGTGCCTTCCTCTTCGCGGCAGGCATGGTGTGGCCGTTCGTCACCCAGGTCCTGCTCGTCGTCCTCGCCATTGGGCTCGTCGACCGCATGGAGCTCCCCCGAGGTGGAGTGCGCGGAACCGTCGACACCCACATTCGGGCCGACATCGTCGATGGCCTGCGCTGGGTCCGCCACAACGCGGCGATGCGCACGCTTGCCCTCGTCATCCTCACCTTCAACATCACGTGGGGTGCGGCCTGGTCGATCCTCGTGCTCTATTCACTCGACCACCTGCACATGGGCGCCATCGGCTTCGGCCTGCTCACGACCGCGAGCGCCGTCGGTGGAGTCCTGGCGACGACGAACTTCGACCGGCTCTCGCGGCGGTTCTCGCTGGCGACGCTCATGAAGGTCTGCCTCCTCGCCGAGGTCGTCACCCACCTCGCCCTGGCGTTGACGACCAACGGTTGGGTCGCGATCGGCATCATGACGATCTTCGGCGCCTACGCCTTCACCTGGGGGACGGTGAGCAACACGATCCGACAGCGATCCGTCCCCACGGCATACCAAGGTCGGGTCGGCAGCGTCTACATGACCGGACTGTTCCTCGGGCTCGTCATCGGGCAGGCCATCGGCGGGCCGATCGCCGAGCAGTGGGGGCTCACGGCGCCGTTCTGGTTCGCGTTCGTCGGCACCGCTGTGATCCTCGCGCTGGTCTGGCGCCAGCTCGACTCCATCGCCCACGCTGGCGACGACGACCCAGACGCCATCTGAGCCTCGACACGGGACACTCAGGGCATGGACGACGTCATCCGGGCGGTTCTCATCGCGATCGCCGTGCTTCTCGGCCTGTTCCTGCTGGGGGTCGGACTGCTGATGTGGCGCTACCGGATTCCGCCGCGTGGGCTGGTGGCCCTGGCCACGGCAGGCTTCTACCTGGTCGTCCCCGTCGACGTCATCCCCGAAGCACTGCTCGGGCCGGTGGGTCTACTGGACGATGCCGGCGTCGTGGGGGTGGCGGTGCTGTTCGCCCTGCGAGTCGCGCGAGCGCGCCGGGCCCTCCTCGACTCGGGGGTCGACTTCAGCCGTCGTAAGCGCAGCAGCGATCTCAGCTGAGTCGGAGCTCCCCACCACCGAGCTTGACGTCGGCGCCGTGGGGCAAGGCGCAGTTGAGGAGCGCGTGTCCAAACGTCCCTCCCGCCCACACTGGAACGCCCAGCGGAAGCAGGCGGTCACGCAGGACCAACTCGATCTCGGCGGGGGTCGCGTCCATGGTGAAGTCGCCGACGAGTACCCCACGCACGCCGTCGAACCACCCCGCGCGCAGGAGCTGGGTGAGGCTGCGGTCGAGGACGAAGCCGTGCTGCCCGACGTCCTCGAAGAAGGCGATCCCACCGCGAGCGGGGACCAGGTCACCCGTGCCGACCGATGCGGCGAGGAGCGCGACATTGCCTCCCACGAGCGGACCGGTCACCTCACCGTCATGCCAGGGCGTCAATCCCGTGAGAAGCGGAGCATCGTCCGCCTCCCCGAACAGCAGGGCGCGCAGCGACTCGATCCCGGGTTCCTCGCCGTCGGACAGTCCCGCGACCATGGGTCCGTGGATGCTCTGGAGTCCGGCTTCGACGGCGATCCGGTGCAGCAACGGGGTGACGTCCGAGAAGCCCACGAGCCACTTGCCCTTCCCTGTCGCCAAGGTCTCGCGCGGCAGGACCGCGAGCAGCCGCTGCAGGCCGTATCCACCACGCGCGCAGATGATCGCCGCGATAGATGGGTCCATCCAGGCTGCCGCGAGGTCCGCGGCACGGTCGATGTCGCGTCCGGCCAGTTCGTTGCCTGGGTCCGTGTCCCAGAGGTGCGCACTCTCGACGACCTCGAGGCCCCAGCCACGCAGGCGCGCAATGCCCGCTTCCACACGCGGTCGGTTCACGTCACCGGCCACGGCGCTCGAAGGCGCGATGACGGCGACCCGGTCGCCGGCGACGAGGGATCGGGGTGCGCGAAGGACCATGTCGGCCATCCTCACAGAGCGCGGCGACGGGCCGGCTCAGGCGGGGAGGCGGAGGAGCCGACCGGTCCATGCGCCTCGAGCCGTGCGGAAGGCGACGGTGGCCCACGCAAGGACGAGGCCGGCATACAGGGCAAGAGCGGTGACCACGAGGAAGGTCGCGCCGGTCGCGGCAGCGAGTCCCGACGTCCCCGTCACGACCGTGCCGACCGGGAAGGTGAACGACCACCAGGTCAGGGAGAACGGCAGACCGCAACGCGCCGTGCGGATCGTCACTGTCGCGGCAATGGCGAGCCACATCATGGCGAAGCCCCACATCGGCAGTCCGAAGACGAGTCCCATGGCGTTGAAGGCGGATCCGTACGGCTCGGGCAGAACGGTCGCCGCCGCGACGCCCAGCGTGTGGGCGGCGGTGACGGACTGGCCGAGTGGGCCGAGGACGATCCAGAGCGTCGGGACAGCTGCTGCGGCGCCGATCTTGTGGTGGACGAGCTTCCCCCAGATGAGGGTGATGACGATGAGGCTCGCCACGAGGGTGAGGCCGAACATCATCGTGCAGGCGAGCTGCATCGCGAGCTGCCATTGACCGGCCGGCAGGTGCGGCAGCAGCAGTGGTCCGGTCGCAGCGCTGACCATGGGCGGAACGACGGGCATGAGCCAGCCGCCGAAGGCCGAGTCGGGCGCCACCTCGTGCGTGGTGAACGCCCTGACGGGGACGGCGACGGCGGTCCAGAGGCCGAGGAGCGTCCCGCTCAGCCACAGCACCGAGGCCATGGCGATGGCGGCCGAGCGGCCGACGACGGGCTCACCGACGAGAAGAGCCCCTGACCCCACTGTCATGAGCGCCATCGCCGGGGCTCCGTAGAAGTGGGACATCACCGGGTTGTCCAGGTGGCTGCGGGCGGTGTCGCGATGCTGTACCCAGTGGACTGCGGTGGCGGCGAGCACCAGGGCGAGCAGGAGGACGTCGAGAGCCCACACGATGCGCGCGACGCCGAGCAGCCCCGGGACGGGCACGGGCAGGGTCGCGGCGGCGTTCGCCACGATGCCCGTACCCATGACGGCGGCGAACCAGTTCGGGCCGATGAAAGCGAAGGGCGACTGGTTGCCGAGAGCGGACAGGAATCCAGTCCCGGTGGCGCCCTCCGTGTGAGAGGGGAGCCGGGTCAGGGTGGTCGTCATGGCTTCCACTCTGGGGGCCTGGCCTGGGGCCCACCAGAAGCCGCAACCCTGTCCATCCACAAGATGACCTTGTGTCTGGCATACGGTATGGCTTGTGTCTTCCCGAGTCCCTGACGTCACCGGCCTGCGCCTCATCGTGGGCATCGCCCGCCACGGCAGCATCGCCGGCGCGGCTCGCGACGCGGACATCAGCCAGCAGGCGGCGTCGGAACGACTGCGCGGCATCGAGGGGCAGATGGGCCTGACCCTGGTGCACCGAGGCTCGCGCGGGTCCCGGCTCACCCCGGCCGGTGAGGTCGTCGCTCAGTGGGCCGTCCGCCTGCTCGACCTCACCGACGAGATCGACGGGGCGATCGACGGCCTGCGCGGTGATCGCGGGCGTGACCTCACCGTCTGGTCGAGCATGACGATCGCCGAGAACCTCCTCCCCCGCTGGCTCGTCCTGCTGCGGGAGCGCCAGCTCGCGGCTGGCGAACAGGCCACGACCGTGAGCCTCACGGCCGACAACAGTGGTCATGTCATCGAAGCGGTGCGTTCCGGAGCCGCGCACCTCGGTTTCGTCGAGGGGGTCGAGCCACCGGCTGGCCTGCGCCGCGTCGACCTCGCCCGGGACGAGCTCGTCCTCGTCACCGCGGCGGGCTCGCGGCTGTCCCGAAGGCGCACCCCGCTCACACCGGCCGACGTGTCGTTGTTGCCACTCACGAGCCGCGAGCGAGGGTCGGGCACGCGCGACGTCATCGAGCACGCCCTGGCCGCTCACGGCCTGACGATGGCGGACTCGGTCGTGGAGCACACGACCGCGACGGCGGTGCG
Source organism: Knoellia pratensis (assembly GCF_042666395.1). Classification (NCBI taxonomy): domain Bacteria; kingdom Bacillati; phylum Actinomycetota; class Actinomycetes; order Micrococcales; family Intrasporangiaceae; genus Knoellia; species Knoellia pratensis. Next base: position 404,578 of record NZ_JBHTDJ010000002.1, on the reverse strand, counting down.
CGAGGCAGTGCTCGCCGGTGGCTCGCCTGCCTTTCTCAGCCGTCGGGCGATGGCGCGCGAACTCGCGTCCGGCCACCTCGCGGTCGTACCGACGCCATCGCTCGAACTGGACCGGGTCTTCCGCGCGGTCTGGGTCGGTGGCCGCAACCCACCCGCAGGCCCTGCCCGCGAACTCGTCGGCATCGCCGCCACCGCACTCAGAGGTGCTTGAGCGCCTCGCGCTGCCGGTCAGCGCCCCTGGGCCTGCGCGAACAGGACGACAAGGCCTCGCACCTCCGGAGACAGTCGCAGCTCGTCGATGCCACCGCGAGCCTCATCGGCTGCGCCGTTGGCCACGGACACTTCGATGCGTCCGGTGCTCTCGCGGTAGGCGGATCCGAGGAACTTGGTGCCCAGGCGCGCTCGGAGCACGGAACCGATGTGCTCCATCACCTGGACGGACTCTTCGTGGCTCAGCACTCGATCCGCGACCACTCTGGCGCCTGTGGCATCTGCCACCGTGGCGGCCGCGTCGCGCGCCTGCGCATCGGCCCGCTGGGTGAGGAACAACGAGTGAACGCCGCCATCACCGATGGCCGATCCGGCAAAGGCATCGGGGAACCGAGTGGCGAAGTCGGTAACCCCCCTCACAAACTCGCCCTGCCCCCCATATTTCTTCAGCACCTCATCGAGCGGTGTGCCTGAGTCTGCGGCGAATTGCCGCAGGTCCGCCAGCTCCTCGGCGGGGATGCCCTCCAGTTGCGCGAGCGAAACCGCGGCAGACTGACTCGTTGTTTCCTCGGAGTTCGTTGCGGCCTCGGCGCCAGACACTGCGAGCGTGGCGACCATCGCGCAGGCGAACAGGCCGAACGTCCTCGTGCGAGCGCCACAATTCTGCAGTGGCCTCTCGTCCCACGTTCCCATCACCCGCCCCTTTCCCCGACGTGTGACTCCACAGTCCTCCTGTGAGCGCCCGACCGTCAACGACCCTCGTCGGGCTCAGAGGTGCTTGAGCGCCTCACGTCGGCTGAGACCCGAGAGCCGCTGCCCGTGGGCGTCGACGAAAGCCCTCACCCACGCCGGGTCGGTCCTGGCGTACTGCCGCAGCGCCCACCCGATCGCCTTGCGGACGAAGAACTCCCGATCGTCGAGGTTCGGCTCGATGACGTCCTCGAGGAGCGTGGTGTCGGTGCGGTCCTTGTGACGGAGCTGGCTGATGATCGCTGATCGACGCAGCCACATGTCCTCGTCCTCGGCCCACGCACGCATCCGCAGCCCCTCGCCCTCGGGGTCGAGCAGCAGCACGTCACCGACGACGTTTCCGACCTCGTCGACGTAGTCCCACCACGCGCCCCTCACGATGATGTGCCGGACGAGCGGCATGACGTCCGGGTCCCGCCACGAGCGGTAGGTGCGGTGGCGGATCAGGGCGAGGGCGGCATACCTGTCCTCACGGAACTCTGCCCCGTCCCAGAGCTCACGGATCGCACTTTCCCAATCCGAGCGGGTCTCGATCCGCAAGGCGGGATCGGCGAGCAGGGGCCGCAGCAACCCATGGCGCTGCGGGGAGGTGAGGCCGAGGAACGGCATCTCGCTCTTCATGTAGCGCTGCTGCCCGACCGCCCGATCCGCGTTGGCGCCAGAACGCAGGGCGCCGCGGATCGCGTCGAGGAGCTCGGAACCGTCGGACATGATGCCGAGCCTAGGCGTGGCCACTGACGCGTAGCCTGCGAACATGGATTCCCCTCTCGTGCACCGGATGCAGGGCTTCGGGTCGACGATCTTCGCGGAGATGACAGGGCTGGCCAACGAGCACGGCGCCCTCAACCTCGGCCAGGGTTTCCCCGACACGGACGGGCCGCAGGAGATCCTCGACGCGGCGAAGGCGGCCATCGACCGTGGGCGCAACCAATACCCACCGGGCCCTGGCGTGCCTGAGCTCCTGGACGCAATCGCCGCTCACCAGAAGCGTTTCTACGGTCTGGACGTCGACGCGCGCTCCGAGGTCCTCGTCACCGTCGGGGCCACCGAAGCCATCGCCGCGACCATCCTTGCGCTCTGCGAGCAGGGCGACGAGGTCGTCACCTTTGAACCTTTCTATGACTCGTATGCCGCGTCGATCGCCTTGGCGGGAGCCGTGCGGCGGACGTCCGTGTTGCGCTTCCCCGACTTCGCCGTCGACGAGCAGTCTCTGCGGGCTGCCTTCTCGTCGCGCACCCGATTGGTCCTCCTCAACACCCCACACAACCCGACGGGCAAGGTCTTCACCCGCGCCGAGCTCGAGCTGATCTGCGCGCTCGCTCGCGAGTTCGATGCCTGGGTCGTCACCGACGAGGTCTACGAGCACCTCGTCTTCGACGGGCTGGAGCATGTCCCTGTGGCGACGTTGCCGGGGATGGCCGACCGCACGCTCACCATCTCGTCGGCAGGCAAGACCTTCTCGGTCACGGGCTGGAAAGTCGGCTGGGTGAGTGGCCCGGCGGAGGCCATCGCGGCGGTGCGGACGGTCAAGCAGTTCCTCACCTATGTGGGGTCGGGACCGTTCCAGCCTGCGGTTGCGCTCGGCCTGGGTCTGGCAGACGAGGTGTATGCCGGTCTCTCGCGTTCCATGGAGGCCAAGCGTGATCTGTTGGTCTCGGCACTGCGTGGCATCGGCCTCGACGTGTCCGTCCCGGGCGGGACGTACTTCGTCATCGCCGACGCGGCACCGCTGGGGGCAACCGACGCGCTGACGTTCTGCCGGGAGCTGCCGGTGCGCGCCGGTGTCGCCGGTGTCCCGGTGTCGGTCTTCCACGACGACGTCGAGGCAGCGCGCACGCTCGTGAGGTTCGCCTTCTGCAAGCGGGACGACGTCCTGCGCGAGGCAGCGCAACGCTTGTCGGCCCTGCGAGCCTGACTGTCCACAGGCGACCGCACTGGCATCCGCTGTCCACAGAACGTCGGCTTGGGGATGGCGGCGTCTCCGGTTGACGTCGCAGGGTCGAGGAATGTCGACCACCTCAGCCCTCCGCCGCCTGCTCCTCGTCCTGAGTGTTGCGGGCAGCCTCGTGCCCGGTGCGAGCCTCGGCCCATCGATGGCGCCACGGGCTGCACCGACTGCCGTGACCTCGGCGCGTGCTCCCGCGGGGTTGGTGGACCCGGGCGACCTCCGGCGGACATGGTCCTGGCCGCTCACCCCTCGGCCCGCAGTGCTGGCGCCCTTCGTTGCTCCGGCGTCGACCTACGGACGGGGCCATCGCGGCATCGACCTGACCGCGGTGCAGGGACAGGACGTCCGTGCGGTCGATGCCGGAGTCGTGACGCACGTCGGCGTCATCGCTGGTCGCGGCACGATCAGCGTCACGCATGAGTCAGGGCTGCGCAGCACCTACGAACCTGTTCGGGGCGCCGTCGCCGTGGGCGCGCACGTGCCCGAAGGCCAGGTCATCGGCACCGTTGTGGGGCGGTCGCACTGCGGCGGCGCGTGCCTGCACCTTGGTGCGCTCGTGGGCTCGGCCTATCTCGACCCACGACCCCTGCTCGGCGGAGGACCGGTGATCCTGCTGCCCCTGCGTGATCCCACTCAGCCCGCGGTGGGCCACGGGTTCTGAAGGCACCCGTCCAGGCCCTTGCTCTGCTGGAGCATGACCGGAGCCAGGGCGCCCTTGCGGGGGCACTCGACGTGGCCGTGGTAGAGCCCGTGGCCGGTCTCGTGGTTGACCATGTACTGCCGGTACGCCACGAGGTTCGTGCCGTAGCCGGGCACTGCTTCGGTCCAGCGGCGGGCGTTGAGCACCACCTTCTTCATGTTGAAGCAGGACACCTCTCCTCGGGTCTTGAGGGGCGCACAGAGCTTGTCGGTGAGGTCGGGGCTGGCCAGCACGATCGTGATGTCGACGTCGCCGGCCTCGAGAGCGGCTGGTGAGACGGCCCGGAAGCGCACTTGGTCACGGGTCTGCCAGCCACGCCTGTCGCCCAGCGTCGTGGAGATGATCGCCGCCGCCTCGGCTGCGTTGACGCCGGCACCACGCTCCACCTCGAGCCCGACCCGCACGGTGCGCATGGGGTTGATCTGCGGTGCAGCGATCGTTGGCAGCGCCACCGAGTCGAGTTTGCCCGTTCCCGATTCGGGCACGGGCTTCGCGCCACGGTCAGGGGTGGTGGCCGGGGCCGACTCCAACTCCTCGGCGGCCGGCGTCGGATCGGACTGTTGTTGAAGGGCGGCCGCGGAGAGATCTCCCGCCTGACGCTGCGGCGAGGTGGTGCTCGGCCACAAGGACCACAGGAAAACCGCGAGGGCCGTCGTGAGGACCAGAGCAGCGAGGGCCCGGCGACGCGCAAACGTCGCGGGGCTCGTCCGGGTGGGAGGGCTCGGCGCGCGTCGTCGTGACCTGGTCTCGAGCTCGGCCTCCTGAGTGGGGGGAACCATCTCGACCGGGCCGACGCCGCCGCGGGCGGTTGATTGGCGCCGCGCGTTCTCAGCCTCCAGACGTCGTCGGCGTTCTGCACGAGTCAGCCAGGCGGAGTCCTCGATGACAACCAGCGCGGGGGTCTCGAGCTCGGGGTCCACTCGCCGCTCACCGCGACCTCGGGGTGGGTCCGCGCGACGGTGATCCCGCCGTTCGCGGCGCGAGCGCTCCTGAGAGGCTTCGTGGCGGGGGGCGCGCTCGTGACCCCGGTGCTGGTCACGCTCGGTACGCCGACGGTCGGCCCGGCGCGCGGGCGGGCTCGCGTCCTCGTCGGTGAGGGACGAGCGGGGCTCGCTCACCCAGTCGGGGAGTCCGAGGTCGTCAGGCACGGGGATGGGCCTGGGCGTAGGAGGCAGCAAGTCGTTCGATGGATACGTGCGTATAGATCTGGGTCGTGGCGAGTGACGCGTGTCCAAGAAGCTCCTGGACCATGCGCAGGTCTGCGCCTCCCTCGAGGAGGTGCGTCGCTGCACTGTGGCGAAGTCCGTGGGGACCAAGATCTGGCGCATCGGGCACGTGGGTCAACATGTCGTGGACGAGGGTACGCACCTGTCGGGGGTCGATGCGCCGTCCCCGCTGTCCGAGGAAGAGACCTGCGCCACTTCCCTCCACGACGAGACGCGGTCGACCCCGTTCGAGCCACTCACCGAGCGCCGTTCGGGCCGGGCCGCCGAAGGGCACGCGCCGCTCCTTATCCCCCTTGCCGATGACGCGCACGACGTTCGAGTGGAAGTCGACATCGTCGATGTCGAGGCCGGTCAGCTCGCCGACCCGGACCCCGGTTGCATAGAGCAGTTCGAGGACCGCTCGATTGCGGAGGTGGACCGGATCGTCGTCATCGGCCGCCACAGCGGCGACATCGAGCAGGCCGGCCGCGTCATCCTTGGCGAGCACGGGCGGGAGGGTGCGGTGTCGCTTGGGTGCGACAAGTCGCAGCGACGGATCGACCGTCACGTGGCCCTGACGCGTCGCCCAACCGAAGAACGTCCGCAGGGAGGCCGAACGCCGGGCCACACTCGATCGCGCCGCACCCGACGCCGCCAGAACCCCCAACCAGGCCCGCAGGTCGGCCAAGCGAATGTCCTGCAATGGCGTCTGCGGAGCGGACGACGCGCCACCCCCGCTGACGTCCGCGACCGAGGCGCTCCCCGGGTCACCTGAGATGGGGTCACCGTCCACGTGGGCGAGGAAGTCCCGCAGATCCGCGAGATAGGCGCGGATGGTGTGCGGCGACCTGCTCCGCTCCAGCCGCAGATGACGCTCGAAGGCGTCGATCACTGCTGGCCGAGAGGCACTCACACCCTGCACGCTCTCATCACGACGCTGAACGATCAACCACCTCGGCGGCGGGTCTGCCTACCCGCGTGACACCGGGACCTTGCGCCACCGCTCCCCGACCCGCACGACCAGCCCTAGCAGGGTGAGCCGGCCGAGGGCGCTGAGCAGGGTCGGCGTGTCGAGAGCGGTGAGCCGCTGCAGCTTGGCCAGGTCCGCCGGGGTCCGGACCGGCACCGCCGACCAGACACTGAGGGCCACCGGGTCCAGCTCGGACTCGGGCGTCACCGGCGCCCGGGCGAGGCCAACGGCATCAAGGCTGAGCCGCCCCATGACGTCGAGCACCTCCGCGGCATCCGTCACGAGGGTCGCTTCGGTCTCACGCAGGAGCTTGTGACACCCGGCCGACTGGACGGACGTCACGGGCCCCGGGACGGCGGCAACGTGACGCACGAGGGATCGGGCGTGCTTCGCGGTGTTGAGCGAGCCCGAGCGCAGCCCGGCCTCGACGACCACCGTGCCGACACTCATGGCCGCGATGATCCGGTTCCGGGCGATGAACCGCGCACGATAGGGCGCCCAGCCCAACGGGAGCTCGCTGACCACGACCCCGCTCTCGGCGATCTCGCGCAGCAGGCCCTCGTGGGCCTGCGGATACGCCCGGTCCAACCCACGCGCCAACACGGCGATCGTCGGCCCTCCACCAGCCAGCGCGCCTCGGTGAGCGGCCGCGTCGATCCCGAACGCGGCTCCGGACACCACCGTCACTCCACGCTGCGTCAGGCCCTCGCCGAGGTCTGCGGCGACATTGAGTCCGTAGTGCGTTGCTGCCCGGGACCCGACGATGGCCACGCTGCCCTCGGCGACGGACAGTTCGCAGCTCCCCCGTGCGTAGATGCAGATCGGTGGTGAGTCGAGTTGATCGAGGCCGAGCGGCCATTCCTCATCACCCGGTATGAGGACCCTCACCTGCAGTCGGTCGAGGGCGCGTCGCGCCTGATCGACGTCCAGAGCAGCGATGCGCTGGTCATAGCGGCCATCCCGCACCAGCGATCCGGAGAGCAGTCGCTGCATCGACTCCACGGCGCCGTGCTCGGTGATCCAGTTGTGCACCGAGACCGTCTCGGGCTCGGCGATGCGGCTCCAGGCCATCCGGGCCCATCGCTCGCTGACCAAAGCAGCACCACCCGGAACGCCGCCGGGATTGCCTGCCGGACTGGCCCCACTCATGCCGCCACCCTTCCGGGGCTGCGCAGGGTGAAGGCCAGACCGACGTCCTCCACCGTCGGTGAGGTCCGCCCGAACAGGTCGGCCACGGACCAGGCAAGGCGCACCGTGCGGTCGTAGCCGCGAAGGGTGAGCTGACCCAGGTCGAGTGCGCGGTCGATCGGTGCTGTGGCCCGACCCGGCAGTCGCCACGGTTGACGTCGCAGGACGTGCCCGGGCACGCGGGCATTGGTGGCCCAGCCAAGGCGGGCCCAGCGTTCCTGCTGGGCTCCTCTGGCCCGCAGGACACGCTCGAGGACGACGGCGCTGGACTCGCCCTCCTCGTCGCCGAACGCGGCTCGGGACACCGGCGGCACGACGACCTGGATGTCGACGCGGTCGATGAGCGGCCCCGAGAGCTTGGCCTGATAGCTGCGCAGCTCGAGGGAGCTGCACGCGCAGTCGACGCCTTGCCCCATGCGCGCCCGCACGGGCAGGGGTTCGTCGCCAGGACGAGCTGGAACCGGGCCGGATAGCTCACCAGCTGCTTGGCCCGGGCAATCGTCACCTCGCCCGACTCCAGAGGCTGCCGAAGCTGTTGCAGCACCGAGGTCTTGAACTCCCCCGCCTCGTCCAGGAACAGGACACCGCAGTGCGCCCGCGAGATCGCACCGGGCAGCACAACACCCGAGCCGCCGCCGGTGATCGAGGCCATGGAGGCGCTGTGGTGCGGCGCCACGAAGGGAGGCGTGAGGTCCAGTTCGCTGGCCCGGATCTCGTCGCCCGTGAGCGAGCGGATCGCGTGGGTCTGCAGCGCCTGCTCCCGCGACAGCGGCGGCAAGATTGTGACGAGCCGCTCGGCGAGCATCGTCTTGCCCACCCCGGGCGGACCGTTCATCAGGAGGTGGTGGTCGCCGACAGCGGCGAGCTCCACAGCCAAGCGGGCCTCGGGCTGACCAAGGACATCTGCGAGGTCGCCGTGATGGCGCACGTCCTCGACCTCTTCCTCGACCGGCCCGGCAACCGGGAGCGGATCGACACCGCCGCGCACGGCATACCAATGAACCAACGTGGCCAAGGTGGGCGCGCAGTGCACGGTGACCCCGTCGACGAGCTGCGCCTCGGCGACGTTCTCGGGAGGCACGACGACCTGCGTGACTCCGGCGCGCGCGGCGGCGAGCACAGCCGGCAGGATTCCGCGGACACCACGCACGCGACCATCGAGGCCAAGCTCTCCGAGGTGGACCACCCGGGAGATGCGCCGCGCATCCACCACACCCGCGGCGGCCAGCACGGCCAGGGCGATCGCGACATCAAAACCGGTGCCCTGCTTGGGAATCGAGGCCGGTGAGAGGTTGACGGTGATGCGCTGCGGTGGCAACGGGAAGCCGCTCGTGGCCGCCGCCGAACGCACCCGGTCAGGCGCCTGCCCACAGGCCTTGTCGGGCAGCCCGGTGACGCTGAAGTTCGGGAGCTGCGACGAGATGTGCGCCTCGACATCGACCAGGCGACCGTCGAGCCCGCTGAGAGCCACGCAGAGGGTCCGACCCAGCTTGGCGCTCATGCACCCACCGCCACGACGTGCCGCACGACCGGTCGTCGTCCGCGCTCGGCGAGGATGCCGATGACGTCGATGCGCACCTGCGGCACGGCGCCGGGCCGAGAACGCAGGTATGCCGCAGCGAGACGCCGCAGCCGACGCGCCTTCTCCCAGGTCACGGCCTCGAGCGGGTCGCCCGCTCCCGTGCCGCGCCGGGTCTTCACCTCGCAGACGACGAGGCAGTCACCATCGAGCGCCACGAGGTCGATCTCACCCTCGGCACACCGCCAGTTGCGCTCGAGGATCTGCATGCCGCGCTCGCGCAGATAGCGCGCAGCGAGATCCTCGCCGTACTTGCCCAGGTCCACGTGTCCGTCCATGCCGAGCAGCGTCCGTGTGACGGCAGGCTCGGCGCCATGGCCTCAGGGCGATCTGTGGACGACGAGGCGGGGATCGACCGCCTGTGGATGAGCGGGCGTGCTCAGTGGCTCAGAAATCGCCCTTGGGGAGCTCGAGCTCGGACTTCGCGAGCTCCTCGACGTTGACGTCCTTGAACGTCACGACACGCACCTGCTTGGCGAAGCGAGCGGGTCGGTAGATGTCCCAGACCCAGGCATCCTGCATGGTCACGTCGAAGAAGACTTCGCCACCGTCGCTGCGAACCTTCACGTCGACGGAGTTGCACAGGTAGAAACGTCGCTCGGTCTCGACCACGTGTGAGAAGAGGCCGACGACGTCGCGGTACTCGCGATAGAGCGACAGCTCCATCTCGCTCTCGTACTTCTCGAGGTCCTCAGCGCTCATACGTCCCAGCTCCGTCTTCGTGTGGGCCGGCGGTCGCCGACACCAGGGGTGGTGCGATCACCGTGACGGCATCCGGCTCGGCGAGGACTCCATCATCGTCCATCGTCCCCGGCAGTCTCCACGAGCGTCGGTGAAGCTCCGTCGGGCCGTGCTCTCGGAGCGCGTCCATGTGCTCCGGCGCCGCGTATCCCTTGTTGAGTTCCCACCGGTATGCCGCATGGTCCGGTGCGAGGTCGACCATCATGCGGTCGCGCTCGACCTTGGCGAGCACGCTGGCCGAAGCCACCGACGAGCACTTCATGTCCGCCTTGATCATCGTCGTGACCGGTGGCGTGTGGACGTCGTCGGCGGTGAAGGCGAGGAGCCCCACTTCGTCCGGAGCGGTGAGCCAGTCGTGGTTGCCATCGAGGATGACGAGGTCGGGCACGACGTCGAGTGAGGCGAGGGCGCGGCGCCCGGCGAGGCGCAGTGCCGCGATGATCCCGACCTCGTCGATCTCGGCCGGCGACGCGTGGCCCACGGCATACGCGAACGCCCACCGCCGGATCCGCGGCACCATGACCTCACGTGCGCTCGGCTGGAGCAGCTTGGAGTCGCGCACGCCCTGCGGCGCCGAGCGACAGGTCTCGTCGATGACGACGACACCGACCGACACCGGCCCCGCGAGCGCCCCCCGACCGACCTCGTCCATGCCCGCGAGCAGCCGGTAGCCGTCGCGTTGGAGGCCGCGCTCGACGCGCAGACTCGGTTTGCGGGAACGGCTTGCTGGGGGCATGACGGGTGGTGCGGTCTCTTTCGAAGGGGCGGCTGAGGTGGGGTCAGCGACGGGTCAGGGGCCGGTGGACGGCGCAGGCTGCTTCGACACCACGGCCGGTGCGGGCACCTTGTCGAAGGTCGTTTCGGGCCGGCTCAGCCAGCCGCCCCGGTCGAAGGGCCAGACGATGGCGACGGCGCGACCGGTGATGTGGTCGATGGGCACGGAGCCCTGCGCGCCGGTGCCGTCGGGGTCGTGGAAGCGGGAGTCCTCGGAGTCGCTGCGGTGGTCACCCATGACCCACACCTTGCCTGCGGGCACGGTGATGCTGAAGGTGATCGAGCTCGGGACGTCGCCGGGCTTGATGTAGGGCTCGGTGATCGGGGCACCGTTGACCGTGAGGTGTCCCTGGGCGTCACAACAGACGATCTTGTCGCCGGGCAGGCCGATGACCCGCTTGATGAGGTGGTTGTCGGAGGTGTTGGGCAACAGGCCGACGAAGGACAGCACCTGCTCGACACCGTCGCGCACCGGGCCGTGGCTCACGTCGGGGACCGACGAGAGCCACTCCCCCGGGTCCTCGAAGACGACGATGTCGCCGCGCTGAAGGTCGACGACGCCGGGCACGAGCTTGTTGACGACGACGCGGTCGTTGAGGATCAGCGTGTCCTCCATCGACCCGGAGGGGATGTAGAAGGCCTGGATGAGCCAGGTCTTGACGACGAACGACAGGGCCAGCGCCATGGCCACGACGACGACGAACTCGCGGATCGCAGCACCGGCAGCACCCGCTGCGGAGCGGGCGCGGTTGGGCCCATCGCGATCCGGGTCGCGCGGATCGCCGGGCTCCCTCGGCTGAGCGGCCGGATCGGCCGGGGTCCCCTGAGGCGCGTCAGGTTCGAACTGGCCCGACTCGAACCGGGCCTCGTTGCTCGTCATCACTGGTGTCCGCGCTCTCAGGGCTGTGTGGTGGTCGGTGTGGATGGTGAGCCCAACTGGCTCAGCGGCCAGATGCGCGTGACGACGGTACCGATGACGGCGTCCGCGGCAATGGTCCCGTCCGTGGTGTCGGAGCCGGCACCGACGTGCGTGCGCGAGTCCATGGCATCGGCTGCCGTGTCACTGAGAAGGAAGTATCGACCCTGCGGGACCGTGATCCGGAACGGAGCGGCGTTCTCGGCGAGCCGTGGGCCGACCGGACGGCCGTCCACGGTGAGGTGTCCCTCAGTGCAGCAGACCACCTCGTCTCCGCCGGTCGCGACGACGCGGCCGAGGACCGAGCGCTCACCGAGGTCGATGCCCAGCGCACCCGAGGCCGATCCGAGCGCCCGACCGAGCAACCCGTCATCGATGTGGGTCGAGCGATCCGGACCGGGCCACGCCTGGGTGACGTCCGCGACGACGACGTCACCCACGGACGGCGAGCCGACCTTCGCGACGAGAACCCGCTGGCCCTGGTCGAGGGTGGGCGACATCGAGTCGCTCGCCACGGCATACGGCTGCATGAGAAAGGCCCGAACGAGCATCACGGCGAGGACACCGGCTGCGAGCAGCACCGGCACCCGGTGGGCATGACTCGACCCGGCCCCCGCCGTGGTGGCGGGAACCGGGTCGGTGTCTGGGGTGGCCGCGGAAGTCATCGAGAAGATGCTATCCGCCGGACCTGAATGATTCAGCGGGCGTCGTTCCGGCAGAGCGTCAGCTCGCCGGGGTCTCGCGCTTCTCCTTGATCTTGGCAGCCTTGCCGCGCAGGTCGCGGAGGTAGTAGAGCTTCGCGCGACGGACGTCACCGCGGGTGACCAGCTCGATGTGGTCGATGACCGGCGTGTGGAGCGGGAAGGTGCGCTCGACACCGACGCCGAAGGAGACCTTGCGGACCGTGAAGGTCTCGCCGAGGCCGCCACCGTGGCGACGGATGACGATGCCCTTGAAGACCTGGACACGCGAGCGCGTGCCTTCAATGACCTTGACGTGCACGTTGACGGTGTCGCCGGCGCGGAAGGCCGGGATGTCGTCGCGCAGGGACGCCTTGTCGATCTCGTCGAAAAGCTGCATGGCTGGTTTCGCTTTCTCGTGCGGTGCCACAGGTCACCCACATGTGATGGTGCAATGAATGGTGGTGCGGCGTCGTGCCTCGTGCCTCATGAATCACGCGAGGTGAATCGGCACTCCCCCTGTGGCAGGGGCGTTTGTCGACGGACGCAAGGAGCAAGTTTGCCAGAGCACACGGCATACCGAGAAATCGAGCGATCAGCTCGCCGCAGCCCCGGTCGGTTCGTCGCGGGTGAGCCGACGGGCATTCGCAATGAGAACGATGTCGGGATCCACCTTGTCCTCGCCGCCACGCAAACGGATGAGCGCCTTGGCTGACTGCACCTGGTCACGCGTGACCTTGACGATGCGCTTGCTCATGACCGGCTCCTCTCGGGCGCTTCGTCTCCATCATCCTCCACAACGTCCACCTCGTCCACGATCATTCCGGGGCGCCCGAGCGCGACCTCGTCCCCCTCGACGTCGAGTCGTGCGTCGGCCGTGAGCACCGACTCGGCGAGCTCACGTTCCTCGGGGGCGGCGAGGTCACTGGATGCCAACTCGACGAGGACGATGCGGCCGAGCTCGCGCCGGCGGAACGAGTCCTCGGCGGTGATGTCGGCGAGCGCCGCGGTGAAACGACGCCCCCACTCCTCACGGGCGCTCGCGCGCTCACGTTGGACCAGGTCGTCGGCAGCAGCCGCGGTCTGCGCCTGCGTGTCGCGGCGCGCGGCATAGAAGCTCGCACCGGAGCCGACCGCTGCGCCGACGAAGGCGAGGATCGCCGGCCACCACTCCCCTGTCATGGCCCAAGCATGCCAAGGCGCGCCGACAGCCGCGCGGTCGACGCGCGGCCTACGGTGAGGCACGTGAGCATCGATCCCGGTTGGCCGGTCGCCCTGGCGTGCGTCGCGCTTCTCGTGCTGACGCTTGCCATGTATGCCGTGGGGCAGCTTCCGCAGCCCGCTGCCACTCTCGTTGCGGCCGGACGCGCCGTGGTCCAGCTCGGTGTGGCGGCACTGGTCATCACGGCAGTGGCGCAGAACCTGCTGCTGTCGGTGCTGTTGCTGTGCGCGATGTTTGGCGTCGCGGTGTTCACGACGACTCGACGGGTTGAGGCGGTGCCCGCCTGGCCGTGGACGACGGTCGCCATGCTCTGCGGACTCCTGCCGGTCGTCGCGATCATCTTGCTGACCCGGACCGTGCCGCTCGAGGGCATCGCCCTCATCCCCGTCGTCGGGATCATCCTCGGCAACACGATGAACGGGCACACCCTCGTGGGCCGACGCTCGTTCGCGGCGCTGCGCGAGGAGACAGGGCAGTACGACGCCGGGCTCTCGATCGGGATGACCCGCGCGCAGTCCATCGACGAGATCGTCCATCGGCGACTGCCCGAGGCGCTCATCCCGGGCCTCGACCAGGTGAAGACCGCTGGTGTCGTGACGTTGCCCGGTGCCTTCATCGGCGTGCTGCTCGGTGGCGGCACGCCCGCGCAGGCTGCTTCCGCGCAGGTGCTCGTCCTGCTCGGGATCATGGCGGCCCAGACGACGACCACGGTGGTGGCCGGCCGGCTCATCTCCTCGGCGCGACTCCTGCCCGAGGACCTGCGCGCCCGCCTCCGCCCCTGAGCCGCACGAGTGCCCTGCATCAAGGAAGGTCCCACACCTCGCGAGCAAGGGACCGCATTCCGTGGGACCTTGTCGTCAGCCCGTTCCCGCAGCTCGCAATTTGTGGCGCGAGAGCACCAGGTAGGAGCCGAGGACCAGCAGAACGAGGAAGACGGCCGCGCCGCCAATGAGTCCGTCCGGCCCGGGCTGGAGGAACAGGGGCACGCACGCACCGGCGAGCGCGAGGACGAGGACCAGCGAGAGAGCCGCCCGCTTGCCGAGTCGGAACGGCTTCTGGGCCGTCGATGAAGAGGTCATTCGAAGAGGCTAGTCGTCACGCAACGTTCTCGCCGGTCGAGGGCTCGCGCCTGTGCGTGGGCAGCAGTGGCCCGCACCCGGAGGTGCGGGCCACTCCTTCCTCAGGGCCAGATCAGGCGAGCTCCGAGGAGGTGATCACCTGCCGATCTTCACGGACCGGGACACCGAGTTGTTGCCCGCCGCGGGATCGCTCGTCGCGGAGGCAACGGTGGCCGTCGTGTCGACGACTCCCTTGCTGCCCTTGACGAGCAGGTGGACGTTGAACGACCACGTCCCACCCGCGACCAGCGAGGTGGGTCGCGTGCAGGTCAACGTCTGCCCGGACTTCGTGCAGGCCGCCGTGTCGAAGACGTACACCGCCGCCTTGATCGGCGGCAGCGCCACGGTGACGACCGGGTTCTGGGCGTCGGAGGGACCGATGTTGGTCACCGTCGCCGTGTAGACGATCGTCGACGACGGCTTGTAGACGTCCTTGTCGGCGACGAACGCCAGGCCCAGGTCGGCGGCACGGTTCACCGTCGTCTGGGCGGTGGCCGAGTTGTTCCCGGGGACGGGATCACTCGTCGCGGAAGACACCGTCGCCGTGTTGGCGATGGTCCCGCCGGGCGTTCCCGACTTGACCAGGCCGCGGATGACCACGGTGGTGGGTCCGGCCGTCGGCGCGATCGTGCCGAGGTTGCAGTCGACCCGGTGAGCTGGTGGGTCGACGGGAACCGCGACGTAGGAACACGTGGCCGTGCCTGCCGTCGCCGATGCCGAGACGAAGGTGACCTCGTCCGGGAGCGCGTCGACGAGTTTGACCTGGGTGGCGGTCGACGGGCCGTTGTTGCGCACGTCGACGGTCCAGGTCACGGTGCGACCGGCCAGGATCGGGTCAGGAGTGTCGACCTTGGTGACCGACAGGTCCGCTGCGGCCGAGACCGACGTGGAGACCGTCGCAGTGTTGTCCGACGTGTCGGGGTCGGGCGTGGACGACGTGACGACGGCGTCGTTGTGCATCAACCCACTGAAGCCGGGGTCGATGGTCGCGACGACCGTCATCGTCCGTGACACACCGGACGCGAGGTTCCCGAAGGAGCACGTTGCCGGCTGGGTCGACGAGCCCGGCACACCAGCGGTACACGAGGCACCACCCGAGCCGGTCACGGAGCTGACGCTGACCGCCGCCGGCAGGACGTCGCGCACGACCACGTTGGTCGCCGTCGACGGACCGGCATTGTTCACCGTGCTCGTCCAGGTGATCTGCCCTCCGCTCGTCGCCGTCGGCGGCGCGCTCTTGGTGATGCTGACGTCGGCCGAACCGACGAAGTGGAGCGTGTCGGAGGCGACGTTGTTGCCAAGGTTCGGGTCGATCGTCCCGCTGCTCACCGTTGCGGTGTCCGCGAGATCCTGCGGCTCATCCGATGCTTCGCTGATGACCACCGCGACGGAGGCACCCGAGGCGAGGTCGCCGAGGGCACAGGTCGCCGTGGCGGATCCGGTCTGGACACCGGCTGGGGCCGTGCATCCCGGCGAGGTGGTCGCGAGGGTGAAGCTGCCGCTGCCGAGGACCTGGTCACTGAGTGTGACCGCCCGAGCAATCGCCGGACCGTCGTTCGTCACCGTCATGATGCACGGGTAGGGGGTGCCCGCTGCGGCATCACCGTTCGGCAGGCAGTTCTTGGCCACCCGCAGGTCGGCACGGTTGGTCGCCGAGGAGAAGGCGTCGAGCACTCCAGCTCCCCAGGCGTTGTCCGCCCCTGCGGGGCCACGGTCCGTGGCGTTGGCGTTGAGGACCGAGGTCAGGGCGCTGGTCGTGATCGAGCCGGGTCCTCCCGACGCGTCAAGCACGAGTGCTGCCACTCCGGCCGACGACGGTGTCGCCGCCGACGTCCCGAAGAATCGGCAGTCGCCCTGCGCGACAGCGGGACAGGTCCCGGAACCGAAGTCGCCCACGCCACTGACCGAGACACCGTCAGCCGCTGTGTAGGTCGGTGCGATGGCTGTGCGGCCCGCCGCACCGGCGACACTCTGGTTCTGTCCGGCTGGCGCCGAGGCCGGGCACGGATAGCTCGTCGAGCACACCGTCGTCCCGAGGAGGGTCACCGGACCCTGTCCACTGAAGTTCTCGAGGCCGACGGTCGTGGGGTCCTGGCTGGTCCCGGCGTTGACGGCTCCCGCGGACGTCGCGAAGTCGGTGTAGTTGCTGTCCGGGTTGAGCGAACCCGCACTGCCGAGGGCGTCCACGGCGTTGACGTTGCCGCGCCAGCGGAGGTCGAGGGTCGGCACAGCCTTGGCGCCGGTCGCGCCGGTGCGGTTCACGACGAGCTTGACCGTGACCGCGGCTGCACCACCGTTGGTCCAGGAGGCCTGCTCGATCGTGTCACCACTGCCACCGCCCTGCGCCCCCGTGCTGGACGCGACGCAGTTGGCGCCGGCCGCATCGAGGATGTAGAGGTCGAGGTTGGTGAAACCACCAGCACCGGCCGTGGGGAAGATCGCGCGCGGTTCACTCCACTGGAGGTTCGCGCCGATCGAGGCGCCCGCGGCGACACTGACGTCGAACGTCGTGTCCGCCCCGTTGAGGGCGACAGCGTTCGCATTGATGCCGGGACATCCAGCAGGTGCGGCCGCAGCACCGTCAGGGAAGGTCCCCGAGCTGGTCGCCGCCACGCGCGGTGCGTGACTGCCGTTGAGGTTGCCGGAAGACGACGTCATCCACACACCCGAGGCCGCGAGCGTCTCGCCGTTCGTGGCCGCCAAACCCTTCTGGAAGGCAGGCTCCGAGTCGAAGGGGATGTCCTCCGTGATGATCTCGACGCCAGCTGCGGCCAGGGCGTTCTGGGCCGTTACGTGCGCGCCCACACCGCCACCTGTGCCGTGGAAGAGCAGACCAGCACCAGGGGCCATGTCGTGGACGATCTCGAGCATCGACGTGCCCTCGTCGCCACCACCGGCATTGAGGACGTTGACACCTGCCGGCAGATCGCCGAGCGCCTGCGCCGCAGCAATGCTGGTGACCCCGTCCGAGATCACACCCACGTCGACGCCCGAGCCGTCGACCCCGATCGCCTGGGTGTCGTCAGCCCGGTGGAGTGGGACTCCCTCGCTGAGGAACGAACCGGCATCCGGCGGCGAGATCTCGGTCGGTCGGACCGCGGCCACCCAAGGGAGCGCCGCGACAGTCTCGACCTTGTCGTAGGGGACGAGCGCACGCAGGATCCCGGCGTTGGGCAGGGCCTTGACCTTGGAGGGCTTGACCCACTGGTCGGAGCCGCCCAGGACCGATGCGCCGAGCTTGTTGAGGTCGGCGCGCTCACGGCCCTTGAGGGTCGTGAGGGCGTGGAGCTCGAGGTCGAGCCGCGCCTGGCCATCGACCCTGAGGGTGGAGTCGCTCAGGGAGCGTTGCGCCTTGGCGTCGAGGGCGTGCCGATTCCCTGCTGCTGCCGTGACCTTGGCGATCCGCTGGCTGACAATGGACGGCACCTTGGACGCGGTCTTGCCGGCCGCCGTGGACGGTGCGGCAGACGCCGATTGGGCCACGGGCGCCGCGAACGTGGGAGCGGCTCCTGTCGTGGCGAGGGCGATGACACCGGCGGCGAGCGCTACGCGCCCGAGCGGTGTGCGAGTGATGGACATGGAGATCCCCTTGATTGGAATGGAATGTGTGCACGCAGTTGGTGAGCGATGGCTCGTGACGCATCGCCGAGAAGGGCACGGGAACGCTGCCTGCGGGCGCGGACGGCCACGGCAGTGGAGTCACCCGGACCTGACCGAAGGCCGACGAGTGGGCGAGAAGTGCGAAGGGCGGGAAGAGCGGGCACGAGGCCGCGCTGACGGGGCCATGCAGGCGCCGCGCGACGAGACCTGAGCCCTCGCGCGAGCGCGCCTTCACCCGACCTTCGACCACCACAAAGGCGTCATGTGGCGACGAGCAGTCTAGAACCGCAGGCCGCTGCCGGTCCGGCAAATGGCGGAACTGCATTCGGCGATCAGCCGACTGCAGTGCCTCCGGGAATCGCCCGAAGCACGGCGTTCGCGGTCGAACGGCTGCGCCCTCTGTCGTTCAGACCCCACCCTGCCCCGAAGGCGGGATCAGGGCGCGACCACACCGTCACCAAGGCGACGGACTCTCCCGCTCTCTCCACCCTCACGGTGACGAATCGACGGAGTCCCCCTCGCCCGGTGACGCAGCCCTCCACGGTGTTCGGATCGACCAGCAGAGGAATCGACGATCCTTGCGCCGCCAGGGCCGCATTCACCGCGACCCAGATGTCGTGACCATTCACCCGGGTGGCCACCTGCCCGAGACTGGAGGGTCCAGGACCTGCCGGTCCAACCGAGCGTCGGTCGAGATGGGCATCCAGTGCCTCGACCGCGAATCCGAGCAGCACAAAGCTCACGAGGGCGACGGAACCCCACAGCACACCGGACCAGCCGCCGTGGTTGATCAAGAACCAGTTGAGGCCCTGGAGGAGGGAGACGGTCGCCCACCCCCACCGGTTCCAGCGTCGATGCTTCGCCATCGTGAGCGCCGCTTCTGCCCTCGCACGATGAAGATCAGCCAGCCAAGGGCCCGCCGGGCGCACGGCATGGGTCGTCATGACCTGAATCTAGCCACGCACCAGCGAACCAGGGCGTTTCTGGCCAAACGTCAGGCGATCGGGGTCGCGTCCGGAATGGCGTTGAGGACGGCGTTCGCGTACCCGCGGTTGCGTCCGTAGTCGAGCCACTGCAACGGGTATGCCGGCCGCGACCACGCCGTCACGAGCCCGCGACCATCCGCGGTGGCCACGATCCGGATGGTCAGGGTCTCGGCCCAGCTCGCCATGGTGAGCGACCGGTTGGAGACCACCGTCTGCGGGTCGATGGGCCGACCGGGCGCCATGAACTTCTGCGCCCGCAGCGCGGAGTTCACCGCCTCCCAGACCTGTGGACCCGGAGCACTCGTGACGACCTGCCCAAAGCTCGACGGGCCGTTGCTGGCCGGACCGGCCTGACGCCGCTCCTTGGCGGCGGACAGGGCGATGAGGCCCAGGAAG
Source organism: Knoellia pratensis (assembly GCF_042666395.1). Taxonomy (NCBI): domain Bacteria; kingdom Bacillati; phylum Actinomycetota; class Actinomycetes; order Micrococcales; family Intrasporangiaceae; genus Knoellia; species Knoellia pratensis. The sequence goes on along the minus strand of NZ_JBHTDJ010000002.1, from coordinate 385,595 downwards.
AGCGCCCCGACACCGAGGAGGATGAGGACTCCGGCCGCGACCCCTCCGACACTCGGATTGGCCAGTGCGACCGCGGCACCCATGAGCAAACCGAATACCCCCAGGATCGACAGTGCCGCGATTCTTCCCAGGCGGAACTGTTTCTGGACCCGTTCGTGCTCGAGTCGGAGATCGACGAAGTACGGCTGGGTCGCGGGCGGCGGCTGAGAAGTCACTCCGGCAGGTTAGTGCTCACGTGGCGCTTGGTCAGGTCAACGGTTCCGGGGAACTCGCCCTCGCCGGGACGCACCTTGTAGCCAGCCTTCTTGTACATCCGCAGGTTCTCGGTGCTCTTGGCACCGGTGTTGAGCCAGAAGGTGTGGACGTCCTGCGAAGCCAGCGACTCGGCATACCCGAGAAGTTCTCGGCCCAGACCTCGACCCTGGAGGTAGGGCGCGACCATGAGCCGGCCGATCTGCCACGTCCTGTCCTGCGTCGGGTGCGGCCGCACCCGGACGGATGCGAGCAGCTGTCCGTCCTTGCGCCAGACCCGTGTGTCCCATTCCTGTATGCCGTCCCGCACCGTTTCGAGGTCTTCCTCGCCTGCGCTGAACATGCCGTAGCGGGCGAACTCCGGCGCCCAGCAGGCGCGGGTGAGGACCTGGAGGTCGGGGGCGTCGGCGGGAGTGGCGATGCGTTCTTCCAGCTCGCTCAGGGCGGACGCTGCGGCCGTCGGAGGCAACAGGTCGGGGCGGCGTTCGGCGGTCCGTTGGACCCGCTGCTCGTGGCGCCAGGCCGCGATGGCCTTGTGGTTGCCGCCGAGGAGCACGTCGGGCACGGCGCGCCCGTCCCATTCGGCGGGCTTGGTGTAGACGGGGTACTCGAGCAGGCCGTCCTCGTGCGACTCCTCGACGAGTGATTCGGCGTTGCCGATGACACCGGGCAGCAGGCGGGCGACGGCTTCGACCATGGCAAGGACTGCGACCTCACCGCCGTTGAGCACGTAGTCGCCGAGTGAGAGCACGCGTACGGGCATCCGCTCCCCAGCCCACTCATAGACCCGCTCGTCGATGCCTTCGTAGCGACCACAGGCGAACGCCAGCCACGGCTCCTCGGCCAGCTCGCGGGCGATCTGCTGCGTGAAGGGCTCACCACCCGGTCCGGGGATGATGAGGGTCGGGACCCTGCGCTCTTCGTCGTCGGGACGCGTATTCCCCTGTGCCAGAACGTGTTCCAGCGCCTCGCTCCACGGACCAGGCTTCATGACCATGCCCGCTCCCCCGCCGTAGGGCGAGTCGTCAACCGTCCGGTGCTTGTCGTGAGCGAAGTCCCGAAGGTCGTGCACCTGCAGGTCGATCAGCCCGTCACGCCTGGCCTTGCCGATGAGCGACAGGTCGAGCGGCGCGAGGTACTCCGGGAAGATCGAGACGACGTCCAAGCGCATGGCGGTGCCCACTCCTCAGCTCTCGTCGAGGTCGAAGAGGCCCGCCGGCGCATCGACCACGACGTGCCCGGCCTCGATGTCGACCTCGGTGACGATGGCCTCGACGAACGGCACCAGCACCTCACGACGATTGGTGAGGCGCACCTCGAGCAGGTCCTGGACCGCGCCGATGACGAGCCCAGTCACCTCGCCGAGGACCGCACCCGCGGGGTCGTGGACCGTCAGTCCCACGAGGTCGTGTTCGTACCAGCCGTCGTCCTCGTCGTTCTCGGGTTGCTCGACCGTGTCGAGATCGAGGAACAGCTGCGTTCCGCGCAGGGACTCGGCCCCGGTGCGGTCAGGGATCTCGGCGAAACCGAGCAACCAGATCTGGCGGTGCAGGCGCGCCGTGGTCAGCGTCAAGGAGCGCGGCACGCCCGTGCCCGGCTTCGCCTCTGTGTCGAACACAGCGCCCGGCACGTAGCGGGTCTCCGGATCATCGGTGTGCGTCTGGACGGTCACCTCACCACGCAGCCCATGGGGCTTGCCGATGCGGGCGATGAGAAGGGGGTCGGTGCTGCTGGCCATGGGTCAGATCCTCTCAGGCGGTGCACAGCACGAACGCGCCGCGCCCCTTGGGGGACACGGCGCGTTCGGGTTGTTCAGGGTTTCAGCGCACCCGGTCGGTGTCGACGATGTCGATCCGGACGGGGCGACCACCGGCGAGCGCGGTCAACACCGTGCGCAGCGCGCTGGCGGTGCGGCCGGAGCGGCCGATGACGCGACCAAGGTCATCCGGGTGAACCCGGACCTCGATGATCTCGCCGCGACGGAGCTCCTTGCGCTGCACCGCGACGTCGTCCTTGTGGTCGACGATCCCGGTGACGAGGTGCTCCAGCGCCTCCTCGAGCATTGTCAGGACCCAGCCTTGGGCGAGTCAGCAGCCTCGGCAGCTGCCTCGTCGGCCTTGGGGGCCTCCTCGACCTTCTCGTCAGCCTTGGGTGCCTCGTCAGCCTTGGGTGCCTCGTCAGCCTTCTCCTCAGCCTTGGGTGCGTCGGCCTTCTTGGCCGCGGCCTTCTTCTTGGCGGTGGTGGCGCCCGAGGCGTCGTCGCCCTCGGACTTGCCAGCGGCGGCGAGAGCGGCCTCGTAGAGGTCCTTCTTCTTCGGCTTGGGCTCGGCCACCTTGAGGGTGCCCTCGTCCATGATCTTCAGCAGAGCGGCGACAGCCTCGGTCGGCTGGGCGCCGAGCGAACGCCAGTGGTTCGCGCGCTCCATGTCGATCTCGATGAGCGACGGCTCCTGGTTGGGGTCGTACTTGCCGATCTCCTCGATGGCCCGGCCATCGCGCTTGGTGCGCGAGTCCATGACGACGACGCGGTAGATGGCGGTGCGGATCTTGCCCATCCGCTTGAGACGAATCTTGACGGCCACGTGAGTGACTCCGTTTCCTGTTGTGGGCACGGCGAGACCGCGGTGAGATTTCACGCGGGGTACCGATGCCCGGGGTAGGCATCCGGCCGACATCGGTGCGGCCAGAAGGTGTACAGCCGCCCATTCTGCCAGACCACGCGCCGTGGTCCGAACCGCGCGCCGTGGGCACACGGCATACCCACCTCCTTCGGGTATGCCGTCCGCGCCTGTCCGTGGGCGCGTTCCGGTCCTATCGTGGTTGGGGTGACCGTCCTTGCGCGTCCGACCTTTGCCCCCATGGGGCTGTTCGCCCTGTGGACGCTCACGGGTCTCGCGGGGGTCCTGACCGTGATGGGGATGTTCTCGATCGGGATCTACGTGCTCCCGGTCGCGATCGCGTTGCTCGTCCTCTCGGTCGTGCTGACCACCCGCGCCCCGGACAGCTGGCCCGCCGTCGCCGGTCTGGGGCTCGCTCTCGCGGTGGGGCTGATCTGGCTCGGCTGGGTTCTCGCCACGAGTGGGCCCTCCGAGCTCTCCTGCTCAGGCTCGTCGGATGGGCCGACGACGTGCACTTCGAACGGCGTCCCGATCGACCCGAATGCCATCGAGTGGGTCAAGGCGACTCCGTGGTTCGCGGCCGCGTTCGCGGTGGCCCTGCTGACCTTCGTGAGCTACGCGGCGGCGCGCAGACTCGTCAACCGGGTCGCGTGACCGCAAGCGCGTCCACGCCCGGGGCGACTGCGCAGTGGTCGGCGCGGACCCATTCAGCGAAGTCGTCCCCGCGGCATACCCCGTTCCCTCACCAGGGACTGGGTTCGAAGTCCTTGACGAAGCAACCGAAGACGTCCTCGCCGGCCTCACCGCGCACGATCGGGTCATAGACACGGGCCGCCCCGTCGACGAGGTCGAGCGGCGCGTGCCAACCCTCGGCTGCGATGCGCAGCTTCTCGTGGTGCGGCCGCTCATCAGTGATCCAGCCGGTGTCGACGGCGGTCATGAGGATGCGGTCGGTCTGGAACATCTCCCCCGAGCTCGTGCGGGTCAGCATGTTGAGCGCGGCCTTGGCCATGTTGGTGTGCGGGTGGCCCGGCCCCTTGTACTTGCGGGAGAACTGGCCCTCCATCGCCGACACGTTGACGACGTAGGCGCGCCGGGCGCCTGCCTGCACCGCCGCGCGCATCGACGGGCGCAGCCGCGAGATGAGGATGAAGGGGGCCGTGGAGTTGCAGAGCTGGACCTCGAGGAGCTCGAGCGGGTCGACCTCGTCGACGACCTGGGTCCAGCTGTTGTTGCGTTGGGTGTCGGGCAGGAGACCACCCGCGTCGACGGCTGTCCCGGCGAGGTGGGCCTCGAGGCTCGCATGGCCTGCGGTCAGGGCCATCTCGGTCATCGAGGCGGCCGTGCGCTGCGCGAGCGAGCGGGCGGCGTCCTCCTCGGACTCCCCCTCGTGGTGGGCGACCTTCTGCCCGGTGAGGGTGCCGAGCAGGTTGGCCGGGTGGGCCTCGCTGATCCGGTCGAAGGTCACGAGCTCGGGATAGCGCACGTTGCTCTCGAGCGGCACCTGCTCACCGTCAACGAGGTGTGAGTAGGACCCGGGCGAACGCCGGACGGTCTGCGCGGCGTTGTTGATGAGGATGTCGAGCGAACCCGCTGCAGCGACCTCATCGGCGAGTGCGACGACCTGGGTCGGGTCACGCAGGTCGATGCCGACGACCTTGAGCCGGTCGATCCACTCGTGCGAATCCTTCTGTGCCGCAAACCTTCTCGCGGCATCGTGGGGGAAGCGCGTCGTGATCGTGAGGTGGGCACCGTCGCGCAGGAGCATGAGCGCGATGTACATACCGATCTTGGCGCGGCCCCCTGTGAGGAGGGCACGCTTGCCGGTGAGGTCGGCGCGCTGCACTCGTTTGAGGTGGCTCTTCGCGGCGCAGGGCGGGCAGAGCCAGTGATAGAACGCGTCGACGAGCGTGTAGTCGTCCTTGCAGATGTAGCAGCCGCGGGGCTCGATGAGCTCGCCCACGGTCGTCCCGACGGCCGGAACCTCGAGCAGGACGCCCTTGGTCTCGTCATCGATGCGCATCGGCGAACCGGTCGCCGTCTGCGCCAGGATCGCCTCGTCGTGGTCGATCTGGGGTTGCTTGGCCTCCCGGCGACGAGCCTTGCGGACCTGCTTGTACATGCGGCCGGTCGCGCGCTTGACCACCTGGATGTCGGGGTGGTCTCCGTCGAGGCGCGGCAGCTCGTCGAGGACCCGGAGCAGCGTGGCGAGGTCGTCGGGGTCGACGCCCGGACCGAGGTCGTGAACGCGCAGGCTCGGGTCTGTCGGGTCGTTCTTGGCGGGACGGTCAGTCATGCGCGATTGGTCCAGGCGTCGGGGTCCGCGGTGAGTTCGCGGACGGTGTCGGGCAAATCGCCGGTGAGGACGTCGGCGAGCGAGGTCGTGTCGAGGACGGCTCGCAGGGCGGCCCGGACCGCGACCCAGACCGTTGGCAGATGGGTGGCGACACCCTCGTAGGCCGTCTCGTGGGGCCGCAGTCCCCTCACCTCCGCAAGAGGTCCGTCGACGGCGCGGAACACGTCACCGAGCACCGTCTCGGTCGCAGGGTGGGCGAGCGAGTAGCCGCCGCGGGCGCCGCGGGTGCTCGTGACGAGCCCGGCCGTGCGCAGGTCGGCCACGATCTCCTCGAGGAACTTGCGCGGCAGGCTCTGCCGTTGCGCCAGCGTCTCGACGCTCACCGGCCCCGAAGACGCAAGCTGGGCCTCGGCGAGGATGAGCATGGCGCGCACTGCGTAGTCCGTGCGCGCCGAGATGTCCACGCCCGCATTCTGCCCCCACGCGCGCCCCGACCCCGAATCGCAGCCTCAGATGGCGAGGGCGGGCTCGGCTTCTGCGGGGTTGACGACCTGCACGGTGTGGGCGAAGACGGTGTCCCCGGCAGCGAGCCCGAGAGCGTCGGCCTCGGCCCGCGTGAGCTGGGCCGCGAACCGCTCGCCGCTGGTGGCGCGCAGGTCCACGCGAACCTCGAAGCCGAGCCGGACCACGCGCTCGACGACTGCTTCGATGACGCCGGGCGATCCACCCACCCGGGCGTCGAGCTGCTGCGCCCGCTCACGACTGCGGTGCAGCGCGATGTCGTGGGGGCGCACGAGCTGCCCACCGAGGCGAGCCACGGACCCGAGGAAGGACATGACGAAGTCGTTGGCCGGGCGGTCGTAGAGCGAGACGGGGTCACCGACCTGCTCGATCTGCCCCTTGTTGAGGACGGCGATGCGGTCGGCGACGTCGAGCGCCTCCTCCTGGTCATGGGTGACGAGGACCGTCGTCACGTGGACCTCGTCGTGCAGGCGCCGCAGCCACTGGCGCAGGTCGGCGCGCACCTTGGCGTCGAGCGCACCGAACGGCTCGTCGAGGAGCAGCACCTCGGGGTCGACGGCGAGGGCACGGGCCAGGGCCATGCGCTGACGCTGACCGCCCGAGAGCTGGGCCGGGTAGCGGTGCTGGAACCCGTCCAGCCCGACGATCTCGAGCAGGTCATCCACCTTGCGCTTGATCTCGGCCTTGGGGCGCTTGCGAATCGTCAGCCCGAAGGCGACGTTGTCGCGCACCGTCATGTGCTTGAACGCGGCGTAGTGCTGGAAGACGAACCCGATGCCGCGCTTCTGAGGGGGTATGCCGGTGACGTCCGTTCCGTTGATGACGATCCGTCCGCCGTCGAGACTCTCCAGTCCGGCGATCGCACGCAGCAGGGTGGACTTGCCGGAGCCACTCGGGCCCAGGAGGGCCGTGAGGCTGCCGGAGGGGATCTCGAGCGAGACGTCGTCGAGGGCGGTGAAGTCGCCATAGTTCTTGCGGGCGCCGGTCACGCTGATCATCGTGTGCTCCTCTTGCGGTCGAGCAGGGTCATACCGAGCAACGTCGCAACGGCAAGGCCCATGAGAAGGGTGGCGGCGGCATACGCGCCGTAGGTGTTGTGGTCGTCGATGTATCGGGAGTGCACGAGCAGGGTGAGGGTCTGCGAGACGCCGGGGAAGCCGGAGCTGACCATGATGACGGCGCCGAACTCGCCGAGGGCGCGGGCAATCGTCAGCACCACGCCGTAGGTGAGGCCCCACCGGATCGCCGGCAGGGTGATGCGCCAGAACGTCTGCCACGAGCTGGCACCCAGGGTCGAGGCCGCCTGCTCCTGCTCCGTGCCGATCTCGTGCAGCACTGGTTCGACTTCGCGCACGACGAACGGCAGGGTCACGAACAGGGTCGCGATGACCATGCCGGGCAGGCCGAAGATCACCTGGAAGCCGAGGCTCTCGACGCCACCGAACCAGCCGCCGGAACCCCACAGCAGGATGAGGGCGACACCAACCACGATCGGTGAGACCGCGAACGGCAGGTCGACGACCGCCTGCAGCAGACCCTTGCCGGGGAAGCGTCCCCGCACGAGGGCGAGCGCGGTGCTGACACCGAAGATCACGTTGAGCGGCACGACGATGGCGACGATGAGCACCGAGAGGTTGAGGGCCGAGATGGCCGCAGGCGTCCGGATCGAGTCGATGAACTCACCGATGCCGGGTTGGAAGGTGCGCCAGAGGATGAGGACGATCGGGACCGCCACGAGGAGGGTGAGGTAGCCCAGGGCGACGGTGCGCAGAGCCAGGCGCGCTGGCGTCCGGGCCGACGGTCCGGTGCGGGTTGCGGTGCTCATGACGCACCCTCCTCACGGCGCAGCGAACGCCCGGCGAACCAGCGCAGCACCGCCAGCGTGAGGAACGCGATCGCCAACAACGCCACCGAGACCGCTGCCGCGTTGACCGGCCGGTCGATCTCGATCTGCTGCTGGATGTATTGCGAGGCCACCTGGGTCTCACGCGGGATGTTGCCCCCGATGAGGACGACGGAGCCGTACTCACCGATGGCGCGCGCGAACGCCAGACCCGTGCCGCTGATGATCGCGGGCAGCAGGGTCGGCAGGACGACGCGGCGGAAGGTGACCCAGTTCGAGGCCCCGAGGGACGCGGACGCCTCCTCGACCTCGCGGTCGGCCTCGATGAGCACCGGCTGCACGGACCGCACGACAAACGGGAGCGTCACGAACGCGAGCGCCACAACCAACCCCGGCTGGGTGGCGTTGAGGTGGATCCCGACGGGGCTGTTGGGCCCATAGAGCGAGAGCAGCACGATGCTCGCGACGATCGTCGGCAACGCGAACGGCAGGTCGATGAGCGCGTTGACGATGCGCTTGCCCGGGAAGTCGTCGCGCACGAGGACCCAGGCGATGAGCGTGCCCATGACGGCGTTGATCAGGGCCACCACGAGGGCCGCGACGATGGTCACGCGCAGGGACGCGAGGGCAACGGGTGCGGTGACGGCCTCCCAGAAGCCGCCCCAGCCCTCCTCGAAGGAGGTGACCGTGAGCGCGGCCAGCGGCAGCAGCACCATGACGCTGAGCCACAGGCCCACGACGCCGACGCCGAGCGGGCGCCCGACCACACCGAACCGCGAGCGCCCCACGGGGCGGGACGGTTCACTCTCGGCAGCACCCGGTTCTGACTCCGGTGGCTGCGCGCTCGGCGGCAGAGCCGACACGTCGGTGTCGTCCCTGCCGCCGGTCACGGTTGCCGTCATGTCAGGACGTCGCCTTGTCGTAGATGACGGCAATGGAGCCGGTGTCCTTCTTGAAGAGCGTGCCGTCGACGGTCTTCCAACCACCGAGGTCGTCGATCGTCCACAGCTTCGTCGGCGCCGGGAAGTCCTTGGTGAACTCCGCCGCGACGGCGGTGTCGACCGGACGGAACCCGGCCTCCGCCCACAGCTTCTGGGCTGCGGGCGTGAAGAGGTAGTCACGGAACTTCGTGGCCTTCTCGACGTTCTCGCCCTTGGTCAGGACCGCGACGGGGTTCTCGATCTTGAACGTCGTGGGCGGCGTGACGTGCTCGACCGGGTCGCCCTTGCGCTCGGCGAAGAGCGCCTCGTTCTCATAGGACAGGAGCACGTCGCCCGTGCCCTGGAGGAAGGTCTCGGTGGCCTCGCGACCCGACTTCGGCTGGACCTTGACGTGGCCGGTCACGAGCTTCTCGATGTAGGCCAGACCGGCGGCGGGGTTCTTGCCACCGTCGCTCTTCGCGGCATACGGAGCGAGGAGGTTCCACTTCGCCGAACCCGAGCTGAACGGGTTGGGCGTGACGACCTCGACGCCCGGCTCGAGCAGGTCGTCCCAGTCCTCGATGCCCTTGGGGTTGCCCTTGCGGGTCACGATCGTCACGACCGAGCCGAACGGGATGCCCTTGTGCTCACCGGCGTTCCAGTCCGCGGCGACCAGTCCTGCGTCCACGAGACGGGTGATGTCGGGCTCGACCGAGAAGTTGACGAAGTCGGCTGCCGCTCCGGCGGCGACCTTGCGCGACTGGTCACCCGACGCGCCGTAGGACTGCTGGAACGTCACGCCCTTGCCGTCATCGGTGGCGTTGAACGCCGGGATGAGCTTGTCGAACCCGACCTTGGGCACGGCATACGCAAAGAGGTTGAGCGTGCTCGTCGAGGCGGGCGCTGCTCCCTCGGCCTTGGCCGCACCAGCCGTGTCGCTCGCGCCTCCGCCGGCACAGGCCGACATCACCAGCGCACCAGCGGTCGCGACGGCGGCCAGGGCGAGACGGGGATGACGACTCATGACAGAACTCCTTCATTCAAGGTCTGGCAGAGCGGACCCAGGGTGGCCGCAATTCCTACCGGACACCTAGGAGTTTTGATAGTCAGACGTTATCCGTCAAATAACATCGCATTATGTCTCGCATCGTGGATGCGGCTCAGTACGTCACGCCTCGCAGGACGATCGCGCTCGGCTCCCCCAGCGCCGCGATGTCCACCCGTGGGTCGCGGTCGAGCGCCAGGAAATCCGCGTCCGCGCCCTCCTCGAGACCGGGTCGGCCGAGCCATTCGCGGGCACCCCACGTGGCCGCGCCCAGGACCTCGGTGTTGGTGAAGCCGATCCGGCTCAGTTCCACGGCTTCCAGCGCCGCGAGTCCGTGGGAGATCGAACCTCCCGCGTCGGTTCCGAGATAGATGGGTATGCCGGCCTCTCGCGCCGCGCCGAACGTCTCGTAACGTCGTGCGTGCAGGTCGAGCATGCGCCGGTGGTAGTCGGGAAACTTCTCCTGGGCGGGTTCGGCAATCGCCGGGAACGTGGCGATGTTGACGAGGGTGGGAACGATCGCAATCCCCTGTGCTGCAAAGGAATCGATGGTGTCGGGCTCGAGCCCGGTGGCGTGCTCGATGCAGTCGGTGTCGGCCGCCGCGAAGTCGCGCAGGGACTCGGGGCCGAAGCAGTGGGCTGTCGTGCGCGCGCCCTCCGCGTGGGCGGCGGCGATCGCCTCGATCAGGACGTCACGGGGCCAGCACGGTTCGAGGTCACCGGTGTCCCGGTCGATCCAGTCGCCGACGAGCTTGACCCAGCCGTCGCCGACTCGGGCCTCGATACGGACTCGTTCGACGAGCTGCTCGGGCTCGACCTCGTGCGCGTAGTTGCGGATGTAACGCTTGGTCCGCGCGATGTGGCGACCCGCACGGATGACCTTGGGCAGATCGTCGCGCTCGTCGATCCAGCGGGTGTCGACCGGTGACCCGGCATCACGGATGAGGAGCGTGCCCTTGTCGCGGTTGGTCGTGGCCTGCACCTCCGCCGTCGCGTCGTCCACACCACCGTGCCGGTCGAGACCCACGTGGCAGTGCGCGTCGACCATGCCGGGCACGAACCAGCCCCGCATCGTCTCGACGTCGGACCCGGCGCTCGTCGGCCGTTCAAAGGTGAGGCGGCCACCAACCACCCAGGCCTCGGGCCTCACGTCCTGGTGTCCAACGAGAACTTCGCCCACAAGGTGCAGCACCGGTGCCGTCATGGCCTCGACCCTAAACGGCGGCTCTTCCCACCGTGTAGCGGATGTCCTGCCACACCTCGATCTCACCGTTCGCGTTGCGGGCGCCCTCGAAGTGTGCCGCGGCGCGGGTCCGCACGCCCTCCACCTCATGGGACGGCAGGCTGGCCCACATGGCCCGCTGGCCAGTACCCCGCGAGAACGCCTCCCACCGCTCCAGGGAACCGAAGGTCACGGGCAGCCGGAGGGTGGTTGTCCCAACATCGGTCGCGCCCGCACCTGCCATGAGCTGCTCCATGCCCTCATCGGAACCGAACGGACTCTGCGGCCCCATCACCCGGGGGTCGCGCATCGCAGGCGGCAGCCACGGACCGAACTCCCGGTCGACGGATGACCAGACCGGATCCTGGCCACCGAAGGTCGCCAGACCAATCCGGCCACCTGGCGCGAGCAGTTGGACCCAGCGGGCAAGTGCCGCAGTGGGATTCGGCAGGAAGAAGAGGACGAGGGAGGAGGCCACGATGTCCAATTCACCCTCGGGGAGTTCGGGCTCCGAGGCGTCCCCGACTCGCAGATCGACGGCCAGACCCTCCTGGGTCATTGCCGTCCTTGCATGGGCGAGCATTCCTTCGCTCAGATCCAGCCCCACGACGGTTCCGGTCGCACCCACACCCCTGGCGAGCAGGACCGTCGCCGCGCCGCGACCACAGCCCAGGTCGACAGCCCGCTCTCCGGGGGCTGGCGCGAGCTCGTCGACCAGCCCCTGAGCAATGGGCGTGAAGAAGTCCACACCGCTCTGGTCGTATTCGTCGGCGACTGCGTTGAACAGTGCGCCCATCCCGGTCCGTGCCCCCGAGTCCGTTTCCGCCATCTCGCCAGTGTCCGCCCGAACACGTCGACATGGACCGGTTTTGCACAAGGTGCACGAGTGGGTGCGAACTCAGGAAGGCGCAACGATGACGCGGCGCAGGGCCTCGATGACCACGGCAGGCGCGTCCGTGTGCACCCAGTGCGACGCTCCCTTGACGGTCACTTGACGCACGCGCGGGAAGAAAGCCCGCATCGTCTCGCCGTCCTCGTCCCTGATGTAGCTCGACTCGGAGCCGGCGATCCACAGGACGGGTCCGCCATACGGCTCGACGGAGCCCACCGCCAGCGGCCAGTCGGCAATGACCGATCCACTCCCCCGCGCGGCGTCGGCAGCGAAGAGCTTGACATTCGCCTGCCAGCGCCACGACGCGCCTTCGCGCCGCAGATTCTGGAGCAGGAACGCCTTGATTCCCGGGTCCGGCTCAGCAAAACGGGCCTCGGCCTGAGCCCGGTCCGACAACTCCCCCAGGGGCAATGCCTGCATCTCCGCGATGTAGCCGCTGAAGCGTTCGAGGTCCCCATACCCCTTGGGAGCGATGTCGACGACGACGAGCCGGGCCACGAGCGACGGCTCGGTCAGGGCGAGCACCATCGCGGTCTTGCCGCCGAGCGAGTGGCCGACGACGATCCACGGCCCCGGGTCGATGGCGTGCAACGTGGAGGCGACGGACGCGGCATACCCCTCAAAAGAAAACGACTCCGTCCACGGACTGCGACCATGATCGGGAAGGTCGACGAGCGTGCACCGGGCGAGGTCGCCAGCGGGCCCTGCGAGGGCCTTGGCGATCGAGGACCAGTTGCGCCCCTGACCGAACAGGCCGTGGAGGAAGGCGACGCGAGGACCGGCAGTGCCGACCGACAGCGTGTGCAGCGGCCCGGTGTCCGCGGCCGCGGCGCTCACTTGCCCAGGAACTTCTCGAAGCCCTTCGGGAGCTGCGACGGGTCCATGGCGGCCGGGTCGATGCCACCGGCACCCGCACCAGCGCCACCACCGAACGCGCCTCCGGCCGGCTTGGCCACAGCGCGCTGGGCGTCGGCCTGCGCGTCGGCCGCCCGCTTGGCGGGGTTGCCGGACTTGGACTTCTTGCCGCGGATCTGTTGCTGCTGTTGACGTGCCTTCTTGCCGCCCCCACCGCCGCCCATGCCCGGCATCCCCGGGATGCCACCACCGCGGGCGAGCTGCTTCATCATCTTCTGCGCCTCACCGAAGCGCTCGAGCAGCTGGTTGACCTCGGAGACGGTGACGCCCGAACCGCCGGCGATGCGGGCGCGACGCGAGCCGTTGATCTGCTTGGGGTGGTTGCGCTCGAACGGCGTCATGGAGCGGACCATGGCCTCGACCCGGTCGAACTCGCGCTCGTCGAGGTTGTCGAGCTGGGCCGACATCTGCCCCATGCCCGGCATCATCTTGAGCATCGACTTGAGCGAGCCCATCTTCTTGATCGCCGACATCTGCTGGAGGAAGTCGTCGAACGTGAAGTCCTCGGCCGCGAGGAACTTGCGCTCCATCTCGGCGGCCTGACCACGGTCGAACGCCTTCTCGGCCTGCTCGATGAGGGTGAGGACGTCACCCATGTCGAGGATGCGCGAGGCCATGCGGTCGGGGTGAAAGACCTCGAAGTCCTTCACCTGCTCACCCGTCGAGGCAAACATGATCGGCCGGCCGGTGACCTTGGCGACGGACAGCGCCGCACCACCGCGGGCGTCACCGTCGAGCTTGGACAGGACGACACCGGTGAAGTCGACACCCTCGAGGAATGCCTCGGCGGTCTCGACCGCCGCCTGACCGATCATCGCGTCGATGACGAAGAGGACTTCGTGGGGGTTGATGGCGGCGCGGATGTCTCCGGCCTGCTTCATGAGGTCGGCGTCGACCGCGAGGCGTCCTGCGGTGTCAACGATGACGACGTCGTGGTGCTTGTTCACGGCTTCGCGTATGCCGTCGCGAGACACCGTGACCGGGTCACCGAAGCTGCGGGTGCCTTCGCCCGTACCTCCGACGGCGTCGTGGCCGCCGACGTTGCCCTGCTCGGGAGCGAAGACCGGCACGCCAGCACGCTCACCGACGACCTGGAGCTGGGTCACGGCGTTGGGTCGCTGGAGGTCGGCGGCGACGAGGATCGGGGTGTGGCCCTGGTCCTTGAGCCAACGGGCGAGCTTGCCGGCGAGGGTCGTCTTGCCGGCACCCTGGAGGCCCGCGAGCATGATGACGGTCGGGCCGGTCTTGGCGAAGCGGATCGTGCGCGTCTGCCCGCCGAGGATGTCGACGAGCTCCTCGTTGACGATCTTGACGATCTGCTGGGCCGGGTTGAGCGACTGCGACACCTCGGCGCCGAGCGCCCGCTCACGGACGGCCGACGTGAACTCCTTGACGACCGGCAGGGCGACGTCGGCATCGAGCAGCGCCATCCGGATGTCGCGGACGGTCTTGTTGACGTCGGACTCGGAAAGTCGCCCCTTGGTGCGGAGGTTCTTGAAGGTCGCTGTCAGGCGGTCGGAGAGGCTCGTGAACACCGCCCAAGGTTAACCGGAGTCGGTCAGGCCAGCTGACGCACTGCATGTCTGGCGACGTCGTGGAGTGCTCCGTCAGGTCCTCCGACGGTGAGAAACGCCAGTGAGAGGGCGGCCGCCCACCCCCTGCCGCGCGTCCAGAGCGCGTCGTCGAGGTGACCGGACCCGGCATACGCCTCCAGGAACCGTCGCCGTCCGTCGCTGTCGAACGACAGCCACGCCGTCGCAAGATCACTCGCCGGATCGCCCGCACCGATGTCACCGAAGTCGATGAGGCCGGTCAGGCGCCGCCCGTCGGTGAGCAGGTTGAGTGGGTGCGGGTCGCCGTGGACCCACAGGTCCGGTCCGTTCCAGCGCGGCGCCGACAGCCCCTCCTCAAGCGACGTCCTCAGCACGGCGGCAGTGTCGGGCTCGCTCGTGGCCAGCATCTCAAGCCGCCCGCGGTCCAGCGCTTCGCGCTGCGCAAGGGGTATGCCGCGAAAGTCGTTGGGCGGTGCGTCGGCCGGTGCCTCGCGGTGCAGTTCGGCAAGGACGGCGCCGAGATCGCCCGCAATGTCGTGCCGTCCAGCAACGGGCACGGTGGCGACAGTCTCCCCTTCGAGCCACCGCACTACGCTCCACGACCACGGATAACCCTGTCCCGCAACGCCATTGACCACCGGCACAGGCACTGGGAGGTCAAGGCGAGCGGCCACCACGGGCAGCCACAACTGCTCGTGGACCACGAGCTGAGCCGCAGCGGCCCGCACCGGTAGGCGGACGGCATACGCATCGCCCAGTCGGAAGACCGCGTTGTCCCAGCCGCTCGCGACCGGTGTGATCGCGAACTGGGTGAAATGAGGCGCCTGATCCGCGAGCAGGGCCCGAACCAGGTCGGCCGTCACCTCGATCTCGACGTCAGGTGCCATGGCGGCAACCTAGCGGTGCGGTCAGGCGGTGCCGTCGCAGGTGTCGATGACGGCGGCGACGACCTGCGCGACCTTCGCCGGCTCGAGTGGACGGCCGGAGAAGTCCGAGACATAGAACGTGTCCAGGGTCTGGCCGGCATACGTCGCGATGTGCGCCGACCGGACCGACACCCCCGCCTTGGCGAACGACATGCCCAGCTCGTGGAGCAGCCCGGGTCGATCGTGGGCGCGAACCTCGATGACCGTGGCGTCGGTGCTCGCACCCGGCACGACGAGGGCACGCGGTTGCCCCGGCGTCCCGATCGTCGACGTCCCGCTTGGTCGTGTGGCGAACTGGCGGCGCCGGTCGAGCAGGCTGAGCGGCCCACGATCGCCGGTGGCGAGCCGCATGAGCCCACGCACGAGTCGGGCCTTCTCCGGCTCGGTGTCGCCGGGGCTCTCGACGTGCCACTCGTTGACGGCGATCCCGTCGACGGTCCGCAGCACGGCGGTGCGGACCACGAGACCCTCGGCGGCGAGCAGCCCGGCCGTGTCGGCGAAGAGCCCCAGACGGTCACGGTCGGCGATGTCGATCCGGTAGGAGCCGCCATTTGACACGACCTCGACATACGGCTCCCCCGTGGCGAGGGTGCTGATGAGGTCGTCGGGCACGAGGGACGGCTCGGCGTGCCCGACCGCAGGCGTCGGGGGGCTGAGACGCGCCCGCACGGCCGTGGCGAACTGGCCCAGGAGCGCGGCCCGCCAGTCGGTCCAGGCCTTGGGGCCAGCAGCGACCGCATCGGCCTCTGTGAGGGCCAGGAGCAGCTCGAACTTGTCGGCCTCTCCGTCAACTGCGACCAGCGCGGCGTCGATGGTGCGCGGGTCCGAGTGGTCGCGGCGGGTCGCGAGCTCGATGAGGGTGAGGTGCTCCCGCACGAGCGAGGCGACGACAGCGACATCGTCCTCGGGGTGCCCGAGCCGTCGCATGACCGCCTCGGCGATGGGCGCGCCCGTCACGGAGTGGTCGCGAGCGCCCGGGATCTTGCCGATGTCGTGGAGCAGGGCCGCGAGCAGAAGGAGGTCGGCGCGGCTGACGCCGCGCAGCAGCCCGGTCGCGTGAACGACGGTCTCGATGAGATGGCGATCGACCGTGTGACGGTGGACGGCGTTGCGCTGGGGGCGCGAACGGACCGAGGCCCACTCGGGCAACCAGCGCTCGATGATGCCCTGCTGGTCGAGTCCTTCCCAGACGGTGACGAGACCCGGGCCCGCCGCCAGGAGGTCGCTGAAGAGTCCCCGGGCCAGGGGCGACCACGGCGTCGGCAGGTCGGCGCACTTGCTGGCGAGGTTCTCGAGGGTCGTCGGCGCAATGGGCAGGTTGGCCCGGGCGGCGAGCACCGCGGCGCGCAGTGGCAGGTGCGGGTCGCTGTCGATGAGCCGACCCGTCCCGAGGACCACCTCGCCGTCGCTCTCGAACAGCCCGTAGCCCAGTGGCGTCATCTGGGGACGACGCGGGCCGACTCGCAGGACGCGGGCGCGTTGCGACTGGCTGGCTCGGCGCACGGTCCCGTCGAGGGCGTAGGCGATGGCTCGGCCAGCGTTCGACACGTCGGCGAGCAGGTCGTCGGGGTCGTCGTAGCCGAGCAGGGCGGCGACGGCGTCGTGGTCCTCGCGTCCGAGGCGGTCACGCCCGCGACCGGTGGTGACGTGCACGGCATCGCGCACGTCGAGGAGGAGCCCGTATGCCGTGTCCACCTCACCTCGCGGTCGGTCGGCGAGCCAGGCCTCGGCAAGGGCGGCAAGGACGGTCATGTCGCGCAGTCCGCCGTGCGCCTCCTTGAGCTCGGGTTCGATCGACTGCGCGAGATCTCCGTGGCGGTGGTGGCGCACGGCCATGGCCTCGGTGAGCTGTGGCAGCCGCTTGCGAGCGTTGGCCCGCCAGTCGTGGCTCACCGTGGCGCGCGCTGCCGCGACGACCTCGGCGTCCCCTGCGACAGCCGAGATGTCGAGCAGGCCCACCGCCGCGGTCAGGTCCTCGGCCGCGACGGTCCGGCACTGGCTCACCGTCCGCACGCTGTGGTCGAGCCGCACCCCGGCGTCCCAGATCGGGTACCAGATGCGGTCGGCCAGGCGGGTGATCTCGTCGGTCGAGAGGTTCCTGCCGTAGTGCAGGAGGACCAGGTCGTAGTCCGAGAGCGGACCGGCGTCTCCGCGCCCGACGCTGCCGACCGCGGCGAGGGCGACTCCCTCGATCCGCTGCCCCTTCGTGGCCTCCTGCCAGACGCCGTCCAACCACTCGCGATTGAACTCCGCGAGCCGGAGCCGGCGCTGCACGCCGGAACCAGCAGTCTCGAAGGCCCGAGTTCCCGCGAGGTCGAGCCGTCGAGCCGCAACGTCCGTGACGTCAGTCATGCGTTCACTCCCCTGGATCTGCCGTTGGGTCGATGCGCTGTCCCGGCTTTCCCCGGACCTACTGCACCGTAAGCGGGGTGAATGCCCCACTTCCGGTGCAGTAGCTGCGCGGGTTCAGCCTCAGATCGCTTCGGGGCCGCGTTCGCCGGTGCGGACGCGGACGACGTCCTCGACGGGCACGGTCCAGATCTTCCCGTCGCCGATGCGACCCGTCTGGGCCGCCTTGAGGATGACGTCGGCGACGCTGGAGGAGTCCATGTCGTCCACGAGGACCTCGACGCGGATCTTCGGCACGAAGTCGACGTTGTACTCGGCGCCGCGGTAGACCTCGCTGTGTCCGCGCTGCCGGCCGTAGCCGGACGCCTCGCTGACCGTCATGCCGGAGATGCCGTAGGCCTCGAGGGCTTCCTTCACCGCGTCGAGCTGGTGGGGCTTGATGATGGCGGTGATGAGCTTCATGCCTTGACTCCTTCGGAGGTGAGTTCGTCGTGGTGACGAGCGTCGTGGGACAGCGCGCCGGACGACGTCGTACCCAAGCGTCCACCACGGGACACCAGGTCGTAGCCGGACTCGGCGTGCTCGCCCTGGTCGATGCCCGCGACCTCGTCGTCGTCGGTGATGCGCCAGCCCATCGTGGCCTTGAGGGCCAGACCGATGATGGCCGTGACGATCCCGGAGACGACGATCGAGGCGAGCGCGATGACGATCTGCACGACGAGCTGCTTCGGGCCGTCACCGTAGAACAGTCCACCGGAGGTCGCGAGGAGTCCGGCACCGACAGTGCCCCAGATGCCGGCGACCAGGTGGACGCCGACAACGTCCAGCGAGTCGTCGTAGCCGAAGCGGAACTTCAGGCCGACCGCGAGGGCCGCGAGGACACCGGCGACGGCGCCGAGGACGATCGAGCCCAACGGCGAGAGGGCGCCACAGGCGGGGGTGATGGCGACGAGACCCGCGACGACACCGGAGGCGGCACCGACCGAGGTCGCGTGACCGTCACGCAGCTTCTCGACGACGAGCCAGCCGAGGATCGCGGCACAGGTCGCGACGGTGGTGTTGACCCAGACAAGGCTGGCGACACCGTCGGCGGCGAGCTCGGAGCCGGCGTTGAAGCCGAACCAACCGAACCACAGCAGGCCGGCACCGAGCATGACGAGCGGCACGTTGTGCGGACGCATGGCGGTCTTGCCGAAGCCGAGGCGCTTGCCGACGATGAGGGCGAGGACGAGGCCCGCCATACCGGCATTGATGTGGACCACGGTTCCACCCGCGAAGTCGATGGGCAGGATGTTCGCCGCACCGTCGGTCGCACCGAAGATCATGGCCGAGATGCCGTCAGCGGACCCGCTGAGCAGTCCGCCGCCCCACACCATGTGCGCGATCGGGAAGTAGGCCAGGGTGACCCAGAAGGCGCTGAAGACCAGCCAGGTCGAGAACTTCACGCGGTCAGCGATGGCACCGCTGATGAGCGCCACGGTGATGATCGCGAAGGTCAGCTGGAACCCGACGAAGAGGACCTCGGGGATCCAGGCACCGGAACCGAAGACGTCGATGACGGCCGTGCCGTTGGCGTCCAGCGTGGCGCCGGTGGCGTCACCCACGACGCCCTTGAGGCCGAAGTTCTCGAACGGGTTGCCGATGATCCCGCCGATGTTGGCGCCACCGAAGGACATGGAGTAGCCCCACAACACGTAGATGACACCGACGACGCCCATGGCGCCGAACGACATCATCATCATGTTGAGGACGGATTTGGCGCGCGTCATGCCGCCGTAGAAGAGGGCGAGGCCCGGCGTCATCAGCAGCACCAGGGAGGAGCAGAGGAGGACGAAGGCTGTCGCCGATGCGTCGATCGCGGGAGTGTCCGCGAGAGGGAGGAGTGTTGGGCTCATGGGGAAGCAGTCTGCGATCGGCCCGTTTCACGTCGCGCCGCCTTGTGTTACAGCCATGTTGCACGTTCCCGGTTCGCGTAAGAACTGTGTTTCACGACCAAATGGGTATGCCGGCCCACCCAGAGCGTGGGACCCGCGCCCCCGTTTCGAGGGCCATCTCACCGGTGCGACACTGGAGACATGGCCACCTCGGTACTCATCTATGACGGCGACTGCGGCGTCTGCACGAAGTTGTCCCGGTTCGTCACCACGGGGGTGCGCAAGAGTTCTGGCGACTTCGCGGTGAGCGCCTACCAGGACGCCGACCTCGACGGGCTGGGCCTCTCTGCCGAGCAGTGCGACGAGGCCCTGCAATGGGTCTCGGCCAAGGGAACAATCAGCTCGGCCCAGGACGCTGTCGCTCGCGTGCTCCTCGCTGGCCGGCTGCCGTTCAAGCCGCTCGGTGCCGTCATCCTCGTCCCGGGCATCAACGCCTTCGCCGGTGTGGTCTACCGCTGGGTCGCGCTCAACCGGCACCGGCTGCCCGGTGGGACACCGGCGTGCTCGCTTCCCGCTGCCCAGCGCCCGAGCTGACTCTTCGCTCGACCCACCACCGGCCGGGTCGACTCCTCCCCCAGCGCACCCGCAGCCGATCCGCGTACTCCTCCAGCGGGAGGAACGCGAGCATCATCACGAGGTGCGGCCAGAACGCGATCGTGATCGCGGCATACGTCATGGCATGGAAGACGAACCACCCCGCGACGGCACGGCGGCGCCACCTCTCGGACAGCAGGAAGATCACCGGAGCCGTGATCTCGGCGATCATCAGGCCCCACTGGGCCGCGTGCAGGGTCCACGGGACCTCGAGCAGCCATTCGGCCCATGGGGTTCCGCGGCGGACCACGGCGCGCACCATGGTGGCCGAGTTGACCCACTCGACTCCGCCGAAGCGGAGCTTGGCCCAGGCCGAGAGGAAGTAGGTCGCGACGGCCGCCATCTGCACGGCGCGCAGGGCGAAGCCGGCGGCCTCGGACCGGCGACGGTCCGACAGGTGCGCGAGACCCACGGTCGGCAGCAGGGCCAGTGCGACGACGAAGTCCGCCCGGTCGTGGTCGACCTTGCCGTAGCTGAAGGCGACGTACTGGTACCAGATCCAGCCCACGGCGACGGTCCAGCCGAGCAGCCGTGGCGCCCGTCCGGTCATGGCCGCGAGGGCCGCCAGGACGCAGCCCCATTTGAGGCCCTGCACGAGCAGCACCGAGGCCGCGGGCAGGTGGAGCACCTTGCCCATGACCAACGGTTCGTACCAGACCGGGTCGGCGTAACCGTGGTACCAGCCGGACGTGTGGAGCAGCAGGACGTCGATGATGACGAAGGCGAAGACGAGCCAGCGCAGCACCGCGACGCGGGCCACCGGCATCGGGGCGAACAGCCACCCGGACAGGCGCCTCATGACGCCGACCATTCGGCGAGGACGTCGGTCTCGACCTCGCCCGTGGGCTTGCGATCGACCACGACGATCTTGTGCACGACGACGCGCAGTCCCAACCAGGGCGCCGAGTGCGGTCGCAGCCTGGCGTGGCTCTCGGCCAGGGTGCCGAGGCGAGCGGGGTCGGCCTTGATCTGAGGGATCCGGCCCTCGATCTCGGCCCGGTTGACCCCGACATTGGCCGGGCTGAGGGGCGCGGGGATCCACTCGGCGGGGGCGTCGGCCGTGCGGACCTCGATGCCGGTCGACCACACCGATCCGGTCGCGGCCTGCGAGGTCGAGAACATCCGCCACGGGCTGAACGGCCACCAGTGGTCGTTGCCCACGAGAGAACCGGCGCAGAAGAGAGCGACGAGCACGACCGTCAGGACGGCCCGCCACGCCTTCGCGACACGGCCCAGCCGCAACGGCTCAGCAGTCGCAAACCCCGCACTCTCCCCCACGTTCATGGGCCCGAGGTTACGCGGCCCGCGCCGACCCGGAGAAACGAACACTCAGAAGGCGGAGATGCTCCCGGTCAGTCGCTGGGGACGGCTCAGCGCCCGAACCAGGGCGACCTGCCCGTGCCGGGCCAGCGACACCTCGGCCAGCAGGCCGAGGACTGCAGCCACGACGGTGGGCTCGTGCTCGGGGGTGGGCAGGTCGACGCTCGACGCCAGGTCGTCGCCGTGGACGACGAGTTCCATCATCCGGGTGGTGAGGTAGTCCGGCGTGGCGAGGGACCAGCCCTGCCACGGGATGTGGATGACGTCGGGCTCACGCGGCTGTGCGAAGAGCGAGGGGAGGTCGGCGAGGGCGCGGCGAGCGAGGTCGAGGACGGCATCGGGCCCTGCCTGCGCCGCACCGTTGTCCTTGGCGTTCTGGTCGGGCTCGATCTCACCTTCACGCGAGGCGGCGACCCAGGGTGCCTGCGCGTAGTGGTCGAGCAAGCCGATGACGGCGGCATCTGCCGGCGCCGGTCCGCTCAGCCCCTTGCCGCAGTTCACGAGCTGCTGGAGGAGGTGATGGGTCAGTCCGCCGACGGACATGCCCTCGCAGGAGCTGTCGTCGCCCCACGCTGCCGCGACCTGGTCACGGGACGCGAGCTCCAGCGACACCGAGGCGCACGCGAGGAACGCAGCCACCGCGGCGTCGCGATCGAGGACCGGCCCCAGCCGGGCTGGATTGATGGGAGTGCTCATCAGTCGATGATGGCATCGACGAAGCCCTCGGGGTCGAAGGGCGCGAGGTCGTCGGGACCTTCGCCCAGCCCGATGAGCTTCACGGGGACGCCGAGCTTGCGCTGCACGGCGATGACGATGCCACCCTTGGCGGTGCCGTCGAGCTTGGTGAGCACGATGCCGGTGATGCCGACGACCTCGCTGAAGACCTCGGCCTGACGCAGGCCGTTCTGCCCAGTCGTGGCGTCGAGGACGAGGAGGACCTCGTCGATGGGGCTCTGCTTCTCGATGACGCGCTTGACCTTGCCGAGCTCGTCCATGAGGCCGACCTTGTTGTGGAGCCGACCGGCGGTGTCGATGATGACGACGTCGGCCTCCAGCTCCGCAGCGCCCCTGACGGCGTCGAAGGCGACGGCCGCGGGGTCGGCACCGTCACGGTCGGAGCGGATCGTGGGCACGCCCACACGCTCACCCCAGGTCTGGAGCTGGTCGGCGGCAGCGGCACGGAAGGTGTCGGCCGCTCCGAGGACGACGTCCTTGTCCTCGGCGACGAGAACGCGGGCGAGCTTGCCGACGGTGGTGGTCTTGCCGGTGCCGTTGACCCCGACGACGACAATCACGGCTGGCCGTCCGTCCACTCGGGACGACGTGATCGAGCGGTCCATGGACGGGTCGACGAGGGCGATGAGCTCCTCACGCAGCCAGCCACGCACGGTCGCTTCGTCGGCAGTGCCATGGACCTTGACCTTGGTGCGCAGGGCGTCGACGAGCTCGGTGGTTGCCTCGACGCCGAGGTCGGCCGTGAGGAGGGTGTCCTCGACGTCCTCCCAGGCCTGCTCGTCGAGGTCGCCGCGCGAGAGCAGGGCGAGCAGGCCCTTGCCCAGGGCGGTGTTGGAACGGGCGAGGCGGGCGCGCAGGCGCTGGAGCCGGGTCTGCGGGGACTCCGGCCGCTCGAGATCGGTGGTGGTGGTCGTCGGGAGGGTCTCGTCGACTGCCGTGTCGTCGACTGCCGTGTCGTCGCCCGGCGCCGGAAGGGTGTCGACGGACGACCCACCAGCCGGCAGATCGTCACCACCGTCGGAGCCCGTCCCGGATGGCGTCGTCGGCGCATCGGCTGGCCGCTCACGCGGCAGCTCCTTGGTGGCTCCACCTCGCCCTCGAAGGAGGGTCGCAGCAAGCCCGCCGAGGACGACGAGCAGGCCGAAGCCGACGGCAATGAATTCCCAGAGGGTGTCGATGGCGCTCACCGCGCCATCCTCGCATCACACCAGGACAGCGCCGTCAGAAGATCCGAACGCGGTCCTTCTCGGGCACCCACATGGCGTCACCCTCGGTGACGTCGAACGCCTCGTGGAACTCACTGAGGTTGCGTACGGCGTTGGCGCGCAGGTCCATCGGCGCGTGCGGGTCGATGGCGAGCAGGCGCACGGCCTCGGCCTCGCGGGCCAGACCGCACCACACACGGGCCCAGCCGACGAAGAATCGCTGGTCACCCGTGAGCTCGTCGAGGACGGGCGCTTCGGCGCCCTCCGTGGAGATCCGGTATGCCGCGTGCCCGATCGTGAGCCCGCCGAGGTCACCGATGTTCTCGCCGACCGTGAGCGCGCCGTTGACCTTGTGGCCGGGTGCGTCGCGCGACTCCAGGTCGTTGAACTGGGCGATGAGCTGCTGGGCGCGACCGTCGAAGTTCTCGCGGTCGGCCTCGGTCCACCAGTTGCGCAGGTTGCCCAGGCCATCGAACTGCGAGCCCTGGTCGTCGAAGCCGTGCCCGAGCTCGTGCCCGATGACGGCACCGATACCGCCGTAGTTGACGGCGTCCTCGGCATCGACGTCGAAGAACGG
The DNA here is from genome assembly GCF_042666395.1 of Knoellia pratensis. Taxonomy (NCBI): domain Bacteria; kingdom Bacillati; phylum Actinomycetota; class Actinomycetes; order Micrococcales; family Intrasporangiaceae; genus Knoellia; species Knoellia pratensis. The sequence goes on along the minus strand of NZ_JBHTDJ010000002.1, from coordinate 361,878 downwards.
CGGCTGCAGGATGGCGGCCGGGAAGACGATCTCGTTGAGGCCGGGGTTGTAGTAGGCGTTGACCGTCTGCGGCGTCATGAACCACTCGTCGCGGTCGACGGGGCGGCCGAGCTTCGCGAGGTTGCGGTCGACCTCGAAGGCCGAGGCCCGCGCGACGTTGCCGATGAGGTCCTCGGCGTCGACGGCGAGCGCGGAGTAGTCGCGCCACTGGTCGGGGTAGCCGATCTTGGGAGTGAAGGCCTCGAGCTTGGCCAGGGCCTCGCGCCGGGTGTCGGTGCCCATCCACTCGAGGGTGTCGAAGTTGCGTCGGAACGCCTCGACGAGGTTGGCGACGAGCTCGACCATGCGGTCCTTGGCCCGCGGCGGGAAGTGCTGGTCGACATAGAGCTGACCGACGGCCTCGCCGAGGGCTTCCTCGACCAGTCCCACTCCGCGCTTCCACCGCTCCCGGATCTCCGGGACGCCCGAGAGCGTGCGGCCGAAGAAGTCGAAGTTCTCGGCGACGATCGCGTCTGCGAGATAGGGCGCGAGCGCGTGGACGACGCGCCAGCGCAGCCAGTCCTGCCAGTCCGCGAGGTCAACCTCGGCCAGGGCCGCGCTGATCGCCTGCAGGAAGTCGGGTTGGCGGGCGATGACCTGGTCGAACGCTCCCTCGGGCGCCTGCGCGCCCTCGAGGAAGGCGTCCCAGTCGACGCCGGGCGTCAGCTCGTCGAGCCCGGCCCGGTCGACGAGCGTGTAGGTCTTGACCGCGTCACGGTTGGCGACGGTGTCCCAGTGCGAAGCCGCGAGACGGGTCTCGAGAGCCATGACACGGTCGGCGGCAGCGGTCGCCGAGTCACCGGCATACACGCCGGAAAGAGTCAGCATGCGTGCGACGTGCGGCGGATACGCGGACCGGATCACCTCGTGCCGCGGCTCGCGGTAGTAGGCCTCGTCGGGCAGACCGATGCCGGCCTGCTCGAGGTAGACGACGTAGCGAGTCGAGTCGCGGTCGTCGGTGTTGACGATGGGGTGGACGAGTCCGTCGACCCCGGCCCGCAGGAAGCGGCCGAGGAGGGCGAGGACGTCACGCGTGCTCGTGACCTTGTCGATGGCGGTCAGGAAGGGCGCGAGGGGCTCGACGCCGAGCTGCTCGATGCGCGCCTGGTCCATGAAGGAGCTGTAGAGATCGCCAACCTTGCGTGCGACCGTGCCGGCCTCCGGCTCGCCCTCGGCGACGGCGGTGATGATGTCGCGGACCTGCTGCTCAGCGCTCTCGCGCAGCATGTCGAAGGAGCCGTAGCGACCGCGATCAGCGGGGATCTCGGTGCGAGCGACCCAGCCGCCGTTGACGTGCCCGAAGAGGTCGTCCTGGGGACGGATTTCGGGGTCGCTGGCGGAGTGGTCGATCCCGGAGCGCATCAGGAGCGGGCGGGGTCGACGGGAGCGGTCGGCGACATGTCTGTGTCGGTCGCCGCCTCGTCGTCATCGGGGTCGCCGCGCTCCAGGCGCTGGCGGGCCGACTGCTGACGCTCCTTGAGCGCGGTCACGACCTCTTCACCCTTGGGCGTGAGGAGGTCACGACCATCGCGCCGAGCAGGCACCGCGACGAGCGCGACCACAGCCAGGGCGAGTCCGACGCAGACGAGCATGCCGATGATGAGCGCAACCATGTGCCAAGGGTCTCCCAGCAGGGCCCCAACCTGCAAAACGACACCCCGCAGTGAGTTGACGCGCCTACACGGCAAGGCGCCGCGTAGGCTCTGCCGCGTGACGGCGACGACTTCGGCAGGGGCCCCTCGACGGACCCGCCGAAGGCTACCGGTGGGGTTCGAGATCCTGATTGCCGTCCTCGCGGTCGCGCTCATCCAGACGTTCGTCGCCAAACCGTTCGGCGTGCCGTCGCAGTCGATGGAGCAGACCCTGCGCATCGGTGACCGCATCATCGTCAATCGCACGAACTCCACCGTGGATCGCGGCGACATCGTCGTCTTCTCACACGGCGCGACGTGGCAGGACGCGGAGCTCCCCGAGTCCCCCAATCCGTTCGTCAAGGCGGCCCGCAAGGTCGGTGACCTCACCGGGATCGGCCCGTCGAACACGGCATACACGGTCAAGAGGGTCATCGGCCTCCCCGACGACCAGGTGATGTGCTGCGACGAGGACGGGCGGGTCGTCGTCAACGGCGAGCCGCTCGTGGAGCCCTACGTCTATCAGGACCACACGTTCCGCGCCACGGAGCTCACGTGCGACACGACGCCCCGGTCCTCACGGTGCTTCCCGGAGATCCGGGTCCCCACCGATCGGCTCCTCGTGCTCGGCGATCACCGTTCGCAGTCGGCCGACTCGGTCGTCAACTGCCGAGGCGGCACCGTGGCGCAGGGGTGTGCGCGCTTCGTGCCGCTCAACCGCGTCGTGGGGCCCGTCGTGTTCCGGATCTGGCCGCTCGAGACCTTCGGTCGCGTCAACAACTGATTCTTTCCCGACTGGGGTTTCAGGCAGAGGCGGCGACGTCGCGGATGCGCTGCGACACGACCGTGGTGATGCCGTCGCCGCGCATGCTCACGCCGTAGAGCGCGTCGGCGATCTCCATCGTCTTCTTCTGGTGGGTGATGACGATGAGCTGGCTGCTGTCCCGCAGCTCTTCGAAGAGCGTGATGAGCCGGCCGAGGTTGGTGTCGTCGAGGGCCGCCTCCACCTCATCCATGATGTAGAACGGGCTGGGCCGCGCCTTGAAGATCGACACGAGGATGGCCACGGCCACGAGGGAGCGCTCGCCACCGGAGAGCAGTGAGAGGCGCTTGACCTTCTTGCCGGGCGGGCGGGCCTCGACCTCGATGCCCGTGGTGAGCATGTTGCTCGGGTCGGTGAGGATGAGCTGACCGGCACCGCCGGGGAACAGCCGCTGGAAGACCTGCTCGAACTGCGCGGCCGTGTCGTGGAAGGCCTCGGTGAAGACCTGCTCGACGCGCTCGTCGACGGACTTGACGATGTCGAGGAGGTCGCGCTTGGAGTTCTTGAGGTCCTCGAGCTGCTCGGTCAGGAACTTGTGGCGCTCCTCGAGCGCCGCGAACTCCTCGAGCGCGAGCGGGTTGACCCGACCCAGGGCAGACAGTCCCCGCTCGGCCCGGCGCAGGCGCTTCTCCTGCTCGTCACGCACGAACGCCGACGGCATGGGCAGGTCGCCCTCATGGTCGGGGCCGGCGATGAACGGGATGAGCTGGTGCGGCCCGAAGTCCTCCATGAGGACGTCGGGGTCGACGCCGAGCTCCTCCACGGCCTTGGCCTGCAGCTGCTCGATGCGGGCCAGCTGTCGGGCCCGGGCCACCTCGTCGCGGTGGGCCGAGTCGGTGAGCTCTCGCAGCTCGTCCTGGTGGGTGCCCATCTCGGCGCGCAGCGCGTGGACCGCCGTGTCGCGTTCGGTGCGCTGCCGTTCGGCGTCCTCGCGCAGTCGCGCGGCGCGTTCCAGCGCGCTCGCCATGCGATCGGTGGCGTATGCCGCCGCGCGGCTCACTGCGTCGGCGATCGTCACCTCCCGACGGCGTCGTTCCTGGCGCTGGCGCAGCTTCTCGCGGGCCTGGATCTCGTTGCGAGCGGCGCCTTCGAGCGAGTCGGCCCGACCCTTGAGGGAGCGGGCGCGCTCCTCACGGGTGCGCAGGGTGAGGCGCAGCTCGGTCTCGGCGGTGCGGGCCCGGCTGGCGGCCAGCTCGAGGTCGTCGCGCTCGTCGGTCGAGGGCTCTTCGGACTCGGTCGGCTCGGCGCTCGCCTCGTCCAATCGGCCCGTCAGGGCAGTGAATTCGAGCCGATCGTTCTCGAGCGCGGCCTCGGCGTCGGCGACGGTCCGCTCGGTGCGCTCGACCTCGGCGCGGCTCGTGCGGATCGTGGACTGCAGCCCACCGAGCTGTTCGGCGACCGCGGCCATGCGGGCGTCGCTGTCGTGGAGCGCTTCGAGGGCGGCTTCGACCCGCTCGGTGACTGCTGCGGCCTTCTCACGCTCGGTGGCGAGACCGAACCGGGTCTGCTCGCTCTTGGTCGTGGCGGCGGCAACGGCTGCCTGTGCCTCCTCGAGGGCCGACTGGATCTCGAGGAGGGATTCGCCTGCGCTGGATCCACCGCGGACCCAACCCGGTGCGAAGACGTCGCCGTCGTCGGTGACGGCAGTGATCCCGTCGCCGCGCGCAACGAGGGCGAGGGCGTGCTCGACGGTGGAGACGAGAGCGACGCGGTCGAGGAGCTGTTCGACGGCCGGCAGCACATCGGCCGGAGCGGAGACCACATCACGAGCCCACACGCCGGAGCCGTCGAGATCGGGCCAGGTGCTGGGGTTCGACGACTTCGCGGTGTCGCCGACGAGAAGCGTGGCCTGACCCTGGTCCTCCTGGCGGAGGCGGTCGACGGCGCTGGCCGCCTGCTTGGCAGAACCGACCGCGAGGGCTTCGGAGGCCCAGCCGAGGGCCGCAGCAACCGCGCCCTCGTGGCCGCCGGTGACCTGGAGCAGGGAGGCGACGGTGCCGACGATGCCGTGGTCGGCGTCCGAGGCGGCGAGCAGGGCTGCGGCGCCGTCCTTGCGGCGCAGGCTGAGGCCAAGAGCCTCGACGCGCGCGGCGGCGGACGAACGATCACGCTCGGCCTCGCGCTCGGAGTTCTCGAGGGCGACGATGCGTCCCTCGATCTCGGCGAGTTCCTCGGCGGCGGTCTCGTAGGCACTGTCGAGGCCCTCTTCACCCTCTTCGTCGTTGGCGACGGTGCCTTCGAGGCGCGCGAACGACTGCTCGGCCTCGGTGGCTCGGGCCTGCGAGGCCTCGATCACTCCACGCAGGCGACCGATCTCGGCCTCTCCCGCCTCGATGCGGCTGCGGCGTGCGCCCACCTGTCCGGCGAGCTTGGCCAGGCCCTCGCGCCGGTCGGCCGCGGCGCGGGCGAGACGGGACAAGCGATCCTGCTCCGCGGCATACGCCTTCTCTGCATCTTCACGGGCGGTGACGGACGCGGCGAGCTGCTCGGCGGCCGTCGCGACCTCGGCAAGAAGTTTCTGCTCGGCCTCGCGGGCCTGCGCCGCCTGGGCTCGCAGCTCCTCGGGGTCGCGGCCGGTCGTCGTCTCGTCGACGTCGTCCTGGCTGAGGAGCCGGACGCGCTCGCGTGCGACGGACGCCGTGGACTCGAGGCGGTCACGCAACGACTGGAGCTTGACGAAACGGTCCTGTGAGCGCCCGAGCTCGGGGGCGGCATCGGAGGCCTGACGCTCGATCTCGGTGATCCGCGAGCGGTAGGACTCGAGGGCGTTCTCGACGGTGGTGCGGCGCTCGATGAGGGCGGTCTCGTCGGCGACCTCCTGCTCGAGGGTCGACGTGAGCTGGACGAGGTCGTCGGCGAGCAGTCGCTGGCGTGCGTCACGGGCTTCGGCCTGGATGACGGCGGCCTTGCGGGCGGCCTCGGCCTGGCGTCCGAGCGGGCCGAGCTGGCGGCGGATCTCACCGGTGAGGTCGTGGACGCGCGTGAGGTTTGCCTCCATCGCATCGAGCTTGCGGAGGGCGCGTTCCTTGCGCTTGCGGTGCTTGAGGACACCGGCCGCCTCCTCGATGAAGCCGCGGCGCTCCTCGGGGGTCGCGCGCAGGACGGCGTCGAGCTGCCCCTGGCCGACGATGACGTGCATCTCGCGGCCAATTCCGCTGTCGGACAACAGTTCCTGAATATCGAGCAACCGGCTGGGGGTGCCATTGATGGCGTATTCGGAGCCACCATTGCGGAACATCGTCCGGGTGATGGTCACCTCGGCGTAGTCGATCGGGAGCGCGCCGTCGGTGTTGTCGATCGTCAGGCTGACCTCGGCGCGACCCAGGGGCGGGCGCCCGGCGGTGCCGGCGAAGATGACGTCCTCCATCTTGCCGCCGCGCAACGTCTTGGCACCCTGCTCACCCATGACCCAGGCGAGGGCGTCGACGACGTTGGACTTCCCGGAGCCGTTGGGGCCGACGATGCAGGTGATGCCGGGCTCGAGGCGCATGGTCGTGGCCGAGGCGAAGGACTTGAACCCCTTGAGGGTCAGGCTCTTGACGTACACGCGATGACTCTCGGTTCCTCGGGGGCTGCTGGTTGACCGCTCACTGTACCGGCGGGTCGCAGCGCCACCGTGGAACCAGCAGCACCTCTGTGTTGCCTGCGTCGCCTGTGACGCGTGTGACGCAAGTGACTTCTGGGGTCAGCCCTTGGCGATCGACTCGTGGTGGTGGATGACCTCGGCGATGACGAAGTTGATGAACTTCTCGGCGAACTCTGGGTCGAGGCCACTCTCGTCCGCCAAGCCGCGCAACCGCAAGATCTGACGCTCCTCGCGCGCGGGATCCGCGGGCGGCATACCCTCGTCCGCCTTGAGCTCGCCAACCTGCTGGGTGCACTTGAAGCGCTCTGCGAGCAGGTGCACGAGAGCCGCGTCGATGTTGTCGATGCTCGAACGCAGGCGGGCCAGCTCCGGAGGGACGTCACTCATCCGTCCATCGTAGAAACGATCCCCTCGCGTGGTCCGTGCGTCCCACGACCCGGTATGCCGTCCACTCCACTCAGCGGTACATCTCCTCGTCGATCGAGGCGAGTCTCGACGGGTGCACCTCGTCGCCGAGACCGAAGAACCTCTGGAAGCTCATGATGAGCGGGCGCCAACGCTCCGGGTCGATCCGGTTGTCATGCCCTTCGAGTCGCAGGCCCGGATGGATGAACGTCCGCCCCACCTCGACCTGTACAAGATGGAAATCCGTCGTGTGGATCGCCAGAAGCGTGCTCTCGAGGACGACCGGGCACTCCATCACGCCCGGAGGTGCCACCGTCTCGCTCGGACGGGGCGCGAGACCGGCGTGGGCGAACTTGTCCTTGACATGGACGTAGCCGCGCCCCGCTTTGGCCTGGTTGACGACCGGCGCCCCGGTGGTGAGTGCCAGTCGGTCGACCGCGCCCACGAGGGAAGCGCTAGGGAGGTTGAGGACGCATTCCCGTTCGCGGCGAAGGTTGGCGACCGTGTGAGAGGCCAGCCCGAAGCCCAACACCGCCGTTCGCCCCAGCCAGAACACTGAGGAGACCGGAGCGAGGTTGGAGGTCCCATCGCTGTTCGTCGTACTGACGAGAACGACGGGAGTCCCGAAATACAGGATTGCGGGATCGATGCCTTCATGAAGGACAGGGGTGGTGGGCAGCTGAGTGACAGTCACATCCTGAACAACGTCCCGGCCGGCAACCCTGTGAGTGTGGTCGCGGACGAACCTCAGGATCAGCGCTCCAGGAAGCCAGTGGCGTCGGGTCGCGGTGCGCTCTCGAGGGGAGTCGAGACCGAGAGGACCTGGCCAGGGCGGTGCTTCGTCGAGGGCTGCTCGGCGAGGACGTCGAGGAAGCGCGCGATCGCACCGCGCGGCCCCTGCGCCACGACCTCGACCCGACCGTCAGAGGTGTTGCGGGCGTGCCCGACCAGGCCCAGCTCCAGCGCCCGGGCCCGAGTCCACCACCGGAAGCCCACGCCCTGCACCCTCCCCCGCACGTTGACGGTCACGCGGACGGACTGCAGCCCGTCGCCGCCGGGGTCCTGGCTGGTTTCCATGGCGCGATGCTAGGTCCGCCACTCCCCAGCGCGCCTCCCTGACCCTGTCAGTGCCCCTCCTTAGCCTGAGGACATGAGCGTGGAGAGCTCGCACGCGGGACCCGGGGCGACGAGCACGTCGACTTCGTCCCGCAGCGCACCGATGCGCCCGGCAGGCCGCCTGCCCGGGCTCGATGGGCTGCGCGCCATGGCGATCCTCGCCGTCCTCGCGTTCCACCTCGACCCGCGCTGGCTGCCCGGTGGGTTCCTCGGCGTCGACGTCTTCTTCGTCATCTCCGGATTCCTCATCACCACGCTCCTCGTGCGCGAGCACGAACGCGACGGGCGGGTCGACCTCCGCGGCTTCTGGACGCGTCGCGCCCGGCGCCTCCTGCCCGCTCTGCTGGTCCTCGTCCCGAGCACGATCCTCCTGGCCCGGCTCGTCGAGACCGACCTCCTCGTGGGCATCCGACGCCAGGCCGTGGGCGCCCTCACCTTCACGAGCAACTGGCTCGAGATCGCCGCCGGCTCCGACTACTTCCACAGCACCGCACCGCAGCTGCTCATGAACCTCTGGTCCCTCGCGGTCGAGGAGCAGTTCTACCTCGTGTGGCCCGTGGTCGCCCTCGTGTTGCTCCGGCTCGCGCCGTCCTCACGGGTTCGCGCAGGCGTCGCCGTCGCACTCGCCCTGGGTTCGGCCGTCCTGATGGCGAGCAGCTACGACCCGGCGATGGGCGCGACCCGGGTCTATTACGGCACCGACACCCACCTGACGGGCCTCATGCTCGGCGCTGCCCTCGCCTTCGCCTGGGCGGCACCTCACCGCGCCTGGACCTCGACCTCCACGTGGCAACGCATTCGCGTCCCCGCCGTGGCCGTCGCCGGTCTGGTGCTCGTCGCGCTCGTGGCCCTGCTCGACGAGTCGACCCCCCTGACCTTCCGCGGCGGCATCCTCGCGGCGTCGCTCGCGACCACCGTCCTTGTCCTGGGCGTCGTGGAGCGTCCCACCCCTCTGCGTTCAGTCCTCGACCTGCCCGTCCTGCGGTGGATCGGCGAGCGGTCCTACGGTCTCTACCTCTGGCACTGGCCGGTGATCCTCATCGTCGAGGCCGACCTCCCGTGGGCCTCCCGCGGCGCCGATGACTACCTCTGGTCGCGGCTCTGGTGCATCGTCGTCACCGCGGCGATCGCCGACCTGTCCTACCGCCTCATCGAGACGCCGGTGCGTCAGCGCGGCTTCCGTGGTGCTGCCGCTCACCTCCTCCACTCGATCCGCTACGCCGGCACCCGCACCGCCCGGGCGGTGTGGGCCGGGGTGGCCGTCCTCGCCATCGTGCTGACCGTGGTCCTGGTGACGGCTCCCACGCGGACCCGAGTGGAGCAGCTCCTCGACGCAAACGCCGCTGCCGCAACGGTTTCCGCACCCCTCCCCACCTCGAAGCCCACCCCGTCGACCTCTCCTGCGTCAGGGTCCTCGGCTCCCGCCCCGGCCTCATCGGCCAAGCCCGCCGCACCCATCGCGCAGTCGTGGGCGATGCCGACCGGCAACGAGATCGACGGATACGGCGACTCGATGATGGTGGGCAGCGTCCACGCCCTGCGCTACTACTTCCCCGGCATTCGCATTGACGCCCGCTCCAACCGTCAGTGGGCCGAGGGCCTCAAGCTCGCCAGTGCCCGCGGCACCGCGAACCGTCGCGCCGTCGTCCTAGCACTCGGGACCAACGCCGGCACCGACCTCGACCGGGCTCGCCAAACCCTCGACGCGCTCGGCCCCGACCGCATGGTCGTCCTCGTCACCCTTCACGGTCGCATCAACCGCATCGCCTCCGACAACAACGCTCTCAAGGAGCTCGTCGCGGGCCGTGACAACGTCGCGCTGGCCGACTGGGACTCCGCCCTCAAGGGCACGACCGGTCAGCTCCAGTCCGACGGGATGCACCCCTCCCGCGTGGGCGCACACCTCTACGCCAAGACGATCCGTCAGGCGTTCGCGGACCTGAGCACACGGCATACCGGCAAGCCCGTCACTCTCAAGGAACTCCCGATCCCGTGACGGCGCCACGCCCGCCGAGCACGGAGATCGCCTGACCCAGCCGGGCCCGGCCGACGCCGACGCCGACGCCGACGCCTCCGACCGCTGGCAAGCAGCGCGAATGGTTCGCGCTCGGGCTCGCGCCACGCAAAGCCGCGCTGACGCTCTGCGGCCTGACCTACTACGGCTCCAACACCGACCTGCTCTGGAAGCACGACCGGCAAGGGCTGCCTCTACGTCAAGGAGCTCAGCGACGTCGACGCCACCGTACTGCGAGAACTGATCGCGAAGGCCTGGGCCGCCGACAACCACAAGCCAGCCTGACCTGCTCAACGGGAGGGTGGCCCGAGGACTGTCAGAGGCCGGTTGTAGCGTGGTTGACGAGGACCCGACTTGTCATGCCACTTTGGTGAATTGGGTTGTGCCAGTTCGCAATTCAGCCCAGAGCGTAGCCCGAAATGCTTGACTCTAGAACTCACGTTCGAGTATTCTGGGGTCATGGAAAGCACCGCCGCGACCGCCGCCCTTGAGGGCCGGTATGCCGCGTTGCGTGCTTGCGCTGACCAGTTGAGTTCCGAGGAACTCCTGGACGTCATCGAGCTTGCGCAGCGCGAGAAGGACGCGGCGTCGGCCCGGCAGGCGGTCGCGTTGGCGCACCTGTCCGCGCGCGATGCGCACCGGCAGGAGGACGGCATGCCTGCCGAGGTGCACCACGGGTTGGGCTACCAACGCCTGGACGGGCCCGAGCTGGCGGCACCCAGGTTGGGGTGTTCGGTGTTCGTGGCGACGAACCGGATCCTGGACGCGATCCGGCAGATGACCCGCACCCCGGCCGTGGTCGATGCCATGGCCAGTGGTGACCTGGATGAGTACCGTGCGCGAGTCGTGACCGAGGAGACGGAGTTCCTCTCGGCGCAGTCCGCCGCGGAGGTGGTGGACCGGGTCAAGGACGTGTGGGGGCAGCTGACCGTCGGACCGTTGCGTCAACTCCTGGCCCGCACCGCAGCGCTGGTGGACCCGGACGCGGTCACCGCGCACGTCGAGGACGAGCGCGCCCGGCGCGGATTGACGCGTCGCACCGGCGTCAACGGCACCGATCACTGGCGCGGTGACTTCCGTGTCGAAGACGCGCGGGGAGCGTGGGCCGCTGTCACCGAACGCGCCCGCCAACTCGTGCGGGAGAAGAAGGCCGACAGCCTGGAGTTGGCTCGGGCTGACGCGATGATGGAACTGATCCTCGAACACAGTGATGTCACAGTCGTCGTCCACACCACCCGCGCCGCCCACGACACACCAGCCGCCGACGACACCACCACTGCCACTGCCGCTGACGCTGCGGCGACCTGTGCGACGGAGGATCTCGTCGAGGTCGGTGGGTTGGGCCTGGGTGGCACGACGTTCGTGCGGCGCGAATGGCTCGACGCTGCTGGTACCTCCGACCGTGACCTGACCTGCGACCGCGACACTGGTGCCCTCCTGCACGGTGACGTACCCGCCGCCTTGGCTCGTGGTCAGGCTCGCGCCCGACGTGCTCACCGCAAAGCCGAACGCTCCGGTCAGGACCTCGTCGACTTCAGCCAGTCCTACCGGGTCCCGGACGGTATGGCCAGACTCATCCGGTTGCGCGACGGATCCTGTCGCTTCCCCGGGTGCCCTGTGCCCGCACGCCAGTGCGACCTGGATCATGTTCGCCCCTGGCCCTCGGGTCCCACGTCCCCGACCAACCTCATGGCGTTGTGTCGGCGCCACCACCGGATCAAGCAACGCGACGGCTGGACCATCAAGCTCCACCCCAACGGCACCGTCACCTGGTGTGACCCCACCGGGCTGCAACGCACCACGTGGCCCGTGGACCACCTGCACCTCATCACCGCCGGAGCCACCCACCGCGACCCCACCACGGCTGGCCGCATCGCAAACGACCCCACCGACATCCCCACCACCTTCGAAGAAGAACTCATCGAACTCCTCGGCGGACCCGACAACGCCCAACCCCGCGCCTACCCGATCGCGTTCGACATCAACGGCAACACCATCGGCGGCCCACCACCACGCATCGACCTCGACTTCAACCCCAGCTGGAACCGCTACCGCGTCGACTTCCCACCCCGGCCACCCCGACCACCCCAACCCATCCCCTTCTGACAGCGTTGAGGGTCGTCAGGCGCTGCGACGCGTCCGGGGTCGAGGTTGGCAGGTCGGGCACGAGAAGGACGATCGGTTCATGAAGTGTTCGCGCCGGATGGGGGTGCCGCAGCGAGCACAGGGCTCACCCTCCTGGCCGTAGGCATGCAGCGAACGGTCGAAGTAGCCCGAGGCCCCGTTGACGTTGACATAGAGCGCGTCGAAACTCGTGCCGCCCTGGATGAGCGCGGCCGCCATGACCTCGCGGGCGTGGTCGAGGACCCGTGCGATCACCGGCTTGGTGAGGCTGCTGGAGGGCCGCTCACCGTGGACCTGCGCGCGCCACAGAGCCTCGTCGGCATAGATGTTGCCGATGCCCGAGACCACTCCCTGATGCAGGATCATCCGCTTGATCGCGCTGTCGCTGGCCTTGATCCGGCGAACCACTGCCGCCTGGTCGTAGACCGGCTCGAAGGGGTCGGGCGCGATGTGCCGGATCTGGTGCGGCACGCCATCGTCAGCGAGGTCATCGAGGGCGAAGCCGCCAAAGGTCCGCTGGTCGACAAACCGCAACTCGGGATCGCCGTCAGCGAAGGTGAACCGCGCATGCAGGTGCTTCTCGTCCGGGGCGTCGGCAGCCTCGACGAGCAGCTGACCACTCATCCCGAGGTGCGCGATGAGACCGTGGACCGGCTCCCGATCATGGCTGAGAACGAGCCAGAGGTACTTGCCGCGTCGGCGGGCCTGCGAGACCTTGAGCCCGACGATCCGCTCCGCGAGGTCGACGGGTCCCGGGACATGGCGCCGGGCCACTCTCACACCGGTGAATGAGGCAGCAACGATGCGGCGCCCGACGACGTGGTCGGCGAGCCCGCGACGGACGACTTCGACCTCGGGAAGCTCTGGCACGCGTCAGTCGCTCAATCGCTCAGTTGTTGAGGGGCTCAGGACAGGTCGGGCAGGGGCGCAGTCGACAGCCCATCGCCGTGCCGGTCACGCAGGGTCTGCCATGCCTGGGCGGCGGCCTGCTGCTCGGCATCCTTCTTGGTGCGGCCGACGCCGGAGCCGTGCTCCACGCCGCCGACGAGGACACGGGCACTGAACATCTTGGCGTGCTCGGGGCCGTCCTCCTCAAGGACGTACTCGACCGGGCCGGCGGCGTGCAGGGCGCAGATCTCCTGCAGGCTCGTCTTCCAGTCGAGCCCCGCACCCAAGGTGGCTGAGCTCGCCATCAGTGGGTCCAGGAGGTGGTGCACGAGGGCGCCCGCAGCCACGAGTCCAGCACTGCAGTAGGTCGCACCGATCACGGCCTCAACCGTGTCGGCCAGGATCGAGTCCTTGTCGCGCCCACCGGTGGACTCCTCACCGCGGCCGAGGTGGAGGTAGTCCCCCAGCCCGAGTGTGCGCCCGACGGCCGCGAGGGCACGCATGTTGACCACGGCGGCCCGCAGCTTGGCGAGCTGCCCCTCCGTGAGGTCGGGGTGGGTCACGTAGAGCGAGTCGGTGACGACGAGCCCGAGCACCGAGTCGCCAAGGAACTCCAGGCGCTCGTTGTGGGGAATCCCGCCGGCCTCGTACGCGTACGAGCGGTGCGTCAGGGCACGCCCGAGCAGCGCCACGTCGATGTCTTCACCGGTCACCTCTTTGAGGTGCTGGTGAAGCTCAACGACAGGGCGCTGTGGCGTCTTGGCCACCGGGCCGTGCGAGCCCCTCCCCATGAGGAGTGGGGTCAGCTCTGGTGCTCGGTGCGCTCGGCCACGCCGTAGTGGCGGCCGTTGTAGGTCCCGCACGACGGGCACGCAACGTGCGGCTGCGTCGGGGCCTTGCACTGGGGGCACGAGGTCAGGGTGACCGGCGTGGCCTTCCAGTTGGCACGGCGGTGGCGCGTGTTGGAACGCGAAGTCTTCCGCTTCGGAACAGCCACGTCAGGTCCTATCTGAAGTCTGTGTCGTGGACGACTCGGACGCAAGGTCCGTGAGAGCCGCCCACCTGGGGTCGATCACGTCATGTGCGTGGTCCGGATCCTCCGCAAGGTGCATTCCACATTCGGAACACAACCCCGGGCAATCCGGGCGACACACGGGCTGGAACGGCAGTGCAGGCACCACCGAGTCCCGGAGCACCGCTTCGAGGTCGATCAGACCGTCCTCGACGAGGTACTCCTCGGCTGCTTCTTCGTCGCCCACCTCTTGGTGGTGAGCGTTGCGATCGGCGTAGGCGAACAATTCCTGGAAGTTCCCAGCCACATTGTGGCTGATGGGATCCAGGCACCGCACGCAGGCGCCGGTCGCCGTGCCTCGCACCGAACCAGTGACCAGCACGCCTTCGACAACGGACTCGAGCCGCACGTTGACCGCCAAGGGTTCCCCCTCAGCAACGCGCAGAACCTCCGTGCCGAACTCAACTGGTGCCCCGACCTCGCGAGAGAGCTCCGCCATCGAGCCGGGTCGCCGGCCGACCTCCTTGGTGTCGAGCACCAGAGGAGACCGAGGATCGAGACGAGTCATTGCCTTATGCCTTGGTCGAGTGGTTCGGTCCGTCGTCACGGCTGACGCAGACCGAAGATCAAAGGTACCGGAGGTGGTGCCACCTCCCCAAATGCGCCCATTCTGAACCCGGCGTATGCCGCGTGCGAACCTTCCGTCTTCGTGCCCCGCACAGACACGCCTCGCTGCGCTCGCCCGTGTCCGTGCGGGGCACGAAGACGGGTTTCAGTTCCGTACCAGACGCTCTGTCAGGGCTGCGAGGACCTCGTCCGGGACGAGCCCAGCGACGTCGCCACCGAATTTCGCGACCTCCTTGACCAGCGAGCTCGACACGTGCTCGAACTCCGGGGCGCCGGGCAGGAACACGGTCTCGACACCGGTGAGGTGGCGGTTCATGAGGGCCATGGGCAGCTCGTAGGCGAAGTCGGTGCCACCACGCAGGCCCTTGACGACGACATCGGCACCCACGTCACGGCATACGTCGACAAGGAGTCGACCCGCGAACGCCTCGACCCGCACGCGGGCGGCGACCGCATCGGGAAGGGAGCGCTCGATGAAACCGATGCGCTCGTCCACCGTGAAGGTGCCGCTCTTGGCCGGGTTGTGCAGCACCGCGACGACGACCTCGTCATAGAGGGCGGCGGCGCGCACGAGCACGTCCACGTGGCCGAGGGTGATCGGGTCGTAGGACCCGGGACAGACTGCTCGCCTGATCTGCTCGTCGCTCACTCGCGCCACCCTACGTTCTGTCGGAGGCCGACCTCAGTCGTCGCTCTTCTCCTTCTCCTTGGAGGCCTCCTCGACCTTCTTGGCCTCTTCCTTGGCCTTCTCCTTGATCTCGTCGGCCTCGTCGCGGGCTGCGGGGGCGGCGAGGACGCCTTCGTCCTCGGCCCGGTGAAGCAGCGCCTTGACCTGGTCGAGGCTCGCGCACCCCTGCTCGAGGAGCTCGTTGCGTCGGGTGGCCCACGCAACGCCGAGCTCCTCGCGGGTCGCGAGGGCCACGTCGTCGCGGGCGGGGTTGAGGATCGTCTGCTCCTCCTCGTTGGTGTGGTGGTTGACCGCCGTGGCCAGCTCCTCGAGGGCAGCGTCGTACTTCTCGGTGTCGGTGCCCTTGGCCTCGAGGAAGCCGACGATCGCCTCGGTGATCTCGGCGTGCTCCTCCTCGCCGTGCTCCTCCTCGTGCACTCCGATCGCGCGCTTCTTGCGCAGCGTCGGGTAGACCTTCTCCTCCTCGGCCTCCGCGTGGGCGACGAGCAGCTCGGTCAGTGCCTTGCGCGCTGCCTCGCGGTCGACGTCGTTGCGTCGGGCCTGACGAAGCAGGTCTTCGAAGAGGCGGTGGTCGTCGAGGATGAGCTCGAGGACATCACCACTGGTCGGACGGGGAATCTCGTAGTCGCTCATGACCCCATCCTTGCAGGTCAGGTGGCCTGTGACGGGACGAGCGCGATGCCCTGTCGGTCAGTGACTGGCATACCAGATGACGGTTTCGCCGTACTTCTTGACCCGCTCCGGCTCCAGCCCCTTTGGCCACGTCGGTTCGGCGGAGCGCTTCGAACGCTCGATGACGACGAGGGCGCCCTCTGCCAGCCAGCCGCGCGAGGCCAACGCCTCGAGGTCAGCCGCGAGCGCCTCCTCCGTGAGGTCGTAGGGCGGGTCGAGGAAGACGAGGTCGAGCTCGCGGGCGGTGCCCGTGAGCGCCGACGCCACCGTCACGGGGAGCACCGTCGCCTTGAGCCCGAGCCGTCCGGCGTTGTCGCGGATCACGGCCGCGGCAGTCCGGTCGGACTCGACGAGGGTCACCTCGGCGGCACCACGACTGGCGGATTCCAGCCCAAGGGCGCCCGACCCGGCATACAGGTCGATGACCCGCGCACCGGTGAGCGCGTCACGAGCCTGGAGGGCGGAGAAGAGTGCCTCGCGCACGCGGTCGCTCGTCGGGCGCGTCCCGCGACCGGGAGGGGTCTTCAGCTCACGTCCGCCGGCGGTGCCGGCGATGATTCGGGTCACCTCAGCCTCGTTCCAGGTATGCCGCTTGCTCGGCGTCCACGCGCGCGTGGACCAGCTCGGCGAGTCGGGGATGCGCCACCAGGTCCGGGTGGTCGGCGACGATGGCAAACGCATCCTCGCGCGCTGCCTCGATGAGGTCTTCGTCCTCGAGGACATGGAGGAACTGCAGCTGGGTGCGTTTGCCGTGCTGGGAGGACCCGAGGATGTCACCCTCCCGTCGTTGCCGCAGGTCGATGCGGGCCAGCTCGAACCCGTCGGTCGTGCCGGCGACGGCGTCGAGGCGCTCGTGCGGGGCGTCGGCGTCACCGGAGTGCACGAGCAGGCAGAGGCCCGGCAGCCCACCACGGCCGACGCGACCTCGGAGCTGGTGCAGCTGGGAGACGCCGAAGCGATCGGCGTCCATGACGACCATGACGCTGGCGTTGGGGACGTCGACACCGACCTCGATGACGGTCGTGGAGACGAGGACGTCGATGTCGCCCGACGCGAAGTCACGCATGATCGCGTCCTTCTCGTCGGCGGGCAGGCGGCCATGGAGGATCTCGATGCGCAGGCCCTCGAGCGCCGGGTTGGCCACGAGGTCGGCGTGGACGCGGTGGACCGAGGCGAGCGGACGAGGCGGCGGAGCATCGCCCTCTGTGCCCTCCTCGTCCCCATCGCCGTCGGAGTCGGGATCGGGAGCCGCGTCGGGCGCGAAGATCTCGGTGTCCTCGTCCGGTTCGTCGTCGTCGCCGATCCGCGGACACACGACGTAGGCCTGCCGTCCCAGGGCCACCTCCTCGGCGATGCGCACCCACGTGCGCTGGAGCCATCCGGGCTTGGCCTCGGGGACGACGTGAGTGGTGATCGGCGCGCGTCCCGCCGGCAGCTCACTCAGGGTCGAGGTCTCCATGTCACCGAAGACGGTCATCGCGACCGTGCGCGGGATCGGTGTGGCGGTCATGACGAGGACGTGCGGGGGCTGGGCAGCCTTGCCCCGCAACGCATCTCGCTGCTCGACTCCGAAGCGGTGCTGCTCGTCGACGACGACCAGAGCGAGATCCTGGAAGCTCACGTGCTCCTGGATGAGGGCGTGGGTGCCGATGACGATCCCGGCGTCACCACTGGCGATGTCGAGCATCGCCTTGCGGCGGGACTGGGTCGACATGCTGCCGGTGAGGAGGGTGACCCTGGTGCCGATGTCACTGCCGCCGAGCATGCCGCCCTCGGCGAGGTCGCCGAGCATCGTCGTGATCGAGCGGTGGTGTTGCGACGCGAGAACCTCGGTGGGGGCGAGGAGGGCGGCCTGTCCTCCGGCGTCGACCGCCGCCAACATCGCGCGCACAGCGATGACGGTCTTGCCCGAGCCGACCTCACCCTGGAGGAGTCGGTGCATGGGAACGTCGCGGGCCATCTCGGCCGCGAGCGTCTCGCCGATGTCGACCTGGCCGGCCGTCAGGGTGAAGGGCAGCCGCTGGTCGAATGCGTCGAGCAGACCACCGGGGCGGGGCACCCGCGCCAGCGTCGACTCCTGCGCCTGACGCGCCCGACGCTGCGCCAGGGCGACTTGGAGGATCAGGGCCTCCTCGTAGGACATGCGCTTCGTCGCCGCGTCGACCTCGGCGTGCGAGTCCGGTGTGTGGATCCCCCGCAGTGCGGCCATCCGGTCCACGAGATCCCGACGGTCGAGGACTTCCTCGGGGATCGCCTCGGGCATCTCGTCCAGGAGGTCGAGGACCATCCGGACGCACTCGGTCACCGTCCAGGTGTGGAGGTTGCCGACGGCCTTGTAGATCGGGATGAGGTTGCGTCGCTCGCCCCGGTCGAAGTCGCTGAGCAGTGAATACCCCGGGTGGGCGAGCTGGAGTCGATTGTTGAACGAGGACACCTTGCCAGCGAACAACGCTCGCGCGCCGGGGACGAGTTTTCCCTCGTGCCCGTGGGAGGAGAAGAAGGTGATCTCGAGGTCCTTGGAGCCGTCGGTGATGACGGCCTGGAGCATGCGTCCACGACGGTTCTTCATCGAGCGCGTGGTCGCCGACTTCACCTCTGCGACGGCGACGATGTAGGAGCCGATGCGGGCGGCCGCAAGGTTGCTCGCGGGCGACTGGTAGCGCCGTGGCCAGTAGGCCAGGAGGTCGCCGACGGTCTCGATCCCGCGAGAGTCCTTGAACTTCTTCGCCTCGCGCTTGTCCAGAACCTTGGTGAGCGGAGTCGACTCGTCGTACACCGGGCTACTCCACCCCCACGAGAAGCGGGTAGACCTGCTGGCCGCCGTCGATGCGGACGACCTCGACCTCGGCGTGGTTCCTGCCCAGGCTCTCCTCGACGGCATCGATGAAGGCCGGGTCGGCATCGGCGCCCGAGACCAGGGTGACGAGTTCACCGCCTCCCGACAGGAGTCGGTCGAGGACCTCGACCGCCGTGGCGGTGAGGTCGTCGCCGATGAGGGCCACGTCGCCGCTCACGATGCCGAGGATGTCGCCGACGGACACCGATCCGGCCCAGGTGAGCACCTCCCGCGACGCGATCGACACGGCGCCGTGACGCGTCGCCACCGCAGCCCCGGTCATGCCGATGGCGTTCTCGCGCAGTCCCTTGTCGAAGTCGACGACGGCCAGTGCCGCGAGGCCCTGGACAGCGGTGCGCGCCGGGATGATCGCGGTGACGATGCCATCGTCGGTCGCGGCACGGCAGGCCACCTCGGCGGCCATGAGCGTGTCCTTGTCGTTGGGCAGCACCACGACCGAGGCCGCACCCGTGCGCCGGATGGCGTCGAGGAGCTGCCCGGCCGACGCCCTCGCTCCGGGCGCGCTCGACACCACGGTCGCCCCGGCCTCCGTGAGGATCGAGGCCATGCCCGGACCTGCTGCGCAGGCCACGACCGCGAACTGCTGGGGCTCCCGGGCGGAGATCTGCGTGGCGAAGTGCGTCACCTTGATGCGGTGCGGACGACCGGCCAGGATGCCGGCCTCGACGGCGGCACCGACGTCATCGACGTGGACGTGGACGTTCCAGAGGTCCGGTCCCCCGACGACGAGCAGCGAGTCGCCGAGGCCGTCGAGGGCGGTCCGCATCATCGCGACCCGGCCGACATCACTGTCGTCGAGCAGGAACATGACCTCGAAGGCCGGCCCGCCGAGCCCCGCCGCCGGGGCGTCGAGCGGGTCGTGGGCGTCGAGCGAACGAGGCACGCCTCCGCTGACCGTGGGCTGGGTGCCGTCGGCGGACGGCTCGGCATGCCAGGACGCCCGCGGCACCAGGTCCTGCGACGCGTGGTTCAGGGTGCCCGACTCGCTGGTCCAGTCGCCGGTCAGTGCGCGGTGCAGGGCCTCGATCATCAACAGGCAGCCGGCGCCCCCCGCATCGACGACCCCGGCCTGGGCGAGCGCTGGCAGCTGTTCGGGAGTGCGGGCCAGGGCGGTCTCGGCCGCGGCGACGGCAGCTCCAGCGACCTCGGCAGCATCTCCACCGGCTTCGGCACTCTCGCGAGCAGCCTCGGCGATCGCGTCCGCGACGCTGAGGATCGTGCCCTCCTGTGGATGGGCGACGCTGGCGCGGGCGAGCTCGGCGCCCCGTGTGACGGCTCGGGCCAGAGCGGCCCCGTCGACCTCGACGAGATCCTCCTCGACGATGACCTGGCTGATGCCGGCCACGAGCTGGCTGACGATGACCCCGGAGTTGCCCCGCGCCGACATGAGCATGGCGCGCGCGAGGTCGCGGGCCTCGTCGACCAGGGTCGCCGTACCGATCGTGCCCTGCGCGCCGTGGAGGCGGTTGAGCTCGTCGATGGCGGTGTCCATCGTGAGATAGAGGTTGGTGCCCGTGTCGCCATCAGGCACCGGGAAGACGTTGAGCGCATCCATCTCGGTGCGGCGCAGCGCGAAGGCGGCGCGGGTGAGAGCCGCCCAGAGGCGGGCTCCATCGGCATCGAGAACGGCTGGCACGATGGCAGGCTATCGGGCCCCTCGGACTCGTTTTGGAGCCACACCCGAACTCGGATACTCTTTGACGGTTCCGCGTGAGCCCCATCAGGGGCGGGCACCGGAATCCACTGACCTGAGACGGCTGGCATTCCAGCCGTCTCGTATGACACTGACTCAAGGAGATCCACCGTGGCTGCCAACTGCGATGTCTGCGGCAAGGGACCCGGCTTCGGCCACAGCATTTCGCACTCGCACCGCCGCACCAAGCGTCGCTGGAACCCCAACATCCAGCGCGTGAAGGCTCTTGTCGGTGACAAGGGTGTGACCCCGAAGCGCCTCAACGTCTGCACCTCCTGCCTCAAGGCCGGCAAGGTCAAGCGCTGACCCCTCAGCTGTAACCCGAAAGGGGCGGTGTCCGAGCGCGGACACCGCCCCTTTTCGCATGCCCAACCCCGTCTTCGTGCCCCGTACGGACATGAGGAGCGAAGCGACGAGGTCCGTACGGGGCACGAAGACGGGAAGAAAAGACCGTGGGTATGCCGGTCAGCCGGCGAAGTGGTCCCAACCAGTCACGCTCGGCACAGCCCC
This sequence comes from Knoellia pratensis, assembly GCF_042666395.1. Lineage (NCBI taxonomy): Bacteria > Bacillati > Actinomycetota > Actinomycetes > Micrococcales > Intrasporangiaceae > Knoellia > Knoellia pratensis. Next base: position 341,193 of record NZ_JBHTDJ010000002.1, on the reverse strand, counting down.
ACCGACGGTGAGCCGAGGCCCCTGAGGTCCCGCCTCCACGACCTGCCCGATGACGGTCCAGGGCGCGTGCGGGTCGTCCGGCACCGCATCTGCGGGGAAGGTCGCGAGCAGCGAGTGCTCCTCTCCCCCGGACAGCACCTGACGCCAGCCGACGTCCGTCCCGACGGCCAACTCGATGGGTCCGGCGAGGAAGTGCTCCCGCAGCTGGGCCTCGTCGAGCGCGAGCTCCACACCGCTGGCGACGGCGATCCGTCCCCCGTCACGCACGAGCCCGTCGGAGAGGTCGATCATCGACGTCGCACCGGCATCGGCAGCCACGGGCCCGGACTCCCAGGGGGGCCGAGGCGAGCGGTGGAACCACATCAGCACCGACGTCGCCCGCTCCATGGCCGTGAGGTGACCCGCGCCTGCGTTCGGCGCGATGGGGTCCGTAGTCCCCGCTTCGTACAGAGCCAGCCCTGCTCCGGACCAGCCGAGCGAACCCGCGACCGCCACGACGTCTCCGGGCCGGGCACCGGAGCGCAGGACCGGCATACGCCCCTGGAGGTCGCCGAACGCGGTGACGGCCACCATGATGACCCCGGCCGGCGCCGAGGACAGGTCTCCACCCACGACAGGACAGCCGGCGTCCTCGGCTGCGTCGGCGATCCCGCGGGTGAGGTCGATGACCCAGTCGAGCTCGGTCTCGGGATCGGCGGCGACGGACACGAGCAGACCGGTTGCGACCGCGCCCATCGCGGCGACATCGGCAACGTTCTGGGCGACGACCTTGAGGCCGACGTCGTGGCCGCTGGACCAGTCGTCGCGCCAGTCCCGGCCCCGCACCATCGAGTCGGTGGTGACGACGACGGACTCGCGCGCCGTGATCACGGCGGCGTCGTCACCGGGCGCCACGAGCACCCCGGAGCCGGCAAACGGGCTCTCCCCGAACATCGGGATGATGCGGGCGAGGAGATCGGACTCGCTCACCGAACCGATCGTCGTGTGCGCGACCACACGGCCACCTCCTGAACCACCCGAGACTTGCGGACCATCGGCACGGTACCGTGCAGACACCATCGCCTCGGCGACGGTCGACCCAGACTCAGAAAGACTCAGGCGGAGCGGCGTACAGAGCCTCTCCCTGACAGTGAGGTGACACCCAGTGGTCCAGGCCTACATCCTGATTCAGACCGAAGTTGGTCGCGCAGCAGCCGTGGCGACCGCGATCGCAGCGATCCCGGGAGTGGCCCTCGCCGAGGATGTCACCGGTCCCTATGACTGCATCGCGCGCGTCGAGGCCGAGACGGTCGACGAACTCGGCAAGCTCGTCATCGCCAAGATCCAAGAGGTCGAGGGCATCACCCGCACCCTCACCTGCACGGTGGTTCACGTCTGACCGTGACATCACGGAAGCGTTCGATGACGGCGGTGGCGCTCGGCGCCACCGCCGTCGTCATGCTGTCCGGCTGTTCGTCGTCCGTCGAGATCGAGCCGACGTCCAAGGCCACCAGCGGCGTATGCCGTGAGGTCACCTCCGCGTGGCCGGCGAAGGTCGGCGACAACGCGCGACGGGAGGTCTCGGACGCGAGCGCCGGTGCGGCATACGGGGATCCGGCGATCATCGCCAGGTGCGGAGTCCCCGCTCTGGCCCCGACAACCGACGACTGCATCGAGGTCGACGGCATGGGATGGGTCGCCGAGAAGCTCAGCGACGGGACCCGCTTCACGACATTCGGGCGCGACCCTGCGCTCGAGGTTCTCGTGCCGAGCGACTACGCACCCGAACCCCTGTTGCTCCCAGCCTTCACCAGGGCCGCCGAAAAACTCCCGAAGAACTCCCTCACCTGCAGCTAGCCAGCCACTTTCCCGTCTTCGTGCCCCGCACGGACAGGAGGAGCGCAGCGACGAGTGTCCGTGCGGGGCACGAAGACGCAGCAGCGGTTTCAGCGCAGGCCGACGCGGCGCTCCATCGCGAGGCCGATGAGCTCGTCGATGAGCTCGGGATAGGACAGCCCGGCTGCCGCCCACATCCGCGGGTACATCGAACTCGGTGTGAAGCCGGGCATCGTGTTGATCTCGTTGATGAGGACGTCGCCGGTCTCGGTGAGGAAGAAGTCGCAACGCGCGAGGCCCTCGCACCCTGCCGCGGTGAAGGCGGTGACGGCCATCCGAGCAATCTGCTCGGCGATGTCCGGCGCGACGTCGGCCGGTGACTCGAGCCGAATGTCGTCGTCGGCGAGGTACTTCGCTTCGAAGTCGTAGAAGGCGTGACCCTTGACGACGATGCACTCCCCCAACGAACTCGTGCGCGGCTCGTCGGTGCCGTGGCCGTCGAGGACACCGCACTCGATCTCGCGACCGACGACGCCCTGCTCGATGACGACCTTGGGGTCGTGCTCGCGGGCGGCTTCGACGGCGGCGCGCAGGCCGTCGGGAGAGTCGACCTTGCTGATGCCCATGCTTGAGCCCGCGCGCGCGGGTTTGACGAAGACGGGAAAGTCCAGGGCTCCGACGGCGTCCAGTGCGGCTTCGGGGTCGCGCAGCCACTCCCGATCGGTGATGACCGTGTAGGGACCAACCGGCAGTCCCGCGGCCGCAAAGACGACCTTCATCATGTGCTTGTCCATCATCACCGCGGAAGCGGTGACGCCGGAGCCGACGTAGCGGACGTCGGCGAGGTCGAGCATCCCCTGAATGGTTCCGTCCTCACCGAAGGGGCCATGGAGCAGTGGGAAGACGACATCGACCTCATTGAGCTCGCGCGGTGCCGCGCCCGGCTCGTGGACGATCAGGTGGCGGGCGGTCGCACTCGTGGGGACGAGCACGCTCGGGCCGGACGCGTCGACCTCGGGGATGTGACCGGGCGCGAGGCGCAACGGCTCCGGGTCGTTGGGTGCGAGCACCCAGCTGCCGTCCTTGGCGATGCCGATGGGGATGACGTCGTAGCGTTCGGGGTCGAGCGCCGACATCACGCTCGCGGCCGTGGCGCAGGACACGGCGTGCTCGGAGGAGCGGCCCCCGAAGACGAGAGCGACGCGCAGGCGGCGCGGCGCGTCGGTGGGGGCAGCTGTCGGCGTGGGATCGGAGTTCATCGCTCTGGACCCTATCCCGCAGCGGTGGGCACACGGCATACGCTCATTGGCGTGGATTCCGAAGAGTTGAGCCCTGCCACCCGTGTTGTCTCCCTGGGGCGCGTTGCGCGCCACCCAGGTGAGCAGGTCGGGGCCCCGCTGACCTTCACGTCGACGTACCACGCGGACGGGCCGGTCAACTATGCCCGCGCCGGCAATCCGACGTGGACGGCCTTCGAGGAGGCCCTCGGGTCGCTCGAGGGAGGCGAGTCACTCGTCTTCGCGTCAGGGATGGCCGCTGTGGCCGCTGCACTCTCCCTCGTCCCGCACGGCGGTCGCGTCGTCGTCCCGACTGCGGCCTACAACGGGACTCTTGTGACGCTGGCCGACCGGGCAGAGGCCGGAGAGCTGGAGGTCACCGCCGTCGACATCACCGACACAGCGGCCGTGGTGTCGGCGCTCGACGGCGCCGCCATGCTCTGGATCGAGTCTCCCACCAACCCGTTGCTCGACGTCGCCGAGGTGGAGGCACTCGCCCACGCTGCCCGGGACCGCGACGTCCTCGTCGTCGTCGACAACACGTTCGCGACTCCCCTGCTGCAGCAGCCGCTCGCCCTGGGCGCCGATGTCGTCGTGCATTCGGCGACGAAGTACCTGTCCGGCCACAGTGACCTCCTGCTCGGCGCAACGGTGACGGCCACGACCGACGAGGGCCGCGCGCTCCACGAACGCCTCCGCCGGCACCGGCAGCTCCAGGGGGCCATTGCCGGACCGATGGAGACGTGGCTGGCCCTGCGCGGGCTGCGCACCCTGTCGGTTCGGCTCGAACGGGCCAGCGCCAACGCAGCCGTGCTCGCGTCGCGCCTTGCGGGGCACGCCGGGGTGGAGCGCGTGCGCTACCCCGGCTTCGGGGCAATGGTTTCCATCGACGTCGCCGGTGATGCGGACGCCGCCGAACGCGTGGCCGCGGCCACACAGTTGTGGGTGCACTCGACGAGCCTCGGAGGCGTCGAGAGCCAGCTCGAGCGACGCCGACGTCAGCCCGGTGAGCCCGAGGTCGTGCCCGAGAACCTGCTGCGGCTCTCGGTCGGCATCGAGGACGTCGAGGACCTCTGGCGGGACCTCGACGCAGCGCTGGGCGCGATCTAGCCGGTTTCGGCCTTGCGAGGACGCGAGAGCAGTGCCTCGACGACTTCCTGCGCCGACTTGCCCTCCGTGATCATCGCGTTGACCTGTTCGATGATCGGCACGTCGACACCGTGATGACGGGCGAGGTCGAGGATCGAGGTGCACGACTTCACGCCCTCGGCGGTCTGGTTGGTCACGGCGACGACCTCGTCGACCGTCATGCCCTGACCGAGGCGCACCCCGAAGCTGTGGTTGCGAGACAACGGCGACATGCACGTCGCGATGAGGTCGCCCACACCGGCGAGCCCGGCGAACGTGCGCGAGTCACCGCCCAGTGCCATCCCGAGTCGTGTCGTCTCAGCGAGTCCGCGCGTGATGATCGACGACTTGGAGTTGTCTCCCATCCCGAGACCCTCGGCCATGCCCACGGCGAGCGCGATGACGTTCTTGGTCGCCCCGGCGATCTCGGTCCCGACGACGTCCGTGCCGGTGTAGGGGCGGAAGTATGCCGCTGCGCACGCGTCCGCGACCTGCTGCGCCACCTGCTCGTCGGCCGCCGCGACCACGCTGGCAGCGGGCTGCTTCACGGCGATCTCACGCGCGAGGTTGGGGCCTGAGACGACGACGATGCGACCGATGTCGACCCCGCCAGCGTCGGCGATGACCTCGCTCATCCGCTGGGTCGTGCCGAGTTCCACACCCTTCATCAGCGAGACCACGGCAGCAGTGCTGGGCAGGGCAGAGCCCCAGGAGCCCAGGTTGGCGCGCAAGGTCTGGGACGGGACGGCCAGGACGACGATGTCGGCTCCGGACGCGGTTTCCTCGGGGTCGATCGAAGCCGAGATCCGCTGCGGCAGGGGCAGTTCGGGGAGGTACTCGTCGTTGCAGCCGGCGTTGATGGCGTCGACCACCTCGCTCCGTCGGCCCCACATCATCACGTCGGTGCCCGCATCGGCGAGGACGGCCGCAAAGGCCGTCCCCCAGCTACCGGTGCCAAACACGGCTGCTTTCGTCACGCGTCGTCCTCCACATCGTCAGGGTGGTCGTCGGCCCATTGTGGTGGCAGTTCACGCTCCGGTGGGCCCGAACGTTCCGTTGGCTTGGCGGCGCGGGGCCGTCCGATGACGGTGATGCCCTGCTCGCGGGGATCGAAGCGACCCGGCGGCGCCTGCTCTCCTCGGAGTTCCTCGAGCTCGCGGGTCAGGGCCACCATGATTCGCTCCGTGGCGTCGGCAAGCACCTCGGCGGTCACGGGCAGCTCGTAGAGGTCGGAGAGGGCGACAGGCGCGCCCGCCCGCACCTTCATCGTGTGCCGTGGCAGGACGCTCGGTCGGCGGCCGTAGGGAGCGAGGATCTCCTGCGCTCTCCACTGGGCGATCGGGATGATCGGGCAGCGGGTCTCGAGTGCGATCCTCGCCGCCCCCGTCTTGCCCCGCATCGGCCAGAGGTTCGGCTCGCGCGTGACGGTGCCCTCGGGATAGATGGCGACGCACTTGCCCTCACCGATGGCGTCGACGGCGGCCCGGTAGGCGTCCGACGCCTTGCCCGTCTCGCGATAGACGGGAATCTGTTTGGCACGTCGCAGGATCGCGCCGATGACGGGAATCCGGAAGACCTCGACCTTGCCCAGGAAGTGCGGCACGACCCCGGCGTCGTTGAGGAAGTGGGCGAAGATGAACGGGTCGACGTGCGAGACGTGGTTCGACACCGCGACCCATCCTCGATCCCGCGGCAGGTTGTGCGCTCCCGACCATTCCCGTCGCGTGAGCGACATGAGCAAGGGCCGTAGGACGGAGGCCGCGAACCGGTATGCCGGTGGGGACTGGCGTGGTCCGAACCTCATGCAGGCCTTCCGTCTCGGTCACCGCCTCCACGGTGCTCGCGTGCGGTTGCGGACATCCTTGTCCGCGTCGGGGGCGATGTCGAGCAGGTTCGGGCCGCGTTGGAGGATCAAGGCATGGAGTCGCCCCGCGAGACCGACTGGCACGTCGTGGTCCCCGTCAAGGGTGGCCGAGCCGCCAAGTCCCGGTTGCGCCGCTCACTCGACGACGAGGTCCTCGTGGCGGCGATCATCCACGACACCCTCGACGTCGTCTCCGACGTGGTGACGCCCTCCCGCGTCGTCGTCGTGACCCTGGACGCGGACGAGAGCGCACACGCACGCGCAGCTGGCTTCACCGTGGTCGCGGATCCCGGAAACGGCCTCAACGAAGCCTGCCTGTCCGGTGTGCGGTGGGCACAGGCCGGTGGCGCGACTGCCGTGGCCATCCTTCTCGGCGATCACCCTGCCCTCACCCCGGACGAGCTCCGCTCAGGCCTGAAGGCGGGTGCCGACCACCAGACGTTCTTCGTGCCGGACGCCGACGGGCTCGGGACCGCCCTCGTGGGAACGACCGGTTCCGACGTGCCCGCGCTCGCGTTCGGCCCGGGAAGCGCGACCCTGCACCACGCCCTGGGGCACGCCCGGCTGGACCTCGATCTCCCAGGACTTCGCCACGACGTCGACGACGAGGCCTCGCTGCACCATGCCGCCACCCATCTGACGCTGGGCCCGCGCACACGCCACGCCCTCGGGCGATAGCGTCAGAGGGTGCAAGCGAGCATTCACACCTTCGCCGAGGACGGCTCCGGCTCTGCCCTGCTCGATGACGGGCAGGTGGTCGGCTGGCCCAGCACGGTCTTCGCGGACAGTGCCCTGCGTCACGTGCGCGTGGGTCAACGCGTCAGCATCGAACTCGACGGGACGGCCGTGACCCGACTGTGGATCGTCGGCATCGGTGAGGGCGAAGTCATTCGCTGAGGCCGCAGTCGCGTAGCCGTACTCAGGCGCGCGACGGGCGATCCTCTCTACGTTGGCTGCCATGCCCACTCTCCAGCGCGCCCTCGGCATCGCCCTCAAGGCGATGGCAGCCCTCGTGGCCCTCGTGGTTGTGCTCTATCTCGTGATCAACATCGCCGGAGTGGTGTCCGCCCACGGCAAACGCAACGCGCTCGGCGACCAGATCAGCCAGCGCATCGCGGCAGAGCTCACGCAGTCGCAGCAACGCGCAGACGCAGTCGCCAGTCGGGTGGAGTCCGAGCCGACCCACGCGTGGGTGGCCCAACAGTGCGGCTTCTCCACAAACGACGCCGGATGGATCGTCCAGGACTATCGAGAGGTCTGCATCCTCGAGTCCGTGCGCGCCTGGAAGGTGTCCAGCGAGTCGCAGGCCCGGGCCCTGCTTGGAGCGCAGGTGCAGGCGGGACCGGAATCCTCGGTGAACGGTGCCTGCCACAAGTACGAGGTGTCAGAGGCGCTCGGGAAGCAGGACGTCTTTGCCGACAGCCAACTCCTCTTCCTCTACGTCGGCCCGGCCGCCGAAGGCAGCCGCTACTGCGCCCCCACGGACACCACCTACCAACAGCGACGAGGGGTCGTGGGCGACGCGCCCACCCTGGACGACTCGCAGGGATGGCTCGTGGTCATGCAGACCGATGAGCTCGTCGACGACGTCATCGGGTGCCTGCACTGGTCAGTCCTGTTCTGTGACAACCCGTTCGGTGACGACCCGGCCTGGGGCTCGGCACCATCCTGACTCGGGTTCGCCCTTGGATCTGGCACGACGACAGGGCCGGCACCGAGGCGCCGACCCTGTCGGACGTGCATGCCGCGAGATCGCGGCAGGGATTCACTTCTTCTTGGCTGATGCCTTCTTGGCCGGGGCCTTCTTGGCGGGCGCCTTCTTGGCGGGAGCTGCCTTCGCGACAGACTTCTTGGCAGCGGCCTTGACCGGAGCCGCCTTCTTGGCGGGCGCAGCCTTGGCCACGACCTTCTTGGCAGCAGCCTTGGCGGGGGCGGCCTTGGTGGCCGTCTTCTTGGCAGCAGCCTTGACAGGTGCGGCCTTCTTGGCAGCAGCCTTGGCGGGGGCGGCCTTGGTGGCCGTCTTCTTGGCAGCAGCCTTGACAGGTGCGGCCTTCTTGGCCGGAGCTGCCTTGGTGGCCGCCTTCTTGGCCGGTGCCGCCTTGGTGGCCGCCTTCTTGGCCGGTGCCGCCTTGGCGACGACAGAAGCCGTACCTGCACTCGCACGCTGGGCAGCCGGGGCAGCCTTGGGCAGCGCGGACGGCTTCTTCACGTAGGTCTTGAATGCGGCGCCAGCGCGGAAGCGCGGAGCCTTGGACTTCGGAATGCGGACGCTGGCACCGGAGTGCGGATTGCGGCCGGTGCGCGCGGCGCGCTCGACGCGGTCGAAGGTACCGAAGCCGGTGATGCCGACCTTGCCACCCTTGGTGACCTCACGGACGATCGTGTCGAGGACCGCATCGAGGGCCTCCGTCGCTGCCTTGCGGCTGCCGAGACGCTTCTCGAGCTCCCGGACGAGTTCTCCCTTGTTCACTGTCTCTCCATCGAGTGTGCCGCCGGGGCTAACCGACGATGTGTGTGACCAGGCGATCGCCTGTTCAGTCACGACGTTAGGCCCGACGCAGAGCGGAGTCCATCACCTCTGGAACGGTTTCCGTTGTCCCACAAGGACATTCGGGCGCATCCCTGGTTCCCTTGCTTGACCACAGCGCGCTCGACGAATCCAACCCGCAGATGTCGAATCGAGGCCAATTGCGTTGCAGCACAACGCTTTTGACCGCCTCCCGGGCATTCGTGGTCAGGTCAGAGCACGTGCATCACTACGAGTGGCTAGTCACATGAGTCACATCAGCCCCAACATCCCCGCGTCGGAGGTCGGCGCGAACTGCCCACTCCCACACGGCGTGTCGCGCGCTCAATGCCTCAGATCGTGACGGGTTTCCATGCCGGACGAGTTCTCTCGTATGCCGTGACGTCACCTTCATGGCGCAGCGTGAGGGAGATGTCGTCGAGGCCCTCGAGCAGTCGCCACCGGGTGTATTCGTCGACCTCGAAGGCCGCGACGAGCTCACCCGCAGTGATCGTGCGTGAGACGAGGTCGACGACGACAGGGGTCCCGGGCTCGTTCTCGAGGAGCTTCCAGAGCAGCTCGACGTCGTCCTGGCTGCACTGTGCAGTGAGCAGCCCGGACTTGCCACTGTTGCCACGGAAGATGTCGGCAAAGCGCGACGAGATGACCACCCGGAAGCCGTAGTTCATGAGAGCCCAGACCGCGTGCTCTCGAGAACTTCCCGTCCCGAAATCGGGACCCGCGACGAGAACCGAGCCCGCGGCATACGTCGGGTCGTTGAGGACGAAGGTCTCGTCCTTGCGCCACGCGGCGAAGAGGCCGTCCTCGAAGCCGGACTTCGTCACGCGCTTGAGGTACTCGGCCGGGATGATCTGGTCGGTGTCGACGTTGCTGCGGCGCAGCGGGACTCCGGTGCCCGTGTGGGTCGTGAAGGCGTCCATGTCAGGCCTCCTGCGTGGCGAGGTCGGCGGCGGGAGCCGCGAGCGGCTCGAGGTCGGACGGGCTGGAGAGGGTTCCGCGCACCGCCGTGGCGGCGGCGACCTGGGGGCTGACCAGGTGGGTGCGACCACCCTTGCCCTGACGCCCCTCGAAGTTGCGGTTGGACGTCGACGCGCTGCGCTCCCCCGGAGCGAGCTTGTCGGGGTTCATGGCCAGACACATCGAGCAGCCGGGCAGGCGCCACTCGGCACCAGCCTCGGTGAAGATCGCATCGAGCCCCTCAGCCTCGGCCTGGAGGCGCACGCGCGCCGAGCCGGGGACGACGAGCATGCGCGTTCCGTCGGCGACCTTGCGGCCCTGCACGACCGACGCGACAGCACGCAGGTCCTCGATCCGGCCATTGGTGCACGAGCCGACGAAGACGGTGTCGATCGGGATGTTCCGCAAAGGAGTGCCGGCCACGAGGCCCATGTATTCGAGCGCACGCTCGGCAGACTGACGCTCGGTGTCCTCCATCATCGACGGGTCCGGGACGCTCTCGCCGAGAGGCGCTCCCTGTCCAGGGTTGGTGCCCCACGTGACGAACGGTGTGAGGGTGGCCGCGTCGAGGATGACCTCGTTGTCGAACTCGGCGTCGTCGTCGGTGCGCAGCTCGCGCCAGTTGGCGACCGCAGCGTCCCAGTCGGCACCCTGGGGTGCGTGGTCACGGCCCTTGAGGTAGTCGAACGTGGTCTCGTCGGGCGCGATCATTCCGGCGCGGGCACCGGCCTCGATCGACATGTTGCACACCGTCATTCGCGCCTCCATGGACAGGGCGCGGATGGCGCTGCCACGGAACTCGAGGACGTGGCCCTGGCCACCGCCTGTGCCGATCTTGGCGATGACAGCGAGGACGATGTCCTTGGACGAGACGCCGGGCTGCAGGTCACCTTCGACGGTGATGGCCATGGTGCGGAAAGGCTTGAGTGGCAGGGTCTGGGTCGCGAGGACGTGCTCGACCTCGGAGGTGCCGATCCCGAACGCGAGGGCACCGAAGGCGCCGTGGGTCGACGTGTGGCTGTCACCGCAGACGACGGTCATGCCCGGCTGCGTGAGCCCCAACTGCGGGCCGACGACGTGCACGATGCCTTGCTCGGCATCACCCATCGGATAGAGCTTGATGCCGAACTCGTCGCAGTTGGTGCGAAGCGTCTGCACCTGGGTGAGGCTGATCGGGTCGGTGATCGGGCCCGGCGTGGTCGGGACGTTGTGGTCCTCGGTCGCCAGAGTGAGATCGGGTCGGCGGACAGATCGCTCGGTCAGACGCAACCCGTCAAAGGCCTGCGGGCTCGTCACCTCATGAAGCAGGTGGAGATCGATGTAGAGGAGATCCGGCTCGCCTTCGCCACGACGCACGACGTGCGACTCCCACACCTTCTCTGCCAGGGTCTTGCCCACGGCCAACACCTCCACGAAAACAGTTTCGGGGCGCCGCCTCGCACAGGGTCGGCACCATCGCTCTCATCGAGATTGTCACGCGGTCTCGAACCCGGGACTTGCGTCTCACGGCTTGGGACGGCAGTATCAAGTCATGGACAACACCAGTGGGGTGGGCGTTCTCGACAAGGCAGCCATCGTCTTGAGCGCACTCGAAGCAGGCCCCTCGACCCTCGCCCAGCTCGTCACTGCCACCGGGCTCGCACGCCCGACGGCGCACCGTCTCGCGGTGGCCCTTGAGCACCACCGCCTCGTCGGTCGTGACATGCAGGGACGCTTCGTGCTCGGCCCGCGCCTCGGCGAACTCGCCGCTGCCGCCGGGGAGGACCGCCTCCTGGCGGCCGCCGGACCGGTGCTCGGCGCACTGCGGGACCACACCAACGAGAGCGCGCAGCTCTTCCGCCGCCAGGGCGAGCACCGCATCTGTGTCTCGGCCGCCGAGCGCCCCGTCGGGCTGCGCGACTCGATCCCGATCGGCGCCAGCCTGACCATGCTCGCCGGCTCGGCCGCACAGATCCTGCTCGCCTGGGAGGAGCCTGACCGGCTCCACCGCGGGCTGCAGGGTGCAGCCTTCAACGCGACGACCCTCTCCGGAGTGCGGCGACGCGGCTGGGCCCAGAGCGTCGGCGAGCGCGAGGCCGGAGTCGCATCGGTCTCGGCACCGGTCCGCTCCCCCTCCGGTCGCGTCATCGCCGCCGTGTCGATCTCCGGACCGATCGAGCGCCTCTCGCGTCAGCCCGGACGACTCCACGCAGCGACCGTGATCGCCGGCGCCAACAAGCTCACCGAGGTGCTCGCCCGCCACGCGAAGACTGCGGAGGAGCAGCACTCCGCCTGAGCGCGAGCCCTTCACCCGGCTTCGTGCCGCCCAGCAACGCGAAAGTCCCCGCCACCTGAAGGTGACGGGGACTTCGTGTTGTAGCCCCGACGGGATTCGAACCCGCGCTAACGCCGTGAGAGGGCGCCGTGCTAGGCCGCTACACAACGGGGCCCTAGCTGTTGCTGTCAGAGCAAGCTCCGGACAGCGGGTGAAAGAATACCGCAGAACGGAAATTCCTTCGAATTAGCCTATGCCACAAGGACATTGACTGGCTGGGGTACCAGGACTCGAACCTAGAATGACGGTACCAGAAACCGTAGTGTTGCCAATTACACCATACCCCAAGGGGGTATCACTGCCGCCTTGGCCCGAAGACCTCATGCGCCGGTGAACCGAGGAGTGATACTACCGGGCGGCTCCCCCCACTCCCAAATCGGTCGCACGCACGGGGACGACGTCGGCCTGAGAGAGCCGATCCGCGACCTCTGCGAGGCCGCGAATGATGGGTATGCCGTGTGCCGCCACGGCGGACCGGCCCTCCTTCGCGACGTGACCGTCGCGCACGAGCCAAGCGGCCGGCATACCGGCACCTGCCGCGCCCAGCGGGTCCGTGTGGAGCTCGTCGCCGACATAGAGAGTTGCCGCCGGATCCGTCCCGAGCCGACGGCAGGCCTCGTGGAAGGCTCTGGGGTCTGGCTTGCCGAAGCCGAGGGTGTCGCGGCTGCAGATGACGTCGAAGACCCCGTCGAGACCGGCAGCGCTCAGCTTGGTGGTCGTGTAGTCGCCCGACGAGTTCGTCAGCACGCCAACGGCAAGGCCCGCGTCACGCAACGTCGCCACGGTCGGACGGACGTCGGCAAAGCCGTCCAGGGCCTCGTGGAAAGCCGGTTCGTAGAGGGAGAAGAACGCTTCGGGAGAGACCTCTTCGCCCCCCTCGAGCCAGCGGCCGATCTCGGCCACCCGACGCTCACGCATCTCGTCGAACTCCAGCTCACCGCGGGTATAGGCCGCGAACCAACCTTCGGGGTCGTCACGAAAACGCACGCCGGCAACGGCAATGCGCTCGGGATCCGCCTTCGGCCAGAGCTGACCCGCAGCCACGGCACCCGCGATGTGCATCGCCGAGCGGGTGTCGTAGAGCGTGTCATCGGCGTCGAACAGGACACCGGCGACCTGCGACCAGTCCGGCTCCGTCACAGGGAGTCGCGCAGGGCCTGCAGGCGGGTGAGCGTCGAGGTCTTGCCGAGGATCTCCATGGACTCGAACAGCGGCGGGCTGATCCGGGCACCCGAGACGGCGGTGCGCAGCGGCCCGAAGGCGAACTTCGGCTTGATCCCGAGGCCCTCGACGATCGCGTCTCGCAGCGTTGCCTCGATGGCCGCTGCGTTCCACCCGCTGTCGGTCCCGAGGACCCCGGCGCCGTGGTCGTCGATGTCACCCAGGGCGGCCAGCGCTGCGTCGAGCACCTGGCCCGCGTCGTCCTTGAGCTGGCCACGGGCGTCTTCAGCGATCTCGAGGGCATCGTCGGCGACGAAGAACGGGCGCACGAGGACCGAGGCCTCGGAGAGGTGGGCGATGCGCGTCTGGATGAGCTCGGCCACCGCCTTGAGGCGACCCAGCTCACCGAGCGACGGGTTGCTCGAGATGACCTCGTCGCGCTCGAGGAACGGCAGCAGGCGCGACGTGAAGTCCCCCAGCCCGAGCTCGCGGATGTAGACACCGTTGAGCCAGTCGAGCTTCTTGAGGTCGAAGATCGGACCGACCGGGTTGACCTTCTTCCAGTCGAAGCCGTCGCTGAACTCGCGGAACGTGAAGACCTCGCGCTCGGTCCCGTCCTCCTCGAGGATCGGCGGATAGGCCAGCAGCGCCAGGAAGTTCACGAGCGCCTCGGGCAGGTAGCCCTCCTCGCGGAACCACGTGAGCCGCGCTGCCGGGTTCTTGCGCTTGGAGATCTTGGACTTGTCGGTGTTGCGCAGCAAAGGCATGTGCGCGAACTTCGGCGGCTCCAGTCCGAGCCACTGGTAGAGCAGGACGTGCTTGGGCGTCGAGCTGATCCACTCCTCACCACGCACGACGTGGGTGATGCCCATCTCGTGGTCGTCGACGACGACGGCGAGGTGATAGGTCGGAAAGCCGTCGGCCTTGAGGATCACCTGGTCATCGGGGCGCGGAGCCGAGACGGTGCCACGGATGAGGTCGTCGAAGGTGAGCGGCGGGTCCTCCGGGATGAGCATCCGGACGACCGGGTCCTTCTCGCTGAAGCCGGGCAGTTCGGCCCGCTCCTCGCGCGTCTTGCCGTAGCAGAGGCGGTCGTAGCCGGTCGGCTGCTTGGTCTTCTGCTGCACCTCGCGCATCTGCGTGAGCCGCTCCCCCGAGCAGTAGCAGTGGTAGGCGTGGCCGTCGGCGAGCAGCTGCTCGACGTAGGGCTTGTAGGTGTCGAGCCGCTCACTCTGGCGGTAGGGCGCGAACGGCCCTCCGACGTCGGGGCCCTCGTCCCAGGTCAGTCCGAGCCAGTGGAGGGTGTCGTAGACCTGTTGCTCACTGTCCGCCTGGAAGCGCGCACGGTCGGTGTCCTCGATGCGCAGGAGGAAGCGCCCACCCTGCTGTCGCGCGAACGCGAGGTTGAACAAGGACATGTAGGCCGTGCCGACGTGCGGGTCTCCCGTGGGTGACGGGGCGACGCGAAGTCGAGGGCTGCTGGCTGCGGGGGTGGGCTTTTCGCTCATGATCCCCCGATTCTAGGGTCTACGTTGAGGGCAGGACCGGGCGACCGGCGTCCGGCACGACGTCCGGAGGAACCTCATGGCCAATCATGTGTACGCCATCTCAGAGCTCGTCGGCAGCTCACCCGAGAGTGTCGAGGCCGCGGTGCAGAACGCGATCACCTCCGCCAGTTCCAGTGTCCGCAACCTCGACTGGTTCGAGGTGACCGAGATCCGCGGCCACCTCGGCGACGGCGGTCAGATCTCCGACTGGCAGGTCGGCATCAAGCTCGGCTTCCGCGTGGAGAAAGGGACCGTCGAGAAGTAGCGCGCGAGACCTACGGCTCGGGCAGGGTCTCGCGTCGCGAAGCCAGCCACGCACGCTCTGCCGGATTCTCTGTGGTCGCGATCGCGGCGGCATACGCGCGGGTTGCGTCGTCCGTTTGTCCCAGACGGCGCAACAGATCCGCTCTGGTTGCGTGCCATGGTGCGTATGCCGTGAGCTCCAGTCCGTCGACGATCGCCAGAGCCACCTGTGGCCCGTCGAGCTCAGCCACGGCGACGGCTCGGTTGAGCGCGACGATCGGGGAAGGGCGGACGTGCATGAGCTGGTCGTACAGCGCGGCCACCTGACTCCAGTCCGTGAGTGAGGGGTCGAGCGCGTCCGTGTGCACTGCTTGGATCGCGGCCTGGATCTGATAGGCGCCAGGAGCGTTGCGGCGCAGGCATTCTCGGACGAGAGCATGTCCCTCGTCGATGAGATCGGTGTCCCAGAGGGTGCGGTCCTGGTCGTCGAGGGTGACGAGGCGTCCGTCGGGGGCAATGCGCGCGGGACGGCGGGCCTGGCTGAGCAGCATGAGGGCGAGCAGACCGTCGACCTCAGGTGGTGACCCGATGCCGTCGGCGATCGACCGCACCGCCCGGGTGAGTCGGATCGCCTCGTCGGCGAGGTCCTGACGGTCGGCGTTGTCGGCCGTCGAGCTGAGGTAGCCCTCGTTGTAGACGAGGTAGAGGACAGCGAGGACCCCGTCGAGGCGCTCGGCGAGGTCGTGGTGCTCGGGGATGCGGTAGGGAATGCCGGCCCTGGCGATCTTGGTCTTGGCCCGGGTGATGCGCTGCGCCATCGTCGTCTCGGGGACGAGGAAGGCGTTGGCGATCTCAGCGACCGTGAGACCCCCCAGAAGGCGGAGCGTCAGGGCCACGCGGGAGGGCTCGGCGAGCGCAGGGTGGCAGCAGGTGAAGATGAGGCGGAGCCGGTCGTCGGAGATCGGACCGGTCGGCTCCGGGAGCATGTCGTCGGTGATCATGGCGGCCTCCGCATACTTCTCGTCGCGGACCTTCTCGCGGCGCAGGTGGTCCAGCGCCTTGCGGCTCGCCGTCGTCGTGAGCCACCCGGCGGGATTGGGTGGGACGCCGTCCCGGGGCCACCGCTCGAGCGCGATGACGATGGCTTCTCCGAGGGCGTCCTCGGCGAGCCCGATGTCGCCGTAGCGACGAATGAGCCCGGCAACCACGCGGCCGTACTCGGCGCGTACGACGTCAGCGACGGCGTTCGCACCGAGGGCGGCAGCGGGGTCGGGAGTGCTCACCTGGAAGCGATCACTGGGAAGCCGAGTCGAACGGACGGACCTCGACCGCAGCACCACAGGCAGCGGAACCCTCCTTGGCCCATTGGAGGGCCTCGTCGAGGTCCGCGACGTCGATGATCCAGAAGCCCCCGAGGAACTCCTTGGACTCCGAGAAGGGTCCGTCGGTGACAGTGGGAGTGTCGCCCGTGGCGTCCACCGTCGTTGCCGTCGTGATCGGCTCAAGTCCGCCGGCGAAGACCCACTTCCCGGCCTCCTGCACCTTGTCGTTGAAGCGCCCCACCGTCGCGAACATCTCCTGCATCACGTCATCCGCAGGCACCGCGTCGTCGACATTGCCAACAACGGAAAGCATGTATTGCGTCATGGTGGTTCTCCTCTGGTGAGCGACCGGCCGCCGTCAGTGGCGTCCTGCGATGTCGTTCATCCTCTCCACGAACGGGACTTCGTGGATACGACACCTCCGACAAAGTTCTCTCAACTTTGTTCTCGGCGGTGCCAACGGACATGCAATGAGCCCGCTTCACTCGGTCTGAATGCGCCGCTGAACGTGGCATCGGCCGCAGGAAAAGAACACTGCATGTCCGTTGGCCCGGGGGCGCGCTACTCAGCGTCGACGAAGGGGTTGCTCAAGGTGCCGATCTGGTCGATCTCGATGTCGACGCGCTGCCCCGCCACGACCTGACCCACGCCGGCCGGGGTGCCCGTGAGGATGACGTCGCCCGGCAGCAGGGTGAACGCCTGCGAGGCGTGCGCGATGAGCTGCGCCACACCGTGGACCATGTCGGAGGTCGGGCCGTCCTGGACGACGTCACCGTCGAGAGTCGTCCGGATCCGGCAGGCCGACGGGTCGAGGCTGGTCTCGATCCACGGCCCGAGCGGGCAGAACGTGTCGAGGCCCTTGGCTCGCGCCCACTGCCCGTCGCCACGCTGGAGGTCACGTGCGGTGACGTCGTTGGCAACGGTGTAGCCGAAGACGACCGAGAGCGCCTGGTCCACCGGCACGTCCTTGGCAAGGCGGCCGATGATGACGGCCAGCTCCCCCTCGTAGCTCACCTCCTGGGTGAAGCCGGGGATGACGACGGGGTCTCCCGGACCGACGACGGCGGTGTTGGGGATGAGGAACATGAGGGGCGTGGACGGCGCCTCGCCACCCATCTCCTTGGCGTGGTCGGCGTAGTTCCTGCCGATGCCGATGACCTTGCTGCGCGGGATGACCGGCGCGAGGAGCCGCACATCCGCGACGAGGTGGGTCGCGCCCGTCAGCTCGATCTTCGTGTAGAGCGGGTCCCCGGTGATCTCGGCGATCTTCTCGCCTGCTCCGTCGACCAAGCCATAGACGGGGTCTTCACCTGTCGTAAATCTCGCGATGCGCACGCGCTCACTCTAGGACCCGCGCTCGTCGAGGCACGACGAGTCCCAGGTCCACACCTCCAGGGGCATGCCTTCCGCAACGGTGTCCGGTCCGTGAGGGTGCTCGCTCATCCGGCGTATGCCGTCCGCGAAGTAGTCGTGCAACGTTGCAGCGAGTGCCGGGTCATGGTGGAGTCCGCAGTCTGCGAGCGCCCGGTCCCACGCCACGAGGGCCAGCTGGTCCATCTCCTCGTGGAGGCCCTCCCCCGAGTGCAGGCGCACCACGTCGGACTCGGTGCTCATTGAATCGGTGAAGGTCGGTGGCCCGCCCAACGCCTCGCCCAGGTAGGCGGCGAGGCGCTCGACGTGGTCCTCCCTGAAACCATGAGAGAAAGCATGCGAGACAACGGGATCCGCGAGAACCCTCTGGTGCCACGCGTCGGCGAGGCGCAGCATTCCCTCCGCGCCGCCTGCGGCCTCAAAGATCGATTCAGTCATGACTGTCCCGGGAACGTCACCCGAGGCGACCCGCAACGGTGTCGGCGAGGACGGCATACCCGGCGTCGTTGGCGTGGATGTCGCTCTTCGTGCACATCCAGGTCCACGCGCAGATCGTCGCGACGTTTGTCGGGATGGTCCCGTATGCCGTCGCAACAGGTGTCGTGTCAGCGGACTTGAACGCCGTGGCCACGTCGGCGACGTCTGCTCCGACGGTGGCGGCCGAGCGGGCGACTGCTCCGTTGAGGAGGGTCTGCAGGAAGCTCGAGAGGCCGGCCACCTGCTGGCCCGTCGGCCCGGTGAGCCACGCGGCGAGGAACGGGTTGTAGTAGTTGAGGACGACGATCTGGGTGTCCGGGCCAGTGGCTGCCCGCAGCTGACCGAGGGTTGCGGTGAGGTTGCGCTCGACCGTGCCGAGGGCAGCGAGGGCGCAGTTCACGTCGACGGTGGGGCGGGCGCAGGGGGTCACGTCGTTGGCGCCGATGTCGATCGTCACGAGGTCGACCTTGCCCTTGTGGGCCTTGAGGAACTCGACACCCTCAGCGAGCTGGCTGCCCGCGTCGTAGGTGCAGCGGTCGGTGCCCATGAGGGACGTGGTCGTCGCGCCGGAGCAGGAGATGTTGCGGAGCCTTGCCTTGGGTGCGGTGTCCTGCAAGGCATCCAGCACTCCCCCGACGTAGCCACCGGCCCGGTCATCGCCCACGCCCGGTTGATATCCCGCAGCGAGAGAGTCACCGAGGGCGAGGTACCAACTCGTCGCCCTTTCAGCCCCCTGACTCGGACCCGCGTAGGCCGCGGACGGGGCCACGAGGGCGATGAACGACGCAATCACAAGGGTGAGAATTCGACGCACGAGATCAGCTCCAGGTCAGTCACGGCCCACGGCTCTGCGGGCTCATCGGATCGTTGCACAGGGATCCGACACTCGGCGGGAGGTCGAGCGAAGTCGCTCACCTACGCTGGTCAGGTCATGAACGCTGCCATCCGCCCCTCAAAGATGCCCACGCTCATGGGTCTCGAGGCATGGTCTGCACTGGAGGCAGCGCACCAGGAACGGGTCGATGCGGCCACGGCAGACCACCGTTCGCGGCGGGGCCAGGGTGTGCCTCATCCGATCGAGGACTTCCTGTTCAGCTACTACTCCACGAAGCCGTCACAACTGCGGCGCTGGCACCCCGGGGCGGGCGTGCGCCTCGAGGGAGCGTCGGTGCTGGATCGAGCATCGTGGAAACACTACGGCGTGGTCGGTGACGCGGTTGAAGTCGATGTCGACGCCTTCGTCGCTGCGCGCGGTCGGGCTGTGGAGTTCATCGGCCGCCTGCTGGCAGCCACAGCGGCGCGACCTGCCCGGCTCGGGTGTTTCGGGCTCCACGAGTGGGCCATGGTCTACCGCGCTCATGAGGGGGACGTGCGCCACGAGCAGGTACCACTACGGCTGAGCCAGATCGAGACGGACGAGGTGGTCGAGCGGCACCAGATCACCTGCAGCCATTTCGATGCGTTCCGCTTCTTCACGCCAGAAGCGTTGTCGCGCAACGCGATCCAACCAACGCGTGAGTCGCAGGTGGAGTTGGAACAGCCTGGCTGTCTGCACGCGGGCATGGACGTCTACAAGTGGGCGACCAAGCTGACGCCGATCGTCCCCAGTGACCTGACGATGGATTGCTTCGATCTCGCGAAGGAGATCCGCCTGCTCGACATGCAGGCGTCGCCCTACGACCTTTCGGACTACGACGTCGAGCCGGTGAGGATCGAGACGGCAGCCGGCAAGGCGGCATACCTGGAGCGTCAGCGCGCGTTTGCGGAGCGCTCCAACGACCTGCGCCAACGCCTCCTCGACGTGGTGGAGAGCCTCCCCGCTCCTCTGGCCTAGGAGGGTCGGCGATCGAGCGGGACGGGCGTGACCTCGGCCCACACCTCGACGATCTCGACCAGCAGGCCAGCGCGGGCCGTCGCGAACGTCGCCACGAAGTGGGTCTCGTCGGACTGGCCCGTGGCGTCGCTGACCCGGGCTCGAAGGACGCCGCGCTCCCCTGCGTCCACGATGTCCTCGCGTTCGAAGCGCCAGCGTCCGGGATAGTCGCGGTTGACCGCGATGAAGGCGTCCTTGTCGAAGACCTCGCCCGTGGTGGCATAGCGGCACTCGAAGTCCTCAGCGAGAAGGGTCGCGAGGCCCTCCCAGTCCGCCGCGTCGATGCAGGCGGCAAAGGTGACCAGGAGGGCGCCCGCCGAGGGCTCCGTCGCGTCATGGCTCATGTCAGCAGCCTGCACCACAGTGCCGACAGCACGATCGTGAGGTCACTCGGGCGGAACGCGACCCCGACCGGACTTCACGTTGCCGCGCCGCTTCTTGGCGTCGAGGCGTCGACGTTGCGAGCCGCGGGTCGGTCGAGTGGGCCGACGGGACGGCGGCGCTGGCGCCAGGGCGTCACGCAACAGGTTCCCGAGGCGCTCCCGGGCTGCGGTGCGGTTGCGCAGCTGGGAGCGGTACTCGGACGCGGCGATCACGAGCTTCCCCTGCACGAGGCTCGATGCGAGGACCTCCAGGACGCGCTCGATCTGGGTCGGCGTCAGCGACGTCGAGGCGGCCGGGTCGAAGAGGAGCTCCACCCGGCTGTCCGTGGTGTTGACCCCCTGCCCGCCCGGGCCCGACGACCGACTGAACCGCTCCACGAGGTCGGCGGCGTCGATGACGAGACCACCCGGCATACCCGGTCCCGGCCGCACCACGAGGTCACTGCCGGGTCCGCCCATGCCACCATCGTGGCACGGGCGGACGCTGACGCTCAGCGGCTGTAGTAGCCGTAGTCCAAGGCGTAAAGGCCGCGCAACCCGGGGTACTCGGCCGTGGTCCACAGCTCGTCGAGGCCGCTCCAGTAGCTGAAGTCCTCGGTCCCGACCGGCAGGTGGTTGCCCCACCTCACGAGCGAACCCGACGACGGTGTGTAGCGGTAGACGTCGCCCCGGTCGCCATCGAATATCCGGCTTTCGCCGTCGCTCTGGCTCAGGTAGAGCCTGCCGTTGACGAAGACGCCACCTTGCAGGCTGTCGACACCAATCGTCCAGGCACCGTCGGCGCCCGCCACCCCGGAGGAGTCCTCGGCGACGAGCTTCGTGGTCTCGTTGAGGTCGTAGCGGATGGTGCGAGGCGAAGCCTGCGAGGTGTCACCCGGCGTGCGGTACTCCGTCGCGACGAGGGTGTCCGGCGACGTGGTGCGGTCCACCGCCACCGACGAGTACCGGAACGTGTCCTGGCCGGCGTAGCGGTGGACCTGCGGCACGACGTACTTGTAACCATAGGCGCCGTAGCCGGCAGCCGTCTTGCCGATGGACTCCTCGATGTTCGTGTTGGCCCGCCAGATCCGTCCCATGTCGAAGACCCGGATCCCGTCGGTGTCGGCTACGTAGAGATAGCGGCCATACCAGGCGAGGCCACCTGCGTGGGTGTTGGCGATGCGGAACGTCGGCGAGGTGGCTGTGCCGTCAGGCACCGCGAGGAGAACGTGACGGTACTTGGCGTTCGCCCGGTCGAGGACCGAGATCCGGGCTCCCTTGTTGATGCCGTCGTCGGGCTCTTCTGTGTCTTGGTCCTTGTCGTACCAGGACGCCACGAGGAGCTTGCGCCCATCCGGGGTGACACCCGTGCTGCCGTAGGCGTCGTAGGTGCTCGTCACTCCCTGTGCCCACCACTGGTTCGTGTTGTTGTCGTCGCTCTGCCAGCAGTATTTCGTCGTGACCTCGGGCAGGACCGACTTGCAGTCCTCTCCCGTCCGCCCCTCTCGGTTGGCATCGGCGGCGACGCCATCGATGGTGACGGTCGTGAGCGCGGCATCAAGGGCGTCGACGACGGCGCCATCCGAGCTCGATCGCTCCAAGGTGAACGTTCCCGGCGGTATCGGCTCCGCAGCATGCGCGACTGTGGCGCCAGTGACCCCGACGGCCACCGCCGTGATGGCGACGGCCAACGCTGCCCGAAGGCCTGTGCGGTATGTGCGGTGTGTGCGTGACGATGTCATCGATCTGAACCCTCCCCGAGATGCGCAGGGACCGAATGGCCCCCACCGAGCCTAGGCCGCTGCTCCGGAGACCGCACCCGGAGAGTCGGGACCGTCCCCGCCCGGTCGCCACCAAGCGATCCACCCAGTCGTCAGCGGGCCGGGACCCCCGCCCGGAGCAGCCCATAGGTGACGCTCTCGACGAGCGCCATCCAGCTCGCCTCGAGGATGTTGGGTGCAACCCCGATCGTCTCCCAGGTGGTCTCACCGTCACTGGTCTCGATGAGGACGCGCGTCACGGCGTCGGTGCCGTGGGCGGCGTCGAGGATGCGCACCCGGTAGTCGATGAGCTCGAGATGCTCCACCTCCGGGTATGCCGTGGCGAGTGCGAGCCGCAACGCGTGGTCGAGTGCGTTGACCGGACCGTTGCCCTCACCGGTGCGCAGGACACGTTTGCCGCCGGCGGTGAGCTTGACCGTCGCCTCCGAGAGCGCGTTGCCCTCCGCCTGCGAGTCGGTGATGACCCGCCACGACTCGATCTCGAAGAAGGCCGGAAGCGCCCCGGCGATCTCTCGTCGCAGCAGGAGCTCGAAGCTCGCGTCGGCGGCATCGAACGTGTAGCCACGCAGCTCGAGGTCCTTGACCCGGGCGAGCACCTTGGCCACGAGCGCGCTGTCCTGCGTGTCCGTGGGGTCGAGCTCGAGGCCGAGCTCCCGCGACTTGAGCTCGATCGACGCGCGCCCGGCCATGTCGGAGATGAGCATGCGCATGTCGTTGCCGACGGCCTTGGGGTCGAGGTGCTGATAGAGATCCGGGTCAACCTTGATCGCGCTCGCGTGCAGGCCAGCCTTGTGCGCGAACGCACTCGCCCCCGTGTAGGGCTGACGCGAGTAGGCCGGCACGTTGGTGATCTCACTGATGGCATGGCTGATCCGCGTCGACTCCTGGAGCAGGTGCGGGTCCATGACCTCGAGCCCCTCCTTGAGCTGGAGGTTGGCCACGACCGTGACGAGGTTGGCGTTGCCGGTCCGTTCGCCGTAGCCGTTGATCGTGCCCTGCACGTGGGTGACCCCGGCGTCGACGGCCGCCATCGAGTTCGCGACGGCGCAGCCGGTGTCGTTGTGGCAGTGGATCCCCAGGCGCGCAGCCCCAGTCGTCGGGTCGAGCCCGAGAGCAGCGACGACGTCCTTGACGACGTCCCAGACCTGCCCAGGGAGCATGCCGCCGTTGGTGTCGCACAGGGCCGCCACCTCCGCACCCGACTCGAGGGCCGCCTGCAGCGCCTCGATCGCGTAGGCGCGGTCCACGGCATACCCGTCGAAGAAGTGCTCCGCGTCCAGGAAGACGCGCCGCCCCTCCCCACGCAGGAACGACACCGTGTCGCGGATCATCTCGAGGTTCTCGGCGCCCGTGGTGCGCAGCGCGCGTTCGACGTGGCCGATGTGTGACTTCGCGACAAGGGTGACGACGGGCGCCTGGCTGTCGATGAGCGCGCGCACGAGTGGGTCCGTCGCGGCCTTGCCCCCGACTCGGCGAGTCGCCCCGAACGCCGCGAGCGTGGCGTTCTTGAGCGTGAGTTCGGTGGCGGCCCGGGCGAAGAACTCCGTGTCCTTGGGGTTCGCACCGGGCCAGCCACCTTCGATGAAGCCGACTCCGAGGTCGTCGAGGTGCGACGCAATCGCGAGCTTGTCCGCCACGGAGAGGTTGAGGCCCTCCTGCTGGGCACCATCACGCAAGGTGGTGTCGTAGACGTGCAAGTCGCTCATTCGTGTCGCCTCGATCTGGTCTCGTGCATGGGCTTCGCCAAAACGTGTGTCTCAAGTGTCGCTGTCGACGTGCGCTGCTGCTCGAGCGGCCGTGGGTGTGGCGGCCGAGCCTTCTGCCCGGCCGACTCAGGCTCACCGTCGTCGACCAAACAAAAAGACCCCCCAGGTGTGGGAGGTCTGCGCGACGAACGGTGAAGTTCGTCGCGCTAGTCGATAATGACGGTGGCGGTGGCCACGGACATGAGAGTCACGGGGAGAGACTGACATGGCCGGCCAGCATCCGGGAAGGCCTGTCCACATCGCGGTCAATCACGAATTCTTCGCGAGTATGCCGCCCGCTCGCCTGCGTCGCTACGCTCACCTTCCATGGGAGAGACGTTGCACCTGACCGCCATCCTCGAGCCGCGTGGCCCGGCCGGAGGGTTCGCCTTCACCGACGAGCAGGTTGCTGCGATGGGCGATGGCGCCAAGGTCTTCCCCGTCATCGTGACCATCAAGGGCAAGGCCATCCCGTTGCGCCTGGCCCGTATGGGCGACGAGAACCTCGTCGGTTTCAGCAAGGCGGCACGCGCCGAGGCGGGTGTGGAACTCGGTGATGAGGTGACCTTCGACATCGCCGCCGATCTCACGCCGCGCACCGTCGAGGTCCCCGACGACCTGGCCGCGGCGTTGGCGGCGGACCCGCCCGTCGAGAAGGCCTTCACCGCCATGGCCTACTCGCACCGCAAGGAGTTCGTCCGCTGGATCACCGAGGCCAAGCGCGAACGGACCCGGATTGATCGCGTGGCCAAGGCCGTCGACATGGTGCGCGCGGGCCAGACCCGCTGACCTGCTCACTCGCTGACCCGCCGAGCCCAGCACCCTCAGCGTCGGCCCTTGCCCACTCGTCCTCGGGACGCGGTTCCGTCGAGCGACGCCTGGTCGGCGGCCGCCCGGCCCACGTTCCACCCCTCCGCGTCGCGGACGGATCCGACCGAACTCTTCTTGACGACCGGGAACCACTCGCCCACGACCTCGTCGACTTCCTCCGCGCGGGCGGCGAGGAGCGGCACGAGCTCCTGTCCCCGCGAGCTGGCGGTGGCCCTGGCCGACTCGACCTCGGCATCCATCACCTCGCGCAGCCGCTCACCGATCCGATGGGCGTAGGCGGTGAGGAAGGACTGGCGGAAGGAACGGGTGCGGCTCCGGCCACGGTGGTCGGCGCGTTTGCCCTCTGCCATCAACCTCGCGTTGGCCTGCACGAGGAGCGAGGTGAAGAGCAGCTCGACGCTGTCGAGATCGGCCTCGAAACCCATGACCGTCCCGAACCCGAGCTCGCGGCTCCACACCATCCGACACCGGTTGGCGGTCGCCACCGCGTCGAGCAGCACGGCCTTGGGCCCGTCATAGGGGGTGTCGATGCCGATGCGCCGACCGTGCGGCCCGTCGTTGCTCCGACCTTCGCGACTCTCATCGGCGGCGAGCAGAGCCGCGTCGATGCTGTGTCGGGCCATGAGTGCCTGGGCGCCCGCGGTGAAGGTCTCGGCCTCGGCCTCGAACGTCGTCGACTCGGCCTTGGCAAGCAGCATCCGGACCCGGGCGAGGATCCGAGCGTCGGCCGGTGGCGCAGCCGCGTGCGATGCGTCCGATTCGCTGGACGCTCCCGGCTCGGGAGGTCGGACGGACCCGGGGAGTGGGGAGAGCCGCTCGATGGTCGGCAGGGTCCACAGCAGATGGAGGACCGTCAAGGTCTGGGAGAGCAGGGTCAGCCAGTCGACGCCACGGTCGCGGCGAGCGTCGAGCCAGGTCTGCGATCGCGCCCACCAGACTCCCCCGTCGAGCTCGTCGACCTGGGCCAGCCATCGATGGTCCACCGTCGAGGCGGCATAGCGTCCGAGCTCTTCACTCATGGCGTCGACGACGAGCGACTGTTCCTCGCCGCCCACGGTGCGAGCGGCGACCCGATGCACATCGGCCGGCTGCCACCCGCGCTCCCACGCCTGGGTCGTCGCAGCCGCAACGTTCTCGACGAGCGTGGACACCACTGACCGACGTCCGTGCGCATCACTGCACCGCTGCGCCAGCGAGACTGCCGCATCGTCGAAGGCCCGGCCACGCCGTGATGCGAGCGCAGAGAGAGCGAGCGCGATGAGTGCCTCGGTCGACCTGGCGCTCCCGTCCCCCCAGTCACTGCGCTGCTGCCGTGCCCGGCTGTCCTGACTCATCGGGCCTCCCCCGTCGTGGTGTGAGCGCCCAGCATGGCACCGAACCCCGACCGCTCTGTCCCCCCAGCCACCATCTGTGGACGACGAGGATCCCGGCGTCGGGGCTGTGGACAAGGAGCAACCGGCGGTCGGATCGCGCGCCTGCGCCGGCGGCGTCAACTCACGGTTGACATGATCGCCGATGTCAACCTACCGTTGACGCATGGCAACTCGACTCACTCTCCGTCCGAAGAAGCGCACTTCGCTCTCGACCGGCATGCTGCTCGTCCTCCTGGGATTCGTCTCGCTGACGTTGTCGCGAGGCCGTGACGGTTTCGACAGGGGTCTGTTCACCGGCGCCTGCGTCGCGTTCATGGTTCTCGGCGCCTACCTCCTGGGATCCGGGACGTTCCGCAAACCCACCGACGAGGGGTCGGGCGACGCCTGGCTGCCCAGTCGTGACGAACGCTGATCCCGGCCGCGAGGCCCCGGTGAGCGAGACGACCAAGGCGAGGCAGACGACGGAGGAGAGCGAGGGGCATACCCAACTGGTCGACGCGATCGGCTCCGCGATCCTCGACGGCGCCCCTGAGGACGACCCTCTGGGACTGGTCCGACGCGTCGCCGACGCCGAGGGCTCGGTGCGCCACCTGCTGCACCAGTCGGTCGGTGCGGCTCGCGCCTCCGGCCACAGTTGGGCCGCGATCGGAGCCGAGCTCGGCATGACCCGCCAGGCGGTCCAGCAACGGTTCGGCGACCGCAGCGACGACACGCTCACCCCGGAGCAGCGATGGCTGGGGCCGGTCACGGCATTCGACGAGATGGCCGAACTGGAGATCGCCGGTCGACTGGGCTGGCACACGGTCCGGGCCGGGATACTGCGCCACCTCGTGGTCCGCACCCCCACGCAGTGGGAGCACAAGCGTGTCGTCTGGACCGGGTCGCTCGCGCGTCACGAGAAGGACGGGTGGGTCTTGGGCTGCCGGGCTTTTCCTTGGGTCTATCTCGTGCGCGACACCGGTCGGCCCGCCGAGTCCTGAGCGATTCAGCACTCAGACGTACGTGGGCACGCCGAGCGTGAGGTAGGCGAAACCGAACGCGTTGCGATAGCCGTGCAGCCAACGCTTCCGGTGCTCGTCCGCACGGGCGCGCACCTCGGCGTCGTCGTGGTGGAGCAGCCACTCCTCGAGATCGGCGAGGTAGCCGGACTCGAAGGCAAACAGCTCGTCCTCGTTGGCGGTCTCGATCCACAGCGGCCGAAATCCCGCCTCGACGGCCAGGTCAGTGAGCGCGCCCACTGAGGGCAGAGCCACCACGTCATCCCACACGAGATCGGGTTGGGCCGGTCCTCGCACCTCCCACGTCCCCTCACCCAGGACCAGTCGACCGCCGGGTCGCACGAGCGGCTTGAGGGCAGCAAGCGCCTCGGCCGGCGTGTCACCGAAGGCGTGCGAGGAGCCGATGCAGATGACGATGTCCGCAGGTTCGGTCAGCTGGTCACCGGGAAGGTTCTCGAACGTCACCCGCGTCGACACGTCGAGCTCGCGAGCCCGCGCGCGTCCTCGGGCCAGGTGGCGCTCCTCGGTGTCGACGCCGAGAGCAGTCGCTCCGGCTGCGCGAGCGGCCACTCGGATCAACAGCTCACCCCAGCCGCACCCGACGTCGAGGACGGTGGAGGGTTCGGCCGCTGCCAATCGCCCTGCGAGGGCGTCGGCCCGCGCGTCGGACAGGGGGGCGTTGAAGGTCAGGTGCTCATAGAAACCCGGGGCGTCAGTCACCCGGCGAGTCAACCAGTGCTGCGCTCCGCGAGCGACCGGGTTTCACGACGAGCTGACTCAGGTGATCGAACGCCACCAGAAACTCAAGGCCTCAGGCAGGTCCGCCACGTCGATGCGCTCACCGGGGCGCGGCACGACGACCTTCGCTCCACGACGCTGCGCCTCGACGAGGACGCGCTCGATCGGCTCGCTCCACGGGTGGAACGCGAGATTGAACGTGCCCCAGTGCACCGGCACCATGACACCGGCCTTCACATCGAGGTGGGCCTCGACACCGTGCTCGGGTGTCATGTGGATCGTGGGCCATCCATCGTCATAGGCACCGACCTGCACGAGCGACACGTCGAAGGGGCCATAGCGCTCCCCGATCTGGGCGAACCCGACGAAGTAGCCCGTGTCACCCGAGTAGAAGACCTTGTGCGACTCCCCCTCAATGACCCACGAGGCCCAGAGGGTGCCGTCGCGCGACAGCCCGCGACCGGAGAAGTGCTGCGCCGGGGTGGCGACGAGTCGCACACCCTCGACCTTGGTGTCCTCGTGCCAGTCCAGCTCGTCGATGCGGTCGAGGGGGACGCCCCACTTCTCGAGGTGGGCGCCGACGCCGAGCGGGACGACGAAGCGGGTCTCGGGACGCAGGGCCGCGAGCTCCTTGATCGACTCCATGTCGAGATGGTCGTAGTGGTCGTGCGAGATGACGACGGCATCCACCGGCGGCAGGTCCTTGAGCGCGACCGGCACCTCGTGGAGCCGGCGCGGCCCGACCTGCTGCGACGGCGAGCAGCGATCGCTCCACACGGGGTCGAGCAGCACGACGGTGCCGTCGACCTGGACGAGCGCGGTCGAGTGCCCCAGCCACGTGACATGGGTGCCCTCCGCGAGGGGTCCCAGAGGTTCGCGCACGAGCGGCACGTCTCCGACCGGGTGTCGCTCCTGACGGCCGGCGATGAGTTCCTTGACGCTGCCAGCGATGGAGCGCGAGGACGGCTCGAATCGCAGCTGCTGGTTGTGGAACTTGCCGTTGGACCACTCGGGCGACTCCGCCATCCGGGCAGCGCGGGCGCCGGTGGCCCGTCCGCCCATGGCCTCGGGAATCGGACGTCCTGCGCGCACGAGCCACGCAGCGAGTCCGACACCACCTGCAGCGATCGCCAGTCCTGGGATTCTCACCCGTCCAGTGTCACCCACGCTGCTGGATGACGCTGCACGCCTGCACCAAAGCGTCGAAGAGCCGGGTGTCCGTCCCCGCCTCCGGGTGCCACTGGACGGCAAGACGGAATGGGTATGCCGTGTCCTCCATTGCTTCCAGCGTCCCGTCCTCGTGCCACGCGGCAGCCGCATAGCCGGGGTGGGTGCGCACCGCCTGGTGGTGGTAGGTCGGGACATCGAGGACCGCCGTGCCGAGGATCGAGGCAAGCCTCGTGCCATCGACCGGCGCCACGTGGTGCGAGGCATGGACACCCGGTGTCGGGCTGTGCGCGTCGTGGCCGACGCGGTCCGGGACGTGCTGCTCGAGGGTTCCGCCGGCCGCGACGGCCATGACCTGCATGCCGCGACAGATGCCGAGCAACGGCTGCCGAGTCTGCGCGGTGACCCGGGCCACCGCGAGCTCGAAGGTGTCCCGGTCCGGCCGAGGTGACTGGACGCGGGAGTCGGGCACGGCGGCATACCTGCTGGGTTCGACGTCGGCACCGCCGGCGATGATGACACCGTCGAGACGCGCGAGCAGGCCTGCCACGAGGGCGTCGTCGGCATCCAGGCGCGGCGGGAGGACCACCGCAATGGCGCCCGCTCGCTCGACGTGCTCGACGTAGGCGTGGGGCAGGACGGTGCTGTCCTGCCCCGCCCAATCACCTCGGGTTACCTGCTCGACATAGCTCGTGATGCCGATGACCGGCCGCTCTCCCACGACGCCTCAGAGGGGCGTGACATAGGCACCGGAGATGCCGCCGTCGACGAGGAACGTGTTGGCCGTGATGAAGCTCGACTCATCGGAGGCGAGGAAGAGGACCGCGTTGGCCATCTCCTCCGGCTCACCGAAGCGACCCATGGGGACGTGAACGAGACGGCGGGCGGCCCGCTCTTCGTCCTTGGCGAAGAGTTCGCGCAGCAACGGGGTGTTGACCGGGCCCGGGCACAGGGCGTTGACGCGCACTCCCTGGCGGGCGAACTCGACGCCGAGCTCGCGCGACATCGACAGGACGCCACCCTTGGACGCGCTGTAGGAGATCTGCGACGTCGCCGCGCCCATGACCGCGACGAAGGACGCCGTGTTGATGATCGAGCCCTTCCCTTGCTCGATCATGTAGGGCAGCGCCGCCTTGCAGCACAGATAGACCGAGGTCAGGTTGACCTCCTGCACCTTGCGCCAGGCGTCGAGGTCGGTGTTGAGGATCGAATCGTCCTCTGGCGGACTGATGCCAGCGTTGTTGAAGGCGATGTCGACGCTGCCCCAGGTGTTCTTGGCCGTGGCGAAGAGCGCGTCGACCTGGTCCTTGTCGGTGACGTCGCAGTGGACGTAGGTGCCGCCCACCTCCCCCGCGATGCGCTCGCCGTTGATGTCGTCGAGGTCTCCTATGACGACCTTGGCGCCCTCTTCGGCGAAGCGACGCACCGTCGCCAGGCCGATGCCCGAACATCCCCCCGTGACGACTGCGACCTTGCCTGCGAGCCGATCTCCCATGATGTGCTGGGTCCTTTCAGTGATGGAGCGGTCTAGTTCTTAAGTGGAAATGAAGATGTTCTTGACCTCGGTGAACGCGTCGAGCGCGTCGGGGCCGAGCTCGCGCCCGATGCCACTGGCCTTGTAGCCGCCGAACGGCGTCGAGTAGCGCACGCTGCTGTGGCTGTTGACCGAGAGGTTGCCTGCCTCGACGGCGCGTGAGACGCGGATCGCTCGACCCACGTCGCGCGTCCAGATGGAACCCGACAGCCCGTATGCCGTGTCGTTGGCGAGGCGGATCGCGTCGGCTTCGTCGTCGAACGGCAGAACGGCCACCACAGGGCCGAAGATCTCGTCGCGCCAGACCCGGTCGTTCGTGCTGCCCGGGAGGACGACCGTCGGTGGGTACCAGTAGCCGACACCCTCGGGTGCGGTGCCGCGGAAGGCGACGTCGACGGTCTCGTCGGAGTCCTCGATGAACCCGCGCACGGTGTCGCGCTGACCCGCGCTGATGAGCGGGCCCATCTGAGTTGCTTCGTCGTTCGGGTCGCCGACGCGCACGGCGCGCATGCCTGCCTCGAACCGCTCCATGAACGCGTCAAAGACGCTGCGCTGCACGAGGATTCGCGTCCTCGCGCAGCAGTCCTGTCCAGCGTTGTCGAGGAAGGACATCGGTGCGGCGGCGGCTGCGATGTCGAGGTCCGCGTCGTCGAAGACGATGTTGGCCGACTTGCCACCGAGCTCGAGCGTGACCCGCTTGAGCTGGTCGGCGGCCTTGCGCATGATGCCCTGCCCGACCGCCGTCGATCCCGTGAAGCAGACCTTGCGGACGTCGGGGTGGGTGACGAACCGCTCCCCCACGACCGAGCCCTTGCCGGGCAGCACGGTGAAGACGCCTTCGGGTACACCTGACTCGAGGGCGAGCTCGCCGAGACGCATTGCGGTCAGCGGGGTGAGCTCGGCCGGCTTGAGGACGACCGTGTTGCCGGCAGCGAGAGCGGGCCCGAAGCCCCAGCCCGCGATGGGCATGGGGAAGTTCCACGGCACGATGATCGACACGACCCCGAGGGGCTCCTTGAAGGTCAGGTCGATCCCGCCAGCGACGGGAATCTGTTGCCCGAAGAGGCGCTCCGGGGCTGCGGAGTAGTAGGCAAGGACATCGCGGACGTTGCCCGCCTCCCAGCGCGCGTTGCCGATGGTGTGGCCGGCGTTCTCGACCTCGAGGGCGGCCAGCTCGTCGAGGTGGTCGTCGACGACCTCACTGAAGCGGCGCAGCAGCCGGCCCCGGTCGGCGGGCGCCATGGCGCGCCAGGTCGGTCCGACCTCGACGGCGCGAGCCACGGCCTCGTCGGTCTCCTCGACCCCGACGAGGTCGATGGTGCGCACCGACTTTTCGGTCGCCGGGTTGATCACGTCATGCGTCGTGCTCATGCCTGCACTCACAGTCTCTCGAAGCCTCGGATGCGTTCCCAGTCGGTCACTGCGGCGTCGAACGCCTTGAGCTCGACGTCCGCAGCGTTGACGTAGTGGTCGACGACGTCGTCGCCGAAGACCTCACGCGCGATGGACGATGCGGCGAGCAAGTCACGCGCCTCGCGCAGCGTCGCCGGCACAGTCGGAACGTCGGAGTTGTAGGCGTTGCCCTCGAAGGCCGGCTCCAGCTCGAGCTCGTGCTCGATGCCGTAGAGGCCACCGGCGAGCATGGCGGCGACCGCGAGGTAGGGGTTGACGTCACCCCCGGGCACACGGTTCTCCATCCGCAACCCGGCGCCGTGTCCGACCACGCGAAGTGCGCAGGTCCGGTTGTCACGACCCCAGGCGATGGCCGTCGGCGCGAACGACCCTGGCGCAAAACGCTTGTAGGAGTTGATGTTCGGCGCATAGAAGTAGGTGAAGTCACTCATCGTCGCGAGGACTCCGGCGAGGAACTGGTCGTGCAGGATGCCCTGCCCACCCTCACGGTCCTTGTCCGCGAAGACGGCCTTGCCGTCGAGTCCGCGCAGCGACAGATGGATGTGGCACGAGTTGCCCTCGCGCTCGTCGTACTTCGCCATGAAGGTCAGCGACATGCCGTGCTTGGCCGCGAGCTCCTTGGCCGCCGTCTTGTAGATGACGTGGTTGTCGCACGTGCGGACGACCTCGTCGTAGAGGAAGCCGATCTCGTGCTGACCGTAGTTGCACTCACCCTTGGCCCCCTCGACAGTGACGCCCGCGGCATACATCTCGTTGCGGATCTCGCGCAAGAGCGGTTCGACGACGGTCCCGCCGGTGATCGAGTAGTCGACGTTGTAGCGGTTGGCTGCGGTGAGGCCGACGTAGCGCCGGTCCCAGGCGGAGTCGAAGGTGTCCTCGAAGACGATGAACTCGAGCTCGGTTCCGGCGATGGCCATCCAACCCTTCTCGGCGGCCCGCTCGACCTGTGTCTTGAGGATTCCACGGGGCGACTGCCGCACCGCCCCGGAGCCGTCGAGCCAGGAGAGGTCGCACTGGATCGTCACGGAGTGGGGCTGCCCCGGGGTGCGCCGCAGGGTGTCGAGGTCGAGGACGAACTCGAAGTCGCCGTAGCCCTTCTCCCACGAGGACATCGCGTAGCCGTCGACGGTGTTCATGTCGACGTCGACCGCGAGGAGGTAGTTGCACCCCTCCGCTCCCCCGTCGAGGACATGATCGAGGAAGTATGCCGCGTGCAACCGTTTGCCGGTCAGCCGGCCCTGCATGTCGGTGAAGGCGACGATGACTGTGTCGAACTCGCCGGTCTCGGCGCCGCTGCGCAGGTCGTCGAGGGTCAGCTGTTTGGGGCCGCCGGTGTGGATGGAACCGCTCATGCCTTGATCTCCTTCGTCATCCGATGAGTCCTCTGAGCAGGGCGGAGGTGGCGTCGCAGTGCTCCTCCATGGCAGCACGAGCTGTGTCGGCGTCGCCACCCAGGATGGCGGCGACGACGGCGTCGTGCTGCTCGCACGAGTGCGTGATGTTGCGTGGCAGCACGGGGATTGCGCCGAGCATCTCGCCCAGGGCCGCCTGCGCCCGGGTCACGGACTCGATGAGCATCGGCGAGGCCGAGAGCGTGGCGACCGCGAGGTGGAAGCGGCTGTCGGCGATCCGGTGGGCCCCCGAGTCCGGGGCGGCCCAGACGGCCGCAGCCGAGTCGACGAGCCACGAACGCTGGTCGCCGGCGAGGTTCTGCCGCGCCGCCAGCCAGGCACCACCGGGCTCGACGATCCGTCGGAAGTCGAGCGCGTCGGCGAGCGCCGCACCTCGCCGCACCGGCACCGGCCCCGAACCGGGCTCGGGCGTGACATAGGTGACGACCGTGCCACCGCCACGCCCCCGTCGCGTGGCGACCAGGCCACTCTCCCGCAGCGCTGCAATGGCGTCACGCAAGGTGTTGCGCGCGACCCCGAGCCGCTCGGCGAGGTCGCGTTCCGGAGGGAGCTGCTCACCGTCGACGAACACCCCCAACCGGATCGCCGTCGCCAGCTGCTCGACCGTCGTCTCGAAGACGTTGGCGGTCGCCGGACGGAGGACAGCTTCGGAGAGGCGCCCGACGTCGGGAACGTGTGCGGTCACCTGGCCCGCCGCACGGCATACCTCATCGGAAGATCTCGGCTGGCTCGACCGTGTCGTGCCCCTGCGGCACGTCCACCATGAAGTGCTGGCGGCCCCGGACGAACCACGACACCGTCGAGAAGATGAGGACGAAGAGCACTGCGAGCGGCGCATAGTTGAAGGAGGCGTCACCGAAGGTTCCGGGCGCGTAGGCCGGCAGCATGAAGAGGACCACGATGAAGGCCACCCAGACGATCGCGATCCATCCGAGAGGGGCCGACCACCTGCCAAGGTTCCAGCGCCCCGGCCGGAACTCCGGGTTGGTTCGACGCAGGTAGACCGGGACGACGTAAGCGATGTAGAGGCCGATGACCGCGATGGATGTGACTGCGAAGAAGGCTGTGAGGTTCTGGATCGCGGGCAGGGTGACAAGGATGGCCAGGCCGACACAGAGCCAGATCGAGTTTGTCGGCGTGCCGGTGCGGGGGTTCACCTTTGCCCACAGTCGCGACCCTGGGAGGGCGTTGTCGCGCGAGAAGGCGTACGTCATGCGCGAGTTCGCCGTCACCGAGGCCATGCCGCAGAAGAACTGCGCGATGGCGCAGATGAAGAGCAGGGTGATACCGAGATTGCGACCGGCTGCGTCGATGAAGACCTGGGCGACGGGCAGTCCCGTGTCGGACGCCCGGGTCGCCGCGTAGTCCTGGATCGCCGCCGTGATCGAGATGAGCAGGATCCACCCCGCGAGGAGCGAGACCCAGACCGACCTCACGATGCCCTTGGGTGCCTCGGTCGACGCGCTCTTGGTCTCCTCGGCGATGTGGGCCGAGGCGTCGTAGCCGGTGAAGGTGTACTGCGCCAGCAGCAGACCGATGAGGAAGACGTAGATGCCGCTGCTCCAGCCGGTCTCGTTGACGAAACCGGTGAAGGTGAAGTCCATCGTCTGGTGCCGGTCGGGGACCAGCCACAGCACAGCCACGATGACGGCGACACCGGCGAGGTGCCACCAGGCGCTGACGTCGGACAGCAGCTTGACGAGGTTGACGCCGAAGGTGTTGAGCAACCCGTGGAGCGCGATGATGATGACGAAGGCGACAAAGGTCGACACGAGGGTCACCTCCAGCCCGAAGACGAGGTTCAGCAGGGCCATCCACGTGATGGCGGCGCCGTAGTCGATGGCGGCGGTGACGGCGACCTCGCCGAGAAAGTTGAACCAGCCGACATACCAGGCCCAGACCCGCTTGTTGCGGCGAGCGAGCTTCCCGGCCCAGTAGTAGAGGCCCCCGGCTGTCGGGTAGACCGAGCAGACCTCGGCCATGGCGAGGGCGACGCAGAGGACCATGACACCCACGAGCGGCCAGCCGAGGTTGATCGCCGACGGGCCCCCGGCGTCCATCGCGAGGTAGAAGGTCGTGACGCAGCCGGAGAGGATGGAGATGATCGAGAAGGACACGGCGAAGTTGCTGAAGCCGCTCATCCCACGGTGGAGCTCTTGCTTGTAGCCGAGCTCGGCCAGCATGGCCTCGTCGTCATGGTGTTCACCGGGTTGGCCTGCCGAGCCGGTCACGCTGTCTGCCTGAGATGCCATCTGACACTCCATCAAAGGTCTGTTTCAGAACCCTTTGGTCCCGAAACTTCAATGAAGGACAGGAAACACCCATCCGGCATACGCCGTCAATGGTTTGTCCATGGACCTTTTGGGAAATCTTGCAGGTGGCCTCAGGCGAGCCGGGTGAGCCAGCCTCGGGTGTCCTCGGCGCGGCCGTACTGGATGTCGAGGAGGCGCGAGCGGATCGTGCGCGTCACCTCACCGCCCTCGGGGCCACCGACGGCCGGGGCCGACCCGCCCTCCCAGCGGAGCTCGCCGACGGGCGTGATGACCGCAGCGGTGCCGCAGGCGAAGATCTCGACGATGTCGCCGGAAGCCACGCCGTCCTTCCACTCCTGGATCGGCACGGTGCGCTCGACAGGCGTGAGGTCGAGGTCCTTGGCGAGCTCGAGGATGGAGCTGCGGGTGATGCCCTCGAGGATCGAGCCGGTGAGCTCGGGCGTGATGAGCTCACCGTCCTTGGTGAGGATGAAGAGATTCATCCCACCGAGCTCTTCGATGTTCTGCTGCGTCCCCGAGTCGAGGAACACCGCCTGGTCGCAACCGTTCTCGATGCCCTCGAGCTGGCCGGCGAGGGACGAAGCGTAGTTGCCACCGCACTTCGCGTTGCCCGTGCCACCAGCACCGGCGCGGGCGTAGTCCTGCGAGATCCACAGGGTCACCGGCTTGAGGCCACCCGGGAAGTAGGGACCGGCCGGGGACGCGATGACCGTGTAGGTGACCTCGTTGGCCGGGCGGACGCCGAGGAACGCCTCGGACGCATACATGAACGGGCGCAGGTAGAGGCTGGCCTCGCTGCCATCGGCCGGCGGAACCCAGGCCTCGTCGACCGCGAGGAGCGCCTTGAGGGAGCCGATGAAGTCGGCCTCGGAGATCTCGGGGAGGGCGAGGCGACGAGCACTGCGCGCCATGCGCGCCGCGTTGGCCTCGGGACGGAAGGTCCACACCGAGCCGTCCTCGTGGCGGTAGGCCTTCATGCCCTCGAAGATCTCCTGCGCATAGTGCAGCACCGCCGCACTCGGCATGAGCTGGATCGGTCCGTAGGGCACGACCCGACCGTCGTGCCAGCCGCCGTCCTGGGTCCACGTGGCCGTGGCCATGTGGTCGGTGAAGTGGACGCCGAAGCCGGGCTTGGCGTGGATCTGCGCGCGACGCTCGTCGCTCGCGGGGTCCGGACGTCGCTCGACGCTGAACGAGAGGTCGGTCATCTCAGGGGGTCCTTCCACGCAAGGGTGTGCTTCGGTGCGGGGCTCGCTGCTCTTCGCTGCTGAGCCTATGACAGGCGCGCGGTGACGGCGTCACCGATGGCGCTCGTCGTGCGTACCTCGCGACCGCGCGCAGCAAGATCTGCCGCGACGGCGGCCTCGACCCGACCCGCTTCGTCCGTGCGACCCAGATGCTCCAGGAGCATGGCCACCGAGAGAATCGTTGCGGTCGGGTCGGCTTTGCCCTGCCCGGCGATGTCCGGTGCGGACCCGTGGACCGGCTCGAACATGCTTGGCGCCGACCCGGTCGGGTTGATGTTTCCGCTTGCGGCCAGACCGATGCCTCCGGCGATGGCCGCGGCAATGTCGGTGATGATGTCGCCGAAGAGGTTGTCGGTGACGATGACATCGAAACGACCCGGGTCGCTCACGAGGAAGATCGTCGCCGCGTCGACATGCTGGTAGGCGATCTCGACGTCGGGGAACTCCGCGCCGACCTCGTCCACCGTGCGTCGCCACAGGTGGCCGGCATGCGTGAGGACGTTGTGCTTGTGGACGAGCGTGAGGTGCTTGCGCGGTCGCGCCTGGGCGCGGGTGAAGGCCTCGCGCACGACGCGCTCGACGCCGAAGCGGGTGTTGACGCTGACCTCGGTCGCGATCTCGTGGGGCGTGCCGGTGCGCAGGGCACCGCCGTTGCCGACATACGGCCCTTCGGTGCCCTCGCGCACGACGACGAAGTCGATGCCGTTGGGGGCGACGCGGTCCACGGCGAGGGGGCTCTCGACGCCCGGGAAGAGCTTGGCCGGGCGGAGGTTGACGAAGTGGTCGAGGGCGAACCTCAGCGGCAGCAGGATGCCGCGCTCGAGGACGCCGCTCGGGACGCTCGGGTCACCAATGGCGCCGAGCAGGATGACATCGTGGCCGCGGAGCTCGTCGAGGACACTGTCCGGGAGCGTCTCGCCGGTGGCATTCCAGCGCTGCGCGCCGAGGTCGTATGCCGTGCTGGTCACCTTGGTGCCGCTGCCTGCGGTCACGGCCTCGAGGACCTTCAGGCCCTCGGCGACGACCTCGGGTCCGATGCCGTCGCCAGCAATGACCGCGAGGTCGATGTCCCGTGTCGCCGTGTCCTGAGTGGCGGTGTCCCCTGCCGCTTCGCTGCTCTGCGTCATGCCTACACCTTAGGAATTGATCTCGGAATGCGGGATCGCTGGCCCACCATCCGGACGGCCCAGAACGACTTTGTGCCCCGTACGGACGCAGCCTGTCGGCCGAAGGCCTCTCTGCTGTGTCCGTACGGGGCACGAAGTCGGGGTTGCTTGGTCAGGCGTCTGTGTGGTCCTGGTCGCGCAGGTCCAACGACTCCTGCAGTGCCTGCTGTGCTGCCTTGGCTTCTTCGCTCATGTGATTCAGTCCTTCAAGGTTCAGGGTGGGAGTTGTGTCGGTCGGCTCGAGCCCGTGGTGTGGGCGAACCGGTCAGCGGGCGTCACGGGGTCTCCGCGACGAGGGAGCTGACTACCGAACCTCGCCGCGGCTGGCGATGAGAAGACCTACCTGCCGTTGCATGTTTCGAGGTTATGAGGACGTCCAACTATCGGGAAGAGGCTGCTCACGCACTGAGACGCCGTCTCAGCGTGGCGCCCTGCGTCGCCGAGCCTGCTCCCCCGAAACGCACGTATGCCGTGTGCCCACCAAGGTGGGCACACGGCATACGTGATGGGCGTTGGTCAGCTCTTGGCGAGCTTGCGCTTCAGCTCGGCGGCCGGCTTGAACGCGGCAGCGGTGCTGGCCTTGATCTCGAGGGCCTCGCCGGTCTGCGGGTTGCGACCGGTGCGGGCAGCGCGCTCGCGCGTCTCGAAGATGCCGAAGCCCGGCAGCGACACCTTCTCACCGGCGACGAGCGCGTCGGTGATGGCGCCGAGGACGGCGTCGATGGCGCGGTCAGCGTCAGCGCCGCTGACCTCTGCCGTGTCGACAACCTTGTTCTTGAGCTCCGTACGGTTCACAAACCCTCCTGGGTAAACGTGGTCATTGAGGGGCCACGATAAGCACACCCACCGGACATCTCTGACATCGGCCAGACGCACGTATGCCGTGTGGTCACCCTGGGAGGCGACCACACGGCATACGCAATGTGTGTCAGCGGCGCTGTGCCACAAGGGAACTCAGGTCCTGATCACTCCACCAGGTCGACGACGTGCACGTCCGCCGAGAGCTCGGAAGCAATGGCGCTGACGACCTCGGTGGGGATCTTGTTGTCGACAGTGAGGGCCACGAGTGCCGCGCCGGCAGCATCGTCGCGGGCGACCTGCATTCCGCCGATGTTGACGTCGGCGTCGCCGAGGAGGCGGCCGATCACACCGACGACACCGGGGCGGTCCTTGTAGGAGAAGAACGCCATGTGGTCGCTGATCGGCACCTCGAGGTCGAAGCCGTTGATGCCGGTGAGCTTCTGGACCATCTTGGGTCCGGTGAGGGTGCCAGCGACAGAGACCATCGTGCCGTCCGCGAGCGTGCCACGCAGGATCGTGACGTTTCGGAACTCCTCGGAGACGGCATCCGTGAGCAGACGCACCTCGCAGCCACGCTCCTTGGCGAGCAGCGGCGCGTTGACGTAGGTGACGGCGTCCTCGGTGACGTCGGTGAAGACGCCCTTGAGGGCTGCGAGCTCCCAGACGGAGACGTCGTGCTCGGTGATCTCACCGCGCACGTCGACGTCGAGCTGGACCGGAACGGAGCCGGCAACACCGGTGAAGATGCGGCCGAGCTTCTCGACGAGGTCGATGCCGGGGCGGACCTCTTCGGCGACGATGCCACCGGCGACGTTGACCGCGTCGGGGACGAGGTCGCCGCCGAGGGCGAGGCGCACGGACTTGGCGACGGCGACGCCGGCCTTCTCCTGGGCCTCATCGGTGGAGGCGCCGAGGTGGGGCGTCACGACGACGGACTCGAACTCGAAGAGCGGGCTCTCGGTGGTCGGCTCGGTCGCGAAGACGTCGATGCCAGCACCGGCCACGAGTCCGTCGCGCAGGGCGTCGGCGAGTGCCTGCTCGTCGACGATGCCACCGCGAGCGGCGTTGATGATGCGCACCGAAGGCTTGACCTTGCTGAAGGCGTCCTTGCCGAGCAGTCCGAGGGTCTCGGGCGACTTGGGCAGGTGCACGGTGATGAAGTCGGACTCGGCGAGGAGCTCGTCGAGGGAGACGAGGCGGGCGCCCAGCTGGCCGACCTTGGCCGCGGAGACGTAGGGGTCGTAGGCGAGGATCTCCATGCCGAAGCCCTTGAGGCGCTCGGCGACGAGCTGACCGATGCGACCGAAGCCGACGACGCCGACCTTCTTGTCGAGCAGCTCGACACCGCCGTACTTGCTGCGCTTCCAGGCGCCGTTCTTGAGGGCGTGGTTGGCGGGCGCGATGTTGCGCGCGGTCGAGAGCAGCAGACCGACGGCGAGTTCGGCGGCACTGGTGATGTTGGACGTCGGGGCGTTGACAACCATCACGCCAGCCTGCGTCGCGGCGGGGACGTCGACGTTGTCGAGTCCCACTCCGGCGCGAGCGATGACCTTGAGGTTCTTCGCGGCCGCGATGGCCTCGGAGTCCATCTTGGTCGCCGAGCGGATGAGCACGGCGTCGACGTCGGCCAGGGCCGGGAGGAGCTGGGAGCGGTCGGATCCGTCGATCTGACGGATCTCGA
The DNA here is from genome assembly GCF_042666395.1 of Knoellia pratensis. Classification (NCBI taxonomy): domain Bacteria; kingdom Bacillati; phylum Actinomycetota; class Actinomycetes; order Micrococcales; family Intrasporangiaceae; genus Knoellia; species Knoellia pratensis. The sequence continues at coordinate 300,795 of NZ_JBHTDJ010000002.1, read as the reverse complement.
AGTCCGGCCCGAGGGCGTCGATGGTGGCGGGGCTGAGTTCCTCGGCGATCAGGACGATCGGCTTGCTCACGTGCAGTCCTTAGGGGTTCACGGGATGGGGGTCCGCACGACGCTGTGCGCAAGCCCGAGTCTAGGACGGCGTTCAGTATGTGGATGGTCCCGCCCGGTATGTGAAACCACACAGAGGCGGGCAGGATGGGTGCATGCGCATCATCGTGACGGGTGGTTCCGGCGACCTCGGAGGTCGCGTCGTCCACGAACTGAGGGCTCGCGGGCACGAGGTGGTGGCCGCGAGTCGGCGCTCGGGCGTCGACCTCGCCACGGGCGATGGACTGGACGCGGTGCTCGACGGTGCCGATGCCGTCATCCACTCCGCCAGTTCCCAGACCAAGCCGCAGACCGTGGATGTCGCGGGTGCCCGTCGTATCGGTGAGTCCCTGCGACGCATCGGATCGCCCGCGCAGGTCGTATCCATCTCGATCGTCGGGTCGGACCGGGTCCCTATGCCTACTACCGCGCCAAGGTCGACTCCGAGCGCGAGCTGGAGGAGGCCGGCATCCCGGCGACGGTGCTGCGGGCCACGCAGTTCCACTCGCTGGCCGCCTTCTTCGCCACGGCCGGGCGCGTCGGTCCACTGACCTTCTCCATCGGCAGCATGCGGATCCAGCCGGTCGACATCGACTGGGTGGCGCGCCGGCTCGCGGACTATGCCACGGGACCTGCGCCGAGCGGCTACCGCCGCGCGGTCGACATCGCCGGCCCCACGGCATACACGGCCGATCAGATGGCCGCGACCCTGGCGGCGCACGACGGACGCAAGCCCCCACGGGTCGTGCGCATCCCGCCGCTCCTGCCGGTGATGCGCGGATTCTCCGACGGCGGGATCCTGCCCGGTCCGGAGGCCGAGACGGGTGGTCGGCCGTTCGAGGACTGGCTCGACGAACAGCCGACACCGATGCCGCGACGGTTCCACTCCCCCACGTGACGCGTCAGGTGCGGGAAGCCCTGCCGAACCACATCGTGATGCCCACGACGACTCCCCCGGCAACCACGATGACGAGCAGCCACCACCACGCTCCCCCGGTGATCGCCTCCCACAGCGCGACCCCGACAGAGGTGTAGAGCGTGGCCCACAGGATCGAGCCCACGATCGTGGCGGGAACGTAGCGTGACAAAGGCATGCGCAGGGCTCCGGCGGCCGCGTTGATGAGGGTCTGCACGCCCACGGTGAGGAAGCTCAGGGCCACGAGCGGGGCGCCCCACCGATCGACGAACGCCTCCGTGCGGATCACCGCGGGGCGGTCGAGGTGCCGTGCCAGGCCGGTGCGCGCTCCCCCGGCCCGCAGCCCGCGCCCGGCCCAATAGGTCCCGTTGGAGCGCAGCATCGCGATGACGAAGAACGCGCCGAACACCGCCCACACGGGCCAGCCGTCGACGAGATCACTCACGCGCACACTCTAGGGAGCGTGCGCCGTCTCGCTGCGGACGGTCGCTGGCGAGCGACCGGAGGGAATGTGAAGGGTCCGGAGGGCGAATACCCCTCCGGACCCTTCACATTCCCTCATGGGGAGCAAAACTTATTGCGGGTCAGCGGGCTGCTGAACCCTCGACGTAGTCGCTGTCGGTGTCGGACTTCACCCAGGACATGAGCTTGCGCAGCTCCTTGCCCGTGGTCTCGATCGGGTGCTGGGCACCCTTCTCGCGCAGGGCCTTGAACTCGGGGCCACCGTTGTCCTGGTCCTCGATGAAGCGCTTGGCGAACGCACCGTTCTTGATGTCGGCGAGGACGGCCTGCATGTTCTCCTTGACCGACGGGTCGATGACGCGCGGACCCGAGACGTAGTCGCCGTACTCAGCCGTGTCGGAGACCGACCAGCGCTGCTTGGCGATGCCGCCCTCGACCATGAGGTCGACGATGAGCTTGAGCTCGTGGAGGACCTCGAAGTAGGCGATCTCGGGCTGGTAACCGGCCTCGGTGAGGGTCTCGAAGCCGTACATCACGAGCTGCGACGCGCCACCACACAGGACGGCCTGCTCACCGAAGAGGTCGGTCTCGCACTCCTCCGTGAAGGTCGTCCCGATGCCGCCGGCGCGCAGTCCACCGATGGCCTTGGCGTAGGACTTCGCAAGGTCCCAGGCGGTGCCGGACGCATCCTGCTCGACGGCGAGGAGCACGGGGACACCGCGACCGTCGACGTACTCACGACGCACGAGGTGACCGGGGCCCTTGGGCGCGACCATGATGACGTCGGAGCCGGGCTCGGGCTGGATGTAGTCGAAGCGGATGTTGAAGCCGTGACCGAAGAGGAGGGCGGCGCCGTCCTTGAGGTTGGGCTTGATCTCGTTGGCGTAGACCGTGCGCTGCACCTGGTCGGGCGTGAGGATGACGACGAGGTCGGCGTCCTTCACAGCGTCTGCCACGCTCGAGACGGGCAGGCCCTCGGCCTCGGCCTTGGCGCGGCTCTTGGAGCCCTCGGCGAGGCCGACGCGCACGTCAACTCCGCTGTCGCGCAGGCTCAGCGCGTGGGCGTGGCCCTGGCTGCCGTAGCCGATGACAGCGACCTTGCGCCCCTGGATGATCGACAGGTCGGCGTCGTCGTCGTAGAACATTTCAGCCATGATTTCGCACTTCTCCTTGTGGGTATGCCGGGTGCAACGTGTCTTGGTTCAGGCTCCGCGCAGGGCGCGGTCGGTGATGGAACGGGGGCCGCGTCCGATGGCGACGATGCCGGACTGGACGAGCTCGCGCACGCCATAGGGCTCGAGGACGCCCAGCAGGGCGGTGAGCTTCTCACCGTGGCCGGTCGCCTCGATCGTCACGGACTCGGTGGCAACGTCGACGACCTTGGCGCGGAACAGGTGGACGAGCTCGAGGACCTGGCTGCGCGTCGCCGCGTCGGCTCGGACCTTGATGAGCATCACCTGCCGCTGGACTGCGGAGTTGGCGTCGAGCTCGACGACCTTGAGCACCTCGACGAGCTTGTTGAGCTGCTTGGTCACCTGCTCGAGCGGGAGCTCGTCGACGTCAACGACGACGGTGATGCGCGAGATGTCGTTGTGCTCGGTCTCGCCCACAGCCAGGGAGTGGATGTTGAAGCCGCGTCGGGCGAAGAGGCCGGCGATGCGGGCCAGGACGCCGGGCTTGTTCTCGACGAGCACCGACAGGGTGTGCTGCGACATCACTTGTCCTCACCTTCGGTCAGGGCGCCATCGTCACCGCTGTGGTCGGCGTCGAGCGGCTGTGAGACAGCCTCCGACTCCTCGCGATCCCATTGCGGCGCAGTGTCCTTGGCCACCTGGATCATGTCGTTGCTCACGCCGGCGGCGACCATCGGCCACACCATCGCGTCGCGGTGGACGACGAAGTCGACGACCACGGGGCGGTCGTTGATCGCCATGGCCTGACGAATGGTCTCGTCGACGTCCTCGGGGCGCTCGCACCGCAGTCCCACGCAGCCGTAGGCGTCGGCGAGCTTGACGAAGTCGGGGATCCGCTGGCCGTCGGCAGACGTGTGCAGGTCGGTGTTCGAGTAGCGCTTGTCGTAGAAGAGCGACTGCCACTGGCGCACCATGCCCAGGCTGCTGTTGTTGATGACAGCCACCTTGATCGGAATGTTGTTGATGACGCAGGTCGCGAGCTCCTGGTTGGTCATCTGGAAACAGCCGTCACCATCGATGGCCCACACGGTGCGCTCGGGTTCGCCGACCTGGGCACCCATGGCGGCCGGCACGGCATACCCCATGGTTCCGAGACCCCCGGAGTTGAGCCACGCACGCGGACGTTCGTACTGCACGAACTGGGCGGCCCACATCTGGTGCTGGCCGACGCCGGCGACATAGATGGACTCCGGTCCGGCGATCGCGCTGAGGCGCTCGATGACGTACTGCGGGGCGAGCGTCCCGGCCTCGGACTCCGCGTAGCCCAGCGGGAAGTCGCGCTTCCACCCCTGGGTCCGTTCACGCCACGCGGCGTAGTCGCCGCCGCGACCGGCATCGATGTCGGCGTCGACCGAGGCGATGAGGTCGACGAGGACGTCCATGCACGAGCCGACGATCGGAACGTCGGCCTGACGGTTCTTGGAGATCTCCGCCGGGTCGATGTCGGCGTGAATCACCTTGGCCTCAGGGGCGAACGACGACAACTGGCCGGTGACCCGGTCGTCGAAACGAGCACCCAGGGTGATGAGCAGGTCGGACTTCTGCAGGGCGGTCACGGCGGCCACGGAACCATGCATGCCCGGCATACCGAGGTGGAGCTCGTGACTGTCCGGAAACGCGCCGCGAGCCATGAGCGTCGTGACGACGGGGATCCTGGTGAGCTCGACGAACTGACGCAGCTGCTCGCACGCGTCGGCGCGGATGACGCCGCCACCGACGTAGAGGACGGGACGCTGCGCCGCGGCGATGAGCCTGGACGCCTCACGGATCTGCTTGGCGTGCGGGCGCGTCACCGGGTGGTAGCCGGGCAGGTCGAACCGCGGCGGCCACGCGAAGGTCGTCCTGGCCTGGAGCGCGTCCTTGCTGATGTCGACGAGCACCGGACCGGGGCGACCCGTCAGGGCGATGTGGAAGGCCTCAGCGAGGACGCGCGGGATGTCGGCCGCGTTGGTGACGAGGTAGTTGTGCTTCGTGATCGGCATGGTGATGCCGCGAATATCGGCTTCCTGGAACGCATCCGTGCCGATGGACGCACTCGCGACCTGACCGGTGATGGCCACGATCGGGACCGAGTCCATGTGCGCATCGGCCAGAGCCGTGACGAGGTTGGTCGCGCCCGGACCGGACGTGGCCATGCAGACGCCGACCTTGCCGGTGGCCGAGGCGTAGCCCTCCGCCGCGTGACCGGCGCCCTGCTCGTGGCGGACGAGGATGTGACGCACCTTGACCGAGTCGAGGAGCGGGTCGTAGGCCGGCAGGATCGCGCCGCCGGGGATGCCGAAGACGGTGTCGACATCGAGGGACTCGAGGGAGAGTACGAGGCTCTGGGCTCCGGTCACCTCGAGGGGCGCCTTGGCTCGGGCCTGTTTGGCGAGCCGCGCCGGGGTGGGCGCTGCCTGGGTCTCGCTCACGTCGTCACCATCTTTGAGTCGGGGTCGTGTTGCTGCTCTGCCGTGCTGCTGGTCGTGCTGGTCGTGCTGTGCGTGACACAAAAAAACCCTCCCGTCCCACGTGCTGGGGGACGATGGAGGGAGGCGCCTGGCCGGACCTGTCAGGAGGGGCCGGGCGCCGAGAGAAGTACGAGGAAGCGAGTCACAGGACGACTCTCCCGCGCGTCTCAAGCTGTGTCAACGTGTGAGACGACACATCCCACCATCCGGATGCTCCCGCGCTCGACTTCCCCCTTTTGGGACACGAAGTCGGCGGCTGCTGGGACTCACTTGTCCTGGCAGCAACGCTTGGGCGTGGGTGTTTCGAACGGGACGAACCTTCCGTCGGCGGCGGACTGCACGTGAATGACCCAGTCCCCCATCATCAGACGCGGGCGCACGAAGTCGCTCGTCGACACGATCGCCGAGGGGCACGGCTCCTCGACTCCCCCGATGACGACGACGGGCGCGACGAGCGAGAGCTGCGCGATCGTGACGTCACCGACGAGACCCGCGCCGCCGGCATACCTGACAGATCTCCCCTGGCGTCCCTCGCGCAGAGCGCGGCAGGCAGCCCGGGCCCCCTCGATGAGGTCTGCCGGGCCAGCCGCGCCGCCTCGCTCGGACCACACCCCGGGACCTCGCGCCGCATGGACGTGGGCTCCGGACCCGAACGGTGTGGACAGGACCGCGACGAGCTCGTCCAGCTCGACCGCCGAAGTCACGGCCTGCGGGAGGGAGATGGCAATGGCTCCACGCGCCCCGGTCGTCGTGACGACGGCGTGCGTCGTGATGCGCATGTCGCCCCCAACACCCAAGCCCTCGAGGCGATGTGCGACGACGTCGATGACGGGCTCGAGGTCGAGCTCGTCCCCGATACCGACGTCGACTCCGACGAGGTGGGGCGCCGTCACGCCCGGGGCAGGACGAAGATCGGGTTGGTGTAGAACCACAGGTCCTTCCACGGATCGGCGTCGCCGACAACATCCATGGCAGGACCAGCCGGGTCGACGGCCGCGCCGTAGTAGCCCGCCTGGGTGCGCTTGCCGTCCGACCCACGCAGTCGGATGTAGAAGCCGGTCTCGTCGATCGCGCCCAGGGGCACGACGAGTTCGACGGTCTCGCCGTCCTTGACCTCCCACGTCCTCACCACCGATGTGTGGGGGGTGTGGAAGACGTCTCGGTCCTCGGCAGGTCCCGTGACCCGACCCTTGATGAGGTCGAGCTTGCGCAGGCGCGGCAGGAACTGCGCCCAGTTGGAGCGCTGCGCCGGCGTGATGCGGATGCGCAGTTCGGCCGACGCGCCCCGACGCCCGGTCACGGCACCACCGAGACCGACCTCGCGCCCGCCGACGCGCACGGCCACGTCGACCTCCTCGATGAGTCGACCATGGTCGACCCAGACGTTGCCCGCGCGCAGCCCGGCCATGAGACCGGCATACGAGTCGTGGGTCGCACCGACGTGCGTCCGGCTGTAGAAGCCGGGGAAGTAGTCGCCCGCGGAGAAGTTCGGGGCACCGGAGTAGTCCGGGTCGTTGTAGCGACCGTTGGCGTCGAAGGCACTGCCGGCCCCGCGCACCGCCGTGTCGAGGTAGTTGCTGTGGCTGTCGGAGTTCGCCGTGATCCACCATGGCTTGCCCTCGGCGAGCAGGGAGTCCCACAGGCCGCCGACAGTCGCAGAGTAGAAGTCAAACCCGCCCCACGTCCGGTACGACTCGAGCGGATAGGGCATGAACGACCGGCCCGCACTGGGCGCGTTGCCGTAGTAGCCGCGGGCGTTGCCGGGGCCGGGGGTCGTGGCCTTGAGGCCCGCCGCCTGGTGACCGGGCGCACCCTCCCAGCCCACGGCGATGCCGTCAGCCGCGTCACGCCACGCCCGCACCTCGTGGGGGCTGTCGATCCCGTTGCGCGCCGGGTGGTTGGCGAGCATGAGCGCGTCCTGAACCTTGCGATCGGACACGGCGGACTTGAGGAACTGCAGCCCCTTGACTGCATGGAGCTCGTTTTCGGGAGTGTTGCCGCTCGTGTTCGACGCCGACCCGTCGTATGCCGTCTCGAAGGCCTTCAGGACCGCCACCTCGTTGGCTCCGGGGTGGACGAAGACCGTGCCGTGCTCGGCGGCCGGGATGTTCCACTCGAGCCCTTGGAAGACGAGCATCTCGGGGTGGAGGTCGCGGGAGCGACGAATGTCGGGGTTGACCTTGTCGACGCCGATCTTGGAATGCGTGGCGCCGCCGTGGTCGGTGATGACGACCCAGTCGAGACCGAAGGCGTCGGCGTGCTTGACCTGGTCCTCAACGGTGTAGAGCCCGTCCGAGGAGTACTGCGTGTGGATGTGGTGGTCACCCGCGAGCCAGGCGCGCGGCTTGCGCGAGTTCTGGGGAGCCGTGTCGGGCCCGTCTGCTGCGGCCGCGACACCGGTCGAGGTGACGAGGCTGGCCGTCGCGGCGCCGGCACCCAGCACGCCAGCCGCGCGCAGGAAGTTCCGGCGACCGAGGTCCCCCTGTGGAAGGTCCACGTCCTCGATGGAGAGGTCGACGGCAGGCCCGATCGCGCCCTCGTGGGAGTGCCTGTGTGTGTCGCCGTGTCCGTGATCGTGCGTGTGGCCCATCAGAAGTCCTCTCGCGGGGGGATCGCACCTCCACCCAAGCGAGGCAGAGTGACCACCACCGGCGGGTTCGGCGACGTCCCGGTGAACGCTCGGCGGCTGGCAGCGCTCTGCCGTGAGTCGGTCTGTCGGTGGTCGGGGCGATCATGGCGACATGTCCGAGGGATATGCGCTGTTCCCGACCGCGATCGGTACGTGTGCGGTGGCCTGGCGCGACAGCGACAGCGACAGCGGCATCGTGCGGGTCCTGCTGCCCGGCGAGAGCGATGACGCGGTCCGGGCACAGATGTCGCGCGACCGGCCAACCGCCCACGAGCAGGCGCCACCGACGGCCGTGGCCGAGGCGGTCGCCCGGATGTCTGCCCTCATGGACGGCGCTCAGGACGACCTTGCCGACCTGCACCTCGACTGGAGCGGTGTCTCGGACTTCCACCGCCGCGTCTATGAGATCGCAAGGGCGATCGAGCCGGGCACGACCCTCACCTATGGCGAGGTCGCGCGCCGCCTGGGCGAGCCTGGCGCGGCGCAGGCCGTGGGACAGGCGCTGGGCCGCAACCCTTTCCCGATCGTCGTGCCCTGTCATCGGGTTCTTGCCGCGGGTGGCAAGCCGGGCGGTTTCTCGGCACCCGGTGGGGCACAGACGAAGTTGAGGATGCTCGTGATCGAGGGCGCGCGTGAGCCCGATCCACCGACCTTGTTCGACACCTGACCCCGACCACCTCGGGGAGTGCTCCCCATGGGCAAAACGCCCGCACGTCCCTACCTTTCAACTCGTCGGCTTCCGGCCGACGGTGCCTTCCGGAGGGGTGGCACCTCGAGGGCGGGAGCCCGAGACAGGAGGGACACGACCATGAGAATTCGACAACTGGTGGTGAGCGCGGTCGCAGTGGTGGGCCTGCTCGCCGTGTCGGCAGGGTCCGCGAGTGCATCGACCCTTGCAAGTCCGTTGGGGGCTGCTGACCCGGGCTTCACCCGGATCGGCGCCAACTACTACCTCGCGGCCACGGGGAGTGGCGAGACGGGGACCATGCCGGTCTTCCGCCGTGCTGCGCCCACCGGGGGGTACACCAAGATCGGCAACATCAACGCGGCTCGCGCCGGCTACTCGAAGTTCTGGGCGCCGCACCTCGTGCAGCGCGGCAGCTACTTCTTCGCCTTCTTCAGCGCCAGCCACAACGGCGCAGCCCCCTGCGTCTACTACGCCTCCTCGAGGACGATCGTGGGCGGCTACTCCGGCCCGCGGCTCCTCACCTGTGGTGGTGGCGGTGGTCGTGAGGCGATCGACGCGACGACCTACGTCACGAGCGAGAACAACACCTATCTCACGTGGCGCAGTGGAGTGCACCGTCTCGGGTTCCCCCGCGGCGACTACGACATCATCGCCCGAATGCTGACCTTCAACGGGACCACCGGAACGGTCGGTTTCACGAGCGGCCAGGCTGCGGACAACCTGCTGCACCGGACGTCCGACTACGTCTATGAGGCTCCGAGCCTGGTGCGCCACGGCGGCAAGGTGTGGCTGTTCGTCTCACGCAACCGCTACGACACCAACGCCTACTACACGGCTGTCTACTCGGCAGACACGATCCACGGCACCTTCACCTTCCGCAAGAACCTCATGAAGACCGGGCAGGGCTACGGCTACGGCCCCGGTGGCGCCGAGGTCGAGACGGCAGCTGACGGATCCACCTGGATCGCGTACCACGTCTGGCAGAACAGCAAGCCCACCCCGAGCACGCCGGGCAAGCGCATCCTCAGGACGGCCAAGCTCGACTGGGTGAACGGCCTCCCGGTCGTTCGCTGAGCCAGGCACGCAGAACGCGAGCACGCGGCATACCGAGAAGCATTCGGTATGCCGCGTGCTCGCGTTCGCGGGCTGCGCCCGGTCGCGCTGTGGTCAGTCGCAGACGGCGCCCTTGCTGGCCGAGCCGACGAGCTTGCGGTACTTGGCGAGGACACCGCGGGTGTACTTGGGCTCCGGGTGGGTGACGCCCTCGGCGCGACGGCGGTCGAGCTCGGCGTCGTCGACGAGGAGGTCGAGGGTGCCGTTCGCGACGTCGAGGCGGATGCCGTCACCGTCACGAACGAAGGCAATCGGGCCCTCGTCGACGGCCTCGGGGGCGACGTGTCCGACGCAGAGGCCGGTGGTGCCTCCCGAGAAACGACCGTCGGTGAGGAGGAGGACGTCCTTGCCAAGGCCTGCACCCTTGATGGCGCCGGTGACGGCGAGCATCTCGCGCATGCCCGGGCCACCCTTGGGTCCTTCGTAGCGAATGACGACGACGTCCTGGGGCTTGAGCGAACCCTGCTCGACGGCGTCCATGGCGGCACGCTCGCCGTTGAAGACCCGCGCCGTGCCCTCGAAGACCTCGGTGTCGAAACCGGCCGACTTCACGACCGCACCATCGGGCGCGAGCGAGCCGGTGAGGATGGTGAGGCCACCGGTCTTGTGGATCGGGTTGGTGAACTCGCGGATGACGCGGCCGTCGATGTGCGGCGGCTTGATCTCGTCGAGGTTCTCCGAGACCGTCTTGCCGGTCACGGTGAGGCAGTCGCCGTCGAGCAGGTCCGCTTCGAGGAGCGACTTCATGACGACGGGGATGCCACCGATGTGGTCGATGTCCTTCATGACGAAGGCACCGAACGGCTTGACGTCGGCGAGGTGCGGGACCTTTTTGCCGATGCGCTGGAAGTCGCCGATGGTGAGGTCGACCTCGGCCTCGTGCGCCATGGCGAGGAGGTGCAGGACGGCATTGGTCGAGCCACCGAAGGCCATGACGACGGCGATGGCGTTCTCGAACGCGGGCTTGGTCATGATCTGGCGGGCGGTGATGCCACGACGCAGGAGCTCGACGACGGCCTCGCCGGAGCGGCGGGCGTGCACGTCGCGGCGTCGGTCGGTGGCCGGCGGGGCGGCAGAGCCGGGGATGGACATGCCGATCGACTCGGCGACAGCAGCCATGGTGTTGGCGGTGTAGAAACCGCCACAGGCACCTTCGCCCGGACAGATCGCGCGCTCGATGGCGTCGACGTCCTCGAGGGACATCTTGCCCGCGTTGCACGCACCGACGGCCTCGAAGGCGTCGATGATCGTGACCTCCTTCTCGGTCCCGTCCGAGAGCTTCGCGACCCCGGGAAGGATCGACCCGGCATACAGGAAGACCGAGGCGAGGTCGAGGCGAGCGGCGGCCATGAGCATGCCCGGGAGGGACTTGTCGCAGCCCGCAAGCAGGACGGACCCGTCGAGGCGCTCGGCGCTCATGACGGTCTCGACCGAGTCGGCGATGATCTCGCGCGAGACGAGCGAGAAGTGCATGCCCTCGTGACCCATGGAGATGCCGTCGGACACGGAGATGGTGCCGAACTCGAGCGGGTAGCCACCGGCCGCGTGGACGCCGTCCTTGACCGCCTTGGCCAAGCGGTCGAGGGACAGGTTGCAGGGGGTGATCTCGTTCCAGGAGCTTGCGACACCGATCTGCGGCTTGACCCAGTCGTCGTCACCCATGCCTACTGCACGAAGCATTCCTCGGGCCGCGGTCTTCTCGAGACCGTCGGTGACGTCACGGCTACGGGGCTTGATGTCGATCTCGGGCGTGCTCATGGGGCAACTCTAGAACCCGTGTCCACGGGGTGGGATGCCGATCTCGCTCCGCGAGCGAGATCCTCAGTTCTCGGCGTGCGCGCGGTCCTTGGCGCGGGCAACGTGGAACCGGTCGAGGTGCGCCAGGCCAGCGACAAGGTCGCTCCAATGACCCGAGAACCGCAGCACCGCCACCCCCGCAGTGGGGAAGCCCTGGCTCATGAGCTCGTGGGCGCGGTCGCTGCCCTCCCCGTCTGCCAGAAGAGAAGCCAGGACGGGTATGCCGGGTGCGTGGCCGACCATCATGACGACGTTGGCGTCGGAGTCGGCCTCACGAATCACCTCGAGCAGTCGATCCGCTGACGCGTTGTAGATGCGGTGATCGTGGTGGACGTCGGCTTCCGAGCACCCGGCGCTCCAGATGCCTTCGCAGGTCTGCTGGGTCCGAGTTGCGCTGGAGCACAGGACCTCGTCCACCCCGATGCCATGCTCGTGGAGCCACCTCCCGGCCTCGGCGGCGTCACGGTGTCCGCGGGGCGTGAGCTCGCGTTCGTGGTCCGCGTCGTAGCCACCCTGCACGGCCTTGGCATGGCGCACGAGCACGAGCGTCCGGTCCTCAGCAGCGGTGGTCATGCTCCGATCTTGCCCCTCTCCGGCGGGGTTGTCAGGTCTTGACAATCTGCCTGACCAGGTGGTGTGGCGCGTCGCCCGCAGCGACCCGGGTCAGCTGCTCGCGAAGGAGCTCGGCCATCCGCGGCAGGAGGGCGGTGGTGTTGCCTCCGGCATGGGGCGTGATGAGAACATCGGGGGCAGTCCACAGCGGGTGACCGTCGGGCAGCGGCTCCGGATCCGTGACGTCGAGCGCGATGCGCAGCCGTCCCGCGTGACGCACGAGGGCATCCGTGTCCGCGACGGGGCCACGCGCCACGTTGACGAGCAGAGCACCGTCGGGCATGGCCGCGAGGAACCCGTCGTCGACGAGTTGGTGGGTGGAGTCGTTGAGCGGGACGATCACGACCACGACGTCATGTGCGGGCAGCAGCGCCGGGAGCTCGTCGATGCCGTGGACCGTGTCGACAAGGTCGTCACCAGCGCGCGCCCGGGAGGCCACGGCCGTGATCGAGACGTCAAAAGCGTTGAAACGACGCGCGATCGCCGTGCCTACGGAGCCGTAGCCGACGATGAGCACGCGTCGATCGGCGAGTGAGGTGCGCTGACCCAGCGGGGCCCATCGAGCCCGGTCACCCGATCGCACCGCCTCGGGGATGCCGCGCAGTGACGCGAGGGTGAGACCGAGCGCCAGCTCTGCAGTGGGAGCGTCATAGACCCCGGCGGCGTTGGCGATCGCGATCGGCTCCGGGACGGCCTCGAAGACCCCGTCGAAGCCGGCCGACTGCAACTGCACGAGCCGGCACGAAGGCAGGTCGGCCACCGCACCGAGTGCCTTGGCCGCACCGAGATAGGGCGCGACGACGACCTCGATCCGCGCGTCCGTGGCACGACCGGCAGTGGGGTCCCACACGACCGCCTGCACGCCCGGGATCTCGCCAACAGCGTCACGCAGGAGCGGGTCAGGGAAGGAGACGACAACCATGGTCGAGACCCTAGGCGAACTCAGATCCGGATGAGTTCTGCGACCGGGATCGTGCGCTCGGTCTTGGCCTCGTACCCCGCGAAGGTCGTTCCCTCGGTGAGGAATCGGGCCCAGATCGCGTCGCGCTCGGCTGCAGGAAGCACCCGAACACGAACACGGTGGGTCGCTGCGCCCACCTCGACACTGGCCTCGGTCGCGGCCCGCAGGTTGCGGAACCACTGCGGGTCACCGTCCGCGCCATTCGCGCTTCCGGCCACGGCATAGCCACCGTCGATCTCGATGTAGCAGACCGGCGTCATGATCTCCTTGCCACTGCGTCGACCCCTCACCGTGAGCAGCAGGACGGGCAGCCCCGCGATGCGGCGAACCCTGGGCGAGTCGATCCGGCGGTAGAGGGCGGCGTGCAGGCCGGTGGCAGCCCGGGAGAGTTTCGACGTGAGGGACATACTTGTGAGTGTGGCCCTCCGCCGTGGTTTTCGACAGGGTTTGCGGCGACGATGGGGTATGCCGTCCTCTCGCCTTTCCCACCGACCTCTCGTCCTCGCGTCCGTCGTTGCACTCGGCCTCGCGGGTTGCAGCGGCAGTGCGGGAGACCCAACACCCACGCCAACCGCCTCCACCTCCACCCCAGGGTCCGCGAGTGCAGGCGGGTCCGCGACTCCCACACCGTCGTCGAGCGGCGCGATCCCAGCCGGTGCGCCGTCGGACGTGGCCACGGGGCTCGAGGTGCCATGGGCCATGGACTTCCTGCCCAATGGTGACGCGCTCGTGACACTTCGGGACAAGGGAGAGGTCCTGCGCGTCACCCCGACCGGTCAGAAGTCCAGCCTCGGAACCATCGACGGCGTGAACGCCGACGGAGAGGGCGGCCTCCTCGGAGTCGCGGTCTCCCCCACCTTCGCCACCGACCAGGCGGTCCACTTCTACTTCACCGCCGAGAACGACAACCGCATCGTGCGGACGACCCTGGGGGCAGGCGGATTCGGTTCCATGACACCGGTGCTCACCGGCATACCCAAGGCTGGCAACCACAACGGAGGGCGCATCAAGTGGGGACCCGACGGCTTCCTCTATGTCGGGACGGGCGACGCAGGGCAACCGAATCGAGCCCAGGAGCGCGACAGTCTCGGCGGCAAGATCCTTCGAATCACGGCTGATGGCAAGGCCGCCCCCGGCAACCCGTTCGGCGGCAGTCCCGTGTGGAGCATGGGGCACCGCAACGTCCAGGGACTGGCGTGGGGCAAGGACGGGACGATGTTTGCCAGCGAGTTCGGTCAGAACACGTGGGACGAGCTCAACGTCATCGAGGGTGGCAAGAACTACGGGTGGCCCGAGGCCGAGGGCATCGATCGGGACGACGGTGGATTCGTGGTGCCCATTGCACAGTGGGCGACGTCGGACGCGTCTCCGAGCGGCATCGCGGTCGGAGCCGACGGCGCGGTCTACATGGCGGCCCTGCGAGGAGCGTCGTTGTGGAAGGTCAACGTCGCGGGCGGCGAACGGCGGGGTGACCCAATACGGTTGCTGGAGAACAGGTATGGGCGGATTCGTGACGCGGTCGCGGCTTCCGATGGAACGCTCTGGGTGCTGAGCAACAACACCTTCCGCGGCCAGCCACGAGCTGGCGACGACCGCATCATCCGGGTCCCGATCGGCTGATGCGGGGACCCGTCTGCAACAAAACCCCCTTCGGGCGCACGCGGTGGGTACGTTGAAGCCAGAGGGGGCGCCGAAGCCCGCCAGACCGAGGAGAGGTGGCACCACGATGGCCGCAGTTGACGACATCCTTTCGAACCTGCCGATCGACCAGCTGGCCCAGCAGGTCGGCGCCGACCCCCAGGAAGTCCAGCAGGCCGCGCAGGCTGCACTTCCCGCCCTTTTCGGCGGACTCCAGGCCAACGCGCAGGGTGGCGGCGCGAGCTCGCTCCTCGAGGCGCTCGGCCAGCACACCGACGTCGTCGACCCCGGCCAGGTCAACGAGGCCGACGGTCAGCAGATCGCGTCACACATCTTCGGATCCAACGAGGAGCAGGTCTACTCCGCCCTCGGTGGCACCGGCGCGAGCAGCGGCCTCATCAAGAAGCTCATCCCGATCCTCGCCCCGATCGTGCTGTCCTACCTCGCCAACAAGGTCCTCAAGGGTGGTGGCGGTGGCGGCACCGCGACGCAGCAGACGGCTCCGGCCGACTCGAGCGCTCAGGGTGGGCCCGGCTCACTCGAGTCGATGCTCCAGGACGTGCTCGGTGGGGCCCTCGGTGGCGGCACGACGACGACGCAGCAGGCGCCGGCACCGCAGGAGTCGACCGGTGGCGGCATCCTTGACGTCCTCGGTGGACTCCTCGGCGGCGGCCGCCGCTGACGGCGCCATCGCCCGCGAACACAGGACACGCCGCACCGGTTCGACCGGGGCGGCGTGTCCTTCGCTGTCCGGCCTGCTTCAGCGGATGTGCGCCGTGGCGGCCAGGATGCCGTGGGCCTCGTTGATCGGGGTCACCGTCAGCGTGCCTCCGGAACCCAACGGGGTGCGGTTGGACGAGAAGAACACGTAGTCGATCTTGCGCTGACCGGTCCCATCCTCGTCGAAGACCGTGGGTTCTCCCGCCCGCGCATCACTGCCCGTCCTGAGCTGGTTCGCCTCGATGAACCGGCCAGATCCCCGCGTCTGGTAGACGTTCGACATCGGACTCCTCGAGGGCGTCATGTTGAAGTCTCCGCCCACGATGACGGAGTGGCCCTTCTCCTGAATCCACGGCGTGGTGATCCGCTTGATGGCGGCCGTCTGCCGGGTTCGATCCGCGAGATCCTTGTCGTGGTAGACCTGCAAGTGGGTCGCGCAGCCATGCACCTTGCGCCCGGCGTGCGTGAAGGTGACGCAGGCCATGCCAAACCTCTGACCATCGCTCTTGTCGAGCAACTTGTCCTGCGTGGTTGACGCGCCGGTTCCCGTGTAGACAGCCACCGGGCCCTTCCACGTCGAGCCGTCGGCCGACGCCGGACACACGTTGAGGGCGTTGTCCGTCGTGGTGCGCTTCTGCCTGTGGAAGGAGAACTTCCAGCCGGCGTATGCCGGGTTGGCCCTGGCGTCCTCGACCCACTTCTGGCAGACCTCTTCAGCCAGGAGGAGGTCGTTGGAGTCTCCCTTGCCGAGCACGCGGGTCCACCGCGCCTCGATCTGGTCGGTGTTGTGCTGAACGACCTTGATCGTGTTGCCCGCAGCCGCTGCTGCCCCGTCCTCAAGGGGCGCGGCGGTCGCCTGCATCGCTGCGGGAAGTCCGGCGGCGATGACGCCGAGTGCCACGACGCCGGTGAGTGCCCCTCGGCCTCCCGTGCGGGTCGACTTCTTCCTGTGCTTGGACATGCTGGATCCCCTCCGTTGGTGAGTGTGGGACGCGCGCCCCACCCACTCATCCTTGACACCGACAGGGGCTCCGGGCCATGGGCAGGACTCCCCTGCCCGCGAGAACCAGTCGAGTCAGCTGGTCAGCTGGTCAGCTGGTCAGCTTGGCGAGGATGATCTCGCGGGCCTTGCCGGCGTCGGCCTGGCCCTTCATCTCCTTCATGACCTGACCGATGAGGGCGCCCGCGGCCTGGACCTTGCCGTCGCGGACCTTCTGCGCCACATCGGGGTTGGCGGCAATGACCGTGTCGACAGCCGCTTCGAGCGCGCCGTCGTCCTGGACGAGTTCGAGCCCACGTGCGTCGGCCACCGCGGTGGGGGTGCCCTCACCGTCGAGCACGCCCTCCCAGACCTGACGAGCCATCGAGTCGTTGAGCCTGCCTGCGGTCACCAGACCTTCGAGCTCGACGACATGAGAGGGGGTGATGCCCCGCTCCACGGCATACGAGGCAACGTCGGCACCGGCCTCGGTGTTGGCGCGACGAGCGATCTCGCCGGACCACCATTTGCGCGCACCAGTTGGGGTCGCGCCGGCCGCGACGGTCTCTCCGATGAGGTCGATGAGTCCGGCGTTGAGGACGTCGCGCATCTCGAGGTCGCTGAATCCCCAGTCGGACTGGAGGCGCTTGCGACGCTCGGCCGGCGGCTCCGGCAGGGTGGAGCGCAGTGCCTCGACACTCTCACGCGACGGAGCGACCGGCACGAGGTCGGGCTCGGGGAAGTAGCGGTAGTCGTCGGCGTCGGACTTCACGCGACCGGACGTCGTGACACCCGTGTCCTCGTGCCAGTGGCGGGTCTCCTGCAGGATCGAACCGCCCTGCTGCAGGATCGCGCCGTGGCGGCACATCTCGTAGCGGACCGCGCGCTCGACGGACCGCAGCGAGTTGACGTTCTTGGTCTCGGTGCGGGTGCCCAGCGTGGTCTCGCCCTTGGGCATGAGGGAGAGGTTGACGTCGCAGCGCATGGAGCCCTGCTCCATCTTCACGTCGGACACATCGAGGGCCTTGAGCAGGTCACGCAGGGTCGCGACGTAGGCCCGGGCGATCTCGCCGGCCCGCTCCCCCGCACCGCGCAGCGGCTTGGTGACGATCTCGATGAGCGGGATGCCGGCGCGGTTGTAGTCCACGAGGGAGTGCGTCGCACCGTGGATGCGACCGGTCGAGCCACCGACGTGCAGCGACTTGCCCGTGTCCTCCTCCATGTGCGCGCGCTCGATCTCCACGCGGTAGGTCGAGCCGTCATCGAGGTCGACGTCGAGGTAGCCCTCGAACGCGATCGGCTCGTCGTACTGCGACGTCTGGAAGTTCTTGGGCATGTCCGGGTAGAAGTAGTTCTTGCGGGCGAAGCGGCACCATTCCGCGATCTCGCAGTTGAGAGCGAGCCCGATGCGAATCGCCGACTCGACAGCCTTCTCGTTGACGACCGGCAGCGCGCCGGGCAGTCCGAGGCAGACCGGGCAGACCTGCGTGTTGGGCTCGGCACCGAACTCGGTCGCACAGCCACAGAACATCTTGGTCGCCGTGCCGAGCTCGACGTGGACCTCTAGACCCATGACCGGGTCGAAGGCGGCAAGGACCTCGTCGTAGGAGATCGTGGCTTCAGTGTCTATCGCGCTCACGGCAGTCACGCACCCTTCGTGGTCGAACCGGTGGTCGAGAGATCGGGAGCCTTGGCGAGCAACTGACCGCCCCACGACGCGAGGAGACGCTGCTCGAGAGCAGCCCCCACGGCATACAGGCGCTCGTCGGCAGCGGCTGGCGCGAGGATCTGGAAGCCGGCGGGCAGACCGTCCTCGTCGGCGAGGCCACTGGGAAGCGACATGCCGGGCACGCCCGCCAGGTTGGCGGGGATCGTGGCGATGTCGTTGAGGTACATGGCCATCGGGTCGTCCAGCTTGTCGCCGAACTTGAACGCCGTCGTCGGTGCGGTCGGGCTCACCAACACGTCAGCCGACTCGAAGGCGCGGGTGAAGTCGTCGGCGATGAGGCGACGGACCTTCTGCGCCGAGCCGTAGTAGGCGTCGTAGTAGCCCGACGACAGGGCGTAGGTGCCCAGGATGATGCGGCGCTTGACCTCGTCGCCGAAGCCCGCGTCACGCGTGGCCGCCATGACCTGCTCGGCGCTCGGGGCGTCGATGCCCTCGGGCAGGACCCGCAGACCGAAGCGCATGGCGTCGAACTTCGCGAGGTTGGACGACGCCTCGCTCGGGAGGATCAGGTAGTAGGCCGCAAGCGCAGCGGTGAAGCTCGGGCACGAGACCTCGACGACCTCGGCGCCGGCGTCGACCAGGTGCTGGACCGACTCGTCGAAGCGCGCCTGGACACCGGTCTGGAAGCCCTCGCCGGTGAGCTCCTTGACGATGCCGATCTTCATCCCCTTGACGTCGGCGCGACGAGCAGCCTCGACGACGGGCGGGACGGGAGCGTTGATCGAGGTCGAGTCCATCGGGTCGTGGCCGCCCATGACCTCGTGCAGCAGGGCCGCGTCGAGGACGTTGCGGGTGCAGGGACCGGCCTGGTCGAGCGAGGAGGCGAGGGCGACGAGGCCGTAGCGCGACACCCCGCCATAGGTCGGCTTCGTTCCGACGGTCCCGGTGACAGCGGCTGGCTGGCGGATCGAGCCACCGGTGTCGGTGCCGATCGCGAGCGGTGCCTGGAACGACGCCACGACCGCGCTCGAGCCACCACCGGAACCGCCGGGGATACGGTCGAGGTCCCACGGGTTGCGCGTCGGGCCGTAGGCCGAGTGCTCCGTCGAGGAACCCATCGCGAACTCGTCCATGTTGGTCTTGCCGAGGATCGGCATGCCCGCCTCGCGCAGTCGGGTGACGACCGTCGCGTCGTAGGGCGGGATCCACCCCTCGAGGATCTTGCTGCCGCACGTCGTCGGCAGGCCCTTGGTCGCCATGACGTCCTTGACAGCGATCGGCACACCGGCGAGCTGGTGCAGCTGCTCGCCGCGGCCGCGGCGCTCGTCGATGTCGCGAGCGGTCGCGAGCGCACTGTCACGAGCGACGTGGAGGTAGGCGTGGACGTCGCCGTCGACGGCGTCCGTGCGGGCCAGGAGCGCCTCGGTCACCTCGACCGAGCTCGTCGCACCCCTGGTGAGGAGGTCGGCGAGCTCGGAGGCGCTGGCGCGGGTCAGGTCGGTGGTCACGTCGGTCCTTGCGGTCTGGGTGTGCGAGGTGCGGGAAAACAACGGTGGCGTATGCCGGGTGCTCAGCACCCGGCATACGCGCGTCTTCAGTCTTCGTCGAGGATGCGCGGCACGGAGAAGCGCTGCTGGTCGGCCTCGGGGGCACCCGACAGGGCCTCTTCAGCGGTGAGGCTGCGGCGGACGACATCGGGGCGGGTGACGTTGACGATGGGCATCGGGTGGCTCATCGGCTCGACGCCCTCGATGGGCGACTGCTGCACGGTTGCCACGGACTCGAGGATGACGCCGAGCTCCCCGACCATCTTGTCGAGCTCGGCATCGGAGAGGTCAATGCGAGCGAGACCGGCGAGGTGGGCCACGTCGTCGCGGGTGAGTTCAGCCATGGGCCCAGTCTATGGGCCGGTCAGGACCAGCCCACCCGCGCATCACTCCCGGGGAGGGAGGAGAGCCAGTGATCGCCAGCGCTCAGTGTTCACCCGGCACCAAGCGTTCCCTCGTGTAGTCGTCCCTGACGAGATCCGGGTTCGTGAGCGCCCAGTACCTGGCCATGTCGAGGCCCTCGGACCATTCCCGCGAGGACTCCTCGATCTGGGCGACGACACCGCCGTTCGAGGTGATCATCTGGACCCGAGCACCCCGGTTCGCGCGGTTGATGGTCGACGCCGGCAGGGCCCGGAGTTCGCGCAGCTCGCTCACCTCCACGCTCGTCCTACCCGGGCGTCGCTCAATGCGCTCCGGTCCGAGGACGAGTCGGTAGGCCAGGAGCGCATAGGCCGCCGCGGGAAGGACCAGGACGAAGAAGATCGCGAGGATCCACGCAGCCGC
This sequence comes from Knoellia pratensis, assembly GCF_042666395.1. Classification (NCBI taxonomy): domain Bacteria; kingdom Bacillati; phylum Actinomycetota; class Actinomycetes; order Micrococcales; family Intrasporangiaceae; genus Knoellia; species Knoellia pratensis. Next base: position 280,548 of record NZ_JBHTDJ010000002.1, on the reverse strand, counting down.
AGCGGCAAGCCACGGGACATCGTCCCCCGCACCCTGCGTCACCAGCCCGTAGAGGCCGAAGAGCAGGCCGACCCACAGGACGGCCATCAGGGGGATGCTCACGAAGCGGGCCCAGGAGGGCGCACGCACGACGACGGGGTCGGGGAGCTCTCCCCATTGAGGACTGGTCACGCAGACCAGTATCGTCACACCAGGGGGTCTCGCAGCAGAGGCGCATCCGATCGACACCATGTGCGAAGGGGTTCACTCACCATGACGTTTGCCGTCACTCCGGCCGACATTCGGCGACATGCGACCGCGGTTTCGACCGTCGCGGGCACGCTCGGGAAGATGAAGGATGCGAGCTCCGTCAGCGGGGACAGCTACGGCTTGTTGCTCGCTTGGCTGCCGGGTGTGATGAACGCGGCCGGAGGGGACGTCGAGGCGGCGCTCGACTCCGTGGCCACCAACGCGACCGAGGCCGTCAACGGCCTGCGGGTCATGGCCGACCAGTACGACACCGACGACCAAGATGCTGAATGGCAGCTGAGGAAGACCTACCCATGAGCAACAACCCCTACGTCGTCACCGACAACGCCAGCTCGCCCGATGGCACGAGCTTCGGCATCCAGGAGGGCTCGGGTTGGACCTCGGGCGCCGGGATCATCGACAGCGGCTCGCAAACCATCGCGGCTCTGTGCGACGGAGACTGGGTCGATGCCGCGCTCAGCGGCGTGGCCCTGGTCCTCGACGCTGCGGCCACGGCGGCTGACCCCCTGGGTTCGGCGCTCGCGGCTGGCATCGGTTGGGTCATCGACCACCTCAACCCCATCAAGGGATGGTTCGAGGAGGTCGCGGGCAATCCGGGTGGGGCGGTCGCTCAGGCGCAGACGTGGGGGCTCATCAGCGCCGACCTCGGGCCCGCGGCCACCGACTGGGACACCTCTGCGGGCAACCTGATCAAGCCTCAGTCCGGACCCGCCGTCGAGGCCTACGTCGGTTGGCAGGAGACGCACACGGCGGCCATCACGGAACTCGTCGGGGCCACCAAGGGCATGCAGGAGGCCATCTCGGTCGCGGCCGGGATCGTGGGATTCGTGCACGGCTTCCTGCGTGATGTCCTGGCTCAGCTCGTCGGAGCAGCCATCAGTTGGATCGCTGAGGCGGTGCTGTCCTTCGGCACGCTCATTCCGTGGATCTGCGGTCAGATCGGGACACGAGTCGCCGCGCTGACGGCCAAGTGCTCCGCGTTCGTCACGGGCCTGGTGCGCTCCGGGAGCAAGCTCGACGGGCTCCTCAAGGCGCTCGGCACCTGGGGTCAGAACGTCCTCAAGCTCCTCGACAAGATCAAGACCAACCCCAACCTTCACCGCCCCGTCCCCCGCCACGCGGCACCACCTGGCCCGGCCCCGGCGATTCCGCCATGGACCTGGAAACCACCGGGCGACTACAACCCCTCACCGGGGCGACACGCCACGCCGGATCCGACCCTCCCCAGCGTGCTGGTGGATGGCGTGCGCGGCGGGGTGCGCGATCCGCTGACCGCGGGGACAAACGGCACCGACGGCGTCAAGTCCGGGATCGACGGCAACGGCAAGCCGGACGAGTAGTCCGGAGGAGTTGGGTCAGCTGGCGGCGATCTCGATCAACCGCACCACGAACTGGAGCGCGTACCCGCCGAGCACCACGACGACGAAGGCCCAGACGGCCCACCGCCCGATGAGCCCTGCCTGCGTGCGTCGCTCCGGCTCGGGTGCTCTGAACGAGGCAAGGAACCGCGATCGTGCCAAGACCCCGTGGCGACCCTGAGCGTTTCGTGCAAAGGGCTGCCACCAGTCGCCTGCGCGCAGACCCTCGACGAGGCCACGCCCGAAGGGCACGGCAAACAGCAGCCAGACACCGCCGAAGAGCACCAACGCAATGCTCGACGACACGATCACAGGACCATCGGGGTTCAGCTGGTTCATGCCGTGAGTCTCCCCCATTGCTGTCTGGTGTGGCGCCCGGGCCTGTCGGTGTGAAGGACCTTCAGGCGGCGATCGGACCCGCTGCGAAGGGGCACCGCGGCAGTGCGGCTAGGGTCGAGACATGAGCAATCAGAGGGGTTACTCGGGACCGGAGGAAGCGCTGGCGGCCATCGCCGCCCAGACCGCCGCGGCCGAGCCGCAGGCCGAGCATGCACGTGCGTGGAGCACTGAGGTCGCCACCATCCAGGGAGTCGGAGTCGCCGAACATGGTGACGTTCGAGCCATGGTGGACATCCAGGGTCTCCTCACGGGTCTGTCCGTGAAGGACACCGTGACCACTCGAGGCGGCCGAGCGACCACCGCGGCCATCCAGCTGGCCGTGCGTGCGGCGCAGGAGTCCGTCCGTCAGCAGGCGCTGGCCTCGTCCGAACGTGCGTGGGGCCCGGGCTCAGCGACATCCGAGGCGTTCCGCGGCGAGGTCGAGGCCGCGACTCCCCTCATCGAGGTGGAGCCCTTGGCCACGGATGGTCGGTCACTCCCGAGCAATGAGAAGGACCGACCGGACAACGATGGGGGGACTTGGTGATGGATCCCTCGATCTTTGACGGAGAGACCCCCGGTGGCCTCGAGCTGGACCGCCTCGTCAAGCAGGCGCAGGCAGCCATGGCGTGGCGTGCGAGCGTCAACGACCTGCGTGGACGGGCCAGCAAGGACGGTGTGGACGTCGAGGTCAGTGCGAGTGGTGGCGTCGTGAGCGTCGCTGTCTCGGATGCCGCGTGTGCAGGCGGCGGCGACGCTGTGGCCGGACAGGTGCTGGACGCCGTTCTGGAGGCACAGCAGGACCTGGCGCGTCAACTGCGTGGCTCAGCCATCGAGACCTTTGGTGCGGATTCGCCGCAGGCGCGGACCGTCGAGAATTCCACGGCCTCCCGATTCACGCGCGCGACCGTCCTCACCGACGAGCGGCCGGAGGATCGAGACCGCGGGTGATCGTGCCCGTCACCCGCGTGAGCATCGGACGCTGACCCGAAGTGCTCTCCAGCTGCCTCATGGGCTCAGAGGCGGAGTGCTCCAGCCAACGCATAGGTCGCGGACGCCATGACGCCACCCCAAGTGGCATAGCGGACCACCAGCCCACCGGTCGTTCGACGTTCCTCCGGTGGAGCTCGAAAAAGCGACTGCCATCGGTGGTTGGCCATGAAGGTGTAGCGGCCCCACGGTTGCTGCTCGAACGGCAGCCAAGGATTCCTGGCCCGCGCCGCCCGCATCAGGTGGTACGAGAAGGGGACCAGGAACATCCCCGCCACAAACCCGATGAACAGAACGACGAACACCTTGAGGTTCGCGACGCGGGACGTGCCGACCAGCCAGAGAACCACGAGCCAGATCACGATCGGCAGAACCCCCGTGATCCAGACGTTGCCGCGCCAGTCCCTGTCGGACGCGGGCTCGGAACTCACCGGTCTCGCCCGGTGGGTTCAACCGATCGCTGCCTGACCGCCACTCTCATGGCGCGGCTGGCTCCGACGCGGCCTCGGCAGAACCGGATTCGAGCAGGGTGACGAAGCCGGCCTCGTCGAGGATGGTCAGTCCGAGCTCACGCGCCTTGGCCTCCTTGGAGCCCGCGCCGGGGCCGACGACGACGTAGTCGGTCTTCTTGGAGACCGACCCCGACGCCTTGCCACCGCGGGACAGGATCGCCTCCTTGGCCTCGTCGCGGGTGAAGCCCTCCATCGAGCCGGTGACGACGACGGTGAGTCCCTCCAGGGTCTGCTCGATCGAGGCGTCGCGTTCGTCCTCCATGCGCACCCCGTCGGCGGCCCACTGGTCGACGATCGCGACGTGCCACTCGTTGCCGTCGCGGTCGAACCAGTCGCGCACCGACTCGGCGATGATGCCGCCCACGCCCTCGACGCCGGACAGTTCCTCAACGCTGGCGGCGCGGATTCCGTCCATCGAGCCGAAGTGCTGCGCCAGCGCGCGAGCCGCGGTCGGGCCGACATGGCGGATCGAGAGACCGACGAGCACGCGCCACAGCGGCTGGCTCTTTGCCGACTCGAGGTTGGCGACGAGCTTGGCCCCAATCGCCGAGAGCACGCGACCGTTGATGACTGCGTCCTCCGGGTCGGTCTTCTTCGCGGCGCGCGTGTAGAGAGGCACTCGGGCGATGTCGGCGTCGGTCAGCCCGAACAGCGTCGACTCGTCGGTCAGCACCCCCGACTCCAGGAGAGCGACGGATCCCTCCCAGCCGAGCGCCTCGATGTCGAACGCCCCACGACCCGCAAGGCCCGACAACCGCTCGCGCAGCTGCGACGCGCACGAACGCGAGTTGGGGCAGCGGATGTCCTTGTCGCCCTCCTTGGCCGGCGCCAACATCGTCCCGCACGCCGGGCACTCGGTCGGCATGACGAACGCCCGCTCGGTGCCGTCGCGCAGGTCGACGACCGGCCCGAGGATCTCGGGGATGACGTCACCGGCCTTGCGCAGGACGATCGTGTCGCCGATGAGGACGCCCTTGCGGGTGACCTCGGTGGCGTTGTGCAGCGTGGCTCGTTCGACGGTCGACCCGGCGACGACGACGGGCTTCATCACGCCGAACGGGGTGACTCGACCGGTGCGCCCGACGTTGACCTGGATGTCGAGGAGGACGGTGTTGACCTCCTCCGGCGGGTACTTGTAGGCGATCGCCCAGCGCGGTGCGCGCGAGGTCGCCCCGAGCTGGCGCTGCACCACGATCTCGTCGACCTTGACGACGACGCCATCGATCTCGTGCTCGACGTCGTGGCGGTGCTCCCCCGTCGAGACGATGAACTCGTTGACCGCCTCGATGGTGTCGACGACCCGGAAATGGGTCGAGATCGGCATACCCCAGGCCTGCAGCGCGGCATACGCCTCGCTCTGTCGGGTGAGGGCGAAGCCCTCGCGCCTGCCGATGCCGTGGACGAGCATCCGCAGCTGTCGACCAGCGGTGACGCGAGGGTCCTTCTGCCGCAGCGATCCTGCCGCCGTGTTGCGCGGGTTGGCGTAGGGCGGTTTGCCCACCTCCACGAGCTGCGCGTTGAGCTCGCCGAAGGCCTCGATCGGGAAGTAGACCTCCCCGCGCACCTCGACGAGATCGGGCACCGGGTGCTCTGTGGTCCCCGTGAACTCAGTGGGTATGCCGTCAATCGTCCTGACGTTGAGGGTCACGTCCTCGCCCGTGCGGCCGTCCCCACGGGTGAGCGCCCTGGTGAGGCGCCCCTTTTCGTAGAGGAGGTTGATGGCGAGCCCATCGATCTTCAGCTCGCACAGGTAGTGGAAGGTCGAGCCCGCGTCTCGCGTCACGCGCGCGTTCCACTCCACCATCTCCTCGGGAGAGAACGCGTTGTCGAGGCTGAGCATCCGCTCGAGGTGGTCGACCGACTCGAAGTCGGTGGAGAAGACCGCGCCACCCACGGACTGCGTCGGGCTCTCGGGGGTGCGCAGCGAGGCGTACTCCTCCTCGAGCGCGTTGAGCCGCTTCATGATCTTGTCGTACTCACCGTCGCTGACGGTCGGCGAATCCTTGACGTGATAGGCGAACTGGTGCGTCGTCGCCTGCTCGGCAAGATCGGTCCACTCGTGCCGGACCTCGTCGGGAACCTCGATCACCACGTCGTTCTCACTCACCCGCTCATCCTGCCGCACGGCACGGACATCAGGAGGTGACGCGCGGTGGCGCGCAGTCCGCAGGGTCCCTGGTGCCGCGATGCCGCCTGCGTGTCGCAGCACCCTGCCGGAGGCGAGCCGCACCGTTGTGCCAGAGTTCGCTCACCGATCACACAAGCCAGGGGGCCCAGATGACGGATGACACAGGCGTGCTGCACCGCGACGGAGCGGGACCAGTCGCCGATTTCCTCGCGTCCTTCGGCGGCGATGTCGACGCCGCCATCGCGGCGCTGCGTGCCCACCACGGCGGTACGCCCACAGCGAGTCCGGCTCCGCGCAGACCACGTCGCGAGCGCTCCGGCGATCACATCATCGCGGTGACGGACCTGCGCAAGACCTACAGGATGGGGCGGCAGAGGGTCGCTGCCCTTGGTGGCGTCTCACTCGAGATCGACCGCGGAGAGTTCGTCGCCCTGACCGGGGCGAGTGGCAGCGGCAAGAGCACCCTGCTGCAGATCATCGGTGGCCTCGACAAGGCGAGCGGCGGAACGGTTCTCATCGACGGTGTCGACATCGGGCGCCTCGGCGACGCGAAACTGTCCCGCTTCCGCAATCGCACGATCGGCTTCGTCTTCCAGTTCTTCTACCTCCAGCCCTTCCTGCGTCTGGTCACGAACACCGAGGTCCCGGGCATGTTCGCGCGGACCCCACGCAAGCAGCGCAAGGCTCAGGCCCTCAGGCTCATCGATGAGGTCGGCCTGTCGGATCGCTCCCGCCACTTGCCTCGCGAGATGTCCGGCGGGCAGATGCAGCGCGCAGCCATCGCACGCGCCCTGCTCAACCAGCCGGCAGTGCTCCTGGCGGACGAGCCCACGGGCAACCTCGACAGTGCCGCGGGCGCGTCGATCATCGAGTTGTTCGAGCGGATCCGCGACGAGTTCGGGACGACCATCGTCATCGTCACGCACGACGACGAACTGGCGCAGCGGGCCGATCGGACCATCCGCCTCAGTGACGGTCTCATCGTGCCGAGCGGCGTGGTCGCATGATCGGCCTGCGCGACGCCGCCACGCTCGCCCGCACCAAGGTGCGCTCCAAGCGCATCCGGCTCCTCATCACCACCATCGTGTCCGGCCTGCTCTTCGGGCTCATCGGTGGCGGGGTGCTGCTCTTCGACGGCACGGCCGGCAGCGTGGACCGCTTTGCCGAGCAGAACCTCGGCGGGCGCTACCTCGTGCAGGGCACCCCGGTGCTGCCCTCCGAGCAGATCTACCCGAACCCGACCGACCCCGGAGTCCACAAGGAGATCGAAACGCTGCACGCGGCATACATCGCGGAACGCAAGGCGGCAGCCAAGAGGTACGACATCCCCGACTACGACCCCAAGTCCGAGGTGCAGCCGATCGTCGACGACCCCTACGGCGACCCGAGCATCCCCGCAGACCAACGCAGGATCGTGAACACGGAGTCGGTGGCGTGGAAGCGCCGCGAAGCCGCAGCCATTGAGAAGATCCAGCGGAACTCGAAGAGCACACCCGAGAAGTACGCCGCGGACTCGCGGGCGGCGGGTGCCACCGACACCTATCAGCCCCAGAGCCTGCAGGCTCTCGGCCTGACCTATCTCAAGGACGGACGCGAGGACCTCACCGGTGCCGCGCAGGCGGATCTGGGTTCGAAGGACGGCTCCCAGGGTCCGGCGGGCGATTCCAGCATCGCCTCATCGAACTTCACGATCATGGACGATGACCTCGTTGCGGCCTTCATCGCCGAGCCCAACGCGGCCCGCGCGACACCGAAGGGCATCCCGATCCTCGTCCCCATCGACGACGTCGTCGCCACCCTCGGCAAGAGCCTCAGCGTGACCAAACGGCCGAAGGACAGTTCGGGACAGGTCGCCTGGTATCGCAACGTGCGCGCCAAGGCCAACGGTGTGACCTTCACCGCCTGCTACCGCAACCAGGCCGAGCGCGATCGGGTCGAAGAGGCACGGAGTACGGCGGCGGAGATCGCCGCCAACAAGAACACCCGCGGATTCGACAAGCCCAAGCTCGTCCTCGAGCTGCCGACCACGGCCTGCGGCCCCGTCACCGTTGCCTCCGACACCCGGACCGCGCGAGAGAAGGAGAGGGCCGAGAACCAGCGGGCGTTCGACGCGATGGCGTCGTCGACGGTGGCCGCGCAGACGACCCCGCAGGAGGTCCCGAAGGCCGAGCTGCTCACCTTCCAGATCGTCGGCGTGCTCCCCACGGGACAGTCGGGCAGCGGCGGCCTCGAGTCGCTCGTCTCCTCGATCGTCGGGACGACCTACGGCTACGGATCGATCATCCCGTCAGGACTTCTGGAGAAGCTGCCGACGGCTCTGCGTCACTCGCAGGTGCTCAGTCACAAGCCTGCCGCGACCCCAGAATCGATCATGATGTTCGGGCCGATGGGTCCCGAGGCGGCCTACATCTCGTCCTTCCCCACCGTCGACCAGGCCAAGAAGTTCATCGCCAACTACTCGTGCGGCGAGGGTGGCGGCTTCCTTGGAGGCGGCGACTACTACTCGGAGTGCGGGATGCCCTTCTCCGTCGGCACCTACGGCACGAGCTACCTCGTCGTCGATGACATCGGCCGGGAAGCGCGTCCGTTCCTCATCGGCATCCTGGGAGCGCTCTTCGGCGTGGCCACGATCATCATCTGGGCCATGATGGGCCGCGTCATCGCCGACTCCCGACGCGAGACTGCGGTCTTCCGGGCCATCGGGGCCAAACGCGGAGACATCATCAAGATCTACCTGCTCTACTCCCTGTGGGTGGCCCTGCGCATCGCTCTGTTCGCGGCGGTGCTGGCGGGCGTGATCGTCCTCGTCATCGAGACGCTGTTCTCGCGGCGCGCGACGGATGCGGCCCAGTTGGCCTACGGGGTGTTCAACGGCGATGCGACGTTCCACTTCTTCGGCACGCCGTCGTGGCTGTTCTGGGCGATCCTCGGCGGGATCCTCGCGATGTCCCTCGTCGCCATCACTCCGCCACTGATGCGCAACATCCGACGCAACCCCATCCGGGACATGCGCGACGAGTAAGGGCGAGCGTCACGCCAAAAGGACGTCTCGGGTGACCTCGAGGTGGCCGAGGTGCTGGGCCAGTTCTTCGTGGACGTGCAGGAGGACGGCTCCCTGCGTCGGGTATGCCGGCCCACGCAGAGCGTGGGACCCGCGGTCCCGTCCGGTGGGCGGGTTCACCGGCGCTGCCCCAAGGTCTGCTGCGTGGGCGTCCTCGTGCAGCCGCGCGCGCCCCAGCTCGAGGAGTTCGAGAGCCTCCTCGACCGTCCCGGTCGCCGTGAACTCCGCGTCGCGATCGCGTGGGACGACGATCCCGCGGTTCACGGTGCGCCCCCACCGACCCATGACACCGACGACGTGGGCCACGAGAGCGAAAGCGGAGTTCGAGCCCTCCACCCCGGTGAGCGAACTGTTGACGTGAGCATCGCCCAGCTCACGCACGCACGCGGCATACCCGTCGAGAGACCGGTCGCACAGGGTGAGGTACTCGTCGGTGGTCACCCGGGACAGTTTATGAGTCGGTGGCAAGCACCGCAGCGCGAGCCCTCTGGGCACCCGGGCTCCGGGTGAGGTCCTGCGAGAGCCGGGCGAGACGCCCCGCTACGGCGGGGTCCAGGGAAAGCAGACGCACCGCGGCGGCACGCAGCTCCTCCGGGGTGGCCGAGTTGGGATCGAGCACCTCGCCCAGTCCGGCCGTCTCGAGTGATGCGGCGCCGGCGAACTGGTCGGTCGAGAACGGCAGGAGCAGCAGCGGGACACCAGCAGCCAACGCCTCGGTCACGCTGTTGTTGCCCCCGTGCGAGACCGCGAGAACGGCGCGACCCAGCAGGGTGACCTGCGGCAGCTCGGCACGAACCAGCCAGGACGGCGGTATCGGGCCCAGCGCGTCGGGCGACGTGGACCCGACGGCCAGTGCGACGCGGACCTCCAGGCTGCGCAGGGTGCGCAGGGCCTCGGCAACGCGGGCCAGCACGTCGGAGCGCACCGAGAGGAAGCTGCCGAAGCTCACGTAGACGATCGGCCCCTCCTCCGCACCCAGCCAGGCGTCCACCTCTGGGTCCGGCGGCTCGGTGCGAACCGCGGAACCGAGGAAGGCGTGCCGGCGAAGGAGCGCGGTCCGCTCGGGTGGGTGGAGCTCGCCGGGGTAGTTGAGCAGCAGGACGTCTCCGGTCTCGGCGAAGGCGTCGTCACTGGCGTGCGCCCCCGGGTCGAGTGTGGCCAGCGACTCGTTCCACTGCTCGGTGAAGGCGTCACGCACGCCCTCGCATCGACGGCGCAGGTCGGCGAGGGCCTTCGGCTCGGGCAGCAGGGTGCGTGGCCAAGCGGGCGGGAGGCCGTACACCTCCTGCCCCACGGTCAGCGCCGATGGGTGTCCCAGGACGACATCGGCGTGACGCACTCCCGTCCCCGACAGTGCCAGCCGGGCACTGAAGGCGAGGTGGTCGACGATGACGTGGTCGGGCCGCACCTGCCGGACGACGCGTTGCACCTCGCGCGCGACCCGCAACGGTTCCCAGAGCAGGTCGTCGCCACGGGCGGCCGCCTGGAACATCAGGGTCGGCACGGCCCCGAGCCTCGTGGCGGCGAAGAACCCGCGCAGGGCCTCGTCCTCACCCCGGGGCTGGTCCTCGGCACGGATCACGCCGGGGTTGGAACCACGCCCCAGCTGCAGGTCTTCGCGCTCGAAGCCGAACCTCGTCACGATGGCGTCCGTCGCGGGACCGGTCGCGACGACGACGCGCTCGCCGGCGTCGGCCCAGGCCTTTCCGAGCGTGACGAGCGGGAGCAGATGGGAGGCGTAGTCAGGGCTGATGACGAGCAGCGTCACGTGAGACCTCCGAGTAGATGGTGGCGAGAGATGAGGCCATCGTGCCGATGCTGAAGTTGTCGGTCACGACGGTCCGGGCGTATTCGGCTCGCGCGGCCGCGTCTGGGGCAGCAGCCAGGTCCAGCGCCGACACCACGGCTCCTGCCAGGGCGTCCGGCGCCGTGGTGTCGACGAGCAGACCCGTCACGCCGTGCTCGACGTACGTCGCCGGGCCGCCCTCTCGGGGGGTGACCACGATGAGCCCGGACGCCATCGCCTCGAGGATGGCGATGCCGAACTCCTCCTTCAGGCTTGCGGAGACGTACACCCCGCCCGGGCCGCTCAGCCCGGGCCTCCCCATCCGGACGGCCGCCAGCCACGTGGCGACAACCCCGTTCGGCCGGTGACCCGCGAGCAGCAGTCCGCGGCCTGCGGAGTCCTTGCGCGAGACCGACGCGTCGATGCGGGCGAGCTGCTCGGCCTCGTCGTCCGAAGGGTGCCCGAGGTCACCTCCGACGACGAGCAGGTTGCAGCGTTCGGCACAGGTGGGGTCGTTCGCCCACGCGTCCACGAGCGTCGCCATGCCCTTCACCCGGTGCAGGCGTCCGACGGTGATCGCCAGCGGGAGCCCCCGCCGTTCCGGGGGCAGTGCCGAGAGCAGAGCGTCGAGCCCGGCGAGGGCGCTTGCGGCGGCTGCGGGCACGTCGAGGCCGTCATCGGCGTCCCGCACCTCCCGGGCGGCGCGGTCGAGCGGGGCGAGGTCGATGCCCTCGGGGACAACCGTGGGGGGTCGGTCTTGGGCATCGGGGTCAAGGTGCAGGAGGTCGCGGAGGTCGCGGCCCAGCTGTGGCCGCGGGAAGACGACCAGGTGCGCGGCACGGGAGGCGAGGTCGCGCAGGAGTCGGATGCGGAAGACGAGGTGTTCAAGGTGGTCCGCCTCACCGAACGTGGCACGGGTGAGAGCGCCGGACGCCTCCCGCGCCGCAATCAGGGCGTGTGGGTCAGGGGCGAGGGTGAGCACGGTGGGGATGCCCAGCTGGTCCGCGACCTCGGCTGCGGCCCACGACCCGACGTCGGCCATGCGCAGGTGCAGGACGTCGACGGGGGCGGCGGCGCTGAGTGCTCGGCGCAGTCCGCGTCGGGCAGCGATCCGCAGCGGCCAGGTGTCGGGGGTGGCCCGGACCGGTCCGGGCAGGGGCACTCCGAGGTAGTGGTGACCGGGGGCCCGGGCGTCGTCGGGGGCTCGATCCTCCTCGTGGTGGCTGCGCGAGAGCGTCAGCACCCGCGAGACCCTCGGGTCGGTGACCAGTGAGTCACCCAGGTGGACGAGCAGGGTGGCGATCCCGCCAGTGTCTCCCTTGCCAGCGTGCATCAGGCTGCCGTCGATGTCGGCGTGGAGGAACAGCTGCGCGATCGTGAGGCCGGACTGGCCGAGGTCGGCGGGACGCGCGCGAGGAGGGTCCGCGAACAGCTCGTCGTCGAGCTCGACGATCCCCCATGCCTCGAGGGTCGCCTCGGCGAGCATGCCGACAAAACCGCCCGCCTCCATCGTCGCGCCCAGTGGAGCGACCGCATCCGGGAGCGGGGAGCACGAGCGCAGTGCCCACGTGGAGTGCTCCCGCAGAAACGGCACGGATGTCGTCAGCAAGGGCACCACGAGTGCGCGTGCCATGGCCGGTCCGCCGGCTGCGGCCGCGTGCACCGCGGCGATGGCCGTGACCTGGTCAGTGTCGTCCTGGATGGCGTCGGACAGGGTCGACATCGACTCCTCGCCGTCATGACGCACCGAGTCCACCAGCTGGTCGATGAGCTCGATCGCCCCGAGGAGCGAGGGTGCGGTCCGCACGGCATCGAGCATCCCGAGTGTCGGCGCAGAGACGGTGGGAGTCACGATCTCATCGTAGAGGGCTACCTTGGACAAACATTGGACAACTTCCGGAATTTCATGGTGGACCGCAACGAGGAGCCCGGGGTGAGTGCCTCGAAGGTGACGTCCGCCATGACTCCTGACACTCGTCTTCACCCCACGAGATCGCTGCGCGGACCACAATGGCGAGCAACACGTCCCGGCAAAGGAGCCACACATCATGGGCAGCACAGACTCCAACCTCGCATCGTCACTCGTCCGCACAGCGAGTTCGATGCCCGACCGGCCCGCCCTGAAGATCAACGGGCAGGACATCAGCTACCAGCAGCTGCACCAGATGGCGGCCAGGCTCGCAGGAACGTTGCGCGCCAACGGAATCGAGCCCGGTGACCGGGTCGCGCTCATCCTGCCGAATGTCCCGGCCTTTCCTGTCGCCTTCTTTGCCACGCTGCTCGCTGGCGGTGTCGTCGTCCCGATGAACCCACTGCTCAAGTCCGGCGAGATCGACTTCTTCTTCACCAACTCGGGGGCCAAGATTGCCTTCGTGTGGCCGGACTTCGTCGACGAGGCCACCAAGGGGGCGACGAACTCCGGCACGAAGATCGTGCAGTGCGGTCCCCTCGGTCCGGACGAAGGCGCCCTTGAGGGTGGCGAGCCCATTGCTGAACCCACTGAGCGAGAGGGCGACGACACGGCGATCATCCTCTACACGTCGGGCACCACCGGTCGCCCCAAGGGCGCCGAACTCACCCACGACAACGTGAGCCTCAACGCGATGCGGTGCGCCGAGGTCATCCAGGAGCTGACCGAGGACGACGTGATCATGGGCTGTCTGCCCCTCTTCCACGTCTTCGGGCTCGTCGTCGGCCTCAACGCGGCCGTGCGGGTGGGCGCCTCGCTCGCCCTCATCCCTCGGTTCGACCCGGCGGCGGCGATCAAGGTCATCGGCGACGAGAAGGTCACCGTGATGCAGGGCGTGCCGACGATGTATGCCGCGATCCTCAACCACCCGGACGGCAACAGCCTCGATGCCTCGTCGCTGCGCGTCTGCGCCTCGGGTGGCTCAGCGATGCCGCTCGAGGTCATGAAGGCCTTCGAGGAGAAGTTCGGCTGCGTCATCCTCGAGGGTTACGGCCTGTCCGAGACCTCCCCGGTTGCGTCGTTCAACCTTCCCGGGCGCGAGCGCAAGCCCGGCACGATCGGCTTGGCCATTCCGGGCTGCGAGATGCGCGTCATCGACATCGACGGCGCCGACGTCGACAACGGTGATGTCGGCGAGATCGCCATCCGCGGCGACAACGTCATGAAGGGCTACTGGGCCAACCCCGAGGCGACGGCCGAGGCGATCCCCGACGGATGGTTCCGCACCGGTGACATGGCCACGCAGGACGACGAGGGCTACTTCACCATCGTGGACCGCAAGAAGGACATGATCCTGCGCGGCGGGATGAACGTCTATCCGCGCGAGGTCGAGGAGGTCATCTACCAGCACCCCGACGTCCTCGAGGTCGCGGTCGTGGCGGTTCCTGACGAGCTGCTCGGCGAGCAGGTCGGGGCAGGGGTGGTGCTGCGCGAGGGCTCCACGGCGACGACCGACGACCTCATCGCGTTCACCAAGGAACGCATCGCTGCCTACAAGTACCCCCGCAGCGTGTGGCTCCTCGACGAGCTGCCCAAGGGCCCGACCGGCAAGATCCTGCGCCGCGAGGTCAAGGCACCCACGGCGCAGTGACGCGGCGCCCCGCCGGTGTCACCTGCCGCGCCTCAGGGCTGCGGGGCTGCGGGTGACACCTCGGGGATGGCGAGGGTGGCGGCCGGTCTGCGCGCTGGTGCGTTGATGACGGCTGCAGCAGCCAGGACGATGACGAAGCCGATGACTTCGAACAGCCCGAGCGACTCGCCCAGGACAAGAACTCCGAGCAGGACCGAGACGATCGGGATGAGGTACGTGATCGTCGAACCGATCACCGGTCCGGCGCCGCGGACGACGTCGAACTGCAGGATGTATGCCGCGCCAGTCCCGACGATGCCGAGCGCCAGGATGCAGAGCAACGGCAACCACATCCAGCCCCCACCGGCGCTGCCCGCCTCGATCTGCGAGGTGCCGAGGCGATCTTGGTCGTAGGACCAGATCGAGGACATGCCGCCGGACTGGAGGGCACCCCACACGAGGATCACGGGCACCATGAGTACGCAGCCCATGAGCAGGGTTGCGGCGGGCTGACTCAGGCCCCCGAGGTCGGCACGAGCGAGGAAGCGTCGGTTGTAGGTCCACCCGATGCCGTAGCAGACACCACCGGCCAGGGCCATGCCGAAGCCGACGAGGTCGGGTCGACCCGAGGCCCACGGCTGCATGATCGTCACGACCCCGATGAAGCCGATGACGACGGCGATGACCTTCGGCCGGGTCGCGCGCGCGCCGGGCAGGAACGCCATCGTCGCCAGAACGGTGGCGATGGGGGTGGTCGCGTTGCCGATGCCCGCGAGGGCCGAGCTCACCCGCGTTTCGGAGAGGGCGAAGAGCGTGAACGGCAGTGTGCCGAGCAGCAATCCGGTGACGACAAGGTGCTTCCAGACCCAGCGTTCATGCGGCAGGGACCCACCGCGCATCCACAGCAGCGCGAGGATCGTGGCGGCCCCGGTGACGAGCCGCAGCGCCGCGATCTGCACGGCCGAGAGTGACTCGAGGCCGACCTTCATGAGCAGGAAGCTCGAGCCCCAGATGAAGACGAGCGCCATGAACTTGGCCTGCCACGGGACCCTGGGTGCGGGTGACATCAGTCGTGCTCCTTCTCGGTCAGCTCACCGGCGACAGTGATCGCCACCCGTTGAACGTCCACAGCCCCCCGCGGCGTGAGGGAGGGAAGTCCGCAGGTGGGCGTGATGGTGGTGTCGGCGAGCGAGGACATCGGCAGTCCGACGCGATGGAAGCCGTCAACGACCAGGGCCGTGGCGGTCCTGACTGCCTCGGCCGACGAGGTGACAGCGTTCGTCGGCACGACCCCGGCCCAGAGTCGGGTGCCGGACTCGACGGCCGCCGCGATGGCCTCCCACCGCTGAGGCGAGGAGTCGCTCAGATCGAGGGAGAGGGCCGTGACTCCCGTGGAGGCCAGCAGCTCCACGGGGGCTCCGGGGTGGCACGAGTGCAGGACGACGTCGCCGTCGTGTGCGTTGCGAACGTCCTGTATGCCGCGTGCCACCTCTGCGCGGTCGACCGCGCGGACGCGTCCGTAGCCGGACGCTGTCGGCAGCTCACCGCGCAGGACCGACAGGACGGAGGGCTCGTCGAGCTGGACCGTGATGACCGCTCCGGGCACGAGCCGCTGCACGTCGGCGACGTGCTGGCGGACGCCCTCGGCCAGTGAGGCCACGAGGTCGCGCCGGGCGCCCTCGTCGGTGATCGAGCGCTCACCGCGGTTGAGCTCGATGGACGCCCCGAGCGTCCACGGGCCGGCAACCTGGATCTTGAGCGGTCCGGCATACCCGTCGTAGGCCTCAGCGAGCTCGTCGAGGTCCTGGCGCCACATCGCCCGGGCGCGCAGCAGGTCGCGCCCCGGTCGGTCGGTGAAGCGCCAGCCGGAGGGTTGCAGGTCGACGGACAGGTCGGCGAGCAGCGCCGCGGACCGTCCGATGATGTCGGCTCCGGGTCCGCGAGCGGGCAGTTCGGGCAGGTACGGCAGGCTGTGGTCGTCGGGCACACCGCCCGCCCCGATGAGCAGGTCGCGGACCGTGACGATGGCCTCGCGCGACGACTCGCCGGGCCAGGAGCCAACTCCGGAAACGTGGGTCACACGAGAACCCTCGCACCCGCGAAGTTGCGCACCGACTGCGGGACCTCGGAGGTCGTGGACGTGGGTGCCGTCACGGGCTCCAGAGCCACCGTGCGCAGCTCGACGTGGCCGTGCCAGGCACCCGTCTCCTCGTCGGGCGATCCGGCCGTCCCGGTCCGGACCTTGGTCATGAAACGACCCTCGGAGATCGGCATCGACATGACCAGCGTCTTGGCGATCTCCTGCTTGGTCATCGGCCGCACCTCACTGGTCCTCCCAGGGATGAGTCGCTCCGACACCGCGTCGAGGGCGGTGGTCCGATCCTCATCGCCGAGCGGGGTGAGGTTTCCGTAGACCACTGCCGAACGGTAGTTGGCCGACGAGTCGAACGTGGTGTGGCCGACGATCAGCGCGTCGACGGCGATGACCGCCAGTGCGGCCGGCGCTCCTGCTGCCACGTGGCGCAGAGCCCCGGCCCCCGTGGAACCGTGCAGGATGATGCGGTCCCCCTGTCGGGCGAAGAGCATCGGCACCACCCACGGCGCACCGCCGACGACGGTGCTCAACGTCCCAGCGAGGACATCGTCGAGGATCGCGTCGAGCGCGAGTCGTTCGGTGCTGCCGCGTTCACGGAGGCGGTTCAGGGAAATGACTGGCATGGACCCATTCTGCGCTGCGAAGTGGACCACGATCCAGAACCACTATCGGCACAATGCAAGGACCAGTATTATCCCCTTGTGCCTCGCGTCCCTCGCACCATCAGCCTGCCGCTCACGCTCGACGCCTCGGATCGACCGCTGCGGCACCGAATCGCCGACGCCGTCGTCGGCGAGCTGCGCGAGGGCCGGCTTCGGCCGGGCGACCCGCTCCCGTCGACCCGCGTCCTCGCCTCGGAGCTCAAGGTGTCGCGCGGACCGGTCGTCGCGGCATACGACGAGTTGGCGGCAGCTGGCTTCATCGAGACCCGGCCGGGTTCGGGTGCGGCGATCGCCCCCGGTGCAGACCGCGCGGCCCGCGCCGGGGCCCTGTCATCGGTGGACCCCATGGAGCCGTTCCCCAGCACTCCCCCTCGGCCGGCTCGATCCCAGACCCGGTTCGATCTGCGCCCCGGGCGGCCGGACATCGGCTTCCTCGACCAGACGGCCTGGCGGCGAGCATGGCGGCATGCGGCCTCCCAGGTCCCCACCACCGACATGAGCCACGGACCCCAGCACGTGAGGCTGCGGCAGGTGCTCGCCGACCACATCCGTCGCAGCCGGGGCATCGCCCTCGAGCCCGACGACCTCCTCATCACCCCGGGTGTGAGCGCGACCCTGCAGGCGTTGCCGGCGGCGCTCGGGCTCGTGGGACGCACCGTCGCGGTGGAGGATCCGGGCTACGTCGAGGCGTGGACAGCGTTCTCCGACAACGGATCTCGCATCTCTCCTCTGCCGGTCGACGAAGATGGGCTCGACCCGTCGATGTTGCGCCGCAATGATGCTGCGGTCTACGTGACCCCGTCGCACCAGTACCCCTTGGGCGCCCGCATGCCCGTCGCCCGGCGCACGGCCCTGCTCGAGTGGGCGCGAGCCGCGAACGGTCTCGTCATCGAGGACGACTACGACGGCGAGTTCCGCTACGACGTCTCGCCGCTGCCTGCGCTGCGCTCTCTGGAGGGTGCCGATGACCACGTCCTCTACATCGGCACTGCGTCGAAGATCCTCGTCCCCACCCTGCGCGTCTCGTGGCTGGCACCGCCGAAGCACCTTCGCGAAGCGATCCGGGTCGAGCTCGAACGCCGCAGCCTCATCGTCAACGAGATGACAGGCGAGGCGGTGGCCGAGTTCATCGCAAACGGTTCACTCGCAGCGCACCACGCGCGTGCGGCGCGGACGTATGCCGCGCGGCGGGCTCGGCTCGTCGCAGCACTGGCTCGTCACCTGCCCGACCACCGACTCAGTGGCGTCGATGCCGGACTGCACGTGGTGCTGCTCCTGCCCGATGACGTCGACGACCACGAGGTGTCGATGTCCTTGCTGCCCCACGGGGTGTCGGTCAACCCGCTGTCGGCCTACTGCGTCGAATCGGTGCGTCGCGGACTCGTGATCGGGTATGCCGGTCTGTCCGAGTCGCACGCGGACGCTGCGGTCCGCGCCCTCGCCCGCGGCCTCACCTGAGCGACCTCTCCCATTGCGTCTGCGTATCTGGTCGTTAGAACCACCACATTCGCAGACGCAACGTTTTGCTCCTGCCGCAACGTCTGCGTATCTGGTCGCTAGAACCACCACATCCGCAGACGCAACGGGAGCGGTGGGGGCGCTCAGCTGGTAGGGACGCTCGCCCGCGCGGTGGAGGCGATGGTCGCCGAACCCACGACGCGCGTGCCGTCGTAGAGGACGACCGACTGCCCCGGCGCGACACCGCGGATGCGCTCGTCGAGCCGGACGTGCACGAGTTCCGGGTCAGACTCATCGACCCACGCCAACGCAGGGACCTCTTCGCCGTGTGCCCGCACCTGTGCACCCACCCGAACCTCGCCGAGGGGCGCATCACCGCACCAGCGCGCGTGGTCGGCCACGATGAGGTCGACGCCCAACAGGTCCTGGGTGCCGATGAGCACCCGCTTGGACGGAGCGTCCACACCCACGACGTAGCGCGGTTCGGCGTCGAGCAAGGACCGATCCAGCCCCAGCCCACGTCGCTGACCGACGGTGAACCCATAAGCACCCTGGTGCGCACCGACGACGTCCCCACTCTCGGCATCGACGATCTCGCCCGGCTGCTCGCCGAGCTGCTTGGTCAGCCAGCCGCGGGTGTCGCCATCGGCGATGAAACAGATGTCATAGGAGTCCGGCTTCTTGGCGACGGAGAACCCGCGCGCAGCGGCCTCCTCGCGGATCTGCGGTTTGGCCGTGTCGCCGAGCGGGAAGAACGCGCGCGCCAGCTGCTCGTCATCGAGCACACCCAACACGTAGGACTGGTCCTTGTTCGGGTCGACTGCCCGGTGCAGCTCACGGTGCGTCACACCCTTGGCATCCACGCGCTCGACGATCTGCGCGTAGTGCCCGGTCGCCACGGCGTCGAACCCCAACGCGACGGCCCGATCGAGCAGCGCCGCGAACTTGATGGACTCGTTGCAGCGCAGGCAGGGGTTGGGCGTTCGCCCCGCCTGGTACTCCGCGACGAAGTCGTCCATGACATCGCGCTGGAACCGCTGCGCCATGTCCCACACGTAGAACGGGATCCCCAACCGGTCAGCAACCCGTCGAGCGTCACCGGCGTCCTCGATGGTGCAGCACCCACGAGCAGACTCACGCAGGGTGGCGGCCGAACGCGACAGGGCGAGGTGCACCCCGACGACCTCGTGTCCGGCATCGAGCATCCGGGCGGCGGCCACGGCCGAGTCCACTCCCCCGCTCATCGCGGCGACGACGCGCATCAGGCGGCCCCACTCGCGCGGCGGGCGCGCTCGACGACCCGGGGCAGGGCCGCGATGAAGGCGTCGACGTCCGCATCGGTGGAGGTGTGCCCGAGCGAGAGGCGCAAGGCCCCGCGAGCCTCGGCCTCGGGATAGCCCATGGCGAGCAGCACGTGGCTCGGCTGCGGCACGCCCGCCTGGCAGGCTGAACCGGTCGAGCACTCCACGCCTGCGGCGTCGAGGAGGTAGAGCAGCGAGTCACCCTCGCACCCGGGGACGAGCAGGTGGGCGTTGCCCGGAAGCCGGTCGGTCGCCTCCCCCGCCGTCCAGCAGCCACTCACGCTGATCCCGAGGTCCAGCGCCAGGGCGCGGCCAATGAGGTGATCACGCAACGCCGTGAGGCGCTTGGCCTCGACGTCACGCTCGGCGACCGCTTCGGTCAGGGCAACGGCGAACGCGCGTATGCCGGCCGCGTCGAGAGTGCCCGAACGCACCTGCCGCTCCTGGCCGCCTCCGTGGGCGAGCGGGACGAGGCGGGCGTCGCGTCGGGCGAGCAGGGCGCCGACTCCGACGGGTCCACCCACCTTGTGCGCGGAGACGGTCATGAGGTCCGCGCCGCTCGCTGCGAAGTCGACGGGGAGCTGTCCGACGGCCTGGACGGCATCGGTGTGGAACGGCACCCCGGCCTCGCGCGCCACCGCGGCCAGGTCGGCCACGGGCTGCACCGTCCCGACCTCGTTGTTGGCCCACATGACGCTGATGATCGCCACGTCGAGCGCATCGGTCGCTCCGACTGCGGGAGCGAGAGTGGCTACCAGCGCTGACTTCAGGTCATCGACCGAGATGTGGCCGCAGCGATCCGGCTCGAGCCAGGTGACGTCCGCTCCCTGGCTCTGCACAAGATGCTCGACCGGGTCGAGCACCGCATGGTGTTCTGTCCCGCCCACGACGAGCCGGCGGGCACCCACGGAAGCCAGCCGAGCGGCATACGTGCCCTTGATTGCGAGGTTGTCGGCCTCGGTGCCGCCGGACGTGAAGACGACCTCGGACGGCCTCGCGCCGAGCGCACCGGCGATCTCCTCGCGCGACTCCTCGACGACGGCGCGCGCAGCGCGACCGGAGGTGTGCAGCGACGACGGGTTGCCACCGCGCTGC
This sequence comes from Knoellia pratensis, assembly GCF_042666395.1. Lineage (NCBI taxonomy): Bacteria > Bacillati > Actinomycetota > Actinomycetes > Micrococcales > Intrasporangiaceae > Knoellia > Knoellia pratensis. The sequence continues at coordinate 259,936 of NZ_JBHTDJ010000002.1, read as the reverse complement.
GACTGCTCGACCCATGCAGCACGAGCAGACGCCCGCAGGGGGGTCGTTGCTGCATGGTCCAGATACGCGCTCACCCCGCGAATTCTACGTTCGCGGGGTGAGTGCGGTGTTGCCAGTGGGGGCGTGGTCAGGCCTTGGCCTTCTTGACGGCCTCGGTCGCCTGCGGCAGGACGGTGAACAGGTCACCGACGACGCCGAAGTCGACGAGCTCGAAAATGGGGGCCTCGTCGTCCTTGTTGATCGCGATGATCGTCTTGGACGTCTGCATGCCGGCGCGGTGCTGGATCGCACCGGAGATGCCCGCCGCCACGTAGAGCTGCGGCGAGACCTGCTTGCCGGTCTGACCGACCTGGTTGCTGTGCGGGTACCAGCCGGCGTCGACAGCGGCGCGCGAGGCACCGACGGCCGCACCGAGCGAGTCGGCGAACTGCTCGACCGGGCCGAAGTCGCCACCGGTTCCGCGACCGCCGGAGACGACGATCTTGGCCTCGGTGAGCTCCGGGCGACCCGTCGCCTCCTTGGGCTTGGACTCGGTGATCTTCGCGGCCTTGGCGGCGTCCGAGAGGGTGATCTCGATCTTCTCCAGAGTGCCTGCGGCCGGGGCCGGCTCGATGGCGACCGAGTTGGGCTTGACCGCGACGATGGCGGTGCCCTGGGTGACCGTCGACTTGACCGTGTAGGAACCGGCGAAGACCGACTGGGTCGTCTCGACGCCCTCGCCACCGGCGGTGACGTCGACGGCGTCGGTGATGACACCGGACTCGGTGCGGATCGCGAGACGGGCCGCGATCTCCTTGCCGGCCGAGTTGCTCGGGATGAGCACGGCCAGCGGAGAGGTCTTCTCGACGACCGACGCGAGGATCTCGGCCTGGGGGGCCACGAGGTACTCGAGTGCGTCGGGGGCGTCGTAGACGTAGACCTTGGCGGCGCCGTACTTGGCGAGGGTGACCTGAGCGGTCTCGGCACCGGGGCCGATGTAGACCGCAGAAGGCTCACCGAGACGGCGGGCGATGGTCAGCAGCTCGGCGGTCGCCTTGCGGATCTTGCCGCCGGCGTGGTCGACGAGGACGAGAACTTCAGCCATGGGTGGATTCTCCTCAGAGGAACTTCTGGGCGGACAGGAACTCGGCGAGCTTGGTGCCACCGTCACCCTCGTCGGTGACGATCTGGCCCTGCTCACGCGGCGGACGCTTGGCGAACGACGTCACCTTGGTCCAGGCGGCGTCCAGGCCGACCAAGCCTGCGTCGACGCCCAGGTCCGCGAGGGACCAGGTGTCGACCGGCTTCTTCTTGGCGGCCATGATCCCCTTGAAGGAGGGGTAGCGCGGCTCGTTGATCTGGTCGGTGACCGACACGAGGGCGGGCAGCGTCGACGTGATCGACTCGGACGCGGCGTCACCGTCACGGCGGATCGTGACCGACTGACCGTCGAGGGTCAGGTCGGAGGCGTAGGTGACGGCCGGGAGGCCGAGGCGCTCGGCAACCATCGCCGGCACGACACCCATGACACCGTCCGTCGAGGACATGCCCATGAGCACGAGATCGGGGTTGTTGCCGCCGGAAGCCTTTGTGATGGCCTCGGCGAGGATGAGGGACGTGGCTGCGGCGTCGGAGCCGTGGATGGCCTCGTCGCTCACGTGGACGGCCTTGTCGGCGCCCATCTGCAGAGCCTTCTTGACCGCATCGATGGCCCGCGCGGGACCGACAGTGACGACGGTGACCTCGCCCTCGCCGGCCTCGGCAAGCTTGAGCGCCTCCTCGACGGCGTACTCGTCGATCTCCGACAGGAGACCGTCGACGCCCTCGCGGTCCGTGGTGCTGTCGGCCTCGTTGAAGGTGCGGTCGGACTGTGCGTCAGGCACGTACTTGACGCAGACGACGATGTTCATGCGTGCCTCGTCCTCATCTCTGGGTGGGGTTTCAGGTTCACCCCCGAGCGTATGCCGGGTGCTCGCCCTCCGGAGAATTCTCCGGGCGTGATGGTGGGCACAGAAATGTTTGACGAGGCCTCCTCGCCCACACCGGGCGGCGATTGCGGGACGATCGACGGACGACGAGATGGACGACGTGAGAGACGCGCAGGACGAGGAGGCGAGCCAGTGTTCAAGGTGCTGTTGCTCGACCTCGACGGAGTCCTCCGCATCTGGGACCCGGACCTGACCGGAGCCGTTGAACAGGCCCACGGCCTGCCTGCAGGGACCCTGTCCGTTGCCGCATTCGCCCCCCACCGACTCGAGCCGGCTCTGACCGGCGCGGTTGACGACCAGGTGTGGCGCGATTCGGTGGCCGAGGCGATCGCCGCCGAGCACGGGGACGCCGCCCATGCCGCGGTCCACGACTGGATGGTGCCCGCGGGCACGGTCGACCTTGAGGTGCTCGACATCGTGCGGCAGGCCCGCTCGCGGCTGCGCGTCGTGCTCATCACCAACGCCACGAGCCGGCTCGGCGATGACTTGCGGCGGCTCGCGCTGGCCGATGAGGTCGACGGCGTCATGAGCAGCTCCGAGCTTGGGCTGACCAAGCCGGACCCGGACGTGTTCAGCGCGACGGCGCTGCAGCACGGCCTGATGTTCAGCGAGATCGCTTTCGTGGACCGGTCGTCCGAGAACGTCGCGACCGCCGAGATCCTCGGGATCCGCTCACACCTCTATTCCAGCGCTGGCGGCCTGAAGACCTTCGTCGACGAGATCCTGACTGCTTGATCACGACTGACCCCTGAACCGACTTCGTGCCCCATACGGACCGTTCCGTCGAAGGCGCACCTGCGCTGGAAGGGTCCGTATGGGGCACGAAGTCGCGGTGGTGTGTCAGGCGCCTTCGAAGGTGGCCTTGCCGGGACCGCTCTCGATGAATGAGGCCATGCCAGCAGCACGGTCCTTCGTGGCGAAAAGCCCTGCAAACAGCAGGCGTTCGATCTCGAGGCCACTCTGCAGATCGGTCTCGAGGCCGGAGTCGATGGCCTCCTTCGCTGCGCGGAGAGCGTATGCCGGCCCACCGGCATACTTCTTCATCATCTCTTTCGCGGCAGCCAGGACGGCTTCACTGCCCCGCTCGCCCGGTTCAACGACCTGGTCGACGAGGCCGATGGCGAGCGCCTCGTCGGCGTCGATGAACCGGCCCGTGAAGATGAGGTCCTTGGCCTTGGCCGGACCGACGAGGCGGGCCAGCCGCTGGCTGCCGCCGGCTCCGGGGATGAGCCCCAGCAGCACCTCGGGCTGTCCGAGCTTGGCGCCCCTGGCCGCGATCCGGAAGTCACACGCGAGGGTGACCTCGCACCCGCCGCCGAGGGCGTAGCCGGTGATGGCTGCGACCGTCGGCTTGGGGATGCGGGCAAGGGCGCGCGTGAAGTCCTGGAAGAGGTGCGAGTTGTCGACCATGTCCGTGTAGGACCAGTCCGCCATCTGTTTGATGTCGACGCCGGCCGCGAAGACCTTCTCGCCGCCGTAGACGATGACCGCCGAGACGTCCTTGCGCTCGCTCGCCTCCTGCGACGCGGCGATGATGCCGCGCTGCACGTCGGCGTCGAGCGCGTTCATCGGCGGCCGGTCGAGCCGGATGATGCCGATGCCGTCCTCAACCTCGAGGCGGACGAACTCGGACGCCCCCGACATCAGTTGGCCTGGCCGGGGACGGAGCCGTTGGTGTCGGGTGGTCCGGAAGCGTCGGGTGCGTCGCCGGGAACCTCCTGCTGCTCGACGCCCTGGGTCGATCCCGGCTCGAGGCCAAGTGCACGCTCGTGCCAGAGCTGGACGCCGGACAGGATGATCGACGTGCTCACCTGGACGAGGGTCGCGACATCCGCGCCCTCCGTCACGAGGTGCTCACTGGTCACGACGAGGGTGTTGTTGGCGACGCCGGTCTTGACGCAGTTCAGCGACAGGTTGACCTCGTTGCAGGTGGCCGCGACCTTGTCCTGGTCGGCGGCAACCTCGTCGGGCAGGGTCCACTGGCCGAAGATGCGCATGACGGGCAGATCGCCCTCGGTGACGCGGACGAAAACCGTCTGGTCGTTGGCCTGGAAGGCGACATCGCCGTCGGTGTCGATGTTGGGCTGGGCCCCTGCATCGACCAGCACGTCGAGGACTCGGCCGCGCAACGGGTGCTCGTTGGCGGGCGGCGGGAAGTTGGGGAGAGAAGTCGGATCACTCATGAGTCCACCTTGTCATGCGTCGTGTGCGACGCGCGCGGAAGTGGGCAGCGCAGCCCTGGCGCCAGCGCGTCAATAGGCTGCCGCCATGACGCCCCTGACGTCCGCCGCCACAGCCTCCTCGTTCCGTGTCCCCCGCGACCTGCCGCCCGCTCCGGGCGTCACTCTGGTCGACGGGGGCATCGAGGTGAGTGTCTACGCGGGGCATGCCGAATCCGTGGACCTGTGCCTCTTCGACGCCGGCGACGCCCAGGGCGCCACCGAGCGTCGGGTACCCCTCGTGGACCACGCCTTCGGCTGGTGGTTCGGCTTCATCCCGGACGTGGGCGTGGGTCAGCGCTACGGCTTCCGTGTCGGCGGCGACTGGGATCCCGAGCAGGGCCTGCGGCACAACCCCCATCAGCTGCTCATGGACCCCTACGCCCGCGCCATCGAGGGCGAGGTCCGCTGGGGGCCGAGCGTCTATGGACACGTCGTCGACGACTCCACGTGGAACGGCGACGGCTTCGCACCGTCGGACACGGACTCCGCTGCGGACATGCCGCGCTCGGTCGTCATCGACGAAACCTTCGACTGGGGTGACGACTCACCGCCGGCTGTGACCCGCAGCGAGACGGTGGTCTACGAGACCCACGTCCGCAACCTCACGATGGAGCTGCCGGGCGTCCCGGAGGACCTGCGCGGCACGTATGCCGGCATGGCGCACCCCGCGACGATCGCCCACCTGTCCGAGCTCGGCGTCACCGCTGTCGAGCTGCTGCCCGTGCACTCGTTCGCATCCGAGCCGGCCCTCGTCCAGAAGGGCCTGGCCAACCATTGGGGCTACAACACGTTGGGGTTCTTTGCTCCCCATGCCGCGTACGCCGCGTCGAAAGACCCGCAGGGCGCTCTCGACGAGTTCAAGGGCATGGTCAAGCTCCTCCACGCCGCCGGACTCGAGGTGCTCCTCGACGTCGTCTACAACCACACGGCGGAGCAGGACGGCAGGGGCGCGACCCTGTCGTTCCGCGGCCTCGACAACCGCGCCTACTACCGACTCGACGAACGCGGCCGCGACATCGACGTCACCGGGACGGGCAACACGCTCGACCTGCGGCACCCGGTGATGTGCCGCCTGGCGCTGGACTCGCTGCGCTACTGGGTGCAGGAGTGTCACGTCGACGGTTTCCGTTTCGACCTCGCGGTGGCGCTGGGGCGTGGGCGCACCGACGAGTTCGACCCCGACCACCCCTTCCTCGTCGGGCTCCGCACGGACCCGGTCCTGTCGGCCACCAAGCTCATCGTCGAGCCGTGGGACGTCGGGATGCACGGGTGGCGCACCGGCCAGTTCCCGCCACCGTTCTCGGAATGGAACGACCGTTTCCGCGACTCCGTGCGTGACTTCTGGCTCGCCGACCACCGACCCTCCGTCCCCGGCCACGTACCGCACGGCGTGCAGGACCTGGCGACGCGACTGGCTGGCTCTCGCGACCTGTTCGGCGCGCGCGATCGCGGTCCGACGGCGTCGGTGAACTTCGTCTCGGCACACGACGGATTCACCCTTGCCGACCTCACGGCATACGACGAAAAACACAACGAGGACAACGGCGAGGACAACAACGACGGCTCCAACGGCAACCACTCCTGGAACCACGGGGTCGAGGGGCCGACCGACGACGAACACGTTCTCGCGCAACGTCGTCGGTCCATGCGCAACCTGCTGGGCACGCTGCTCCTGTCCTCGGGCATCCCGATGATCAACGCCGGCGATGAGTTCGGACGCAGCCAGAACGGCAACAACAACCCCTACAACCAGGACAACGCGACGACGTGGTTCGACTGGGACCTCGCACCGTGGCAGGACGACCTCCTCGCGACGACCCGCCACCTTCTCGCGATCCGCCGCGAGCACCCGGCACTGCGTCAACGGACGTGGGCGCTCGGCCGTGAGGTCCATGAGGACGGGTCCATCGACCTCGCGTGGTACGGCGCCGACGGATCCTCGATGGACGACTGGACCTCCCCGCAGAACCGGACCCTGCAGATGCTCGTCAATGGCGCCTGGCTCGGCCATGAGTCGGTCCTCGTCGTGCTCCACGGCGGCCAGGACGAGCAACAGGTGACGCTGCCCACGGCACCGGGCCTCGCGGCATACCGGCTCCTCTGGGACAGCACTTGGGAGCGACCGGTGGACGGTGAGCGATCCGAGGCCGGCGCCGAGGTGACCCTCGCGCCGCTCAGCATGCGTGCGTATGCCGTGACCGACCCGACCTGAGTCCCGTCACCTCTGGGGTCGTTGCTGCAACCCTGTGGACAACTCTGCGGCCGATCTTCGGGATTTCTCTAGCGTGCTCGTATGCCGTCCTCGATCAGTTTCGACGTCACCCTGCGGTGGCCCAGTCGTCGCGCGAGTGCGCTCGACGTCCGCCTCACCGCGCCGGACGGCGCGACCCTCGAGGACGTCCTGCCCCTCATCTGGGACGTCCTGGGCAGCGCTCCCGCGCGGATCTCCTGTCGCGGTGAAACGGTCGGTCCAGAGTCTCAGTTGGGGGTGCCTCCACTGGTGCACGGGGCAACGCTCGTCCTCGACGAACCTCGACGCCCGTTGGATTCGGTGTCCGCGCCCATGGACGTCGTCGTGGTCTCCGGGCCGGATGCGGGTCGTCGTGTCCCGCTGACGGCTGACGGGGTTGTTGTGGGGCGGTCGGCGGGCATGGGGTTGAGCCTGTCCGACGAGCGGCTGAGCCGCAGGCATGCACGAATCAGCCTGTCCGACAGTGGATTTCGCGTCACCGACCTGTCATCGACCAATGGGACTCGCTGTGGTTCGGAGCTCATCGCAGACGGGGCGAGCACCGATGTCGACGGCTCGGAGGTCATCGCCATCGGCGACTCCTTGCTGCGGCTCGTGCGGGCCGTTGGCACGACGGCGTCGACTTTGCCCCGCGGTGAGGGACGGGTCGTGGTCAACCGGTCACCGCGGACACGCCCGCCCGAGCTGTCGTTGACGATCACGGCACCCACTCCGCCGGTCCCACCCCGGCGTGGGCGCATCCCCTGGATCGCCGCTGCCCTCCCCGTGCCGTTTGCCGGGCTCCTCGCGGTCTTCTTCGGCCCGCAGATGCTGGCCTTCGCGTTGCTCTCACCACTCATGCTCGTCGGCAACGTGCTCAGTGACCGGTGGGGTGGACGACGCGAGTACGCGCGCGACCTCGCTGCGCACGAGGTGGAGTTGGCTGATCGACAGGGCGAGTTCGACGCGTTGCGCCGGCTGGAGCGTGAGCAGCGGTGGCGCGACCTGCCGGATCCCGCGACCGTCCTCGACATCGCGAGCGGGCCGGGCACCCGTTTGTGGGAGCGCCGCCGGGGCGCGCCTGATCTCGGGAGGGTCCGCCTTGGCGTCGGCGAACTCGCCACGAGGACAGCGTGGGTGCCGCCGGGCAGCCACGACGCGGTTCACCCATCGATGCCTGATCTGCCGGTCGAGGTCGGGTTCGACGACGTCGGTGGGCTGGGGATCGCCGGCACCCCGTCAGAGGTCGAGGCGATCATCCGACATGTTGTCGGGCAGATCGTCACCCTCCACTCACCTCGCGACGTGCAGGTGCTCGTCCGCGCGGTCGGCCACGGCTGCACATTGGATGAGTCCGGCCGCGACTCTGCCTGCCACGACAGCGACGGTGGGGCGTCCCCGCTCTCCTGGGCACGCTGGCCACCGCACACCGCGACCTATGGGGATCTGGCGAACTGCCTGGACGCCCTGAGGCAGATCGTCGTCTCGCGAGAAGCGGAACGGGAGCGCGGCGGTGGCGCGCGTGATCCACGGGTCCTCTTGGTCCTGCCCGAGTCCGAGAGCGACCTCGGCATCGGGGAGCTGGTCGACCTCATCGAGCGCGGCCGTGACCTGGGCGTGTGGTGCCTCGTCGGCGCGCGGAGTGCGTCCGCCCTCCCCTCGTCGTGCCATGCCGTGGTCGGGGTCGGGGCACAGGGGGGCGGCCGTGCGGGCGATCGGGTGGCGCGACTCGACATCGACGGCGCCGAACCCGTCGCCGCGTTCATCCCGGACGAGGTCGGGTGGTGGTGGGGTGAACGCATCGGCCGATCACTCGCCGCGTTCGTGGATGCCGGTGGGCAGGCCGACGTCGTCCCGGGCTCGGTGGATCTGCTCGACATCCTGCCGTGGCTCGATGGCTCCCGGTCCTTGACGTCGGCCGCGCTCTCCGAGCACTGGCGTGGGGGTGACGGTGCGCCGCTCGCACGTGTCGGACGACTTGCCGGGGACGTGTGGACGATTGACCTCGCCACGGACGGACCTCACCTGCTCGTCGGGGGGACGACCGGATCGGGCAAGTCCGAACTCCTTCGCACGCTCGTCACCTCCCTGGCCCTGGAGTGCTCACCGGAGGACATGACCTTTGTCCTGGTGGACTACAAGGGCGGCTCGGCCTTCGGCGAGTGCGCCGACCTGCCGCACACCGTGGGACTCGTGACCAACCTCGACGAGGGTCTCGCGCGTCGTGCCCTCATCAGCCTGGGTGCCGAGATCACCCGCCGTGAGGGTCTGCTCGCAGCGTCCGGCGCGCGTGACTTCGCCGACCACCGCCGTCGGGTCGGGGGCCTCCCCCGGCTCGTCATCGTCATCGATGAGTTCCGCCTGCTCGCGGACGAGTTGCCCGACTTCGTTGACGGCGTGGTTTCCCTTGCCGCCGTGGGCCGCTCGCTCGGCGTGCACCTCGTGCTCGCCACGCAGCGACCGGCGGGCGCCATCACCGCTGACATCCAGGCCAACGTCAACCTGCGCATTGCCATGCGGATGCGTGACGTTGCCGACTCGACCGATGTCATCGGGTCACCCGATGCCGCCCACATCTCCACGGCCCTGCCGGGTCGCGGTTTCGGCCGAGGCGGGGACGGTGACCTCCTGGAGTTCCAAGGAGCACGCGTCGGCTCCGGCACGGCCACCGCCATGACGACGGTGACAGTTCTCGACTCGATGGGTCGGCCCGATGGCGAACCTCGTGCGACGGTCACCGCTGGTGAAGACAGCGCCCAGAACGTGACTGGTCTCGGTGCACTGGCGGCGACGGCGCAAGAGGCCGCTGCTCTGGTCGGGGTCCGGGCGCCTCACCGCCCCTGGCTGCCTCCCCTCCCGGAGGTGCTCGAGCGAGCGGACCTGACTGTGCGGGCCGTCGGCCTGCTGGACTCCCCGGTCCGGCAGCGCCAGGACGTCTTCGAGCACGCGGATGACCATGGCCACTGGCTCGTGGTCGGAGGCCCTCGATCGGGCCGCACCACCACCCTGCGGACGCTTCTGGCGTCGCATGTGGCGCTCGAGAACAGTCCCATCCACGCCTTCGTCATCGACACCAGCGGTGAGCTCGCGGACCTCGCAGGCCTCCCCCATGTCGGAGCTGTGGTGCGTGCCGACGACGTGTCTCGAGTTCGCCGGCTCCTCGGGTACCTGCGGTCGCGGACGGATCGAGGTCCCGCGACGGGGGCCCAGGCCCTTCCACCCGTTCTGCTGCTCGTCGATGGCTGGGAAAGGCTCGACTCGGACGCCGAACTCGCCATCGGCGGACTGCGCGACGAGCTGCTCGACCTGATGCGTGGTGGCGACGGTGGTCTGCGCGCCGTGGTCACCGGAGACCGGTCCGCCCTGTCGAGTCGGCTGAGCGCGGTCATCTCCGAGACATTCGTGCTGCCCCTGGCCGACCCTTCCGACGCGACCTATGCGGGTCTGTCCCGCAGCGACCTTCCCTCGAGTCGAACTCCTGGCCGAGGCCTGCGGCTGCGTGACCGGACGGAGGTCCAGTTCGCCCTGCGCGATCCGCTGGTCGAGGCGGCAGCGCGGCCGGTCGGGGCACCGACACCTTTCGCCCTACCCCAACTGCCGGACGTCGTGGACCACGGACTCCTCCTGGCACGGCTTGGCGCCAACGGCGATGCGTCTCCCACTGGGGTGTTGCCGATTGGTCTCTCGGCGGAGACGGGCTCCACTGCGACCCTGGACCCTGAGCGACACGGCCGCCGAATTCTCGTCGCGGGACACGCACGATCGGGACGGTCGAAAACTCTCGCTTGCATCGGGCGCTCTGCAGTGGCAGGTGGCCATCCGGTTGCCGTCGTCGAAGGGCGCGGTGGGGACGTCGGGCGCACCGTCGGAGCGATCGTCGTCGACCCCTGGGATGCCCAAGGACTGATCAATGCCAAGAATCAGTACCCAGATCTCGTCGTGCTCATCGACGATGCCGAACGCCTCGATGGCACGCCGGTCGAGCCCGTCCTGCAGGAAATTCTCGCCCTCGTCGACCGCGATGCCGGCCTGGTCGTGGCCGCCTCGACCCTCAGCGCCGTGTCCTTGGCCTTCCGCGGGATCGTCCACACGGTCGCACGCGAGCAGTCGGGGATCCTGCTCGGGCCACGCGTGCCCAGCGATGGTGAGGCGTTCGCGATCAGGGCTCCACGAGGCCTCGCCGCGCTACCCGGGCGAGCACTTCTGGTGAGCGGGCGCGAGCACAGCGAGGTGCAGATCGGTCAGGTGCTGGCAGTTGCCCGTCTCGTGGTCTGAGGACCCATCACGGAACACAATCGGTGGCTGGGTCGTTGCGCGTGGAAGACGTAGGGCCGCTCAGGGTCTAGGCTCGAAATCTTGGTCGCCTCGTGAATGAAAATCTCATCCTTCAGAACCGGTGCAGAATTGGGACGCGGGGTCTAGACTGAAGGTTCGGACGTCTGTGTGTCTACGTCCGTTTGGTTTGCAAGGACGCAACCCTTCGGTTGGTCCTTGTGCACCCCTGCAAGCGGCCAGCACCACATGAACTCCACGGAACAGGAGCACCACCCATGGATTGGCGCGACCGCGCTGCCTGCCTCGATGAAGATCCCGAGCTGTTCTTCCCCATTGGGAACACCGGCCCGGCGATTCTGCAGATCGAGGAGGCCAAGGCTGTCTGCCGCCGCTGTGAAGTCGTTGACACCTGCCTCAAGTGGGCGTTGGAGTCCGGACAGGACGCTGGCGTCTGGGGCGGACTCTCCGAGGACGAGCGACGCGCACTCAAGCGCCGCAACGCCCGCGCTCGCCGCGCAGGCTGACTCACAGCACGACACTCGACGGCCTCGCCATTGCGGCGAGGCCGTTCTTGTCTCTCCATACCCACACCACGGGTCGTCCTACGGCGCCGGCATGCCGCCGGCTCACCTTCTCGTCTCGGCTCGCCTCCGCGCCCGCTCAGCCCTGGTCTGCACAACCCTCGTCTGCCCAGCCCGGAATGGCTCAGCCCGGTATGGCTCAGTTGGTGGTGCTGAGTTCTGCGTTGTCGAAGGCTGCGTTGTCGAAGGCTGAGGTGTCGAAGGCCGCGTTGGTGCGTTCTTCGTCGAGCAGGGTGGCAAGGGCGTCGTCGAGCTCTGCCTCGCGCAGCGCGGATTCGTAGTCGAGGGCTTCTGCTTCGGCCATCCACTCGTCGACCCAGGCCTGGACGACGTCGTCGGGTGGTTCGTCGATCCAGGGGTCGGGTGGTCCGGTGTCGAGGCGGGCGCGTTCGGCTGCTCGCTGCTGTGCGGTGGCACGCTGCTTCGCCTGTTCGCACCGGATGCGGTTCAGTCGTGCGGTGAGTTCCCGGTCGTACGAGCCCGGCGTCAGGTCCCACGTCACGCAGGACCCGGTCTCGTCGGGTGGGTGAACTGTCGCGATCAGGCGCTGGTCATGGACCTGGGTGTGGTGGCGTTGGCACAGCAGGGCCGCGTTGGCCAGGTCCGAGGGTCCTGCGTCGACCCAGTGGGTGAGGTGGTGGGCTTGGACCCACCCGGCGGGCATGTCACAGCCCGGGTAGGTGCAGGTGCTGTCGCGGTGCCACAGGGCGCGGCGTTGCCCCCGGGTGAACAACCGGACCGCACGACCCACATCAAGGATTTCGCCGTCGGAGCCCAGAACGATCGGAGGACGTCCGCGTCACAGGCGAGCTGGCGCACGACCGCCGGCCCAAGGATCGTGGCCTGCGCTCGAGAGGCCATGACCCGCCCGCAGCCCGCCCCCGTGCTCACAGTGGAAGTGTCGGTGTCGGTGTCGGTGTGGTCGGGGTGGTCGCTGTTCTGGTGGAGCTTGTCGATCAGGTCCGCGAGGGTCATCGCCACGTGCAACGTGGTGGACGCCCCACCCGGTGACGACTTCGCGGCCGCGTCTTCTCCGGCGACCCGCCCGCACACGGCAGTCAGTGCTTCGGCGCGACGCTGCTCGGCCGGGCGGGTGCCTTTCTCCCCGGTGACGTCGTTCGGGGCGGGCTTCGACAGCGGCCCGATCGCGGCTTCCAAGGTCGCGGCCTGCGCGGGGGTCAACCCCAACCGGTACTCCGTGATGTCGGCGTCGTTGACCCGCGGTGAACTCAGGTACGCGGCCTTGCGCAGCTTCTCCTGCGCATCGTCGAGCTCGCCTTCGACCCCGAACATCGCCAACAGGTGTGGGCGCAACCGTCGGGCGTCCGCGCAGCCCCACTTCACCCCGTGGTCCAGGATTGCGCCCGCCACGGTGGGGACGGCCTCCGGGCGCAGCTGGTCCTCGAGCTTGGCCATCTCCTTGAGTGCTGTCAGAGCCAGTGCGGGCGCCACTTCACCGGTGAGGACTCGCGCCCACACCACCCCCTGCGGCTTGTCCGGGTCGGCGTACGCCCCCGCCCCCGGGCCGGCGGTGGACCACAACCCGCCCGGCACCGAACACGCCACGTCCCGGGCGAGCTGCGCGACCTGACCGGCACCGTCCTGCTGCAGGGACGGCGCATGCTCACGCACCCAGGAGTGCACCGACCCCACCCCGCGACGCGCGGACGTGAACTCACCCCGGTGCGCCTGCTTCCGCGGTGACGCGCACCTGCGCGGCCCCCGCACGGGCCTTGACGTCATCAGCCAGGCGCATGAACTCGGCCAACTCCGGTCCGCTCAACCGGGCCAACACGTCCCCCAACGGACCCACCCCGGAAGCATCCGATGCCAACGCGTCGCGGGCACCCTCCAACGCTGCGCGCAGTCGCGCGACGTCGGTTGCGGGTGCTTCGTTCATGCCCCCATTCTCCTAGAACTCACGTTCGATTGTCAAGCATTTTCGGCTACGCTCTGGGCTGAATTCCCCACTCCCACAACCGAATTCGCGCGATGGCACCCTTCATCGGCCCAAGGTGCAACCCCGACTCAACCCACGCCAACAACGACCGCCGACAACGCATTTTCCAGTCGCCAACCAGCCCGAACAGGCACAGCAACAGATGCCACAGCCCCCTGATCCAGGAGGACTCCAGCGACAGCGGGATGTCACCAGCGACAGCGGGAGGACGCCAGCGACAGCGGGCGGTGAGCAGGCGGCATACGCCGCAGGGTGGTGGTCTAGTGGCGCGTCAGCGGACGCAGCCGGGCCGTGAACTCGACCCGAGTCCCCTGCGGCGACGCCGGCTCCCAGCGGATCCTGCCCTGAAGGTCCTGGACCAACGACGTGACGATGCGCGTGCCGAGCCCGGCGAGCACAGGTCGGAACCCGGCCGGCAGACCGGTGCCGTCGTCGGTGATCGTCACGGTGAGTCCGTCGACGCCCTGCTCGACTTCGACGCGCTCCACCTCGATCGAGATCGACCCGCCCCTCGAGGCGAGGCCGTGCTCGACGGCGTTCTGGACGAGCTCGGACATGATCATCGCGAGTGATGTCGCGTCCTCGGCGCGCATGCGGCCGAACGACCCGATCACCGTGGAGTCGACACGGTGCTCCGTGACCGCGATGTCGACGACGGCCCGCAGCCCGCGGACAGCGATCTCGTCGAAGTCGACGGTCTCGTCGATCCCCTGACTCAGGGTCTCGTGGACGAGGGCGATCGTTCCGACCCGTCGCACGGCCTCGTCGAGCGCGTTGCGGGCACCCTGGTCGGGCACGCGCCGAGACTGGAGGCGCAGCAGCGCCGCCACCGTCTGGAGGTTGTTCTTGACCCGGTGATGGATCTCGCGGATCGTCGCGTCCTTGGTGATGAGCTCCTGTTCGCGGCGGCGCAGCTCCGAGACGTCACGCAGGAGCAGCAGCGCGCCGTCTCGAGTTCCGGCCGCGGTGAGGGGGATGGCCCGCAGGGTGACGCTCGCCGACGTGGTCGAGATCTCGGTCCACCAGGGCGCGCGCCCGGTGATGACCACGGCGAGCGACTCGTCGACCGCCGAACCGGACGACTGCAACAGTTCGGCGACGACAGTGGAGAGCACCTCGCCGATGACGTCGCCGCGGTGACCGAGCCGGTGGATGGCGCTGATCGCGTTGGGACTGGCATAGAGCACCGCCCCGTCGACGTCGAGGTGGACGACACCGTCACCGACCCGCGGTGCGCCCCGTCGAGCCCCCGTGGGAGCGGCGGTGCTCGGGAACTCCCCCGCCGAGATCATCCGGGTGAGGGCCTCGGCGAGGTGTCGATAGGTCAGCTCGAGGCGACTCGGTGTGCGGCCGGTGACGACGTTGGCGTGGCGGGTGATGACCGCCAGCGCGCGCCCCTCCTTGACAACCGGGATGGCCTGCTCACGCACCGCCATCTCCCCCTGTCGCTCGGGCTCTCGCGCGGCGACGATCCGACGGTGTCGATAGGCCTCGTCGAGAATCGGGTCGCGCCAGCGCCCGGAGGTCCGGCCGACGACGTCGTCGTAGAAGACCATCGGGCCCGTGTTGGGTCGCACGTGGGCCACGGCCCGCCACCCGTCGAGACCCGACGGAACCCACAGGACGAGATCGGCGAACGACAGGTCCGCGATGAGCTGCCAGTCACCGACGACGAGATGCACCCACTCGATGTCGGCGTCCTCCAACGTGGTCGACGCGCGCAGGGATTCGGCAAGGGTGCTCACGGGCCGAGCCTAGATCGTGATCCGCTCACTTCCCGGAGCGGACCATGGATCGCAGCGCCCGCAACGCAACCGACAGTGCCGCGATGTTGGGCTTTTCGAGCGAACGTATGCCGGTGAGCTGGCTTGCCGCTCTCGCCACACCATCCGCGTTGGCCTGGCTCCACGACTCGATGCGTTCCTCCGCAGTGACGATGCCGTCGCCGTCGAGGTCCTCCTCGAACTCGAAGGCGTTGCGGGTGAAGGCCTCGAGGACGCCATAGAGGTCATCGCGCAGGGCCCCACGGGCGAGGGCATCCCAGCGGTCGTCGCGGGGCAGGCCGGCCACCCTGGTGAGCATGCCGTCGATGCCGAACCGCTCCGACATCCGGAAGTAGACCTCCGCGACATCGCTCGCCGTGCGGTCGAGATCGGCGGCGATGTCGACGACGTCGAGCAGCGAGTAGGAGTCGAGGAGTGACGCCGCTCGCTTCGCGAGTTCGGCCGGCACTCCTGCGGCCTCCCAGTGCGCCGTCTGGGCGACGACGCGTTCACGCTCGGTCCCCTGCAGCAGCTCGGGGATCCGGGGCGAGAGCGCGGCGACGACGGGGGCGAACCGCTCGACCTCGGTGGTGATGTCGAGGCGGTTCGGGCGCGCGACCAACAACCAGCGGACGGCACGGTCGAGCAGCCGGCGGAACTCGAGGTAGAGCTCTGTCTGCACCGACGTCGGCAGGACGTTGTCGAGCGCCTCGACGGCTTCGACATGCCCGCGCAGGTCGAAGACCTCTCGGCAGACGATGAAGGCCCGGGCCACCTGCTCCGGCCTGCCCGCAACCTCCTCGGTCGCGCGGAACGCGAAGGTGATCCCGCCCCGGTTGACCATCGAGTTCACGACGGAGTTCGTCACGATCTCTCGGCGCAGGGGGTGCTCACCCAGCTCTGCGGCATACGTCTCCCGCAGTGCGGCCGGGAAATAGTCGGCGAGGGTCGCCTCGAAGTACGGGTCGTCGGGCAGGTCGCTGTCGAGAATGTCCTTCTTGAGCGCGAGCTTGGCGTAGGCCACGAGCACCGCGAACTCCGGAGACTTCAGGCCAAGGCCTTCGGAGGCACGCTTCTCGATCTCGGCGTCGGTCGGCAGGAACTCCAGGGCGCGGTCGAGCTCGCCGCGCTCCTCGAGCCAGCCCATGAGCCGCTGGTGCACGGTCACCATGGAGACCTCCTGCGCCCGGGCGTTGCCGAGGAGGACGTTCTGCTCGTAGTTGTCGCGCAGCACGTGATCGGCCACGTCGTCGGTCATCGACGCGAGGAGGGTGTTGCGCTCCTCGGTGGTGAGGTCACCACGTCGGACGACGTCACCGAGGAGGATCTTGATGTTGACCTCGTGGTCGGACGTGTCGACGCCAGCACTGTTGTCGATGGCGTCGGTGTTGACGCGCACCCCCGAGAGGGCCGCCTCGATCCGACCGAGCTGGGAGAGTCCGAGGTTGCCGCCCTCGCCGACGACCTTGACCCGGAGCTCGTTGCCGTTGACGCGGATGGCGTCGTTGGCGCGGTCGCCGATCTCGAGGTGGCTCTCGGTGGACGCCTTGACGTAGGTGCCGATTCCGCCGTTCCAGAACAGGTCCGCCGGCGCCAGGACGATCGCGTGGATGAGCTCCGTCGGAGTCATCGTCGTCGTGTCGTCGGGCAGTCCCAGGGCCTCGCGCGTCTGCGGCGTGACCGCGATGGACTTCAGCGTTCGGGGGAAGACGCCACCGCCCTGCGAGATGAGCGACCGGTCGTAGTCGTCCCACGAGGAGCGGGGCAGCGCGAAGAGTCGCGCACGCTCCTGGAACGACTGTGCCGCAACGGGTTCGGGGTCGATGAAGACGTGGCGGTGGTCAAACGCGGCCACGAGGCGGATGTGCTCGGACAGCAGCATTCCGTTGCCGAAGACGTCACCGCTCATGTCGCCGACACCGACGACGGTGAAGTCCTCGGACTGGCTGTCGATGCCCATCTCGCGGAAGTGCCGCTTGACCGACTCCCACGCGCCGCGGGCAGTGATGCCCATGGCCTTGTGGTCGTAGCCGGCCGAGCCACCGGACGCAAAGGCGTCGTCGAGCCAGAAGCCGTAGGACTGGGCGACTCCGTTGGCGATGTCCGAGAACGTCGCCGTCCCCTTGTCAGCCGCCACGACGAGATAGGAATCGTCGCCGTCGTGCCTGACGACCCGCTCCGGCGCCTTGATCTCGGTGCCGACCCGGTTGTCGGTCAGGTCGAGCAGACCCGAGATGAACGTGCGGTAGGCCGATTGCCCTTCCTCGAGCCACTTCTCGCGCGACACGGCGGGGTCCGGGAGGTCCTTGGCATAGAACCCACCCTTGGAGCCGGTGGGCACGATGACGGCGTTCTTGACCATCTGCGCCTTGACCAGACCGAGGATCTCGGTGCGGAAGTCCTCGCGCCGGTCACTCCAACGCAGACCACCGCGCGCGACCGAACCGAACCGCAGGTGCACACCTTCGACCTGGGGACTGTAGACCCAGATCTCGTATGCCGGCCGCGGAGCCGGGAGGTCGGGTATCGCCTTGGGGTTGAGCTTGAGGGAGACGTAGGGCTTGGTCCCCGGCTCGTCTGCCTCCTCGCCAGCAGGGGCGGAGGCCGCGGAGGCCGCGGTGGACGCGACTGACTGAAAGAAGTTGGTGCGCAGGGTCGCCTGCATCACTGCGAGGAAGGAACGGATGATGCGGTCCTCGTCGAGCGAGCTCACGTCGTCGAGCGCGCCGGTGATGCGGTCAGCGATCTCCTTCGCGGCGGCTTCTCGTGCCTCCGTGGCAGCACCCTCGAAGAGGTCGGGGTCGAACCGCGTCTCGAAGTAGGCGACGAGGTCGGTGGCGATGGTCGGGTTGGAGACGAGTGCGTCCTCGAAGTAGGACTGGCTGAAGGTCGCCTGCGTCTGTCGGAGATACTTCGCGACGGTGCGCAGGATGACGACCTGACGCCACGAGAGGCGAGCGGCCAGGACGAGTTGGTTGAACCCGTCGGATTCGGCGCGTCGGTCCCAGACGGCGAGGACAGCGCCCTCGAAGAGGTCGCGGAGGTCCTCGTGCGTCACGCCCGCCCAGATCTGCGGGTCGTTGACGCGCAGGCCGAAGTCGTAGACGTGAAGGGGTGAGCCGTCGGATCGCGTGACCTCGTAGGGCTGCTCGTCGACGACCTCGACACCCATGTCCGTGAAGATCGGGAGGATGTCGGTGAGGGACAACGGGTCGATGCGGAACAGCTTGAACCGGCGGAGGTTCTCGACCGAGTCGCTCGGGCGGTAGAGGGCGACGCTGGTGCGCTGGCCGTCGCCGAGTCGGTCGAGGTGGTGCAGGTCGGCAACACCCTGGACGACGGAGAACGTCTCTTCGTAGCCGGTGGGGAAGCCTCGCCCGAACTTGTCGAGCAGTCGGTCACCCTCGACCTCGCCGAGCCGGCCACGCAGCCCGTCGCCGAGGCGGTCGGACCAGTTGCGGCTGACCTCGACGAGGCTGCGTTCGAGTTCGGCCCGCTGGGACTCGTCCAATGGCTGGATGCGCTGGCCGGCAGGGACCCGAACGACGAATTGCAGTCTGGACAGAGCGCGTTCGCTCACGCGGGCCGTGAACTCGACGCTCTCGCCGTGGAAGGCATCCTTGAGGATCGCGGCCATGCGCGTGCGCACGCCGGTGTTGTAACGGTCGCGTGGAATGTAGACCTGACAGGAGACGAAGCGGCCGAAGTCGTCCTCTCGCAGGAAGAGCTTGGTCCGGCGACGCTCCTGGAGCTGGGTGACCGCCATCGCGGTCTCGAACAGCTGCTCAGGGCTGGCCTGGATGAGCTCGTCGCGCGGATAGGTCTCGAGCACCTCGACGAGATCCTTGCCGGTGTGCGAGTCGGCGGCGAGGCCGGAACGCTCCAGCACTGCGGCAACCTTCTCGGCGACCACGGGCAGTCGCAGCACCGACTCGGTGTAGGCCGTCGACGCGTAGAGGCCGAGGAAACGCTTCTCACCCAGGGTCTGCCCGTCCGGGGAGTACGTCCGGACACCGACATAGTCGAGGTATGCCGGTCGGTGCACCGTCGATCGCGAGTTCGCCTTGGTGAGGACGAGGACGCCGCGCTCGCGGGCCTTCTTGCTCGACTGCGGGGAGAGGGGCACGAGCGGCTTGTCGGCCGGGCGGTCCTGCTGGAGCATGCCGAGTCCGGTGCCGCCCATCGGACGGATGACATCACCGTCTTCGGTCGCTTCGAGGGAGTACTCGCGGTAGCCGAGGAAGGTGAAGTGGTTGTCGGCCATCCACCGGAGGAAGGCCACGGCCTGCCCGACCTCGTCGCGGTCCACCCCTGCCGGTGGGGCGCCCTCGAGCTCGGCAGCGAGGACGAGGCACTTGGTGCGCATCTTGGGCCAGTCCTCGACCGCCTCTCGAACGTCACCAAGGACGTTCTCCAGGATGGCCTGGAGCTCTTCGCGCCCGGCCTCGTCACTCTCGCGGTCGATGGTGAGCAGGATCCACGACTCGGAGAGGACACCGGTGCCGCCGTCAGAAGCCGTGGCGCAGTCCTCGTCGCACGTCTCGATGAGCTGCCCGGTGTCGTCACGTCGCACGCGCAGCTGCGGGTGGACGACCAGGTGGATGTCGATGTCGCGCTGGACCAGCGCGGAGGTGACGGAGTCGACGAGGAACGGCATGTCGTCGGTGACGACCTGGATCACCGTGCGAGCGCTCGACCATCCGTCACTCCCGGTCGTCGGGTTGAACACGCGCACGACCCCGGTCCCCGGCGCGCGGGTCTCGGCGATCTCGAGGTGCGACTTCACGGCGCCCGCGAGGGTGTGCGCTGGTCGAGAGCGGAGCTCCTCATCGGGCACGTGACGGAAGTAGCGACTCACGACGACAGGCCCGTCCGGGCGGTCGTCGAGGTCGGCAAACGCCGTGATGATGGTGTCGAGCGTGGTCGATCGGGGCTGGACCGATGACTCCGTCATGGTGCGCTGCGGATCCTTTGAGTTGCGGCGTCGCCGAAGGCCTCGGCGGGACACGTCGCTGTGTCCGACAACGAGACTACTCACCCTCGGGTGGCTGTGGATGAGGGGCCGGGCGCGTGACTCCTGAGCACTAGAGTGACGAGGTGACCAGGCCCGTCGACACCCCTGCACTCACCGAGGTGAGGGCGGTTCTCGAGGGCCTGTCCGGGACCCTGGGGAGCGTCGAGGATGACCTCCTGGCCTGCCTCGTCGTCATGGGTGAGCCCGACCCGCAACGCGCCGTCGACGCGTGGGTCGACCAGGTTGTCGACCTCCTGCGCGCGGTCGACGAGGTCACCGGTCAGCACCTCTCGACGCTGTCGCGGGTCTCGACCCGGCTCGGCGAAAGCGACACCTTCGAGGACCTGACCTCGGTCGAGCAGGGCGACGCCATCCTGCCGGTGGAGCACCCATGAGGAGCCACCTTCCCGGCGACCCGGGCTCCCTCGCGGCGGCCGGCACGGCCGCCCGCCGGGCAGCACGCGAACTGGCCGGCGCCAGCGAAGGCGGCAGGACGGCATACTCCGCTCTCAAGGACGCATGGGGCACGTCGACGTCCGTGCGCCTACGGAAGGAGGGGCAGCGTTCGATGGCGGCCCTCACCGAGGGCGGACGGCAGGCCGACGTGGTCGGCGCTGCACTTCAGACGTATGCCGCGGAGCTGAGTGAGCTTCAGGCTCGCGCTCGTCGGCTGGTCGACGCCGCAGACACGGCCGGGCTCGTCATCAAGGACGGTCAGGTCGAGCTGGCGTGGGGCGTCACCGGGGAGGCCGACCTCGAGGCAACCCGCGACACCGCGGCGCTCGTGAGCACGTTGCAGACCGAGCTCGACGGACTCACCGCCCAGCACCGGCGTCGTCGGGATCGGCTCCTGGCGCAGGTCCTCGCGTCGACACGCGAACTCTGCGAGATGGCGAGCAACCTGCGCCTCGGGTGAGTTCCCCCAGTGAGAGGATCAGTTCCCGCCACGTGAGGAGTTGCAGTGAAGTTCATCCATCGAGCCGAGTACCCCGCCACCGCTGACGAGGTCTGGGCAGTCATGAGCACCCAGGAATTCCAGAACGCGAAGTGTGAGGCGACCACGACCGGCGACTGGTCCTCCACGGTGTCCACGAGGGGCGACCAGACGAGGTTTGTCAGCGAACGCGTGCTCCCGACCGATGACCTGCCCGACATCGCCAAGACCTTTGTCGGCCCGACTCTGACGATCGCCGAGGTCCAGGTGTGGGGACCCCCTGCCGCCGACGGTTCGCGGACGGGCGACCTGCAGGTGCAGATCAAGGGCGCTCCGATGACGCTCAAGGGGAAGGTTCGCCTGTCCCCCAACGGTTCTGGCAGCGTTCAGGAGATTGATGGGGAGGTCAGGGTGAGCGTCCCCCTCATCGGCGGCAGGCTCGAGAAGGCCGCCTCGGACCCGCTGATGTTCGCGGCCAGGACCGAGACGGACCTGCTCCGCGACCGCGTCAGCTGACTCGACTTCGTGCCCCAAAAAGACACGTTCCGTCGGCCGAAGGCCTCCGTCACCGTGTCCGTCTGGGGCACGAAGTCGCAGGTGGTGCGTCAGCCCATGTGCGGGTAGGTGTGGTTCTTCGGCGGCACGAACGTCTCCTTGATGGAGCGCGGGCTCGTCCAGCGCAGGAGGTTCTGCGCCGAGCCGGCCTTGTCGTTGGTGCCGGACGCGCGCCCGCCACCGAACGGCTGCTGGCCGACGACAGCGCCCGTGGGCTTGTCGTTGACGTAGAAGTTGCCAGCTGCGAAGCGCAGTCGGTGCGACGCCTTGGCGACGGCGGCGCGGTCCTGGGCGATGATCGAGCCGGTCAGGGCGTAGGCAGAGGCCGAGTCGATGATGTCCATGACCTTGTCGAACTGCCGGTCCGGGTAGACGTGGACGGACAGCAGCGGGCCGAAGTACTCGGTCGTGAAGATCTCGTCGTGCGGGTCCTCGCCGACCATGATCGTCGGGCGCACGAAATAGCCCTCGGAGTCGTCGTAGGTCCCGCCCGCGACGATGTCGATGCCGCTCGTCGCCCTGGCCCGGTCGATCGCTGCCTTGTGCTTGGCGAACGCGCGGTCGTCGATGACGGCGCCCATGAAGTTGGACAGGTCGGTGACGTCGCCGACGGTGAGGCTCTCGGTGAGCTCGACCAGATCCTTTTTGATGACCTTCCAGACGCTGCGCGGGATGAACGCCCGTGACGCGGCGGAGCACTTCTGGCCCTGGTACTCGAAGGCGCCGCGGATCATGGCGGTGCGCACGACATCGGGGTCGGCGCTCGGGTGGGCGAGGATGAAGTCCTTGCCACCGGTCTCACCGACGATCCGCGGGTAGTGGCGGTAGGTCGTGAGGTTGGAACCGATCTCCTGCCACAGCTGCTGGAAGACGCGGGTCGAGCCGGTGAAGTGCAGGCCGGCGAACTCCGGATCCTTGAGGACGACGTCCGAGACCTCCGTGCCGTGACCGGTCACGAGGTTGATGACGCCCGGGGGCATCCCGGCCTCCTCGAGGATCTCGAGGACGAACTGGGCCGCGAGCGCCTGCGTGTGCGACGCCTTCCACACGACCGTGTTGCCCATGAGCGCCGGTGCCGTCGGGAGGTTGCCAGCGATGGCGGTGAAGTTGAACGGCGTGATCGCGTAGACGAAGCCCTCGAGCGACCGGTAGTCAGTGCGGTTCCAGATGCCGGGCGCGTTGGCCGGCGGCTGCTCCTCGAGGATCTGCCGAGCGAAGTGGACGTTGTAGCGCCAGAAGTCGATGAGCTCGCACGAGGCGTCGATCTCTGCCTGGTATGCCGTCTTGCTCTGTCCCAGCATTGTCGCGGCGTTGACCTTGGCGCGCCAGGGACCGGCGAGGAGGTCAGCGGCCTTGAGCAGGATCGAGGCGCGGTCGTCGAAGGACATGTCGCGCCACTCGGGGGCTGCGGCCTGGGCTGCGTCGACGGCTGCGCGCGCGTCGGCCTTCGTGGCGTCGCGGATCGTGCCGAGGACCTTTTTGTGGGCGTGGGGCTGGACCACGTTGATCTTCTTGCCGTTGCCCTCGACGCGCTTGCCGCCGATGGTGTGCGGGAGGTCCCACGTGGTGCTGCCGACCTCGGCGAGCGCGATCTCGAGCGCGGCACGCTCGGGGCTGCCGGGCGCGTAGTCGCGAACCGGTTCGTTGATCGGGGCGGGGACCTGGGTCACAGAGTCCATCGGTGGCTTCCTCGATTCCATGGGGTGATGGGGGGCATCCCATGGTCGCACTACCCGCTTGCGTCTGCGGATGGGGTCGCTCTAGCCACCACATCCGCAGACGTTGTGAGGAAGCCGAGGTCCTGGAGCGGCTAGTCGCCGAGGAGGGCGACGACGTCGTCGAGTTCGGTGACGTCGTACCAGAGCAGATCCGAGATCTCGCCGCCCGGTTCCTCGTCGATGTGGAAGGACGCGATCCGCGGCAGGGCAACGACCGAGTCGAGCTCCACGGCGCTCCCGTCATCGGCCGTGCGTTGCACCACGGCCGCGTCGACATCGGCCGACGCTATGACCCGCCGGCCACCGGTCGTGGCACGGCCGGCGGCGTCGGCAGCGGCGGCCGACCACGCGGCATACTCGCGTTCCTCGTCGTCGTTGCCGATGCCGGGACGGGTGCTGGCCGGGAGCGCGGAGTGCCCGGCGACGGGGGCGGGTCCGACCTCACCGACCTCGCGCAGGGTCGCGAGCGCGGCGGGGTCGAGCGGGAGGTAGACGCGAACGAGCGGCACGGAAAGTCCTTTCAACGGGCTCGGGAGCGCGGGGCCTCGAGCAGCTCCTGGAGGGCGTCGACGATCGACTGACCGAGGACGTCGACATCGGGCAGCGCGTCGCGGTCGGCATAGAGCCCGTAGTAGACACCACCGTCATAGGACGTGAGGCCGATCGACAGTGCCTTGGACTGGCTGAGCGGCATGACCGGATAGGTCGAGGCCATCTGGGCGCCGGCGACGAAGAGTGGGCGCTGCGGGCCGGGGACGTTGGTGACGGCGACGTTGTAGAGACGACGCGACACGGCACCGCCCAGGCGTGCGGCGAGGGTGTGCATCGTCGGCGGCGCGAAGCCACCGAGCCCGGAGAGGGTTTCGGCCCCGACGGCGCGACCGGCTTCCATCTGCTGGCGCATGGCGAAGGCGATCTGGTGCAGTCGCATCGAGGCACCCGGCTCCCCCACCGGCAGGTCCACGAAGCAGGCCGTGAGCTGACGACCGGCCGACAGCTCGGCGTCGTCACTCTGGACACTCACCGGCACCATCGCGCGCACGGTCGTCCCGCCGTGAACGCCCTCACCGCGCGCCATGAGCCACGTCCGGAAGGCGCCGGTGACAGTGGCCAGGATGACGTCGTTGATGGAGACGTCGTCGGCGAACGCGCCCTTGGTGAGGCGGGTCCGGATCTTCTTGTAGTCCTCGAGATCGGTGCCGACCATGACGTAGCGGCGGGCCCTGCCGACCTTGGCGTTGAGGGGTGACGTGGGCGCCGGGCTCGTCGAGGCGCGCGCCAGGGTCGAGGCCAGCTCACCGGCCGCTCCGAGCAGGCGGCCAGCCGTGGCCTTGACGTCGGTGATGCCGGACTGCACCGTCTCGACGACCTGGCTGGGGGTGCGCACGGAGTCGGCCAGGGCACTCACGACGAGCTCGGTGTGGGTCGGCTCGCGGCTGGGACGCCAGGTGTCGGCGACGCTCTCGGCGCTCGGCGACTGGGAGTCCTCGAGGATGAGGTGGGCGATGTCGACGGCGTGGACACCGTCGACCAGGGCCTGGTGGGTCTTGGTGATGATCGCGAAACGGTCCTGCGCCAGACCCTCGACGAGGTAGACCTCCCACAGGGGGCGGCTGCGGTCGAGCGGGCGCGGTTGGATGCGGGCGATGAGCTCCTCGAGCTGCTCGTCTCCACCCGGGCTGGGGAGGGCAGAACGGCGCACGTGATAGGTCACGTCGAAGCGCTCGTCGTCGATCCACACTGGGTTGGCGATGCGTCCTGGCACGAACCGAACCCGCTGCCGGTAGCGCGGGATGTAGGCGATGCGGCGCTCGATGATGCCGACGAGCCGGTCGTAGTCGAAGCCCTCGGTCGGCGCGTCGAAGACCATGACCGAACCGGTGTGCATCGGCGTGGTCGGCTCCTCGAGGGCGAGGAAGCTGCTGTCGAGAGTGCTCAGGCGGTCGGACACGGCCCCCATGCTCGCAGATCGAACCGTCCCACCATGTCGGACCGTCATCCCGATCGACGTGATCCTCGTCCGAACCGGGACCGGGATCGGGCCCGACCGACCCTCGTCTCTCCCACGGCGACGGCATCGGGGCGCACGGCGTCGGCGATCCGGGCGACGGCCCGGGTCACGGGTGCGGCTGGTGCGGACTCGACGAGGCTGCGTCCGGCGAGCAGCGCGGCGTCGCACTCGTCGGGCGCCCACGGCACGAAGATCGGCGACTCGAGCCCGGCGAACCGGCCGAGGACGTCGGCGATCGCCTTCTCGGGCCTGGTGCCGGTGGCCGACGCGCGGACCTTGTTGACGACGATGATCGGCTCGGGCGAGGGCACGACCCCGACGTCCTGGACGGCGCGCACGAGGCGCTGAAGGCCGATGGGGTCGGCACCTCCGACGACGATGAGGCTGTCGCTGACCTCGAGGGCGGTGAGCGTCGTTGCGTTGCGTCGCGGCGCTGCCGTGTCGTAGCTCAGCTCCTCGTCGTCCTCGATGGAGAACCCGCAGTCGACGACGACGTGGTCGACGAGGCCGCGCGACTTCTCGAGGACGTCCTCGACTGCCGCGGCGCGCAACTCGGGCCACCTCTCGGGCTTGGGTATGCCGGTGAGCACCCGGAGCCCTGAACTCACCTCGGGTGCCACGCGGGACAGCGAGGCCTTGTCGAGCGTCCCCTGCTCGGACGCGCGAGCCGCCGCTGCCACCCCCGGAGCCTCGTCGATGAGAGCCAGGGCCTGCGCGACGCTGGCGCCCCAGGTGTCGAGGTCGACGAGCAGGGTCCGCAGGCCGCGGGCTGCGAGATCGGCCGCGAGAGTGACGGCGATCGTCGTGCGTCCGGGGGCGCCTGCAGGTCCCCACACCGCGGTGATGCGCGCACGGCCCAACCCGCCAGAGCCTGCGCCATCGGCCAAGTTGACTGCGCTGCCGTCAGCTGGGTCCACGCTCCACGCGGCCTCGCCGCCGGACGTCGAGGCTCGGTCGCCATCGGTGAACGTGGTCGAAATCGCCGGGGCCGTGGGGGCCGGGGCGGACGGATCCTCCAGCCACCGTGCGAGTTTGGCGTCAGTGACCGTGGACGCGCCGTGGGAGGTGGGAGCCGAAGCGGCCGGACGGCCGGCACCCTCGCTCAGCTCGACGACGATGCGGGCGAGTTCGTCCGGATCGGCGCCAGGCCGAATGAGGGTGTTGACGCCCAGCTGTCGCAGTCGGGCCTCGCCGGCCTCGTCACCGGCGGCGACGAAGGCCGCGACACGGACGCCGTGACCGGCGAGATGGCGCAGCGCATCACGGTCGAGCCCGCGGAAGTCAGCGGACACGATGGCGACGTCCCCGATGCCCGAGGCACCGGTCGACAGGAGCTCGGGAACGTCGGCGCACCGGCGCACGACACTCACTCCGACTGCGGCCTCGACGGCGGTGACGAGTTCCTGTTCGTGGTGGTGCGTGACCCCCGTGATGACAGCGGTCGTCATGACGACTTGGGCGCCACCGCGCCCGGCACCGCCACGAGGGTGATCTTGGCGCCGAGGTCGACGTCACCCACCAGGGTCTGCACCTTGTCCTTGGGCACCATCACCTGGACGGGTCGGGTGTCCCCTGAACCGCCCATGACGTTGTCGTCCTGCGACAGGCCCACGACGGTGACGCCTTCGAGGGCGAGGTTGGGGCCCGCGAAGTCCGCTGACCCCACCGAACCCTTGGCCGGAGCCGCCGGTCGATTGACATAGACGTCGACGACCGACCCGGCCTGCAGCGTCGACGCCGAGGTCGCATCGACCTGCAGGGTGACGGGCTGGGCAGTGGCCTTGTCGCGCGGCCCGACGGCACTCAGCGGGATGAGCTCGCCGGCGCGGACCTCTCGCAGGACGAAGAACTGCGCAGGGAGTCCTCCCTCGGCGCTGAGGTAGTCGCTTCCGGCGTCACCGAGCTGCGCGTCGACCCGGATGACGTCCTCCGAGGTGAGCGGCTGGCCGGCCATCAGGCCGGCCTTCGCGGCATACATCGGAACACGGTCGTCGGCGCGACTCATGGCGTAGGCGCCGATGGCCGTGGAGGCGAGGACGAGCAGCAACCCGATGAGGAGACGGCTGTCGCGCCACGACGGCTTGCGCAGCCGTTGGGCAGTGGGATGGGGCAGGTCACTCATCGGGTGTGCTCCGTGTCGTGAGTACTCGGCGGCCGGACATGGTCGAGGGATCGCCGCACCCGTCCCCCGGAGAAATTGTCACCCACAACGACCGGTTGCGCGCGGGGAGACCGGCTCCCTGTGGACAACTTCGCGCAGTCGGCGCCGCTGTGGACAAGTCCGGCGGGGCGACCGGCCTGTCGTGGCAGACTGTGCGTCGCAGACGACGAGAGGAGCCAGCCCGTGGCCAAGCGGTTCATCCCGCTCACCGAGGTGTCCGAGATTCTCGACATCTCCTCGGCGCAGGCCTACGCGCTCGTGCGTTCCGGAGAGCTTCCCGCCATCAAGGTCGGCGGCCGCGGACAGTGGCGCGTCGAGACGACAGCGCTCGAGGACTACATCCAGCGGATGTACTCCCAGACGGCCGACTTCGTCCGCACCCAGGGCGAGGCCTGAGTCCTCCCGCCCGAATCCTCACGTCGCAGTTCTCGGCCCGCGCGGGTCAGCGAGCCTCGACGAGGACGACCGCCCAGAACGGCACGGTCTGACGGCCACGCAGGTTCTCGGGTCGGCGGCTGTCGCCGATCGCGTGCTCGGCGAGGTCGAGTGAGTCGGCCCCGACGACGTCGATCGTGCCAGTGAGCACCTGCCCGCTCGTGTCCGTCAGGGCCACAGCCGCGCGATCGCGCGAGAGCCCCCGCAGGGCATAGCCCAACGCAAACCGCCGGGCGGTGCGGGCCGACGAGGCGCGCACCGGAAGGCCAGCCACTCCTGCGACGGCGCGCAGGGGGATGACCGCCTGCCGTGCGTTCTCGAGCTGCACGAGCAGCCAGTCCTCGCCGAGATCGAGCAGTTCCCCGCTCACCTGCGCCCCTGACATCAGACGCAGCCGGAGCACCGAGCCAACTGCTGCCGCCAGTCGCGAGCCCAACTCGACGGTGGCTCGCTCGCGGCGGGTCCGATCCGCGACCTCGGAGTCCCGATCGCGTCGTTCCTCGGCGCCGAGCTGTGCCTCGAGGTCGTCAAAGAGCTGGTCCCACCGCATGGTCGGAGCGTATGTCCCTGCTGCACCGACTTCCTGTTGCATCCACAAGCGACATGAAATATCGTCATTCCTATGCAAACAGCACCAAACGACACCAAACGACATGAAAGTGGCCCATCCACGCATGTCGTGGTGCGCGTCATCGCTGTCGCCGCGGCCTCCCTCGTGGTCGGCTCGACCGCCGCGTGGATCCTCGCCATGGCCTGGGTCACGGCCCGGGCCAACGTCACCGCACCCGGACCCGCGTCGGCGGACGAGCTGCTCGCCCTGACGGCCGCCACCCTCGCCCTGTCCATCGCCGCCTGGCTCGTCCTCGGGACGGTCCTCGAGGTCCTCGCCCACGTGCCCGGTCGCGTCGGACGTGCCGCCCAGGTGTGGGCCGATCGCCTGACGCCCGCCCTCGCCCGACGGGTTGCGGCTTTCATCCTCGGAGTGGGGGTTGGTGTCGCTGGCGGACCGTCCCAGGCCGTCGCCAACCCGCGGCCCTCGACCACGGCCGCTTCCGTGGCCGACCCGGGCTTCGTGCCCTCCCCGTCGGCCGCCGACGTGTCCGTACCCGACCCGGGATTCGCGCCTGCCCCGCTCAGTCCCGGCTTCTCCCCCACGCCCACCGTCCCCGCCACCCCCGAATTCACACCGGAGCCCGCGGCGCCCGGCTTCACGCCCACCGCCCCGCGCGTGCGCCCACAGGCCGACCCGGGTCTCCTGGGCAGCCGCCTGGCCCCGAGCACCGACCGCGAGGTCGTCGTCCACCGTGGCGACACGCTCTGGTCGATCGCGGCGCGCCACCTCGGACCGCAGGCGTCCGACGCCGAGATCGCTCGCGAGTGGCCGCGCTGGTTCGACCTCAACCGTGGCCTCATCGGCGAGGACCCCGACCTCATCCTCCCCGGCCAGATCCTGCGCGTCCCCGGCGCCGACCAGACAGAGAGTGTGCACCGATGAGCCCCACGACCACCTCCCACCTGCGGTCCGTCAAGGTCCACTCGCCCGTGACGACGCGCCCGCCGGCCATCCCCTTGGCCGAAGCACTGCGGAGGTCGGGCGACGAACTCGGCCACCCGGCATACATCCAGGATTCCTTGGCCGTGGACCTCGCCCACGCGAGCGACGAGCAGATCTTCGGGCCGCAGAGCACGTCCCGGTCCGATCTCCCCGATCCCGAGCCGTGGGCGGGTCAGATCGCTCAGGCCATCGTCGAGGTCATGTCGGGTCTGCGACCCGCGCCGCAGGTCGTCCGATGGACGACACCACAGGTGTATGCCGTGATCGCCCGTCGCGGTGCCCTCGCCGCTCGGCGACGCGCAGCCAGGTCACGTGCCGTCACCCAGCGCGCGGTGGTGCGCTCGGTGCACGTGTGCGAGCCCGCCGATGGTGTCGCCGAGTGCAGCGTCGTCGTCAGCGAGGGCGTGCGGGTGCGCGCGATGGCGCTGCGCCTCGCAGGTCAGGACGGGCGTTGGCGCGTCGAAGCCCTCCAGATCGGCTGAGCAAGCACCACCCGCACCAGCCAGTCGACTTCGTGCCCGAAACGGACACGCTCCGTCGGCCGAAGGCCTCCGTCAGCGTGTCCGTTTCGGGCACGAAGTCGAGAATGGGGTGAAGGCTGGTCAGGCGGTCTTTCCGTGGCACATCTTGAACTTCTTGCCGGAGCCACAGGGGCACGACGCGTTCTTGGGCGTGTTCGCCAGCTGGTCCGCGGTCAGGGCACCATCACTGCTGCCATGACCCGAGTTGCCGTTGCTGCCCGCGCGTGACGCGACGTCGCGCTCCTCGACCTCACCGGTCTCGGACGGTGCCGTGTAGTGCAACTGCGCGGGCTGGCGGGGACGCTCGACACCGATGCCGGCGACCTCGACGTGTGGCTGGTGGTCCGGTTCCTGGGTTCCGTCGGAGCCAGCGAGTCCACCGAACATGTCGGACACGTGCTGCGGTGCCGCAGCGACCTCGGGGGCCGGCTGGTCCACCTGGACGTCGACATGGAAGAGCAGCCCGACGGCCTCTTCCTTGACCGACTCGTTCATGGCCTCCCAGAGCTGGAAGCCCTCGCGCTGGTACTCGACGAGCGGGTCGCGCTGCGCCATCGCCCGAAGGCCGATGCCCTCCTGGAGGTAGTCCATCTCGTAGAGGTGCTCGCGCCACTTGCGGTCCAGGACCGAGAGCATGACCCGACGCTCGACCTCACGCATGACCTCGCTGCCGAGGAGCTCCTCGCGCTGGTCGTAGGCGTGGTGGGCGTCGGACAGCAGTTCTTCCTTGAGGGACTCGTTGCGCAGACCCGAGCGGCCTCCGGCAGCCTCGACGACCTGCTCCTGGGTGAGGGAGATCGGGTAGAGCGCCTTGGTGGCGGTCCACAGCCGGTCGAGGTCCCAGTCCTCGGCGAAGCCCGCAGCGGTCTCGGAGTCGACGTAGCCACCGACGACGTCGTTGACGAAGTAGCGCATCTGCTCGTGCAGGTCCTCGCCCTCGAGGACGCGGCGACGCTCGTCGTAGATGACGGTGCGCTGGCGGTTGAGGACGTCGTCGTACTTGAGGACGTTCTTGCGGATCTCGAAGTTCTGCGCCTCGACCTGGCTCTGGGCCGATGCGATGGAGCGCGACACCATCTTGGACTCGATGGGGGTGTCGTCCTCCATGCCGGCGGTGCTCATGACCCGCTCGACCATGCCGGAGTTGAACAGCCGCATGAGGTGGTCCTGGAGGGACAGGTAGAAGCGGGACTCGCCCGGGTCACCCTGACGGCCGGAACGACCACGCAGCTGGTTGTCGATGCGGCGCGACTCGTGGCGCTCGGTGCCCAGGACGTAGAGGCCACCAGTCCCGGCGACCTCCTCGTGCTCGGCCTTGACCTTCGCCTCGGCGGCTTCGAGGGCGGCGTCCCAGGCAGCTTCGTACTCGTCCGGGGTCTCGACGGGGTCGAGGCCCTTGTCCTTGAGGGCAGCGACCGCCATGAACTCGGGGTTGCCACCGAGCATGATGTCGGTGCCTCGACCGGCCATGTTGGTGGCGACGGTGACGGCGCCCTTGCGCCCGGCGTCGGCGACGATCGCGGCCTCGCGCTCGTGGTGCTTGGCGTTGAGTACCTCGTGCTTGATGCCGCGGCGACGCAGCTGCTCCGAGAGGAGTTCGCTCTTCTCGACGCTCACGGTGCCGACGAGGACGGGCTGGCCCTGTTCGTGGCGCTCGGCGATGTCGTCGACGACCGCGGCATACTTCGCCTCTTCGGTGCGGTAGACGAGGTCGGCCTGGTCCTTTCGGACCATGGGGCGGTTGGTGCGGATCGGGACGACACCGAGCTTGTAGATCGAGTTGAGCTCGGCGGCCTCGGTCATGGCCGTACCCGTCATGCCCGAGAGCTTGTCGTACATGCGGAAGTAGTTCTGGAGCGTGATCGTGGCGAGAGTCTGGTTCTCGTTCTGGATCGTCACGCCCTCCTTGGCCTCGATGGCCTGGTGCATGCCCTCGTTGTAGCGGCGGCCCTTGAGGATGCGACCGGTGTGCTCGTCGACGATCAGGACCTCGCCGTCCATGACGACGTAGTCCTTGTCGCGGGTGAAGAGCTCCTTGGCCTTGATCGCGTTGTTGAGGTAGCCGATGAGCGGGGTGTTCGAGGACTCGTAGAGGTTCTCGATGCCGAGGTAGTCCTCGATCTTCTCGATGCCGGGCTCGAGCACACCGACGGTCTTCTTCTTCTCGTCGACCTCGTAGTCGCCACGGCTCGGAGTGCCACGCATCTGGTCGGCACCTTCGCCGCGCTCGAGGTGCTGGACGGCCTTGGCGAACTCGCCGTACCACTTCGTCGGCTGGTCGGCCGGACCGGAGATGATGAGCGGCGTGCGGGCCTCGTCGATGAGGATCGAGTCGACCTCGTCGACGATCGCGAAGTTGTGGCCGCGCTGGACGAGCTCGTCGGTCGACCACGCCATGTTGTCGCGCAGGTAGTCGAAGCCGAACTCGTTGTTGGTGCCGTAGGTGATGTCCTTGGCGTACTCGGCGCGGCGCTGGTCGGGCGTCATGTTGGCCAGGATGCAGCCGGTCTCCAGGCCGAGGGCGCGGTGGACGCGGCCCATGAGCTCGGCCTGGTACTCGGCCAGGTAGTCGTTGACCGTGATGACGTGCACGCCCTTGCCCTCGATGGCGTTGAGGTAGGAGGGCAGGGTCGCGACGAGGGTCTTGCCCTCACCGGTCTTCATCTCGGCGACGTTGCCCATGTGCAGGGCGGCGCCACCCATGAGCTGCACGTCGAAGTGCCGCTTGCCGAGGGTGCGCTTGCCCGCTTCACGGACCGCGGCGAACGCCTCGGGAAGGATGTCGTCGAGGGTCTCGCCGTCGGCCAGGCGAGAACGGAACTCGTCGGTCATGCCGCGCAGCTCGTCGTCGCTCATCGCGACGAAGTCCTCTTCGATCGCGTTGATCTGGCCGGCGACGTTCTCGAGCTTCTTGACGATCCGGCCTTCACCGGCGCGCAGCAGCTTCTCGACGATCTTCACCACGGGTAGGACTCCTCGTTCATGAAATGTGTCACTCGGCTGTCCCTCTGGCACTCCACGAGACCTGCCAAGGGTAGTCGAGCCGTGCGGCCGGGCAGCACCTGATAGGGCGCTCATCGGTCTCCAACGAGGGGGTCGGGTAATTCGGTTCCGGGCTCGCGGCCTTCCGTGATGACATTCGGGTATGCCGTTCCCAGACTCCGTCCCGATCCTCACCGATGGTGTGGTGCGCCTTCGCGCCCACAGCGAGCACGACGTCGACCGCATCGTCGAGCAGTGCACCGACCCCGAGAGCGTGCGGTGGACCCAGGTCCCGCGCGGCTACACGGCTGACATGGGTCGTGAGTGGATCGGAGACATCGCGAAGGGCTGGGACGAGGGCGGCGACCAGGTCTGGGCCATCGAAGAGAGCACTGCGGGGGACGGCAACGGTTTGTTCCTCGGATCGATCGACTTGCGACCGCGGGCGGCGGGCCGTGCCGAGATCGGCTACGGGCTGCACCCCGAGGGCCGTGGACGCGGACTCATGGCTCGGGCGCTCAAGCTCGTCTGCCAGTACTGGTTCGACGGCGGCGGCAAGCGCATCGACTGGTACGCCGAGCGTGGCAACTTCGCCTCGTGGGGCCCGGCACGCGCCGCCGGCTTCGAGTTCCTCACGACCCTCCCCGAGCATGTCGCCCATGGCGAGGGCGGGCTCGTCGACTCCTGGTTCGGCAGCCTGGGGCGCGACGACGCGATGGAGCCACGCGCCGCGTGGATCACTCCCCCGGTCCTCGAAGCCGATGGGATCCGGCTGCGCCCGTGGCGCGACAGCGACGGCAAGTACGCCGAGGCCCCCAACCACCCCTCGCACTGGGTCCCGGCCGGGGCCATCCCGACCGCCGAGACGTGGGACGACTGGTTCGTCCGCCGACGCCTCGTCATGGCCCGCGGGCTGAGCTTCAACTGGTGCATCGCCGACGCAGAGACCGACGCGGCACTCGGCGAGGCACTCGTGTTCGTCCACAGCGGAGCGATCCTCGACAGTGACACGGCCGAGCTCGGCTACTACCTCTATCCGAGCGCTCGAGGGCGGGGCGCGGCCAAGACCGCTGCCCGTCTCGCGGTCCAGCACGCCTTCGCCAGCAAGGACGAGGGCGGAGTGGGGCTGCGACGCCTTGTCGCCGAGACCGCTGCCGACAACGCAGCCAGCAACGCGGTCCTCGAGTCGGCCGGTTTCACCAAGTGGGGCCACGAGGCCGCCGCCCAGGCGCCGGACGGTTCAGTAGGCCCGGCCGACCACTGGGAACTCCTCAACAACTAGCGACTTCGTGCCCCGCCCGGACAAGACCAAACCCGACTTCGTGCCCCACACGGACAACGAGCGCCAGCGAGTTGTCCGTGTGGGGCACGAAGTCGAAAAGTCAGCAGGGCCTTAGTGGAAGGTCGCGCAGGGTGGGGAGGAGGCGGGCTTCGCGGCCGGTGACCGGCTCGGCGTGGGCGAGTCCACTGAGGACGGCTTCCTCGACGGCTTCGGCGACGGCCCGGAAGGCACCGTTGAGCAATTCGGCGCCAGGCTCCTCCACGGGCCCAGTCGTGGTGCTGAACGCGAGCACGAGTTCCCCGCTGCCGTGAGTCGTCACGCAGCCGGTGCGGGCCAGCCCGTTCTGGGCTCGCACGGCGACTCTGCGCAGGGTCGCGCTGTCGAAGGGCGCGTCGGTCGCAACGACGATGACGACCGACCCCGCCGGCTCATCGTCGGCCGAGGACGCAGCCGGGACCTCGACGGCCGACTGAACCAGCTGCCCACCCACGGTGAGGTCGCCCCACACTCCGAAGTTGCTCACGAGTGCGACGCCAAGGACGTGCGTGCCCTCCCCCGTCTCGAGCACGCGCGACGCCGTGCCGAATCCGCCGGCCAGCCCGAACGTCCTCATGCCCGTCCCGGCGCCAACCGTCCCCTCAGCCACCGGCCCGTCGTGGGCCACAGCGAGCGCTGCAGCGAATTCGCCCTCACCGCAAGTGTGTTCACGCGGATCGTTGACGAAGGCGTCGTTGCATTCGAGGACAACGAGGTTCACCGATCGCCCTCCGGAAGCAGCTCCCACATCAGGTTCCAGGTCAAGGCGCCGCCGCAACATGGCCGCCTGGACGCAGGGCGCAGCGAACACACTCGAGACCGCAATGACGGACTCGAGAGTGCCGAGTTCACCCACCTGCATCAGCCCCGTGGACTTGCCGTAGCCGTTGATGACGTGAGCCGCGGCAGGCAGTGGCCGGGCCTCGACGTCCGCCGGCACGACGACGGTCACTCCGGTCGCCACACCGCGGGTCGCATCCACGACCGTCGCGTGTCCCACGCGCACACCCGGAACGTCCGTGATGGCACCGGCGGGACCGGACGGCATACGCCAGGTCGCGAGCCGCGGCACCCAGCTCACGCGGTGACCTCGACCTCACGCAGGCCGAGCCAGTTGGCCATGGACTCGAGTTCCTCGTGGAGCTCGCGCGTCTCGTCGACTCCGCCGCGCCCCGGCTCCCACGTCACCCGACGCGCGAGCAACCGCCCACCGGCCCGGTCTGCCTTGAGGTCGACGCGCGCGACGAGATCCTCACCCAGGAGGAACGGCAGCACGTAGTAGCCGTGGACCCGCTTCTCCTCGGGAACATAGATCTCGAGCCGGTAGTCGAACCCGAACAGCGCCGAGGTCCGCTCGCGTTGCCAGACAAGCGAATCGAACGGAGACAACAGCGCGCGCGCCGAGATGCGTCGTGGTCGTCGTGCGCTCGGATGCAGGTATGCCGGCCGCTTCCATCCCTCGATCGTCACCGGTTCCAGCTCGCCCGCCTCCACGAGCGAGGCAATGGCCGGTGCGGCCTGGTGCGGCTTGAGCCGGAAGTAGTCGCGCAGGCACTGCTCGGTGCCGACGCCATGCGCCCGGGCCGCAATGCGGATGAGCTCGACGAAGGCCTCCTCATCCGAGGGACGCGCCCCGGGAGACTCGGCAACCCCGCGAAGGTGCGGGGGGAACACGCGTGCGGGCACGGCATACCGGCGTT
This sequence comes from Knoellia pratensis, assembly GCF_042666395.1. NCBI lineage: Bacteria > Bacillati > Actinomycetota > Actinomycetes > Micrococcales > Intrasporangiaceae > Knoellia > Knoellia pratensis. The sequence continues at coordinate 224,034 of NZ_JBHTDJ010000002.1, read as the reverse complement.
CGAACTGGCTGTTGCGCCCGGCGGAGCTGACCTCGCCGGCCCAGAAAAGGTGCTCGAGCGCGGACTTCACCAACGACCAGTTCCAGCCCCACTGCTCGCGGTCCCGCGGCAGGTCGTGGGCCAGCGCAGCCTCGAGCTGACGACTGGTCAGCGGCCCGCGGGCAGCGATCTCGACCAGGACGGCGTCGACGAGTTCGGGGTGTTCGCGCTTGACGCTCTGCATGCCGCCCCAGGACTCGTCATGGGCACGACGCATCCGGAAGTCGAGCAGCGGCCAGGTCGACGGCGGGATGAGCGAGGCCTCGTGCGCCCAGTACTCAACCAGGCGCCGCGGCGCCCGATCGCGCGCCCGGTCAACGAGCGTGCTGTCATGCGGCCCGAGACGCGAGTAGAACGGCAGGTAGTGGCTGCGCGAGACGACGTTGACGCTGTCGATCTGCACGATGCCCACCGTGTCGATGACCCGCTGGACGTGCCGGGAGGTCGCGCTCCACGGCTCAGGCTTGAAGACACCGAAGCCCTGTGCCGCAAGCGCGATCCGACGGGCCACCACGGTGCTGAGTCGCATGGGCCCCATCATGGCGGCACCCACCGACACACCCCGGGAGAGGATCAGGCTTCGGGCTCGATCAGGTTGCGCCGCATGGCATAGAGCGCCGCCTCGACCCGCGAGTGGAGCTGGAGCTTCTCAAGGATGTTGCGCACGTGGTTCTTGACCGTGTTCTCGCTGATGAACAGCTGAGTCGCGATCTCCTTGTTGGCCTTGCCGCGTGCCACGAGACCGAGCACCTCGAGTTCGCGCTCGGTGAGCCGCGGACCAGCCGTCGCCTCCTTGGGCGGCTCGTTGCTCAGTCGGGAGAACTCGGCGATGAGCTGGCTGGCCATGTGCGGCGGGATCATCGACTGTCCACTGTGCGCCATGCGCACCGACTCGGCGATCTGCTCCGTCGGCAGGTCCTTGAGGAGATAACCGCTCGCGCCAGCCTTGATGGCAGCGAAGAGATCGGACTCGTCATCGGACGCGGTCAGGATGAGGATCTTGGTGCGTGGCGCTTTTTCCTTGATCGCCGTGCAGGCCTCGATGCCACTGTTGCCGGGCATGCGGACGTCGAGAAGGACGACGTCGGGATCGAACTCGAAGCACTTCTCGACGGCCTCGCCGCCGGATGAGGCTTCGGCGACGATTTCGAGGTCGGGTTCGAGACCGATGACGGCCTGCATACCTCGACGGTAGAGGTCATGGTCATCAGCGATGACGATGCGGATTCGTTCCCGTGCCTCCCCCAAGGCGGAGGCCCGAGAACCCTGTTCGGAAAGGGACGGACTCACTAGGTCATAGTCCCACGGCGAGTCCGTCCCCGTGCGCCTAACGAAAAACCTCGTGTGCCGAAGCGACGGAGGTGACGTCGGGGCAGGTGATCACGATGCCTCTGCGCGCTCCGAGACAGAGCCCTGGACGGGAGGGCCCGGGTCCTCGAGCTCGTCGTAGCCCGCCGCGTCGGCCTCGGCCGAACTGTCGGGCACCTGCCCATTGAGGTCGAGGTGAAGGACGCCGTAGGACCAGCCCCGGCGGCGATAGACGACGCTCGCCCTGTCGGTCTCGGTGTCGTGGAAGAGGTAGAAGTCGTGACCCACGAGCTCCATCTCGCGCAGCGCCTGCTCGAGGCTCATCGGCGCGGACATGTGGACCTTCTCGCGGACCTCGATCGGCGAATCGCCAAACGGGCCAACGTCATCGGACTCTGCTGCTTCGTCGGGACCGGTCTCGGCGGGGACGAAGGCCGTCGCGCTGGCAACCGACTCGGCGGCGTGGCGTCCACGGCGCACCGTCCGGTCGTGCTTGCGACGCAGGCGCTCGAGAAGTTTCTCGAGGGCGACGTCGAGGGCGGCGTACTTGTCCTCCTGGCATGCCTCGGCGCGCACGACCGGACCCTTGATGTGACAGGTGATCTCCACGCGGTCACAGGCCTTGGCCTGGCGGCGGTTCGCTTCGTGGCTGATGACGACTTCGATCCGGCGCGTGCGCGGAGCCAACTGCTGGACCTTGTCCAACTTCTCCGCGATGTGCTCCCTGAATCGGTCCGAGACGGTCGTATGGCGTCCGGTGACGACGATGTCCACTAGTCCTCCTGAGGATTGACGTGGCGAGCTCTACCAGTAGGGGCCTGTCGAGGGCTCAGGGCGGCGGCACCACCTCCGAGGGAGGATGCGTCTCATGCACCGACGTTAGACCTGTCCGCACCCCCTTTCAAGGGGAGGCTCATGGGAATGTCCTGACAGGCTCCACACGCTTGCGCGTGGCCCCGATCGCTGCGGCGAGCACCTCACCGGCGCCCGCGTCGCGCAGGGCCCGCGCCGCCTCCGCGAGGGTCGCTCCCGTCGTCACGAGGTCATCGACAACGACGCAGACCGCACCCTCCAGGACCAGCCGATGGCGTGCTCGCACCGTCATCGCACCCGCCAGATTGCTCGCCCGCTCCCCCGCGTCGAGGGCGGACTGGTCACGCGTCACGCGCGTTGCCGACAGCACATTGGCGACGACGACACGCCCGCCGAGCCCGACCACGGCCGATGTCACGAGCGGCAGGAGCGGCACGTCTCCCCGTCGTCGGCGGGCGCGCGGCGAGCCCGGCACCGGCACCACGACCAACCCACGACCTCGCAGTGCCTGGCGCGCAGAAACATTGTCTCCCAGTGCTGCTCGCAAGGCAGGCGCCAGCCGTGCCCCGAGCGTTCGGCGCAGGTCCCGCCGGTTTTCATCCTTGTATGCCGTGACGACCGCGCGCAGCGCTCCGCTCGCTTCCCCGGAAACCCAGCACGACGGCATACCCGGTGGGAGGGGTGAGGGGAGCGCGAGGCGAGGCGAGGGATGGAGGCAGTCGTCGACGGCACGGCGACACTTCGGGCACAGGGGGCCAAGGGGCAGGTGGCAGAGCGCGCACGACGCCGGCAGCACGAGGTCGACGAGGTCCGAGAGCATCCTCCGAGACTGTCGCGTTGCCACGACCGGGCGCCAGCGTCAACCGGCGATCTGTGGACAGAGCGTCCCCGACGTCATGCCTGTGGACGGGTCAGCGCGCGGCGATGGCGACGTCGGTGCCGCGGCCGAGCGAGAGCCACTGCTGCCCGGCCCGGCCGAGGACGGTGCCGTCGGTGGTGGTCACGACGATGTCGCGCTCTCCTCCCGTGGAGGTGATCGCTACACCCTTGGGCACCTCCGTGAGCGACTGCTCCTGACCGTCGATCGAGATGACGTAGGGGCGTCGCTGCTCCCTGGCTCCCCCTCGGCGAGCGAGCGTGGCAACGGTGACGTCGGAGAGCCACACCAGTCCCGCAGGCTCGACGAGGTTGCTGCCGAGGCGCAAGGGGGCGGACAGCCCTTGCGGTTCCCCGGCGGGCGTGCGGATGACCCCGGCGACGTCGATCCGGGCATCGGTCCCGTTCGCGGCCGTGTGGAGCACGAGGACTCGGTCCCCCTGCGGCGACGGCTTGGCCTCGATGACCCGACGCTTGGTGAGCCACGCGGCGTTGACCGGCTTGGCTGTCGGCTGGCGCTGGGTGGCCGGGTCGCCGGCCGTGTTGAAGGTCCACAGTCTGAGGTCGGATTCTTCATCGAGGCCGATGCCGCCGACCCAGATGTAGCCGCGAGTGTCGTAGGTCGGGTGGCCCACCGCGGTGCCGAAGAACGGCATCTCGTACTGCGTCTTGTCGTGGAAGCGCGAGATCCCGGAGCCGTCGGGGTCCACCGCCGTCAGTTCGGAGCCGTCGCCCGACAGGGCGAGCGAATGGAAGGTGGGCTGGATGTCGGGGTGCCCGGACTTGGTCGGGTCGCGATCGACGGCGCTCGAGTTGGGCAGGAAGTAGAGGGAGGCGCCACGGCGCACGACGGGACGTCCCGGAACCTGCGTCGGCGTCACAGGGAAGCCCACCTGCTCGATCGTGCGCACGGGGAGGTCGACGTCGGGCAGTTCAAGGGTGACGTCCTGAACCCTGATGGTCACGCCCTGGATGCTGGGGTCCTGCAACAGCGTGGACACCAGTTGGGCCCAGACGTTCTCGCGCTGCACCCTGGCGGTGGGGACGCGCCCGATGATCTCGACGCGCGCGATGCCGTCATTGACGGACACGGAGTCGGCCGTGAGGCGCGAGCCGCGCGGGATGTCGTTGCGGACGGCGTTGCCGAGGTATGCCGGTGGGTCGGCGAGCTGGGCGCGTGCCAGTCGGGTGGCCAGGTGGTCTCGAGGAAACCACCGTCGGTCGGGGACAAGGGTTCGACGGTCGGTGGCCAGGTAGTGGAGCGTGTAGGGCTTGAGCAGACGGCCGAGGTCGGAGGTGGTGATCCAGCGACCGAACTCCTTGGGGAGGTTGCTGATGCGCCACTCGCCCTTGATGCGGGCGAACTCGAAGATGACGCGCCGTCTCGCGGTCGGCGCCGCGTTGATGTAGCGACCGTCGGTGCCGATCGTTCCCTCGACCGCGCCCACGAGCACGGCGGCGTTGGGCGCCTGTGGTGTGACGACGAGGGGTGTGGTCGTCGAGTAGAGGACGATCTCGCCCTCGGCGACCCACGACTTGGCAGCCTCGGGGGTGAGGAAGCTGCGTGCGGTCTCGTAGTTGCCGTCGCTCGCGGCACCGGCTCGGACGAAACCGGCGACGATCTGCTGCTGGGTCGCCCCATCGACGGGCGGCGGGTAGATCGCGCGCACCGGCTCGGAGTCACCTCCGCGCACCTCCAGGCCGGGCTCGGCTTCCCGCGCCCTGCCAAGGCTGCTGCAGCCCGCGAGGACCGTGGTCACGACTGTGAGCAGGATGACGAGGGCGACGCGTGCGCGACGCCGGCGACCTGGAGCGGCCTGTTGCGAAGGTGTCTGTCGCGAAGGTGCCTGTCCCGAAGAGGCCTGTCGCGCAAGGGAGCTCACGACCGCTCCCCGGGCGACAGCGCCAGCGGTGACGACGTCAGGGACACACCGGACCTTTGCGGGAGGGTGAGCCGGAACCGGGCCCCCACTCCTGGTTCGCCCCACGCCTGGAGCCAGCCGCTGTGCAGACGAGCGTCCTCGAGGGCGATGGCAAGGCCAAGACCCGTGCCGCCGGTGGTGCGCGCCCGGGCAGGGTCTGCCCGCCAGAACCGGGTGAAGACCATCGAGGCCTCACCGGGGCGGAGCCCGACGCCGTGGTCCTCGACGACGACGGCCACGGCACCGTCTCCATCGCGCAGGTGCACGGTGATGGGTTTGCCGTCGCCGTGCTCGATGGCGTTGACGACGAGGTTGCGCAGGATGCGCTCGACGCGGCGCTCGTCCACCTCGGCCCGCACCGGTCCCGAGGCGACGATCTCGATCGTCGAGCCGCGCCGGTCGGCGAGGGGCTGGGCGGCCGCGACCACTCCCGCCACGGTGCCGCGCAAGTCCGCCGGAGCAAGGTCGAGGGCCGCGGCGCCGGCGTCGAACCGGCTGATCTCGAGCAGGTCTGACAGCAGCAGCTCGAAGCGGTCGAGCTCGCCCTGGAGGAGTTCGGCGGAGCGCCCGACCATGGGGTCGAAGTCGGTGCGCGAGTCATAGAGGAGGTCGCCAGCCATTCGGATGGTGGTCAGCGGGGTCCGCAGTTCGTGCGAGACGTCGGAGACGAAGCGTTGTTGCACGCGGCTCAGCCCTTCGAGCTGGCGGATCTGCGCCTGCAGGCTGTCGGCCATCGCGTTGAACGACGTGCCCAGCAGGGCAAGGTCGTCCTCGCCGCGCGACGCCATGCGTTCGTTGAGCTTGCCCGACGCGAGACGCTCGGCCACTTCGGCGGCGCGCCGCACGGGCGAGACGACCTGCTTGGTCACCACCCAGGCGACCGCACCGACGAGGAAGGTGAGGATCAACCCGGCGATGCCGAACGCGGTGGAGATCAGGCTCATCGTCCGGAGTTCCTGCGTCATCGGATAGATGTAGTAGAGGTCGTAGCGGCCAGCGATGGGCACGTCCACACCGGTCCCGATGAAGACGGCGGGCACCTGTTTCCCGTTGATGATGACGTCGCTCACCATCTTCTGCTGGTGGGTCGGGTCGGCGGCAACCTTCTGGCGGATGTCCTGGGTGACGGAGGACAGGCCGACCTTGTTGGACTCGAGCGCGTTGAGCTGGGTGGGTTCGGTGTTCTTGACCCCTCGGAGCATGACGACGTAGCGCGACGGTTCGGGACCGGGAGGCGTCAGCTTCGAGCCCATGATGTCCTGGGCCGCCTGGTTGAGATCCTGGGCCGTCGTCACCGTGGTGTTCTCCCACTGTTTCTGGGCCGTGGCGGTGAGACCTCGGGCTTCGTACTCGCTCGTCTGGATCTTGTCGTTCTCCAGGCCGGTCGCGATCTCGTTGTAGAGGTAGGACCCGAGCAGGGAGACGACGACGAGGCCGAGGATGACCGTGGTGGTGACGACCCGGAACTGCAGCGACCGCCGCCAGGTGCGCGTGAGCGCCCTGGTGGTCGCGACCACGACCCGACCCACCTGGCGCAGACCGCCCATGGCCTGTCCACCGACGTGCTGAACCTGCCGAGCCAACGTGGGCGACGAGGTGGCCCCTGACGCGACCGACGTCTTGGTCGGCGTTGCGGCCATGGTCAGGCCGGCCCCGCCCGGTAGCCCACGCCACGCACCGTGACGACGATCTCGGGCCGCTCCGGGTCCTTCTCGATCTTGGAGCGCAGGCGCTGCACGTGCACGTTGACGAGGCGCGTGTCACCGGCATGGCGGTAGCCCCACACCTGCTCCAGCAGCACCTCACGGGTGAAGACCTGCCACGGCTTGCGGGCCAGCGCCACCAACAGATCGAACTCGAGCGGCGTCAGGCTGAGGGACTCGCCCTCGCGCTTGACCGAGTGGCCAGCGACGTCGATGACGAGGTCGCCGATGGTGAGACGTTCGGGCTCGACGTCGTCGCCGCGGCGCAGTCGGGCGCGCACGCGCGCGATGAGCTCCTGCGGCTTGAACGGCTTGACGACGTAGTCATCTGCGCCGGACTCGAGACCCACGACGACGTCGATCGTGTCGGTACGGGCGGTGAGCATCACGATCGGGACACCGGACTCGGCACGGATGCGACGGCATACCTCAAGTCCGTCAACCCCCGGAAGCATGACATCGAGGAGGACGACATCGGGGCGGGTCTCGCGGAACGCGGCGAGCGCTCCCGAGCCGTCGGCGACGTGGTCAACTTCGAGGCCCTCGTTGCGCAGCACGATGCCCAGCATCTCCGCGAGAGCGAGATCGTCGTCGACGACGAGCACGCGACCCTTCACGGTCACTCCTTCATGTGGCACAAGTGATGCGGCGCTGTCCCCGCGCCGATTCCTCATGATCCCACAGCGAGGTGCGTGGGCCGTTCACCCTGGCCTGCGCGGGGAGTCTGCGGGGATCCGCGGAGAGTCCGCGGGGAGTCCTCCCCATGGTCAGGGACCGCGAGGCGGACCTAGTTTCGGCCCTGGGCACGCCACCCGGCGTGAGGCTCGAGACATCGGGCAGCCCCACATCCATGGAGGGGAAACCATGAAGCACCGAAAGATCAGCCGCCGACCCGCCCTGGCGGCACCACTCGCCGTCGCCGCCGTGAGCGCCTTCGCGTTCGGCGTTGCAGCTGCCGCCCCGTCGACCGCCGCGACGCCCACCGTCAGCACGGTCGGCACCACAGCCGCTGCGCTGCCGACCGTCGACATGGCCCGTGTCCTCGCGGCCGCCCAGGTCGAGCCCCGCTGCGGCCAGCGCTCCGGCCTGTCGGACAACACGTCGACGATCCGCGTCCAGTCCGCGCTCAAGGCCAAGGGCATCGCGACGACGGCCGACGGTTGGTACGGCAACGGCACGACGAGCTCCTACACGACGTGGCAGCGCAGGCTCGGCTACAGCGGCATCGACGCCAACGGCCTCCCGGGCCCCACGTCGCTGACCAAGCTCGGTGTCAACCGCTTCACCGTGACGCACAAGGTCACGGCCGGCAGCACCACCGACTCCTACGGCGGCAAGCGCGTCAACACCCGCACCAAGAACATGCTCCAGGCGGCCGACAACCTCCTCCCCCGCTGGAACTTCAGCCTCTCCCAGGGCAGCTACAACCCCGGTGGCGTCGGCGCCTCGGCGGGCACCCACGACGGTGGCGGGGTCGTCGACATCTCCGTGTCGGGCCTGTCCGAGACCCAGCGCTGGCAGCAGGTCAAGGCGCTGCGCACTGTCGGTTTCGCGGCCTGGCTGCGCACCCCCTCGCAGGGCTTCAGCTATCACATCCACGCCGTCGCGATCGCTGACCCGGACATCTGGCAGAAGGACGGCGGCCACATCGCCCGCGACCAGGTCTGTGACTACTACATCGGCAAGAACGGGCTCGCCAGCCACGCGGCCGACAACACCCCGACGTCCTACCGCATGCCGTTCACGTGGTGGGAGCGCTACAAGGGTCTGTGACCTTTCGGTCCCCTGACCGAAACGACAGGGCCGGGTATGCCGGGAGCTCACCTCCCGGCATAGCCAGCCTTTCGTTGTGGTCCCGTTTGGCGACGGACAGCCCAGCCCCTGGACATCACAACTGGTCCCAGTTCTCGCCCACTGCACGCGACCATCCGCGACGCACTGCGTCCAGGGCTTGTTCCGCGGTGACGGTCAACCTTGTCTGCCCGCCCAAAGAGGCGAGCCAACTCGGCTCTGAAGGGGCAGAACCAAACATGAATGGGCGTGGCTCATGCCCGGTCGTGCCGAACCGAGCGAACAGTTCGGCGGCCTCGGCGGTCAGCGCACCGATCTCGTCCAGAGCCCACAGGTCATACAGGTCGCGCGGCGCCGCGCGGTCGTTCCAGGCCGCCGTCTTCCAGCCCGCGAAGGACGCCAACGTCGGCACGGTGAGCGCGGCAGGCGAGGCGTCGGAGTACCGCTGCTCGACGGCAACACGCTCCACCGGCCAGGCCGAGTAGTGCTCTCCACGCAGGACCTGCAGCTTCACTTGAACCCCAGCCGTGGAGACCACTGCGGCGTCGGTGTCGCGGTCGGTGAATCCGGGGCTCCAGACGGGGCGGCCGTGCGTGCGCATCAAGGCCCTGTCGAGAGCTCGGACGAGCATCTGCAGGAGATCGGCGCGCGTGCTCGTCGCGATCAGGTCTATGTCTTCTGACAATCGGGCGTGCGCAAGATGGGTTCTGCTGAGCGCGGTACCGCCAAAGAAGATCACCCCATCGGCGCAGATTTCGGAGATGGTCGCAAGGATGTGGGAGATGACGTGGTCGCGACGGACTTGCTCCTCGGCGACGCCGAAGCGCTCGGTCTCTCGGCGGAGGTCATCGAACGACAATCCCGTGGCGTCGGCGCCCGTCACGTCGCCAGCCCCGCTCGGCGAACCCGATCAAGTGCGCGTCCCAAACGTTGGTTCGCGGCGATCTCGGCAAGCAACGCGGCGTCGCATCGTGCCGCAAGCGCCCGCATTGCGGCCTCGACATCCTCGTCGAGCGCGTCCCGGTCCGGGCGATGCGCCAAGTCAAGAAGAGTCTGCTCCGGGGTGGTGATCAAACAGCGACCCATCTCCGTTTCCGTGAGCTCGACCTCCATGGCAGCCACGTCTCGGATCAGGAATCGCACGACGGCATTCCGGTCGGTCATGTGGACAGGTCCGCGGCGGCGCGGCGCGGCCACGAGGGCAACTCCGACCGCGCGGGGAAGCGCATGGTGCACTCGCGCGGCGCTGATCCCCATGAGGGCGAAACCACGTGCGCCAAAGTCTGCGGCCGCGACCCCAGCCGCGGCGGCCTCCAGCGTTGGCATCCACTCGGCTCCCACGCGATCCTGCGGCACGACCGTGAAGTAGCCGTTGGCGAGCCGGTGGAGTAGCCCCGCCTGAGTGAGGCGAGCCAGCTGCGGACGCACATGCTTGTACACAGTGACGTCACGCGCGCGCACAGTGCGGAGCGGCGCCTGAGCCAGCTCCGCTGGCAGGCCAGTTTGTCGGGTCATAACTCCTCCTCTCGCATAAATACGCTAATCGTACCTTTGAAGGGTACGGTACGCGCAATATTGTCGCGGCAAGGCGTTGGGCGAACCCGTCAGAGTTTGTCGCCGTTTCGATTTCTTGCGCCAAGCCGCAACAAGTCCGAAGCCGAAGCCGAGCCGAAGCCGCAGCTGGGCGCAGGTGCGTTCAACGGCGAGGACCGACCGCCAAGTGCAGGGTGTTGGTCGACTCTCCACCGGTGATCGGGGTTGCGGAAGGTGACCACGTGGGTGTCGGCGTGGTCGAAGGCCCCGCCCATCCGGCGGATCTCCTCCCAGCGAAAACTAGACTTGCTTGCGCGCCTTGAGGTCGTAGGTGAAATGGACCCCGGTGTCCAGCGAGCCGTCAGGCTTCTGCGGCTTGTATTCGAGGTCGACTTTGGCGAACGTGAGCACGACACTCTCCGTCGTGACGTCCCCTTCGCCAATGACGCTCATGGAGACGTCCGTGACGAGGAGGTCGGTCATGGTGACGATGAGGTACACCTGCTGAATGCCACCCGCCTTGCGGACCGTGATCGTCGCGTCCCTGAGGTGCTCACCCGTGGCACACGCCTTCATCAGAAGCGGCGACGCCATGTCAACGCGATGGGTGAAGGTGAAGTCGTGGAATGTCGCTTTGCCCGCGCCTGCGCCTGCTCCCCCACCCCCTCCTCGGCCCGGGGTGGCGGTCTGGGACACGCCCCAGGTCCACGACAGGACGTCGATCTCGTTCTTGTGCCTGGCGTCCTGCGACTCACCCTTGATCGAGCCGATGCGGGCGAAGATGGATGCTGCCATCACGCGTTCCTCTCCTTGGAGTGCGTTGACGGATGATCCCAACGTCGTCCTGTCGGGGTCTGGTGTCAACGGTTCTCAGCGACGCGGTCGAACGGCCAGATAGACGGTGTTGGTGGACTCGCCGCCGGTGATCGGGTTGGGGAACGGGACCACGTGGGCGTCGGCGTGCTCGAAGGCCTCGCCCATGCGCCGGACGACCTCGGGCTCGGGCGGTTCGTCGGACCACAGCGCGAAGACCCCGTCGTCGGTGAGCATCGCGCCCACCCGAGCGAACCCCTCGACCGTGTAGAGGTCACCGTGGTCGTCGCGCAGCAGCCAGTCGGGTGCGTGGTCGATGTCGACGAGCACGGCGTCGTAGGTGCGGTCGGCCCGGCCGGCCCGCACCACGTCGAAGAAGTCGTCGGGCACGAGGCGTACCCGTGGATCGGCAGCCATCCCCTCGGTGTCGGGCAACAGATCGCGCACGTGCCAGGAGATGACCATCGGCAGGGCTTCGATCACGGTCAGCTCGGAGACACGGTCGTCCTCGAGAGCGGTCAGCGCGGTGTAACCCAGCCCGAGCCCGCCGACCAGGACCGTGAGCGACGTGCCGGACGCCGCGGCCACGGCCGCAAGACCGATCCTCGCCAATTCCCGCTCACCAGTAGTGAATTGGCTGGACATGAGGAAGTCGTCCCCCAACTTGACCTCGTGCACGTCTCGCTCGGTGATGCGGTCCCAGCGCCGGCGAAGGCTGATGACACCCCAAGGTGTATCGCCGTAGTCGAGCTCCTGGATCTTCATCCACCGAGACTAGTGCCGACGCCCGTCCGCATATTTCCTCCACAAAGATGGCCACGGCCGGGGCTTCCCAACACGCACCGTCGGGCCTAGTGTCGTTTTCGTTCCCCTCCCTGGGGGTACGTGAGCCCGGAGGTGCCACATGTTTGATCGGCCAGCATCCACCACCCGTCGCAACCGGACCTTGGTCCAAGTGCCTGCCATCGGCCTTGCCGTGGCGATGGCTGCGGCGTTCGGTCCATCTGCGAGCGGGGATCCGGGCCACTCCGGCGACGCGCCCTACCGCGGCAAGATCATCAGCCAGATGAACCACATGACGCTGGAGCAGAAGGTCGGCCAGCTCTTCGTCATCGAGGTGGCCGGTCGCGACGCCAACACAGTGAGTGCCACGGCCAAGGCCACCAACCAGCGGCTCTTCGGCGTCGACACCCCCGCCCAGGCGATCGCGAAGTATCAGCCGGGCGGCGTCATCTACTACACGACCCGCAACAACGACGACAACATCGGAGACCCCGCCCAGGTCGCCACCTTGTCCAACGGCCTGCAGGCTGCAGCACTCGCGCAGCCGACCAAGATCCCGCTGCAGATCTCGGTCGACCAGGAGGGCGGCGCCCTCGTCGCCCGCTTCGGTGCGCCGGCGACACAGATGCCCGGCAACATGGCGCTCGGCGCCGGCCGCTCCGCTGCGGACGCCCAGCGTTCGGCGGAGGTCATCGGCACCGAGCTCGCCGCCGTCGGCGTGACCCAGGACTATGCGCCGGTCTCCGACGTCAACATCAACCCGAACAACCCTGTCATCGGGATCCGCTCCATCGGCGGCGACGCCAAGCTGGTCTCCGACCTCGCGGTGGCTCAGGTGAAGGGCTTCCGCGCGGGGGGCGTTTCCTCCGTTGCCAAGCACTTCCCGGGCCACGGCGACACCGGCGTGGACAGCCACTTCGGACTGCCCGAGGTGACCCACACGCTGCAGCAGATCCACGAGATCGACCTGCCGCCCTTCAAGGCGGCAGCGGACGCCGGGGTCGAGACGATCATGACCGCCCACGTCGTCATGCCCGCGATCGACCCGGGTGTCCCGGCCACGATGTCGCACAAGGTCCTCACCGGACTGCTGCGCAACGAGCTCGGCTACAAGGGGCTCATCGTCACGGACGCGCTCGACATGGCAGGCGCCGCGGCGACGTACCCGCCCGACGTGGCCCCGGTCCAGGCGTTGCTCGCCGGCGCTGACCAGCTGCTCGTGCCCGTGCAGATGGACACGGCCATGAGCGCGGTGCTCAATGCCGTGAACACCGGTGTGATCAGCAAGCAGCGCATCGACGAGTCCGTCTATCGCGTGCTGCTCCACAAGTACCAGCGCGGCATCTTCCAGGACCCGATGGTCGACGTGGCCGCGGCGCCCCAGATCATGGGCGCCCCGCAGCACCTGGCCGACGCGCAGGCAATCACCAACCGCACGACGACCCTCGTCAAGAACGACGCCGACCTGCTGCCACTGGACGCCGGCCCGCGCAAGGTCCTCGTCGCCGGTTGGGGTGTCGGCACGACCCAGACGATGGCGACCGCACTCACAGCACGCGGCGCCACGACCCAGGTCCGCGAGTCCGGGACCACACCGTCAGCGACCGCGATCTCCAACGCTGTCGCGGCGGCGCAGTCCGCCGACCTCGTGGTGGTCTCGACCAACAACGCCTACGCCGTCAACGCGGCCACCGGACTGCCGACTCCGGCCGCGGTGGCTCAGACCAAGCTGGTGAAGGCACTGCTCGCCACCGGAAAGCCTGTCGTGGTTGCGGCGATGCGCAACCCGTACGACGTCGCATCGTTCCCCGAGGCGGCGACTGTCGTGGACACCTTCGGCTACACCGCCCACCAGGTCGAGTCACTGGTGCGCGTGATGTTCGGCGAGGTGAACCCGGTCGGCAAGCTGCCCGTCTCGATCCCGAAGGCGGACGGCTCCGGCGAGCTGTTCCCCTTCGGCCACGGCCTGGGTTACTGACCACGACCCAGCCCAACGACAAAGGCTGGGTATGCCGGGAACTCACGTTCCCGGCATACCCAGCCTTTGTCGTCGTGGTCAGGTCAGTTGCCCGAGCCCTTGCTGCGATGGGCAATAGCTCGTCCCGCTCTTGTCGATCTCATTGTTTGCTGAACAGGTCGTAGATGTTGATCGCAGCAGGCCCGAGGATGACGACGAAAATCACCGGGAAGATGCAGAGGAGCACCGGGAAGACCACCTTGACGGTCACCTTCTGGGCCTTCTCCTCGGCGAGCTGCCGCCGAATGAGGCGCATCTCCTTGGTCTGCTCGCGCAGAACGCCCGCGATGGGTACACCCAACCGATCGGCCTGCACCAGGGCGGACACGAAGTTCTTGACCTCGGGCGAGGTGTTGCGCTCGGCCATCCCCTGGAAGGCCTGCCCCCGGGTCATGCCGATCTGGAACTCGGACAGAACTCGCGCGAACTCGCCAGCAATCGGCCCGGTCACGTTGCGGGCGACCTGCCCCAGCGCCGCGTCGAAGCCCTGCCCGGACTCGACGCACACCGTGAGCATGTCGAGCGCGTCGGCGAAGCCCCTGCGGAGCTGCTCCTGGCGCCGGACTCCCGCGTTGTAGACGAGGAGGTCGGGGAGGTAGAAGAGGGCGGCACCACCGGCCACTCCGTACAGAAGGCCCCTGAAGCCGAGACCTCCGAAGAAGAGGCCCAAGAGCACCCCGGCGACGAGCCCGATGCCCTTGGCGCCGAAGATCCGCTCGACAGGCCAGGCGGGCGGGTTGCCCGCCCGGTTGAGGCTTGCGGCGAGCCGGTCAGCGGTCCCCGCAGGAGAGAGGCGCTTCGCGACTCCTTTGAGGCCCTGTTCGAACGGCACGACGAGACGGTCCTTTGCCGCAAGCTCGGACTTGGCGACGGTACTGCTGTCCGGACGGTAGTTGACCAACTCGAGCGACCGGGCGACACCGGTCGTGCCGACTCCGATGGTGCTGATGAGCACAACGGCGACGCACAGGGCGACCGCAACGAGGACGGCTGCGACGATGAGCATTGTTCAGACCTCGATCTGGATGACTTTGCGCATCCACAGTGTGCCGATGACCATGCTGACGCCGCTTCCCAGCAGCATGAGGATGCCCACGGTGCGGGTCCAGAGCAGGGACGTGTATGCCGGGTTGCTCCACGCCATGTAGACGAAGAGCAGGATGGGGAGCCCGAGAAGGATGTAGGCCGACAGGCGACCCTCGGCCGACAGCGAGTTGACCTGACGCTTGAGCGACTCCCGCTCGCGCAGGGTGTGTGCGGTGGTGCGCAGCGTGTCCGCGAGGTTGCCACCGACGTCGCGCTGGATCCGGATGGCCATCGTCGTCCAACGCATGGCCTCGCTGTCCATCCGGACCGACATGTTGTCCAGGGCGTCCGAGACGTCGGCGCCGATGCGGGTCTCGGCGAGCGTCCGCGAGAACTCCTTGCCTGCAGGCTGGGCGGAATCGCGGGCGACCGCGTCGAGCGCCTGGGTGAGGCTGAACCCGCTGGCCAGTGTCGTGGCCACGAGCATGAGGATGTCGGGGAGCATCTGCTCGAACTTCTTGGCGCGGCGGCTGGCGAGCATCCGCAGCACCGCTGCGGGCAGGAAGTAGCCCAGGACGATGCCAATGGGAACGGTGAACCACCACGGCATGGCGAGCACGACCGGGATCAGCGTTCCCCCCACGACGATGGCCACCACGCGCAGGACGAACCATTCCCCTGCCCTCAGCGGGAGATCGGCACGCTGGATGAGCGCCATCGTGCGGCTCGTGGTGTCGCGACCTGCCATGACCCGCTCCCCCACCCGCACAGCGGACTGCGCCACCACGGAGGCGTGGGTCTCCGCCGTGCGCGGAAGCCGGGACGCTTCACCGAGCGTGTAGTGCTCGACCTGTGCGACGCGGTCGTGCCGCTTGGACCGGAAGGGGTCGAGGACCGCGATGACAAGCGTGAGGGCGCCAACGAAGAGGGCGATGAGCGCCACTATGAGGGACCTGCTCATCCCGGTGTCGACGCGCGTGAGCGTGGCCGGCCCGACCCCGGCCTCCGGGACCAGTACGACCGACTTGCTGGGTGACGGTGCGGGTGCGCCAGCCTCGCCGAACTCGACCGTGGTCTTGATGGAGAAGGGGCGGCCCGTGGCGGTCCCTTGCACCGTGACGGGCACGGAGCCGGTGAGTCCTGCTGGACGCACGATGTCGAACTGGACCTGCGACTCGAGGACCTTGGCTGCCGCCAGGAACGCGTTGCGCACCGCTGCGGCATCGGTGGCCTGCACCACGGAGCCACCGCCGGCCTTCGCGAACGCGGCGAGCGCCTCGGCGTCGTTCTCCCCAGTGGTGAACCGGACGACCTCGACACGAGTCTGGGCAGCGGTGAGCGCCTTGACCGCAGCCGCCAGGCCCGGGGCGCGGTCACCCACGGTGTTCTTGCCGTCGCTGAGCAGAACGATGCTGCGGTCTCCGGTGGAGCCGAGCATCCTCACGGCCTCCGCGACCCCGCTGAACAATGCCGTGTTGCCGTCGGCACGGAGGTCGTCGACGACACCCTGGACGGTCGCGCGGTTGGTGGTCGGCGCGATCTCAGGCCCGGCCGTGTTGCCGAACGAGACGACGCCGATTCTCACGTCCTTCGGCGCCGAGGCAAGGAAGCCCTTGACTGCGGTTCGCACGGTCGCCATGCCGGAACGACCCATGGAGCCACTCGTGTCGATGAGGAGCACCGTGGTGCGCTGGGCGCGTGTGGCGGGCTTCGATGTCACCGACGACGGTCGGCCGTCGAGCGTGGCGATCATGCCCGGGTCGATCGACACGATCTCCTCGCCTGGGCGGAGGGTGAGCACCCCCGTGAGCCGGTCCGTCGTCACCTTGATACCGCCGATGGAGCCCGGGATGGGGTCGGCCGCGGTCGCCGAGGTCGGCACTCCCAGAACCGCCATCGCTGTCAGCGTGGCCAACAGCAGCGGTCGCAGGAGCGTGCGCGGGCTCATCGCATCGGCGGGGCGAAGAGTTGGATGGGCAACTCGACCCCGAGGTCGTGGAGGTCGGTGGTGAACTTCGGGCGGATCCCGGTGCTGCGCAGCTCGCCCAGAAAGCGGCCGTTCTCGTCGCGGCCCGCGGCGTAGTCGAACGCGAAAAGATCCTGGAGGGTGATGATGTCGCCCTCCATGCCCACGACCTCGGTGATCTGCACGATCCGCCGGGTGCCGTCCTTGAGGCGGGCCTGCTGGATGATGAGGTCGATGGCGCCGGCGACCTGCTCGCGGATCGCGCGCATCGGCAGGTCGACTCCGGACATGAGCACCATCGTCTCCAGACGCGACAGCGAGTCGCGAGAGGTGTTGGCGTGCACGGTCGTGATCGAGCCGTCGTGGCCGGTGTTCATGGCCTGGAGCATGTCGAGCGCTGCTCCATCTCGCACCTCACCGACAACGATGCGGTCGGGCCGCATACGCAGGGAGTTGCGCACGAGGTCGCGGATGGTCACTGTGCCCGAGCCCTCGATGTTGGCCGGACGCGACTCCATGCGCAGGACGTGCTGTTGGTGCAGCTGGAGTTCGGCCGCGTCCTCAATGGTGATGATGCGCTCGTCCTCGGGCAGGAACGACGACATGACGTTGAGGGTCGTCGTCTTCCCGGAGCCCGTGCCGCCCGAGATGATGATGTTGCGACGCCCTCGGACGCATGCCCACAGGAAGTCACGGACCGGGGGCGTGAACGTGCCGAAGGACACGAGGTCCTTGTCGGTGAACGGGTCGGCGGCGAACTTGCGGATGGTGAGGATGGCGCCGTCGAGGGCGATCGGTGCGACCACGACGTTGACGCGGGACCCGTCGGGCAGTCGGGCGTCCACGAGCGGGCTGGCCTCGTCGACGCGTCGGCCGATGCGCCCCACGATCCGGTCGATGATCCGGCGGAGGTGCGTCTCGTCGGTGAACCGGGCAGCGGCGGGGTAGATCTTGCCCGCGCGCTCGATGAAGATGCTGTTCGCGCCGTTGACCATGATCTCGGTGACCTCGGGGTCACGCAGTAGCGGCTCGAGGGGACCGTGCCCGAGGATCTCGTCCGAGACCTCCTGCGCGATCCGGGTGCGGTCCGAGAGGGACAGCGGCTTCTGCTCGGCGTCAATGACCTCCTGGAGGGTCTGCCGCACCTGGCTGGCGAGCTCGCTCTCCTTGAGGTGCGGGTCGTAGAGCCGCGGTCCGAGCGAGTCGATGAGGCCCTGGTGCACACGCTCCTTGACCTCCGTGAAGGGGTCGACCCGACGGGTCTCGGCCTGGTCCCCTCCCCGTGAGGGCACGATCGGCTCGTGCGCGCGGCGGACGGTGTCGAGACGGTCGGCAAGGCTCATCGACTTCTCCTGCTGAAGAGGCTGCGGCGGTGGGGTTCTTCTACCGGGCCGCCGAAGCGGCCTCGGATGTGGACGTCGGCGATCTCCCGGAGCGCGACGCTCACGGGGTCGCGTGGCGACTCGAGGACGAGCGGCACGCCCCGGTTGACGGATGCGGGGACGGAGATGCTCGCCGGGACGCTCACGGCGATGGGCGCACCGATCGCTTGGACGACGTCCTCGGGTCGCAGCCCGACCTTGACGTCCGCGCGGTTGAGGACGATGACGCGTGAGTCGCGAGGGCTGCCGAGCGCGTCGAGGGTCTCGAGGGCGAGTTTGAGGTTCTTCACTGCGGGGATGTCGAGGGTGGCGATGAGGACGAGCAGGCTGCTCACGTCGCAGGCGGCGAGCACGTGCTCGGTGAACGACGGAGGGGTGTCGACGATGACATAGTCATAGGCCGCTGCCGCCACCCTGAGGAGCTCGGTGACGACCGGCGCGCTGATCCGGTCCGCGAGTGAGGGGTCCGTGGGGGCGGCAACGACGTCGAGACCGCTCGCTTGGTGGTGCGTCACGAGCTGCGCGAGACCCTCGGCGTCGAGATGGCTGTGCATCGCGACGGCGTCGTGCACCGAACTCGTTGGGATCAGCTGCATGCTGATCGCGACGTCACCGAAGGACAGGTCGAGGTCGACCAACAGGGTCCGTAGGCCGCAGAGGGCCAAGTGGGTCGCCAGGTTGGTCGACAGCGTGGTCTTGCCGACACCGCCCTTGGCCGAGAAGACGGTGACGACCCGCCCCTGCGGGACCGCGGTGCCCCCGTGGTGTCCGGCGAGCTTGGCCGTGAGGTCGCGGCTGCGCCGGACCGCGTCCGACAGCGCCGGTGCGTCGTCGGAGGCGATCACCTCGCGGAAGCCGCTGCGCAGGGCCTGGCCCATCGTCGTGACGTCGAGCCGGTGGCGCAGCAGGATGAAGCCCACCGCTGGCCGCTCGGCACGCACCGACTCCACGAGCAACGACGCCTCGTCGATGTTGACCTGGGCGCCGATGACGACGAGGTCCGCGTGCGGGTCGTCGTCGAGCGCCCGGTGGACCAATGGCGCCGAGCCGAGGAGGAGGACCTCGCCGAGAGCGAAGTGGTAGCGGTCCTGTGCCCCCGGCTCGTTGTCCCAGAGAATCGTCATTTCGATATCCCGTGGTAGCTGAAGTCGTCGGTCGCCAGGTTCGGCGGCACCGTCGTGTCCGGACCCTCGAGCGCGAAATAGAGGTGCTTGGCCGGGTTGTTCTGGAGGTTCGCGCTGTGCTGGATCGCATGGACGAGTTTGACCGAGTCCGCGGGTGTCAGCTCGACGGTGACGAGGTAGCTCTGCACCGGGGTCGAGGTCGTGGGCGCAGCCTCCTGGTCCTTTTCGGCCTGCTCGGTCGCCACGGGGGCGGACAGGCTGGTCGTGCCGATGCCGATGACCGAGACCTTGGTGAGGAGGATGCTCGTGCCCTTGACGCTCAGCTCGTTGTACTGGGCGGTCGCCTCGTCGGTTCCGAGCCTCTTGAGGTCGTAGGTGTCGTAGATCGTGACCTTGCTGCCGGGGGTGACGAATGCACCCACGCGGTTTGGGTCCTCGAGGGTCACCGAGACCGCGACCATGCCCGAGCTCACGCCGATCGCCCTCTGCCCCAGCCGTTCCAGGCCGAAGGCCGCACTGAGCACGACCTGTCCGGGGGGCAAGTCCGCGCGGGCGACGAACGAGCTGTTGTCGGAGTTGATTCCGGCGAGCGCCCCCGCGGGCTTGGCCTTGCCTGCCACCTGGGTGCGGGTGATGAGACCGCTGCGCTCGGCGTCCTTGAGCGTCGTGCCGGCGGGGACGACCTTCTCCGAGACGTAGACCGCCTGCGGCTGCTGACCCTCGAGCGCGCGTTCGTCGGCCCCCTGGGCGTAGAGCAGCACGAGCACTGCGCCGGCGAGGGCGAGCACGACGGCGGCGGCAAGGGCGAGGACACGACGACCCATGGAGTGAATGCCTTTCGAGGGGTGTGATCAGCCGGCCGGAACGACAGCCGTCAGACCGAAACCGTTGGTCGAGGTCGGGGGAACGATCGTGGCTGTGGGAGTGTTGAGCACGCCTTGGACGAACCAGCCCGAGATGCAACGACGAGGATTGCCGCACGGAACGGACCCTGACACCCGGCTGGGCCTGGTCTCCCCTCCACCGATGCGGTAGCCGCTGAGGTAGAACTTCGCGACTCCGGCCACGTGGTAATAGGTGTTGGCTCCGCCGGCATCGCCCGGGTCGCAGTCCGCCGGCGGAGCGCCCACCGGAGTCCCGGTCGTGGACTTCACCATGCAGTCGAACACCGGAAGATCAATGACGGGTCCGTTGGTCCAGATGTTCGCCAAAGCGGACTGGCAAGTGCCGCTCGTCGAGCTACCGGTGTCGATGTTGGCCCAGATGTTCACACCGTTGGTCGTGCTGAGCGTCGTACTGCACGGGCCGCTGGTGTCGAGATATCCGAACCCCCCGGCCGTGTCCTTGCCGTTGTACGAGCAGCCCGGCTTGGAAGGATCATGCAGGTCGATGATGACCTCGCGACCGGAAGTGTTGGGGGTGGTCGCGGGCAAGGGGTATGCCGGCTGGCCGGCGCCCCCGTAGCCGGGCCACGGGGACACGGGAGGCTGCACGACGTACGTGGTGCCACCGCTGGTGTACGTCTGCCACTCGCAGGTCGAGATCGTGATCGGCGAGGTGAAGGTCGCCGTGGTCGGCCTCCCCCAGGCGGCTCGTGCGCACGAGACCACGTTGCTGTCATCCGGACCGGTGTCGTTTGCGCGCGTGAAGGGGTTGGGGATGAGCCCGGGTGACGTCTCATTGGCCCGGACTCTCACCTCCACGTAGGGCAGTCCCGCCGCCAGCCCGGGGGGAAGAGGTGGGCACTCGCGGAGCTGATCAACGCTCGACGTCGAGGTGCACACCGGCAGAGAGCCGGGGATCGAGGACGTCGACTTGCACTGTCGTTCGATCGTGTGGGTGCGTGCACCACTGTTGATCGTGTTCGCGGTGGCCAGGGCAGGCAGGTTGTCAGCGTCGAAGTTGCAGTTGGCCTTGGCACAGCTTTGTGCCAAGGCGATGGCCGCGGCATCGGCAGCGTTCTGCGTCTGGCGTCGCTCAAGGATGATCTGTCCGGCGTCGACCGACCACGCCAGCAGGCCGGTGACGACGAAGGTCCCGAAGAGCATCGCGACGAGGACCCCAACCGCTCCCTGCTCGTGACGTGGGGTTCGAGGGTAGGAGCTCCTATTGGTCATCCAGAGCACCTCATCGATGACGTGGCTGTGGGTTGGGGGGGCGTGATGCCGCCGCCCGGGAACAGTCCGCTGATGGCACCCAGCGCCACCCAGTTGAAGCCGCTGACCGTGACGGTCACGCTCCTCTCTGAGGTGGCTGTCAGCACGGACGGACAGGCCGTCGTGGGAACGACGGTGTGCGTGCCACCGGACACCCCGTTGAGGTTGGGCATGGAGGCCTCGGCGCGCGCCGTGATTTCACTGGCTGAGTAACCAAGCGCGGCCATCCGAGCGCCTTCACGAGCCCCATTCGTGACCATGGCCTGGACGAGGAACATGCGGCCCATGTCGATGAGGCCGAAGAGCACCAGGAGGAGGAGTGGCAGCAGGAGGGCGAATTCGACCATCGCTGCGCCTCGCTCGCGGGGACCACGCATGGGCCAAACCCCCTCTGATGACATGAAAAGACGAAACGTGCAGGTCTCACTGTTGTGACACTGCGAGGTCGGCGGCCCGTGGGGCCGCCGACCTGCAGCCCAGACCCCTCAGATGGAGGTGGCGATGGTGTTGAACATCGTGCTGATGTTGGTGCCGAGCACGGCGGCCGCGACGCCCACCACGACGGCGACGAGCGCGACCATGAGGCCGTACTCGACCATCGTCGCGCCAACATCGGAGGCGAGCCGCTTGCGCAGTCGCAGGATCTGCTCAGACATCGGGCGTCCCTTCTTCGAGCTGCGTGGCAGTGGGCGGATCAGGGGAACTTGAGGCCGTTGAACATCGTGCTGATGTTGGTGCCGAGCACGGTCGCGGCGACGGCGACGACGACGGCGACGAGCGCGACCATGAGGCCGTACTCCACCATGGTGGCGCCCTTCTCGGCGACCAGGCGCTGGTGGAACTTGACGAGAGCCTTGGACATTTGCATACCCCTTTTGGGTGGTCGTGTAGCAGGCCGACGACGCCGACCCGGCGCTGATCTTCCTCCGAAAATGAAGTTTTCGGACATGGCCCGAGCTAGTCAAAAACTACTGGGCACAGATGACTAGAAGAAATGGTCAGATGACTCCGACTAATCCCGACATTGGGCCGTCAGATGTGGTAGGGAAAGCGTGAGCAGCGGATTCTGAGCACGAAACTGACCGGCACGCAGGAGCAGTCCTACAGCACTGGCGATCGTCGGTCAATAGTTATCAGGGGTTAGAGGTGATTAGCTCAGCCGTGAGGGTAGCCATGGCATATAGCCCTTTTCCGCCAACCTCCCCACTGCCGCCCCCGTCGAGGTCATACTCGCGCCATGGACAGTTTCCGCGGCATCGACCTGGGTCGCCTCATCCTCGTGCCCCTCTGCGTCGCGCTCATCATCCTCAACACGGGCGCCCTGCTCGACGCGGACACGGACCGATCGGTCCTGCAGGTCGTGAGCACGATCGCCGCCCTGGCGTTCTACACCGTCCTCACCGTGATGTACCTCGGCCGGGGGGTGGCCACGCGCACCGACCGCCGTCCCGACCGGTGGCTCGTGGCGGGGCTCGCCACCTTCTCGGGCTACTTTGTGCCGCTCGTCGGTGCGGGAGACGCGGGAGAGGTCGAGGTGGGCGTCGGCTCCGCGCTCATCGCCGTCGGGGTGGCACTGTCGATCTGGGCGCTGCTGCACCTGCGCACCAATATCAGCGTGGTGCCCCAGTCCCGCGATCTCGCCTCCAGCGGCCCATACCGCGTCTTCCGCCACCCCCTCTACGTCTTCGAGTACATCAGCGCGGTCGGTCTGGCCATGGTCCACGGTGGCGGGTGGGCCTGGGCCATCGTCATCGTGCTCGCCGTCCTGCAAATCCTTCGGGCCCGGTGGGAGGAAGCGCTCCTTCACGAGCAGGTCGAGGGTTACGCGGCCTACGCCGCACGTACCCGCGGATTCTCGTGAGGGGTCGCTGGGACTGGACCATTCTCCTTGGCTGGATCCTCGCGCTCGTGGTGCTCCGCTCGACGCGGATGACCGAGCGCGACCCGTACTGGCAGGCCAAGGACGGGATCGAGCGATGGTCCGGGACCCCGTTGTCCAGGCCCGACTCGTGGAGCTGGGCGAAGCCTGAAGGACTCTTCCGCCCGACGTCCCCGCTCTGGAACAGCGCACTCGGCCTCGGTCACGACTGGCTCGGTGTCGCGGGCATCGCACTCGTCGGTGCCGCAGGCATGCTGGCCTACTTCGGCATCGCCGTGGCCGTCGCCCGGCAGCTCGGTGCCCGACCCTTGCCCACCCTGGCCGCGACGATCCTCGTGGCCGCCCTCGCGCTGCCCATGGTCTCGCCCCGGGCGACGATCGTCGTCCAGGCCCTGCTCCTCGTCTCCCTGGCCCTCGGCCACGCCCTCGTCACGCGGCCCCTTCCCCGGGCCTGGTGGACGTTTGTCGGCGTCGCCTTGGTGTCCGCCGCCCTCGGCTGGCTCGGGGCCTGGCTCCACGTGTCATGGTCGGTGACCTCGCTCGTGGTCGCCGCCGCGCTCCCTCTCCTCGCCCTCTTGGCCGGCGTCGAGCGATGGCGGGTCGGCCTCGCCGCAGCGGCCGGCATGGCGCTGGCCGTGGGCAGCACTCTCGGCCCCTACGGGTTGTCGGTGTGGCAGCTCCTCCTCGACGTGAGTTCCGCGTCGGAGGGCCAGATCGTCGAGTGGCTCTCCCCATTCACGGCCAGCCTTCGGCTCCGATGGCTCTGGGTCGCCGTTCTCGTCCTGGCTCTCGGCGCAGTCAGCGCAGTGAGGCTCCTCCGACATCGCAGCGGCACTCCCGGGTCGCCAGAGCGCGGTCGCTGGGCGCTGGAGGTCACCCTCGTCGCCATCAGTCTCGCGGCGGCGCTCGCCGGGGTCGTCGCGATCCGGTTCCTCGGGGTCGCCACGCTCACCCTGCTGCCCGTCCTCGCTGCCGAGCTCTCGCGCGCCACCATCCGTTGGCGATCGAGCGCGCGGACCGGCACGACCATCCGCACCCGGCTCACGGCAGCGTACTGGCGCCCGATCCTCACGGGAGTCCTCGTCGTCCTTGCGCCTCTCGTCGTGTGGCAGGCGGCCGATCCCGGCAGGCCTCAGCCTGAGGCGGAGATCGCCGGGTCACTCCCCCGGGGTTGCCGGCTCTTCACCGACCCCGACACCGCGGGCGCCATGCTCCTGCTGCGGCCGGACGTCCTGGTGTGGATCGACATGCGCACCGAGGTGCACGGGTCTGATGCCTACGCCAACACCCGGCGACGCCTGCTGGACCCTGACGCGGTCGTCCTGCCCGTGGGAGCAACCTGTGCGCTCGTCCCATCTTCGGCCCCGTCGGTCACCACGGACGGAGCAGCCGGTGCAGTGTGGGAGAAGGTGAGGACGACTCGTGAGCTCAGCCTGTGGGTCCCTGCCTGAGGCACAGCAGCGACATCCGATCGGCCTCGCCCTACCCGACCAGAGGCGGCGCCGAGTTCAGGCGCTGGTCGACGCCTTGATGCCTCACCCACTTACTCTCTTCCCGGACAAGGGAGCCCCATGACCGACAACACCGTCCCACCGAGCGTGCCCGTGCTCGACCCGCCTCGAGAAGGCCCGTCCGCGCGCGAGCGCGAGGGCTCACCCGTGGACCCAGCACCGGCCTCTGTCCGCGCGCCCGGCATCGTGGCCCTCTTCACCGTCACCGCCTTCGTGGGCGCGTCGCTCCTCTTCGTCGTCCAGCCACTCATCGCTCGCATCCTGCTTCCCGCCTACGGCGGCTCGGCCACGGTGTGGAGCACGAGCAGCCTGTTCTTCCAGGTGCTCCTGCTTCTCGGCTACCTGTACTCCCACGTCACGACGCGTCGGTTCGGCCCGCGGTGGCAGCCACCCGTCCACCTGCTCGCCCTACTGGCGCCAGTGGTCGCGCTCCCTGTGGCACTGCCGCTCGAAGCCGTGCCGGGCGTAGAGACCTCACCGGTCCTCTGGCTCCTTCGGACCCTGACGCTGATGATCGGCCTCCCCTTCGTCGTCATCTCCACCTCGGGGCCGCTCCTCCAGCGGTGGTACTCCTGGTCGGGCGGCCCGCGAGCCGAGGACCCGTACTTCCTCTTCGCCGCCAGCAACGTCGGCAGCTTCGTGGGTCTCCTGGCCTACCCCTTCGTCATCGAGCCCCTGCTGACAGTCGACCAGCAACGGGTCGCATGGTCGGTCGGATTCGCCCTCTTCGCCCTGCTCACGGCGACGTGCGGCATCGTCACGCGGTCGAAGGCGCGGGCCGCCCTGGGAGAGAGTCCACGCGTAGCCGAGTCGGACCCCGATCCTGCAACCTCAGTGACGTCAGAACCGTCCGCTACCGAGAGAGGACAGGTTGGGATCACCCGTCGGGACTTGCTGACCTGGCTGGTCATCAGCTTCCTGCCGTCAGCGCTCATGCTCGCCGTGACCTCCCATATCAGCACGGACGTGGCCGCGATCCCGCTGCTCTGGGTCATCCCGCTGGCGCTGTATCTCGCGACCTTCATCGTCGCCTTCGCTCGGATCGGTCGAACCGCACCGCGCCTTTCGCGTCGGCTGGCCGTCGTGGCCGCGGTGGTCGCCCTCGCCCTCATCCCCCAGGAGGCGGGCGGCCTGCCGCTCTGGCTGATCGTCCCCGTGCTCATGGCGATGCTGACTCTCGTGTCGTATGCCGCGCACGCGCAGCTCGCCGCCGACCGGCCCGACGTCGAGCACCTGACCGCGTTCTACCTCGTCGTTGCGACTGGTGGTGCCCTTGGCGGCCTCCTCAACGGTGTCATCGCACCCTTGGTCTTCGACCGCGTGTGGGAGTACTGGATCCTGCTCGCCCTGGTCCCCGTCCTCCTGCTGCGCCGTGCGGGTGCGCCCTCGCGCATCGGCCGGTATGCCGACCGCAACTGGGCCGCCTTCGCGATCGTCTGCATGTGCGGCACGATCTTCGTCTTCGCATCTGCCCTGACGGCCGCCACCTTTGCCGGAACGGGAGCGGCCCTCGCGACCGTGGTGGTCGTCGCCGGTGGTGCGTGGTGGCTCAGCGCGCGGCGAGGTCTCGCTGCGGTGCCCGTGCTCGTCATCCTGCTCGCGTTCGCGGTCCTCCAGGGTCAGGGCACGATCGACCAGCGCCGCACCTTCTACGGCAGCTACCGCGTCGTCTCCACGGACGGGCAACACCAGCTGATGCATGGGACCACCCTCCACGGGCTGCAGTGGCAGGATGACCGCCGCTATGAGCCCACCACGTACTACGCCAAATCCGGATCTCTCGGGAGCGTCTTCGCGCAGCCAGCACTCAACGACGTGGCGGTCGTCGGCTTGGGAGTGGGAACCATCGCCGCCTACGGGAAGCCAGGCCAACGGTTCACCTTCGTCGAGATCGACCCCGCCGTGGTCGACATCGCCCGTGACCCACGCCTGTTCACCTACCTCGCGGACGCCAAGGCCGACGTAGACGTGCAGGTCGGCGACGGGCGGCTGGCCCTGGAGGCGATGCCCGACGCGTCGAAGGACCTGATCATCCTCGACGCGTTCAGCTCGGACTCCATCCCGGTGCACCTGCTGACCGTGGACGCGATGCGGTCGTACGCGTCCAAGCTCCGTCCGGACGGGCTCCTCATGGTGCACATCAGCAACCGGGTCTTCGACCTCCAACCGGTCCTGAGGGGCGCGGCCGACGACCTCGGGTGGGACGCCGCCTTTGGCACCAAGGCCGAGGGTGTGCGCTCGACCGTCGGTGAGTGGGTGGCCCTGTCCCCGCGCGACGGTCGGGTCGCGGAGATGCGTCGCAGCACGGCCTGGGGCCCTCTGACGACGGACTCCACCACGTGGACCGACGACTACTCGTCCGTGCTGTCCGTGCTTCGCTGAGTGCTCCCGAGGCGAACCGGTTCACCCGGCGGCCGGTACCTGGAGGACAAGCACCTTGACGGCCGTCAGCGCCACGGTGAGGACGACGGGATGGGCGGACGGCCCCGCCGTGGCGATACAGCGGGTCCGAGGGAGCGGGCGGCATACCGGATGCATTTGAAAGACTCAATGGCGGTCATACGGCTGACCCTCCGCGCTCTCGCAGCGGTCGCTTCGCTGATGTCACACAGTCAATGAGGCGGCCAGCTCGCGGATGGGTCTGACCACTGCCGTGGTGGGAATTCGGTTCTGCCGCAGGACTACCCCGACAACGTGCGGCGAGGGGCCGTCAAGGTTGGCCGCGGCGACGCACCGCCAGCCAGCCCTGACCTGACCCGACTCGACCGCCACGCCCACCTGGCGGGTTTGCTCGACCGCGCGTGCCAGGTGGACCCTCTCAGCAGGATCGGCACCACGTCGCGCGTAGGACTCCAGCACCCCCTGATAAGCGGTCGGCCGGTGCGCGAGGGTGAGGAGTCCGGCGGGTGAACGAGTGAGCATCAGCTCGTGACTGGGCCACCCCTCAGCCTGGGCGAGTCGGAGGTCATACGGGTCCGCCGCAAGGACCGCCGGTTGCCCCAGCTCACCGAGGGGCGCGAACCAGACGATCCCACCGATGAGTTGGCGCAGCTCCTCAAGGGATTCGAACACCCTGTGTCGCTCCTCGGCAAGGTGAGCGAGCTCAGTGAGGTGGTCCAACTTCCCACCCAACGAGTACGACCCGAGGGCGTCGTCGAGCAAGCCACGTCGTGCGAGGTCCCGAGCGACGCGAAGGACGGTCGATTTGGGGAGCCCGACCGAGCGTGTGAGATCGGCCAGTGGGACACACGGTCCATCCGACGCGACGGCCTCGAGGATGGCCAGTGCGCGCCCCATCATTGTGTGGTCGTCCATTCAGACTCCCGGGCATTTCGATGCCCTCCGGCATCACCATCGGTACGTGTCTCGAGTGTGCCACTGAGTGAAACGGCGGGCGGCGCGCTTGACGGAGGTCGGCCTACGGTTTGCCTGCGGGTGAGCCCCGCCCGGCCCTCCTTTGTCCGACAGGCCGGACCTTGACGCCTCCTGTGCCGCACTCGATCGAAAACCCCAGACGCCTGAGACTCCAGACCACAGGAGGCAGTCATGACAGAGCCGGCCATCCCGCCCGTCGACGAACCGATCCCGCCCATCGAGGAGCAGATCGGACCACCACCCGTCGACGAGGACTTCACGGACTCCGACGACTTCCCGGAGGGCGAAGAGCTCCCGGACCAAACCCCCTTGCCCGACGACTCGATCTACGAGGAGTACTGATGGCTGCCGTCGCAGAGGTCCTCAGGCACCTCACCAAGCAGGAGTTCCTCTTCTGGGCCGCATCCCAGATCGGCACGACCGAGAACCCCCGCGGTTCCAACAAGGTCCCCTACTGGCTGAACACCAAGCGCGAGTGGAACGGTAACGCGTGGTGCGCCGCCTTCCTCCAGTCCGGGGCCATCGTCGGCGGCAAGAACATGACGGACGACTTCGGCTGGGGACCCTTCTACGTCCCCCAGATCGCGGCCGACGCTCTGGAGGCAGGCCAGTGGCACACCTCGCCCAAGGTCGGCGACTGGGTCATCATGGGCAAGACCAAGAAGTCCCACATCGGTGTCGTCGAGAAGGTCATCCGGGCTGGCGCGCTGGGGTCGACGGATCTCATCGTCCAGACGATCGAGGGCAACACCTCCCCCACCAACGCCGGCTCGCAGAACAATGGCGACGGGGTCTATCGCAAGAAGCGCACGGGCAAGTTCGTCCGGGGTTTCTTCCGCCCCAACTACGCCGCGCAGGACAACACCGCCATGGCACCACCCGCACCGGCCACGACCCGTTGGAAGCGCGACGATGTCAAGGTCATGCAGCGCCTTCTGGAGATCGACGACGACGGCCACTGGGGACCCGACACCGACGTGCGCAGCTCGGCCTTCCGGGCAGTGGCCGCTGCGTCAGTGCAACACAGCGTCGCGCAGATCCGGATCGTGCAGGCGATCGTCGACGTCCCAGTCGATGGCAGCTTCGGGCCCGGGACCCGTGCAGCCGTAAGGATCGCCGTCGACGATTTCCAACGGATCCTCATGGTGAGCCAGGACGGCAACTGGGGTCCTGGCACCGATCGCGCCTACGTCGCCTTCCACAAGGAATGGCGCGGTCAATAGCGCCGCACTCACCTTCCGCGCGTTGCATCGCGGCGAGCGCGGCGTGCTTGCACGAAGCCCATGAGGAGCGCCCCCGCGATGGTGAGCATGGCGGCGATGACTCGGCCGTCTCGGCTCCTGAAGGCGAACACCACGCCGATCATCACGAGCACCGTTGGGATGAGCAGGATGAGAACTGCGCTCCTGTCGAGCTTCGACGCCATGGTCCCCATCATGGCCGACGCCCCCGACGCCGGCCCGACAAACCTGAGCCAAGAATGCGGAACGCCGCCCGCTCGAGGTGAGCGGACGGCATACCGGATGGCGTTGTGAGAGAACTCAGTAGCGGTAGTGGTCCGACTTGTAGGGACCGGCCACGTCGACGCCGATGTACTCGGCCTGCTCCTTGGTGAGCTCGGTGAGCTCGACCCCGATGGCGGCGAGGTGGAGGCGCGCGACCTTCTCGTCGAGGTGCTTGGGGAGGACGTAGACCTGCTTGTCGTAGTCGGTCGTCTTGGTGAACAGCTCGATCTGGGCGATCGTCTGGTTCGCGAACGAGTTCGACATGACGAAGGACGGGTGACCCGTGGCGTTGCCGAGGTTGAACAGGCGACCCTCGGACAGCACGATGATGCTGCTGCCGCCGGAGAACGTCCACTCGTGGACCTGGGGCTTGATCTCGGTCTTGACGATGCCGGGGACCTTGGCCAGACCGGCGATGTCGATCTCGTTGTCGAAGTGGCCGATGTTGGCGACGATCGCCTTGTTCTTCATCTGCTGCATGTGCTCGGCGGTGATGATGTTGAAGTTGCCGGTCGTCGTGACGAAGATGTCGGCGATGTCGATGACGCTCTCGAGCTTGGCGACCTGGTAGCCCTCCATCGCAGCCTGCAGCGCGCAGATCGGGTCGATCTCGGTGACGATGACGCGAGCGCCCTGGCCACGAAGAGCCTCCGCGCAGCCCTTGCCCACGTCGCCGTAGCCACAGATGACCGCGACCTTGCCGGCGATGAGGACGTCGGTGGCGCGGTTGAGACCGTCGATCACGGAGTGGCGGCAGCCGTACTTGTTGTCGAACTTGGACTTGGTGACCGAGTCGTTGACGTTGATCGCCGGGAAGAGGAGGTTGCCGTCGCGAGCAAGCTCGTAGAGGCGCAGCACGCCGGTCGTGGTCTCCTCGGTGACACCCTTGATCTCGGTCGAGACCTTGGTCCACTTCTGGGGGTCCTCGGCGAGGGTGCGACGGACGAGCTCCTTGAAGACGCCGACCTCCTCGGAGTCCTTCTCGTCGGTGGGGGGCACCTGACCGGCGGCCTCCCACTCGCGACCCTTGTGGACGAGCATCGTGGCGTCGCCACCGTCGTCGAGGATCATGTTGGCGCCCTCACCACCGGGCCAGGTGAGGATCTGCTCGGTGCAGTCCCAGTACTCCGGGAGGGTCTCGCCCTTCCACGCGTAGACCGGCACACCCTGCGGGTCCTCGACGGTGCCCTGGGGCCCGACGACGACGGCCGCGGCGGCCTCGTCCTGCGTGGAGTAGATGTTGCAGGAAGCCCAGCGGACCTCGGCACCGAGTGCGGTGAGCGTCTCGATGAGGACCGCGGTCTGCACGGTCATGTGGAGCGAGCCGGCGATGCGGGCGCCCGTGAGCGGCTTGGAGGAACCGAACTCCTCCCGCAGGCTCATGAGGCCCGGCATCTCGTGCTCGGCAAGACGGATCTGGTGACGGCCGGCCTCGGCGAGGCCCAGGTCGGCAACCTTGTAGTCAAAGGACATGCGAAATCTCTTCCGTTGAGTGGGGTGGCGACCCGGCGCAGCCCATCTGGGCGATCTCGTAAGAGCGGGGTATCACCCGCGCCGGCGGCCTCCACTCTACCGACTCACGCGGTAGACATGGACGTGCATCAAGCACTGCGCCCAAGAGTCGCTGCCACTTGTGAAAGGCAACTCGCCTGCGCTGGACCGCTCATACCTTCGAAGGTGGGTCGCTAGGCTCCATCCGTGACGCGCTCCTTGCCGAGAACCTCCCACGCCAAGGGTCAGGCGTTGCCCGCGTCAGACGAAACAATTGGCACGAAGCGCACGTGGAGCATCCCTCTCGTGATCCGGCAGGTTGCTCCTGGCGCCGTGGTCGCCTTTCTCGCCTACCTCACCTTCGGGCCGGTGAAAGACCCCGATACCTTCTGGCATCTGCGCATCGGTCAGGAACTCCCGACAACGTGGCAATTCTCAGGACCAGATCCGTGGAACTCCTTTGCGACTCGCACGTGGACACTTCATGAGTGGCTTCCAGAACTCCTGATGGCCCAGGTCGCTGGCTGGGGAGGTCTTCCTGCTGTCACGGTATTGATGGTCGCAGCTGCGGCGACCCTCTTGGGCTTACTCCTCACGCTGGCCCGACAGTTCACCTCTTTGCTGATGTCGTCGCTGGTGGTTGCGCTCGCCTTCCTGGCAATGTTCCCCAGCCTCACCCCCAGACCACATCTGGTCACCTTTGCCTTTGCGGCCGTGACGACCTCCGCGTGGTTGAGAACTGCTGCAGATCGCCGCGTTCGATGGTGGTTGATTCCGCTGTCGTGGGTTTGGGCGTGCAGTCATGGGATGTGGTTCATTGGTGTCGCCATCGGGGCCGCGGGAGTGGTCGGGATGCTGCTTGAGAGAGACCTTCGCCCTTTGGCCCCACGAGCAGCCTTGGTGCCAACAGCAAGCCTTTTGGCAGCGGCTCTGACCCCAACAGGCATCAACACCGTGCTGTCCCCGCTCACCGTTCGCGGCTACACCGAGTTTGTGAGCGAGTGGGTGCCACCTTCCATCTTCGACGTGACCACGATCTGCGCACTCGTATTGCTCGCTGTGCCGATCATCACGTGGGCACGGAGCACATCGTCAGCAGGCGGCATTGAAATCATGCTCGTCCTGGTCGCTTGCGGCGTGACAATGGCCTATTCGCGCAGCGTCGCCATTGGCGCAGCCATGGCCGTGCCGCTGGCAGCTCGAGCGATCGCCGACTTCCCGCTGCCTCGTGAAAGACGGACCGTTCGCGAGGGCGCGATCGCCGCGCTGCTGGCCTCAGTGGCCGTCATCTGCGCCGCATTCCAATCACCAAGTGTGGCGCGTGAGCCCGAGTTCGTTCCCACAGCCTTTTCGGCAAAGTTGAACGATCTGGCCCCCGGCACGGTGGTCTGCAATGACTACGTTCTTGGCGGGTGGCTTCTCTGGGGGCATTCACATGTGAAGCCCATCATCGATGGACGCACGGAGCTGTACGAGGTCGAGTACGTCAAGAAGATTGTGAACTGGCAGCAGGCCGGTCCCCGGTGGAGGGACGTGGTAACGGAGTCCCAG
This sequence comes from Knoellia pratensis, assembly GCF_042666395.1. NCBI lineage: Bacteria > Bacillati > Actinomycetota > Actinomycetes > Micrococcales > Intrasporangiaceae > Knoellia > Knoellia pratensis. The sequence continues at coordinate 191,470 of NZ_JBHTDJ010000002.1, read as the reverse complement.
TGTTCGATCGCCATCGTGAACAAGGACAGTGCGATTGCATTCGACTTGCAGAATGACCTCGGCTGGCGCCAAGTGCAAACTCACCGCGACTGGGTCCTGCTGGCGCCGCAACGCTAGGTTCGTTTGTACCAGGCTTGACCCAACGAACGGAGCACACGATGAGTGACACGACAAAGAACACGGGAGCGGACGGCATACCCGAGGGTTCAGGCACGCAAGGGCAGGGTGAGATCCGCGAGGAGGTTCGTCTCGACCTCGACGAGGAGAGCATCGAGAAGTGGGACGCGGTCCGCGACGACTACGCGGTCGACACCGACGCCGACGTCTCCCGGCCCGCTCTCACCGAGAGCGAGGACGACGATGAGAACGACCTCACCCTTGCATCCGAGGATGACGAAGAGGACGACGAAGCCGAGGACGAGGACCAGGGCTCCCCCGGCGACGAGGAGGAGTGACCCCGTCCCGCGCTGGGTAGGCTGAGCGTGTGGAGCACCCTGAGAACCTCACTGACCTGCAGGTGAACTGATGGCCGGCGGCCTCTTTGCCCTGCTCGATGACATCGCCGTGCTCGCCAAGGCCGCTGCCGCCTCGGCCGACGACGTCGCCGCCGCAGCCGGGCGCGCCAGCGTCAAGGCCACGGGCGTCATCGTCGACGACACGGCGGTGACCCCCCGCTATGTCGAGGGCCTCTCCCCCAAGCGCGAGCTGCCGATCATCAAGAAGATCGCGATCGGCTCCCTGCGCAACAAGTTCTTCTTCATCCTGCCGGCGGCGCTGCTGCTCAGCCAGTTCCTCCCCCAGGCACTCACGCCGTTGCTCATGATCGGCGGCACCTACCTCTGCTTCGAGGGTGCCGAGAAGATCTGGGAACGCGTCAGCGGTCACTCCGAGGACGCCGCCGACCAGGCACACGAGGAGGGCAAGGTCGCCGACGAGGACGAGATCACGAGCGGCGCGATCCGCACCGACTTCATCCTCTCCGCCGAGATCATGGTCATCTCGCTCAACGAGGTCGCTGACGAAGGGTTTGTCTCGCGGCTCGCGATCCTCGCCGTCGTGGCGGTGCTCATCACGACCCTCGTCTACGGCGTAGTCGCGGCCATCGTCAAGATGGACGACGTCGGCCTGCACCTGTCCGAGCAGTCGGGCGTCCGCGCCCCGATCGGCCGCGGCCTCGTTGCGGCCATGCCCAAGCTGCTGTCGACCCTGTCCGTCGTCGGTATCGCTGCCATGACCTGGGTCGGCGGTCACATCCTGCTCGTGGGTCTCGATGACCTCTCCAAGGAGTACGGCTGGTCGATCCTCCACCAGCCGTACTCGTGGGTGCACCACGCCGAGGAGTGGGTCCACGATGCCACCGGTCCGCTGGGTGGCATCCTCGGCTGGGTCACCAACACCGTCGGTTCGGCCATCCTCGGTCTCGTCGTCGGAGCGGTCGTCGTCGCGATCATGCACGTCATCCCCCGCAAGGGCGGCCACGGCAAGCACGAGGCCACTGAGCCTGCAGTCGCCGACGAAAAGCACTGACGCGTATGCCGTCCGCTCGCGGAACGCTCGACTGGTCACCTGCCGCTTTGCACCCTGAGCTGGTCGCGCCTTCGGTGGCCGCGGCTCTGGCCGTGGCGGCGGCCGCGGCTGCGGCCGTGGCGCCAGATCCGGTCAGGGACAACGGAATCGCGGCAGCGGAGGTGGCGCCCATCGACGCCACGCTCGCCGACACGGAAGCCTTCTGCGCGGCATACGACGTCGCTTTGGCCGCCAGTGCGAACTGCGTCATCGTTGCCGGGAAGCGCGCCGGGGCGACGACCTACGCCGCCGTGATGATCCTCGCGACCGACCGCGCCGACATCAACGGCGTCGTGCGCAAGCACCTCGGCGTTCGCAAGATCTCGTTCGCCCCGCACGACGACGCGGTGTCGCTCACGGGCATGGAGTTCGGTGGCATCACGCCGATCGGACTGCCTGCGGAGTGGCCGGTCCTCGTCGATGCCGCCGTCGTGGCCGCCGGTGCGGTCGTCATCGGCAGCGGGCTTCGACGCAGCAAGATCCTCGTCGACGGTGCTGCCCTGGCGGCCCTGCCGACGGCCGAAGTCATCGACCTCGCCCAGCACTGACCCGCAACCCGACTTCGTGCCCTGCATGGACACGGTGATCGGCCGAAGGCCGCGTCTCCGTGTTCGTGCGGGGCACGAAGTCGCAGCCCTCAGCAGGCTGAGTGCTCAGCCGGTGGGGTGGCCGGTGGCTACTTGGCCTGATCGGCGCCGAGCACGTCCTCGAGGGCATCCTCGAGGTGCGGGTAGGCGAACTCGAAGCCGCTCACGGGCAGGACGGACGAGGTGGCACGACGGCCGGTCAGTCCCAGTGCAGCATCGGTCCGCAGCATGACCGCACCCAACTTCATCAGCGGGACGGGCGTCGGTGGCGACCAGGGCCGATGCAGTTGCCGACGGAGCTGCGCCATGAGCTCGGAGTTGCGCACGGGGAAGGGCGCGGACGCGATGACGACTCCCCCGGGCAGCTGCACGCCGGGCTCGACGCCCAAGGCGGCGCGCACGATGGTGAGCCAGTCGTCGATGTGGATCCAGCTGATCCACTGGCGTCCGGTGCCAATCGAGCCGCCCAGCCGGCCCGGGTGAGGCCGACAAGACGCGCCACGACAGGGGCTCCGCGATCCAGGACGAGCGAGGTCCGCAGGACGTGCAGGTGCTCTGCGACGGCGCCCTGCACCGAGTCCTCCCACGGCTGAGCAACGCCGGTCATCTGGGGCAGCCCCACGGGTACAGGGCTGGACTCGTCGATCTCGGCCTCGCCCGCGTCGCTGTAGATCGCCGTGGTGCTCGCCTGCACCCACGCGGCCAACGGGGCCGTGAGGCTCGCGCTTGCGCCGACGAGTGCTCGAGTGGAGTCCACCCTGCTGTCGCGCAATGAGGCGATGTTGGCGGGAGTGGGGCGAAGGTCGACGAGGCGGCCGGCGAGGTTGACCACCGCGGTGCGCGAGGATGGCTCGAGCTCTGCAGCCCAGTCCCCCACGGTTGAGCCGTCCCAGATCGCCTGTCGCACAGGCAGATCCGGCTGACTGCTTCGGGTGAGGACGACGACGTCATGCCCCCGGCACGCGAGATCGGCCACGAGTCGGCGACCGAGCGTGCCGGATCCTCCAGCGACAACGACGCGGAGCGCCTCAGGGTCGACGACGCCACCAGCAAGACGCCACAACCGGAGCGCCTGCATCGCGAAGTCAGACCCGAGCGCGCGGCGCGCGACCGGACCCATGCCGAAGGACAAGGGTCCCCACCCGGCGAGGCGTTGGGTGAGCAGGGTCAACGCGGGAGATCGCGGGTCTGGCGTCACCGTCCACTCGATCGTGAGGGCTCCGCCCGGTTGGGCCTGCTCCAGCAGGATCCTGGATCCGGGTTCGAACTCACGGACCACCAAGGGAGGAGCGGTCACTCGGTGGATGGGCCCGACGACGGGCAGGCCGAGCGCCATCGACCCCGACTGGCCGACCCGCAGTGGTCCGTCGAAGGATGCTGCGGAGACGCCGGGACACCACTGCGACCAGAGCTCCACGGTGGACAGCGTCGCGAAGACCGCATCAGGCGTGAGTGCCAGGACGGCCCGGTTGCTCTGGCTCCAGGACATGGCTCTCCTCATGCTCGGACCGCCTTGATGATGTTGGTGAGGTCGCCCACAAGGGCACCCATCCCTGGCAGGCGACTCATCCGCAGGGCTCGGTCGACGAGGGGCACCACCCTGCGGATCAGCGTGCGGGTGCGTCGTTGCTGCTCGCTCTGGTCGTGGACCCAGAAGAGCACGACCCCCATCTGCAGCAGCCACAACAGCTCGGGCAGGTCATCACGCAAGGCCCGGGGCACGGTGGCGCTGGACTCCTCGACGACTCGCGCCTGCAGGGCGATCGCGGTCTCCCGTGCGGGGCGCGACTCGGCACTGAAGGGCGACAACGGACTCGTGGGCTCGGCGGCTGCCTTGAAGAACGCCCCCGCGAACTCGTGGAACGGCTCGGCCACGTCCACCCACGCGAGCAGCACCGCTTCGTGGCGGCTCGCGAAGGTGCGGCGTCTTGACAGCGCGGTCGCGCTTGCTGCCGCGTGGTCGACCTGGATCTGGTCGTAGAACGCCTGCACGAGGTGTTCCTTCGAGGCGAACCAGTAGTACGCGTTGCCCACGCTCACCCCGGCGCGTTCTGCGACGGCCCGCATCGTGGTGCGGTCGTATCCCCGTTCAAGGAACAGCTCCTGAGCGGCGACGGCGATCGCGTCGCGCGTCGCCTCCCCTCGGGAGGGTCGCATGGCCGGACTCAACGCCTTGACTTGAACACGTTCAACATCCATGAAGGCAGGCTAGCGCACAACTTGAACGTGTTCAGATTGGGATGGTTGCTGGTGAGCCTGTCGGTGCTGGCGGTGGCGCCGTCGGCGCGACGAGCGCCTCGCGGTCATGCTGCGGCCCTGACCCAGCACCTACTGCACCGTAAGGGGCGTGATCACCCCGCTTACGGTGCAGTAGGTGCTAGGTCAGGAGGTGCGGTCGCGCAGATCGGTGACGTGGCGGGACACGGCCGGGTCGAGTCCGAGGCCGAGCGCGAGATAGGTCGCGGCGTAGTCGGTGATCGCGATGAGCGACGCGAGCCGCTCGATCGGGTGACCGCCGAGGGCCTCGACCTCCCAGACCCGCACACCCGCATCACGCGCCGACTCGGCGACCGCTTCGGCAAGGCGCCCCGCCTCAAGTCCGGCCAGGTGCTCGGGCGAGCCGGGCTGAGCAGCCACCTGCGGATGATCCCGCAGCATGAGCAGCCCGAGCTGAGGCGTGGGCGGTCCGTCGAGGAACGGGTCGGCGAAGAGGTCACGCCCACCATCGGGCGCCCCTCCGCTGCCGTTTCCATTTGCCCCGATGCCGCTGAAGGGACCATCGAAGCAGGCGACCACCTGCGAAGCTGCATCGGGAAGCGAGCCGTGAGTGGCCGGCATACGCGCCGTGCGGGCGAGCATGGCCGCAGCGCGACCGGCAGCCACTCCCGTGAGCGCTCCGTCTCCGAGGACGACAGGCACGGTCTCGGCGAGGCCAACGGCGAGGATCTTGGCGGGGTTGACGAACGACTCCGACGACGGGCGGCACTCCTCGGCCCGCTCGTCGAGCAGGTCGGCAACGCGCTCGAGCACTGCCTCAGAGCAGTCGACGAGTCCCAACCCGTCCGCAGCCAAAAGGACCGGCGTGAGCATCGACCACAAGGCAGCTCGAGAGGTCGGCGCCGGGGAGGCGACATCCACGTGGACCCCACGCCCGCGAGCGCAGATGTCGGCGAGCGGCGAGTCGGCGGCACCGACCGTGAGCAGCGAGGCGCCTCGGCGGGCAGCCTCGGCGGCGAGGGCCAGTGGACCCTGGGCGCGACCCGAGAGCGATACCGCGATGACGAGGTCGAGCGGACCGATCCACCCGGGCAGCGGTGCCTCGCGACGCGTCGTCAGCGGGACCGGCGAACCCGGCTCAGCAAGCACGTCGAGGACGTCACAGACGACCGACGAGCCGCCGAGCGAGGCGACGAGGACGGACCGAGGACGGTCACCGCCGGCGACCCGGTCGATGCCGGCTTCGCGTGCTGCAACGATGGCGCGGCGCACTTGGGCGCCAGCGGTTGCGAGCGCGCGCAGTGAGCCACGACTGTCGAGAGCCTCGAGGGACTCTGCCGAGTCGAGGAACGCCTCATCAAGGTGCGGCATGTCGGTGCGACGCAGCCGGTCGGCCGTCAGGCCGGCTTGCGCGCCTCGTCGACGAGCAGCACCGGGACGCCGTCGTCGATCCGATAGATGAGGCCGCAGGTGTCGGACGTGCAGACCAGCTCGGGGCCGGCCTCTCCGGTCTCGTCACGCAGTTCGGCGCGGCAGTGGGGGCAGCGCAGGATCTCGCGCAGCCAGGGCTCCATCGTTGACATCAGCTGATTCCTCTCGCAGTGCGTCGTACAAGCCTCAGGACATCGTCGCGTATCGCGGCCATCGTGTCCGCATCGGCTGCCTCGACGTTGAGTCGGAGCAGGGGTTCGGTGTTGGAGGCACGCAGGTTGAGCCACCACATCGGGTCGCCGTCACCGCCGCCGTGGGTCAGGGTGAGCCCGTCGAGCTCGTCGACCTCGACGCCCTTGTTGTCGGCCCACTCACGCACGAGGGCCGTCTTGGCGCCCTGGTCGTCGACGGTCGAGTTGATCTCACCAGATGCGCTGTATGCCGTGTAGTCAGCCATGACTGCGCTGAGAGGCTCGCTCTGCTCACCGAGGGCGGCGAGGACGTGCATCGCGGCGAGCATTCCGGTGTCGGCGAACCAGAAGTCACGGAAGTAGTAGTGGGCGCTGTGCTCGCCGCCGAAGACCGCGTTGGCCCGGGCCATCTCGCCCTTGATGAACGAGTGCCCGACGCGGGTGCGCACGGCCTTGGCGCCAAGGGCGGCGATGACCTCGGGCACCTGGGCGGAGGTGATGACGTTGTGAACGATCGAGACGTCGCTGGCGGCGGTGCCTGCCGCGACCTCGCGGGCGACCTCGCGGGTGGCGATGAGCGCCGTGATGGCGCTTGGGCTGACGGCCTCGCCCCGCTCGTCGATGACGAAGCAGCGGTCGGCGTCGCCGTCGAAGGCCAGGCCGAGGTCGGCACCGTGCTCGACCACGGCTGCCTGGAGGTCGACGAGGTTCGCGGGCTCGAGCGGGTTGGCCTCGTGGTTGGGGAAGGTGCCGTCCAGCTCGAAGTAGAGCGGTACGACGTCGAGGGGAAGGGACGGCATACCCGCCTTTTCTTCCAGGACCGCAGGGACGGTGTGCCCGCCCATGCCGTTGCCTGCGTCGACGACGACCTTGAGCGGGCGGATGCGGGACAGGTCGACGAGACCGCGCAGGAACGCGGCGTAGTCGGCGAGGAGTTCGCACTCGTCGGTCTTGCCCTCGTCCTCATGGCGCAGCTCGGCGGTGCCGTCGAGGAGCTCCTGGGCGAGGTCGCGGACGTCGGCGAGGCCCGAGTCCTGGCCGACCGGGCGGGCGCCCGGACGGCAGAGCTTGATGCCGTTGTATGCCGCAGGGTTGTGGCTCGCGGTGAACATCGCGCCGGCGACGTCGAGGTGGCCGCTCGCGAAGTAGAGACCGTCGGTGCTGGCCAACCCGACGTGGGTGACGTCGATCCCGCGGCTCGCCACACCGACACCGAAGGCCTGGGAGAGCTCGGGTGAGGTGGCGCGCATGTCGTGGGCGATGACGCAGCCAGTTCCGTTCTCGCGGCTGATGATCACCTCGGCAAAGGCTGCGCCGAGGGCCCACGCCACATCGACGTCGAGCTGCTCTGGCACGAGGCCCCGGACGTCATAGGCCTTGACGAAGTCAGAGAGGTTGTGGGGAGGCACGCAGCGACCTTACTAGCGCACTAGGTTGGGATTCGTGACCGCCGAACCCCACGTTGCCGACAACCACGACCTCATCCGCGTCCAGGGCGCCCGCGAGAACAATCTCAAGGACGTGAGCCTGGAGATCCCCAAGCGCCGACTGACTGTCTTCACGGGAGTGTCGGGGTCGGGCAAGAGCTCGCTCGTCTTCGGCACCATCGCCGCCGAGTCGCAGCGGATGATCAACGAGACCTACAGCGCGTTCGTCCAGGGCTTCATGCCCTCGCTGGCCCGACCCGAGGTCGACTACCTCGAGGGCCTGACGACGGCGATCATCGTCGACCAGGAGCGCATGGGTGCCAACCCTCGCTCGACGGTGGGGACCGCGACCGATGCCAACGCGATGCTGCGCATCCTCTTCAGCCGCCTCGGCAAGCCCTACGTCGGCCCGCCCACGGCATACAGCTTCAACGTGCCCACGCGGAAGGCGAGCGGGGTCATGTCGACCGACAAGGACGGCCGCACCGAGAAGGCCGTCGTCAAGGACGCCGTCTACCTCGGCGGCATGTGCCCGCGCTGCGAGGGCATGGGCAACGTCAGCGACATCGACAGGACCGCGCTCTACGACGAGACCAAGACGCTCAACGAGGGTGCGCTCACGGTGCCGGGCTACTCGATGGACGGGTGGTACGGCCGGCTCTTCGAGGGCATGGGCCTGCCGATGGACAAGCCCATCGCGAAATTCACCACAAAGCAGCTCGAGACGATGCTCTATGCGCCTCCCACCAAGATCAAGGTCGAGGGCATCAACCTGACCTTCGAGGGGATCATCCCCAAGATCCAGAAGTCGATGCTGTCCAAGGACCCCGAGGCCATGCAGCCGCACGTGCGCCGCTTCGTCGAGCGGGCCGTGACCTTCCAGCGGTGCCCCGAGTGTGGCGGCACGCGGCTGACGCCAGAGGTGCTCAAGTCCAAGATCGGCGGCAAGTCGATTGCGGATCTGGCCGAGATGCAGATCAGCGACCTGGCCCTGTGGGTGCGTGAACTCAAGGAGCCTTCTGTCACACCGCTGCTCGCGGGACTGCAGCACCTGCTCGACTCATTCACCGAGATCGGGTTGGGCTACCTGTCGTTGGATCGACCCGCGGGCACGCTCTCCGGTGGTGAGGCCCAGCGCACCAAGATGATCCGCCACCTCGGGTCCTCCCTCACCGACGTCACCTATGTCTTCGACGAGCCGACGATCGGGCTGCACCCGCACGACATCGCGCAGATGAACGACCTGCTCCTCCGACTGCGCGACAAGGGCAACACCGTCCTCGTCGTCGAGCACAAGCCCGAGACCATCGCCATCGCCGACCACGTCGTCGACCTCGGCCCCAAGGCGGGATCGTATGGCGGCGAGATCGTCTTCGAGGGTTCCATCGAGGACCTCCGCAAGAGCGACACCATCACGGGGCGCCACCTCGACGATCGCGCCCAGCTCAAGGACGAGGTGCGCACGTCGAAGGGCACCCTTGAGATCCGCGGCGCCTCGACCCACAACCTCAAGAACGTGGACGTCGACGTCCCGCTCGGGGTGCTGGTGGCCGTCACCGGTGTCGCCGGATCCGGCAAGAGCTCCCTCATCCACGGTTCGGTCGACGGACGCGAGGGTGTGGTCGTCATCGACCAGGCCGCCATCAAGGGCTCGCGACGCAGCAACCCCGCGACCTACACCGGACTGCTCGAGCCGATCCGCAAGGCGTTCGCCAAGGCCAACGGGGTCAAGCCCGCACTCTTCAGCTCCAACTCCGAGGGCGCCTGCCAGACGTGCAACGGCGCTGGCGTCATCTTCACCGAGCTCGGTGTCATGGCGACCGTCGAGTCACCCTGCGAAGAGTGCGAAGGCCGGCGCTTCCAGGCGTCCGTCCTCGAATACACCCTCGGCGGCAAGAACATCTCGGAGGTGCTCAGCATGTCGATGGACGAGGCCGAGACCTTCTTCGGTGACGGCGAGGCGAGCATCCCCGCCGCGCACAAGATCCTGGACCGGCTCGTCGACGTGGGCCTGGGCTATCTCACGCTGGGCCAGCCGCTCACAACCCTCTCCGGCGGCGAGCGCCAACGCATCAAGCTCGCCAGCCAGATGGCCGAGAAGGGCGACGTCTATGTCCTCGACGAGCCGACCACGGGTCTGCACCTCGCCGACGTCGAGAACCTGTTGGGACTGCTCGACCGGCTCGTGGACTCTGGCCGATCCGTCATCGTCATCGAGCACCACCAGGCCGTGATGGCCCACGCCGACTGGATCATCGACCTCGGCCCGGGCGCCGGACACGACGGCGGGACGGTCGTCTTCGAAGGCACCCCCGGCGACTTGGTGTCGCAGTCATCCTCGTCAAAGGGCGCCAAGGCCAAGGGAACGACCCTCACCGGCAAGCACCTGGCGGCCTACGTCAGCTGAAACCGCACCTACCGCACCGTAAGAGGGGTAATCACGCGCACCACGGTGCAGTGGGTGCTGGGGTAGCGCGTGCGCCAGCGTCGGGGAGAACGCTCGCCGCGTCATCCACAGGTGGACCCGTGAGTCGTCGTTGTCCACAGAAGTCTCGATGCTGGATGCGTTCGTGCGTCTTCCCGCCAGATGCTTGGGCCATGAAGGAGCTTCCCGACGCCCTGAGGGCCCTCGCCGCGGCCCAGTTCAATGTCGTCACTCGCCAACAGTCGCTCCAGCGCGGCCTTTCGAAGGACGCGATTCGCTGGAATGCCGGACGGCACTGGCGCGTCATCCTGCCCAACACCTACCTGCTCGCGCCAGGACACCCGAGCGAGCAGCAACGGCGTATGGGTGCCCTCCTTTACGCCGGGCCCTCGTCCGCATTGGCCGGGATGACGGCCGCAGCCGTGCACGGCCTCATGAACGCCAATCCACGGGGCCGGGTCGACGTCGTTGTGCCGGGCTCCCAGGCCAGTCGCCAGCGCGGATACGCCACGATCCGGCGCAGCCTCCTCGAAGACGCTGGTCAGGTCGTGCGCGGAGGATTGCGTGTGTCATCCCTGGCACGGGCCTGCGTCGACGCGGCGGTGGACGAGCGGAGCCTGCGCAATCGCACGGCGTTGCTCGTCGAGGCAGTTCAACGAAACATGACCACGGTCGACGACCTGGCGGAGTGGTGCTACCGCTTGCGCTCGCGCGATGCGGCCAAGGTGCTTCCAGCGCTCGACACTGCGGCCCTTGGCGTCTGGTCGGTCCCGGAGGCTGACGTCCTTGACCTCATGGGGTCGTCCGCGTTGCTCCCGGAGCCGATGACGAACCCGACCCTCGTGGATGAAGCCGGGCGGAGACTCATCACACCGGACCTGTGGCTCGACGATGCCGCCATGGCCGTGATGGTCCACTCGAAGCAGTACCACGCGGATGGCGAGGAGTTCGTGGTGACGGTCGACCGTGATGGTGAGCTCGTTGCGGCGGGAGTCGCGGTCCTCGCAGTCACGCCGACCGGGGTGCGGCGCGACCCCGCTACCGTCCTCGCAAGGATCGAGGCGACGTATGCCGCCGCGCTGCAACGACCCCGCCCCGCTGTGCGGGCTGAGCCGGCCGACGCGGCCTGACGACGAGGGCGCACTACGCACCACCCACCCCAGCAGCTACTGCACCGTGGTGCGCGTGATTACCCCACCTACGGTGAAGTAGGTGCGGAAGAAGAGGCGTCAGCCTTCGCCGTTGCCGGGGAGCATGCGGAGGTGGCCGCGGCGGTGTTCGCCAGGGACGGGTGCGGGCATCGCGCTGACCACGGCCCTCGCGACGGTGGGCTGCGGCGCCGGGCGCTCACGCACCGCGTCCACCACCGCGAGGAGGTCGTCGACCTCCGGTGCGGGCTCGTAGCCGTCGGACTCGAGGCGGACGACCTCCCAGCCCTGCGGCACCGTCAGGCGCGTCGCATGCTCGGCACACAGGTCGTAGGAGTGCGGCTCGGCATAGGTGGCGAGCGGACCGAGAACGACGGCACGATCGGCATACGCGTAGGTCAGGGTGGCCACCGCGAGCTGGGAGCACGCAGTCTTGGAGCACCTCCGGGACGCATTCACGCCACGACTCTAGGTCACCGGTCCGACAGCGCTGAGTCGGCGCGCCGTAGTCTCCATCTGTGGCCCCCACCGACCCCCGGAACAGTGCTCAGGCGCCCCGACGCGACCGACGTGGGCGTGGTGTTCGCGGCCCGTTGGCCTGGCCGCCGGTGCCGGCGATGCGCACCCGACGCGAGACCTTCGATGACGTCGTGATCGATGTCGCCGAGCGCGCCCGGGCCTATCTGGGAACGCGCTACGCGGACGTGGAGTTCGCCGTCGAAGAGGTCCCGCCGACCGACCCGGCGCCGTGGGAGGAGCAGGCCGCTGCAGTCGGACGACTCCTCCCCGTGGGCGGCACCGTGGGGCACCGGATCGTCGTCTATCGCCGCCCCGTCGAGACCCGTGCGCGCGACGTCGGCGAGGTCGCTGCCATCGTGCGGGAGGTCGTGGCCGAGCAGGTCGCCGCGCTGCTCAACGTGCCGCCGTCCGAGATCCAACTCTGAGCCTGCGGCCCAACTCGGGCCGCGACGACCTCAGGAGATCGGGTGCGCGCTGCTCACCGTCGACGTGACGGCAGTCTCGACGAGAGGTGACACGGAGACGAGCCGCTCGCCACCACCCTTGCCTGCCACGGTGCCCACTGCGGCCCGGATCTCTCCCCTGCCCGAGATTCTCTGCACCCACACCGACTCGGCAGCACCGAGGTTGAGGGTGACCGAGGCGTCCTGACCGAGTCCGACGGACTTCGTGGTCCACTTCCCGCCGGCGCGCCACGTCACCGAGGCCGTGGCCGGGCCCGCGCTCGAGGCAAGGCTGAGGTTGCGCTCGCGCGCGTCCTCTGAACCCGGGAACGCGGCTGCGAGCAGCCCCGTCGAGCTCTCCGTGGAGGGTGCCCAGATGAAGTCGCCCGGCGTCTTGCCCAAGCGCCAACTCGACCACAGCGCAGCGGCGATGGGGACATCGGACGTCAGCTCGACGGCATACTTGCCCTGTTTGAGACCAGTGAGGGACAACTCGCCGGTGGACCGACCCGGAACGCGTGTCACACCCTTGGCCAGGGGCACGGGACCGTCCTCGCCCAGGATGCGCGCGCTCACGACCGCCTGCTGAAGGCCCGGCACGGCGATTCTGATCGCACCGCCGACACCGACGATGGCGGCCGGGATGACCTGTCGAGTGGACGGCGCGGCCGTCGGAACCGTCGTCTCGGCGCCTGCAGGGACGGAGCCGTCGAGCCAGATGTCGCTCATCACGGCGCGCACGGAACCACCCGTGGCTCGCACGCGAACCGCTGGGGACTCCTCGGCCCCGGTGATCGCGTCGACGAGGAGGGCCACGCGACCGCGCGCCGGGACCACGGTGCTGCCGGTCGGCGAGGCCACGACGCCCTTGCGGCCGAGCACCTCGAGGTCGACCGTGACCTCGTTGGCGCCGGAGTTGGTGAGGATGAGCCGCTCCTGGCGTCCCGCCGCGCCGCCACCGGCGAGGAGCCAGAGGTCGGAGCCGGGGCTCGCGCAGGACACGGTGGCGAGGCCGCGGATCTCCGAACGTGCGACGAGCCATTCCTGGGTCGCAGCCAGGCCCGGAGCCATGGCGCCCACGGCCACCACATCGTTCGCCCGACCGCTGCGGAGGTCGCGAACGGTGGTCGTCGTGCCGCGCTCGGTGACAGGGTCACCAGTGTCCGTGCCCGAGCGGACGGTGACCCTGCCTTCGCCCGTGACCTTGACCGACGACCCCAGGACGGAGTCGGGGGCGGTGGCGACAGCGAGGCTGGCCGGCACATCGATGTCCTCGACGCCCGTGATGCCGCTGAACTCGGGGCCCGGGCAGGACAGGTTCGCCGAGACCACGGGTTCGAAGCTCGCTGCGGTGGTGGGTCGGGCGGCGGGGCCCTCGGAGCCGATCTGGTCGGCGGCCGGTGAGAGCGCCGCGCCCGTCACGAGGCCGGCAGCGACCAGCGCGGTGAGGGCCAGACGTCCGGGGCCGACGAGGCGTGAACGGTTCATGGGCGTCTCCTCGATGCGCGAGTCCCGAAGGGGACGGCGAGGAAGCCGACGATCGCGAGCGCGAGGCCCTGCAGTGCCCGCCACCACGGGTATTCGGTCGTCACGTCGATGGTCAGGGAGTGCGTGCCGGCGGGCAGGGCATAGGTCGGCCGGTCGGCGTCGGAGGTGGCGACCAGCGCGCGACCGTCGATCTCGACCGTGGCGTGCGCGGCCCAGGCCGGAGGTTCGGCAACGGTGAGCACGTCACCGCGTCGGGCGGTCACGGTCGTGTCGGTGGCGCCGTGCTCACCCGTCGTCGCGACGAGCGAGGGGTCACCGTCGCTGACGACAGCAAGCCGGGTGGGCGAGACGGGACGGTTGGCGGCGTTGCCGAGGGCGGCGATCCGCCAGATGTCGTATCCATCGCGACTCGCGAGGCGAGACAGTCCCTGGGCCGAGTCGAGGCGGCGGGCCACGTCCTCACCAGCGGTCTGCGCGACGGCGACGAAGCCGATGGCCTGCTGCGCCAGCCTCGGACCCGAGTCGTTGCGGGTGCCATCGAGGAGCTGGCTGACGTCACGGGAGATCACGGCGTCGTTGGCCACGCTCTGGGGCAGCGAGCGCGCGAGAGAACCGGTCTCACGACCGACGATCCGGTATGCCGCACCGCTGGGTCCCGGGGTCACGAAGACCGTGCGGTTGGCCAGTTCTCCGGCGGCCTGCTCGACGGCGACCGCCGGGCGAGGGTCGGTCCAGGTGCGCAACGTGGCGCCGAAGCCGAACCAGCCGAGGGCGCCGGCCCCGACCAGCGCGGCGAGGCTGAGCGCCAGGACAGCGACCCCGCTGACGCGGTGGCGGTCGCGGAGCGTGCCGACACCGATGACTGCGGACGTGAGCAGGGCCAGGGTCAGCGGGAGGATGAACGTGCCGGCCCACGGGGTGACCGGGCCCATCTGGCCCGTGGCGGAGGCCGAGTCCGCGGTGAGGTCGAGGTGGGGTGCGGCGAGGACCGCTCCGAGGGAGACCAGCCCGATCGCTGCGGCGCCGGTGGACGCCGATCGGATCGAGGTCGGTGCGAGCAGTCCGGCGAGGCCAAGGGCGACGACGACGGCACCGACCCACCACGGGACACTGCCTGCTCCCCCGGGGTGCAGGAGGGCCAGGGCGAGGGGGTCGACGCTCGTGCCTCCCCACTGGCTCAGTCCGGGTCCGGTGGCGGCAAGGGTCCAGTCGTGGGCGACGTCGGCCAGCCAGGGACCCAGCAGGAGCGGTCCGAGGAAGGCTGGGACAAGGGCAAGACGGCGCGCGCCGGGGCGCCCGAAGAGCGCGACGCCGTGGCACACCAGCACGACGAGCACGAGAAGCGGTGGGGCGAACGCGCCGAGCACGGCCGCGCCCAGCGCGGTGGCGAACGCACCCGTGGCCGTGCCACTGGGGCGGGTCAGGAGGACGACTCCGGCGAGGACAGCAGGCAGGAGGATGAGCGCGACGAGGGCACCGAGTCGCCCCTGGGCCACTGCCGCACCGGCAGCACCAGTCGTGGCCCACGCCACCGCCGCGACGGCGCGCACGCCTCGCGAGGCGCCGAGCACCTTGGCGGAGACATAGGCAGAGAGGGCGGCCAGCGGCAGGGCCAGGACGAGCAGGGCCCCGACGACGGCGCCGGCCGGGGAGGTGAGATCGCCACTGCCGGGCAGGTGCTCGACGATCCACGTGGGAATCGCCAGCACCGCGAGGGACGGGCTCGCAGGCCCATCGCCGCCGAGACCCGTCCCGTGCCACCCGTCGAACGCTGCGTGCCAGAGGCTGCTCGAGGTCGCCCTCGTCGTGATGAGCTCGCCACCGGTGACACCCGAGCCGAAGCGGCTCAGGAATCCCCCACCGATCTCGCGACCGGCGCCCGCCACGACGGCGATCGCGGCCAGCACGGCGAGCACCCCGGGATGCAGTGCGCCCCGGGAGATGAGGCCACGGTCCTCCGCCTCGGTCGTGTCCTCATCGGCAAGGGTGGCCGGGGCGACGAGCGCCTCGTGGGCCCGGTCGAGCCCGGTCCGCACGATGGCCGACCCGGGCACGAACAAGGTGGCGATGTCGCGGTGTCGCACGACGCGGCGCCCCCGGGTGCGCACCCGGCTGCGGATGCCGCGGATCGGGTCGAGCGAGCCGAGGTCAGCAAAGGCCTCAGCGGCTGGGCGCGGGCGCTTGAGGAGGAGCAGGCCCGCGGCAGCGGCAAGAGAGGTGGCCAGGATCCACAGCGCGAGGAAGGGGGCCAACCACCAGGACGCCCGGGTGAGCGCCACGCGCCGCGCAGCGCGGCGACGGGCTCCGGTCGTGGCGGTGGCGAGGCCCACCGACGCGACCGACCGCATCCGGGCATCGGGCGCCACGACAACGCGCTGACCCGCCAGCTGGGCGCGCCAGCCAAGGTCGAGGTCGCCGCCGAGGTCACCGAAGGAGGGCTCCCACCCCTCGAGCTCGCGCAACAGGGTGGCCGAGGCGAGCATCCCGGCGAGCGGGATCGCGAGGACGTCGCGTCGCAGGTCGTACTGACCCTGATCGGGTTCGCCCAGCGGCGGGTCCTCGACGATGCGACCGGTGCGGGTGGTGTTGATGCCGACCGAGCGCAGTGTGCGCGGGTTCGTCGCATCGACGTGCTTGGGGCCCACGAGCCCGACCGACGGGCTGCGCCGGTGGGCCGCGAGCAGCCGGCCGAGGGTCTGCGGCTCGGGGATGGATCCGACCGGGAGCAGCCACAGGAGTTCGTCGTCGGGGAGGTCCGCGGAGGCGAGCCACAGCGCAACCGCCGCGCGATCCGGCATACCCGGATCGAGGCGTTCGTGCGTCACCGAGAAGGTGGGCGACTGTGCGGAGGCGACCACGTCAGCGGCTCCGGAACCCGCAGTGGCGGCGGTGGTGTCGAGCACGACAACATGCTCAGGGCTGATCGCGGACGCAGCGATCGCGTCGAGGAGGGCTCGCAGGCCCGAGTCGGCGCCCGAGCGGCCGGACGTCAGGACGACCGCCTGAACCACCGGCCCGGCAGTCGAGGCGGTGGCAGGTGGCAGCACGGTGGAAGTCGTCAGCGTCATCGGGTGGGCGCGCGCCCGATCAGACTGCGCGCTTCTTCAGCTTGCGGCGCTCACGCTCGGACAGTCCACCCCAGATGCCGAAGCGCTCGTCGTTGGCCAGGGCGTACTCGAGGCACTCCGACCGGACGTCACACCCGACGCAGACCTTCTTGGCCTCGCGGGTGGATCCGCCCTTCTCGGGGAAGAATGCCTCGGGGTCCGTCTGTGCGCACAGACTCCGCTCCTGCCAGGAGAGTTGCGTCTCCTCTTCAACCATGGCGTCGATCAACGTCAACTCGTGCATCGCTGCCTCCTCGACCCTCTCGCGACCCAACACTGTGTTCCGACCCCTTCCCCCGAGCCGGGAGAACGCTTTTGCTGGAACACAATGATGAAATTACACGCGTGTCATCCCCATCCGTCAAGCCGAGTTCTGATATCGGGCCAACTTTCTTGACGAGACCGGCGTGTCGGCGTGACGCGCGGGTGGTCCAGACTGGCCCCCATGCGAATCACAGCGCTCGCGGGCGGCGTCGGTGGAGCCCGGTTCCTCAGGGGTCTGAGAGCCCATCTCGACGTCGTGGCACCGGAATCCGAGCTCACCGTCATCGCCAACACCGGCGACGACATCAGCCTCTTCGGACTGCGCGTCTGCCCCGACATCGACACCCTGCTCTACACCCTCGGGGGCGGCGTCAACGAGGAGCAGGGGTGGGGCCGCGCCGAGGAATCGACGCGCGTCCAGGGCGAGTTGGCGGCCTACGGTGCGGTGCCTCAGTGGTTCACTCTCGGTGATCTTGATCTCGGCACCCACATCGTGCGTTCGCAGTGGCTGGCCCAGGGGCAGACCGCGTCGAGGGTGACGGGTCGGCTCGCGGAGCGCTGGGGACTGCCGGAGGCTCGGATCCGGCTGCTGCCCATGACGGACACGCCCGTCGAGACGCACGTGGTGATCGACGAGGGTGAGACGCAGCGGGCCGTGCACTTCCAGGAGTGGTGGGTGCGCCTGCGGGCCGAGGTGCCGGCGTCGCGTTTTGTCGTCGCTGGCCTGGATCGGGCGGCTGCCGCGCCGGGCGTGCTGGATGCGCTGCGGGACGCTGATGTCATCGTGCTGCCCCCGTCGAACCCCGTGGTCTCGATCGGGATCATCCTGGGCGTGCCGGGCGTGCGCGACGCACTGCGCGGCTCTCGCGCTCCCGTGGTGGGGGTGTCCCCGCTGATCTCCGGTCGGCCGGTGCGCGGTCACGCCGACGCCTGCCTGTCGGCGATCGGAGTCGACTCGACGTCGGCTGCGGTGGCGGGCCTCTATGCCGACTTCCTCGACGGCTGGCTCGTCGACCCGGCTGACGCGTCGGTGAAGGTGCGCGGAGTCGAGACCGCGGTGCACGACGGACCGCTGCTCATGACCGACGTCCCCGCGACGGCACACATGGCTGAGGCTCTGCTCGCGCTCGCCGAGCGCGTCCGCACGTGACGCGGTGACTCGATGACGCGGCCGCTGGCGATCATCCCCGTCCTCGGCGTACCCGAGGTCCGCCGTGGTGACGACGTGGCTGCGCTGCTGCTGGCGGCGCTCGGTGATGTCGGCCTGGAAGCCGGCGACGTGGTCGTCGTGGCGAGCAAGATCGTCTCAAAAGCGTTGGGGCTCAGCGCTGTTGGCTCGGACAAGTCCGAGCTGGTGCTGGGCGAGTCGGTGCGCGTGGTGGCTGAGCGTGCCGTCGATGGTCGGGTGACGCGGGTTGTCGAGGCCAAGGCTGGGCCGGTCATGGCTGCGGCGGGGATCGACGCGTCCAACACCGGTCCGTCGGAGCAGCTGTTGCTCTTGCCGCGCGATCCCGACGCGTGTGCCCGCACCTTGCGCTCTGGCTTGCTTTCCTTGTCGGGTATGCCGCCCAGCGCACCTCTCGCAGTCGTCCTCAGCGACACGGCGGGTCGGCCGTGGCGGGCGGGGCTCACCGACTTCGCGTTGGGTGCTGCCGGGCTGGAGGTGCTGCTCGACCACCGGGGTGAGGTCGACGCCGACGGGCGGTTGATGTCGGTGACGGCTCGCGCCGTGGCGGACGAGATCGCGGCTGCGGCCGACCTGGTCAAGGGCAAGGCAGATGGTGTGGCCGCAGCGGTGGTGCGTGGGTTGCCCAAGTCCTGGTTCCTGACGCCTTCTGTCTCCTTTGCTGGGGACGAATTCGCCTCTGGTGCAGGGCAACTCGTGCGCACTGGGTCAGGCGACTGGTTCGCCCTGGGCCATGTCGAGGCCCTGCGCCAGGTCCTGGGAGTGGCCCCCGGGACGGCCGATTCGGTCACGGTGGGGATTCGCTCGGTCGGCGACGAGCCCTTCAGCGATCGCGTTGCGCGAGTGGTGTCGCTGACGCTGTTCGCCGACGAGGACGCGAGTGTCGACCTCGAGGTCGACGAAGAGATCGCGGCGACTGTGACGCTGGGCGCGGCCGACGACTACGCGCTCGGGCGCCTGTCCCAACGACTCGAGATCGCCGCCGCGAGTGAGGACCTGCACGTCACCGTGACGGGTGAGCCGACGGCCGAGCACTCCGTCACCGCCACCCTCTCCCCGATGCCCTGACCACCTGCAGAGGAAGTCGTCGACGCAAATGCGTGGCGACATCACGGTGGATGAGCGAGGCTCGTACCAATGGCTGATGGCGTCGACTCCCCCGTGACCTGGGTCCTCCTCGAGGGCGCCAGCGACGTTGCTGCGGTCCGCGCGCTGCGTGCCCGGAGCGGGGTGGAACCCGACGCGGAGCCATCCATCCTCGTGGACATGGGTGGCGCGACCAACATCCGCCGACACCTCGCGGCCGCTGCCGAGATGGACCCTCGGCCGAGGGTCATCGGCCTCTGCGACGAGAAGGAGGCGCCGTACTTCGTTCGGGCGCTCACGGCATACGGAAATGTTGTTCGAGCGCCAGCCGGCCCGGTGAGGGCCGTGGCACCGTCGGTGTCGACGCTGCCGGACTTCGGTTTCCAGGTGTGCCGTCGCGATCTCGAGGACGAGCTCATGCGAGCCCTCGGCGTCGAGGGAACTCTCGCGGTGCTGGCTGATCTCGACCTCGATGCGACGTTCGCGGCGTTCACCAGGCAGCTGGCATGGCAGGGGCGACCGGTGCTCGACCAGCTGCGTCGGTTCGTCGGCACGACGTCCGGACGCAAGGAGCTCCTTGCAGGAGCCCTGGCCGCGGCGCTCGACGAGTCTGCGACACCGGCCCCGCTCGCTGCCCTGTTGTCATCGATGGAGTCGCTGTCGTCACGGACCCGGGCGACCTGAGGAGCCGCGCCTCATCGCCTGAGTGTTGCGCTTCGGTCACGGTCGGAACCCCCATCGACTCCCCGCAGTCCAAGCCGCATGAACTCCCTACCTGCAGCACTGATCGCCGCAGTCGTCGTCCTCGCCACGGGATGCAGTGCCCCGAGCGAGAGCGACACCACCGCGGCCCGCGAGTACTTCGAGAACTACCCCAGCACGCAGGAGAACGACACAGCCAGCGGGACCTCGTCCTCATCCGCCGTCGGAGCGCAAGCGAATTCCGGTGCGGCACAGCCTTTCCCGGCCGCCCCGAACGTACCTGGACCCCTTGAGGACAACACCTTCGTCGACGCCGGCACGAGCGGGTTCGTCGACCCGCGCGAGAAGCCGCGATCGACGTTCGCCGTCGACGTCGACGGCGGCTCGTTCCGAGTCGCCCGCACGCTCCTCCATGACGGGCACCTTCCACCACCGGAGTCCGTGCGCACCGAGGAGTGGGTGAACTCGTTCGACAGCGGGTTTCCGTCGCCGCGCGAGGACGACCTGGAGCTGAGGTCCGACCAGGGGCAGGCGCCCTCGGCCAACGACGGCACCCGGCTGGTCCGGATCGGCCTCCAGGGCCGGGACGTCGCCGAGGACGAGTGGCGACCAGTGGCCCTGACGATGGTTGTGGACACCTCCGGCTCGATGGACATCCGGGAACGCCTCGGCCTCGTCAAGTCCTCACTGGCGCTGCTCGTCCAGCACCTTCGCCCGAGCGACACGATCGCGATCGTCACCTACCAGACCAGCGCCACCCCCCTGCTCGAACCCACACCCGTGCGCAATGCCGACGCGATCCTCGGTGCCATCGAACGACTCCGGGCCGGCGGCAGCACGAACCTCGAGGCCGGGCTCCTGCTCGGCTACGACCAGGCTCGTGAGGCCTACAAGGAGGGCGCCACGAACGTCGTGCTGCTGGCCTCCGACGGGGTGGCCAACGTGGGAGTCACCGACGGCGGGACCCTCGCGACTGCGATCCGCGACAACGGCCGGCGCGGCATCCACCTCGTCACCGTCGGTTATGGGATGGGCAACTACAACGACCACCTGATGGAGCAGCTCGCCGATCGGGGCGACGGCTTCTACGAGTACGTCGACACGTTCGAGGAAGCCAAGAAGCTCTTCGTCGAGGACCTCCGTGCCACCCTGACGCCGGTCGCGAAGGATGCCAGGATCCAGGTCGAGTTCGACCCCAGGACCGTCTCGGCGTACCGACTCCTCGGCTACGAGAACCGCGCCCTGGACGACGAGGACTTCGACAACGAGGCTGTCGACGCTGGTGAGATCGGCGCGGGGCACAAGGTCACCGCGCTCTATGAGGTGCGTCCCACGGCACAGGCCGACGTCGGTGACGCCCTGGGCACGGTCCGGGTGCGCTGGCACTCCGTCGATGGTGACGAGCAGCGCGAGGACTCCCTGCCCTTGAAACTGGGCGAGGCTGAACTGCCGCCGGGCACGTTCGGAGTCGCCGCAGCGGTCGCCGACCTCGCGCAACTCGTCAAGGGTGGCAGCGAGGCGACTGCGACCGAGCCACGTGGCGTTGGGTCGACCACCCTCGAGAGCCTGCGGGATCGCGTCTCGGCCCTCGTCGAGCAGGATGCACCGGGTGCGCGCGAGCTCGCCGACGTGCTGGCCGACGTGACTGCCGCCGCCCGCTGACGACTTCGTGCCCGAGACGGACAGCCGAGCCCCGGCGAGGATGTCCGTCTCGGGCACGAAGTCGAGCGTCAGCGACCGGGAAGATGCGTGGGCAGGGTGAACCTGGGGCCGCGTCGTGGCCGCATGGCGCCAGCCAGTTCGAGGAGGCGCTGGACGCGGTAGCGGTGCCCGGCATACGGCTCGAGCAACTCCGCGAGCCCGTCGTCATCGACCGGCGACCCGGTCAGCGCCCAACCGATGTTCTTGGCCACGTGGTAGTCCCCGAAGCTCACCGCGTCCGCGTCCCCCAGCGCCCGATGCGCCACCTCGTTCGCGGTCCACCGCCCCACGCCGGGCACGGACTCGAGACGACGACGGGCCTCGAGGGACGGCATACCCACGATCTGTTCGAGTCGGCCGGCTCGGCCGGCCGCCATGACCGCGGGACGGGAGCGGGCACCGTCGACGCCGGCGCGAAGCCACTCCCATGACGGGATGAGGGCCCACGCCTTCGGCGCCGGCGGAACCACGAGATGCAGGTCCGCGCCGATGCCGGGTGCGGGAGTTCCGTTGCGGCGCACCAGAGTTCGGTATGCCGCGAATGCCTCTTTGCCCGTCACTCGCTGTTCGATGATGGTCGGGATGAGTGCCTGCACGACGAGCCCGGACGCGGGGACGCGCCACCCGGCGAAGCGGCGTCGCGCCTCCCCCACCACGTCGTGGTGGCTCTCGAACCCGGCGTCGTCGTCGTGCTCACCGAGGATGTGGGGAAGGCGGTCGAGCACCCACTCGGCGCCTTCGCCCCACGCCTGCGCCTCGACCTCTCCCAGTCGCGGGTGGTCGACCAACCGGAGGGTCACCGGCCCGGTGGGCGCCCGCCACGCAAACACCCAGGTCCGTCCGCGATCGGTCCACGAGGTCGGGTCACCCCCGCCCCGGCGAAAGGTCGACACGACCGCACCAAGGAGCAGCGGTCGCTCGGGACGCACCGTTCGAGTCAGGGCGACGCTGTCACTCATCCGACGTGACGGGGTGCGACTCGCAGCTCGGGCCCTGCGGGAGTGCTCGGCTGCTTGAAGGCAAGCCAGACATAGGTGGGGACGAGCGGAAGCATTGCGGCGAGGGCCTTTTCGGGCAGGCGACCAACCCACTGGGGGATGACGTCACCACCGGAGAAGGCGGCGGGGTCGGCGAGCACCGGCAAGGTGTAGTCCCACACGTCGAAGGCCGCGAACATGCGCCTCAGCCCGCAGGGGGTGGAGTACTTCTCGTAGTAGTGATCGCCCTTGCGCGCCAGGCGCATGTAGCGATCGGCGGCGCGCTGCGGCAACCACGACAGGAACGGCAGACGGTGGTGCGGCTCGATGACCTGCCACCGGTGACCGATGCCGAGATAGAGGACGCCACCCGGTGCGA
Source organism: Knoellia pratensis (assembly GCF_042666395.1). Lineage (NCBI taxonomy): Bacteria > Bacillati > Actinomycetota > Actinomycetes > Micrococcales > Intrasporangiaceae > Knoellia > Knoellia pratensis. The sequence continues at coordinate 168,626 of NZ_JBHTDJ010000002.1, read as the reverse complement.
GCACTCGGTGAATGTCCGCGACGACCGCATCCGGGTCGACGACGTGCTCGTAGATGTGGTTGAGGACAACCACATCCACCGAGTTGTCCTCGAAGGGAAGGTCCTGGCCGCGCGCCAACTCGAAGTCGACGCGCTCACCGAAGCGTTCACGCGCCTTGGCCAGTCCGGGCTCGTCGATGTCGACACCGGTCGTCTGGGCACCGGCGAGGGCGAGTTCGTCGGCGATGAACCCAGCGGAGCATCCGACGTCGACGGCCTTCAGCCCGAGGAGCGGTCCGCCTCCGTCCGAGCTCGACCGCCCCAAGCCGTGGGCGATGACGGAGATGAGCTTGGCGGCCTTCTGGCGGCGGGCCTGCTCATCGAGCATCTTGCCCATCTGCTCGGAGTAGGCCAACTGCTCCTCGCGCGGCTTCGGATCGCTCATGACCGTGATCCTAGGAGGTGGTGCGAGCGGGCCCAGCCCCAGCCGACAGCCGCGACGACGACATCAGCGACGACAGTGAAGAAACGTGAGATGACGACGATCGCGAACGCGGCCGGGAAGGGCATCAGGGCGCCGAGCAACACGGCCAACACGCCGTCACGCACCCCCACACCCGCTGGAACGATGACCGAGAACATCCCGATGGCCGAGGCGAGCGCGAACCCGCAGATCGACGTGACGAGCAGGTCCTGCACTGCAGTGTCGGGCGACATCGCGTGAGCAAGCACGAGGATCGACAACCCCGCGCTCAGCCAGGCGAGGACGAACCACAACGACGTCAGGGCGATCGCGGGCGCGGAGAGAGAGTGCTCGAGCGGCTCCCGGCGCAGCAGGCGCAGCACGAGCGCGATCCCCCAGTTGAGCAGCCGCGGCCAGAGCAGCAGGAGCAGCACGAGTGCCGGGGCGAACCACCACAGCGACCGCACCTCCCCCGACCGCGCGAGCAGCAGCGGCAGGGCAGGGACACCGACGATGGCCCCGGTGAGCACCGACAGCAGGATCGACAGCAGCCCGACGATGCCCATGCGGCGGCGCGGAACGCCGAGACGCGAACCCAGATCGGCCTGGGCCATCACGCTCCACACCGACCCGGGGAGGTACTTGCCGAGCTGACCGACGAAGAACACGCTCGCGCCAGCGGGAATCGGCAGTCGCGTTCCGAGGTCGTTCAGCAGCACCCGCCACCCGAGCAGGCTGAAGATCGGGGCGAGCAGCGCGAGGACGAAGGCACTGGCGAGGGTCGAAGCCGGGACCTCGCGCAGGTGGGCCGAGACTTCGCTCCAGTTGCGCCACACTGCAATGACGACGGCGAGCAGGACGAGGACGGCGACGACGATCCGGACGACGTCGAGCAGCCGCTTGCGCGTCATGCCTTCACCGGCGCCGGAACGTGAGTCGCAGAATCCCGTATGCCGGGACCGCACCTGAGCGACGTCCCTCCGGTTGCGCTGCGCGCACCTCACGTGCCGAGGCCGAGGCCTGTCGGATGCGTTCGGTGATGTCGCCATCGACGTCACCGACGAGCACGAGGCCGAGGTCGTCGGCGCGGGCAAGGATCCCGCGGATGTCGGCCGGGGAGATGGCCCACTCGGGGTCGTCCTCGCCGACGGGCAAGGTGATGATGAGCAACCCGCCCGAACGCAGCGCCCAGGACGCCTGTGCCACAGCGTGATCGACGTCGTCGGCCCCACAGTCTCCGGGGTGGAGGCGCGCCATGACGTCGAGGCTGGCGGTGTCGACGTCGAGGACCTCGACCGACGTGCGGCGACCCGTGAGCTCGAGCTCGACGGGTTCGAAGCCAAGGGCGCGGACCCAGCGGGAGAACGGACTGCGGGTCCCGGACTCGTCGACGATGACCGCACCACGACGCCCGTCATCGCGGATGCGCAGGACGGCAGCGAGAGCACCCAGGGCGGCCCATGCCGACACGGCGTCGGAGCAGCGCGGGAGCCCGAGTTCACGAGCCAGCGACTGCGCCTCGAGCGCGTCGGTGTCGAGCGAGAGCACGTCGGAGGCGCGCACCCACTCGGGGAAGTCGGACGGGCGCAGGGTCAGATATTTCCGACGCCGCAGCCGGGCGGCCGTGATGAGGTCCTTGGCCTTCTGCACCGGTGTGTCCGGCGGCACGTCCCCGGGCCCGGAGTCATCGACCATGGCCTCGGACTCGGCACTGGCCAGGACCTCGATGCCGCCGACGTAGTGCGCCCACGGTCCGCTGAGATCAGGTGGGCGGACAGCGGAACGCAGCTGGCCGGCATACCCACGGTCGGCAAGGCGACGCAATGCCTCGACGAGCGAGGCGCGGTCGTCCGGGGGTACGAGAAGTCCGTCGACACCGTCGCGCACATGTCCACCGAACGTGCCGACGTGGGTGGCGAGGACGGGCAGGCCGTGGAGTTTGGCCAACAGCACGTTCTGGGAGGCTGTCGCGTGGCGATAGGTCAGGGTGAGCACGTCGTGACGGGCCAGGAGCGCGGCGATGCGGTCGGCGGGGACATAGCCGCTGTGGACCTCGACGCGGCCGGCCAGACGAGGATCGGCGGCCAGCTCCCTGACCCGACGTCCGCTGTCACCCCACATCTCCCCGGCGATGGTCAGCTCGAGTTCGGGGACGTCGAGCATGGCGTCGAGGAGCAGGTCGACACCCTTGTAGTCGCGAACGATGCCGAGCGCGAGCAGCCTCGTGGGACCGGTCGACTCGACGTGCTTCTCGGGCGGACCACCCGGAAGGTGGGGCGGAAGGTCGAGTTCGCGCACGTGGGCGGCGCCGAGCTCGGTGGCAAGCTTGGCCTGCGAATCCGAGTGCACGACAACGGAATCCACGCGGCGGAAAAGCGCCTCCATGAACTGTCGATCCCCGGGTCGAGTCTCGTGCGGCAGGACGTTGTGGGCGATGACGATGGAACGCGGCCCACGCCCGCTGCTCGACGTGCGACCGACCCCGGCCGCACGCAGGATCGCCAGGTTGGACGGGACGCCCGGCGGGATGACGTGGACGATGATGATCGCGTCCATGTCGCGCAGCCGTCGGCCGGTGCGCACCCAGGTGTCGGGGCGGGCCCAGGAGAGCGACCGGATCGTGCGCGGGAACGGCTCGACGTCGGGGGCGCCACCGGGTACGGCCTGCTCGCCCGGATAGAGCAGCGACGGGTAGAGGTGACTCCACGAGACCAGGGTGACGTCGTGACCTGCCTCGGCAAGCTCATGGCACAGCTGCGTGGTGTGCGAGGCGACGCCACCCTTGTAGGGGTGGGTCGGCCCGACGACCGCGACGCGCAGCGAGGCCGAGTTGTCCGCGTCAAACACCGTCTCTCGACCTCACCACGAGGTCGGAGAGGAGGGCGAGCGAGGCGATCATCATGCCGCTCACGATGAGCAGCACCGTGGACGCCGGGAAGTAGAACGGGTGGCGCACCATGTCGACGACGCCCTTGACGAAGCCGATGACGATCATCCACAGCGCCGGCGGCATGAGGACCTTGAGCGGGTCGAAGTACATGACCATCCGCAGCACCTGGAGGATGTAGCGGTAGGCGTCGTTGACGAAGTGGAACTTCGAGACGCCGGCGCGCTTGGCATAGGACGTGTCGATGTACTTGATGTCGTGCTGGTTGGAGAGGAACGCGATGGTGATCGTCGTGACGCACGAGAATCCGGCCGGCAGCAGTCGCAGGTAGGGCAGCGACACCTCACGGCGGAACGCGCGCAGTCCGGAGTTGAGGTCGGGGATCCTGGTCTTCGTGAGCCACTGCGCGATGTTGCGGATGAGCCACTTCGCGGGGACACGGGCCCACTTGTGCGTGCCCTCCTCGGTGGTGCGCGCGCCGACGACCTGGTCGTAGCTCGCGTCATCGCGCAGGATCCGGACGAGCTCGGGGATGCGCTCGTTCTCGTAGGTCATGTCGGCGTCGGTCCACACGACGATCTCGCCGTGGGCCTGCTGGGTGCCGATGCGCCGAGCCGTGCCGGAGCCGCCGTTGCGCCGGAAGGGCATGATCCGCAGGTTCGCGAAGTCACGCGCCGCCTGCTCAAGCACCTCGAGCGTGTTGTCGGTCGACGCGTCGTCGATGCACAGCAGCTCGTAGGTGAACTCGCTGGAGTTCATCGCCGCCGTGATGCGGTCGATCTCCTTGAGGACGTGGGCACCCTCGTTGAAGCAGGGCAGGACGATCGTGACGTAGGGGCGCGGGCTGCCGTCCTCGAGGAGGGCCGGGCGCGGGTCGCCGGACACGTGGGTCACGGTGTCGTCGCTGCTGCCCGCGAGTTCGCCGGTGCGCACCGTGATGCGTTCCGTGGGGGCGGACGATGGGGAAGAATTCGGATGCTCGTTCATCGCTTCGCAGACTACCCGGCGGCGACCTTCTCACCGGCGGTCGGCAGCACCCGGGGCAGGGTGAGTGAGTATGCCGCGCCCCCGAGGGCCACGAGTCCGAGCGCCCACCAGATGGTGTTCGTGCCGTGCCCGAGCAGGAAGGTGAAGGCGACGGGCGCGATCGTGCCGCCGATCGCCCACATGAGCTGCACCAGTCCGAGGTAGCGGCCACGCAGGTGATCGGGTGCGGCCTCTGCGGCCGTCGCGCTGAAAACGGGCCCGCCGACGAGCTCTCCGCCCGTGTAGATCGCCGCGCCCAGGAGCATCGCGGCGACCGCCAGCCACACCGGCAGCCACCCCGCGAGCACGAAGACCGCATAGCTGGCCACGAAGAGGCCTTGGTTGAGCGCCATCATCCGGGCGCGGACCCGACCCGTCATCCACCGGACCGTGAGGCCCTGGCCCAGCCCGATCATGACCGTGTTGAGCGTGAAGATCGCCCCGACGAGCCAGCCCGGAAGACCAAGGGTCTTCGCGGCATACACCGGCAGTGCGAAGTTGAGCACCATGATCCCGATGACGAGGGCGAGCTGGGCCAGGACGAACCGGAGGTAGGCCCGATCGCGCAGGACGACACCCCAGCCCTCGATCGGTGTCTCGTCCGCCCGCGCAACGCGGTGGTCGGGAACGTCGAGCAGGAGAACGTAGGCGAGAACGAAGCTGGCGGTATTGGCGATGACGACGACCTTGAACGCCGCCTCGGTGTCGATCTGCAGGGCGATGCCGGCGAGGATGCCGCCCACCGCGTAGCCGAGGTTGCGCAGAGCCTGCAGGAAGCCGAACCACGTCTCCCGCTCGCCGGGGCGGGTGATCGCGGTGACGACGTTGCCGAAGGAGCCCCAGAACGCCTGGCGACCGAGGTTGAGCAGCACCGTGAACAGGGCCACCGACCAGAAAGCCTCGGCCCAGAGGTAGGCGAGCATCCCCACGCCCTGGACGACGTTGCCGATGAGCATCATCCGGCGCCCGCCGAGCCGGTCGACGAGCGAGCCGACGACGAACGCGGCAGGCAGGGTGGCCAGGGCCGACAGGGACAGGGCGGCACCGATCTGGACGAGCGTGAGGTCGGTGACCTTCAGGAAGTAAAGGATCGTGACGGGGAGGAAGAGGCCACTGCCAATCGTGTCGGCGACGATCGCAGAGACGAAGCGGCGGTGCGTCCCCACGCGGGGGAAGCCGAGACGTTCAAGCACTCGCCTTCCTCCCGCGGCCGGTCTGCCAGTCGAGCGACCACGAGGACATGCGGATGGCGACGATGGCACCGATTCCGACGGCCGCCGAGACGACCACCGGCAGCTCGACGGTGCGCAGGATGAAGTAGGCGATGCACCCTGGCACGGCCGCGAGGACATAGAACGAGCCCGGTTTGAAGTGCTCGGGCTGCTCGTTGATGAGGACATCGCGGATGAGGGCCCCGCCCACCCCGGCGACCGTCCCGACGAACACGCACGAGATGGGCGGCAGGCCGGCGCTCATGGCCCGGTCCGTGCCGAGGACGGAGTAGAGCGCGAGCGACAGGGCGTCGAGCAGGGTGAAGGCGACGTCTCGCCGGAAGCGCAGCGGTCCGACGAGTGCGAGCAGCGGCGCGACGAGCAGCCCGCCGAGGAAGGCCGACGGCAGCAGCCACGGTGAGGTCAGGGCGCGCACCGGGACCTGGAGGAGCAGGTCACGCAGCAGCGCGCCACCGAGTCCGCCGATGACCGCGAGGAAGAGCACGCCGACGATGTCGAACCCTCGGCGTCGAGCGGCCAGTGCCCCGGCCAGCCCACCGAACCCGACGGCGACGGCGTCGAGCCAGAGAGGGATGGCGAGCGAGTTCACGCATGAACCCTAGAGGCACCCACGGACACCCTCGACTTCGTGCCCCATACGGACCCGATCCGTCGGCCCAAGGTCTCCGTCTTCGTGTCCGTATGGGGCACGAAGTCGGCACACGCCCGTCTGGAACTCGCCCAATTGGTCACGAATGGTTGAGCGTCAGGGTTCGTGGATGGGTTCCTTGGGGAGCTTGCGGACCTTGTCGCGACGACGCCGCCGCTCGGGGATCATGGAGCGCATCTCCTCGAGCTTGCCGAAGCAGAGCAGCCGGTCCTGCGGCTCGAGCGCAGTGCGCCGACGCGGGTTGGGGATGACCGTGGTGCCGCGGTGCAGGGTGAGCACCGTGATGTCGCGGTCCTCGAGCCCGGACTCCGCGATCGTCTTGCCGACGAGGTCCGCGCTGCCATGGACAACGAGCTCCGCGACTCCGTATCCCGTTGAGACAGTGAGGCGCTGGCGGACGTCGATCTCGGGGAACGCGACCTGGTTCCCGATGTAGTCGATGATCGCCCCGGCGACGTCGAGCTTGGTCGCGGCCTCGATCCCCTCGAGCCCCGGCGAGGAGTTGACCTCCATGACGAGCGGCCCGTCGGCGCCTTCGAGCATGTCGACACCGGCCACCCGTAGGCCCATGATCTGGGCCGAACGCACCGCGGCCTGCTCGAAGGCCGGCTCGAGAGTCACCGGCTCCACCGTCCCGCCGCGGTGGACGTTGGAGCGGAACTCATCACCCTGGGCCGTGCGCCGCATCGCTGCGACGACCCGGTCGCCAACGACGAGCGCGCGGATGTCGCGACCCTTGCTCTCCTTGACGAAGCTCTGGATGAGGACGTTCTGGCTCGTGCTGTGCAGCGTCTCGATGATCGCCTCGGCGACCTTGCTGTCGGGCGCGAGGATGACGCCGATGCCCTGGGTGCCCTCGAGCAGCTTGATGACGACCGGTGCGCCACCGACGCGTTCGATGGCGGGCAGCACGTCAGCCCGGTTGCGCACGAAGGTCGTGGCCGGCATACCGATCTGGTGACGCGACAGGATCTGGGTCGCCCGCAGCTTGTCCCGGGAGTTCGAGATCCCGTTGGCGGTGTTGGGCGTGTAGACGTCCATCTGCTCGAACTGGCGCACCACGGCCGTGCCGAAGTAGGTGACCGATGCCCCAACGCGCGGCAGGATCGCGTCGTAGTCCGACAGTGTCCGCCCGCGGAACTGCAGGTCCGGCTCGGGCCCCGACAGGTCGATGGCAAAGCGCAAGGTGTTGAGCACCTTGACGTCGTGGCCTCGATCGAGGGCGGCGGTGCGCAGCCGTTGGGTCGAATAGGCCTTGGGCGCGCGCGAGAGAATGGCTAGCTTCATGTGGGGTACCTGCAAAGATGGTCGGGTGCCGGTCAAATCCCATCCAACCATCCGTGTCGGGTGGCGCGAATGGGTGCGTATGCCGTCCGCTGGACTTCCGTGGATCAAGGCGAAAATCGACACGGGGGCACGGTCCTCGTCAGTGCACGCCTTCGACCTCGACCGCTTCGAGCGCGATGGCGAGCCGTGGGTCCGCTTCTCGATCCACCCGTGGCAGGGCAGCGACGAGGACGCCGTCACCCTCGAGCGGCCGATCGTCGACGAGCGGGTCGTGCGCTCGTCGTCCGGGCACTCCGAGGAGCGGGTCGTCGTCGAGCTCGAGCTCGTCCTGGCTCGCCGCCGCCGGACCACCGAGGTGACCCTGAGCAATCGTGACGAGATGGGTTTCCGGATGCTCATCGGTCGCGAGACGTTGTTGCACGGCTACGTCGTCGACCCCGCAGTCTCCTATCTCGGACCGCGACCCAAGCTGCACCTGCGCCGTCGCAACCGGGGGCGCTGATGAGCTCCGAGGCCAAGGACGCACCGGCCCCCAAGCGGGTTCGCACCGCTGCGCCGGCTCGCAAGACCAAACCCACTCGCTCGTCGTTCGCCATCGGCAACGTGAAGGTGCGCCCAGGCCACACCCGCGAGATCGGGCTGCCGATCACCAAGCTCGTCACCGGTTCGGAGATCAGCCTCCCCGTGCGGGTCGTGCACGGCCGCCACGACGGCCCGGTCGTGTGGATCAACGCGGCCATCCACGGTGACGAGGTCGTGGGTGTCGAGGTCATCCGCCGCGTGCTCGCGACCCTCAACCCAAAGACCTTCCGCGGCACGCTGCTCGCCGTCCCGACCGTCAACGTCCACGGCTTCATGGCCGGCGAACGCTACCTGCCGGACCGGCGGGACCTCAACCGCTCGTTCCCGGGGTCAGCGCGGGGCTCCCTGGCCGGGCGCGTCGCGAACCTGATGATGCGCGAGGTCGTCGACAAGTGCGAGGTCGGCATCGACCTGCACACCGGCTCGGACCGCCGCACCAACCTCCCGCAGATCCGGGCCGACCTCGACGACCCGCGCACCCGTGCGCTCGCCGAGGCCTTCGGTGCCCCAGTGATGCTCCACGCCAAGCTCCGCGACGGATCGTTGCGAGCGGCTGCCCGCGAGTCAGGTGCGACCGTGCTGCTCTTCGAGGCGGGCGAGGCGATGCGCTTCGACCAGTGGGCCATCGAGGCTGGCGTCGCCGGTGTGCTCCGTGTTCTCGCCGCGCTCGACATGATCGACGCCACCACCACGACGAGCGCTGCTGCCACGGCCGCCGCCGCGGCAGCCAGTGGCGCCGGCACCCTCACTCTTCCCGCTCCCCCACCAGGCCTCGTGAGTCGCCGCAGCGGCTGGGTACGCGCGCGCCGCACCGGCATCGTCCACCTCGACGCCACCCTCGGCCAACGGGTCGAAGTCGGCGACCGGCTCGGCGGCCTGAGCAACTCCTTCGGAAGGACGCTGCGTCTCGTCAAGGCCGAGCGCGCCGGCGTCATCATCGGCCGCACCACGGCACCTCTGGTCAACCGCGGTGACGCCCTCGTCCACATCGCCGAGATCGAGGGCGCCGAGCCCCCCGGCATTCCCGACAGCCCCGCCGCGAGCGATGGGTTCAACGCCCTCGACCAGATCCAGGTGCTCTGACATGGCCGAACGCGTCACGTTCCCCAGCTCTTCTGGTGAGTTGCTCGCCGGGATCATCGACCTGCCCGAGGGTGAGCTGCGCGGGTGGGGCGTGTTCTCCCATGGATTCACCCTCGGCAAGGACTGCCCAGCGGCCGCTCGGATCTGCAAGCAGCTCGCGGCCGAGGGCATCGGCATGCTCCGCTTCGACAACCTGGGGCTCGGCGACTCCGAGGGCGAGTGGGGCGACGGGTCCTTCTCGCACAAGGTCGCCGACACCGTTGAGGCCGCACGATTCATGACCGCGAACGGACGACCGATCGAGCTGCTCGTCGGGCACTCCTTCGGTGGCGCCGCCGTGCTCGCGGCCGCAGCCGAGGTCCCCGAGGCACGTGCGGTCGCAACGGTCGGCGCACCTTTCGACCCCTCGCACGTCGAGCACCAGTACGACGCGGTCGTCGAGCGCGTCATCGCCGAGGGTGAGGCCGTCGCGACGTTCGGCAACAAGGCGCTCACGCTGCGTCGCGAGTTCGTCGAGGACGTGCGCCGTGCCGACCTGCGCGAGTGCATCACGAGCCTGCGACGTCCCCTGCTCGTCCTGCACTCCCCGACCGACAACACCGTCGGCATCGCCAACGCGAGCGACATCTTCAAAACCGCCCGGCACCCCCGCAACTTCATCTCGCTCGAAGGGTCGGACCACCTGCTCACCGCCCCCGGTCAGGCCAAGCGCGCCGCTCGCATCATCAGCGCCTGGGCCGACCAGTACCTCGTGGGGTGATTCACCCCTGACCCGCTGTGTCCGGTGTCACGTGACTGTGGAAGCGTTGACCCCGTGGACACTGGCGCAGTACTCGACCTCATGAAGCAGGTGGCCGCCGAGGTCATCACCCCCCGATTTCGGTCCTTGGCCGACGGTGAGGTGATCGAGAAGAACCCCGGTGACCTCGTCACCGTCGCCGACCGCGAAGCCGAGGTGCTCATCACCAAGGCGCTCAACGCGGCATACCCCGATGCTGTTGTCCTCGGCGAGGAGGCACACGCCGCCGACGGGAGCATCCTCGAGCGCTACACCGCGGCGGAGCACACGTTCACCGTCGACCCGGTCGACGGCACCAAGAACTTCGTCCACGGCAACCCCGACCATGCGGTCATGATCGCCGAAACCGTTGCGGGACAAACGGTTCGCGGCTGGATCTGGCAGCCCGAGCACGAGATCGCCTGGGTCGCCGAACGCGGCGCCGGCGTCGAGCGCAACGGCGAGCGCATCACCCGCAAGCCCGTGGGCTCTGACGAGGAACCCCACGGTGCCACGTCGATCTGGTCGCTGCGCGGTCACGCCCTCGCGGATCTGCCTGCGCTGCAGCCCTCTTGGGTCTGCTGCGGCGTCGACTACCCCAACCTCATCGAGGGCAAGGTCGACTACATCCTCTACAGCCGCTCCAACGCCTGGGACCACGCGCCCGGCTCACTCATGGTCACCGAGGCCGGCGGCTTCGTCGGTCACCTCGACGGCGTCGAGTACGGCCCCCGCTCGACCGTTCCCGGTCTCATCGTCGCCGCAGACAAGACGACGTATGCCGCCGTCGCCCGCCGTATGCCGCAGGATCTCGTCCCCCGCTGAGCACCCGTCCCCCAGCTCACTCGCTTCCCGAGTTGGAGACAGCCGTCCACACCTCCAGCGACAGAGGCACGAGACCGTCCGGGCGCTGCTCCAAAAGCCGGTCGTCCTCGGCGACGAATGCGTCGCTGACCTGACGAATGTCACTGGCGCCCAACGCATCCAGCTCCTTGGTGCCCTCGACGGCCAACAGCACGAGGCGCCCACCCTTGGCCGTCACGGCCTGATCGATCGTCGCGACCGCCGTCGCAAGGCGCGCCGGGTCTTGCTGCAAGGTCCTGGTCGTCGACAGCGCCGGACGAGCACATTGCCCGCGCACGACCTGCGGCCACTCGTTGGCCGCCCTTGAGTCGACTACGAGGACGACGTCACCATCAGTGAGCGAGGCACACACAGCATCCACGGCGGCGAGCTCTCCCAGCTCCACGCGCTCACTGCGGTGGGGCCAGGTCGCGAAGGCAGTGGGGATGATGGTCGCCGCGACGAGGGCCACGCCCGCGCCGATCGCGACGGCCACGGGAGCTCGACGCGAGAGGTGGCGGACGGCATACGCCGCTGCGGCAATGCACAAGAGGATGACGAACGGCAGGACGATGACGAGCCGCCGCTCGGCCCAGGGGTGGTCGGGTGTGATGCCGGGACGCCAGAGCGTGAGGACCGTGGAACCGGCTCCGACGAGAAGCGGTCCGGTCCACGCCGGCAGTGACTCGCCGGCCGTCCACTTGGTCGCGACCACGCGGACCGCCCAGGCGAGGGTGGCGAGGGCGATGACGAGTGCGGGGATGCCGACCCACCACGACAGCCACGCCACGGTCTGCTCGGCGTAGGTGCGACCCCCGTCGACGGTCAAACCCTGCCGCAACTGAAGGCCGGCCACGACGCGGGAACCTGGGTCATCCGGCGACTGGCGCACGGTCTGCCACAGGGGACGGCTCGCGAGGAAGAGGCCAAGGACGAGGACTCCGACGCCCAAACCGGTGGGCAGGAAGCGTGAAACCGCCTGTGGCACAGCGCCTCCGCGCCGTTGCCACCAGAGCATCACGGCCGTGAGCAGCCCCATGAGGACGCCGAGCCCGACCAGCGGGACGAGGCTGGCGGCGATGGTTCCGAGGTACTGGTTCGACAGCCACAGAGCCGCGAGTCCGGCGAGCAGGGTCGAGACCCCGGCCCCGAGCAGGGTGGCCCGCGGCCAGCGTTGCCCTTGCGCGAGAGCCAGCGCGGCGACCGGGATGAGCAGGATCGTCTCGCGAAGCCCGTCGATGCGAACGAAGGCCGTCCCCCCGATGAGGACTCCGGCCAGCAACGCGGCTCGACCGACCTCACCGCGGGCGCCTTGACGGGCGGCGATGACGAGGGCGAGCAGTCCGCCGCCGAGCGTCACCATCGCCAGAGGTTCGGAGTAGGTCGCGCGAGCCGTGTGCAGCACCGGGAAGAGCAAGGCCACGCCCGCCGCCGCCAGCGGTGACCAGCGAGGCGCGCCGATGCGCGCGGTGAGGAGTCCGAGGCCAAGAATTCCGAGCGCCGAAAGGAGCGCAGGCACCAGGAGCGCACCTGTTGGGCCGCCCAGCCACACACCGAGCGAATAGATCGCCCCAGGCCCGATGACGAACTGCGGCTGGATCGCCGGGTCCGTATCGCTGCCAACCTCGTAGAAGGCGGGACTCGCGAGCGTGACGCCCTCGATCGCGAGGACGTCGGGACCGCCCACGGATGCCGGGTCCACGGGCACGACCCGGTGGTGCGTCTCGGCCATGGAGATCGCGGCCTGGAGGTAGCTCGCGGAGTCGCGGCGCGGCAGCACCTGCTCGGAATGCGTTGTTGCAGTCCAGATTCCGGCGCCGACGCTGACGACGACGAGGAGCGCTGCGGTCCAGACAGGCAACGACCGAGCGGGTATGCCGTGTGCCCACCATCCGCTCGCCCCTGCCGCTACGAGCGCCAGCGGCAGGACGAGCCAGGGGAACCACGCACCAAGTCCAGCCAGGACGACGGCGAGCAGAGACATGGCGACGATCCAGGTCGCAGCCCCGAGGACGATCGTCTGGAGCCACCGACCCCCAGCCCGCTCGAGCGGTGAGGAGGGCAGGTCCTCGTCAGCGGTCGGCAGCGAGCGGCTCATGGGCGCCAACGCTATCTGGGTCACTGCCTCGCCTGCGCCCGCATCCCACCGCGCATCCAAGAAGACGCTGCGCATCACGGGGCTGGCCCCTATTCGGCCACGGAGCCTGAGTAGAGAATGGCTGACATCTCGCGACGCGCCTTGTCGAGCACATCATCAGCTGGCATCGGACCACCCAGCCACGGCCGCAGGTCCTGAGCCCGAAGAACCACTCCACCTCTTGGTGTCTGGGTGACCCGCCAGTTCTCACTCATCTCTGGAATGCAGTACCCCTCGCCGAGGTACTGCAGGGCATAAGCGTCTGGAATGCTCCCGACGGGAAACCATGGGACACGGGGCATCGATGCCCGGGGGAAGTCTGGCCAGTCCCATTGCAGAAAGGACGACCATCCAACTTGATACAGTTTGCTCCGCTTCACACATCCGTAGGATGAAAGATCAAGAATAGGGTCGACGGCGGCCTCCAGGGAATCGATTGAATGCTCAATGGACTCTTTCTCGAACCCGCACCACGTACTGAAGATCACTGAGCCAGGTTCGATGATCACCCTTCGAGAATTCAGGGGGTCCTGCGTCAGCACTTCTCCGACTCCTCCGTTGGCTTTGAGGATGTCCTGCAATCGCCGTGCTGCTCCTTCAGGCGAGACGTTCGCCACGATTGCGCCAGTTCCAACTGCAAAGAAGCCTGTATCCACCGCTCGGACAAAGTCCAAAGCTGCAGCGACAATTCTTTCGTTCGATTCCGAGTCCCCCGCGGCCTCCGACATGGTCATCAAGCCATAACAGAGTGCAGATCGGTTGTCGAAAATATCCACAATTTGCGAAACAACATCGCGCCCAGGCGAGAGACCGCCCAAGGACTGGTCCGCCAAGAAAAGCTGGAGGCAGTCCAGTGCCGCTCTCATCTCCCCCTCGTCGCCGTGAAATTCAAGGGTCGTAAGCACACCAGAGTCAAAAGGAATCAAGTGCCCAAGAATCAGATCGGGGCAGCATTCGTCGCGAACATTCTCCAGGACCTCACGGCACAACTCGAGCACGTCGTCCTTCCGGCCCAAGGAATCCATGGAAACGATGAACTCATTGGCCGGAAACTCGAGCCATTCAGCCATCAGCTCGTCGACTCCGGAGTCACGATACGAACCTCATCGCCATCGTATATTTGCCGAACCCGTTCATGCTCGCGACTACCTCAACGCCGTCGCGCGCCAGTCGATGAGATCGCATTTCGCCCCCAGGGGTCCTGGATGGTCGACACGTTACCCAAGCCTCCTCTCACCCGTTTGCGATTTACCGGGACTTGGGCGCACGGCGCGCCCGGCCGTTTGGCGGCCTACGGGACCCCTTCAACCCTCGTACCCTGCAGAGGTGACCCGACCCGCCGATGTCCTGCCGCAGATGCTCCGCTCCGACTCCGCGAAGCCGCGGATCACGACCTACGACGACACCGACGGCCCAACTCGCGGTGAACGCATCGAGCTGTCGGCCCGCGTGCTCGGCAACTGGGTGAACAAGGCCGCCAACGCCCTCCAGGACGAGTTTGACATCGCCCCCGGCTCGATCGTCCACCTCGACCTCCCGCCGCACTGGCGCACGGCCTACTGGGCCCTCGCCACCTGGTCCGTCGGAGCCACCGTCAGCACCGACGCCGGCGACGCCACCCCAGACCTGCTTGTCACCACCGACAACGACACCGCCGCGGCCAGCGACTCCCCCGCCGTCCTCGTCACCCTCGCCGGCCTCGCCCGTTCCGCGGCCACCCCCGTCCCCCAGGGCGTCATGGACGAAGCCAAGGAGCTCAGCACCCACGGCGACCAGTTCGTCGCGTACGACCAACCGGACGACAGCGACACCGCACTGATCAGCAGAGGCGAGCGGACGGCATACGCCGATGTGTTGGGCTCAGCTGCGCCGCGGGCAAACTCAGCAGAACGCCGGCACCTCACGACGACTGGTACGGCCGACTTCCTCCGCGCCTGCCTTGCCCTGTGGACAGCAGACGGATCGGTCGTGCTCAGTCGCGGCGAGGCGCCGGCGAACGTTCTTGCGGAGCGATCCCGGGTCGAAGGCGCAACAGGCCCCTGACCCGGGCGCGCGTCACATCTGCTTCTCGATGGCCCGCCAGGTCAGCGTCGCGACGACACCGGTCTGGCTGAGCTTGGCTCGCGCCTGCGCCGCCTTCACGGCCGCGAGCGTGGCGGGGCCGAAGTTGCCGTCCGCCGTGATGCGCAGCGCCTTCTGAAGGGCCACGACATTCGCGCCTTTCGAGCCGGACTTGGCCACGGTGGCCCAGTAGGGGATGAGCGGGTGCACGGTGAGCTCGAGACGGTTCCAGGTCTTGAGGTTGACGGTTCCGGTCGCGGGGAGCCCCCACTTGGTCTGGAGCGACTTGACCGCGTTCGCCGTCGCCTGCCCGAAGGATCCGTCAACGGCGAGGCCACCGAGCCCGGCCTGGAGCACCTTCACGGCCGTGCCCTTGGACCCGACGCTCAGGATGGTCGCCTTGTAGGCCGTGAACTCGGTGGTCAACGGCGAGGTCGTGGCCGGTGGCGGCGTGGTCGGGGTGCCCGTCGAGGACTGGCCCATGAGCGCGGCCCATGTCGCCGATGCGACGACACCGGTGGGGCTGATCCCCTTGGACGACTGGTACGCCTTGACCTTGGTCTCGGTGCCGGGCCCGAAGTTGCCGTCCGCGGTGAGGCGGAGAGCCTTCTGCAGGGCGACGACAGCTGGACCCGTGGAGCCACGTTGGAGGACGGTCTTGGCGTAGATCGCGAGCGGCGACGTGGTCGGCGCCGTCGGCGTCACACCGATCAGTGCCTTCCAGGTGGCAGAAGCGACGACCCCGGTCGGTGAGATGCCCTTGGACGCCTGGTACGCCTTGACCTTGGTCTCGGTGCCCGGTCCGAAGCTACCGTCCGCGGTGAGGCCGAGAGCCTTCTGCAGCGCGACGACTGCGGGGCCGGTGGAACCACGCTGGATGACCGTGTTGACGAACGCGGACAACGGGCTGGTCGTCGTGCTGCTGCCGGTGCGGGACGGGATGAGCTTGAGCGCGACCAGCTTGGTCCATGTGGCGTTGTCGAGCTGCTTGGTGACGGCGATGCCGTTGCGTGACTGGAACGACGCGACGGCCGCCTCGGTGCCGGGACCGAACTGTCCGTCCTTGTTCAGGCCGAGTGCACCCTGGGCGATCATGAGGTCCTTGTGGGTGTCACCGCGCTTGAGCAGCGGGTAGCCGGAGGCCGTCAGCGGCGGGGTCGTGACCACCGGCGAGCTGGGGCCTGAGATCGGCCCGGTGAGCTGGACCTCCATGAGGGCCTTGCCGGTCCACCAGGAGGTGCGCTTGTAGGCGCCGTCCCACGTGAACGAGATGTGGATGTGGTCGGTGTGCGGGGACACGCCCGAGTACGGCGCCCAGCCACGACCGGGGTCGTAGGCGCGCCACATCTGGCGGTTCCAGATGATGTAGTTGATGCCGAAGCGACGGGCCATGGCCCCGGGGCGACCCTGGGCGTCAGGTGCCGCGAGCCACCGGGTGATCGCATTGCCCAGCGCGAGTCCGTCCGCGGTGTAGGCGTTGTTCATCCAGTCGAGGGCGCGACCCTCGCCGTGCTCGGCGGCACACGTGCGGTTGATGCCGTAGATGTGCCTGCCGTAGTGGCTGTTGAGGAGCTGGGCGAACGCCGTCGGACCCGGCAGGTCACCGCTGAGGCAGCGGTAGCCCTCCTGGTACTTCGGGGCGATGTCGAGTTCGCTCGGCAACGGCTTCGTCGGGGGCGGCGGGATGCTCGATGCCAGTACGGCAGAGGCAGATCCGCCCGTGAGGGAGAGACCGAGAGGGATCGACAGGAGAGAGACGGTGACGGCACCGAGGGCGCGGACCGGTCCTCGGGTCGACGTGGCAGGCAGGGTGGCGCGCGTCAACGAAAGCTCCTCAGGGGCGACGAGGTGAAGCAATGTCGTGCCCCATGCACCGTCACAGACGTCACACCAGACACTTTGGCAAGGTCAGTTGTCCCACCTGTCACACTGGTTACGCAAGTGCAACGGGGTGAATTACACGCATGTACTTCGCCTGACCCCGTCTGGCGCGGTGGAATTTCCTGCAATTGACTCAATACTCAGGAAAATCTCCCGCCCGTGTCGGCGCCCCATCTCCCGCCCCCGGCTCTGGACCCCCACCACATCGAAGCCCTCCCCCTCGGTGACTAGAGTCACCGACATGGACAAGGTCGTCTCCTCTGCAGCCGTAGCCCTCGAGGACGTCCGCGACGGTGCCAGACTGGCCGTCGGCGGGTTCGGGCTCTGCGGCATACCCAGCGTTCTCATCTCCGAGCTGCACGCCAGGGGGGTGCGCGACCTCGAGGTCTTCTCCAACAACTGTGGGGTGGACGACTGGGGCCTGGGCATCCTCCTGGGCGCCAAGCAGATCCGGCGCATGGTCTCCTCCTACGTCGGCGAGAACAAGGAGTTCGCCCGCCAGTACCTCGAGGGCGAGCTCGAGGTCGAGCTCACCCCACAGGGCACCCTGGCCGAGCGCCTGCGCGCCGGCGGAGCCGGCATCGCTGCCTTCTTCACCCCGACCGGTGTCGGCAGCCAGGTCGCCGATGGTGGACTGCCCTGGAGGTATGCCGCAGACGGGACTGTCGCTCTCGCCTCACCTCCCAAGGAGACCAGGACGTTCGGGCTCGGCGGAGAGGAACGCACCTTCGTGCTCGAGGAGGGCATCGCCGCGGACTTCGGTCTCGTGCGCGCCTGGAAGGGCGACCGTCACGGCAACCTCGTGTTCAACAAGTCCTCGCGCAACTTCAACCCGCTCTGCGCCATGTCGGGTCGCGTCACGATCGCCGAGGTCGAGGAGCTCGTCGAACCCGGCGAGCTCGATCCCGACGAGATCCACCTGCCCGGAATCTACGTCCAGCGAGTGGTTCCATTGACGCCAGAACAGGCTCAGGACAAGCGAATTGAGAAGCGCACCGTGACCACACCGAAGGAGGCCTGACATGGCCCTCACTCGCGACGAGATGGCAGCGCGCGCGGCCAGCGAACTGACCGACGGCTCCTACGTCAACCTCGGCATCGGGCTCCCGACGCTCGTCCCGAACTTCGTCCCCGACGACGTCGAGCTCGTCCTCCAGTCCGAGAACGGCATCCTCGGCGTCGGCGCCTACCCGGCGCAGGACGCGGTCGACCCCGACCTCATCAATGCGGGCAAGGAGACAGTGACGACCCGACGTGGCGCCAGCTACTTCGACAGCGCGACGAGCTTCGGGATGATCCGCGGCGGCAAGGTCGACGCAGCGATTCTCGGCGCGATGCAGGTCTCACGCAGAGGCGACATCGCCAACTGGATGATCCCCGGCAAGATGGTCAAGGGCATGGGCGGTGCGATGGACCTCGTCCACGGCGCCAAGAAGGTCATCGTCCTCATGGAGCACGTCGCCAAGGACGGGACTCACAAGATCGTCGACGAGTGCGACCTGCCGATCACGGGCCTGGGCGTCGTGCAGCGGATCATCACCGACCTCGCGGTCATCGACGTGACCTCGGACGGCCTCGTCGTGCGCGAGCTCGCCCCCGGGGTCACGCAGGAGGAGCTGCGCGAGAAGACAGGCCCTGAGCTGACGTTCACCCTCGACGCCTGAGCCCGCTCCGCCGATGGCGCTCAGCGATGGCCCCGGGGTCCCTTCCGATCCACCCCGACGAGCACGTCTTCGATGGTCGTGTCACGCGTGACCGTCACTGCGGCCACGAACGGCGGCACGACGCCGGTCGACCCGCTCGCCGAGCTCTGCGCCGTCAGCGTGAGCTCGTAGGAACCGACAGGCACTCTCAGGCCCGCGATGAGACCGTCCCACCGCGCCGTGAGCCCGGAGGCCGCGGTGGCCGAGCCGGATCGTGAGGCAAGGACCTCGGGCTTCCCGGGTGAGCGGACCTCCAGGCGCCAGGAGAGAGTGGTGTTCGCCGTGGCGCGCAGGGTGACACCACCCGGCGCCTCGTGATCCCAGGTCCGGCGGTCCAGTGTCGGCCGATAGAACATGGCGCCCTGCGCGGCCTTCATCCGGGGCGCCAGGGTGTCGATGCGGTCGTAGAGCCTCTGCCCGGGGCACTCCGTGCCCTTGCCCGAGTCGCCGAAGTCGCGATGCCCCGAGACGTTGCGGAACACCTTGGTGGGCGAGCCATCGGCATCGGTGAGCGTCGTCGTCGACAGCGGGTCGACGTGATGCACGCCCAACTTCCAGGCAAACAACTCGGTGAACGCGGCCTCCACAGCGGTGGGCACAGGGGTGTTCTCGTAGTTGCCGAGGGCAGACATGGCGAAGGAGTGCGAGTTGTAGCCGAGAGTGTGGGCACCGATGACCGCACGATCCATCCCACCGGCGCGGCCCTCCCACATGCGCCCCCACTTGTCGACGAGGAAGTTGTAGCCGATGTCGTTCCAGCCCAACGACTTCACGTGATAGGCGTAGATCCCGCGAATGATGCCGGGCACCTCGGCAGCGGTGTAGGAGTTCGAGCCGGCCGTGTGGTGCACGAAGCCGACGTCGACCGTGCCGTAGGACGGGGAACCCTTGCGGATCGACTCGTCAGCGCCCCACTCCGCCCGGGTGCGGATCGTGGGGCGGATTCCCCCTGCGGAAGCAGACGGCAGCGTCGCCGCAGTTGCGTCAGCGGACGTCTGGCCCGGGTCGATGAGGTCAACGCGCAAGTCCTTGGGCACACGGCCCGTCCTGGTCGCCACGCGCACCTGCACGTCGTCGGCGCCGCTGACGACCAGTGGCGCGCTGCCCCGCCGTGCGTGGGCAGACTCTGCGGTCCCCCGGTCGGGACCGTGACTGTCGTCAACGTGCAGCTCCTCCCACGCCGACCAGGTGCCGTGATCGCGGGTGCGCACCTGGACGTCGCCGACGTCGCCCCTGCCCGGCGCAGCGGGATCCAGCCACGTCACACCGACGACCGAGTCCCTGCCCAGGTCAAGCGGCGCCGAGAGGGCTGCGACCCGCAGTCCGTCGGCCACGGGGGGCGCCGACGAGAGGTCGCCGCGAGCGGCGGCATCGACTCCCGTGAGCGGAACCGAGGTGCGGGCCGGAGCCACGGGCGAAGGCTCAGCGTGGCTCGGCACGATGGGTGCTGCCAGGAGTGCAGAGGCGAGGGCGATCGCGACCAACCCTCGACGGGGGACAAGAGATGGGGCAGAGAGGTCATGCATGAGAACGCCTCACGTCGGGGTTACTAGCCCATAAAGGCTACCGAATCCCTATCATTCATGACCCGTTGGAACTACGCATCCCGAGACACGGCCGCCCCTCCAGTCACGTGCGCCACACAGGAGTGGCCCCATCCCGGATCGGGATGGGGCCACTCGTGACGCGTTCGGCGGGCTGGGTTCAGTTCGCGACCGCGAGGCCGATCACGCGGTGCGGGACACCGTCGAAGCGGGACGCGTCCGTGATCTTGCGACCGTCGACGATGGCCTTGAGGCCGGGCAGGTCGGAGGCCGACAGCTCCTTGTACTCGACGTGGTCGGCCTGGATGACGGCAGCGTCGACCTCGTCACCCACGTGGTACGGCGCCCAGCCGAAGCCGGAGAGCTCCTCGTCGGTGTACATCGGGTCATGGACGAAGACCTCGGCACCCTTGGCGCGCAGCGCGTCGACGAGCGGGAAGACACCCGAGAACGCGGTCTCCTTGACGCCACCGCGGTAGGACGCGCCGAGGACGGCGACCCGGGCGCCCGTGAGGTCGCCGTAGGCGCCCTCGAGCAGCAGCGTTGCGTGGTCCGGCATACCCATGTTGGCCTCGCGCGCGGCGCGCACGACAGTCGCCTCGGGGTCGTTGAAGAGGTAGAGGCGCGGGTAGACGGGGATGCAGTGGCCACCGACGGCAATGCCGGGCCGGTGGATGTGGCTGTAGGGCTGGCTGTTGCTGGCGTCGATGACCTGGTGGATGTCGATGCCGTTGCCCTCTGCGAACTTCGCGAACTGGTTGGCCAGGCCGATGTTGACGTCGCGGTAGGTCGTCTCGGCGAGCTTGGCCAGCTCGGAGGCCTCGGCCGAGCCCAGGTCCCAGACACCGTTGCCGCGCTCGAGGTCGGGCCGGTCATCGAAGTCGAGGACGGCTTCGTAGAACTCGGTCGCCTTGGCTGCACCTTCGGCGCTGAGCCCGCCGACGAGCTTGGGGTACTTGCGCAGGTCCGCGAAGACGCGGCCGGTGAGGACCCGCTCGGGCGAGAAGACGAGGTGGAAGTCGGTGCCCTCGACGAGACCGGAAGCCTTCTCGAGCATGGGCTTCCAGCGCGTGCGGGTCGTGCCCACGGGCAGGGTGGTCTCGTAGGAGACGAGCGTGCCGGGCGTCAGGTGCTCACCGATGGAGGCGGTGGCGGAGTCCATCCAGCCGAAGTCGGGCTGCCACGTCTCGTCATTGACGAAGAGCGGGACGACGACGACCACGGCGTCGGCTCCGGGGATCGCCTGGGAGTAGTCGGTCGTGGCGACGAGCTTGCCCTCGGGGACCAGTCGGGAGAGACGTTCGTCCAGCTCGGCCTCGCCCGGGAAGGGCTCGCGACCCTCGTTGATGACGCCGACAAGGGCTTCGTTGACGTCGACACCAACCACATCGTGTCCCTTGCTGGCGAACTGGACGGCGAGGGGAAGGCCGATCTTGCCGAGAGCGACGACGGCAATCTTCACGAATGACTCCTTGGATGGTGGGTCGCGGTGTTGGGCAACGCAGGCCATCCTACCGAGCCGGACTGGCCCGACCGGTCACTCGCCGAGCCGCCGGACCGACCGCGGGCACCGACCCCCTAGATTGGTCCCGTGAAGGTACTCAGCATCGTTGGAGCCCGCCCCCAGTTCGTGAAGTTGGGGCCCATCGCCCACGCACTCACGTCGGCCGGCCACGAGCACGTCATCGTCCACACCGGCCAGCACTACGACGCCAAGATGTCGGACGTGTTCTTCGAGGATCTGGGTATCCCAGCACCCGATGTCCACCTCGGCGTGGGCTCCGGGTCCCACGGTGTCCAGACCGGGGCGATGCTGACCCAGCTCGACGCGGTCATCGAGGAGCACGACCCCGACTGGGTCCTCGTCTACGGGGACACCAACAGCACCATCGCCGGCGCGCTCTCCGCGGTGAAGCTGCACTACCCCCTCGCCCACCTCGAGGCCGGCCTGCGCTCGTTCAACCGGCGCATGCCCGAGGAGCACAACCGCGTCCTCACCGACCACGCCGCGGACCTCTGCCTGGCGCCGACCGACGTGGCCCGCCGCCACCTCGAGTCCGAGGGTCTGGGCGAGCGGACCATCGTCACGGGCGACGTCATGACCGACGTGTGCCTGGCGACGGCGGAGCGGGTGCGTGACACCCCACCGACGTTGCCCGACGGCGTGGAGCCCGGCAGTTACGTCCTGTCAACGATCCACCGCGCGGAGAACACCGACGACCCGCAGCGCCTCGGCGCCATCATCAGCGGCCTCGCCGCGCTCCCCTACCCCGTCGTCCTCACCGCGCACCCGCGACTCCTGGCCAGGGCCGCCGACCACGGCATCGACCTCACCCAGGGCTCGCTGCACACGATCGAACCCTTCGACTACCCGGCCATGGTCAGCGCGGTCCAGCACGCCCGCGCCGTCGTGACCGACTCGGGCGGTCTGCAGAAGGAGGCCTTCCTCCTGCGCACACCCTGCACGACCGTGCGCACCGAGACCGAGTGGACCGAGACGATCGACCTCGGCTGGAACGTCCTCGCCCTCGACCTCGACCAGCTGACCGCCCTCGTCGACCGCCCCACCCCCGACCCCACGGACGAGGCACCCTACGGCGACGGTCACGCCGCTGACGCGACCGTGGCAGCCCTCGCCGAGCGGGTCCGGACCCGCCCCTGAGACGTGAGCGGGCGGCATACGCCGCTCGGCTCTTCTCCACCATGACGAACGCCCGCCTCACACGAGGCGGGCGTTCATCATTGAGGCGGGTCAGAGCGTGACGGTCTGGCCCGTCCTGGCGGACTCGATGCACGCCTCGGCCACGCGCACGGTCTGCAGACCCTGCGTCATCGTGACGATGTCGGCGTCCTTGCCGAGCACCGCGTCGCGGAACTGCTCGTGCTCGACGCGCAGCGGCTCGGGCTTGGCGATCGCGTAGCGCACGACGTCACCCTCGGAGACGCCACGGAACTGCGCGATGTCGTCCCAGGTCGTCTCGATCTCGCCGTTGGCGTAGAAGGTGAGATCGGCGGTGAGCGTGTCGGCCACGTAGGCGCCCTTGGTGCCGGTGATGATCGTGACGCGCTCCTTGAGCGGCGACAGCCAGTTGACGAGGTGGTTGGTCACGACACCGTTGGAGAGCTGACCGGTGACCGCGACGAGGTCCTCGAACTCACGACCGCTTTTGTATGCCGTTCGCGCGGCGACCGCTGTGAACGTCTGCTGGGTGACCCAGGCGGTGAGATCGATGTCGTGGGTGCCGAGGTCCTTGACGACGCCCACGTCGGCGATGCGCGCAGGGAACGGGCCCTGACGACGCGTCGACACCTGGTAGACGTCACCGAGGTCGCCGGCCTCGAGGCGACGACGCGCCTCCTGGAGGGCCGGGTTGTAGCGCTCGATGTGGCCGACCGCGCCGACGAGACCCTTGGCCTCGAACGCCTCGGCGACCTTCGTGGCGGCCGGGGTGTCCTGGGCGAGGGGCTTCTCGATGATGGCGTGGACGCCGGCTTCGGCGAGGGCGAGACCGACCTGCTCGTGGTAGATCGTCGGGACAGCGACCATGCAGTAGTCGATGCCCTGCTCGATGAGCTGCTCGATGTTCTCGAGCACGGGGCGACCGCCCGCCACACCGTGGACGTCACCGCCCGGGTCAGCCACGGCGATGAGGTCGACACCCGGAAGGCTGGCGAGGACACGACCGTGGTGGCGGCCCATCATCCCGAGGCCGATGAGGCCCGCGCGCAGGTTGGCCATCAGGCACCGGCCTTGGCGAGGGCGTTGACGGCCTCGACGATGCGCTCGCGGTCGCCCTGGCTGAGCGAGGGGTGCACCGGCAGCGACAGGCACTCGGCGGCAGCCTTCATCGTTTCAGGAAGATCGACGTCGGCTGTGTCTCCCACAAACGGCTTGAGCTGGTGGTTCGGCACCGGATAGAACATGCCCGAACCGATGTTGTACTGCTCCTTGAGGGCGGCAGCGAAGCCGTCACGGCCCTCGGGAACGCGCACGGTGTACTGGTGGTAGACGTGCACGGCGCCCTCGGCGACCGGCGGCGTCGTGACGCCCTCAAGGTTGGCGCTGAAGAACTCGGCGTTCTCCTGGCGCGTCCTCGTCCAGGCGCCGACCTTCTTGAGCTGCTCGCGACCGATGGCAGCGTGGATGTCGGTCATGCGCGTGTTGAAGCCGACGACCTCGTTGTGGTACTGCTTCTCCATGCCCTGGTTGCGGTAGAGGCGCATGAGTCGCTCGATCTCGGGATCGGCGATGGAGACCATGCCGCCCTCACCCGAGGTCATGTTCTTGGTCGGGTAGAGCGAAAACATCGCGAACGTGCCGAAGGCGCCGACGGGCGTCCCGTTGAGGGAGGCGCCATGGGCCTGGGCCGCGTCCTCATAGACCTGGAGGCCGTGCTTGTCGGCAATGGCCATGATCTGGTTCATCTTCGCCGGGTGTCCATAGAGGTGGACCGGCATGATCCCGACGGTCTTGTCGGTGATGTTGGCCTCGATGGCGGCCGGCGAGATGCAGAAGTCGTCGGCGTCGATGTCGGCGAACACCGGCGTGGCGCCGGTGAGGGCCACCGAGTTGCAGGTCGCGGCGAAGGTGAACGACGGGACGATGACCTCGTCACCGGCCTTGACGCCACTGGAGAGCAGGCCGAGGTGCTGCCCACTGGTCCCGGAGTTGACCGCGACGCAGGGGCGCCCCAGCTCGAAGTGGGCGGAGAACTCCTCCTCGAACGCCTTGACCTCGGGGCCCTGCGCCAGCATTCCGCTGCGCATGACGCGGTCGACGGCGGCGCGCTCCTCGTCTCCGATGAGCGGCTTTGCCGGGGGGATGAAATCGTTCACTTCGGGGCCTCCGTCAGGCTCTCATTGTCTTCGATGTAGGTCTCGCCGGTCTTGGGGCAGACCCAGGTGCCCGGCTCGTGGCCGACCTCGAGTGGCACGCCAGCGCGGCCGACCCACCTTATCCGCCGGGCGGGGACTCCAGCCACGAGGGCAAAGTCGGGAACGTCCTTCGTGACGACCGAGCCGGCGGCGACGAGCGCCCAGCGGCCGATGGTCACCGGGGCGACGCACACGGACCGGGCGCCGATCGAGGATCCCGTCCGACAGGTGACACCCACGGCCTCCCAGTCGTCGCCACGCTTGATCTTGCCGTCGGGGTCGATGGCACGAGGGAAGTAGTCGTTGGTGAACACGACCGCCGGCCCGACGAAGACACCGTCCTCGAGGACGGCGGGTTCGTAGACAAGGGCGTAGTTCTGCACCTTGCAGTTGTTGCCCATGCGCACACCGGTCCCGACGTACGCGCCGCGACCCACGATGCAGTTCTCACCGAGGACGGCCTTCTCACGCACCTGGGCGAGGTGCCACACCGAGGTGCCTTCGCCGAGCTGGGCATCGGGCGACACATCCGCCGACGCGACGACACGAACGGTGGGCGGGCGGTCGGGCGCAGCCTCGTCAACACTCATGCGCACACCCTAGGGGGGACGGCGCACCGGGGCCCAGACGCGGGCCGTTATCCTCAATCACGTCCTGGATCGCGGGCCGGCCACACCGGCCACGGTCCGCCGCACCTTCACGGAGGTCAGATGCCTGACGAGTCGCCGCACGTTCTCTACGTCGCCTGGGGGTTTCCTCCCTGTCGCGCAGGCGGGGTCTACCGGGCACTTGCCACAGCCAACGCTTTCGCTCGGGCCGGCTACCGCGTGACCGTGCTGACGGCCGAGCGTGAGGCGTTCGAGCGTTACACCGGGACCGACCCGTCGATGGAGAGCCGTGTCGACGAACGGATCGAGGTCGTGCGGATCCCGTTCGAGTGGCCGGGCATGGAGAGCGACCTGCGACGTTGGAGCGCCACCCGGGTGTTCACGCCCAAGGTGTGGCGCAAGATGCGCGCCAGGGCCGACCACAAGGACTTCCCCGAGGCCGCCTACGGGCCGTGGTGGGGCCCGCTGCGCGAGGCCGCGGTCGCCATCCACCAGCGCGACAAGGTGGACCTCGTCGTCGCCACGGCCAACCCCAATGTCGACTTTGCCGCAGCCCAGGTCCTCAATGAGAGCTTCGGCGTCCCCTATGTCATGGACTACCGCGACGCCTGGATGCTCGACGTCTTCGACGGGTCCCTCCTCCACGAGGAGGGTGGCCGGGTCGAGCACCTCGAACGTTCCCTGCTCGAGAAGTCCTCTGAGGTCTGGTTCGTCAACGAGCCCATCCGAGCCTGGCACGCCGACCGCCATCCCGACCTGGCCCAACGCATGCACGTCGTGGCCAACGGTTACGACCCCGAGTTCGCACCTCACCCACAACTCGAGGCCCCTCCCGCGGACAAGCCATTGACCTTCGGCTACATCGGCACGGTGTCGCCCAAGGTCCCGCTGGCCGAGTTCGCGCAGGGGTGGCGGCTGGCGCACGAACGCTCCCCCGAACTCGCCAACGCGAGTGCTGTCCTGCGCGGCTACCTCGGCTTCTATTCGACACCGAGCCCGGTGCTCGTGAACCTCGTCGACAAGTACTCCGACGTGGGCCTCAACTACAACGGTCCCGTCCCCAAGGCAGAGGTGAGCGAGGTCTACGACAGTCTCGACGTCTGCCTGCTCATCCTGGGTGCTGGCAAGTACGTCACGAGTGGCAAGGTCTTCGAGTACACCGCGACTGCCCTGCCCATCGTCTCCATCCACGACCCCGGCAACGCCGCCTCCGACGTCCTGCGTGAGTACCCCCTGTGGTTCCCGATCCAGGACCTCGAGCCGGAGACGATCGCAGCAGCCCTCGAGGCCGCGGCACACGCCGCCAGGACGGCCTCGCCCGAAGTGCGCGAGGCCTGCCGCAGCTACTCCCTCACGTATGCCCGCGACATCCAGCTCGACCCCCGCGTGACGGCCCTGCGCGAGGTCGCGACGCTGGCCACGCCGGCCACCGCACCCAACGAAGGGAGCCTTCGATGAGGATCATGATTCTCGACAGTGGCCGTGGCCACAACGCCGCCCTCGTGGAGGACCTGCGCACCGAACTGGGTCTCGAGGAGAACGACGAGATCATCTGGCTGGCCCGCGAGCTGCCCAAGGAACTGTTGCCGGTGACGACACACCTCCTGGCGCAGAACACCTTGGGACTCCTCGGCCGCACCCTGCACGTCCAGACCCTGATCGGCGGGCCTGGCGCCAAGTACGACATCGGGGCCGCCGCCATTCGCAGGACGAACGCCAAGATCGAGGCGAACCACCGCCAGAGTGACGCAGAAGAGGACGAGGACGTGCTGGGTATGCCGTCCGAGCAGTTCGAGGAGATGCTTCCCGAGTCCGTGCAGGACCACGAGCACTTCAAGGACGAGCACGCGGGGGGCGCCACCCCTGATGAGGAAAATGCGGCCGCCCTGTCCGACCGGGTCGCCCACTCCATCAAATGGCGTGCCAACAGGGTGCGCCTCGCCGGCAAGAACTTCTACCGACGCGGGAAGGCCTCCGCACGTCGTCGGATCAACACGAGCGAAGTTCCCCCGGTCGTGGTTGCTCGCACGGCCCTCAAGAAGGCGCTGCCCAACATCGGGACCAAGTTCGGGCTGGCCACCGCACAGAGCCGCGACGCGATCGAGCACGCCGCGTCGTGCGATGTCGTCTTCAGCCACGACGCCCGGTCTCACAAGGCAGCGTGGCTGCTGGCGCAGCGCACCCCGAACCCAGACGTGGTCGTGGGTGTCAACGCTGCTCGACGCGCCATCGGCGAGCGCCGAGCCCGCGCCTGAGGTCTCTCAGTCGGCGCGGGTCGTGCCCAGGAAGTCACTGAGGACCGAGGCCGACAGCCGGCCGTCGTGGACGGCCTTCACGAAGGCCGGTCCGCGGGCGGCGATCGCCTTGGCGTTGTCCCGGTTCGTGATGAGGTCGCGGACCACGTCACCCACCGTCTCGGGATCGGCCTCCACGATGGGCACGTCCTGCCCGGTTGCCGCGAGCACGCGCTCGCGCACGGGGTCCGTCACGTAGGCGATGACCACGCGACCGGCCGCCATGCCCTCGGCAGCTGCCACGCCATAGAGGCCGAGGACGAACTGGTCGAGCACGATGTCGGCGTCCTTGTAGACCTCCATGAGCTCGGCATGCGTGAGGTCTCGCACCGAGCGGTAGGTGATCAGCCCCTGCTCCTCGAGCTCGCGCATGACCGGGTCGATGAGCTCGGACCCCTTGAGGCGAGAACTGCTCGGGACGTGCACGACGACGGGCACCTCCCGCTCGAGGACGGGCACGTCACTCACCCAGCGTTCGGGCTGGATGACGACGGGGCACCAGGTGGCCCTGGGCACGTGGTCCAGGAGGTCTGGCGTCGAGACGAAGACCGGCCCGGCGAACTTCTCGAGGATGCCGACGTTCTGACGCGTGCGTGCCTCGAGGATCGTCGTGGTCCTGTCCTCGGCGTCGTCGAAGGGCGAGTGTGGGTGTCGGGCGGCGTGCGCGCTCGGGACCCGGATGTCGCTCCCGTGGCTGATCATCGCCACCGAGATCCCGTGCTTCTGCAACTGGGCCACGTCACCTGCAGCTGTCGGTCCGTACAGCGGCCCGAAAACTGGCCGGACCGCCTCGACCAAGACGTGGGTGAAGCGGTCGAAGGTCCACGTGCGCTGATCGACCTGCCACGCACGGTGTCGGTAGATCTCGGGCGTGACCTCGTAGTCGACGGAGAAGGCGAACTTGTTGTCGGCCATCATCGAGATGCTGGACACCCCGACGAGGTGTTCACGGGCACACCGGGCCCAGGCGTCGCCCTGTCCGGCGAAGTTCGCGGGAGCGACGAGGAGACGGGTGGGGGCGTCGACCACCTCGGGGCGGGGCGGCTGTTCGATCGCGGCCACGTCCGAGCCCGTGACACCGTCGAGGGCGCGGGCCCCCGAGGCCGGCAGGTGCCGACGCAGCGTCCGGGCGGCCTCCTTGACCTGAGGTGGCAGGGCACGGCGCACGACTCCACCGGGCGAGAGTGCCGCCTTGGCACGTCGTCGGATGGCACCAGCGACCCGGCGAGGAGTGCTGCGGCGGGGGCGGCTGGACTCTGTCATGGGATCTCCGTCGTGGTCGGGGAGGTCGGGGAGGTCGCGTTCCGCCCCCCGGGTCGGCCCGTCGCTGCGGCAAGGTCTGCGAGAGCCGCCGCAGCGCGGTCGTAGGGGCTCATCGCCAGCAGGCCGTCCTGTGCCATGTGCGTGGCTGCTGCGCGCACTCGCGCCAAGGACGCGGGCTCCGACACCCAGCTGCGAAGGACGTCGGCCGCAGCCGGTCCGATGCCCGGCTCGGGAATCGCGGGGACGACCGCCCCCGCGCCGGACTCCCGGATGAGAGCTGCTGGGCGGGCCAGGTCGGTCGTCACCACGGGCAGACCGCAGGCGAGGTACTCGGTGACCTTGGTCGGCATGGCATCGCGAAAGGCCGGGGTGTCGCAGAGCAGGCTGAGGCCGACCCAGGCGCGACGGGCAATCTCCCAGGAGCGTTCGGGCGGCAGCTGCCCGTGCAGCGTGACGCGGCCAGCGAGCCCGCCCTCGTCGAGGCGTCGATCGAGGTCCACCTGGTCCGACTGGGCCACGGGACCGACAAGGTCGAGGTGCCAGTCGTTGGTCCCGGCGACAGCCTCAACCATGGCGAACAGCCCACGGCTGCGGCGCAGATCGCCCACATAGACGGCACGCGGTTCCGCGGTCGGAGCCATGGTCGCGACACTCGGCAGCATCGTGAGGTCCGGGGCGTTGCGGACCACCAGTCGCTGTCTCGCCGACTGCGGTGGCACATGGTCATCGACGACGAATGTGAGATCGGAGTGGGCGGCGGCCGCACTGGCCACGGACACCAGACGAGCCCCGACCCTGCCCTGAAGTCCCTGGGCCCACGCGCGGTCGGCCAGCAGGGCGGCGTAGTCCTCGTGGACGTCCGCGACGACCTTGAGTCCACGCAAGCGACCCACCGCCAGTGCGGCGATCAGCGAATCGGGATCCAGGGCGAGGAGGACCTTGCCCTGCGCGGCCACGGCATACCGACCGGCCAACAGGGCCCGCCGGAACATCCGCGGTCGCGACCGGGTCACCGTCCGCGAAGCCTCGCGGGGAGCAGCGGCCGGATCACCAAGACCGAGAACCTCGACCTCGAGTCCGGCTCGCACGCAGGCGGCGACCAGCCGGTGCAGCCGTGCATCCGAGACGTCGTGCCCGGACGTGACGACCGAGACATCCACGAGGTCAGAGATCCTCGAGGGTCACGGCCGAGGGCCCCACCTTGAGGAACTCGTTGTACTTGTTGATGACCTCTTGCGGCTCGCCCTGCATCATGAGCTGGCCCTTGTTGAGCCAGATGGCGCTGTTGCACAGCTGCGTGATGGACGCCATCGAGTGGCTGACGAGGAACATCGCGCGGGCGTTGTCGCGCAGCTCCTGCATCTTCTCGGCGGCCTTGGTCTTGAAGGACGCATCGCCCGCTGAGAGCGCCTCGTCGATCATGAGGATGTCGGGGTCCATGTGCACGGCGACCGAGAAGGCGAGCCGGCTGTACATGCCCGAGGAGTAGGTGCGCATCGGGGCGTCGATGAACTCCTCGATGCCCGCGAACTCGGTGACGGCCTCAGAGCGGTCCTCGACCTCACGGCGGGACAGGCCACTGGCGAGTCCACCGAGGATGATGTTCTCGCGACCGGAGAGGTTGGCGTTGAAGCCCACCCCGAGCGAGAGCAGCGGCGAGATGCGGCCGTTGACCTCGATGCGGCCCTCGTTGGGCGGAAGGATGCCCGCGATGCTGCGCATGAGCGTCGACTTGCCGGCACCGTTGGAGCCGATGATCCCGAGGAAGGTGCCGTCGGGGACGTCGAACGTGACGTTGCGAAGTGCCCTGATCTCCTTGACCGACCGCTGACCGCGACCAGCGCGGGTGATGGCGCTCTTGAACGTGGGGATCCGCTCGAACGTCGTCCGGTAGGTGATCGACAGGTTCTCGACGCGGACGGTGATCCCGGGAGTCGGGGTGGTCTTAGAGGCGGACAGCGAACTCACGCTCCCTGGAGATGAAGAACAACGAACCAAAGACGAAGACGAGGACCGCCCATGCCGTCGCGAGCGCCCACACACGCAGGTCGGGAATGGTGCCCTGGGTCAGTGACTCGGTGTAGCCGCCGAGCAGCGAGAAGAGAGGGTTGGCCGTCTCGAGGATCGGCGCGACCTTCTTGAAGTTCCCCGGCAGTTCGTTGATCTGCCACAGGACGGGAGAGGCATAGAGCCAGATCCGGTTGAGGTAGGGCAGGAAGCTCGCGGTGTCGCGGAAGTAGACCTGAAGCGCGCCGAAGAAGGCCGCGATGCCCAACGAGAACAGGAGCAACAGGAGCAGGAAGGGGATGGCCGCCAGCATCTGCCAGCGCCACGGGTTGCCCGCAAGGATGTGGAAGACGAAGTAGATCGGCACCGTCGGCAACCAACGGAAGAAGGCCGTGCGCACTGCAGCGAAGGGCATCAGCAACCGCGGGAACGCAGTGTTGAGCAGGAGCTTGCCACCGCCGATCACCGACCCGGCACCGTTGCTCATCGCGCCCTGCACGAAGTAGAAGGTGAACAGCCCCGCCGTGAGTCGCGCGAAGAACTCCATGTCCTTGCCACCGCGAGACAGGATGTTCACGAGCAGGAAGTACACGCCGGCCAGCAAGAGCGGATTGAGCACCATCCACACCTGACCGAAGAAGGTCATGGTGTTGGCGGCCCGGAGGTTCGCGCGCGACGAGGCCGCTGCGAACTCACGGCGACGCCACAGTTCTGTGAAATAGGAGCGAAGCGGAGGCAGTCCCGCCGTGTGGGGTTCGTACACGTGGTGCGTGGTCGTGAACTCGTTCTCGGATTCACGTGCAGCCACGGATGATTCGCTACTCATCGTCCTCACTCCTGCCTGAGTCGGTCGACTCGGGCTCCCCGAGTGTAGATGAGTCGGAGCCGCCCACAACAAGCCGATCGTAGATCGACGTGAGTCGTTCGGCGTCACTGCGCCAGCTCAGCTCGGTGCGCGATGCGAGGACGCGCTCGCGAGCCGAGGCGTAGTCCGCGACGACCTCACGGATCGCGCGCTCGAGGTCCTCGGCGTCGCCCGGTGTGTACGTCGCACCGAGGCCGAATTCCCGCGTCAGCCGGGCGATCTCACCGACATCACTCACGACGACGGGCACCCCTGCGTGGACCGCGTGGAAGAGCTTGTTGGGCATGGCGAGCAGGTTGTTCTTCCACTGGGGGGTGAGGGTGATGAGCGAGATCCCCATGCGCTGCAGCCGCTGGGTCACGGCGTCAACGGGCTCCGGCTCCCCCACGGTGAGGCCGGCCCTGTCGAAGCCCGCCAGCCAGGTCGGGTCGGCGGGACCACGCAGTTCGATCGGGAGGGGACTGTGTCTGCTGGCCGCAGCGACAGTGTCGAGGTCACGCGCATCGTCGAGCCGACCGGCATACAGAACGCCTGTCGGTTCGGTCAGGACCGGATCGGGATCGGTCGGGAGGGGGAAGGAGTTGCGCACCACGGTGACGTGCGCCCAGCCGTACTCCTCACGCAGGGCCGATGCGACACCGTCGCCCACGGTGATGACGGCGTCTGCTCGGGCCCCGAGCTCTTTCTCGACCCGCGCCTCACGCCATCGCTGGACCGGGTTGGGCCGGTGTTGGCGGCTCCGACCGCGCCAGTACTCATGGCTGTCGTAGACCAGGGGCACCGAGCGTTCGCGAGCGAGCTCGTCGCCTGCGGGCAGGGCCGTGAAGTCGTGGGCGTGCACGGCATCGAACTCGCGACCGCGTGCGTCCTCGAGTGCGCCAGCCGCCCATCGCACGAACGACGACTTGCTGTGCTGGGGCAGGAGGAGCCAACGAGCGAACCGGAGGTGTGCGGGACCCTTGGCGCCGATCGACCCCTTTCCCTCACCGCGAAAGACCGAGGAAGTCCCGACGCTCGACACCGTGACACCCGGGGAGGGTTCGAAGTCCGCGGGGACCGATCGGCCGACGATGTGGACGGTGTGGCCGGCGTCGACGAGCGCGGCGGCCTCGCGCTTCACCCTGGTGTCGGTCGCAAGGCTCGTCGCGACGAGCATGATGATGCGCATCCGCCTACCGTCCCAAACTGCGGGGGCTCGTGAGAAATCCGATGCCCCAGGACCAGTGCATCGTCGCGAGGACGACCGGGGTGAGCAGCCGGGTGCGCAGCGGCTCGCCGCTGCTGATGGCGCCGCCTCCGACGGCAATACCTGCCGCGTATGCCGCTGGCACCAGGAGCGCTGGCGGCCAGGCAAGTGCCACGAGGGTTGCGGCCGTCGTGCCGAGCACCATGACCGGGGGCGCCAGGTAGCGGGCGTTGACGGTCTCGGGGTGCTCTCGGGCCACGACGCGGCGCCACTGGCCGTACTGGAAGTACTGGCGCGCAAGTGTTTTGACGGTGGAGCGCGGCCGGTAGGTCACCTCCATGTCGGGGGTGAACCAGACCGTGCCGCCACTCTGTCGGAGCCTGAGGTTGAGGTGCCAGTCCTGGGTGCGGGTGTAGCGCTCGTCGTAGCCCCCGACCCGATCCAGCGCACTACGACGGAACGCGCCGAGGTAGACGGTGTCGACCGGGCCCGCTCCCCCGCCGACGTGGAAGGTCCCGCCACCAACACCGATCCGGCTGCGCATGGCGCACGCCACCGCCTTCTCGAAGGCGGTGCGACCCACGGCCTTCATGACGCCGCCGACGTTGTCCGCGCCCGTGTCGTCCAGCGTCCGCACTGCCGTGGCGACGTAGTCAGCAGGGATCTCGGCGTGGCCGTCGACGCGCACGATGATGTCGTGGCGGGCCGCGCCGATGGCGGCGTTGAGCGCCGACGGAGTGCGACCCGTGGGGTTGGCGACGGTCCTCACCCGGGGGTCTGAGGCGCCGAGGTCCGCCGCCACCACATCGGTGTCGTCGGTGGACGGCCCGAGCGCGAGGACGACCTCGAGGTCACCGGCATACACCTGCGCCAGCACCTGGCCCACGGCGTCACGAAGGTGTCGGCCCTCGTTGAGGACGGGGATGACCACGCTCACCGGCGGCGGGCCGGAGGCGCTGTCCTGGGGGCCGCCGTCGGGGCGGGGGGAGGCACTCATCCCGCCGATCATCCCTCAGCCCGACTGCCCCACGGCCACGCAGGGGTCGGCGCGCCGTTTTGCTTCCGTGGGTGGCGTCAGCGGAGTATGGACATCGTGTCCGATCGCCCGCCTCGTGGAGACGACGTCCGACCGATCCCCCAGCAGGGTCGGCCACGTCGCCCGCGTCGCGACGCCGCGGACTTCGAGGACGACGACGTCTACACGGTCGACACTCGCGGGCGACGACCCGCCGCGCGCCCCCGTCCCGCGGCCCGTCAGCCCGCATCTCGTCAGCCCGTCCCCCCGCGCATGCCGGCCCCACGCCGGCAGGGGCCGCCGCGAGGCGGGCGGCCCGTGGCAGAACCCCTCGACGAGGGTCAGCCGCGCCGTCGACGTCGGCTCTGGCGACTCATCCCACTGGTCGTCATCCTCTGGCTCGCGTTCCTCGTCATCACGCCCTTCCACGCCTGGAACACCGTCTCGCGAGTCGACGACGCTCCGTCCGGTGACCGCCCGGCGCAGACCCCCGGCAACACCTACCTCCTCGTCGGCTCGGACGGCCGCGACGCGCTGACGCGCGCGGAGCGCGCCGAACTCGGCACCGGCAGCGCCGAGGGGCAGCGCACCGACTCGATCATGCTCGTCCACGTGCCCTCCGGCGGTGGCAAGTCGGTCATCATCTCGATCCCCCGCGACAGCTTCATGCCAATTCCGGGACACCGGAGCAACAAGGTCAACGCGGCCTACTCGATCGGTGGCCCCAAGTTGCTCATCGAGACCCTGGAGCAGGTGACCGACCTGCGGATCGACGGCTACCTCGAGATCGGCTTCGGCGGGTTCGCCTCCGTCGTCAACAGCCTGGGTGGCGTCGACATCTGCGTGCCGTTCGACATGGACGACAAGTTCGCGCACATCAACCTCAAGAAGGGCTGCCAGACGCTCGACGGCAAGAACGCCCTCGGTTTCGTGCGCGCACGTCACTCCGACCCGCGCGGCGACATCGGTCGGGCCGAGCGTCAGCGCCAGTTCCTCGCGGCGATCATGAAGGGTGCGGCGACCCCGGCGACCGTCCTCAACCCGTTCCGCTACTGGTCCTTCACCCACACCTCTGCCGGTGCCGTCGGCGTCGGCCAGGACACGTCGATGAAGGACGCCACCAACATCCTGTTGGCGATGCGTGGCGCCGGCAACGACTCGACCCTCAGCCTCACGGTGCCGATCTCCGACCCCGACTTCCAGACGTCGGCCGGTTCCTCGGTCAAGTGGGACACCGAGCGGGCCCAGGCCCTGTTCACCATGTTGCGCGAGGACCAGCCGCTCGAGGCTCCACCCGCAGGCACGGACGGCAAGCCCACCGGGGGCTGAGCCGCCCACCCAAGGTGGGCGGACGGCATACGCCGCTCAGTTCTTGAGCAGCTGGCGCGCCATGACGATGCGCTGCACCTGGTTGGTGCCTTCGTAGATCTGGGTGATCTTGGCGTCGCGCATCATCCGCTCGAGCGGGAAGTCACGGGTGTAGCC
The DNA here is from genome assembly GCF_042666395.1 of Knoellia pratensis. Classification (NCBI taxonomy): domain Bacteria; kingdom Bacillati; phylum Actinomycetota; class Actinomycetes; order Micrococcales; family Intrasporangiaceae; genus Knoellia; species Knoellia pratensis. Next base: position 132,893 of record NZ_JBHTDJ010000002.1, on the reverse strand, counting down.
AGCGCCCCCGAGCAGCTGGACGGCGTCGGTCGTCACCTTCATCGCGACGTCGGACGCGAAGCACTTGGCCGCCGCACCGAAGAAGGACAGGTCGGCGTCGCCACGCTCGGACTTCGCGGCGGCCACGTAGACCATCTGTCGCGCCGCCTCGAGCTCCATCGCCATGTCGGCGAGCATGAACTGGATGCCCTGGAACTCCGCGATGCTCTTGCCGAACTGCTTGCGTTCCTTGACGTATGCCGTGGCGTGGTCGAGCGCGCCCTGCGCGATACCGACCGCCTGCGCACCGATCGTGACGCGGGTGTGGTCGAGGGTGCGCAACGCGATCTTGAGGCCCTCGCCCGGTGCGCCGATGATGCGGTCGCCGGGGATGCGCACGTTGTCGAAGATCAGCTCGCGGGTGGGGCTGCCCTTGATGCCGAGCTTGCGCTCCTTCTCGCCGAAGGTGAAGCCCTCGTCGGACTTCTCGACGACGAACGCGCTGATGTTGTTGCCCCGGGCGCCGTCGGGGTCGGTGACCGCCAGGACCGTGTAGAACTCCGAGACGCCGGCGTTCGTGATCCACGACTTCTGTCCGCTCAGAACCCAGTCGTCCCCGTCGGGCTTGGCGCGACACTTCATGGCTGCGGTGTCGGAGCCTGCCTCGCGCTCGGACAGGCCGTACGAGAAGGACGACGTGCCCTCCGCGAGCGGCGTGAGGTACTTGCGCTTGACCTCCTCGGACCCGGCGAGGATGACCGGCATCGAGCCGAGCTTGTTGACCGCCGGGATGAGCGAGGAGCTCGCGCAGACGCGGGCGACCTCTTCGATGACGATGCAGGTCGCGAGCGCGTCGGCACCGACGCCGCCGTACTCCTCGGGGACGTGGGGGGCGAAGAAGTCGGATGCCACGAGAGCGTCGTGCGCTTCCTGCGGGTAGCGGGCCTCCTCGTCGACCTCCGCAGCGAAGGGCGCGATCTTGGCCGCTGCCAGATCGCGGACCGCTTCGCGAATCGCTTCGTGGTCCTCGTTGACCTGGAACAGGGGGAAGTCGTTGTTGGCGTTCACGCGGGCGATCCTAGCGACGTGGTGCGAAACCTTGACACGGGTGGATATCCTACGGACGCCGGGTCACTCATGACTGGGCCGTACTGGCCCACAGGGGGCCACGAACCGATCGGGGATCACGATGTTTTCTGTCCGCTCAGCGGTGTCCATCGCCGCTGTCGCGTGTGTAGCAGCCACAGGGCTCGCCGCACCGTCCGCGTTGGCTGCACCTTCCGCAGCCAACCCCTCGCCCGCCGACAAGCTGGCTTCGGTTGAGCGCCACGCGCCCAGCCCTGCCTCGCGCCCGGGTGCCGACAAGTCCGCCAGCAAGTCGTCCGCCGCTGAGGCCGTCGTGCTCGACCGCATTGCCGGCACGAACCGCTACCTCACGCCCGTCGAGATCTCCAAGCGGCACTTCCCCAACGGCGTCTGGGCTGAAGACGGCAGCCCCGTCGAGGTCGTGACGGTCGCCTCCGGCACCAACTACCCCGACGCACTCGCTGGTGGGCCCTTCGCCGCCGGCCTCGGCCCGCTGCTGCTCGTCCCGGCGGCAGGCACCATCCCCGCAGGCGTCAAGGCCGAGATCAACCGACTCAGCCCTGACGTCATCGTCATCCTCGGCGGCACCGGTGCCGTCAACGCTGGAGTCGAGACCCAGTTGAACGCTCTTGCGGACACCGTGCGCCTGTCCGGCACGAACCGCTACGACACCGCCGCCACCATCGCTGAGGCCACCGATGGAGACCTCGTCGACGGTGCCGACACCGTGGTGCTCTCGTCCGGTGAAGGTTTCGCCGACTCCCTGAGTGGAGGCGCTTCCGCAGCTGTCCAGGCTGGCGTCCTCATGCTCACCCGTCCCCTGGGACTGCCCACCGAGACGCGTGACGCGCTGGTCGCCATCGCGCCCTCCAACGTGCAGGTCCTCGGCGGTCCCCTCGTGGTCTCGGACGTCGTCCTCGACCAGGTCAAGGCGGCCCTGCCCGGTGCCACCGTGACCCGAGTGTTCGGTGCCTCCCGCGCCGACACGGCCGCCGAGGTGTCGAAGACCACCTTCCCGTCGGGCACGTCCGAGGAGTTCCTCACCAACGGTTGGAACTACCCCGACGCGCTCGCGGCCGCTCCCCTGGCCTGGTACTGGGACGCGTCCGTCCTCCTGGCCCGTCCGGGTTGCGCGCCTGCCGGCACGATCGCCGAGGACACCCGCCTCTCGCCCGACTTCCGCACTGCGATCGGTGGCACTCTTGCCGTTTCCAACGCAGCGCTGAACCTCACGCCCTGCCCCTGATCCCAAGGGCAGGACAAGGCCCTGAGTCTGTCAGGGCCTGAACACAACAACTCAGGGCCCCACTCCTCAACGAGGAGTGGGGCCCTGAGTTGTGTGTGGCCGGACGCTCAGCGGCCGCCGGCTGAGGGCTTCTTGTCCCTCTGGCCGTAGACCTTGAAGGTCATGCCCGACGTGCCTGCCGTCGGGTACATCAGGACCTGCGACGCGTGAGAACGCTGCCCCATCTTGGGGAACTGCCACCCGAGGACCGGGTTCGTCGAGCCCTTGACGGCCTTGAGCGGGAAGGATCCACTGACGACGAGCAGACGGCCAGCGCCGTCCGTGTAGGTCAGCTTCTTTCCGTCCGGCGACGTCGACATCAGCACCCAGCGCGAGTCGAGGTGGGCCGTGGTCGTCGCCACTCCCGCCACGGTGTCGCTGAGGGTCACCATGCGGTTGGCGTTGTCCACGCGCCAGCTCCTGGTGTGGGCCACGCCGTACTGCGAGTCAGAGGTGACCATGCCGTGAACGCTTCCCGACGACGAGCGCGACGACACGAAGACGCCGTTGCCCGGCACGAAGGCGCGGTTGCGGACGATCTGGCTGTTGTGGCCGATCGGGGTCTTCGAGAACGTCGTGTAGATGCCCGGGTCATAGCTGAACGTTCCCGGGTCGATGAGCACCGGCACGCCTTCGGTGTTCCACACGAGCGATGTCCGCTCCTCGTGACCGTGCAGACGGCGCGGGCCGCCATAGCGCAGGAGGTAGAACGAGGTGTTCGGGTCAGTCCACGACCAACGCCCGGTGAGGACCCCGGCCTGGTCGTCGCGGAAGGTCCCCGAGGCCTGAGCCGTGCGCTGGAATGCCGTGGGCACACCGTCTCCGAAGCCCACCAGCTTGCCGTCGGGGGTGGTCAGGTGCGAGAGCGCCCCGCGAGCCTTGGCCACGTAGGCCTTGATCTGCCCTGCCGCCGTGCGCATCTCCGTCTCGGGGTAGGTCGCGAGAAGGTCCCCGATGTCGCTCCACATGGCCATGTTGAAGTGGTGGTACGCCGCCGACTGCTCGAAGGTCAGGCCAGCCGAGGTCCAGACTCCACCGGAGTCCCGCACGAGTCGCTTCGCGGCGTAGATCCGCCAGTCGGAGCGGTTGAGCAGGTCGGCCGAGTCGATGAGAGCCAGGTTGGCCATCGCGCCGTGGTTGTGCGGTTGGTGGTTGGGCAGACCGTAGTAGCGGTTCATGTCCATGTTGGCCTTGGCCGCGGCCTGGATTGCGGGCACGAGCCGCGCGTCCCCACCACTGGCGCGGTAGAGGCAGTTGAGCGCCTCTTCACGCCGAAGGTTGGTTCCCTCGTCCCAGCCGTTGACGCTGGTGCCCTTGTCCGGGTTGACGACGTGGAACTTGGACGCCGAGACGATGAGTGCTTCCATCCCGGCGGTGTCGCCGGCAGCGAGGAACACCGGAGCGAGCTCGCTCGCCCAGTAGAAACCGCGGAAGTAGAGGTTCCACACGGGTGCCGTGCTGGGCGGGGAGGAGTACCAGCTCGGCGGGACGGCGCCCACGGTCCAGGACGCGGTCGAGCCGACGATCGAGATCCTCGTGGACGCGCCGGTGCCGGACTTCGACGAGATCACCTTGAGCTTGGCGCAGCCGGCGGTGTCGTAGGCCGTTGCCGTCTGATCGGCGGCCTCGAGGCCCAACCGGACCGCCTTGGCCGGCGTCATGCCCGGAACCTCGTCCAGCTTGTCGACGCTGGACCTGGCGGCCGACATGGCCTTCTTCGGCGACGGGAGCGGATCGTTGCGATCGGCGAAAGACGATGGCGCGAGTCCGGCGATGGCGATCGCGGACGCGATCGTCACCGCAGCACAGCGGCGCACAGTGCGGTTTGTGGTACTCAACATGAGGGTTCCCCTGACTGTATGGCGCCCCCCGAGGAACGGGCGCCGCCAGTATGGTACTGGACCCCTCTGCATGGCCCAGGAAGGCAGGGGCGGTCACCTCAGCGCGGGGATGACCTCTCGCTCGAACAGTTCCACACCCGACAGGTCGTAGGCGGACTCTACGAAGTTCGTGATCGCGTAGGCCATGCCGAGGTCCTCCAGGTCCGCGAGCGCACTGGCGACCTGGTCCGGCGTGCCGACGGTGGGGCTTTCGCGGTACGTCTGCAAGGACAGGGCCACGTCGGCCTCGGGCACTCCGGCGCCGCGAAGGTGGTTCTCGATCCACCTGAAGCGCTCCTCGACCTCCTTGGCGTTGTGCCCGATGACGATGTTGAAGTTCGAGGAGCGCGTGATCGTGTCGAAGTCCCGACCGATGTCGGCGCAGTGCTGCTTGAGGATGTCGCTCTTGGCCTTGAAGATCTCGAGCGTGCCGAGGAAGTTGGTGTAGTCGGCGTACTCGGCCGCGATCCGCAGCGTCTTGCGCTCTCCTCCACCAGCGATCCACATCGGGATCCCGTTGCGCTGCGAGCCCTCAAAAGCCGTGCCCTGCAACGGTCGTGGGAAGCACATGGCTCCGTCGACCTGGTAGTGCTCGCCGGCAAACGTCGCCGTTCCGGTCGTCCACATCTGACGGAAGACCTCGACGCCCTCACGCAGCCGCGCAAGCCGCTCGCCCGCCCCGGGGAAGCCGTAGCCGTAGGCGCGCCACTCGTGTTCGTACCACCCGGCGCCGATCCCCATCTCGAGGCGGCCCTCGGAGATGACGTCGACGGTCGCCGCGACCTTGGCGAGGTACGCCGGGTTGCGATAGCTCATGCAGGTGCACATCTGGCCGATGCGGACCCGGCCGGTGACACCGGCGAACGCAGCCATGAGGGACCACGCCTCGTGCACGGCCTCCTGCGTCGGGTACGGCACCGGGTGGAAGTGGTCGTAGACCCAGATCGACTCCCAGTCGCGTATGCCGTCCGCTCGCCGTGCGAGCCCCGCCATCACGCCCCAGTGGAGTTCCGGCTCGATGCCGGCAAGATCATGACGCCAGCCCTGTGGGATGAAGAGTCCGAATCGCATGGCCTCAACTCAACCCGTCCGCCTCCTCCCCCGCAAGCCCCCGCGCGAGGTGCATGATGCAAAGGTGAGTTTCCGACACCGCAATGACCCCGATCTCATCCGCGAGCTCCTCAACGACCCCGGTGTGTGGGTCGTCGTGGGGCTGAGCAACCACGTGGAGCGGCCGGCATACGGCGTCTCACAGTGGCTCAAGCACGAGCTGCACAAGGGGATCATCCCCGTGCACCCCAAGGCTGAGACCGTCCACGGGGCGCAGGGCTATGCCACCCTCGCGGACATCCCCGACCAGGACATCAAGGTCATCGACTGCTTCGTGAACTCCTCGCACGTCGGCGCCGTGGTCGACCAGGCCATCGAGCACAAGGACCGGCTGCAGATCGATGCGATCTGGATGCAGGAGGGCGTCGTCGACGAGGCGGCGGCGGCGCGGGCGCGCAAGGTCGGGCTCGAGGTCGTCATGGACACGTGCCCCAAGATCGAGTGGCCCCGGGTCAAGGGCGAGGGCTCAGCCCGCTGACTCAGGTTCGACTTCGTGCCCCGCACGGACACGGAGACGGCGGCCTTCGGCCGACGACCGTGTCCGTGCGGGGCACGAAGTCGGTGGTCAGAGCTGTAGGCGGCGGTCGCGCAGGGCCTGGCCCTTGGCGTGTGCCTCGTCGCGCAGGCTGACCCGGAAGTCCGCCATCGCCGCGCGAAGGCGTGCCGCCTCGTCTCCCTCGCCGGCACCGAGGATGCGGGCCGCGAGCAGCCCAGCGTTGCGCGCTCCCCCGACCGAGACGGTCGCGACCGGCACGCCGCCGGGCATCTGGACGATCGAGAGCAGCGAGTCGATGCCGTCGAGGTACTTGAGCGGCACCGGCACCCCGATGACCGGCAGCGACGTCACCGACGCGAGCATGCCGGGCAGGTGGGCCGCGCCGCCGGCGCCAGCGATGATGACGCGCAGTCCACGCTCCTCGGCCTGCTGGCCGTAGGCGATCATCTCGTCGGGCATCCGGTGAGCAGAAACGACGTCGACCTCAAAGGCGATGCCGAAGTCCTCGAGTGCCTTGGCAGCCGCCTCCATGACCGGCCAGTCGCTGTCGCTGCCCATGACCACCCCGACAACGGGATTCGCCACGGCAGAAGGTGATTCGTTGGTGCCGGTCATTCGGTGATCGCTCCCTCGATGTAGTCGGCCGCGTGTCGCGCCCGCTCGCGCAGGTCGGCGAGGTCGTCGCCGCTGACGTTGACGTGCCCGATCTTGCGACCGGGGCGCACACCCTTGCCATAGAGGTGCGCCTTGATCTCCGGGTCACGCGCCATGACGTGACGGTATGCCGGGTAGAGCTCCGGGTGTTCCCCGCCGAGGATGTTGCCCATCACCGTCCACCGGTGCCGCGGCTTCGGCGAACCGAGCGGCAGGTCGAGCACGGCCCGAAGGTGCTGCTCGAACTGTCCCGTGATCGCTCCGTCCATGGACCAGTGGCCGCTGTTGTGCGGGCGCATCGCGAGCTCGTTGACGACGAACTCGCCGCCGGGCAGCTCGAAGAGCTCGACCGCGAGGACGCCGGTGACACCGAGCTCACCAGCGATGCGCAGGCCGGCTTCGGTGGCGCGGGCCGCGAGGTCGGGGTCGAGGTCGGCCGCGGGGGCGATGACCTCGGTGCAGATGCTGTCGGTCTGGACCGTCTCGACGACGGGCCATGCCGCGGCCTGTCCGGATGGACTGCGGGCGAGCAGCACCGCCAGCTCGCGGCTGAAGCCGACCTTTTCCTCGAGGAGCAGCGGCGAGTCCTCGGCCGCGGCCCGCTCGAGCCAGTCGGTGAGCTCGGCGGCGGAGTCGATGACCCGCACGCCCTTGCCGTCGTATCCACCGCGAGGCGTCTTGGCGACGATGGGCCATCCGACCTCGGCGCCGAAGGCCTCGACATCCACGGCCGTGTGAGCCGCGGTCCAGCGAGGGCACGGGATGCCGAGCGCGGTCAGCCGCTCACGCATGGCGAGCTTGTCCTGGGCGAAGACGAGCGCGTCGGGCGTGGGGTGCATCGGGATGCCGGCGTCGAGGAGGGCGGTGAGCACGTCGGCGGGGACCTGTTCGTGGTCGAAGGTGACCACGTCGCACTCACGGGCGAACGCCAGGACGGCGTCGACATCGGTGTGCTCACCGACGGGCGCCGAGGGGATGACGAGCGCGGCGCTGGCGTCGGGTGCCTCGGCGAGGACGCTGAGCGTGAGCCCGAGCTCGACCGCGGGTCCGGCGCACATGCGCGCGAGTTGCCCTCCCCCGATGATGCCGACGACGGGGAACCCTCCCGGCGCCCGGCGCGGTGGTTTCCCCGGCGTCGCTCGGGCGGTTGTTCCTGTCACGCCGCGGTGTCCTTGACCCAACCCGGTGCGGGAAGGCGCAGGTAGGACAGCCGGGCGTTCTCCTCACGCCCGTGACGGATCGCGTCGAGGATGTAGCCGACCGCGAAGGTCAGCCCCGCGATGGTCATGACCGCCGCCGCGAGGATGGCTGTCGGGAAGCGCGGCACGAGCCCCGTGTTGACGTAGTCGCTGATCACCGGGATGCCGAGAATGATGCTCACCAGGGCGAACAGCGCGGCAATCACGCCGTGGAACAGCACCGGTCGCTCGTGCCGAGTGACGCGCAGGATCCAGCGCAGGATCTTCCAGCCGTCGCGGTAGGTGCGCAGCTTGCTCTCGCTGCCCTCGGGTCGGTCCTTGAAGCCGATCGGGACCTCGGCGACGGGGATGCGCAGGTGGAGGGAGTGGATCGTCAGTTCCGTCTCGACCTCGAACTCGCGCGAGAGGGCCGGGAACGACTTCACGTAGCGGCGCGAGAAGACGCGATAGCCACTGAGCATGTCGGTGAACGTGGGACCGAAGAGGGCCCCGACCACTCCGGTCAGGGCCTTGTTGCCGGTGGCGTGCCCGGCCCGGTAGGCCGTGGACGTCTCCTGGACCCGAGCTCCCACGACGTGGTCGAGGTGGTTGTCGAGCAGGGTCCTGATGAGTTCGGGCGCCGCCGCCGCGTCATACGTGTCGTCCCCGTCGATCATGAGGTAGACGTCCGCCTCGATGTCCCCGAACGCGCGCCGCACAACGTTGCCCTTGCCCTTGCGCGTCTCCGTGCGCACAACCGCTCCTGCTGCCGCCGCCATCTCGCTCGTCCTGTCGGTCGAGTTGTTGTCGTAGACGTAGATCGTCGCGGTGGGGAGGGCCTTGCGAAGGTCCTCCACCACCGTCTGGACCGCGGCCTCTTCGTTGTGACAGGGCACGATGACGGCGATCGTGGGCTCGGTGATCTGCATGCATTCCTCTCAGCCATGGGCACTCGCCGACGTGCGGGCCCAAGCCGGCACAGCCTAACGGCACTCATGTACTGTGGCCTCGCGGCACAGGCACAGGGGGTTCGATGGCAGACACGGCAGACGGGGCGGTCACCGCTCTCGCTGTGCCGCACAAGGAGCCCTCTCGGCCTCGCAGATGGGCCACCGTGCTCGCCGCCCCTCTCGCTGCGGCACTGCTGAGCGTCGTCACCGCGTGCATCGCCGGTTGGGTCAGGGGCACCTATCCCTTTGGAACCAGGACCCGCAACACCAATGACCTCGGCGAGCAATACGTCCCGATGCTCACCTATGCCCGGGACGTGATCACCGGGAACGCCCACGGGGACCTGCTGTTCAGTTGGCAGAGCGGCCACGGGGTGCCCGTGCTCGGCGACTCCCTGGCCTACGTCGGCACGACCTTGTCGTGGCTCGTCCTGCTGTTCCCCCGCGACCGGATCGACCTGTCCCTCTTCGCCATCTATGTGGCGGCCCTGGGGCTGGGTGCCGCCTTCATGACCCTTTTGCTCCGCCGGCTGCGCCCGAGCGCGCCGGCGGCGCTCGCCGTGGTGGGCGGCGTTGCCTACGGAACGGCCGCCTGGCCCGTTGAAACGGCATACATGACCATCTGGCTCAACGGCATGGTGGCCTTCCCCGCTCTGTGTCTGCTCGCCGACTGGGTGATGGAGCGTGGCACCTGGCGACAGTGGGTCGCTGGCCCGCCGCTCGTCGCACTCGCTTGGACCTCGCACTTCTACACCGTCTACATGGCCACGATCGGGGCTGCCGCCTTCGTCGTGCTTCGGGTCCTCACCGTGTCGGAGACGCCTTGGAGGCAACGCCTCGCAGGTCTGGTGCGGACCGGGGCGGTCTTCGTGCTCGGCATCGCTCTCGCCGCTCCCCTCCTCGTGCCCGTGTACCGCCTTGTCCAGAACGCCACCCCGAGCCCCAAGGTGGACTTCGTCGCGGCGCCGTGGGACATCTTCCTGGCGCGCCTGCTGCCCGCGACCGGGGGCGTGGCCGACACCCCCGCCATCGCCGTCGGCAGCCTCATGCTGGTGATGGCGTTGACGACCATCGCCAACTCACGGCTGCGGATCGTGGAACGCGTGGTTCTCCCCCTGGGACTCGTCCTCATCCTGGGGTCGATGCAGCTGCCGAGCACTCACCTGGTGTGGCACGCCTTCGACTCACCGAACGGCAACCCCTATCGGCAGTCCTTCATCGCGTGTGGCTTCATCGTCATCGTCGGCTGGATGTCCCTGTCCGTCGGCGTGAGCCGCAGAGTTGTCCTGGCTTGCTGCGCGGTGGTCGCTGCACTGCTCTGGTGGGTCCATGACCTGCGCGACACCACACCGCTCACGACTCCGGTCGCTGCTGCTGGCCTGCTCCTCATTGCGCTCCTGTGGGCCCGGCAGTCCACCAACGCGACCCCACCGCCACCCGCAGGACGGTCGGGGCGCCTCTCGAGGCTCGCGCCGGCGTCCTTCGTCATCGGGCTTCTGCTCGTCATGACGGTCGCCGAGTCGACCCTGTCACAGGTGGCGATCGACTCCCGCCGAAGCGAGGTCCTGAGTGCCAAACCGATGACGCTCGAGCTCCGCGCCGCGGTTCGTGAACTCGTGCAGACCCATGACCAATGGCCGCAGTTCCGCACCAGCCCGGGCTCGACGATGTCGGTCAACGACCCCATGCTCGTCGGTGGAGAGGGCAGTGAGTTCTACACGAGCACGATCCAATTCGCCATCACGCAGCTCCACATCGGGCTCGGATGGGGTTACAGCTCCTACGGCCGCGCCCTGGTCGACCCCGTCACCCCCGTGACGGACGCCCTCTTTGCCGTCCGGAACCACGTGGTCGCGACCGACACGGCGGGGCAGCCGACCCCGCTGTCGATGAGGACCCAGGACGCCGCCCCGCTGGTCACGGTCCGCCCACCCACACCACGACCTTCAACGTTGCCGTCCGTCTGGGGAGCCCACGAACGAGCACTCGGAGCCGCCCTCTACGACCTTCCCGTCCCGACGTTCACCGCGGAAGGAGCCACCGTCGCGCGGAACCGGCGTGGCTACACCGCACGGAGCACCTCCACAGCGCCGGGCCGCTTCACCATGAGCGTCCAGTGCCAGCCCGGGAGTGACGCGTACCTCTACTCCCCTGCGCTCGTCGGGACCTTCACCGTCGACGGAGCCCGCCGCCTGGCACTCAAGGCCATCGCCAAGCGGCCCGGCGTCTACACGGCCCTGCCGCTGGCCTTCCTGGGAAGCGTCGGAACGGATGGACGGTTCGATGTCGACGTCACCATGATCACGCCCCAGACGCGCCTCACGCAGGCACCGGTCGGTTGCCTGCGCCCCGGGGCCCTGGAATCGGCGATCACGTCGCTGCAGTCCACGGCGGCGACCGATGTCGCCACGACCGGCCACTCCATCGGCTTCGCGGTGGCCCCCTCCACGTCTGCGCGCAGTGCCGTCCTCTCGGTGCCCCTCGTCCCGGGCTGGTCCTGCTCGGGGCCGGTGAGCGACGCGACCCCCAACTCGTTCCAGGGCCTCTTGTCGGTGGGCTTGTCCTCGCGTGGCGGCACGGTGGAGTGCAGTTATCGCCCACCAGGCATGCGTCTGGGCGCTGCCATCGCGGCGGGTGCGCTGGGACTGTGGTTGATCCTCGGAGTCGGTGCCCTGCTTCTCGGGCGGCGTCGTGACAGGTCAGCCTCAACCGTTACGCTCGCCCGGTGACGTCCACGACGCCTGCCAAGGGCCTGATCGCTCGCCTGCGCGGAGCCGTGGATGTGCTCTATCGCGAGGTCATCAAGTTCGGCGTCATCGGCGTGGTCGCCTTCGTCATCGACATGGGCAGCTTCAACCTGTTGCGACACACGATCCTCGACGACAAGCCGACGGCGGCGGTCATCATCTCGGCCTCGATTGCCACGGCATTCGCGTGGGTCGGCAACCGTGCCTGGACCTTCCGCCACCGACGCAACCGGCCAGCCCACCACGAGGCCGCGCTGTTCGCCGGCACCAACGGTGTCGCCCTGCTCATCCAGGCCGCAGCGGTGGCCTTCTCCAACTACGTCCTCGGGTACGGATCGCTCACGGCCGACAACGTGGCGAAGGTCGTCGGGATCGGGCTGGGCACCCTCTTCCGATTCTGGGCCTATCGGCGGTTCGTGTTCGCCGGGGAGCCGATCGACGTCGACCAGTCCCCCTTGGCCGACCTCAAGAGCCGCGCCGACGACCAGGCCTGACGGTCAGTCGTCGGCTTCCGAGAGGAAGACGGCGAAGACCGCGGGCTGCGCGCTCACCAGTTCGAGCCGCCCGCCGTTGTCCTCGGCGAGGTCGCGGGCCAGGGTCAGCCCAAGGCCCGATCCCGACGACGAGACCGAGCGCTCGAAGATGTGCGGCGCGATCGTCGGGGCCACCCCGGTGCCCTCGTCTCCCAGTTCGATGACCACCGACGGTCCGGCGCGACGAGCGGCGATGTCGACGGTGCCGCGCCCGTGCGCGAGGGCGTTCTCGATGAGCGTCGAGACGATCTGACCCAGGGCCATGGGGGTGGCCCGGACCCGCAGGCCGCGCTCACCGTGGATGCGCATGCTCCGCTTCGACGCTGCGAATGCTGGCTGCCACTCGCGCTGGAGCGAGGCGAGCACCGCGTCCAACGAGACGCTGGGACGGGTCGGGTCGCTCACGCGGGTGCGGCCCATGAGGTCGTCCACCACCTTGCTGAGCCGGTCCACCTGCGCGATGGCGACCTGGGCCTCCTCCTGCACGACGGCGAGGTCGTCCGTGGACGCGATCTCGTCGAGCCGCATGAGCAGCGCCGTGAGCGGCGTGCGGAGCTGGTGGGAGGCGTCCGCAGCGAAGTCGCGTTCGGCGGCGAGGTTGCGCGTCACCTGGGTGGCAGTGCGTGACAGGACGTCGCTGATGCGGTCCAGCTCACCGATCCCGGAGTCGAGCGGCAGGAAGCGGGACTCCCCCGCGCCCAGCCGTTCGGCTCGGTCGGCGAGCGCAGTGAGCGGGTCACCGAGGAGCCTCGCCCGGCGTTGCGCCACGAACCAACCGGCCCCGAGGCCGAGCAGGACCAGGGCGAGGACGACGCTCGACACGATGACCACGCCCTGCAGCCCGGACGTGCGCTCGACGAGGCGGGTCCGCGTCTCGGCGGGCGCGATCGCCAGGATGATTCCGAGGGCGAAGAGCGGCACCCCGAGGAGCGCGAGGGCGGCGCCGACCGCCGCCAGTGTTGACCTCAGCAGGAGCCGACGCATGCGAAGTCATTCCCCTGCAGGGTCGAACCGGAAACCGACGCCACGGATCGTCGTGATGTAGCGCGGCTGCATCGCGTCGTCGCCGAGCTTCTTGCGCAGGACGGAGATGTGCATGTCGAGGGTCTTGGTCGAGCCGTACCACGCGGTCTCCCACACGTCGCGCATGAGCTGCTCGCGGGAGATGACCTTGCCTTGGTTGCGGGCGAGGACGCGCAGGAGCTCGTACTCCTTGGCGGTCAGCTGGATCTCCTCGTCGTGGAGGAAGACGCGGCGCGACTCGGCGTCGACTCGGATGTCGACCAGCCCGGTCGGGACCACCTCGGGGATGCCTCGGCGGAGCAGGGCCCGCGCACGCGCCAACAGCTCGGCCAACCGGAATGGCTTGGTGACGTAGTCGTCGGCACCGGCGTCGAGCCCGACAACGGTGTCGACCTCGTCGGCGCGCGCCGTGAGCACCAGGACGGGGACGGTGTGGCCCTCGCCGCGCAGGCGGCGACAGACCTCGAGACCGTCCATGGTGGGCAGGCCGAGGTCGAGGACGACGAGATCCGGGTTCTCACGGGCCGCTTCGAGCGCCTCGCGCCCGTCCGCCCGGACCTCCACTTCGTACCCCTCGCGGCGCAGTGCTCGGGCCAGGGGCTCTGAGATCGCCGGGTCGTCTTCGGCGAGCAGCACACGAGTCATGCCGCGATGCTAGTCGTCGCAAGGTGATTCACGCGTGCTGATCCCACGGACGGTCGCGTCGCGCCCCTTTGGAACGCGCCAGTTCGAAGGGCGTGATGGTCCCGATCCCGCGCAGATGGCGACGGCGCTGCTCGATCATCGAGAAGCCCGAGAGGGTGCTGAGGGAGCGCGCCACCTCGTCGTCGACGAAGACCCGACCGGGTGGGGTGACGGCCGTGAGGCGGCTCGCGCGGTTGACCGTCGTCCCGAAGACGTCGCCCAGTCGGCTGATGACCTTGCCGTAGGCCATGCCGACCCGCACGTCGGGCAGGAGCGGGTCCTCCCCCATGGCGTCGACGAGGTCGAGACCGATCGCGGCTGCGGCATCGGCGTCGACATGGACGAAGAGCACCTCGTCGCCCACGGTCTTGATGATGCGTCCTCCGTGAGTCGTGACGACGTCGCTGGCGAGCTCCTCGAACCGCTGCACGAGAGTCCCGAGCTGACGCTCGGTCATCCGGCGCACGAGCGAGGTGAAGTTCACGAGGTCGGCGAACCCGACGACCCGCAGGGGCGCGCTCGGGTCGTGGTCGGTGTCGCGCGCGTCGGCGAGCATGCGCGTGATCGCGGAGGTGAGGTGGCGACGCCACACGTAGACCATGAGTGGTTCGAGCTGGTCGACGATGTCGACGAGCGCGGTCGCCGCGGCCTCCGCCACACCGCGGTCGGGCACGGAACGCGCGTCCTTCTCGCCGATCTCGGCTTCCTGCTCGGGCGGCGTGAGGTACTCCGCCACGAGCTGGGTCTGCCACACGGCAAGGCGGTCGGAGGTGCGGGCAAAGGCACGCGCCATCGCGAGCGCGAGGTCCTCGTCGAGATCATTGTCGCGCGCGAGATCGGCGACTCGACGCAGCGCATCGAGATCGGCCTCGGTGAACATGAGATCTTCGTCATCGACGATCTGGAAGCCGAGGGCATGCCAGAACTTGCGCGCGGACTGCACCGACACCGATGCCTCGCGGCTGATCTCGCGTCGTCCCATCGTGGCCGGGCGCCCGAGGAGTCGCTCCGCGATTTCGGCCTCGAGGTCGCGCGGGATGTCGCTCACCTGCAGCCTCCGCTCATCGGACGTGGACGACGTCACCCGCCGCCACGGCATACGGACCGTTGTCCGTGCTCAGGCACAGTCTGCCGTCTGCATCGATCTCGGTCGCGACTCCGTGCACCTCACCCTTCGGAAGGTGCGCGGCGACGGTGCGCCCGAGCGTGCCGCACGCGGCAGCGTAAGCAGTGCGGACGGCATACGCATCGTCGTCCAGTTGAGTCAAAAGTGTTGCGAGAGAACGAAGGTATGCCGTGAGCACGCTCTCGCGGCTCACTCCCGGTACGCCGGCGAGACGGAGCGAGGTGGCCCGGTCGACGGGGAGGTCGGCACGCTCCTGGTCGATGTTGACGCCGGTGCCGATGACGACGCCGGCGGGGGTGAGTTCGGCGAGGATGCCCGCGAGCTTGCGGTCGTCGTCGGCGGGGACGAGGAGGTCGTTGGGCCACTTGAGGCTGATCTCGACGCCGCTGACCTCGGTGAGGGCGTCGCGCAGGGCGAGGCCGACGACGAGCGGGACCCAACCCAGCGGAGCGGTGGCAGGACGGGGCACGAGGACGCTCGCGGCGATGCTCGTGCCGGGAGTGGTCGTCCATGCCCGGTCGAGACGACCCCGTCCGTTGCGTTGCTCCTCGGCGGTGACGACCCGCCAGGGTCTGGGGTCGCGGGCGAGCTCGGCGTTGGTGGAATCGACGGACTCGTGCACCTCCACCGGCAGCCACGGAGGGCCGGGTGTGATGAGGGACGCATTCATCGACTGAGCGGCAGCAGGTGGGGTCACGAGGTCAAGGCTAGAGTCGCCCCCATGGCTCAGACGGACACCCAGCCCACCGGCGGAACCGACCTCCCCGCAGCGGACACGGGCATCGACATCCACACCACTGCCGGCAAGCTCGCCGACCTCAAGCGACGCGTCGGCGAAGTGGCCCACGCCGGGTCCGAGCGTGCCGTCGAGAAGCAGCACGCCCGCGGCAAGAAGACCGCCCGCGAGCGCCTCGACCTGCTCCTCGACGAGGGCTCCTTCGTCGAGATGGACAAGTACGCCCGACACCGTTCGGTGGCGTTCGGCCAGGACGCGAACCGGCCCTACGGCGACGGTGTCGTCACGGGCTACGGCACGGTCGACGGCCGGACCGTGGCGGTCTTTGCGCAGGACTTCACGGTCTTCGGCGGGTCGCTTGGTGAGGTCTTCGGCGAGAAGATCACCAAGGTCATGGACTTCGCGATGAAGGTCGGCTGCCCGGTGGTCGGGCTCAACGACTCGGGAGGTGCGCGCATCCAGGAAGGCGTGGCCTCGCTCGGGCTCTATGGCGAGATCTTCCGCCGCAACGTCCACGCGTCCGGTGTCATCCCGCAGATCTCGCTGATCATGGGCCCGTGTGCCGGTGGAGCTGTCTACTCCCCCGCCGTCACCGACTTCACCGTCATGGTCGACCAGACCTCGCACATGTTCATCACCGGACCCGACGTCATCAAGACCGTCACGGGTGAGGACGTGGGCTTCGAGGAGCTCGGTGGAGCGCGGACGCACAACTCCAAGTCCGGTGTCGCGCACTACATGGGCACCGACGAGGAAGACGCCATTGAGTACGTCAAGTCGCTCCTGTCCTACCTGCCCTCCAACAACATGGAGGAGCCGCCGTCGTTCGAGGACGGCGAGCTGTCCCTCGAGGTGAGCGACGAGGACCGCTTCCTCGACACGATCATCCCGGACAGCCCCAACCAGCCCTATGACATGCACCAGGTCATCGAGGCGCTCGTCGACGACGCCGACTTTCTCGAGGTGGCGCCGCTCTTCGCGCCCAACATGGTGATCGGGTTCGCCCGCATCGAGGGCCGCTCGATCGGCATCGTGGCCAACAACCCGATGCAGTTCGCGGGGACCCTGGACATCGACGCGTCAGAGAAGGCTGCCCGCTTTGTCCGGACGTGCGACGCGTTCAACGTGCCGATCCTGACTCTGGTCGACGTGCCCGGGTTCCTGCCCGGGACCGACCAGGAGTGGGACGGCATCATCCGCCGAGGCGCCAAGCTCATCTATGCGTATGCCGAGGCGACCGTCCCCTTGGTCACGGTGATCACGCGCAAGGCCTATGGCGGCGCCTACGACGTCATGGGGTCCAAGCACCTCGGCGCCGACATCAACCTCGCGTGGCCGACCGCCCAGATCGCCGTCATGGGTGCACAGGGCGCGGTCAACATCCTCTACCGCAAGCAGCTGGCCGCGGCCGCCGAGCGCGGCGAGGACGTCGACGCGGCCCGCCAGTCGTTCATCGCGGAGTACGAGGACACGCTCGCCAACCCCTACGTGGCGGCCGAGCGGGGCTACATCGACACCGTCATCACGCCGTCGAACACGCGCATGAACGTCACGAAGGCGCTGCGGGCGCTGCGCACCAAGCGCGAGACCCTCCCGCCCAAGAAGCACGGAAACATCCCGCTGTGATGGACGAGTCGAACATGGCCCAGCAGGCGATCGAGGTCATCGGCGACGCCACCCCCGAACAGGTCGCGGCCCTCGTCGCTGTCCTGTCGGCAGCGTCAGGTGGCGCCGTCGAGGTAGCGCCGGCCCGCCGCACCTCGGCGTGGTCAGCACCCGCTGGCCTGGTGCGCCGCCCGGTCTCCCCGGGCCCGCGCTCGGCAGGTACCTGGCAGCGCTCCCTCCGCCCCTAACCCACCCAATAGGACGGTTGGGGACACAACACGCCGGCACGTATGCCGCCCGCTCGCTTACCGCTCCCAGCGCTCCAGCTTCCCCGTCAACTCTTCGTGGTCAGCTGCCGTCAGTGCCTGTGCGGCAAGAACCTCGCGGGCGACCTCTCGATCACCCATCCAGGCTCGGAAGACGGCAGGCACCGTGACGCCGTGAGCGGGGCGCCACGCCACCTGGATCTCGTCCTCGGGTCGAATGATCCCGGCCTGGGTGACCGCCAAGTAGGCGCCGGTTCGACCGCGGGCAGTGAATGCCTTCATCCATCCCGGAACGCCCATGTGCGCCGCAAAGGTGGCGCAGGGGATGCGAGGTGAGGTCACTGTCAGGACAACAGAGCCACCGATGCGCCACTGCTCGCCGACGACCGAGGAGTCGACGTCGAAGCCCGCGGTGGTGAGGTTCTCACCGAAGGCGCCGGGCTCAAGTTCACGACCAAGATCGGTCGACCACCAGTCCAGTTCCTCGCGGGCGACGGCATACACCGCCTGCGTTGATCCGCCGTGGTGCTTCAGATTGACGACCGCATCGCCTTCGACTCCGCTCGCACCAGTGCCCTTGGGCCCTGGGTCGAAGACGACGACCTCGTCAGTCGCGCGCTTGTCGATCCCGGTGGGGCGCTTGATGATCCCCACCGTCGGGCGGCCGACGTTGACCGAATGCACGCGAGCTGTCATGTGCTGCAGCCTAGGTGGGCCTGTGGATATCTCGAACTCGAATTCCCACGGAGCCGTCAAAGTAGGGCGATGTCCGATTTCGATCCCTTCCGCCCCTTCCTGACTGAGTGGGCGCGCACGGCAGGCATGACGAAGCGGGAACTGACGGGGCCGGCATACCGACAGATCTTCCGTGGAGTGCACGTCAGCGCAGTGGTGCCTGACTCTCTCGTCGTGCGCGGCCGAGCTGCCATCTTGCGTGCACCCGAAGGAGGCCTCCTCAGCCACGAGACCGCTGGCCAGCTGTGGGTGCCGTCGTGGCCCCGGAGCAGCGACGTGAACATCGCCTACAGCCGCGACGTCCGCTCGCTGGGAGATGGCCTGCGCACCCATCGATTCACCTACGCGATGGAGCGCTGGTATCGGCACGGCCTTCCTGTCACCGGGCCGGCGATGACGTTCATCCACCTCGCGGTGCGTCTCGACCTCGCTGGGCTCGTCTGCTTCGGCGACCGGTTGGCGGCACGAGACGCCATCTCGCCCGAGGACCTGGTGGCGGCTGCGCAAGCGTGGGAAGGGCACGGGCGACGGGCCGCGATCACCGCCGCACGGTTGGTGCGGGCGCGTTCGGAGTCCGTGCCCGAGACGCAGTCGCGACTGCTCGTCGTCTTGGCGGGGCTACCCGAGCCCGTGTGCAACCACCCCTACCTCGTGGGTGGCATCGAGCGCTACCGGCTGGACCTTGCGTGGGTCGAATTCAAGGTGGCGCTCGAGTACGACGGGCGGTGGCACGACGAGCCCGAGCAACGACGCAAGGACAAGGCGCGACGCAAGGAGATGCGCGACGCTGGATGGATCATCATCGTCATCCGGGCGCAGAACCTCTATGACGAACCTGACGACGTCGTTCGCGAAGTGGGGCAGGCCCTGCGCGCGAGGGGCTGCCCGGTCACCACGAGTCTTGACTACCAGCGCTGGTTCCAACCCCGTGGGCTGATCGCCTGAGTGTCCCCAACCGTCCAATTGGGTGAGTTCGGGAAGGGAGGTGGGCGGACGACACACCCGCCAGGTCGTCCCCAACCGTTCAATTGGGTGAGTTCGGGACGGGGCGCGCGGGTAGCGTGCGGCGGGTGACTGACTCTGCTGCCGTGCCCACTTCCGGCCTGCCCACCTCTTCGCCGACTTCGCACCGCTCTCCCACGCCCGTTGATGCCATCGCCGAGCGGCACTTCGACGCCGTCATGGCGAACAGCCCGATCGAGGCGACCTACCTCGGCGTCGACGTGCGCCAGGACGAGCTCGACGACTTCTCGCCCGAGGGTTATCGCGCCCGCGCCGATCTCGCCCGCGCCACCCTCGCCCAGCTCGTCACCGCCGAGCCGGTCGACGACATCGACCGCGTCACCATCGCCGCGATGCGCGAGAGGCTCCAGCTCGACCTCGACCTCCACGAGGCGGGCCTCGACCAGTGCGACCTCAATGTCATCGCCTCACCGATGCAGTCGGTGCGTGACGTCTTCGACCTCATGCCGACCGCCACGCAGGAGCAGTGGGCGACGATCACCCGCCGCCTCGGCGCCCTCCCGACAGCCCTGCAGCAGTGGCGCAGTTCGCTCCTCGCCTCGGTCGACGCAGACCCCACCCGCATCTCAGCGCGCCGTCAGTTCGAGTCCTGCATCGCGCAGTGCGACGACCTCGTCGGTGACGACGGCTTCTTCGCGACGTTCGCGGCCGATGCCCGCACCGACGGTGACCTGCCCCTGCCTGAAGCGCAGCAGGCCGACCTTGTCGCAGCAGCCCAGCGCGCCGCCGACGCCTACGCCGACCTCAAGACCTTCCTCGCCGACGAGCTACTCCCCCGGGCCCGCACCGAGGACGCCGTCGGACGCGAGCACTACCAGCTCGCGAGCCGCGTCTTCCTCGGCGCGACGGTCGACCTCGAGGAGACCTACGCATGGGGCCAGGAGGAGACGGCCCGCCTCGACGCCGAGATGCGCAGGACAGCGGACCGCATCGTCCCCGGCGGGAGCGTCAAGGACGCGATCGCAGCGCTCGGTGAGGACCCGGCATACCGGCTCGAAGGCACCGAAGCTCTCCAGAGGTGGATGCAGACCAAGGCCGACGAGGTCATGGACCTGCTCGACGGTACCCACTTCGACATCCCGCAACCGGTGCGCACCATCGAGTGCCGGATCGCGCCGACCCACACGGGCGGCATCTACTACACCGGACCGAGCGAGGACTTCACCCGCCCCGGCCGCATGTGGTGGTCGGTGCCCAAGGGTGTCGAGACGTTCGGGACCTGGGCCGAGCTGAGCACGGTCTATCACGAGGGCGTCCCGGGCCACCACCTCCAGGTGGCGCAGACGACCTACCGCGCCGAGCTGCTCAACCGCTGGCGCCGGATGCTCTGCTGGGTCAGCGGGCACGGCGAGGGGTGGGCGCTCTACGCGGAGCGGCTCATGACCGAGCTCGGCTTCATGGACGACCCGGGCAACTACCTCGGCTTCCTCAATGCACAGTCGCTGCGCGCCGCCCGCGTCGTCCTCGACATCGGCATCCACTGCGGCTTCGAAGCTCCGGCCGAGGTCGGGGGTGGCGAGTGGACCTATGACAAGGCGTGGACCTACCTCAACGCGCACAACAACGATGCCGAGGCGTCGCTGCGCTTCGAGCTCGACCGCTACCTCGGCTGGCCGGGCCAGGCTCCGAGCTACAAGATCGGCGAGCGCATCTGGATGCAGCTGCGCGACGAAACCGCTGCAAGAGAGGGCGATTCGTTCGACCCCAAGGCCTTCCACCGCCGCGCTCTCGACGTCGGCTCTGTCGGTCTCGATGTGTTGGTGGAGGCCATGCGCGCCTGACAAGACCACAAGGTATGCCGGTCGCCCGAGGTTGGGGCGACCGGCATACCTTGCGTGTGGTTCAGACCCGAAGGGTCACCAGATCGCCCAGCAGCCGTTGAGCTGCGGGAGCCCGGCGAAGCGCGCCTCGAAGAACTCGAAGCTCTCGGCGAGCGAGGGCGCGGCGCCGCCGACGTGCAACGGCACGGCGTTGGTGGAAAAGCGGATGTTGGCCCCGCGGCCACACCAGTCCCTGGCGAGCTGCTTTCCGACCGCGTAGGGGATGACGTCATCGAGGACCGAGTGCGAGACGAGCACCGGCATGGCCGGCTTGCGGTTGCCGATCCGGTTCTCGGCCATGATCCCCTTGAACGGCTCCTCGGCGAGGTAGGCGGTGAGGGGTCGCCCGTCCTTGGTCAAGGTGGCCGAGTTCTGGAAGGCGGAGTTTGCGAGGTCGAAGACGCAGCTGTTCTCGGTGCGCTTGGTCACGGCCCTGCCGGCGTCGTTGAGATAGGCGTTGATGTCGACGCCGTGGCCTGCGGACAGCCCGAGGAGGGCGTAGTTGAGGAACTCCGCGTAGAGGCTCTTCTCGAGGTTGGCAGCGACCTTCGTCAGGTCTGCCGGGACCGCTCCGGTGACAGCACCCTTGATCCTGAGCTCTGGGGCGTAGGTGCTGGCGAGCTCGGCCGCGGATGCGGCGCCACCGCCACCCTGTGAGTAGCCGTGCAGACCAATCGGAGTCGTGCTCGTGAGGGTGGTGCCCGGGCGATTGAGGGCTGCGCGGGCGATGTCGAGAACGGCCTGGCCCTGCACCGCGCGGTTCATGTAGGTGTGCGTGCCCGGGGTGCCGAGGCCCTGGTAGTCGGTGATGGCAACCGCGTAGCCGCGGGCGATGAAGCCCTGGAGCAGGTAGTGCTCGTACTCGGTGAACGTCTCGGCCATCTGACGTGACGGGGCGCAACGGTCGCCCACACCCTGGGTGCCGACCGCGTAGCTGATGAGCGGGCGTGACCCGACGCCGAGGTAGGGCGCCTTCGGCTCGAAGATCGTGCCGGTGACGGCGATCGGGCGAGCCAACCGGTCCTTCGAGGCGTACATGAGGCGGGTGGCGGTGAGGCTGTAGTTCGACAGGCCCAACGGGTCGATGAAGAGGGTGGCCGGCTCGGTACGGATGATCGTCCCCGACGTGGCGGGGATCGAGGTCGGCGGCTCGTAGAAGGCCGGCCGCGGAGGCTCGGGGGTGTTGGTGACGGTGGTCGCGCCGGCAGTGCCGGGGACGGAGTCGGGACCAGCCGATGCGGGCGCGGCGACCGCGGCCACGAGGCCCAGGGCAGCGAGCGGGACGAGGGCCCGACGGAACATGCGTGACGTCATTGTCAGCCTTTGGTTCGAGTGGACGAAGACTTCGCGGTGGCCCGAACCTACCGGCGGGTAACCGACGTCGCAAGACTTACGGTCACGTAGGTTGCGTCACACAATCAGCCATCCACGACAATGAGCGCGTGAACCTCGCCCTCACGCTCGCCGCCATCGCCGTGACCGTCATCCTCGTGGCGCGCCTCAGCGCGCCGTTCGGGCTGCCGGCTCCGATCGCCCTGCTGGTTGTCGGGCTCATCGCGTCGGTCCTGCCGTTCATCCCGGAGGTCTCGCTGGACCCTGACGTCGTTCTCCTCGGCCTGCTTCCACCGCTGTTGTATGCCGCCGCGCTCAACACCTCCCTCGTCGACATCCGCGCCAATCGCCTGCCGATTCTTGGCTTGTCGGTCGGCCTCGTGCTCTTCACGACGTTCGGCGTCGCGCTGCTCGCGTGGTGGTTGCTTCCGGCAGTGCCGTTCACCGTGGCGGTGGCACTGGGCGCGATCGTGGCCCCGCCGGACGCCGTGGCGGCCACAGCTGTGGCGCGCGGAATCGGACTGCCCCGGCGGATCACGACAATTCTCGAGGGCGAGTCGCTGCTCAACGACGCGACCGCTCTCGTGACCCTGAGGACCGCGATCGCCGCTGCCGGCCTCGCGACGTCGCATCACGGATTCGCCTCTGACGGGCCGGTATCCATAGGTTCCGTGGCCCGCGACTTTGGCCTCGCTGTCGTTGGCGGCGTGGGCGTTGGCTGGGTCGTCTTCATGCTCATCGGCCTCATTCGCAAGAACCTCAACGAAGCGACGTCCGACACGGCCCTGTCGTTCGCGGCGCCGTTCCTGTCCTACCTGCCGGCCGAACAGCTCGGCGCCAGCGGCGTACTCGCGGTCGTGACCACCGGACTCCTGCTCGCGCACAAGTCCTTGGTCCTGCAGTCCGCTGCCTCGCGGCTCAGCGAACGCGTCAACTGGGCCAGCATCACCTTCCTCCTCGAGAACACCGTCTTCCTCCTCATCGGGCTGCAACTGTCGAGCACCGTCGCCGACGTTCAGGCGAGCGAGATCAGGCTGGGTCGTGCCGTCGTCGTCGGACTCGTCGTGCTCGTGGCCGTGCTCGTCCTGCGACCGGTGTGGATGTTCCCGTTCAGCTGGATCTCCGCGCGACTCGGGGGCGCAGAACGTGTGCCGGGCAAGGCGGCCAGCATCGCCGTCACGTCCTGGGCCGGCATGCGCGGCGTGGTCACCCTGGCTGCCGCCCTCACCCTCCCGCCGGATACTCCGGAGCGCCCCACGCTCATCCTCATCGCCCTCATCGTCACCGTCGGAACCTTGGGCCTGCAGTCCTCGACGCTTCCGGCGCTGGCCCGCGCCCTGGGTGTGCGAGGACCGGACCCGCGTGAGGACGCACTTCAGGAAGCCACCGTCGTGCAGGCCGCGACGGGCGCCGGTCTGCGCTCGCTCGATGATGAGCCAAACCTCGATCCCGCTGTGGCACATGAACTTCGCAACAACGCGGAGCTGCGAGTCAACCGCATCTGGGAGCGCCTTGGCACCTTGGGTCCGAGCGAGTCGGAGCCGCCCACGGAGACTCGGCGGCGATTGCGCATGGTCATGCTCGACGCCGAGCGCCGCGAGCTGGTCCGCATCCGTGACGAGGACGATGTCGACCACGAGATCCTGTCCAGCGTCATGAACCAGCTCGACGCGGAGGAGGCTGCCCTGACCTGGAGCATGAACCGAGCCGCCCGGTTGCGTGACTCGCCACTCCTCACGCCGGACCAGGTTTCGCCGGGTTGCGACCACCTCACCTCCCTGCCCGACTGCGCCGTTCCCACCAGCCCCGAGGGCTGCGTGGACTGTCTGCGAGAAGGCATGACCTGGGTCCACCTGCGGGTCTGCGTGTCATGCGGCAACGTCGGCTGCTGTGACTCGTCCCCGGGGCAGCACGCCGCGAAGCACTTCACGGCGAGCCAGCACCCTGTGATGCGTTCACTCGAGCCGGGCGAGGCGTGGCGCTGGTGCTTCGTGGACGAGGTGTTGGGGTGATGGGCCCCGCGTCCCTCGTCCTCGCCTCGGCCTCCCCCGCCCGACTCGCGACCCTGCGCTCGGCGGGGGTCGAGCCCACCGTCCAGGTGAGCAGTGTCGACGAGAACGCGGCCCTCGCGGCTGCCGAGGCGATCCACGGACCCCTCTCCCCCGCCGACGTCGCCCTCCTCCTCGCCCGGGCGAAGGCCGAGGACGTCGTGCGCGCCCGAACCGATGGCGACGAGCCCGAATGCCTTGTCCTGGGCTGTGATTCGGTGCTCGAACTCGATGGGGAGATCCACGGCAAGCCCGCCGACGCGGCCGAGGCCACCGCTAGGTGGCAACGCATGCGGGGCCGTTCGGGAGTGCTCCACACGGGCCATTGGCTGGTCGATGACCGTGACCCGGACGACGGCGGGACGAGTGGTGTCGTCGGCGCCACCGCCTCGACGACCGTGCACTTCGCGAACATCGACGACGACGAGATCGCGGCCTACGTCGCGACCGGCGAGCCGCTGCACGTTGCCGGAGCCTTCACCCTCGACGGACTCGGCGCGCCCTACGTCCGGGCGATCGAGGGCGACCCCTCCAACGTCGTCGGCGTGTCCCTGCCACTGCTGCGCGACCTGCTCGCCGAGCTCGGCGTCCCTTGGCACACCCTCCGCACTCCCAAAGAACCTGTTTGACGGATTGGAAAGTACTTTCCTAGGGCTGCCCCATCGACAACGACAGGGGGGACCGCGACCGCCGCATCCACGGCCTCGCCACCGCCGGTTTCGGACTCCTGGTGGGCGTCTACGTTGCGGCCTACCGGCTCGTCGACGGGAGCGGTTGGGGTGAAGGGATACTTCTCACGCTCTACGTCGTCACACTGTTCAGCCTGGCTGCGTGGCAACGGCGCTCGGCCAACACGCTCCCGCGCAAGGCGCGCCAGATCGGCTACCTGGGGGTCGTCGGCTCAGCGCTCCTCGTGATCGCGTCGATCATCTGGATGAACGTCCGCCAGGGCGACAACCGCATCGCCGGTATCGGCGACCAGCCCGACCACTGGTGGGTCCACGCGATCGTCGGCGCTGTCACCTCCCTGCCGTCCCTGGCCGCCGGACACGTGATCTTCTACGGCCGACGCCCGCGATCCCTGCGATGAGCCCTGCAACGGGTCACGCCCCGGTTCAGCATCGTGGCGGCCCTCGCGACGGTCGACGAGAACGACTTCGCCACGAACGTGGCTGTCGCTCACGAGCCGCGGGCGGACGGCATACGCAAAGCACTTGGCCGCGCTGCGCGCGATCGCCGGCGGCTGAACTCAGACGGGGGGTATGCCGCGTCGCTTGGTCGCGAAGGAGCGGTCCCGGTGCGCGGCATAGCGCAGGCGCCGAAGCAGCTCGTCGCGCAGGTGCTCGGGCTCGGTGATCTGGTCGATGACGAGGTCTGACGCGAGGCGTTCGAGATCGACGTCCTCTTCGTACTCGCGCCGCTTCTCGGCGACGAAGGCATCACGAGCCTCCACTCCCTCAGCGGCCTCGACCTCGGCGATCTTGTTGGCGTAGACGGCGTTGACGGCGGCCTCGGGTCCCATGACGGCGATGCGTGCCGTGGGCAGGGCGATCGTCGCGTCGGGACCAAACCCCGGTCCGCCCATGGCATAGAGCCCGGCGCCGTAGGCCTTGCGCACGATGACGCAGAACTGCGGAACCGTGGCGCTGGAGACTGCCGACACCATCTTGGCGCCGTGGCGGATGATGCCGCCGCGCTCGACCTCGGAGCCGATCATGAAGCCGGGCACGTCCGCGAGATAGATGAGCGGGATCGAGTAGGCATCGCACAGCCAGATGAAGCGAGCAGCCTTGTCGGCGCTGTCGGTGAAGAGCACGCCACCCTTGACCATCGAGTTGTTGGCGACGATGCCGATGGTCTCGCCGTCCATGCGGCCCAGACCGATGACCAGCTCGGGCGCGAACAGCGCCTTGATCTCGAAGAAGCTGTCGTCGTCGACCAGTCCGTCGATGACGTCATGGACGTCGAACGGCTGGCTCTCGCGCTCGGGCACGGAGACACGGGTGAGCGGTGCCAGCGGCGCCTCGGCCTCGTAGGACGGAGTCGGCGACTGCCAGTTCTGCGGCACGTAGGAGAAGTAGAGCTTGGCCATCTCGATGGCCTCGGCATCGTTCTGGACGAGGATGTCGCCCACACCGGAGACGGTGCAGTGCATCCGCGCCCCGCCCATGTCCTCAAGCGAAACCTTCTCTCCCACAACCATTTCGGCCATGCGAGGGCTGCCGAGATACATGGACGCGTTGCCCTCGACCATGATGAGCAGGTCGGTGAAGCTCGGGATGTAGGCGCCGCCCGCAGCCGACGGGCCGAAGAGGCAGCAGATCTGCGGGACCTTGCCCGAGAGTGCCACCTGGTTGTGGAAGATGCGCCCCGCGCCGCGGCGACCGGGGAACATGTCGACCTGGTCGGTGATGCGGGCACCGGCGGAGTCGATGAACCAGAAGATGGGCAGTTCCTCGCGCAGTGCCATTTCGGTGGCGCGCACGATCTTCTCGACGGTGAGCGCCCCCCAGGACCCGGCCTTCACCGTCGGGTCGTTGGCAATGACGATGACGGGCCGGTCATCGACCGTGCCGCGGCCGGTGACGACGCCGTCAGCGGGCAACCCCTTGGAGAGGGCGTTGGCGTAGCGGCCGTCCTCGATGAAGCTGCCCTCGTCGATGAGCAGGGCGATGCGGTCGCGGACATAGAGCTTGCCCTGGGAGGCGAGCTTGGCGGCCGCCTTCTCGGGCGCGGTCGCCGAGGCGGCGTGCGCGAGTTCCAGGCGACGACGAACGTCGGCAACCTTGGGATCGGACTCACTCACCGGCATACTCCTCACTCTGTCAGGCGCGTGCGGGATCAGGACGGAAGGCCGAAGTGGCGCGCGATGAGCATGCGCTGGACCTCGCTCGTGCCCTCGCCGATCTCGAGGATCTTGCCGTCACGATAGAAGCGGGCCACGGGGTACTCCTCCATGAAGCCGTTGCCGCCGAAGATCTGCACGGCGATGCGGGTCGCGGTCACGGCGGCCTCGCTCGAATAGAGCTTGGCGATCGAGGCGGCCTGCTTGACCTCCTTGACGGAGCGCCGACCGGCCTCCAGCTCGTCCTTGAGCCACGCGGCCTTGTAGGTCAGGAGGCGGGCGGCCTCGACCGAGACGGCGAGGTCGGCGATCTGGAACGAGACACCCTGGTTGGCGCCGATGGGGCGACCGAAGGCCGTGCGGGTCTTCGCGTAGTCGGTGGAGAGGTCGAGCATCGCCTGAGCCATGCCGACGGCCAGGGCCGAGATCGCGATGCGCCCGTCGTCAAGCGTCTTGAGGAACTGCTTGAAGCCCTGCCCCTCTTCGCCGAGGAGGTTGGCCTCGGGGACACGGCACCCCTGGAAGGTCAGTCCGTGGGTGTCCGAGATGTGCCAGCCGAGCTTGTCGTAGGCCGGCTCCACGGTGAATCCCGGTGTGCCAGAGGGGATCATGATCGCGCTGATCTGGGCGTTGCCCTTGTCGTCCGTGCCGGTGCGGGCGGTGACGGTGACGAGCGACGTGATGTCCGTGCCGGAGTTCGTGATGAACGCCTTGGCCCCGTCGACGACCCACTCGTCGCCGTCGCGGACGGCCCTGGTGCGGGTGGCGCCGGCGTCGGAGCCTGCGTCAGGCTCCGTGAGACCGAAGCCGGCAAGCGCGCGACCAGCGACGAGGTCGGGCAGCCAGCGCTGCTTCTGCTCCTCGGTGCCATAGGTGAGGATCGGGTTGATGCCGAGGCCGACGCCCGCCGACAGGGTGATGCCGATGGACTGGTCGACGCGACCGAGCTCCTCGATGGCGACGCAGAGGCTCGTGAACGCCCCGCCCTCTTCGGGGTCGAGGCTGCCGCCGAACTCCTCGGGCACGACGAGGCCGAAGAGCCCGAGGTCGCCCATCTTGGGGACGAGGTCTGCCGGGAAGTGGTGGTCCTTGTCCCACTGCGCGACGTGCGGTGCGACCTCGCGCTCGGCGAAGTCGCGGACCACCTTGCGGAAGTCCTCGTGGTCCTGGCTGAGCTCGAACATCGGTGTCCTTCGTCTGGCGATCGGGTCTTGACGTTGACGTAAACGTAAAGCAATACTGCCGCACATGGCAACCCTTCCCTCAGACCCCGTGACCTGGACGATCCGCCAGATCGCCGCGGAGTTCGACGTCACCCATCGCACGGTGCGCCACTACGAGGAACTCGGCCTCATCACCCCGGAGCGGGTCGGCACGACCCGGATCTATCACCGTCGCGACAAGACCCGCCTGGGCCTCATCCTGCGCGGCAAGCGCCTCGGCTTCCCGCTCGAGGAGATCCGCACGATCATCGACCTCTACGACGCTCCCCGCGGTCGCCGCAGCCAGCTCGAATACGTCCTCGGCCAGATTGACGAGCGCCGCACGGACCTCGAGCAGCGGCGTCGCGACCTGGACGACGCCATCGACGAGCTGGGGCGATTCGAGGAGTCCTGTCGCGACGACCTCGGCCGCCTGCAGTGAACACACACGGCGTATGCCGGCCCATCCCCCGAGGCGACCGCGTCGCCTAGCGTGGGTGTGAGCACCCCAGACATCATGCAAGGAGCCCTGCCATGGACAGCTCGGACGAACGATCCGCCCTCGCCTGGATCATGTCGGGCACGGTCGGCGCTGTCGTGGCCGCGGGACTGGGCAAGGTCCTGATGGACCGACGCCGCGCGCGGATCGCGGCTGACGTGGAGTCCCACACCGACTCCGACGAGCAGGCCCAGGCCGAGGGTCACCCGAGCTGACGAGCGACGGGGCCGGCACACCACGTCTGGGTGTCGTCGGCCCCGCCTTCGTCTCGTCGCCACTCGGAAGGGGTGCTGACGGCGACGAGAATCAGTTGCAGCCCTACGGAAGGGCGGGGCTGCTGATGGTGCCGCCGTTGGTGACGGTCAGTGCCGAGGTCTCATGGCAGCTGGCCGGAATGTCAGGCTGTGCAGGGTTGGTGCCGTAGAGCTGGAACGTCACGTTGCCGGCCCGGGCGCCACCTGCGGGCGCGCTGATCGTCGCGGAGTCGTTCGGCACCCAGGCCTGGCCCATGCTCATCGACGAGGCGACGCTGGACACGGTGACGTCCTCGTTGGTGTCCGTGCACAGCGCGTTGTGGGACAGCCCGTTGGTGTTGGGCAGGTTCCCGCTGTACTGGGCCGCCCAGTGATAGTTGCCGGCTGCCGTGGGGGCGAACTGGGGCGCCGGGCTGTTGTAGGTGTTGTCCTTGCAGGCCTCGCGAATGAGTTCCTCATTCCGCCTTCAGGGGGCGTCAGTGATGCACTAATGAGGAGGCCAGGTGCCGGCTACGCGCGACCTCGAGGACGCACAGTGTCATCGCCCTCGAGGTGCCGGCTCAGCGCCAGGGGTGGCTCAGCCACGAACCCCACCATGGACCTGAGTTCACCTGCCCGCAGGCGAGCTCACATTTGGCGGAGAGCGGACAACGGTCACGAAGTTCGACACCGAGGCCGTGAACTCGGCCACGCGCTCGACGACCTCCGGGTCCCAGATCACGCGCCGGTGACCGAGTCCTTCGGTGAGCACCAGCTCACTCTCGGGCCACACCTTCGCGAGGGCTCGCGATCCGGCTGAGGGCACCTCGGGGTCGTGCGCATCGTGGACCACCAGCAAGGGCGAGTGCGCACCGGCGGCAATGGCATTGCGCGTCAGACGCGTGGCCTCGAAGGCTTCGAAGGGATTTTCGAATCGGCGAATCAGCTTGCGCTCAAGCCTTTTTCGCGTGCGAGGTCCCATTCCGACGGCGCCTTGGAAGACGTCGATCATCGGCGGCACGGACGTGCCCGGCGCGATGAACACATAGGCGCCAGCGTTCAGACCGTGGACCTCGCGGGCCCACATCGTGGCCATGGCTCCGAGCGAGTGGGCCACGACCAGGTCGACTCCACCGACGTCTCGCACCACGGCGTCGAGGGCATCGGCCATTTCGAGTGCCGTGGTCGTGCGGCCGTGTCGACCATGGGGCGAGCCGCCATGGCTGGGTGCGTCGTAGGCCACCACCCGGTAGCCCTGCGCGAGCAACGGCTGGACGTGTGCCGCCAGCTGTTGCCACCAGCCACCCCAGCCGTGGACGAGGACGGCCACGGGAGCGTCGTCCGGACCGTAGGCCATTCCTTTGACGGTGATGCCGTCGCGCCGGATGACCAACGGCTGTCCTCCAACCGGCGCCCTCCGGTGGCGGTCCGCTTCCGCAGGAGGTCGGGGCAACCGGAACCACAGGTGCTCGGCGACCCTCGAGGCCAGGGCGGGAGAGAGCCGCTCAAGGGCTCCCAACGCGCGTTGGGTGCGTTCCCGTAAACGCACGGTCGTGCTTTTTTCTGAAGACATGTGAGGTGCCTTTCTCGAAAGACAGGTGGAGTGGGAGGTGGGGGTGGGCGTCAGGTGCGGACGCTGTCGAGCAACCGCTCGAACGCCCGGCCAGCCCTCTCGCTGGCGGCATCGCGCTCACCCAGCAGGCGAGCCGAGAACTGGTAGCTCAACAGGATGCCGAGCAGGTCAGCAGCGAACTCCCGAGGGTTGGCGTCGTCGCGGAAGTGCCCCTCGGCGATCCCGGACCGGAAGATGGTCTCGACGGAGTCGCGCCAGTCGAGCTGACCCTGGACGAGGGCGTCCCGCACGGGACCATCGGGTTCGTCGTCGAACTCACGA
The DNA here is from genome assembly GCF_042666395.1 of Knoellia pratensis. Lineage (NCBI taxonomy): Bacteria > Bacillati > Actinomycetota > Actinomycetes > Micrococcales > Intrasporangiaceae > Knoellia > Knoellia pratensis. The sequence continues at coordinate 101,924 of NZ_JBHTDJ010000002.1, read as the reverse complement.
GCGGCCGTGGCGAAGATGCAACCACCGGGCATCGCGTAGTCCGCGTAGCCGGCCCACCCGAGCCAACGCTCGAACAGCACCTGGACACGAGGTTCACCCCGGGGCGCCTTGAGCGCCACCTGCACGACGTTGAGGGCGAACGAGTCGGTCGCGTAGCCGAGCGTGTCGAGCTGGAGCTGCTCCTTGGACCTGAAGTGGGCAAAGAGCCCGCTCTTGGACATCCCCATGGAGTCAGAGAGGGAGCCGATCGTGATCCCGCGCAGCCCAACGCGGCTGGACTGGACCAGCGCTTCACGCAGGACGGCGTCACGCGTCTCGAGGCCCTTGGTCATGGTCCATAAAAGCACGAACGTTCGCGTTGCCGCAAGAGTCCGCCGCGATTCAGGCGTACTCGGCGAGGAACGCGTCGATCTCGGCTGCGGTCGGTGCCGTGGCCGGACCTCGCCGGGTCACCTTGATCGCACCACCCGCGTTGGCCCGCCGGGCCGCGTCAACCCACGTCGCTCCAGCTGCCCGGCAGGCCACGAGGACACCCGTGTGGGTGTCGCCGGCACCGTTGGTGTCGACCGGCTTCTGCGGATAGCCGTCGAGGTCGGTCGTCGCCCCGACGGCGTGGACTGCGCACCCTTCGGGTCCGTCGCGCACGATGGCCACGGCCCCCTCGGGCAGGTGGTCGATGCACTTGCCGGCTGCCACGACGATGTCCGCCTCGCCGGTGAGCGCCTCGCTCTCCTCGGCGTTGCCGGTCCAGACGGTCGTCATCGCGAGCATCCTCTCGCAGACGTCATCCTCGAGCTCGGCAAAGATCGCGCCCGGGTCGAGCACGACCTCAACCCCGTTCGGGAGACCAGCGAGCCACTGCAACAAGGGATCTCGCGTCGTGCCGGTCAGGCTGTAGCCACTGACACACACCAGATCGCCCGCCGCTGGCGCACAGGTCTGCAGTGACTCCACGCTGATCACCCGCTCTGCGGCCTGGGTCGTGACGAACGTGCGCTCTGCCGTGGGTTCGAGCATGACGACACAGATCCCGGTGTCGAGATCGGGGACGATCGGACTCGAGACAACCACTCCCTCGGCACCGAGCGCGGCACGGATGAGGTCGCCGTGCGGCCCTGTTCCGGTGGCACCCGCGTGCACGCATTCGGCGCCCTGACGCGCCGCAGCGAGCAGGATGTTGACCGCTCCCCCGGCGTACTCCTGCGGCGGCGGTGCCATGACGTTGCCGCCGCGGCGCGGCAATGACGGAACCTCGACCACGACGTCAACGAGGGCCTGTGCGGTGTGGATCACCCGAGGAGCCATGGACCGCAGCGTATGCCGAGCGTTCAGGACTGCGAGGATGTCGCGGTGAGCACTTCCGCACCGACTGCGCCACCCACCCCTCGCTTCAGCTCGATCGACGAGGTGCGCGAGCGCCTGTCCCAGACCGGCTACCTCGCCTCCGACGCGATCGCCACAACGGCGTTCCTCGCCGACCAGCTCGGCAAGCCACTGCTCGTCGAGGGCCCAGCCGGGGTCGGCAAGACCGAGCTCGCCAAGGCAGTGGCCGAGGCGACGGGTGCGAAGCTCATCCGGCTCCAGTGCTACGAGGGCGTGGACGAGTCGCGTGCCCTCTATGAGTGGAACCACGCCAAACAGCTCCTCCGCATCACCGCCGAGCGTGACTCCGCTGACGGCTGGGATGCGTTGCGGGACACCATCTTCAGCGACGAGTTCCTGCTCCCCCGCCCCCTGCTCGCGGCCATCCGCAGCGACGAACCGGTCGTCCTCCTCATCGACGAGCTCGACAAGGCCGACGTGGAGATCGAGGGCCTGCTCCTTGAGATCCTCGGCGACTTCCAGGTGACCGTCCCCGAGCTCGGCACCATCACGGCAACCCACAAGCCCTTCGTGGTCCTCACGTCCAACGCAACCCGCGAACTCTCCGAGGCCCTGCGCCGACGCTGTCTCTTCCTCCACATCGACTATCCGAACGCCGAGCTCGAGCAGCGCATCGTCACGCTCCGCGCCCCCGGCCTCGACGAGGCCCTCGTCGCCTCCGTCGTCCGTCTCGTCCAGCGGTTGCGCGAACTCCGCCTGCGCAAGGCACCCTCCGTCTCCGAGACCGTCGACTGGGCGCGCACCCTCATCGCCCTCGGCGCCACCCAGGACAGCGACCTCAGCGCCGAACTCGTCCGCGACAACCTCGGCGTCCTGCTCAAGCACCAGGACGACATCGAGCGCGCGGCCATCGCCCTCGACCTGCCCGCCCCCGCCTGACCGGATCGCCACCATGTCCACCGCACTCGACTCCCGGCTCGTCGGCTTCGCCCGCGCCCTGCGCGGTCACGGCGTCATCGTCGGCACGAGCGAGATCGTCGATGCGGGTGCCGCCGCCCACGTCCTCGGGCTGGACGACCGCGGGCGACTGCGCGAGGGCCTAGCCGCTGCCCTCCTGCGCCGCGCCGGCCAACGACAGGTCTTCGACGACCTCTACGACGTGTGGTTCCCGGCCGCACTCGGCGAACGATCCGGTGTCGACGCCGATGCCCCGCCCGCCACTCTCGAGGACCGTCGCTCCCGTGCCGCCGAGCTGCGCGACGACCTCGCCCGAGCCCTGGCGGCAGGCGACGAACGCGCCCTCGACGAGCTCGCAGCCCGTGTCGTCGCCGAACTCGGAGCCCTCACCAACGCCGCCACCACCGGCTCCTTCTCGGCGCAGCAGGCGCTCGACACCCTCGCCCCCCAGACTGCCATCGCTGCGGCTCTCGCCCGCCTGCAGGACGCCGCCGAGAACGCGCCAGGGGGATCCGGCGACGGCAGCGGCGGATCGGGTGGCTCGGGCTCCGGAGTGAGTGGCCCCGCGTCCGGCAACAACTTCGCCTCGCGCTTCACCCGCGACGAGATCCGCACTGGCGTCGCCGCCTTCCGTCGCCGCGTCGAGGCCGAGACCCGCCGCCGCAACGCCGAGGCCCGTGGCGCTGAACGGATCAGCCGGTATGCCGTCCGCCCACCTGCCGAGCAAACGCCCTTCCTCCTCGCGGGGCCGGCCGAGCTCGACGAACTCCGCGGGGCGATCCAGCCGCTGTCCCGCAAACTCGCGACGCGGCTCGCCGCCCGCCGACGGCGAGCGTCGCGTGGCCGCATCGACGTGCGACGCACGCTGCGTCGCTCACTGTCCACGGGCGGCATACCCATCCGCCCCGCCCTCGAACACGACAGCCCCCACCGCCCCGACCTCGTCGTCCTCTGCGACCTGTCCTCGTCCGTCGCGGGCTTCTCGCGCTTCACGATCCTTCTCGTCCAAGCCCTCGCGACCCAGTTCCGCAGGGTGCGCATTCTCGGCTTCGTCAACCGGGTCGACGACCTCACCGACGAGATCATCGGTGCCGCACCGGGCAGCGACCTCAGCAGCGCCTTCGACGACCTCTCCCGGATGACCCGCTGGCACCGCAACAGCGACTACGGCGCGGTCTTTGCCGACGTTGTCGAGAACCACCTCGATGCCATCGGCCACCGCACCGCCGTCCTCATCCTCGGCGACGCCCGCTCCAACCACACCGATCCCCAGTTCGACATGCTCCGCGAGATCGTCGGCCACGCCCGCCACGTCTCCTGGCTCAACCCCGAACCCGCCCGCATGTGGTCCAGCGGCGACTCGGTCGCCCTGCGCTACTCCGAGATCGTCGACATGCACGAGTGCCGCAACGTCGCCCAGCTCAGAGAGTTCGTCAGCCGCCTCCTGCCCGTGTAGGCCGACCCGTTTCCCGCCGCCCCCGGAAAACGGGTCCGGAGCAAGGGAACAGTTCCCTTGCTCCGGACCTCTTTCCCGCCGCCCCCGGAAAAGGGGTGGTCAGCCGTTGAACTCATCCGGGTCGGGGCCCGTGCGGAAGCCTCGGTCCAGGGCCGCGATCTGCGCCATGTCCGCCTCGGTCAGCGTCAGCGCAGGAGCCTGGAAGTTCTCGGCGATGCGGCTCGGCGTGACCGACTTGGGGAGAACGACGAAGCCGCGGGCGAGGTGCCACGCGATGATCACCTGGGCCGGGGTGGCCTCGAGTCGGGCGGCAATGGCACCGATCACCGCGTCGTCAAGGACCTCCTTGCCGGACGCGAGCGGGCTCCAGGCCTCGGTCACGATGCCGTGCTCGGCGTTGAACTCGGCGACCTCGCGCTGCTGGAGATAGGGGTGGAGCTCGATCTGGTTGATCGCAGGCCATTCGCCGGTCTCGTCGAAGAGGCGCTGAAGGTGGTCGACCTGGAAGTTGCAGACCCCGATGGCACGCACCCGTCCGGCGTCGCGCAGGGCCTGAAGGGCCTTCCACGCGTCGACGTAGTTGTCCTGCTCCGGGAAGGGCCAGTGCAGGAGGAGCAGGTCGAGGGTCTCGAGGCCGAGCCGTTCCATGGAGCCGTTGAACGAGTCAACCGTCTCCTGCGCGCCGAACTCGGTCGGCCACACCTTGGTCGTCACGAAGATGTCGTCGCGCGGGACGTCGGTGGCTGCAAGTGCGCGCCCGACACCGGACTCGTTGTCGTAGAGCTTGGCGGTGTCGATGTGGCGGTAGCCGGTCTCGAGTGCGGCGAGGACTGCGGCGTCGACCTCGGCGTCGGGGACCTGCCACACACCGAAGCCGAGCTGGGGGATGTTGACCTGCGTCGATCCGGACTTCAGGACGATGTCGTTGATGGGCATACATCCACCGTATGCCGGGTGTGCACCTTGCGTTGACGGGTGACCCCGTGCAGGGCTGACCGCAGCTGTGGCTGAGCGAGGAGGACGCTGCCGAGGACGAGCGCCATCCCGAGCAGGTGCACGCGTCCGAATGGCTCACCCAGGAGGACGACGCCGAGGAGGGTGCCTGCGACGGGGTTGAGCAAGCCGATGACGGCGACCGCGCCAGCGCTCATCGACGCCAGCCCGCGGAACCAGGCGACGTAGGCGACACCGGAACCGAAGAGGCCGAGGTAGGCCAGGGCGAGCCAACCCGACGCCGGCAGCTGCGGTGGCGCGCCCTCGACGAGGAAGGCGACCGGGGCGAGGAGGAGCCCTCCCGCCACAAGCTGCCAGGAGGTGACGACGATGACGTTCTCCTGCGCGCTCCATCGCTTGGTGAGGACGAAGCCGGCACTGGCCGAGGTCACCGCTCCCAGGGCGGCGAGGACTCCGATGAGGTCGACGCCACCATCGCGGTTGTTCTGGAGGACGAGGAGCAGGACACCGATGGCACCCACGACAGAAGCGAGCAGCGTTGCCCTCGCGGCGCGTTCACGCAGGAAGAGCCACGCGAGCACCATCGTCACCATCGGGCTGATCGCGGTGAGGGTCGCGCCGAGCCCGCTGGGCAGACGGACTGCCGCGACGTAGAGCAGGCCGAAGAAGAGGCCCATCGTCAGCGATCCCAGGACGAAGGAGCGCCACCACCACGAGCCCCGCGGGAGCCGTCGATGCCACGCCAGCATGAGGAGCCCGACCGGGAGGACGCGCATCACCCCAGCGAACAGCGGACGGTCAGCCGGGAGATAGAGGTGCGTCACGGCATACGTGGATCCCCAGACGATCGGAGCGATCGCGGTGACGGCGACGAGAGCCAGTCCACCCAGCTTCTTCCCGGAAATAGTTTCCACGGAAGAGATAATACCTTCCGGGGAAGGTATATTCCAGTCCGTGCCCGAGAACCAGCGCGAGAACCAGCGCGAGAACCTGCCCGACATGGCAGACCAGGTGGTCGCCCAATGGCGTGCCGAACGCCCCGACCTCGACCCGACCCCGTTCCTCGTCATTGGGCGGATGCACCGCGTCGCCAACGCCCTGACCACCGAGCTGGTGCGCGTCTACAACGAGTTCGGGCTGGGCGAGGGCGAGTTCGACGTCCTCGCGACACTGCGGCGGCAGGGCGGCGAGTTCGCCCTCACTCCCTCCGACCTCTCCGACTTCACCGTCGTGACATCTGGCGCCGTGACCAAGCGCGTCGATCGCCTCGTCACGCTCGGACTCGTCGAGCGCCAGCCCAGCGGAACCGACGGCCGTTCGCGGCTCGTGGCCCTCACCCCTGCAGGCAAGAAGCTCATCGACAAGGCGTTCGCGGCCCACATGGCCAACGAAGCCCGGCTCATCGAGGCCCTCTCCCCCGCCGAACGCGCCGGCCTCGAGCGCGGCCTGCGCGTCCTCGCCCAGTCCCTCGGAGTCTGAACCCGCAGGTGTGACGCACCCCGCGCCACCACGGCCCGCGCGCGCTCCGGCGACCTACTACAGTCCGGGTCATGGCCATCAGCAAAGTCCTCATCGCCAACCGTGGCGAGATCGCCGTCCGCATCGCTCGCGCCTGCAAGGACGCCGGCATCGGCTCCGTCGCGGTCTACGCCGAGCCCGACCGTGACTCCCTGCACGTCAAGGTCGCCGACGAGGCCTTCGCGCTCGGCGGCACGACCCCCGCGGACTCCTACCTCCTGCAGGACAAGCTGATCGAGGTCGCCAAGGAGGCCGGCGCCGACGCGGTGCACCCCGGCTACGGCTTCCTCGCCGAGAACGCCGAGTTCGCGCAGAAGGTCATCGACTCCGACCTCGTCTGGATCGGTCCCGGTCCCGCCGCGATCGACTCCCTCGGCGACAAGGCCAAGGCCAAGCACATCGCCGTCAAGGCGAACGCGCCCCTGGCCCCCGGCACCAAGGACCCGGTCAAGGACGCTGACGAGGTCGTCGCCCTGGCGAAGGAGTTCGGGCTCCCCATCGCGATCAAGGCGGTCTACGGCGGCGGCGGTCGCGGCCTCAAGGTCGCCCACACTCTCGAGGAGATCCCCGAGCTGTACGACTCCGCTGTCCGCGAGGCCGTCACCGCCTTCGGCCGTGGCGAGTGCCTCGTCGAGAAGTTCCTCGACAAGCCGCGCCACGTCGAGACCCAGTGCCTCGCCGACCAGCACGGCAACGTCGTCGTCGTCTCGACCCGCGACTGCTCCCTCCAGCGGCGCAACCAGAAGCTCGTCGAAGAGGCCCCCGCGCCCTTCCTCACCGACGAGCAGAACGCCGAGCTCGTCCGCGCCTCCAAGGCCATCCTGCGCGAGGCCGGCTATGTCGGCGCCGGGACCTGCGAGTACCTCGTCGCCCACGACGGCACGATCAGTTTCCTCGAGGTCAACACGCGCCTCCAGGTCGAGCACCCCGTGACCGAGGAGGTCACCGGCATCGACCTCGTGCGCGAGCAGTTCCGCATCGCCGACGGCGAAGAGCTCGGCTACGACGACCCCGCGCCCATCGCGCACTCCTTCGAGTTCCGCATCAACGGCGAGGACGCAGGCCGCAACTTCATGCCCGCCCCCGGCACCGTGTCCCGCATGGTCGTCCCCCAGGGCCCGGGCGTGCGCTGGGACGCCGGCATCGTCGAGGGCGACACCGTCGCCGGGGCGTTCGACTCGATGATCGCCAAGCTCATCGTCACCGGCCGCACCCGTCACGAGGCCCTCGCCCGCTCCCGCCGCGCGCTCGCCGAGCTCGAGGTCGACGGCATGCCGACGGTCCTGCCGTTCCACCGCGCCATCGTCTCCGACCCCGCGTTCGCGCCCAAGGGTGACGCCGCCTTCACGATCCACACGCGCTGGATCGAGACCGAGTTCGACAACCAGATCCCGGCCTACTCCGGCGACGCAGCCACGGCTGACGGCGCCGAGGAGCACGGCGAGCGTCAGCGCGTCACCGTCGAGGTCGGCGGCCGTCGCCTCGAGGTCGTCCTCCCCGCAGGGCTCTCGCTCGGCGGTGGCGGTGGTGGCGCCGCCAAGAAGAAGGCGCCCAAGCGCTCCGGCGGCAGCAAGGCCGGTGCTGCGGCGTCGGGCGACTCGCTCACCGCACCGATGCAGGGCACCATCGTCAAGGTCGGCGTCGAGGAAGGCGCCACCGTCGAAGCCGGTGACCTCGTCGTCGTGCTCGAGGCCATGAAGATGGAGCAGCCGATCACGGCCCACAAGGCCGGGACCATCAGCGGCCTCACCGCCGAGGTTGGCGCCACGGTGACCAACGGTGCCGTCCTCTGCGAGATCAAGGACGCCTGACCACACCCCACGCGCCCAGCCAGTCATCGACGCGGCGCCGACCCTGCTCACCGAGCGGGATCGGCGCCGCAGCTCTAGCGGTTGCCGCGGGGGTCGCGGTCAATGATGATGCGGGTGTGCGGGTTCTGGAGGGAGCCTGCGTGCTTGTCTCGGGAGGGTTCATCGTGTCGCTCGTCGTGTTGTGCTCGTGCGCGCCCACGCCCGCTCCCACCTCGACCACGTGAGGTTCCCGACCAGGCGCTGACATCGACTCGACCACCAGGCACCGGTGACCCCGGAACCTCTCTCGGAAAGCAGGATCGCGTTGTCCAGACGTAGATCACTCATGCTCGCGGCCACCGTCGCACTGGCCAGCCTCATCGGGCTGCCGTCGCCGGCTCAGGCCGTCACCAAGACCACCACCGGTTCCATCAACGCGCCCACCGTGGCGACGTGGGACAACAACTTCTCCGTGAGCGGCAACCTGAACCCCGGCTGCGCCGGGCGCCCGGTCGTCCTGCGTGACAACGCCACGAACGCGGTACTCGCCAGCACCACGACCGGCAGTGCCGGCTACTTCTCGTTCGTGAACTACCCGAACCCGAGCACCCGGACCTACAACATCCGCTCGGCCGGGTTCGACTGTGGTCGCGACCGGCACACGCAGTGGGACTCCGGGGCGTTCACGGTGGGCCAGTTCCAGCGCACCTCGATCACCACCAACGGCACGATCAACGCGCCGGCCATGAACAACGTCGACGGCAGCTTCACGGTCAGCGGCAACCTGAACCCGGGTTGCTCCGGTCGCCCGGTGTCGCTGTACCAGCACACCACCGCCGGCAACACCTGGATCACCGGCACCAACACCGGCCCGAACGGCTACTTCTCGTTCGTGAACGTGCCCAACCCGAGCGGTTCTGAGTGGCACGTCTTCTCGGCTGGCTTCGACTGCGGCGTCACCGACCGGCACGAGCACTGGACCTCGCCCAGCTTCCGGGTCGTGGCGGGGGAATATCCCACCACCTTCACTTCGACGTCGACCCCGGAGTACACGGAGTCCGGTGAGCAGTGGGTCAACCTGGGTGGCACGCTGTCGATCGGCAGCCCGGGCCGCACGGTCTCGCTCTACACGATGGAGAACGGCGTCCCCAAGCAGGTTGCCGGCACCACGATCGACGGCAACCGGGGATTCACGTTCAGGATCCAGGTGCCGGTGGTCACGACGTACTGGTTCTACTCGTCCGCCGAGGACCGCCCCGGTGTCACCTACAAGAGCGCGAAGTCGGCGGAGTTCACCGTGAAGTCCCTGCGGCTCTGGGACGACTTCAACGGGTATGCCGACTCCACCAATCCTCAGGATCTCGTGCAGAACACGGCCGGCCCGGGTGCCAAGTGGGTGCTCCGCCAGCCTGACTTCCTGCCGGGCAACCGCAGCCTCCAGAAGTCCGACACGCGCGGCTTGGGCATCGGTCTCGTCGACGGGTCGACCACCAACAAGAGCCTGCGCCTCAAGGTCGTCGACGCCAACGACGCGGAGCCGGGCACCGGGCTCCGCCGTCACCTGGTCGGCCACATCGGCAGCGCCAACGCGATGCCGGCGTACGGCCATCTCGAGGCCAAGATCAAGTTCCACAAGCCGAAGGGCGCGCACGCGTCGCTCTGGCAGACCAGCGGCTACGGGGACGGCCAGGCGGAGCTCGACGTCGTCGAGTGGTTCGGGGAGCGGGAGGGCACCACCCAGCGGGTGCAGCACACTGTCCATGTCGGCTCCAAGGTCGACACGAACGAAGACGGCTGCACGACCTACACGATGACGCCCGTCGAGGCCTGCTCAGGCGACACCTTCAAGGGAACGGACACCGAGCAGTTCCCCGAGTTCACCGAGAACCAGGGCGACGGGTCCTTCGGCGCCAACCCGGTGAGCTTCGGCGAGGCCAACACCTGGTGGTCCAGCTGGCACACCTACGAGGCGTCGTGGACGCAGTCGGAGTACCGGTTCTACATCGACGGGGTGCTGGTCAACGTGCTCAAGCGTGACTATGAGTCGACCAACCCCATGCACAGCAAGTTCGGCACGAACACCACCCTGGTGCCGAACGACGTGCTCGCCACCGCCAACCAGCCCGGTCAGGTGATCCTGTCCAACCTGGTCAACAACGGCACCGAGCGCGACAACCTGATGGCTCACTTGGGAAGCGGTGGCTCGTACGGCGACTTCACCACCGAGGTCGACTGGGTCCGCGTCTGGCGCTGACCTGATCGACGGATGGCCTCATCGACGCGGCGCCGACCTGTCCACCGAGCGGGATCGGCGCCGCGTCGCTACGTTCGTGGGATGAGACTTCTCTCCAGCACCGTTCGACGCACCCTCTCCACGACGTGCGTGGTCGGCACCCTCGCGGCGGCCGCAGCGATTCCCGGCGGCACGGCATACGCGGCTTCTGAGCAGGCAAAGCCACCGGCGATCTGCGAGTTCCGGCCCACACCGGATCGTCCCGCGGCGCGCCCCGTCGACCTACCGAAGGCCAAGCAGAAGTCCCACGGCACGGTCGACGTCGAGATCGCGACGAACTACGGACCCATGGTCTTCCGCCTCGATCGCGAGCTCGCGCCCTGCGCCGTGGGAAGCCTCGCCCACCTCGCCAAGGCCGACTTCTACGACGCGAGCCAGTGCTTCCGCCTGACGAACTCGGCTCGCCTCGGCGTCCTGCAGTGCGGGGACATCTACCGGCAGGAGGAGGGTGGCCCGGGCTACGAGTTCGACGACGAGGTCACTTCGTCACTCACCTATCCGCGTGGCACGATCGCCATGGGCAACCAGGGGCCGGGGACCAACGGCAGTGAGTTCTTCGTGGTCCACAGCTTCGCCAACATCTCGCCGAACTACACGGTGATGGGCCACCTGCTCAGTGGGTTCGAGGCGCTCGATGCCATCGTCGCAGCCGGCATCGCAGACACCGACCTTGATGGGCCGCCCGCCCGGCCCGTGTGGATCACGGACGTGAGCGTGGTCGGCCAGCGCGGCTGAGCTCGCCTGTCGCACAACACAGACGCGCGCCCCGTATGCCGGTCAGCTGGCTTACGGGGCGTGCGTGCGTTGCGCTGTGGTTGCGTCAGCGGGGGGTGTCGTCCTGACCGAGGTCCAGGGTCTCGCCACCGTCGGCGGGCTGGGAGCCACCGGGCGTCGTCGCCGAACCCGGGTCACCCTGCTGCGTCGACCCACCCTGGGGAAGCCCACCGGACTCACCCTCGCTCGGGGAGCCCTGGCCCTGCGGCTCGGCGTTCGGCGGGGGGAAGGACGGGTCACTCGGCGCGTCGGCCCCCTCGCCCGGGATGGTGGACGGGGCGGTGGTGTCCGGCACGCTGCCGGGGTCCAGGGGAGCGGTCGGGTCCTCCTGCGGCTGCGGGTCGCCGGTGCCGGGGCTCGGGTTCGGCACGGGGACCTCGGACGGCTGCTCGGGGGCACCCGGCTCGGCCGGCGTGGTGGGGATGGCTCCCGGGTCGGCGGGCGGCGTGCCGGGATCGCCCGGCGTGGGGGTGCTCGGTGTGGTGGGTTCGGAGGGAGTTGGTGCGGTGGGCTCGGCCGTGCCTCCCGTCCTCTGGTCGAGCAGGTCCTCGACCTTGTCGATGGCGCTGCGCGCGGTGTCGGGATTGTCCTGGGCGTAGTCCTTGGCCTTGGTGAAGGCCTCGTCGCCGCTGATCGGCTGCTTCTGGTCACTCATCGTGAATCTCTCCCACGGTGTCGGGGTTCGGATGATCCCAAACTAGCCACGCGTGGCACCGAAGTGGGGCTTGGCAACCGCCCTGTCCTCACCTCGACACGGCAGTCAGATGCCGGTCGTGTGGAGCCGTCTGGCCGCCTCGGCGATCGAGCCGGAGAGTGACGGATAGACCGTGAAGGTGCTCGCGAGCTGGTCGACGTTGAGCCGGTGGTGCACGGCCAGGGTCACCGGGAAGATCAGCTCGGATGCGCGCGGCGCCACGACGACTCCACCGATGACCGCGCCAGAACCCTTCTGCGCGAACAGTTTCACGAAGCCATCAGTGATGCCCGACATCTTGGCGCGGGGGTTGCGTGACAGCGGGAGCATGACGACGTCGGCGTCGGCGGTGCCGTCGTCGATGGCCTTCTGGGAGATGCCGACGGTCGCGATCTCGGGGTCGGTGAAGATGTTGGCCGAGACGACTCCGAGGTTGAGAGGGGCCACGGCGTCACCGAGGGCGTGCGACATCGCGATACGACCCTGCATTGCTGCCACGGACGCAAGGGGAAGGACCCCGGTGCAGTCGCCGGCGGCATACACGCCCCTGATGGAGGTGCGGGAGACACGGTCCACCGCGATGTGGCCGGACTCCGTGAGCTCGACGCCCACGTCCTCGAGTCCCATGCCCGAGGTCTGCGGGATGGAGCCGACGGCAAGCAGGGCGTGCGATCCCTCGACCTCACGACCGTCCACGAGCTTGACGACGACACCGTCACCACGGCGTTCGACTGCCGCCATGCGTGACTGTCCGAGGACCTCCATGCCACGACGCTTGAAGACGTCCTCGATGACCGTGGCGGCGTCCGGGTCCTCGCCCGGGAGAACGCGATCGCGCGAGGACACGAGGACCACGTCCGAGCCGAGCCCGAGGTAGGCCTGGGCCAGTTCGGCACCGGTGACACCGGAACCAACGACGATCAGTCGCTCGGGAAGGGCGTCGAGCTCATAGATCTGCTGCCAGGTGAGGATGCGTTCGCCGTCCGGCTCCGCGGTTCCCATGGTGCGGGGGGTGGCGCCGGTGGCGATGAGGACGACATCGGCGTCGACGAGCTCGGTCGTACCGTCCGCGAGCGTCGCCTCGACGCGCGTCGCGGACAGGAGGCGACCGGTGCCGGGCAGGACGCGCACACCGACCTCGGCCACGCGTTCGCCGATGTCGCGGCTCTGGGCCGCAGCCAAGTCCTTGACGCGCGAGTTGACCTCTGCCAGTTCGGCCTTGGCGTCGCTGACCGCGTCGCCCTCGCCGTCCTCGAGGTGAACCCCGAGGTGGGCCGCGGTCTCGAACTCCGACATGTAGTCGGCCGTCGAGATGAGCGTCTTCGACGGGACGCAGTCGGTCAGCACCGCCGCGCCGCCCAGCCCGTCGCGGTCGACGATCGTGACCTCACCCCCGAGCTGAGCTGCCACGAGGGCCGCCTCATACCCGCCCGGCCCCCCACCCACGATGACCACTCGACTGCTTCGCGCATTCACGACAACCATCCAACCATTCCTCGAGCAGCCCCGAGGACACGAGAGAGGCGCCGCACCCGGGAGGGGAGTACGGCGCCTCACTCAGCTCATCAGGCTCGCGAGCCCCTGCGACGCGCGACCATCACGACACCGCCACCGAGGGCGAGCAGTCCCATGGCCAACAGGCTCAGGGGAAGAGTGTCTCCCGCACCGGTGTAGGCGAGCGGCGGGTAGGACGGACGCGGGGTCGGCGTTCCGGTGGGCGTCGGAGCGGGGGTCGAACCCTCTTCGCACTCCTGCGCCTCGGTCAGCACGACGTCCCACGAGGACGTCCCGGTGAGCGTGTAGCCCTCCGACGCGGCGGCCGTGATCGTGACGTCGGCCGGTCCCTCGTAGGTGCCCGGCTCAAGCTCCTCGTCCTCGACGAAGTAGGACACGCCCTCGATCTCGGGGATCGTCACGGTGCCGTTGACCTCGCACTCGTCGGACTGGCTGATTTCGGGAGCAACCGGGGTGACCAGGGTGTCGCAGACCTCGGCGGGAGCGACGTCGATCGGGAACTCGGTCTTCGCGCCCTCCACCAGCTCAAATCCGTCCTGGACCTCAACCTTGATGACGCCCTTGAGTGGACCGGTGAGGGTCTGACCCGAGACATCCTTGCCGTCCCACAGGTAGTGCACGCCCTCGGTGGTGGGGACGGTCACCGCGCCCTCGACATCGCACTTGTCGGACTGGGTGATCTGGGGGACAACCGGGGTCACCACGGTGTCACAGACCGCTGCGGGCGCGACCTTGACCGGGAACTCGGACTTCGCGCCCTCGGACAGGACGAATCCGTCCTTGACCTCAACCCTGACCACACCATCGAGCGGACCGGTGAGGGTCTCTCCCGAGACGTCCTTGCCGTTCCAGAGGTAGCGAACGCCCTCGGTGCTGGGGACAGTCACCGTGCCCTCGACATCGCACTCGTCCGCCTGGGCAATCCGGGGAGCGACCGGAGTCGTCGCCTTCTCCGGCGGAGTGCACTCACCCGGGAGGGACACGCGACCCGAGGCCGACGCCTTGAAGCCATCGGCCCAGGTGCCGTTCACGTTGAGCGACGCAACGGAGCCGCCGACGGGAATGCCGCTCTGGGTCGCGGTGATGGAGGTGTTTCCCTTCCCGGACGTGGAGGCAATCTGGGCCGGCAGGCCAGCCAGACTGCCTCCGCCGGTCGCCTGACCGGTCACGTCAACTGCGACCGCGTAGTCGTTCTGGATCTTCCACGAGACGGTGATCGTCCCGTCGACGGCACACTGCGCGACACCGCTCACTGCGGTCGCGTGTGCGGAGGCGCTTGTCGCGCCGACCACACCCATGGTTCCGGCCACGGCACATGCCACGGCGGCTCTCATCAACTTCTTCACTCTGTCCTACCCTTGCGTTCGGTAACGATGGATGGGGAGGCAGGCGAAAGCCAGGTCCAACTACCCCGCGCGATGGCGACATGAGCCCCGGGGGAGAACCTATGGACGCACCTCGCCCAACGCATGAAAGTTCAACTGCTTCGTGGAGAGACCATCCGATGAGATGGCACGCGGCGCCCGATCGGACCAGTCAGGCATGGTCACCTGCCGGGCGGCCCGTCGACCCGCGATCACTGGGTAGCCTGACCCGGTGACTGACGCGACAAACCCCCTCTTCGACCCCTCCTCCGACCCCTTCGCAGTGGCCGGTGCGGCGGCTGCGGTCATCCGCGAGCGCACCGGCGTGGAGAGCCATCACGTGGCCCTCGTCCTCGGCTCCGGCTGGGGCCAGACCGGTGACCTCATCGGCGAGACGCTGACCGAGATCGAGAACACCGATGTGCCCGGCTTCGGCAAGGCTGCCGTCGCTGGCCACTCGGGGACGATGCGCTCGGTCGCCATTGGTGACACCGGTCGTCGCGCACTGGTCTTCGGCACCCGCACCCACTTCTACGAGGGCCACGGCGTGCGTGCGGTCGTCCACAACGTCCGGACCGCAGCGGCCCTGGGTTGTCGCACCATCGTCCTCACCAACGGCTGCGGTGGCCTGCGCGAGGAGTGGCCTCCCGGGACGCCCGTCCTCATCCGCGACCACATCAACCTCACCGCGCACTCCCCCATCGAGGGCGCGAACTTCGTCGACCTCACCGACGTCTACACCCCGCGGCTGCGCGACCTGGCCCGCGAGGTCGACGGCGGCCTCGACGAGGGCGTCTATGTCCAGTTCCGTGGACCGCACTACGAGACCCCGGCCGAGGTGCAGATGGCTCGGATCATCGGCGGCGACCTCGTCGGCATGTCCACCTCGCTCGAGGCCATCGCCGCCCGCCAGAGCGGCATGGACGTCCTCGGCATCTCGCTCGTGACCAACCCGGCAGCCGGCATCTCCAAGACCCCGCTCAACCACGAAGAGGTCCTCGAGGCCGGCAAGGCTGCGGCCGAACGCTGCGGCCAGCTCCTCGCAGCTGTCGTCGCGAAGATCTGAGAGGCCTCGACATGACGGCTACCGACACCCAGGTGGCTGCGGCCATCGAGGCGGCTCGCGCGTGGGCCGCTGACGACCCGGACACCCAGACCATGGCCGAGCTCGAAGCCGTCATCGAGGCGGTCGGTGCTGGTGACTCAACCGCGACCGACGACCTCCTCGACCGCATGTCGGGGCTGCTCCAGTTCGGCACCGCCGGCCTTCGCGGCGCCCTCGGCGGTGGACCGAACCGGATGAACCGCTCGGTCGTCATTCGAGCGGCAGCCGGCATCACGGCATACCTGAAGAAGACTGTGCCAGAACCGTTTGTGGTCATCGGTTTCGATGCGCGGTTCAACTCCGACGTCTTCGCTCGTGACACTGCGGCGGTCGTCCTCGGTGCCGGTGGGCGCGCCTCCGTGCTGCCACGGCCGCTGCCGACACCCGTTCTCGCGTATGCGATTCGGCACCTCGGTGCGGACGCGGGCATCATGGTCACCGCGAGCCACAACCCGCCGCAGGACAACGGCTACAAGGTCTATCTCGGTGACGGCTCGCAGATCGTGTCCCCGTCCGATGTCGACATCGCTGCCGAGATCTCGCGCATCGAGCGGACTCTTGACGTTCCCCTTGCGGACGACGGCTGGGAGACGCTCGACGACGACGTGCTCGAGAGCTACCTGACGCACGTCATCGACGTCGTGTCGCCCGAGTCTCCGCGCGATCTGGTCGTCGTGCACACCGCGTTGCACGGCGTGGGTTCCGAGACCGTCGCACGTGCCTTCGTCGCAGCCGGGTATGCCGCTCCGCTCCAGGTCCCGAGTCAGGCGGAGCCAGATCCGCTGTTCCCGACAGTGCCGTTCCCGAACCCCGAGGAGCCGGGCGCCATGGATGCCGCGCTCGAGCTCGCCGAGCAGACGGGGCCCGACGTCGTCATCGCCAACGACCCCGACGCCGACCGATGCGCTGTCGCCGTGCCGGGTCCGGGTGGCTGGCGGATGCTGCGCGGCGACGAGGTCGGAGTGCTGCTGGGGGCGCACCTCCTCGACGCTGGCGTGCCCTCGGATGCCGTGTTCGCGAACTCGATCGTGTCGTCCCGGATGCTCGCGACCGTATGCCGTTCGCTCGGCATCGCTCACGAGGAGACTCTGACGGGGTTCAAGTGGATCTCGCGTGTGCCGGGGCTGCGTTATGGCTATGAGGAGGCGCTGGGCTATTGCGTCGACCCGGAACAGGTGCGCGACAAGGACGGCGTCTCTGCTGCGCTTGTCGTGGCCGAGATCGCAGCGTCGCTCAAGGCCTCCGGAGGGTCCATCACCGAGCGGCTCGACGAACTCGCCGTGAAGCACGGGGTGCACGCGACCGATGGGTTCTCGGTGCGCGTCGAGGACCTCACCCTCATCGGCCAGATCATGGCCCGCCTGCGCGCTCAGCCGCTGAGCACCGTTGCAGGAGTGGAGGTTTCGCGCGTCGACGACCTAGCTGCCGGCGACGGTGGGCTTCCCCCGACCGAGGGCCTGCGCTACTTCTTGGCCGACGATTCTCGGGTCATCGTGCGCCCCTCGGGGACAGAGCCGAAGCTCAAGGTCTACCTCGAGGTCATCGAGGCTGTCAGTGACGACGACCTGGCCGGCGCGCGGTCGCGTGCCGCCCAGCGACTGGCCGGCATGAAGTCCGACTTCGAGGCCGCTACCGCTCTCTGACTCATTGGCGCCAGCAGGGTCCACCGAGAGGTGGAGGCGCATCCCGTCGAGGATGGGCGGGCTGGAGGCAATGCAGGGGGAACACATCCCGCTCACCGAAGGAGAACACGAGTGCTGGTGGGATTCTGGTGGGCGTTCGGCAGGGGCTTCCTGGGCAACTCGGACGACAAGGACCCGAACCCGAACGCCTGACCCAGGCGGTTCGGTTCACACTGGGGTCATGGCTTTTCACGAGTCGTGGGTCGACAAACAGATCCGTGAGGCGCAGGAGCGCGGCGAGTTCGACAACCTGCCCGGTGCCGGCAAGCCCCTGGAGGGGCTCGACGACCCCGATCCTGACTGGTGGGTCAAGAAGATGATGGCGCGCGAAGGCCTTGACGCTTCTGACGCGCTGCCTCCCGTGATGATTCTGCGGCGCGAGCACGCGAGCTTCCCCGAGTCGTTGCTGGACGTCCGGACCGAGGACGGAGTGCGTGAGGTGCTGCGTGACTACAACCTGCGGGTGGTCGATGATCGCCGCCGACCAGCCTTCGGCAAGGAGTCACCGGTGTGGGCACCGACCGTGGAGATCGAGCCGATGGTCGAGCGATGGCGGGAGCTGAGGGCCGAGCGGGCTGCTGCAGCTGCAAGGGCAGCCGTTGCGGCGGCGGCCGTCAGCGAACCGGCGCCACCTCGGAAGCGGTGGTGGCAGCGGCACGGGACCTGACGGCATACGTCAATCCGACCAGGCCGAGGAGCGTCAGGATGACCGCGGCCGCAGGGTTGGACATCTTCACGGGCCAGGAGTCCAGAGCGGATGACTGCCACCACCCCGCAGACCAGGGTTCGACGACTGCCCCGAGGGGCACGACCAGCCGGGCCGCGACGCCCCACCGTGTCCGCGATCGACCCAGCGCGCCGACGAGCCCCAGCGGTGCACCGGTCAGGATCGCCGCGACGAACCAGAAGAGATTCGAGCTGAACGAACCGGCCGGCATGAGGCCCGTCAGCTCGCCCAGGCCGTAGTGCACGACGAGCGCTCCCGTACCCGCCAGCATCCCCGTGATGGCTGCCGGGCCGGGGCGGCGCATCACGGCGCCTGCGAGAACCGAGACGCCGGCCCAGGCCGTACCGGAATTGAGCAGCAGGCTGAAGGTTCGCCGAACCGCGAAGAACTGCTCCTGCTCTCCCGACAGCTGCTCGATGGTCGTGATGTTGACGACGAGGGACGCGACCCCCAGAAGCGCCACGGCCAACCCCACCCATGACGCGCGTCGCGCCTGCTCCCCCATCACCCGGCCAACCCTATTCGTGATATCTCACTCGAGGTGGCGGGAGAACCAGGAGTGGCGGGTCAGCGCGTATTCGACCTCACCGTCAGGCTCGTCCCACGAACGGACGAACCTCATGCCGACGGACTCCATCACCGCTCGCGAGCCCACGTTGTCCGTCACCGCCTGCGCGATGACACGTTGCAGCCCGAGGTCCTCGAAGCCGTGGCGGAGCAGCTCGCGCGAACCCTCGCTCGCGAGACCCTGTCGCCAGAAGCGGCGGTGAAGTCGATAGCCCAGCTCGGCGACGCCGGGTGTCGTCCGCCAGTCGCCCTGATCCGGTCCGTGCAGGGGCCCGAGGATCCACCAGCCGACGAAGTGTCGACCTGGTTCGTCCCTGGCGAAGCCGGCCCAGAAGCCGAGGCCGTCGACCTGGCGTCCCCGCTCCATGCGTTGGGCGTGAGAGGCAAGCACCTCCGCACGGGTACGCGCGCGGCCCCAGATGTAGTGGGTCACCTCGGGGTCGGCGTCGAGATCGATCTCGTCGGCGAGGTGTTCGTCGCTGAGTGGAACGAGGTCGAGCCGCGCGGTGTGCAGGGGAATCTGGGGCACAGCTTGATGTGCCCGCCGATGCGGGTTGTGCGCGACTGGATTTCGCGCTCGTCCCATCAGGCACACGCGTCACGTTGCATCGTATTCCGAAGCAAATGCCCTGTGCTACAACCGAATTCGCGTGTGGACAACCGCTTGAGTGTCGGCGAACAGGTGTACGATGAGAGGTATGGAGGGGACACCATTCAGCGCAGGGCCTGAGGTTCAGGTCCGCTCCTTCCTGTCCTCTTTGGCCACTGTCGATCCCGCGGGTTTGACCGAGGCGGAGCGGGCCGAGGTGGTTGCTGCGCTCGAGGCGTTGAAGGGTGGCGCGGCTGCGGCGCAGGCTCGGGTGACGGCGGCTGCAGTGGTGGACCGAGAGGCGTTGGGTGAGGACTCGCGCAGTGTGCGCGCTGACCTGGCGTTGGCACGTCGGTGCTCTCCGACCTTGGCGGATCAACACGTGGGTGTCGCGAAAGCGCTCGTGGGCGAGATGCCCGAAACGATGGCTGCGTTGACCCGCGGTGAGCTCAGTGAGAAGCGGGCGGGGATCCTCGTCCGGGAGACCGCCTGCCTGTCGCGCGAGCACCGCGCGGAAGTCGATCGTCGCTTGGCCGCGA
Source organism: Knoellia pratensis (assembly GCF_042666395.1). Classification (NCBI taxonomy): domain Bacteria; kingdom Bacillati; phylum Actinomycetota; class Actinomycetes; order Micrococcales; family Intrasporangiaceae; genus Knoellia; species Knoellia pratensis. The sequence goes on along the minus strand of NZ_JBHTDJ010000002.1, from coordinate 82,077 downwards.
CGATGACGTCGCTGGGTGACAAGGCGTTGGCTGGTGCGGCCCGTCGGGTGGGTGCCGAGCTGGATGCCGAGAGCCTCGCCGAGCGGAACCGGCGGGCAGTCGCGTCTCGTCGCATGAGTGTGCGCCCGGCACCGGATGGCATGGCCTGGTTGTCGATCCTGGGACCGATGAAGGACATCATCGGAGCCCACGTCGCCCTGCTGGCCGAGGAAGGACGACGTCACGTCATCGACCCCGACCTGCCCGCCGACCAGTGGGACGCCGCCGTCGCCGCCGCGAAGGCCGACACCCGCGGCAAGGGTGCCTGGTTGGCCGACCGCGCCCTGGAACTCCTCTCCGGTCGTGCCAAGGGGCAGCCGCAACCGGTCGAGGTCAACCTCGTCATGACCGACACAGTCCTGCTCCCGGCAGCGTTCGGTGGGCAGGCCCCCGCCGATGACGTCGCCGTCATCCCGGGCTGGGGTGTCATGCCCGGCGCCGAAGCTCGCGCCCACATCGCCGCCCTCCTCGACCGCTCCGACATCGATCCGACGAGCGGCGCCGGGACCACTGGCGACACCGGCGCGTTCGTGTGGCTGCGGCGACTGTTCACCGACCCCACGGGTCGCGACCTCGTCGCCCTGGACTCCTCGCGTCGCCGCTTCCAAGGCGGCTTGCGGAAGTTCGTCGAACTGCGCGACCCCACGTGCCGCGTCCCCTGGTGCGACGCCCCCGCGATCGAAACCGACCACGTCCACGCCGTCCACGACGGCGGCGACACGACCGGAGCCAACGCCGGCGGCTTGTGCAAACGCCACAACCTCGTCAAAGAAGAAGTGGGCTGGTACTTCACCGTGCGCTCGACCGGGCTCGACGGAACCAGACCACACGGCATACGCATCCAGACCCCCACAGGCAGGGTCCACGACTCGACCGCGCCACCGATCCTCGGCCAAGGCTGGATCGCGCCCGAAACCGTTCCTGACGACTGGACGAATGACGTCCACCTCCAGGACCTGCCCCTGCCCGAAGACCCCTGGGGCGGATGGATCCCCGACCCACCCGAGGACTGGTTCCCTCAGGACACCGAACTGCAGGTGGCCTGAACGCTCAGCCGAACACAGCCAGAAGGAATGGAAAGCCAATGGCGAACGCCGGCACAGAGCGCAAGGACGACCCACAACCACGTGGCTGTGGGCGCCTGCTGCGGGTGAGGCCGATCGCACCGGGCAGGAAGCTCCACTGCGGCTTGGCGTAGCAGACCGGCACCATTTCGCCCGCAGGCACATCGACCGCGAGCGACGCGCGACCGAAGGTGGACACGTAGCGGACCCCGACATCGAGCACGTGGCGACCCGCAGTGGTGTCGATGGAGTTGGTGCCCCACACCCATGGCGCAGGGACGGGCTGCCCACGAGTCGGACCACGGGTCGATATGCACCACTGGTACCGCGCAGGCCTGCGCGCTGCAGCAAGAACAACTGGATCTGGGCCCCACGCGCAGAATTCGCCATGCGCTCCGACGTAGCCGCAGTCGTCTGTCGAAGGAGGCAGCGGGTCTTCCTGCGCGGATACACTCCGGGGGTGAGCACCACAAAGACGGCCGTCGACGCTGAGCTCGACGCAGCGGCCCGCGCCAGAGAACTCCTCGGAGTCTCCCGGTTGACCAATCAGTCCCTCACCCGCTGGCTCCACGGGCTGCCGGGCGTCGACCAGGTCGGCTGCGAAGCCCGAGCCGCTGACCTCGGCACCCGATCCATCAAGACGACGAGCAAGGCGTGGGCCATCGACCTCGCCATCTCAATGATCGACCTCACGACCCTCGAAGGTGCCGACACCAGGGGACGCGTGCGCGGCCTCGCCGCCAAGGCCCTCGTCCCCGACCCGAGCGACCTCAGCACACCGCGCCCCGCCGCGGTCTGTGTCTACGGCGACATGGTCGAGACCGCCAAGGAAGTCCTGGGCAACAGCGGCGTCAAGGTTGCAGCCGTCGCCACCGCCTTCCCCAGCGGCCGCGCGAGCCTGCCCGTCAAGCTCGCCGACACCAAGGACGCGGTCAGGGCCGGCGCCGACGAGATCGACATGGTCATCGACCGGGGCGCGTTCCTGTCGGGCGACTACCTCACGGTCTTCAACCAGATCGTCGAGGTCACAAAGGTCTGCGAACGCGGCGACGGAACGCGTGCGCGGCTCAAGGTCATCATGGAGACGGGCGAGCTCAACACCTACGACAACGTCCGCCGCGCCAGCTGGCTCTCGATGCTCGCCGGTGGCGACTTCATCAAGACGAGCACCGGCAAGATCCAGCCCGCCGCAACGCTTCCCGTCACCCTGACCATGCTTGAGGCCGTCCGCGACTGGCGCGACCTCACCGGCACCCAGGTGGGTGTCAAGCCCGCCGGCGGCATCAAGACGAGCAAGGACGCGATCAAGTTCCTCGTCACCGTGAGTGAGATCGCCGGCGACGACTGGCTCGACAACCACTGGTTCCGCTTCGGTGCGAGCAGCCTGCTCAACGACCTCCTCCTCCAGCGCCAGCGGATGACGACCGGTGCCTACTCGGGCGCCAACTACATCGCCGACGACTCCCCTTCCACGGCCTACTGAGGATTCCCCGATGCCCAAGTTCGAATACGCACCAGCTCCCGAGTCACGGGCCGTCGTCGACCTCCAGAGCTCCTACGGACTCTTCATCAACGGCGAGTTCACCGATGGCTCCGGAACCAGCTTCAAGTCGATCAGCCCCGCCACCGAAGAGGTCCTCGCCGAGGTCTCCGCGGCGAGCGAAGCGGACATTGACAACGCAGTCGCGGCCGCCCGCAAGGCATACACGCGCGTCTGGTCCAAGATGTCCGGCGCCGATCGCGGCAAGTACCTCTACCGCATCGCCCGCATCCTCCAGGAGCGCGCACGCGAGTTCGCAGTCCTCGAGACCCTCGACAACGGCAAGCCGATCAAGGAGAGCCGCGACGTCGACATCCCGCTCGCGGCGGCGCACTTCTTCTACAACGCTGGCTGGGCCGACAAGCTCGGGTATGCCGCGTTGCCCGGTGGTGCGAATCCGCAGCCTCACGGTGTGGTCGGGCAGATCATCCCGTGGAACTTCCCCATGCTCATGCTGGCGTGGAAGATCGCCCCGGCCCTGGCGACCGGCAACACCGTCGTCCTCAAGCCCGCCGAGACGACGCCGCTGACGGCGCTGCTCTTCGCCGAGGTGTGCCAGCAGGCCGACCTGCCCCCGGGTGTCGTCAACATCGTCACCGGCGCAGGCCCCACCGGTCAGGCGATCGTGGACCACCCCGGCATCGACAAGCTCGCGTTCACCGGCTCGACCGGCGTCGGCAAGATGATCGCCCGCGCCATCTCGGGCACCCGCAAGAAGGCCACGCTCGAGCTCGGTGGCAAGGCCGCCAACATCGTCTTCGACGACGCGCCGATCGACCAGGCCGTCGAAGGAATCGTCAGGGGCATCTTCTTCAACCAGGGCCACGTCTGCTGCGCCGGTTCGCGCCTCCTCGTGCAGGAGACCATCGCCGACGAGGTCGAGAGCCGCCTCAAGCGTCGCCTCGAGACCCTGCGCGTCGGTGACCCGCTCGACAAGAACACCGACGTCGGCGCCATCAACAGCCGCGCCCAGCTCGACCGGATCATCGCGCTCACCGACGTCGGCGAGGCCGAAGGTGCCGTGCGCTGGGACAACGGCTGCGAGCTCCCGAGCAAGGGATTCTGGTTCAGGCCAACGGTTTTCACCGGGGTCACCCAGACCCACCGCATCGCGCAGGAAGAGGTCTTCGGACCCGTCCTGTCCGTGCTGACCTTCCGCACCCCGCAGGAAGCGGTCGCCAAGGCCAACAACACGCCCTACGGCCTGTCCGCGGGGATCTGGACCGAGAAGGGTTCGCGCATCCTCTGGATGGCCGACCAGCTCAAGGCCGGAGTCGTCTGGGCCAACACGTTCAACCAGTTCGACCCGACGAGCCCCTTCGGCGGCTACAAGGAGTCCGGCTACGGCCGCGAGGGCGGCCGCCACGGACTCGAGCCCTACGTGAAGGGAACGCTGTCATGAGTCGTGTTGATGTGAAGAAGACCTACAAGCTCTACATCGGCGGCAAGTTCCCGCGCAGCGAGAGTGGTCGTTCCTACGAGGTGTATGCCGCGCCCAAAACCGGACGCAGAAGCACTGAGCCTTCAAGATTCCTGGCCAACGCGGCGCAGGGTTCGCGCAAGGACGCCCGCGACGCAGTCACCGCAGCGCGAGCCGCGCAGCCCGGCTGGGCCGGTGCCACGGCATACAACCGCGGTCAGGTTCTCTATCGCGTCGCCGAGGTCATGGAGGCGCGTCGCCCGCAGCTCGTCCAGGAGGTGCGCGATGCCGAAGGCCTCTCCCCCGGAGCGGCGGAAGCCGTTGTGTCACAGGCGATCGACCGCTGGGTCTGGTATGCCGGGTGGTCCGACAAGTACGTCCAGATCCTCGGTGGGCTCAACCCCGTGGCGGGGCCGTTCTTCAACATCTCCGGCTCCGAGCCGACCGGCGTCGTCGCCGTCCTCGCACCCCAGGAGTCGAGCCTGCTGGGTCTCGTGTCGGTCATCGCACCGGTCATCGTGTCCGGCAACGCCGTCGTCGTCGTGACGAGCGCCGACCGCCCGCTGCCCGCCGTCACGCTCGCCGAATGCCTTGCCACCTCCGACGTGCCCGGTGGCGTCGTCAACATCATCACGGGCAAGGCGTCCGAGATCGCGCCGTGGCTCGCGAGTCACCGCGACGTCAACGCCATCGACCTCGCCGGTGCCGCTGATGCCGAAGGCGTCGACTGGGGCGCCCTCGAGGAAGCCAGCGCCGAGAACCTCAAGCGCGTCCTGCGCCCCGCGGGCACGGGCGCGACTGCGGTCGAGCCCGACTGGACCGCCACCCCTGACCTGTCCCGACTCACCGCCTTCCTCGAGACCAAGACGGTCTGGCACCCCAAGGGCCGTTGACTCCGGCGCAGACCGGTCGGGCGCGCATCGTCGTCCTCGCCGGACCGAGTGGTGCCGGCAAGTCGCGGCTGGCCGAGCGACTCCACGCCTCCCACGGGTGGCCGATCGTTCGCCTCGACGACTTCTATCGCGACGAGGAGGATCCGTCGATGCCCCGGAGCGACGAGCTCGGGATCATCGACTGGGACCACCCGGACTCGTGGAACGCGTCCGAGGCAGTCGACGCCCTCGTCGAACTCGTCGACACCGGGTCCGCCGCGACGCCGGTCTATGACCTCTCCCAGAGTCGCGCGGTCTCCACGACGACCGTGACGGCCGGCCCGGACGAACTCATCCTCGCTGAGGGGATCTTCGCCGCCGAGATCGTCGCGTCCTTGCGCGACGCCGGCATCCTGCACAGCGCGTGGTGCATCCACCACCGACCGTTCGTGACCTTCGTGCGGCGGTTGGCCCGTGACCTCAAGGAGCGACGCAAGCCGCCGATGGTCCTTGTGCGACGTGGCCTTGCCCTGATGCGCGCCGAGCCCGAGGTCGTCCGTCGCCAGGTTGCGCTCGGCGCCGAAGCAGCACGCGCCACCGATGTTGAGGCACGGCTCCGCCCAGCGCACTCGCTCGGTTAGGGTTCGAGGCAGTCACTGCCACGGGGAGAAACAGATGAGCGACGAGGGTTGGACCGCACCTGGAGGGGGTTCCGGACGTCCGGAGCCGCAGCCACCGCAGCAGCCTTTCCCAGCGCCGCCCCAAGAGCCCGCGCCGGGGCAGTCCGGGTTCAGCCAACCGGGCCACCCCGGATGGGGACAGCCGGGAGCGGCAGGTGCGCAGCCGGCATACCCGGCGCAGCCGCAGTTCCAGCAAGCCCCGCAGCGACCGCCCTATGTGTCGCCGGGGCAACTCGACCTGCGACCGGGGATCATCCCGCTGCGGCCCCTGACGATGAACGACGTCTTCGGTGCGGTGTTCCGCGCGGTCCGAGGCAACGTCGGCGCCACCGTCGGGCTCGCCGCGGTGACCTCGCTCATCTTCCTCGTGCCGTTCACCGCGCTGGGGGCCTGGGTGTCGAGCCAGGAGGAGTCGATCTCGCTCGAGGAGTCGGTCACCAATGACACGGCCGGACTCCTGGGATCGCTCGGCTCGTTCATCCCGTCGGTCGGGTCGTGGTTGTCGACGATCCTGCTCACCGGATTCCTCGCCTACGTCATCGGTCAGGCCGCCCTCGGTCGCAAGGTCAGCGCCGGGGAGACGTGGCGCGGAACGATCCGCCGCATCTGGCCCCTCATCGGCGCCACGCTGGTGACCGTTCTCATCTACGTCGTCACCATCGGCGCGCTCGTCGCCGTGCCCATCGCTCTCCTCGTCGCCGGTGGCACGTCGGGCAGCGACGGAACGGTCGCCGCTGGAGTCGCCCTCCTCCTCTTCGCAGCGTTCCTCGCAGCACTCGCCATGCTCTTCCTCTGGACCCGCCTCGCGTTCGTCACCCCGTCGGTGATCCTCGAGAACCTCAGTGTGGGCAAGGCGTTCGCTCGCTCCTGGCGGCTCACGGGCGGGAACCTGTTCTGGAGGCTTCTCGGCATCCGGCTGCTCGCCGCGATCGTCATCGGCATCGCCGGATCGATCATCACTCTCCCCCTCGCCCTCCTCGCTGGGGGACTCGCGTTCACGGGCATCCCGCTCGACCAGATGTATGTCTGGCAGGCCGTGCTCAGCGGCGTCACCGGAGTCATCGCCGGCGCCATCACGACCCCGATCACGGCGGGTCTCGACGCTGTCCTCTACGTCGACCACCGCATCCGGCGAGAGGGCCTCGACGTCCAGCTCATCCAGACCGTGCAGGGGACGGCCGGCGCTCCGTGGCCACGCGCCTCGGCATGATCTTCGACGCGCCACCCCTGGACCCCTCCCGGAGCGAGGGCCGTCGCCTTCTGGAGGACGAACTCGCCAAGCCTCGGTATGCCGTGGAGCCCAGTCTGTGGGACCGCTTCCGTGAGTGGTTGTTCGGGCTCTTCGACGGCGCCGGAGGGCCCGGGCTGCCGGGTTGGGTGTTCGCGTTCGTCCTCCTCGTTGGCCTCGCCGTCGTCGCGCTGATCGTCGTGCTGCTGCTCCGCCCCGAGGCCCGGTCCCGCCGTTCAGGTGACGACCGCGGAGTCCTTGATGAACGCGGAGTCGACGCGGCGGCATACCGAAGTCGTGCGCAAGCTGCTGTGCGAGAACGTGATTGGGACACCGTCGTCCTCGACGCCTACCGTGCCATCGTCGCGTCCGGCGTGGAGCGGACCGTGCTCGACGCGTTGCCCGGGCGCACGGCCCACGAGGCGTCACTCGAACTGTCGCGAGCCTTCCCCACCGAGGGCAATGCCCTGCGGGCGAGCGCCGACCGGTTCGACGCGGTCCGCTACGGGCACGAGCGCGCCGCGGAGGACGAAGCCCGAAGGGTCCTCGCCCTCGACGAGCGGCTCACCCGGAGTCGTCCCGCTCTGACGCCCACCGGAGCGACGTCATGACGAGCCTGGCGCGCTGGCGCCGACCGGGGATGTGGGCCCTCGTGGTCGCGCTGGGTGTGGGTGCCCTCGCCGCCATCGCCATCGCGACGACACCGCCCGGCGACCCGATGGACCCCGAGGGTGTCGGTCCAGCCGGTGGGGCGGCCCTGGTCGCCGTGCTCGAGCAGAACGGCGTCGACGTCGAGTCCAGCTCGTCCATCGACGACACCGTGGCCGCACTCAGGCGCAGCGATGACGACACGACGGTCGTGGTCGCCAACACGAGCAACTTCGGCACGGGCGCGGCCACGACGCTGCAGCAGGAGTCCCTCGGCGTCGACCGCATCGTCGTGCTGTCCCCCTCAACCGAGCAGCTGCGGGCCCTGCGAGCCGACGCCACGGCCCTGGCCGTCGGCGCCGCCGTCCAGGTCGAGAGCCGCTGCGACATCGGCACCATCGACGAGGGCGACTCGCTGATCGGCATCGACACGCGCTATGAGGCTGGCAGCGGCTCGACCGAAGCCAAGGCGTGCTTCCCTCTCACCCTCCAGGCCGACGACGGGAGTGAAGAGGGCGAGGGCCAGCACGGCGCCGGGCTCCTCGAACTCCCCTCAACCTCGGGGCACCCGCAGATGACGATCGTCGGGAGCACGACCGGCTTCGCCAACGGGGTGATCACCCAGGAGGACAACGCCGCCATCGCCCTGCGACTGCTGGGTGGTTCGTCCCGGCTCATCTGGTACCAACCCGACATCGCCGACCTCGCCGACTCCGACAGCACCGGCGCCGACGACGGCTCGCTCCTGCCTCCCTGGATCCCGCCCACCCTCGCGATCGGCGCGGCAGGCCTCGTGATGCTTGCCCTCGTCCGGGGTCGCCGACTCGGGCGGCTCGTGCGCGAGCCGCTGCCGGTCGTGGTGCGTGCCGTCGAGACGACCGAGAGCCGGGGCCGGCTCTATCGACGAGCGCAGGATCGGCCACGCGCCGCCACGGTGCTCCGGCTCGCGACCCTCGACCGGCTTCGGTCACGCCTGGGCCTGCGTCGTGGAGACCCTGTCGACACGGTGGCCCGAGCCATCTCGGCCGCCACCGGACGCCCCGTGCGCGAGGTGCTCGATCTCGTCGCCGGCCCCCCACCCACCGATGACGCCGCCCTCGTGCGGCTCGCCCAGGACCTGTCCGACCTCGAGGAGAAGGCACACCGCCCATGACCGACAACCTCACGCCCGAGAACACCCCTCCCCAGCCTGCGGCTCCGCAGGCCGCGACCACCCAGGCCACCGCTCCGGAGGCCCGAGAGGCGCTGCTGCGGGTGCGCGCCGAGGTCGCCAAGGCGGTCGTCGGTCAGGACGCTGCAGTCACCGGCCTCCTCGTCGCCCTGCTCTGCCGCGGCCACATCCTGCTCGAAGGAGTGCCGGGCGTCGCCAAGACCTTGCTCGTCCGCTCCCTGTCACAGGCGCTCGACGTGCAGACCAAGCGGGTGCAGTTCACCCCCGACCTCATGCCCGGTGACCTCACGGGCTCGCTCGTGTTCGACGCGCGCACCAGTGACTTCACCTTCCGCCAGGGGCCGGTGTTCACCAACATCCTGCTCGCGGACGAGATCAACCGGACGCCCCCGAAGACCCAGTCCGCACTCCTCGAGGCCATGGAGGAGCGCCAGGTCAGCGTCGACGGTCAGCCGCACCCACTCGCACCGCCGTTCATGGTGGCCGCGACCCAGAACCCGGTCGAGTACGAAGGCACCTACCCCCTCCCCGAGGCGCAGCTCGACCGCTTCCTCCTCAAGGTCACCCTGCCGCTGCCACCCCGCTCCGACGAGGTCGCGGTGCTGCGGCGTCACGCCGACGGATTCGACCCGCGCGACCTCACCGCCGCCGGTCTTCGACCCGTGGCGTCGGCCGCCGATCTCGAGGCCGGGGCCGACGCGGTCCGCAAGGTCGAGGTCAGCGACGACATCGCGGCCTACGTCGTCGACATCGCCCGCGCGACCCGCACCTCTCCGTCGCTGTCCCTCGGCGTGAGCCCTCGCGGCGCGACCGCGCTCATGTCGACGGCGCGAGCGTGGGCCTGGCTCAACGGTCGTGGCTATGTCACGCCCGACGACGTCAAGGCGTTGGCCCACGCAACCCTCGCCCACCGGCTGTCCCTGCGTCCCGAGGCCGAACTCGAGGGTGTCGACGTCGCCGCGGTCCTCGACAGCGCCCTGGGCTCCGTCCCCGTCCCCCGCTGAGACGTTCATGGCACTGACCGCGCGAGCACTTTGGCTCGTCCTCCTCGGCATCGTGCCGGTGGTGCTTCGGCCCGCCGCGTCAACGGTGTGGCTGTGGCTGCTGCTCTGCGCGGTGGTCGTGGCGGTGGACGTCCTGCTCGCACCCAAGCCACGGACCCTGCGGTTCGAGCGAGCACTGCCGCCTTCCGTGCGGCTCGGCGAGTCGGTGAGCACCTCACTCCTCGTCACCAACCCCGGAACCCGCACCGCCCGCGGGCTCCTGCGTGACGCCTGGCCGCCGTCCACGGGAGCCGAGCTGACACGGCATACGCTCCGTCTGCCCGGCGGCGAACGCACCCGCCTCACCACCACCCTCACGCCGACGCGACGCGGCGACCGGATTGCCGACCGCGTCACCGTGCGTCTGCGTGGGCCCCTGGGGCTCGGCGCGCGCCAGGCCTCGATGGAGGTCCCGGGCCGGCTGCGGGTGCTCCACCCCTTCCCCTCGCGCAAGCACATCCCCAGCCGGCTGGCCGTCCTGCGGCAGCTCGACGGCCGCGCGGCGATGCGCACCCGCGGACAGGGGACGGAGTTCGACTCGCTGCGCGACTACGTCGAGGGCGATGACGTCCGCTCCATCGACTGGCGGGCGACCGCACGCCGTCAGGCCCTCGTCGTGCGGACGTGGCAGCCCGAGCAGCATCGCCGCATCATCATCGTTCTCGACACGTCCCGCACGAGCGCTGGCCGCATCGGTGACGCCCCGCGGCTCGACTCGGGAATGGATGCGGCCCTCTTCCTCACGGCCATTGCGGGGCACGCCCGCGACCGGGTGCACGTCATCGCGGGCGACAGGACGGTGCGCGCGCACGTCTCCGGTCACGACCGCGCGGCGCTGTTGCACGACGCCATCTCGGAGCTCGCGCCCGTCGATGCCCAGCTCATCGAGGCGGACTGGCGGCTGCTCGCGGCAGAGGTGACAAAGGTTGGCGCTCAGCGCGCGCTCGTCGTGCTCATCACGCCGCTCGAGTCGTCTGCTCTCGAGGAAGGTCTCCTCCCCGTCCTGCCAGCCCTGGCCTCCCGTCACCGCGTCGTCATCGCCTCGGTCGCCGACCCTGCCGTCGAAGCGTTGCGCCGTGGGCGAGGCACCGCAACAGACGTGTATGCCGCGGCGGCGGCCGAGCGGACCGTGGGCCTGCGTGCCCGGACGGCTGGAGCGTTCCGGACACTCGGGGTCGAGGTGCTCGACGAGACGCCCGACCGCCTGCCCCTCGCGCTGGTCGACCACTACCTCTCGCTCAAGCGCCAGGGCCTCCTTTGACCCCCTTCTCCCTTGCGTCTGCGCCGATGGCTGTTCTAGCCACCACATCCGCAGACGTTGCGAGGACTTCTGCGTCAGCCCAGCGGGTCGGGCGGGAGCAGGCGTTGAGTGCGCACGGCATCGGCCTGCATCCGGTCGAGGTCGCGCCGGCGGCGCTCGGCCAGGACCGCCCGCAGGATCCACTCCGGGTGGACACCCGGTGGCGGCGGAGGCGACACGTGTGTCAGAACCTGCGCGCAGAGGTCATGGCCGAGATGCTGACGCGACGCAGCGGTGAGGGCGCCAGTGCGCGTGAGGAACTGGCGCACGCCGATCGTGAGTGAGGCCGGCATCGCGCCGATGTCGGTGCCTCGCACCCAGTGCTCCAGCGCTGGCGGCGCTTCGGGCGGGGCCGTCACCTGGAGCTTGTGGCGCAACGACATGGCGTAGGTTCCGGCGGCCATGTCGCCGAGACGCTTGGCACGCGGATGGATCATGGCGGCGACAAGGGCGGGTGAACCGAGCAACATGTAGAACTCGACAAAACCGACCAGGTGCCGGATGGCGCTGTGCCGCACAGTGATCGGGCCGCCATCGTCGCGCACCGTGACCAGCCCCAGCGCGTACTTGCCCGGACTGCGACCGCGGGTCAGGGTCTCGAAGATCACCGGAAGCATCACCGTGAGCCCGACGGTGAGAACGATGCTCACCGCGGTCGCGACGGCCTCGGAGGTCCCGGCTGTGAGGACACCGAACACCACGAAGGAGAGGATCGCGAGGATGGCTGTGATCAGCAGGTCAATGGCGCGCGCGGCCATGCGGCTGGGGACACTCGCGACCGGGACCTCGACGGAGACACCCTCGCCAGTGACCAGGTCCTCACCGGCGTAGGTGCGATAGCCCCCGTCCACGCTCATGAAGTCGAGGCTATCCCGCCGCCGTCCCGCATAGAGTGGCGACGTGGATCTCGACGCCTTCATCGCCACCCATCTGGGTCAATGGCGTCGACTCGAGGAGCTCGTGGGTCGTCGCCGTCTCTCCGGCAGCGAGTCGGACGAGTTGCTCGATCTCTATCAACGGGTATCGACGCACCTCTCGGTCGTGCGTTCGGCCAGCCCGGACCCGTCGCTCGTGAGCTACCTGTCAGCGCTGCTCGCTCGGGCACGGCACACGGCCACGGGGTCCCGGACCACGTCGTGGGGTGACGCGGCACGGTTCTTCACCCAGACCTTCCCCGCTGCCCTCTATCGCACCCGCCACTGGTGGCTCGCCACGATGGTCGGCAGCGTCGTGCTGGCGCTCGTCGTCGGGGCCTGGGCGGTGCGGCACCCGGAGGTCTTCACGCAGCAGATGACTTCGGCCGAGATCGAGGCCTATGTGGGGACGGACTTCGAAAACTACTACTCGGAGTACCCGCACCATGAGTTCTCCACCCTCGTGTGGACCAACAACGCCTGGGTGGCGGCCCAGTGCATCGCCCTCGGGGTGCTGGGTCTGCCGGTGCTCTTCATCCTCGCGCAGAACGTCATCGGCGTCGGGATCGCCGGCGCCCTCATGGTGAGCCACGATCGTGGGTCCCTGTTCTTCGGGCTGATCCTTCCGCACGGGTTGCTCGAGCTCACCGCGATCTTCGTGGCCGCGGCGGTCGGGTTGAGGCTCTTCTGGTCATGGGTCGAACCCGGCGCACGCAGCCGCCTGGACGCGCTCGCGGCCGAGGGGCGCACCGCCATGGCGATCGCCGTCGGGCTCGTGGTCGTGCTCTTCGTGAGCGGCGGGATCGAGGGATTCGTGACCCCGTCGGGCCTGCCGACGTGGGCGCGCATCCTCATCGGGGTGGTCGCCGAGGCCCTGTTCTTCGCCTATGTCTTCGTCGTCGGTGGTCGCGCTGCCCGCGCCGGAGTCACCGGAGACGTCGCCGAGAGCGACCAGCCGGCCACGGCCCCCGTCGCCGCCTGAGAGGCGGGCTCGTTCCCACAACGTCTGCGGAAGTGGTTGCTGGAACCACCGCATCCGCAGACCTTGGGGCGCGAGCGCAGTCAGCCCTGCCAGCCTCTGGCGCGTAGGAGCTCCGCAAGCGCGTCGAAGAGCGGGTCCGGGTCGCATCTCAGCGTCAGCACGGACAGTGGGATCACGGCATTGCCTTGTGCTTGGAGATCCGTGATTCGCACTTCGTCGCGCATGGCGACTTCGAGTGCGTCGTGGCCTGCCCCGTTGACCTCCACGACGACGCGGTATCGCTTCCAGAAGACATCGAGAACACTTCTGCCCTGAGACAACCGACGAACGACCTGCCTGTCGGGTTCGGGAAGGCTGCGGCGTCGGCACTCGACGGCAAAGTCGAGTTCGTTCAGCGACTCGGCACCCAGAGAAATGTCGCGCAGCCCGGCCAACAGCGGTTTGCGGAATCGATGCCTCTTGATCGGGTCGAAGGCGACGGCGACCTCGTCCGCCCGTACGAGCTTTTGTTGGATCGGCATCACCATGCACAGCATGGCCTGGCGAAGCGAGACCGCCCACAACGCACCTTGGACGGTTGCGACAGCCGGATAGGAGCGCGGAAGTCCGAGCGATGTCGCATCCTTCGCAGTCCAGCGCCGGGTCTCGTGAAGACGCACTCCCGGAAGGGACTGCTTCTCACATCCCTTGGGCACCCAGATGTGGATCCCGGGCTCGACGTAGCCCTTCAGTCCGTCTGACTCCAGCGCGGTCATGCCACCCAGTCGAGCACCGGGTCCAACGGCAAGCAGCGCCTCACGCCACTTCGCCTCGCCGCTCGTCGCGACCGGGCTCGTGACGACACCCTTGCCAGGAAGTGTGCGCCAGCGCTCAGCGGCGACCATGGCCCGTCGGCGTCCGCGGCTCACTCCGGCGTCGCGCAGCACGGACAGGGGAACCACCCCACACCGATCATCAATGAGTGCGCTGAGGTCAGGGTGTGGTCGTTGGATAGGCATGGCCACCAAGGTCCGTGTCCGGGACCATCGACGGAAGACTCAGTCTGTCGAACTGTGGACAACGCAAGGTTCGGCGACGCCCTGTGGATGAGCGGACGGCATACCCACTCATCACGCTTGCGTCTGCGGAAACGGTCCCTAGAACGACCGCAGTCGCAGACGCAAGGGGAGGAAGGGAGCCGGGAAGCGGGAGCTCAGGTCGCGGCGGACAACGCGGCATACCCCGGCTTGACGACACGCTCGATGATCGCGAGCCGCTCGTCGAACGGGATGAACGCCGACTTCATCGCGTTGATCGTGGCCCAGCGCAGGTCGTCGAGCGTCCAGCCGGCCTCGTCGACGAGCAGCTGCATCTCGCGGGTCATCGACGTGCCCGACATGAGTCGGTTGTCGGTGTTGACCGTGACCCGGAAGCGCAGCTGCTTGAGGAGCGTGATCGGGTGTGCCGCAATGGATTCGGCCGCGCCGGTCTGCAGGTTGGACGTTGGCGCCATCTCGAGCGGGATGCGACGATCACGCACGTATGCCGCGAGGAGACCGAGCGTGTGCGTGTCGCCTTCGCTCGTGATGTCGTCGACGATGCGGACCCCGTGTCCGAGGCGGTCGGCGCCGCACCACTGGATCGCCTCCCAGATGCTCGGCAGGCCGAACGCCTCTCCGGCGTGGATGGTGAAGTGGGCGTTCTCCCGGCGGAGGTACTCGAAGGCCGACAGGTGACGGCTCGGCGGGAAGCCGGCCTCGGCTCCCGCGATGTCGAACCCCCCGACGCCCTGGTCGCGGTAGCGCACGGCGAGCTCGGCGATCTCGTCGCTCTTCGCGGCGTGCCGCATCGCGGTGAGGAGGGACACCATGCGGATGGGGGTGCCGGCGGCCGCAGCCTCGGCCTCACCCTCGCGCAAACCTTGCAGGACGGCCTCGACGACCTCGGTGAGCGCCATCCCCTTCTCGACGTGGAGCTCGGGTGCAAACCGCGACTCGGCATAGACGACGCCGTCGGCGGCGAGGTCGACGGCGCACTCTCGCGCCACCCGGCGCAGCTCGTCGGGCGTCTGCATCACGGCGACGGTGTGGCTGAACGTCTCGAGGTAGCGCACCAGCGAACCCGAGTCCGCGCTGTCCCGGAACCAGCGCCCGAGCTCGTCGGCCTCGGTGGCGGGCAAAGCGTCGTAGCCCGACTCGGCCGCCAGCTCGATGATCGTCTGCGGGCGCAGTCCGCCGTCGAGGTGGTCGTGCAGCAGGGCCTTGGGGGCACGCTTGACGATGTCGGCAGACACTGCGGTCAGGGCATCGCTCATCAGGAGATCCTGTCGATGACGAGGGGAAGCAGGTCGGGGCGCGAGCCGTCTGGCGCGATGGTGAAGCCACCCTCGAGCGCTTCCTTGGCCCGTTCGAACTTCTCGGGGGTGTCGGTGTGGAGGGTCATGAGCTTCTCGCCACCGCGCACCGTGGCGCCCGGCTTGAAGTGCAGCTCGATGCCGGCACCGGCCTGCACCGGGTCCTCCTTGCGCGCGCGACCGGCGCCGAGGCGCCACGCGGCGACTCCCACGGCGTATGCATCGAGCTGGGTGAGCACTCCGTCGGCCGGAGCAAGGATCTCTTCGGTGTGCTTGGCGACGGGGAGTTCGGCGTCGGGGTCCCCACCCTGGGCGGCGATCATCCGGCGCCAGGCATCCATGGCGCGACCGTCGTCGAGCGCGGCGGCAACGTCGTCACCGTCACGACCGGCGGCCTGGAGCATCTCCTGCGCCAACCGGACGGTCAGCTCCACGACATCCTCGGGTCCGCCACCGGCGAGCACCTCAACCGACTCACGGACCTCGAGCGCGTTGCCCGCCGTGAGCCCCAGTGGCACCTGCATGTTGGTGAGGAGCGCGACCGTCTTCACTCCGGCGTCGGTGCCGAGCTCGACCATCGTGCGGGCGAGCTCGGTGGCGTCCTCACGGTTCTTCATGAACGCGCCCGAGCCGACCTTGACGTCGAGGACGAGCGCACCGGTGCCCTCGGCGATCTTCTTGCTCATGATCGAGCTGGCGATGAGTGGGATGGCCTCGACGGTGCCGGTGACGTCGCGCAGGGCGTAGAGCTTCTTGTCGGCGGGCGCGAGGCCGGTGCCGGCGGCGCAGATGACCGCGCCGACCTCGTCGAGCTGGCGCATCATCGCCTCGTTGCTGAGGTCGGCCCTCCACCCGGGGATCGACTCGAGCTTGTCGAGGGTGCCACCGGTGTGTCCGAGGCCGCGGCCGGACAGCTGCGGCACGGCGACGTCGAAGACCGCGACCAGGGGGGCCAGGGGCAGGGTGATCTTGTCGCCCACACCACCGGTCGAGTGCTTGTCGGCGGTGGGGCGCGACAGGGACGAGAAGTCCATGCGCTCACCGCTCGCGATCATCGCGGCGGTCCACGTCGCAATCTCGCGGCGGTTCATCCCATTGAGGAGGACCGCCATCGCGAGCGAGCTCATCTGCTCGTCGGCCACGGCTCCGCGGGTGTAGGCATCGATGACCCAGCGGATCTGGTCGTCGCTCAGTTCGTGCCTGTCCCGCTTGGTGGTGATGACGTCGACCGCGTCGAAACTCTCGCTCATGGCGTCATCATGTCACCCGGCGAGACCAGGCGAGGTTGGCTCAGGGACGCTGCGCGAGGTTGTCCGGACCGAAGGCCTGGGGCAGCACCTGAGCCATCGTCTGGACACCTTCGGGCGTCATGATCTGGCAGGCCGCGCCACCGTTCTCCCACAGCAGCTGACGACAGCGACCGCAGGGCATGAGGGCCTCGCCACGGCCGTCGACGCAGAAGACCGCGACGAGCAGTCCGCCACCGGTGGCGTGCAACTCGGAGACCATGCCGCACTCGGCGCACAGGGTCACTCCATAGGCCGCGTTCTCGACGTTGCACCCGGCGACGATGCGACCGTCATCGGTGAGGCCGGCCACTCCGACCCGATAGTCCGAATAGGGCGCATAGGAATGCGTGGTCATCTCGATTGCCCTGTCTCGCAACGCATTCCAGTCGATGTCACCCATGGGCACCTCCCTCGTTCTTGACGGTGTGGGCCACGACGACGGACGCGAGCAACCGCGCTCCGCAGCTGATGGCGTCCTCGTCGATGACAACGTCCCCCTGGTGCAGGTCATAGGTGCGCCCGCCGGGCGTGCGGGTGCCGAGGCGGGCCATCGCGCCGGGTGCGTGGGAGAGGTACCAGCTGTAGTCCTCGCCGCCGAGCGACTGGACGGTCGGCGCCACCTGCAGGCCCGAGCCGAGGCACGCGAACCGCAGGGCGTCGATGGCGTCCGCCTGGTTGACGACCGGTGGCACGCCCTTGATCCTCTCGAGCCGGGCCGTCACGCCGTAGGGAGCGACGACGCCATGGACGATCTCGTCGAGCAGCGGTCCGACGGTGAGCCAGGCGTTGGCGTCGAGCATGCGCAGGGTGCCACTGCACTCCCCCGTGCTCGGGATGACGTTGCTCGCCGTGCCGGATCGCACGACACCCCACACGAGGGCGGCACCGGCGCGGGGGTCGAGGCGGCGGGACAGCGCGGCCGGGACTTCGGTGACGACCTTGGCCAGCGCATAGGTGAGGTCCTCGGTGAGCTGCGGACGGGAGGTGTGCCCACCGCGCCCGGTGAGGTGGACGCGAATGTGGTCACAGGCAGCCGTGATCGGGCCCTCGCGCAGGCCGACCTGACCGACGTCCAGCGACGGGTCGCAGTGGACGGCGAAGATCGCGTCGACTCCCTCCATGGCACCCTCCGCGATCGCCTCGTGGGCACCGCCGGGGATGACCTCCTCGGCCGCCTGGAAGATCGCCCGCA
This sequence comes from Knoellia pratensis, assembly GCF_042666395.1. NCBI lineage: Bacteria > Bacillati > Actinomycetota > Actinomycetes > Micrococcales > Intrasporangiaceae > Knoellia > Knoellia pratensis. Next base: position 64,363 of record NZ_JBHTDJ010000002.1, on the reverse strand, counting down.
CACCGGTGCCGCGCTCGAGCAGCACCTGCTCGTGCTCCTGGAGGGCGAGCATCGCTCCGAGAAGCGCCGCGACGTGGACGTCGTGGCCGCACGCGTGTGCGACACCGTCATTCGTCGATGCGAACGCGAGATCGGTCTGCTCCTGCACGGGGAGCGCGTCCATGTCCGCACGGAGAGCGACCCGGTATGCCGCCTGCTCGGCTCCGAGGTCGGCGACCAGTCCGGTGCCGGGGAACCGACGCACCCGCACACCCGCCTTCTCGAGGCGGCTGGCGATGATCTCGGTCGTGCGGGTCTCGAGTCGCGACAGCTCGGGGTGGGCGTGCAGGTCGCGGCGGATCGCGATGAGTTCAGGAAGCGCCGACACGACGCTGGCGCCGAGGGCAGTGAGGGTGTCAGTCATGGGACCGCCATCGTACTGGCGCCAGGCCCCGCTCCCCTTGCGTCTGCGGATTCGGTCGCTAGAACCACCACAAGCGCAGACGCAACGGGGAAGGTGAGCGGACGGCATACGCAACGTCTGCGGATTCGGTCGCTAGAACCACCACAAGCGCAGACGCAAGGGTATGCCGGGGCGCTCACCGGGCCCGCTTGTAGGCCTCCCAGCGGTCGACGATCCCGCCCATCTCCACAGAGACGAACTCAAGGAACTCCTGCGACAGCTGCAGGCGGGCGCGCGCGGCCGTCCCCGCCCCCAGATGGTCGACACCGTCGGAGAGCGCCGCGATGATCGGGGCATAGACCTGGTCGGTGTTCATGAGCGCGCCGTGCCACGCGTCCTCGAGAACGACGAAGACGTCCTTGCGTCCGCCCCGTTCGCGTTCACGACGCAGCAGTCCGATGTGGCCCAGGTAGCGCACCGCCCCAGATACGGCGGCCGCGCTGACGGACAGTTCCTTGCTGAGTTCGGCCGCGGTCATCCGGCCGTCGTCGTCGACGAGGAGCGCGGCGAAGACCCGTGACGGCATCGGCGGGAACCCGGCAGCGGAGAGTGCCGCACCGAGTCGCTCGACGACCGCGTGCGACTCCTCGTGACTGACCACAGCCGGTCCGTCGCCAGCCCTGCTGGCGGCGGTGCGGGCGGAGGCGCGGACTGCGTCACGGGAGGCGGACACGGACGACGAGCGAGACGGCATACCGGAAGTTTAGAGCATTCACGTATTTGTGAAAACGGTGTAGGTTCGAAGTCGTGAACACCGTCATCGAGACTCGCGACCTCCGCAAGACCTTCGGCGCCACCGTGGCGCTCGACGGTCTCGACCTCACCGTTCCCGAGGGTGAGGTCCATGGCTTCCTCGGCCCCAACGGCGCCGGCAAGTCGACCACCATCCGCATCCTGCTCGGCCTCACGAAGGCCGACTCCGGGCACATGACCCTCTTCGGCGGCGACCCGTGGGCCGACGCGACCGAGCTGCACCGCCGGGTTGCCTACGTCCCCGGCGACGTGGCGCTGTGGCCCAACCTCACCGGCGGCGAGACCATCGACGTCCTTGCCAAGCTCCGTGGCGGCATCGACGAGCGCCGTCGCGCCGGCCTCATCGAGCGGTTCGAACTCGACCCGACCAAGAAGGCGCGCTCCTATTCCAAGGGCAACCGCCAGAAGGTCGCGCTCATCGCCGCCCTCGCCTCTGATGCCCCGCTGCTCATTCTCGACGAGCCGACGTCGGGCCTGGACCCGCTCATGGAGCGCGTCTTCCAGGACGAGCTGCGGGCCGCCCGTGCCCGCGGACACTCTGTGCTCCTGTCGAGCCACATCCTCAGCGAGGTCGAGCACGCCTGCGAGCGCGTGAGCATCGTGCGCGCCGGCCGCATCGTCGAGTCGGGAACCCTGGCTGATCTCCGTCACCTCTCACGCTCGACGGTCCACGCGATCGTGAGAACCCCTGTGGGACAGGCGATTTTGGAGTGGCCGGGTGTCGTGGACGTGCTCGTTGACAAGCTCGGAACCGACGTCCGCTTCTCCGTCGACGCGTCCCACGTCGGCGATGCCGTGAGTCGCCTCGACCGGCTGGGGCTCACCACACTCACCTGCGAGCCGGCAAGCCTCGAGGACCTCTTCCTCGCTCACTACAGCTCGGCGCCCGAGGACGTGACCGTGGCATGAGCACCCTGACCGGCACCAGCACGCTCCTCCGCCTCGCCTGGCGGCGCGACCGGATCCTCATCCCCGTGTGCCTGCTCGCCCTCACGGCGCTGTCGGTCGGGTCGGCGCAGGCCACCATCGACCTCTATCCCACCGACGAGGACGCCCGCGCCGGGCTCGGAGCGGTCCTCGCCAACCCGTCGATCATCGCGATGTACGGCCCGGTCGCCGCAGAAAATCGCGACGCGTTGTCCGTGTTCAAGACGCTGCTCATGGGTGCGGTTTTCGTAGGGCTGTTGGCGTATGCCGTGGTGCGCCGACACACGCGCGTCGAGGAGGAAGTGGGTCGCCTCGAGCTGGTGGGCGCGGGTGTCGTCGGACGCCGTGCGCCACTGACGGCGGCCATGACCCTGGCCTCGCTTGCCGTCGTCGGCGCGGCCCTGCTCACCACGGTCGGGCTCATCGCCGTGGGTCTCGATGCGACCGGGTCGGTCGCCATGGGAGTCGCCTGGGCCATCTCCGGACTCGCGATGGTCGGCGTGACGGCCGTTGCCGCCCAGCTGACGACGAGTGCGCGGGCCTGTGCCGGCATCGCGCTCAGTGCCCTGGCGGCGATGTTCGTCCTCCGCGCCATCGGCGACACCGCCGGTGGCTCCGCCGAGGTGATCTCGTGGGCCAGTCCGCTCGGGTGGGCCTCCAAGGTTGGCGCCTATGGAGCCAACCGGTTCTGGATCCTCGGTCTCGCGGTGCTCCTGGCCGCGGCGCTCGTGGGCCTGGCGTTCTCGCTGCTCGATCGTCGGGACGTCGGATCGGGCCTCTTCCCGTCGCGCCCGGGCCCGGCTCGTGCCAAGGACAACCTCGGCACCCCCATGGGGCTCGTGTGGCGCCTCGATCGCCCGTCGGCAATCGGTTGGCTGGCCGCCTTCGTCATCCTCGGCGGGGTCCTCGGTGGCCTGGTCTCCTCGGTCGCTGACATGGCCTCGGACCAGTCCGTCGTCGACATGCTCACAAAGCTCGGCGGCAGCGCCGGCACGATCACCGACATCTTCCTCGCGACCGAGTTCGCCTTCGTCGGGGTCGCCGCGGCGGCGGCTGGCATCTCGCTGGCGTTGCGCCTCGCCTCGGAGGAGCGATCGGGCCGAGCTGAACCCGTCCTCGCGACCGCGACACCACGCACCTCGTGGCTCGGCGCTCACGCTCTCCACGCGTTCGCCCTTCCGACCGCCCTGCTGCTGGCGCTCGGCCTCGTCGTGGCGCTCGTCTCGGGGGGACAGGGTGACGTGCCAGGGGTGGGTGGGCTGCTCGGCGCCGCCGCCGCCCGCCTCCCCGCCATCTCCGTCATGGTGGCTGTCGCGCTCCTCGCCGCGGCTGCCGTCCCGAACTGGGCCTCGGCCATCGCCTGGGGTGGGCTCGCGGTGGCCTTCGGCCTCGGTGAGCTCGGCGCCACGATCGGTCTGCCCGACTGGCTGGTCAAGGTGTCACCGTTCGCCCACGTGCCTCAACTGCCGGGAGGCGACTTCTCGGCGACGCCGACGATCGTGCTGTGTGCGATCGCTGCGGTGCTCACGGGACTCGCCTTCACGGCATACCGGATGCGCGACGCCGCCTGACCCACCACCTTCAACGCGGCCTACCGCACCGTAGGCGGGGGTGATCACCCCACTTACGGTGCGGTAGGTCCCGCTCTCACGTGAGGTCGGTTCGACCCAGCTCCTTGAGCTGTTCGACGACCTTCTTGACGTCCTGGGCCCGCTCGCGCGTCGTCACGAGCACCGCGTCGCCCGAGTCGATGACCACGACGTCCTCGAGCCCGACGACAGCAATCGGGCGCCCACCGCGCGGCGAGACGAGCCCGGTCGAGTCCACCGAGTGCACGAGCGCTGCGTCACCGAGGATCCGCGGGCCTTGCGCCGGCTCGGGCAACAACGACGCCAGACTCGAGAAGTCACCGATGTCGTCCCAGGCGAAGTCCCCCGGCACCACGGCCACCACACCGATGTCCGAGGCGGGTTCGGCGACAGCGTGGTCGATGGCGATCTTCTCGAGCGTCGGCCAGATCTCGTCGAGGCGCTCAGGAGCCGCCGCGATCGCACGCACAGCGTCGGCGAGCTCAGGGTGCCAGCGGTGGAGGAGGTCGAGCAGTGTCGCGGCGCGGACGACGAACATCCCTGCGTTCCAACGGAATTCCCCCGTCGACAGATAGGCGGCTGCCCGGCGGGCATCGGGCTTCTCGACGAACTGGCGCACTCGCCGGGCCGTCGCAGCGCCAGCGATCCGGGTCCCCATCTGGATATAGCCGAAGCCCGTCGACGGGTGGGTCGGTTCGATGCCGATCGTCACGACGAGTCCCTCGCGTGCGACCTCGACCGCCTCGGCGACGCACGCCTGGAAGGCCGCAGCGTCGGGGATGACATGGTCGGCGGCGAACGAGCCGATGATCGCCTCGGGGTCCTGGGCCTCCACGACTGCGGCCGCCAGCCCGATCGCCGCCATCGAGTCGCGCGGGGCCGGCTCGGCGAGGACCTGCTCGGCCCCGAGTGACGGCAACTGTTCGCGCACCGCCACGGCATGGGCCACCCCCGTGACGACGACAACCCGGTCGCCAGCGAGGGGCGTGACCCGGTCAAGGGTCTCCTGGAGCAGGCTGCGGCCCGAGCCAGTGAGGTCGTGCAGGAACTTGGGGTGGCTGGCCCGCGAGAGCGGCCACAGCCGCGTCCCGGCTCCGCCGGCAGGGATGACGGCCCAGAACCCCGCAATGTCTGACATGCCCGTCAGGCTAACCACCCCACGGCAGAGGATGCTCGTGCGCCTCTCGCGACTGACGACCCTGCCGAGGGTGAGAGCGCATGATGGGTTCATGACGACTGCAGCAGTGCCGCAGGTTCGGCCTGTGTCACGCAGGCTTCGACAACCGTTCCGCGCCGCCCGCGCTGTGGTCATCTCTCGCGGCTGGCACGACCATCACGTTGTCGGGCGATGGCTGAGGCAGATCGACAGGTTTCTGCCGTGACCGGAAGCCGGATCAGAGTCGAGCTACTCGTGGTGCGTGACTGCGCGAACGAGCAGGCGGCAGCCGAGCTGCTCCGCCGAGCCCTGGATGAGGCCGGCCTCGATGACGTCACCTTCGAGACCTCTATCGTCAGCACGCAGGAGCAGGCACAGGCTCGAAATTTCACCGGCTCTCCCGCGTTCATGCTCGACGGACAGGATCCTCTCGCGGCGACCGGAGCCGCCCCGGCTGTGGCCTGCCGCGTCTATCAGACCGGACACGGCCGCGCAGGCACACCCGACCAGATCGACCTGGTCAGAGCCATCCGCCTCAAGCTCGCCGATGATCCACGACGACGCCCGTGAAAGTGAGTCGTTCCACCCCCCGCTGTTCGCCAGTTCCGTGAGGGCGGCCAAGCGCACCCTCTAGGATCCGTGGCGAGCGCAGACGACGACACAAGGGGAGCGTGGTTCGACGATGGATCTGCTGGAGCCGGTGCTCTTCACCGACGCCTGGGGGTCCCACGTGTCGATCGCGAGCCTTCAGGGGCGCGCCATCCCCAGTGCCGAGCCGGAGTCCGAGCTCTGGATGGGCGCCCACGAGAGCGGCCCCTGCGGCATCACCCGCGACGGTGTCGCCACCACCTTGACCGATGTCATCCGCGCCGACCCGGCCCGTGAGCTGGGCGCGCAGTGCGCGGCCGACTTCGAGAACCGGCTGCCCTTCCTCCTCAAGGTCCTCGCCCCCGGCCGCGCGATCTCCATCCAGGCGCACCCGACCGCCGAGCAGGCTCGTGAGGTCCGCGAGCGCGACCGCGAGACAGGCCACATCGACGCGACCTACGTCGACGACTGGGCCAAACCCGAGATGCTCATTGCCATCGCGCCCTTCACCGTCTTCGTGGGGATGCGTACACCCGAGGAGGTCGCGTCACTCGCCAAGCGGCTGGCCCTCCCCCGGCTCACCGCCCTCGTCGAGGCGGCCGTGAACCAGCCCAACCCGTCGCATGCCCTGCTCGACGCGATCCTCGCGACCCCGGCCAACGAGCACACCGCCTTCGCCCGCGAACTCGTCGCCGCCTGCGTGCGGGTCTCGGCCAGCCCCGACGACGAGGGCCACCAGTGCGCCGCCATCGCCCACGTCGCCGAGGACCACCCCGACGACATCGGCCTGGCCGTCCTCCTGCTCATGTATCACCGGGTGCTCGAGCCCGGCGACTACATCGACGTGCCCGCAGGCGTCCTCCACTCCTACGTCAGCGGCCTGGGCGTCGAGGTGCTGGCCAACTCCGACAACGTCGTTCGCGCCGGCCTCACGGGCAAGGAGCTCAACGTCCCCGAGCTCCTGCGCATCGTCGACCCCGATGCCGACGGGAGCGTCGGTCACGCCGAGCCCGACCCTGTGCTCCCCGCCACCGAGCGCTTCCCGAGCCAGTCCGACCGCTTCGCCCTGCGCCGACTCCACTCCCCCGACGAAGTCCCGATCCCGGGCAACGGCACCCCGCGCATCGTGTTCTGTCTCCACGGCGACGTCACCCTCACGTCGCGGAAGGCGACCCTCGCGCTGGGACCGGTGCGGGCGGCATACCTGTCAGCGCAGGACCACGACGTCACCGTCACGGGCAGCGGCGAGGTCTTCCTCGTCACGCTGCCGGGCGTCTGAGCGGACGGACGTTCATCCGCTGATCACCTGACACACCTCCACAGGCTTCCGGGACACCACACGACCTCGGGACCGTGGAGGTATGCGAGTTGCCATGGTGACGGAGTCGTTCCTCCCCACGCTCAACGGCGTCACCACGAGCGTGTGCCGCGTGGCCCAGTCCCTGCGTGCCCTCGGCCATGAGGCCCTCATCATCGCGCCGGGCCCGGCGCCGGCGACCTTCGAGGGATTCAGGGTTCACGGGCTCCCCTCCATCAATGTGCGCCAGTTCCCGACGGGTGTTCCGACACCTGCGCTGCGCCGGACGCTCGAGGAGTTCGAGCCCGATGTCATCCATGCGGCCTCGCCGTTCGTGCTCGGCGCTCGCGCCCTCCAGCTTGCCGATCACACCAACACGGCGGCGGTCGCGATCTACCAGACCGACATGCCGAGCTACCTCGCGCAGCACGGCCCGGGTCGTCTCGGTGCCGGCGCCGCGAACGCTGCGTGGCGCTGGATCCGGCGCATGCATGCGCACGCCGACCTCACGCTGGCCCCGTCGCGCCCCACGCTCGCCGAACTGCGTTCGCACGGGGTTCCCCGCACGGACCTCTGGGCCCGCGGCGTCGACACGAGCCTGTTCTCCCCGCGCTGGCGCACCGATCCCGGAACGCTCGAGCTGCGTCGGGCACTGGCGCCCAGCGGTGAGGTGCTCCTCGGCTACGTCGGACGGCTCGCCCCCGAGAAGGAACTGTGGCGCCTCACCGAGGTCGCGCAGATTCCCGGCACACGCCTCGTCATCGTCGGTGATGGCCCGAACCGCGCCCAGATCGGGGCCCAGCTCACCGAGGCGGTGGCCTCGATGCCGGGACGCCCGAATCGCTCACCGGTCTTCCTCGGTCGCCAGTCCGGCGACGACCTTGCCCGCGCGTATGCCGCGTTCGACGTCTTCGTGCACACCGGCACCCGCGAGACCTTCGGCCAGACGCTCCAGGAGGCTGCCGCTTTCGGGCTTCCCGTCGTCGCGCCGGCGCGCGGCGGCCCCCTCGACCTCGTCGACCACGGCCAGACCGGGCTGCTCTTCGACCCCGACCTTCCCGGTTCCTTGCACGACCACGTCGATGCCCTGGTCGGCGACCCGGAATGGCGCTCGATCCTGGGCGCGAGTGCCGAGGAAGCCGTCCGCGGGCGCTCGTGGGACAGCCTCACCGAACAGCTCGTGGGGCACTACGAGGCTGCGCGCACCGCCCGCTCCCGTCGCGCCGCCTGACGCCACTCTTGTCGTAGGGTCGTCCGGATGGTCCGTTTTCCCTGGCGGACCATGCGAGAGGAGCGTCGATGCGCAACGTTGCGCTCGCCGTCACCACGACGGCCCTCGTCGCGGCTGCCCTGACCGCGGCTGCGACACCTGCCCTGGCCACTCCGACCCCCAGCCCGGCCCGCCCGACCCCCGCGCCCACCGCGCCCACCGCGCCCACCGCGAGCGCCAGTCCGGCCCTGCCCCGTGTCCCTGACACGCTCGACCCCGAGCTCAGCGTCGGCGGTCCACGGCTGGCCCAGATGAACTCGGTCATCGTCGACACTCCAGCCGGCGTCCCGGCACCGCCCCTCGTGAGTGACGTCGCGTGGCTCATCGCCGACGCCGACACCGGCGAGATCATTGCCGCCAAGAACCCCCACGCCCACCTCCTGCCGGCAAGCACCCTCAAGACCCTCACCGCCATCCACCTTCTCCCCCGCATCAGGCCCACGACCGTCCGCAGGGCCACGACCCTCGAGTCGAACGCCGAGGGCACCCGGGTCGGCATGGTCGCCGGTGGGACCTACACGGCGGCGCAGCTCTTCCAGGCCCTCGTCATGTCGTCCGGGAACGACGCGGCCTACGGGCTCGCCGAACTCAACGGCGGGCTCGCCAAGACGGTCAAAGAACTCAACGACCTCGCCGCCGAGCTGGGGGCGCATGACACCGTCATCTCGGACCCCAGCGGTCTCGACGCGCCCGGTCAGCACAGCAGCGCCTACGACCTCGCCCTCTTCGGCCGGGCGGCCATCGCCAACCCGGCCTACCTCAAGCTCGCCTCGACCAAGACGGCGACGTTCCCATCGGTGGCGACCCAGGCCTCACGCCGTCGGTCGAGCTATGCCATCGGCAACCACAACCGGCTCCTGTGGAACTACCCGGGCACGATCGGCGTCAAGAACGGCTTCACCAAGGCGGCACACCGCACCTTCATCGGAGCTGCCACCCGCGGCGGCAAGACCTACATCGTCACGGAGATGTACGGCACCGGCAGCAGTTGGCGCCCCGCCGCGTCGTTGCTCGACTGGGCCTTCGCCCACGGGTCAGTCGCGAAGCCCGTGGGTCGGCTCGTCGAGCGCGGCGAGGTCACGGAGCCGCCCACGGCAGCTGCCGCGAAGGCACCGGCTGCGGAACCTGCGGGCCTGCCAGCCGCCGCAGCGGCACGGACGCCACCCACCGGGAACGTGACGTCCTCGTTGCTGCCGCTCGTCGGCGGAGCGGCTCTCCTCGCCCTGGTTCTGGCGACGCGCATGAGGCGGCGCCGACGACCTGAGCCGGCATCTTCCGCGCGACACCGGCACTGAGCGGCCTACTTCTGGGCGACGTGCGCCTGCCAGTCGGCGTAGGTCGGGAGCAGCCCAGCGGTGCGCGCCTCGGCGAGGCTGGGCGCCGCGTCGTCCTTGGGTGAGAGCGTGACGTTCAGGCCCGCCGGAATCTCGAGTCCGATGTCCGGATCGAGGGGGTGTATGCCGTGTTCACCGGTCGGGTTGTAGGCAGCCGTACACAGGTACATGGCGGTGGTGTCGTCCTCGAGGGAGCAGAAGGCGTGGCCCAGACCCTCGGTGAGATAGACCGCTCGGCGGTCGACGGTGTCGAGGAGAACGTGTTCGACCATCCCGAATGTCGGCGAGCCTTCGCGCAGGTCGACGATGTAGTCGATCAGGGATCCGCTCACAGCGGTGATGTATTTGCCCTGTCCCGGTGGGATGTCGGCGAAATGGATCCCGCGCACGGTGCCACGCGAGGAGACCGACACGTTGGTTTGAACGATGTCGGGGCGGTGGCCGAGATGCGCGGAGAGCGTGTCCCCACGGAAGGACTCGAGGAAAACGCCACGGTCGTCCGGAAACTGACGGGGGATGATCACGAAGGCGCCCTCGATGGGAAGGGGTTCGATCTGCATCAAAAAGTCCTTCGTCCCTCAGCCAGACATGCATGGAGGTAGCCGCCATAGCCGCTCTTGACCATGGCGTCCCCCAGTGCCGAGAGCGCTGTGTCGTCGATCCATCCGGCGCGCCAGGCGATCTCCTCGACGCACCCGATCTTCGTGCCCTGTCGTGCCTCGATGAGGTGGACGAACTGGCTGGCGTCCATGAGGCCCTCGAACGTCCCCGTGTCGAACCACGCCGTGCCTCGCGGCAGAACAGTGACCGTGAGGTCACCGCGTCGGAGGTAGGTGTCGTTGATCCCGGTGATCTCCAGCTCACCACGGGCGCTGGGCTTCAGGTCACGGGCGATCTGGATGACGTCGTTGTCGTAGAAATACAGTCCGGGAACGGCGAAGCTGGACTTGGGTTCGGAGGGCTTCTCCTCGATCGAGAGCACCTTGCCGTTCTCGTCGAACTCCACGACTCCGTACGCGGTGGGCTCACTCACGTGGTGGGCGAAGACATGTCCGCCGCTCACGTCGGTCAACGTGCGCAAGGACGTCCCCAGGCCCGCGCCGTGGAAGATGTTGTCGCCGAGCACGAGGGCGACCGAGTCGTCGCCGATGAACTCGGCACCGATGATGAAGGCCTGGGCCAGTCCGTCCGGACTCGGCTGCTCGGCGTACGAGATCTCGATGCCCCATTCGTGGCCGTCGCCGAGAAGCCGCACGAACTGTTCGCGGTCCTGGGGTGTCGTGATGACCAGGATCTCGCGGATCCCGGCCATCATCAGGGTGGCCAGCGGGTAGTAGACCATCGGTTTGTCATAGATCGGCATCAACTGCTTGCTGATGCCGCGGGTGATGGGATGTAGTCGCGTGCCAGATCCCCCAGCCAAAACAATGCCCTTCATGGGCGCCACCCTACTGAGCCGTCCCCGGGTCCGAGGACGCCTCCCCCGACACCGTTACGATCTCTTGCGTGCGCATACTCGTCACCGGCGGAGCCGGCTTCATCGGATCAAACTTCGTCCACCTGACGCTTGCCACACGACACGAGGTCACCCTCACCGTGTTGGACGCCATGACGTATGCCGGTTCGCAGGCGTCGTTGGACGGGCTCGACGAACGCGTGACTGTGGTGGAAGGTGACGTCACCGATGCCGCCCTGGTCGATCGCCTCGTGGCCCAGCACGACCTCGTGGTGCACTTCGCTGCCGAGTCACACAACGACAACTCCCTGTCGGACCCATGGCCGTTCGTGAACACCAATGTGGTCGGCACCTTCACACTGCTCGAGGCCGTGCGGCGCCATGACGTGCGCTTTCACCACATCTCCACCGACGAGGTGTACGGCGACCTCGAGTTGGACGACCCCGCGCGCTTCACCGAAGCCACGCCCTACAACCCCTCGAGCCCCTACTCCTCGACCAAGGGCGCCAGCGACCTGCTGGTGCGTGCCTGGGTGCGGTCCTTCGGCGTCAAGGCCACGATCTCGAACTGTTCCAACAACTACGGACCACGCCAGCACGTCGAGAAGTTCATCCCACGCCAGATCACCAACCTCATCGACGACATCCGCCCCAAGCTCTACGGCGACGGACTCAACGTTCGCGACTGGATCCACGTCGACGACCACAACCGGGCCGTCTGGGCGATCATCGACCGCGGCGAGATCGGCGAGACCTATCTCATCGGCGCAGATGGCGAAGTCGACAACAAGACGGTCGTGCGCGACATCCTCGATCTCATGGGCAGGGACGCTGACGACTTCGACCACGTCACCGACCGCCCCGGTCACGACCGGCGTTACGCGATCGACTCGACCAGACTGCGCACCGAGCTCGGATGGTCCCCTGAGTACCCCAGTTTCCGCGAGGGCCTTGCAGCGACCGTGGAGTGGTACCGCGACAACGAGGCGTGGTGGCGCCCGATGAAGGACGCCACCGAGGCCAAGTACGCCACCACCCAGAGCGTCGTCCACCACTGATGGCCCGCTGGCTCGTCACCGGTGCGGGCGGCATGCTCGCTCACGACCTCCTTCCGCGAGTGGAGCAGTCGGGCCACCAAGTGACCGCACTGGGGCGCGCTGACCTCGACGTGACCGACCCGGCTGCGTGTGAGGCCGCTGTGTCTGGCCACGACATCGTCGTCAACTGCGCGGCATACACAGCTGTTGACCGAGCCGAGAGTGACGAGGCGGCGGCCTTTGCCGTCAACGCGTTGGGTGCAGCCAATCTCGCGCGCGCGGCCACGCGTCACGGAGCGTCGCTCGTGCACCTCTCGACGGACTACGTCGTCGCCGGTGCCGGGGATGAGGCGTATGCCGTGGACGCCCCGGTTGCGCCGTTGTCTGCCTACGGCCGGACCAAAGCGGCGGGAGAGTTCGCGGTGCGGGCTGAGTGCCCGCAGTCGTGGGTGGTGCGCACGGCCTGGCTCTATGGCGCTGGTGGCAAGAACTTCCCGGCGACGATGCAGCGACTTGCTGGCGAGCGCGAGACCCTGACCGTCGTGGCCGACCAGATCGGGCAACCCACCTGGACCGTGGACCTCGCCGACGGGATCGTGCGCCTCGTCGAGGCGGGTGCGCCGTTCGGGATCTGGCACGGCACCGGATCCGGCCAGACGTCGTGGCACGGTTTGGCGCAGGCTGTCTTCGAGGAGTTGGGGCTCGACCCGGCGCGCGTGCAACCGATCCCGTCGAGCGAGTTTCCGACGCCGGCGACGCGACCGGGATACAGCGTTCTCTCCCACGAGATGTGGGCGGCCGCTGGTCTGGACCCGCTCCCCGACTGGCGCGACGCGCTCCATCGGGCAGCCCCGACGGTGCTCAGCACCAGCTGAGGTCAGCGGCGCCGGGCGACCCGGCGCACGAGCCCACGGGCCAGCCCGAGTCCAGCAACGACCGACGCGCCCAGTGCTGCGCCCAACGCGAGGTTGAGCCGGTCTTCCGCGCGCTTCGAGGTGGGCGCAACAACCCGGTCGGTATGCCGCAGGGCAGGCTGTGCGATGGACTGGGCAGGCTCCGGCCCCTCGACCAGCTTGCTGAGCTGCCCTTCGGTGAGTTCCGCAACCGCCTCGGGCACGAGCGAGTTGGCGCTCCACGCCGCAGCGAGCAGCACGACGCGGGACATGAAGTTGAGCCACGCGAGCAGACCGACGACGAGGGCGATCGACGCGAAGAGGGGATTGCTCGTCGTTCCGGCGATGAGGGTGGCACCGAGCACCTTCAGGAGGGTGAGGCCGGCACCGCCGATGACCGCGCCACCGATCAGACCACGGCGAGGCACGTCCACTCCTGAGAGCAGCCGCAGCATGACGAGCACGACCAGTCCGTCGAGGACGGCACCGACGACGAAGGCGATGACGCTGAGCAGCCACGCCTGACCGCCGAGCCCGAGCTGCCCCGCTATCCACGACGTGGCCACGCCGGCGATGCCGGTGACAGCCGCCGACAGCACGATCGCGAGCCCGAGGATGACGAGCACACCGAGGTCCCGCAGCTTGGCGGTGACGAAGTTGCCGGGCGCTCCCTCGGCGCCGAAGATCGCGCGGATGCCGTCACGCAGGGCGCCCAGCCAGCCGAGCCCCGCCCACAGCAGTCCGGCCAGACCGATGACACCCGTGACGGTCAGCGTGTCACCGGAGGGAATGGTCAGGGGGATGAGTCCCTCGGTGCCACCGTCCTGGATGAAGCCGGGAAGAGTCTGATTCAGGTAGTCCTTGATCTCGTCGAGCCACTGCGGGTTGCCCTGCAGCAGGACCCCGAAGACGGTGAAGGCCAGAGCCACCGCGGGGAAGATCGAGAAGAACGCGAAGTACGTGACACCGCCGGCGAGCAGGTTGCCCCGGGCGTCGCCGTAGCGCTTCCAGGCCGACCAGAGTCGGGTCCGCTGAAGGGCAGCCCACAGGCCCTTGACCCGATCCATGCTCAGCCCTCCAGCGTGAACGAGGACAGGGGGCGCCAGACGCCGTCGTCGGTCTGGTGATAGAGCTCGAACGCCACGACATCGATGGTGCAGCGGAAGTCGACCAACCCGTCGAACGCGGCGTCGAGCTGCTCCTCGACCAGGTTGTGGGCGATGGTGACGTGCGGGTGGTAGTTGAAGTCGAGTCGTCGCACCACCGGGCCGTTGCGCACTGCGGTCTCGAGGAGTTCGCACTGGGAGATGCCCGAGGACACCTGGACGAAGACGACGGGTGACAGGGGCCGGAAGGTGCCCGTCCCCGCCAGTGTCATCCGGAAGGGTGCATGCTCGCGCGCCACGACCTGAAGGTGCTTCTCGAAGGCCTCGAGCGACGGAGCGTCGATCTCGGTGGGCGGCAACAGGGTCACGTGTGGCGGGATGAAACGGGCCAATGGGTCGCCGAAGCGTTCGCGGGCTTCCTGGAGCGCGGCCCCGTGGGGTTCGGGAACCGTGATCGCCACGCCGTGGGTGGGCATGCGCTCGACCCTATCGGGCTGCGGGCAGGAGGCCGACGCGCTCACGCACGCGGATCATGGTCGCCTGCGCCACGACACGCGCACGCTCGGCACCGGACGCGAGGATCCGGTCGAGTTCGGCGGGATCGTCAAGGAGTTCGGCCATCCGCGCCTGGAACGGCTCCACGGCAGCGACGACGACGTCGGCGACCTCCTTCTTGAGGTCGCCATAACCCCGGCCCGCGAAGGACGCTTCCAAGTCCTCGATCGACGTGCCGGACAGGGTCGAGTGGATGACGAGCAGGTTGGAGATGCCCGCCTTGGTCTCGGGGTCGAACCGGATCTCCCCGTCGGTGTCGGTCACGGCGGACCGGATGTTCTTGGCGATCCTGGCCGGCTCCTGCATGAGGTCAATGAGGCCCTTCGGCGAGGAACCCGTCTTGCTCATCTTGGACGTCGGTTCCTGCAGGTCCATGATCTTGGCCGCTCCCTTGACGATGTAGGGCTCCGGGACGACGAGGGCCTCACCGAACCGGGTGTTGAAGCGCCCGGCGAGGTCGCGGGTGATCTCGAGGTGCTGGCGCTGGTCCTCGCCGACGGGCACGAACGCCGCGTCGTACATGAGGATGTCGGCGGCCATGAGCATCGGATAGGTCAGCAGCCCGACGTTGGCGTTCTGACCCTTGGCGGTCTTGTCCTTGAACTGCGTCATCCGCCGCGCCTCGCCATCAGCGGTGAGGCAGTTCATGACCCAGCCGAGCTCGGCGTGCTCGCTGACGTGGCTCTGGCAGAACACCGCGGAGCGTTCGGGATCGACCCCACCGGCGAGGAACTGGGCCGCAGTCTTGCGGGTCCGCTCGCGCAGCACCGCAGGGTCGGTCGGCACCGTGAGCGCGTGCAGGTCAGCGACGAAGTAGTAGGCGTCGAACTCGTCCTGCAGCTTGACCCACTGGACCAGCGCTCCGAGGTAGTTGCCGAGGTGGAGAGAGTCGCTGGTGGGCTGCATCCCGGACAGGATCCGGGGAGCCGCCGTGGGTGCGTCGGGTGCGGACATGCGCGTCATTGTGTCAGGTGCACGCACCTAGACTCGCAGCGTGCCAAGCCTCACGGAGACGTTCGCTGCCCGCTTCGGTCACGCCCCTGACGGCGTGTGGTCCGCCCCCGGGCGGGTGAACCTCATTGGCGAGCACACCGACTACAACGGTGGCCTCGCACTCCCCATCGCCCTCCCCCATCGCACCCACTGCGCGGCGGCGGCACGCGACGACGACCTGCTCCGGATCCACTCCCTCCAGGAGGACTCCTTCGTCGAGGTCCGCATCGACGAGGTGACGGCCGGGCACCCGGCTGGCTGGACGGCATACGTCGCCGGTGTCCTGTGGTCCCTGCGACAAGCGGGGTATGCCGTCCGCGGACTGGACGTCGTCGTCGACGGCCAGGTGCCCCTCGGGGCGGGCCTGTCCAGCTCCGCGGCGCTGGAGTGCTCGGTGGCCGCGGCCGCCTCGGACCTCTTCGGACTGGGGCTGATCGAGACAGCTGAAGGGCGCTCAGTGCTGGCGGCGGCATGTCAGCGCGCCGAGAACGACATCGCGGGGGCGCCCACCGGGGGCATGGACCAGGCGGCCGCCATGCACGCGACCGAGAACCACGCGCTCCGCCTCGACTGCCGCGACGGCTCCACGTCCCAGGTGCCGTTCGACCTCTCGGCGCACGACCTCGTCCTGCTCGTGACGGACACCCGCGCGAGCCATGCCCTCGCCGACGGCCAGTACGGCGCCCGTCGCGACTCCTGCGAGACGGCCGCCGACCTCCTCGGCGTCGAGTACCTCCGCGAGATCGACGTGTCGGCCCTCGACGAGGCCCTCGCCAAGCTGCCCGACGACGTGCTGCGTCGTCGCATCCGACACGTCGTCACGGAGATCGCCCGCGTCGACGAGGTCGTCGAGGCGCTGCGCCAGGGTGACCTCGCCGAGGTCGGGCGCCTGTTTACCGCCTCGCACGAGTCGCTGCGTGACGACTACGAGGTGTCGTGCACCGAACTCGATCTCGTCGTCGACACGGCCGTCGCCGAGGGCGCGTTGGGCGCGCGGATGACTGGTGGAGGATTCGGCGGATCGGCCATCGCCCTGGTGCCCGTTGCTTGTGTTGAGCAGGTCTCGGCGGCAATCGCGGCGGCTTTCGCGGAGGCGCAGCTCACAGCGCCACAGTCGTTCTCCGTCACCGCTGCTGGCCCCGCCGCCCGAGACTGAGGCCCAGCCCAGCGTCAGGGTGAGCCCCTCAGTCCACTGGGTTGAACTCCGGAAGCCGGCGGCCGAGGCCGAACAGCTCCTCGATCGCGGCGACGCTGCGCCCGGCGGCGTGTCCGTCGCCGTAGGGATTGACTGCGGTCGACATGGCTGTCCAGGCGTCCTCGTCCTCCAGGAGTTCGAGTGTGGCGTCGCGGACCGCCTCACGATCAGTTCCCACGAGGCGAACTGTCCCGGCCTCGACGGCCTCGGGGCGTTCGGTGGTGTCGCGCATGACCAGGACCGGTTTGCCGAGGCTGGGCGCTTCCTCCTGAACACCGCCGGAGTCGGTCAGCACGACCTTTGCGGCCTTGAGGGCGTGTGCGAACTCGTGATAGCTCAACGGCGCCGTCAGGAGCACGTTGTCGAGGCCGCCGAGAGCGCCCTCGACGACATCGCGAACCACGGGGTTGCGGTGCATGGGCAGGAGCACCTTGATCTCGGGGTGGCGTTCGGCCACTTCTCGCACGGCGGCCATGGTCGCCTCCATCGGCGCACCCCAGGATTCGCGCCGATGCGTGGTGACGAGCAGGATCGGGGCGCCCGATGCGAGCAGCTCGGGCACTCGCGGGTCCTCGAAAGTGGGCGCAACGGTCGTGGACGTGAGCAGAGCGTCAATGACCGTGTTGCCCGTCACCGTGATCGTGGCCGGGTCAATGCCTTCGCGCTCGAGGTTGGCCCGAGAGGTCGAGGTCGGCGCGAGGTGAAGCCTCGTGATCGGCGCCGTGAGGCGCCGGTTCACCTCCTCCGGGAACGGTGAATAGATGTTGCCCGTCCGCAGTCCTGCCTCCAGGTGCACCACCGGGACCTGGTGGTAGAGCGCGGCAAGCGCACCCGTGAAGGCGCTCGTCGTGTCTCCCTGCACCACGACGGCGTCCGGCATCGTCTGCTCGATGAGCTGCGAGGTCGCCATGAGCGTGTTCGTGGTGATCTCGGTCAGCGACGCCCCCGGACGCATGAGGTCCAGGTCGTGGGCGGGCGTGATCGAGAAGAGCGAGTTGACCTGGTCGAGCATCTCGCGATGCTGTCCTGTCACGGCCACGATCGGCTCGAGGGTGTCACTCGCCTCTAGGGCCTTGACGAGCGGCGCCATCTTGATGGCCTCCGGTCGGGTGCCATAGATGGTCATGATGCGCTTCACGGTGCGAAGACTCCCTTTGGACGATCGTGGACTGCAGCAAGTGTCGGGCAATGGTTGGCGATGGTCCCACGCCAGAAGCCGCGCAGGAAGGGATCTCCTGCGCGGCCTCTGGACCCGTGGTGATGGGTGGGTGAGTCAGGCGTTCGCGCCTGCGGCAGTCACCTGCCGACGGCGGTACCAGATTGCACCCATGACGGGTGCTGCGATGGCAAGGGCGAGACCCCCGCCGATCGCCACGGCCGGGGCGACCACCGGGATCGGAAGCAGCGCCGGTCCGCAGGTCGACGTGGCGATGGTGATGGTTTGCGAGTTCAACAGCGTGATGAAGATCGCGTCGACGGTGAGCGTGCCGTCCGCCGCAGTGGTCTGACGGTTCAACACGACGGACGCGACAGCCGGGTCGACGACCGTCACATTGGTGTTCGGAGCCGGTGCCGTGGCGAGCGTGATGGGTGAGCCACCGAGAACGGCGATGGATCCGCCGGCGATGGACGAGCTTCCCGTCACAGCCCCGGTGGTCGAGTTGACGGTGCACTCCGAACTGACCGCGGTTGCGGTCAGCGTGCTGAGGCCGCTGAGGGTGGCATTGACGTTGGCGACACTTGCCGTGGCACCACCGGCGTTCGCGGTCGTGTTGATGACGCCGGTCGTGACCAGGCCGGCGACGTTGGCGCTGGCGAGGGTGTTGGTTGCCGGACCCGCAGGGAAGTTGCTTTGCGCGAACGGGCCGCAACTGATGAGCCCTCCACAACGCAGCCCTGTCGAACTGGTCTGCCCGGGGACCGCAGATGCGGTCGGCGCGACCGCGATTGATGCGGCGGCGGCCAACCCCAGCGCGACGACGGCGAGACGCCCCCGCCGTCTCGCGGCCCTCGTGGCCTTCATGGGTGTAGTGAACATGTGCGTCCTTTCCCAATCTTGTGTGGTGATGGTGGATGAGTTGAGTGCGCGTCGTTACGCGTCGAGTGCGACGCGTCCAGGTTGGACGTCGGTATTACGACGGGTTTTGGCCCATCCGCGACGACCGCCCAGAATGCGGAAGAGGGCCCGCCAAGTGGTGATGTAGAAGGTGATGATGAACAGCGAGAAGGCGAGGCCGAAACCGATCGCCCGTAGCCGTCCGACGCTGGGTTCACAGCGCCGGGCGTAAAGGGGCCCCCACAAAACAAAGGGGGCGACACCAAGAACCAAGTAGATGGCGGCGAGAAGCCATCCACCGTGCAGGAAGAAATTGCCCATTCCGGCCGGATCGGCGTGGATGTTGTGTGCCAGGACGACGAGTGGCAGCGGGTAGATCAGGGTTGCGGCGAGTTGCAGCCAGGGCTGAATGAGGTAATAGCTGGCCTCCAACGCCCCGTACGTCGTGAAGTGACGGGAGGACCAAATCGCCGGAAGATAGCTGCCACATTGCATGGTGCCCTGTCCCCATCGGGTGCGCTGGGTGAGCAAACGGCGCAGGTTCGGCAAACCTTCCTGGTCGACCAGGGTGTCAGTCGTGAACTCGTTCCGATACCCAGCCATGATCAAATGCAGGCCGAGTTCGTAATCCTCCAGGAGTGAGCCATGCCATGGCCGGTCCTCGGTGCCCGCAACGGCGTCGAGAGCTGACAGGCGAGAGAACTGGCCGTTGCCGCCAAGCCCCACGGAGCGGGTGCGCTGACGCACCATCTGGACTGCAGCAATGGGCCCACGGAACTCCAGGTCCTGCATGCGAACCAAGAGCCTTCCCCACAGGTTGGCCACCGGGCCCGCATCCGCAAACGGCCGCAGCTCGTTGCGGTTGACCATGCGAACGCTGATCTGCACGGCGCCGACCTCGGGTCGCCCGAAGAGATGGTCAGCCGAGATGACCTCGAGGCAGTTGTCGGCAGGCATGCCGTCCGCATCGATGACCCCGACGATGACATGGGCTCGGTCAAGCACTGCACCCACTGCGCCACGTTGGGCGAGGTGGACATTGAGTGCGTCGTAGCAACTGTTGAGCGCGTCACCCTTGCCAGTTCGCGCATCGGGCAGGTGTCGACGGACCAAGTGCACGTGATCGTCTCCCGCCGCCATGTCGGCCACGATGGCCCCGGTGGCGTCGAGACTCGCGTCGTCGACGACCCACACATGTGCCGAGGGGAAGCGGAGTCGCAGCTTGTCGACGGTGTTGTGGATCACCACGGCCTCGTCCCTGGCGGGGATGAAGAAATGCCACTCATACGGCGTCGGGTCACCGGTGCCAAGCGGCCGGTACCGGAGGTACGGGATCACGATCGTCGCGACGTAGCACAGGAACCCCACGCTCATGAACAGCGAGAAGGCTTGTGCGAGGCCAAGGCCGATGAAGGTCTTTTCGGTCATGGGCCGGAAACCTCGTGAAAGCCGCGGTAGCCGGAACCGATCACGAGCAGGGCGACTGCCGCGCTGACGGCGACCAACACGACACTGATGAACGAGCCGACGAAGAGGTGGCCCCACTGGTATCCCCGGTCCAGACCCAGGTCGGTGACCATTCCGGCGATGACCCCAAGGCGCAGCTGATTGGCCAGCAGAAGCAGCACCGCGGCGAGGGAGACGCCGAGCAGGACGCGGGCCGGGTCCAGTCGGCGTCGCACGAGCATCCCGGCACCGATGAGCGCAAACGGGGCTATGAGAAAGGCCGCCGTGCATTCCGGAGTGACCTCGAGGGCAAAGACCCGCGAATCTGGGAGGAGAAAGACGACCACGTCGTCGGTGCCGGCAAAGGTCGAGACACCGCCCCGATCAAACAAGTGGGAGGCGAGGACAGCCTCCATGTGGCGGAAAGACTGCTGAAAGGCAATCAGAGCCGCCGCGCTGCTCAGAAGGAGGGCCATAACCCCCCAGCGCCAGATGTCCGCGCCAGACCGCCGGGCAACCGGGGGCAACGGGACCGACAGGTTGCTCACGGCCTACTCACGACTGTTGCCGACGGAAATAGGCCAATCGGATGAAGACCAGGCCGACGATCAAAAGGATGATCCCGGCCACGACGGTGGTGCCGGCGTAGACGCCAGTCGCGGCAAGAGCGCCGCCAGCCACCGGAGCAATGGGCTTTACGTACATGGACGCGCCTCTCTAAGTAAACGAAGTCCCGGGGGTCCCAATGGTGGAGTTCAGTCGCAACAAGAAACCCTCCCCTACACGCCGCACGCTACTCCCGACTGCGTATTTGAAAACCCCCAAAAAGGACTATTGTGTTTTTGACAACCCACCAAAAATGACTCTCATCGGTAAGCGACATGGTGAACTCCCCCGAGGTTTAAATGCCCGCTTCTTAGTGGCGCGCGGATAGGTGGTTAAGTGCATCGCTTACCCCTGTGACTAGTTAAGTAATCATAAGGAAGACTAGTTAAATGATCAGGAGGGGACTAGTTAAATGATCAGGAGAAGACTAGTTAAACGATCAGGCGGAGACTTCTTATTGCGCGGTGAATGGTGGTGTAAGTCCGTCACTTGCCCCTCTGACTAGTTAAATGATCAGAGGAGGGCGATGGCTAGCCTCGATCCTTCACGTGTCGTGATCTGACACGGTGTCCGCAGACACCAATTTGCCTGTCCTGCACCGGAATACGTCAAATTTACGACCGTCAGGATCTTTGAGCAGGGAGGCACCGACAACGCCTGGGTGGCCTGCCGTGATGACGAGCCAGGACCGCGGGCGGCCCGGCTGGCTGACCTGACAGTCACGATCAAGGTCGCCCACGAGGCGTCCGACGGCGTACTGCGCTCCGCGGATGCTCCGGACCTGTGTGAGACCGGGCAGGTTGTCAACGACGAACGGGCGCGAAACTCCTGCGAGACAATGGTATTCGCCGGCGTGGTTCACGCTCGTGGCAGCCGGTCACCCAGTTGTAGGGCGAGCCGATCCGTGGGTCCAAACCGACCCCGTCGATACTCGAGCGGCTGGGCGGGACGTCAGTCCAGCGTGAGGTCGTAGTCGATCGTCAGGGGCGCGTGATCGCTCCACCGATCGGCGTATGCCGCCGCGCGGCCGACGTCCGCTCGCGTCGCCAGCTTCGCGAGGGCCGCGCTCGCGAACTGGTAGTCGATGCGCCATCCTGCGTCGTTGTCGAACGCCTTGCCCCGCCAGGACCACCATGTGTAGGGGCCGGGTCCGGGACCGTGGAGCGTTCGGTGCACATCGGAGTAGGCGAGATCGCCCACCCATCGGTCCAGGTGCGCCTGCTCCTGCGGGAGGAACCCGGCTTTGCCGAGGTTGCCCTTCCAGTTCTTCAGGTCGTCTGCGGAGTGGCAGACGTTGAGATCACCGGTGAGGACGGCATACCCGTCATGTTTGGCAAGGTCCGCGAGACGCGCGCCGACAGCGTCAAGGAAGCGAAGTTTCTCGTCCTGCTTCGGCGTGAGCGCCTCACCGGTGTGGACGTAGGCCGAGATCACGGTGACCGGGCCGTCGGGTCCGCGGACGTCGACCTCGAGCCAGCGCCCGGCGTCGGCGAACTCCTCTGGTCCGATATCGCTGCTCACGCGCAACGGTGGTTGGCGGGTCAGGACGGCGACACCGGCGTGACCCTTGGCGCGCCCCTCCACCGAGCTGACGTGCCACAGGTCCTGACCGTCACTGGCGAGAACCTCTCGGAGCTGGTCGTCGGTGGCCCGAACCTCCTGGAGCGCGATGACGTCGGCATGCTGGGCGGCGAGCCAATCGAGTCCACCTCGCCGGGCTGCAGCGCGAATACCGTTGACATTGGCTGAGACGAGACGCACCGGACGAGCCTAACGAATCCGAGAATGCGCAGGTCACAGCCCCTGTTCCATGGGATTGGTTCGCCCCCAGGGGACGAGCCCACATAGGGTGGGCTCATGGCCACGAACGTCGATCCCCCAGCCGCCAATGGCCACATTCTGGTGGTGTGCACCGGCAACATCTGCCGCTCGCCCTACATCGAGCGCGTGCTGGCACACGAGCTCGCCGGCACCGGACTCACGGTGTCCAGCGCTGGGACGGGTGCGCTCGTCGGCGCCCCGATCGACCCCGAGTCCGCGAGACGCCTGGTCGCGGTCGGAGCAAACGCTGACGGGTATGCCGCGCGACAGATCACTCGCGAGATCGTCGCGGGCGCTGACCTCATCATCACGGCGACGCGTGACCACCTTTCGCAAGTCGTGCCCCTGCACCCTCGCGCCCTGCGCTATGGCTTCGCGCTGCACGATCTCGGCGACTTGCTGGCAGCCGTGACGCCCGAGGAAATCGCTGCGGCTCCAGGTCAGAACCAAGTGGCCAAGGTAGCGGCCGCCGCCATCGCGAAGCGGGGTGTCGTCAACCCGCGCCTGCCGGGTGAGTCCGGGATCGTGGACCCCTATCGCCAGCCGTCGCAGGTCTTCGACCAGATGGTCGACGAGATCTCGGCTTCCCTGCCGGCCGTGGTCAAGGCCCTGCGCGACTGACCCTCGCTCAGCTGCCGACGAGGTCCTTGCGCGGTCGCGTCGTGTCATCACTGGGCTTGCGACGACGACGGCGATTGCTGCTGCTTCGTCCCTCAGGTGCCGGAAGAGCGTCGGGACGGTACTCGTAGCGGTAGTCATAGGCGCCGCGGGCCTGACGCGGGATGCGGTTGATGACAATGCCGAGGACCGTGCCGTTGACCGTCTCGAACGTCTCGAGTGCGTGGTCGAACTGGTCCTTGCTGACGATGCCGCTGCCGGCCACGATGATCGCGCCGTCCGCCAAGCGGGTGAGCACCGTCGAGTCGGTGACGGGGAGGACGGGTGCCCCGTCGATGAGCACGTAGTCGAAGCGTCGACGAAGGTCGTCGAGAACGGTGCGCATCGCCGTCGAGCCCAACAGCTCGCTCGGGTTGGGCGGCGACGCCCCCGCTCCGAGGACCGTGAGCGAGTGCGCACCGAACGGCTGGAGCACGTCGTCGAGCTCGTAGCGACCGATCAGGACATCGGTGAGACCCACTGAACCCTCGAGACCGAGATAGGTGAGCAAGCGGGGACGACGCAGGTCGCCCTCGACGACGCACACGCTGGCGCCGGACTCAGCCATGGCGAGGGCGAGATTGGCCGTCGTGCTCGACTTGCCCTCACCGGCAATGGACGACGTAATGACGATGACCCGCGGGTGGTTCGTCGCGTCGACGAACTGCAGGTTGGTGCGCAGGCTCCGGAAGGCCTCGGCCCGACCGGCGAGCGGGTCCGCTTGGATGATCAGGGGGTGCTTGGCTGCGTCGGCGTCGAAGGGGATGCCGCCGAGGACCACGGTCTCGGTGAGGCCCTCGACGTCCTCCTTGGTGCGCAGCTTGTTGTCGAGGAGCTGCTTGAGCACCGCGGCGGCGAAACCGAGGAGGAGACCCAGCACGACCCCGAGGACGATGTTGCGCAGGGGGCGGGGGCTCACTGGACTCTCCGACTCGGTGGGCTCACGCAAAAGCGTCACCTTGACCGGGCTGGCGGTGTCGGCATTCACCCGCTCGAGGTCCGACACCACCGTCGGGAACGTCTCGGCGATCGCCTGCGCGATGTCACGAGCCTTGGTCGGGCTCGGATCCGTCACGCTGACGTCGATGAGCACCGTGTCTGGGGGCGTGGTGGCCGTGATCTTGGCCGCCAGCGTGCTGACCTGGTCGTCGATGCCCGCCTTCTCGATGACCGGGTCGAGCAGCTTGGGCGCCTTGAGAAGCTCACTGTAGGACTTGACCCGCTGCTGGGTGAATGTGCCTCCTTGGGCGAGTTGACTGCTGTCCTGCGAACCCGAAGTCGACACGAAGAACTGCGTGCTCGAGGTGTATTGCGGTGTCGCGAGCAGCGTCAAAACTGAGGCAAGTGCCGTGACGGCCAGCGCGACCGCCATCATCGTGCGCCAGCGACGTCGCAGGATCTGCACGTAACTCATCAGGTCCAACGGATTTCCTCACAATGGTTTAGGCCGCCTGTCCGGTTGGCGGCTGTGCCACAGTACCGGCCACCGTGGACTATCGTTGGATGCGGCATCGGGGTGAGCCCATCCTTTGGTGCGTCCGTCCCCTCTCATGCCCTCATGGAGTGACTCCTCAGCCATGTCCACATCCGTTGCACGCCGCGACCTCGCAGTCCGCGTTGGGTGGACGTTCGTTGACGCTCTCATCGTGGCCTCAGCGGTTCTGGCGGCTGCGTGGCTGCGGTTCGACATGGATGCACGACACGCAACGCGGCCAGACGTTCTGAGTTTTGTGGCGGCGGCTGCGGCGCTTCAACTCGCCACCGGAATCGCACTCGGACTCGTGCACCACCCCCACCGTCGTGGCTCCTTCGAGGAAACGTCACAAGTCGCCCGCACGGCCCTGATCGTGGGACTTGCCCTCATCGTGGTGAGGTTCTCCACGGACTGGTTCACGATCCCACGGAGCCTGCCTTTCATCGTCCCGGTCTTCGCCCTCGTCGGGATGTTTGCCCTGCGCTTCATCGTGCGCTCCTATCGATGGGGACGCCCTGACCTTGGCGACAACGACATTCCGGTCGTGGTCTACGGCGCGGGCGAGGGCGGGCGGCAACTGCTGCGGGCACTGTCACGAGATACCTCCACCGATGGCAGGTTCATACCGGTCGCGGTCGTCGACGACGATCCACGCAAGCGTCGGATGCTCATCGAAGGACATCGCGTGGCCGGTGGCGCCGACCGTCTGTCGGAGGTCCTCGATCGGACCGAGGCGACGACGCTGGCAGTGGCAATGCCGTCCCTGTCCGCTGAGCGCCTGCGCGAGATCCGCGATCTGGCTCGCCGGCTCGGGCTCGACCTGCTCGTGCTCCCCCCCGTGGGGCGTCTGCTCGGTCCCGCTAGCGGCGCGGACCTCCGCCACCTCAACCTCGAGGACCTGCTGGGGCGCCAGCAGATCTCCATGGACGCCTCATCGATCTCGGCGTCGATCACCGGTAAGCGCGTGCTCGTCACCGGCGCGGGTGGGTCGATAGGGTCCGAGCTCGCGCGTCAGATCGCCAAGTTCAGTCCCGCCAAGCTTGTCCTGCTCGACCGTGACGAGTCGGCGCTCCACGGCACCCAGATGAGCCTGACCGGGCGCGCCCTCCTCGACGACGGAACACTCGCGCTCTGCGATATCCGAGACCCCGCGGCGCTTCAGCGGGTGTTCCAGAACGAACGCCCCGAAGTCGTCTTCCACGCAGCCGCGCTCAAGCACCTCACTCTCCTCGAGCAGTTTCCCCTCGAAGCCTGGCAGACCAACGTCCTCGGCACCGGCAACGTCCTCGCGGCCGCCGAGTCCGTCGATGTCGACACGTTCGTCAACATCTCGACAGACAAGGCTGCGAGCCCCACCTGCGTCCTGGGCTACAGCAAGCGTCTTGCCGAGCGGCTCACTGCCGAGTTCGCCGAGCACCATCGTGGCACCTACGTGAGCGTGCGCTTCGGGAACGTCCTGGGCTCGCGTGGGTCGGTCATCACGGCCTTCACAGCCCAGATCGAGCGAGGCGGACCGGTCACGGTGACCCACCCCGACGTCGAGCGCTATTTCATGCTCATCCCCGAAGCCAGCCAACTCGTCCTTCAGGCGGCCGCGATCGGAGCCAACGGGGACGTGATGGTGCTTGACATGGGCACACCTGTCAAGATTCTGGACGTGGCCCGGACTCTCATCGACCTGTCGGAGAAGTCCGACATCGAGGTCGTCTTCACCGGCATGAGGCCGGGCGAGAAACTCTCGGAGGAGCTCTTCGCGTCCGGCGAGGCCATCTCCTCGGCGGGCCACTCGCTCATCAACAAGGTCGCGGTGCCGAAGATCTCGCTGCAGCAGATCGTCGACTCTGACATCGATCAGCCCGAGTCCGCCCGCGAGTGGATGCTCCACCAGTCGACGACGGGCAGGGTTCTCACATGACCGAGCGCATCTTTATGTCCCGTGCCCACGTGACCGACGTCGAGGAGAAGTACGTCCTCGAAGCGCTGCGCTCGGGTTGGGTCGCGCCCCTTGGTCCGATGGTCGACCGCTTCGAGCGCGAGATCGCAGAACGCTGCGGCGTGGACGGAGCGCTTGCCCTGTCGTCGGGCACCGCCGCCCTGCACTTGGCACTGCTCGATGCCGGCGCCGGTCCCGGCACCGCGGTCGTTCTTCCAACCATGACGTTCGCAGCGTCCGCGAACGCCGTGGCCTACACGGGGGCCAACCCTGTATTCGTCGACTCCGCCGACGACGCCAATGTCGATATCGATCTGCTCGTCGAGACCGTGATGACGCTGCAGTCCGAGGGTCAGACCGTGGCAGCCGTCATGACCGTGGATCTTTTTGGACGGTGCTGCGACTACACGGCTCTCGGCTCGCGGCTCGACGAACTCGGGGTCCCCCTTATCGAGGACGCTGCTGAGGCTCTGGGCGCAACCCACCACGAACGACCCGCCGGTAGTTTCGGCCGAGCGGCTGCCCTGTCGTTCAACGGCAACAAGATCATGACGACGTCCGGAGGAGGCATGCTCCTCAGCAACGACAAGGACATGCTCGACCGGGCGCGCTACCTCTCGACCCAAGCACGACAGCCAGCGCCTTGGTACGAGCACACCGAGATCGGCTACAACTACCGGATGTCCAACATCCTTGCGGCGCTGGGTATCGGGCAACTCGAACGACTCGACTCGATGATCGCGCGCCGTCGCGAGATCCGTGACCTGTATGCCGCGGCGCTGGCCGACGTCGAAGGCGTCACCTTCCTCGGTCGGGACCAGGTCGGGGATGCCGAGGACAACCACTGGCTCACCTGCATCACGATCGACCCTGCGGTCATAGCAGCCGACCCCACCACGGTCATGCAAGAACTCGACGCTGCAGGCATCGAGGCCCGCCACCTCTGGAAGCCCATGCACTTGCAGCCGATACATGCGACGGCGCGTGCCGCCATCAATGGAAGGGCCGAGGCACTGTTCCGCACCGGCTTGACGCTGCCGTCCGGCTCCGAACTCACGGACGCACAGATCGATCGCGTCCTCGCCGTGCTCGTTCCTCGGCTGCAGGAACCAGCGGCGTGACTGACCGCAAAAGGGCGTTCGACATCGCGGTCTCGGTCCCGGCCCTGATCCTGTCATTGCCGGTGCAGGCCGTGGTGGCCGCGGCTGTCCGCACCAAGCTCGGGTCACCGGTGCTCTTCACCCAGGAACGCCCCGGACTCGGCGGTCGCATCTTTGTCATGCGCAAGTTCCGCACGATGCTCGAGCCTGACCCAGGCAAAGGGCTGGTGTCCGATGCCGACCGAATCACGCCCTTCGGCGCCTTTCTTCGCTCGACGAGCCTCGACGAGCTTCCAACGTTGTGGAACATCGTGCGCGGCGACATGTCGGTGGTCGGACCACGTCCCCTCCTCGTCCGCTACCTCGACCGCTACTCCCCTGAGCAGGCGCGACGTCACGAGGTTCGTCCCGGTCTCACCGGCCTGGCTCAGGTGTCGGGCCGCAATGCCCTGACCTGGGAACAGCGGCTGGCGTTGGACGTCGAATACGTCGACACTCACACCCTTCGCGACGACCTCACCATCATCGTGCGCACCGTGGCCGCAGTCCTGCGGCGCGACGGCATCGCTGCCGACGGTGACGTCACCATGCCGGAGTTCCGTGGCAACGAGACGGTGCCCGGGAGCGAGCGTTGAAGCGCCTCGCAGTGTGCGGCTCCGGCGGATTCGGGCGTGAGGTCCTCCAGATCGTCGCGGCCATCAACGCTGGCACCCCGACGTGGGAGCTCATCGGAGTTCTCGATGATGCCCCCACGCCTCTTGCATTGGCCCATCTCAATGAACTCGGCGTGGCCCACCTCGGTGCAATTGCCGACCTGACCGCCGTCGCCGCTGCTGGTGGTGGCGCCGCAGCGGTCGTCGCCATCGGCGATTCCTCCGTGCGCCACACCATCGCCAGCGCGAACCCCGATGTCGAGTGGGCGGTCCTCGTCCACCCCGACGCCACAGTCGGCCCCGACGTCACCCTGGCCGACGGCGCCGTGATTGCTGCGGGCGCACGCCTGAGCACCAACATCCGCGTGGGCAAGCACGTCCACGTGGACCAGAACGTCACCGTCGGCCACGACAGCACCATCGGCGCGTTCTCCAGACTCAACCCACAGGCCTGTGTCTCGGGAGCGGTCACGGTCGGTGAGCATGCCCTCGTCGGCGCCAACGCGACGATTCTTCAAGGCTTGACCATCGGCTCCGAAAGCACCGTGGGCGCCGGTGCAGTTGTCGTGCGAGACGTGTCAAACGGCATCACCGTCAAGGGAGTTCCCGCCCGATGAGAATCGGTTTCATCACGCAGTGGTTCCCTCCCGAGCCCGGCACTCATGTCGCCGCCGGCATTGCCACCGGCTTGGCCGAGCGAGGTCACCAAGTCGATGTCGTGACGGGCTTCCCCAACTACCCGTCGGGACGCCTCATGGAGGGGTGGGCTCAGCGGTTCTACCTGCGGGAGGAGTATTCGCCGGGAGTCACCCTCCACCGCAGTCCGCTGTACCCGAGTCACGACTCAAGCCCGACTCATCGCATGGCCAACTACCTGAGTTTCGCTGCGTCGGCCACGGCGACCGCGAACTTGCGGGTGCCGCGGCCGGATGTATGGCTGGTCTACTCGTCGCCGGCGACCGCTGCAGTCCCAGCGCTCCTTGCTCGTCGGGGTCGCCGAGCACCCATCTGCCTGCACATTCAGGACCTTTGGCCCGACAGCGTGACGGGCAGTGACTTCGTGCACGGGCGCGCTCTCAGAATGATGGATCGTGCGCTCCACGCTTTTACGAACGCGTCATACCGTGCCGCTGAGCGGATCGGAGTCATCTCCCCGAGCATGAAGGACATCCTGGTTCAGCGCGGCGTGCCCGCCGACAAGATCCGATGGGTTCCCAACTGGAGCGACAACGCGAAGGCTCCGGACAACGCCGCCGAGCGTCGTTCACTCGGCCTCCCCAGCGGCCCACTGTTCCTCTACGCGGGGAACCTCGGGAAGTTGCAGGGGCTCCTGCCGCTGGTCAATGCGTTTGCCGATGTTCCAGAGGCCCAACTGGTTCTCATGGGCGACGGTGTGGAGAAAGACGAGCTTTCGGCCGCCGCTGCGGACGCGCCAGCAGGCAACGTCCACGTACGAAACAGCGTCCCTGCCGACGTCGTGCCGCACCACCTCGCCGCTGCCGACGTTCTTGTCGTTTCACTCAAGGATTCGCCCTTGTTGCGAGCCACGATGCCGAGCAAGGTGCAGTCGTCGATGGCCGCCGGCAAACCCATCCTTGTCCATGGAGCAGGAGACGTCGCCGATGTCGTCACTGACGCTGGCGCCGGTGTGGCGGTTCGCCCCGGAAACCATGGCGAGGTCGCCGACGGCATCCGTGAGCTGGCGAATCAGCCAGACGAATGGGCCGATGCAGGCGTCGCAGCACGTCAGCACTACGAAGACCATTTCGCCCCGGATGTGGGCATTACGCGTCTCGAGAGCATGCTTCTCGAGGCCGCGAAGAGAGGGCAGCAATGAGCCAGATGACCGGCGCCACCGTGACCATCACCGGAGGGACCGGATCGTTCGGCTCGACGATGGTCCACTCACTGTTGAGTCGCGGGGTCGGGAGGATCAACATCCTCAGCCGCGACGAGGCCAAGCAGGACGAGATGCGTCAGCGACTGGGCGACTCCAGGGTCAAGTTCTTCGTCGGCGATGTCCGCGACTACTCCAGCGTTGAGGACTCCGTCACCGGCGCCGACTTCGTGTTCCACGCTGCGGCCCTCAAGCAGGTGCCGTCGTGCGAGTTCTTCCCCGACCAGGCAGTGAAGACCAACGTCGTCGGCAGCGACAACGTCATCAAGGCCTCACACCGCTCAGGTGTGCGGTCGGTTGTGTGCCTCAGCACCGACAAAGCCGTGTATCCCGTCAACGCCATGGGCATGAGCAAGGCCCTCATGGAGAAGACGGCACAGGCGTTTGCCCGCAACCACCCCAACTCGCCGACGACGGTTTCGGTCACGCGGTACGGCAACGTCATGTACTCGCGCGGCTCTGTCATCCCGCTGTTCGTCCGGCAGCTGAAGGAGGGCAAACCGCTCACGGTCACCGAACCGACGATGACGCGCTATCTCATGTCCCTCCAGGAGTCTGTCGATCTGGTCGAGCACGCCTTTCTCCACGCCGCCCCCGGCGACCTGTTCGTCAAGAAGGCGCCCGCTTGCACGGTCGAGACGCTTGCCAGAGCCGTGTCCATCGTCCTGGGGCAGGGAGACCCCGAGGTGCGCCGGATCGGCATGCGGCACGGAGAGAAGATGTTCGAGACCCTCCTCACCCGGGAGGAGCTGCTCAAGTCCGAGGACCAGGGAGACTATTTCCGCGCTCCGCTGGATGCACGCTCGCTCGAGTACGAGCTCTTCGTCGACCAGGGCGAGACCGGGACCTTGGACGTCGTGGACTATGACTCCAACACCACGGAGCAGATGAGCGTCGAGCAGACCTGTGATCTCCTGCGCACCCTTCCTGAGATTCAGGAACTTGCTGGGGAGTCGAAGAAGTGAAGGTCGTCGTCACGGGATCGGCCGGATTCCTCGGCTGGCACACACGCCTTCGCCTCCAGGCCCTGACCGATCACGAGGTCGTCCCGGTCGCCCGCGATCAGTGGGCGGACCTTCCCCACTTGCTGTCGGACGCGGACGCCGTCATCCACATCGCTGGCGTCAACCGCGGTGAAGACGCGGCCGTCCAAGAAGGCAACGAAGGTCTCGCCACGGACCTGGCCGCGGCGCTCGCCTCGTCGGGGCGCCCGACACGGGTCGTCTTCGCCAACTCGATCCAGGACGGAAACGGCACTGCGTACGGTGCCGGCAAGGGCAACGCACGCGAGATCCTCGGCCATGCCGCAGACGCGACCGGTGGTTCCTTTGTCGACGTGCGCCTGCCAAACCTTTTCGGCGAACACGGCCGCCCGGCATACAACTCGTTTGTTGCAACGTTCGTTCATGCCGTCCGCGACGGCCAGCCTCCGCAGGTGACTGACCGACAGGTCGGACTACTCCACGCCCAACGAGCGGCAGCGGCACTGATCGATGCCCTCGACGGCGAAGTGAGGCGGATCGACCCGGAGAGTACGTCGGTGGGCGTCCAGGAGGTGCTTGACCTTCTGCAGGAGTTCAAAGAGTCCTACGACACGGGAGAGATCCCCGATCTCACCACCCCCTTCCGGGTCGACCTGTTCAACACATACCGAGCATCACTGTTTCCCGAGCACTCGCCGGTCGCGCTGACACCACACACCGACCCACGAGGCACCTACGTGGAGCTCGTGAGGGTTCGTCGCGGCGGCGGCCAGTCGTCTTTCTCAACGACCGTTCCGGGCATCACCCGCGGGGAGCACTTCCACCTCCGCAAGGTCGAGCGATTTGCTGTCCTCTCCGGAACCGCAAGAATCTCTTTGCGCAAGATGTTCACTGACGAGGTCATCGACTTCGCGGTGTCCGGTGATGCGCCGTGCGCCGTCGACATGCCGGTGGGTTGGGTCCACAACATCACCAACACGGGCAGCGACACACTCATCACCCAGTTCTGGTCGCATGAGTTGCACCGCCCCGAGGACCCCGATACCTACTACGAGTCCGTTCGCCCGCAGGGAGTGTCTGCATGAAGGTCATGACGATCGTCGGGACCCGTCCCGAGCTCATTCGCCTCTCACGGGTCATCCACCGGCTCGACGAAACCGTCGACCACGTGCTCGTGCACACGGGACAGAACTACGACTACGCCCTCAACGAGGTGTTCTTCAGCGATCTCGGCATCCGCAAGCCCGACCATCTGCTCGGCGTGGACACCTCGAGTTTGGGAGCCGTCCTGGGCGGCACCCTCATCGCGGCCGAGAAGGTCATGCTGGCGGAGGCGCCCGACGCCGTCCTGGTGCTGGGCGACACGAATTCGTGCATCGCGGCTGTCATGGCCAAGCGGCTGCGCATCCCGACCTATCACATGGAAGCCGGAAACCGCTGTTTCGACGAGAACGTCCCCGAAGAGACGAACCGACGCCTCGTCGACCACGTCGCGGACTTCAACCTCGTCTACACCGAGCATGGCCGCCGCAACCTCCTGGCTGAGGGCCTGCACCCGCGTCGCATTCTCAAGACCGGCTCGCCGATGCGAGAGGTCCTCGATGCCTACCGTGACGAGATCCTCGCGTCCGATGTGCTCGACCGGTTCCGGCTGGACGAGGGGGGTTACTTCCTCGTCAGCGCCCACCGCGAGGAGAACGTCGACTCGCCTACGCGACTTCGTGCACTCCTGGAATGCCTCACCACCGTCCACGCAGAACTCGGCCTGCCGGTCTTCGTCTCGACCCATCCCCGCACCCGCAAGCGCCTCGAAGCCCTTGACGATTGGAGCGCGCCCGATGGCATCACGTTTAGCGACCCGCTCGGTTTCCACGACTACAACAAGCTCCAGCTGTCCGCGGCATGCTGCCTTTCGGACTCCGGGACGATCGCCGAAGAGTCCACCCTGCTGGGGTTCCCTGCCGTGACGCTGCGCGACTCGATCGAGCGCCCCGAGGCTCTCGACACCGGCGGCATCATCATGACGGGGCTGCACGCCGAGGACGTCGTCGCGGGCGTCAGGGCCGCGATGGCCACAGCTCGCGGTCGCGATGGCGTCAGCCACCTCACGCCCGAGGACTACCTCATCGACAACACGAGCGAGCGCACGGTCAACTTCATCCTCTCGACCGCCCACCGCCACCACGCGTGGGCAGGCATCCGCGCATGACTCCACCTCGGATCTCCGTCTGCATGGCCACCTACAACGGAGAGGCTCACGTCGAGGCGCAAATTGCTAGCATCCTCGACGATTTGAACCCCTGTGATGAGCTCGTTATCTACGACGACCGGTCCACGGACGGGACCGTTGATCTCCTACGGTTGGTGTCGGACCCGAGAGTGCGGGTCCAGGTAGGGGCAGTCAACGTCGGCCACGTTAGAGCGTTCGAGCAAACCCTTCAAAGTGCCCGCGGTGAACTGATTGCGTTGGCCGACCAGGACGATTTGTGGCCGCTAGGGCGCACCGCCGCCCTAGCGACGCTGCTCGAGGATGTCGACCTTGCGGTTGGAAACTACCGGACTTTCGGCGCCGACGAACGAGCCGCGATTCATCCGCTCGTTAACGAGATGTTCGCGTCAGGAAGCCCTCGAAACCTCGCCAAGCTCGGGCTGGGCCGCTTGTCGTACTTCGGTTCGGCCATGATGCTGCGGCGCACACTCCTGGAGCGAGTTCTGCCGATCCCGCCGTGGGTCGAAGCGCACGACCAGTGGATCGGCGTCGTCGCCAACGTCCGGGGGGCGGTTCGCCACACGGATGAAGTCGTGACATTGCGGCGTCTGCACGGCGCCAACCTCACCCCAGCCGCCCGGCGCTCATGGTCCGCAGTTCTCAAAACTCGGGGCATCCAGGCGCGGATGATGCTCACCGCTGTCGCCCGATGAGCATCAAATCCGCCCTCGTTGGGCCGATTAAGAGTCCGCGACGTGGGTTGCCTACCCTAGCCAGAGCCGTCACAATCGCAGCCTCGTTCCTCTTCACAATCGTCGTTGGGCGGGCACTGGGAGCTGCCTCGGCCGGACTTGTCCTCAGCTGCCTGACCCTCACCGCGCTCGCTGGCATGATCGGGCGACGCGGCACCGACTTATTCGCCCTGAAGCACGCCGCCGGGATCACTATTGGAGACCGGTTCCCCTTCGCTTGGCTGACGATCCGCACCCTTCAAGGCACGGCCGTCGCAGCTGCGTGTTTCTTCGTCCTGACCGCCGTGGTCATGGCGAGGACTGGGCGCGGCGACGCGGTCGGCATGTTGATTCCCTTAGCCCTCTCCGTTCCCGCCACGGGGTTGGCCATCTTCCTGTCTGCGGTCCTGCGCGCCAACGCCAGGGCCGCGGCAGGGACGTTCGCCGAGATCGGGCTGACACAGATCGTTGCCGTGCCTTGCGTCGTCCTCTTGGCGACCCTCGGCGCCGCCACCACCACATCGTTGAGCTGGGTCTACCTCGGAGCCGCCCTAATCACTCTTGTTTACGCGCTGCTCCTGACCCACACCTACCGTCGCGACGCCTCAGAGCCATATGAGGCCGCAAGATTTCCGGGGGCGAACGCAGAGATGAACCACATGGCGTCGTCGTCAGTGCTCTTCTACGGCCTGACTTGGGCACCGCTGGTAGCGCTGTGGCTCGTCGGCACCGACGCTGACGCAGGGTACTTCGCTGCCACGGCTCGAATTACGACAGTGATGAACCTCATCCCGACGCTCCAACTGACGGCCGCTCTTCCCACGATCGCTGCTTGGGTTAAGAGAGGCGATGTCGCAAGTGCGAGTTCACTGATGCGCCGACTCAGCATGGCCGCCCTAGCTCTCTGCTTCCCGGTGGCCGCAATGTCTGCGTTCTACCCGGAGGCCCTCATGGCTATTTTCGGCGAATCCTTCAGCCCTGCCGCCAGTTCGCTACGAGTTCTGGGACCGTTGCAGGCAACCGCTATCGCCTTGGGCCCGGTGAGCGCGGTGATGACGGTGGTCGGCCTCGAGCGCTCGGCTACGCGCAGCGCCATGGTGTGCCTCTTGCTCGCGAGTCCACTCCTGGTCGTCGCTGGCCAAATGTACGGCGCGGTCGGAGTCTCCCTAGTCGCCGGGATCACGCAGATCGTCTTCGCCATCATAGGGTCGTGGTTCTTGTGGCGCCAAGGGATCACCTCCTCCGTGTTGGTCCCCGGGTGGAGTAAGTCCGCGTCATGATGCGGCGTTCGGTCGTTCTCAGTTTCATATCGTTGCTTCTAGCGGCGATGACGTACCTGACAATTGCCATCTCACCCGTGGCGGGCTTGGGTTTGGCTCTTTTGGCGGCCCTTCTACCTTGGTCGTCTGCAGTCGACGGCTGGCGAGCAATGACTCTGGTCGCCTTCTGCGCGTCCCTAATTCGGGCACGGTCACTAACAGCCATCGCTATGCCTGAGACTCTTCTACTGTTCGCGCAGTTTGCACCCCTAGCACTGTCGACTCTTCTTTTATTGCTAACCCGCACACGGAGGTGCGACGCCCACAACTCAGCACGCGCACCCGCACGAGTGCTCGTCGCACTCGCCGCTTGGTCGCTGTTGTCTGCCATGTGGAGCATTGCGCCGCGTGAGAGCGCAACACAGGCGAGTTTGTTTGTTCTAGTCGCGATCTTCTTGTTTCGGACAGTGGTGGACCGATGGCAAACGCAGAGTGTTGTCTACGGCGATCTGGCAATGTTCTATGTAGTTATTGTGCTCATCACAATTATCGGCCTTGTCGGTGGTGTGATTGGGCAAGAATGGGCATTCCTTTACGGCGCACGTTTCCAAGGGCTACTCATAAACCCCAATTATACGGGCATACTAGCCGCTGCGGCATTTACTATTGGCCTGTATTTGGCTCGGAAGCGCAATCTACCCTTCGTGGCGCCCGCCCAACTGGCCCTTTTTGCTGCAATCCTGTGGACAGGCTCGCGTGGTGCATTGGCCGGAGTTGTCGTCGGCTCAACAATCCTCTTAATGAGCCGCCCAGGGCGCCGCCTTCGGCCTGCGGCGACACTGGGAATCCCGGCGACAGTCACCGTTGCCCTTACCGTATTCCCAAACGGGCTCGACGCAATCCTCGGACTGTTGTCGCGCAACGAGTCAGGTTTCGACTTCACATCCGGTCGGCTTTCGCTGTGGCTCAGCCTCATTGGAGTTTGGCGTGATAACTGGCTTTTGGGGACCGGGTATCGCACGACGGAGCTATTCACGGGCGAATCGGGTTTCGCCGCCCACAACGTGTTTTTGCAGTTCTTGGTCGAGACTGGTCCAGTTGGAGTTGGGCTAGTCGCTACAATCTTCATTCTAGCCTGGCGAAACCGTGCTCGCGAAGGAGCAACCGCTCCACTTGCGGCGGGAGTGGTATGCGTTGGTCTAATTGAACTCACTGAGTCGTCTTTGACCGGGTTTGGAAACTCAGTTGCGCTGATCGGATGGATGGTTGTCCTTCTGTCCGCCTCCTCAGAAGTTCCCTTCAGCCCACCGAACCCCCGCAGGAGGCACGCCCTGCGAGGGCGACGTGACAGCAAGAACCGGAATATGGCATTGGCACCCGAGCGCGAGCGAGCCATCAAGAGGACCCGCACTCAGGGGCACGTGCGGGCTGTAAAATCGCACCACTCATAGTGGGCCGAAATGAAAGTATTCCACCTGAGGCGTTAATACCCGGCCTCGACCTCCTCAAGCGCCCCAAGTTCTCCGCCGCTCTACAGGTTGCGGCCCTCGGCTGAGGGCGCTAGCGGACGGCCTCGGCATGAGCCGGGCCAGATAGTCGAGGCTACTGTGCAGGCGGACGTTGTTGTGTTCGACCCACTCGCCGGTGGCAGAATCGGTGCCGCTGCTCCGGTATCCCCGGCGTGAAAGACCGAGGTGCGGAGGCGTTTGGTCTCGGCGAGGCGTTCTGAGTCGTGATTGTCAAGATCTGCGAATGGCGACGAATCGCGCCTACCACCGACACCGAGCAGCCCATCTGCGCGCAGGCTCGAAAGCAGTTCTTGGCCGCGGGTGTACGCGCGGACGACGTTGACATACCAACGGTTGCCCTCGGCCAAGGCAAGCGCGATGCAAAAGCCCTGACCGAGGAGAAGTGCCTTCCCGTCGAGCGTCAATGAGACGCCTTGGCGGCCCTTGCCACGGAGCTTGACGACCCTGTGATCTTCAAGCCGCCTCGGAGGTCGCCATCCTTCGGGCGGAGGTGGTTAATCAGCCGCGAGGACCTCAGGGTGTCGACACCCAGAATTGGACTACGTCGGCGGGGCCGGTTGCAGCCCGAGATCGCCTCGCTCAAACCGACGCCGCACTTCCCCGCACCCCCAGCGGGCGACTTGCGTCACGACGCTTCTCCTGACCGGTCAGTCGCGGCCGAAGAGGTCGCGGGTGTAGACCTTGTCGGCCACGTCGTCCAACGAGTCGCTCACCCGGTTGGCGACGATGACGTCCGAGCGGCGCTTGAACTCCGCGAGGTCACTGATCACCTCGGAGTTGTAGAACCGGTCCTCCTCGAGGGCCGGCTCATAGAGCACGACCTCGATGCCCTTGGCCTTGATCCGCTTCATGATCCCCTGGATGCTCGACACCCTGAAGTTGTCGGATCCGGCCTTCATGATGAGCCGATACATCCCGACGACCTGGGGCTGTCGTCGCAGGATGTCGGTGGCGATGAAGTCCTTGCGCGTCGTGTTGGAGTCGACGATGGCCCGGATGAGGTTCTGGGGGACGTCGCTGTAGTTGGCGAGGAGCTGCTTGGTGTCCTTGGGCAGGCAGTAGCCGCCGTAGCCGAACGACGGGTTGTTGTAGTGCGAGCCGATCCGCGGGTCCAACCCGACCCCGTCGATGATCGAGCGGGTGTCGAGTCCGTGCGACACGGCATACGTGTCAAGTTCGTTGAAGTAGGCGACCCGCATCGCGAGGAACGTGTTCGCGAAGAGCTTGATCGCCTCCGCCTCGGTCGGATTGGTGTGCAGGAGGGGCACGTCGGAGTCCAGCGCCCCTTCGACGAGCAGCTGTCCGAACTGGCGCGCACCGTCGCTGTACCCACCGATGACGACCCGGCTCGGGTGGAGGTTGTCGTGCAGGGCCTGCCCCTCGCGCAGGAACTCTGGCGAGAAGACGACATCGAGTTCGGGGTGGGCGGTCCGCATCCGCTCGGTGAAACCCACGGGGACCGTCGACTTCACGACGACCGTCGCCGCTGGCGCCAAATCGGCGACAGAAGCGATGACCGACTCCACCGACGAGGTGTTGAAGAAGTCGCGCACCGGGTCGTAGTCGGTGGGCGTCGCGACGATGACGAAGTCCGACCCGGGCAGGGCATCCGCAGCCGAGGTGGTGGCCGTCAACGACAGCTCGTGGTGAGCGAGGTAGTCCTCGAGCTCGGGATCGACCAGCGGCGACTCGCGCCGGTTGACCTGGTCGACGCGTTCGGCGTTGAGATCCACGGCCACGACGTCGTGTCGTTGCGCGAGGACGACGGCGTTGGACAGACCGACATAGCCCAGACCAACCACGGAAATCTTCACGGCGCTCACGCTACCCGTCGGCTGTGTCGCAGCACCCACCACGCCCCACCCGTGGGCCACAATGGGCGTCATGCAGACCCCTCAGATGTCCAAGCGCCTCCTCGCGGAGTTCGTCGGCACGTTCTGGCTCGTCTTCGGGGGGTGTGGGTCTGCGATCTTCGCCGCCGGGTTCCTGTCCACTCCCACGCTCGGTTCGGGCGCTCCCGTGCACCTGGGCATCGGCTTCCTGGGTGTCGCTTTCGCCTTCGGCCTGTCGGTCGTGACGATGGCGTATGCCGTGGGGCACGTTTCCGGTGCTCACTTCAACCCTGCGGTGACGCTGGGTCTGACGATCGCCAAGCGTTTTGAGTGGAAGGACGTCCCCGGCTACGTCGCCGTCCAGGTCCTCGGTGGTCTCGCCGCCGGTGGGGCGCTGTGGGCCATCGCCAGTGGCCGCGACGTCTTTGACGCGACCGGCAACCTCGCCGCCAACGGCTACGCGGAGCACTCCCCCGGCGGCTACTCCCTCATGGCGGTCCTGTGCACCGAGGTGCTGCTCACCATGTTCTTCGTCTACGTCATCCTCGGCGTGACCCGCGAGAGCGCCCCGACCGGTTTCGCACCGCTGGCCATCGGCCTGTGCCTCACCCTCATCCACCTCATCTCCATCCCGATCTCCAACACGTCGGTCAACCCGGCGCGTTCGACGGCGGTCGCGTTCTTCAACGGCGACGGCGCACCGGGCCAGCTCTGGTTGTTCTGGCTCGCGCCCCTGCTCGGAGCAGCCATCGCCGGCGCGACCTTCCACCTCATCACGGGTGTCGACCGTCGTGACCGCGACATCTCCGGCCAGGTTCGAGTCGAGGACGAGCTCGTCGCGGACGGCGTCGACCCCGACGCACCCCGTGCCCTCTGAGCCCTGAAGCCGTCTCTCTCAGGGGATACGGTGGGGCATGAGTGCACACGTGCCACATGAGGTCACCATGCGAGAGCTTCGCAACCATGGTGGGCGGGTTCTTGATCGAGTCGAACGCGGCGAGTCACTGACCGTCACCAAGGACGGAAACCCCGTCGCCGAGTTGCGCCCCATTCCTCGACGCAGCCTTTCGGCGGGTGAGTTGATCGCGCGGGCGAAGCGAACGCCCAAGGTGGATCCGCAGCGACTGCGCCAGGACATCGACGCGGTCCTGGACCAGTCGCTGTGACGCACGTTTCGCCCAGGTCCAGCGCGCCGAGACCGACTTCGGAGATCCAGTGCCCTTCACAGCCGAGGCGGCCCGCACCTTCGCGCAGGTTGCCTCTGACATTCGCAGGGCCGGCCGCAAGCCCAAGGCTCGCGCCTTCGATGCTCTCATCGCAGCGACGGCCAAGGCAGCCGAGCTACCCCTCCACAACTTCAACGCCCAGGACCTCGTTGGCGTGACTGGCTTGGAGGTTGTGGCGCTTCCTCGTCAACGCGAGGGGGACGGCATACACGACTGAAGTCGGCGTTGGATAGATTCGCCTCATGGCGAAGATCATTTACACCCTCACCGACGAAGCACCCCTTCTCGCGACCTACTCCTTCCTCCCGGTGATCGAGGCCTTCGCCTCCACCGCGGGCGTCGACGTCGAGACGCGCGACATCTCCGTCGCGGCGCGCATCCTGTCGGCCTTCGCCGACCAGCTCCCCGAAGACCAGAAGGTCGCGGACGCCCTCGCCGAGCTCGGTGAGCTCGCCACGACGCCCGAGGCCAACATCATCAAGCTGCCCAACATCAGCGCCTCCGTGCCGCAGCTCAAGGCCGCGATCAAGGAGCTGCAGTCGCAGGGCTTCGACCTCCCTGCCTACTGCGACGAGCCGACCACGGACGAGCAGAAGGACGCCAACGCCCGCTACGGCAAGGTCATGGGCAGCGCGGTCAACCCCGTCCTGCGCGAGGGCAACTCCGACCGTCGTGCCCCCGCCGCCGTCAAGAACTACGCCAAGGCCCACCCGCACTCGATGGGTGCCTGGAGCGCGGACAGCAAGACCAACGTCGCGACGATGGGCCACGACGACTTCGCGAGCAACGAGAAGTCGGTCGTCCTCCCGGCTGCCGACACCCTGACCATCCAGCTCGTCACGGACGAGGGCACCACCGTGCTCAAGGACGGCCTCAAGGTCCTCGAGGGCGAGGTCGTCGACGGCACGGTCATGCGCGCGGCCGCCCTGGACGCGTTCCTCACCGAGCAGATCGCCAAGGCCAAGGCCGACGACGTCCTCTTCTCGGTCCACCTCAAGGCCACGATGATGAAGGTCTCCGACCCGATCATCTTCGGCCACGTCGTGCGCGCGTTCCTGCCCGAAGTCTTCGCGAAGCACGGAGAGGCGCTGGCCGCCGCCGGACTGTCCGCCAACAACGGCCTCGGCGCCATCCTCGACGGCCTGTCCGCCCTCCCCAACGGTGACGAGATCAAGGCAGACATCGAGGCCGGGCTCGCCGCCGGACCCCAGCTCGCGATGGTCAACTCAGACAAGGGCATCACCAACCTCCACGTCCCCAGCGACGTCATCATCGACGCATCGATGCCCGCGATGATCCGCACGTCCGGCCACATGTGGGGCCCGAGCGGCGACGAGGCCGACACCCTCGCCGTCGTCCCCGACAGCTCGTATGCCGGCGTCTACCAGGTCGTCCTCGACGACTGCCGCGCCCACGGCGCCTTCGACGTCACGACGATGGGCTCCGTCCCCAACGTCGGGCTCATGGCCCAGAAGGCCGAGGAGTACGGCTCCCACGACAAGACCTTCGAGATCTCGCAGGCCGGCAAGGTCCAGGTCGTCAACTCCGCCGGCGACGTGCTCATCGAGCACGACGTCCACCCCGGCGACATCTGGCGCGCGTGCCAGACCAAGGACGCGCCGATCCGCGACTGGGTCAAGCTCGCCGTGACCCGTGCCCGCGCCTCGCAGACACCGGCGATCTTCTGGCTCGACGAGACGCGCGCCCACGACGCCAACCTCATCGCCAAGGTCAAGACCTACCTCGCGGAACAGGACACGGACGGTCTGGACATCCAGATCCTCAGCCCGGTCGAGGCCACCAAGGTCTCCATCGAGCGCATCCGCCGCGGCGAGGACACCATCTCGGTCACCGGCAACGTGCTGCGTGACTACAACACCGACCTCTTCCCCATCCTCGAGCTCGGCACCAGCGCCAAGATGCTCTCGGTCGTGCCGCTCATGAACGGTGGCGGCCTCTTCGAGACCGGCGCCGGCGGCTCCGCGCCCAAGCACGTGCAGCAGCTCGTGCAGGAGAACTACCTGCGCTGGGACAGCCTCGGCGAGTTCATGGCCCTGGCCGAGTCGTTCCGCCACCTCGCCGACACCGAGGACAACGCCAAGGCCCGCGTCCTGGCCGACACCCTCGACCGCGCCACCGAGACCCTCCTCCAGGAGAACAAGGGCCCGGCGCGCAAGGTCGGCCAGATCGACAACCGCGGCAGCCACTTCTACCTCGCGCTCTACTGGGCGCAGGAGCTGGCCAAGCAGACCGAGGACACCGACCTCGCGGCGGCCTTCTCGAGCGTCGCCGAGACGCTCACCGCCGACGAGCAGAAGATCAACGACGAGTTGCTCGCCGTTCAGGGCTCCCCCGCCGACATCGGTGGCTACTACCGCCTCGACGAGGCCAAGGTGAGCGCCGTGATGCGGCCGTCCGCAACCTTCAACGAGGCCCTCGCCAGCCTGAGCTGACACATCGTCTTTGTGCCCCGCACGGACAGCGAGCGCCAGCGAGTTGTCCGTGCGGGGCACAAAGACGATTGAAGAAGTCTGGGCGAGCGCCAGCGAGTTGTCCGTGCGGGCACAAAGACGATTGAAGAAGTCTGGGCGAGCGCCAGCGAGTTGTCCGTGCGGGGCACAAAGACGATGAAGAACCCGTGTGGTCACCGATCGGTGACCACACGGCATACGCGCGTTCGGCACCAGGGCGTAACGTCACATCCATGAGCGACTGGAACGCGGGAATCATCGAGGAGTTCAGGGCCAACGAGGGCAAGGTCGGTGGCCCGTTCGAGGGTGCGCCGATGATCCTCATCCACCACATCGGTGCGAAGACCGGCACCGAGCGCGTCACCCCACTGATGTATTTCCCCCAGGACGACGACTCCCTGATCATCATCGCGTCCAAGGCAGGGGCCCCCGACAACCCCGACTGGTTCCACAACGTGAGGGCCAACCCGCGCTTCGACGTCGAGGTCGGCACCGAAACCTTCCCCGTCGAGGCCGAGGTGCTGCCGCGTGAAGAGCGCGATGCCCTCTGGCCCAGCCTCGTCGAGAAGGCCCCGGGGTTCGGGGACTACGAGAAGAAGACCGACCGGATCATCCCGGTCGTGCGCCTGCGCCGCGCCGCCTGACCCTCAGGGGTCAGAGCGGCAGCTTCATGCCGACGTGCGAGGCCACGAACCCGAGCCGTTCATAGAACCGCTGCGCGCCCTCACGGCTCGCATCGGTCGTCAGCTGCACGATCACGGCGCCGCGTCGGCGGGACTCGTCGATCGCCCACCGGAACAGCTCCTCGCCGAGGCCCTGACCGCGTCGGCTCGAGGCGATGCGGACGGCCTCGATCTGGGCGCGCA
Organism: Knoellia pratensis; assembly: GCF_042666395.1. Classification (NCBI taxonomy): domain Bacteria; kingdom Bacillati; phylum Actinomycetota; class Actinomycetes; order Micrococcales; family Intrasporangiaceae; genus Knoellia; species Knoellia pratensis. The sequence goes on along the minus strand of NZ_JBHTDJ010000002.1, from coordinate 21,023 downwards.
GGGCGCCACCGCGCGAGAGCCCCGGCAGGATCGTGAGTTGCAGCGTGCCGATGACCTCGCCGTTGTCCTCAAGGACGACGAGCTCGTGCGCCGGATCGGCATCGATCGCCTCAAAAGCCGTCAGGTATGCCGCCAGCTCACCTTCGACTTCTCGGGTCGCCCCGAGTGGGTCGTCCACGAGCAGAGCGACGATCGCCGGCACGTCATCGCGCGTCGCCCGCCGCACCACTGCCCTTGCGTCTGCGGATGCGGTGGCTCTAGCGACCAGATGCGCAGACGCAGCGGGCTTGTCGGCGCCGCTCACGGGTAGCCCTGCGGGTTCTCGCTCTGCCACCGCCACGTGTCGACGCACATGTCGTCGACGGTGCGGGTGGCCTTCCACCCCAGTTCGGCCTCGGCCCTGGTCGGGTCGGCGTAGGACGCGGCGATGTCGCCCGGGCGCCGGTCGACGATCTCGTGAGGCAGCTCGTGGCCGACCGCCCGCTCGAAAGCGTGGAGCATCTCGAGGACCGACGTGCCGTGACCGGTGCCGAGGTTCCACGTGCTCACCGGCTCCTCGGCGGTGGCCAGCTTGTTGAGGGCGGCGATGTGCCCGGCCGCGAGGTCCTCGACGTGGATGTAGTCGCGCACGCCCGTGCCGTCCGGCGTGGGGTAGTCCCCACCGAAGATCGACAACTTCTCGCGACGGCCGACGGCGACCTGGGCGAGGAAGGGCATGAGGTTGTTGGGGATGTCGCTCGGGTCCTCGCCGATCGTGCCGCTCGGGTGCGCACCCACGGGGTTGAAGTAGCGCAGCAGCGCCACCCGCCACGACGGATCGGCTGCACCCACATCGCGCAGTACCTGCTCGATCATGACCTTGGTCCAGCCGTAGGGGTTGGTCGCCGATGTCGGCGCTTCCTCACGCATCGGCACTTCGGCCTCGGCCCCGTAGACCGTGGCAGAGCTCGAGAAGACAAGCTTGCGGACGTTGTGGCGGCGCATCGCTCGCACGAGCGAGAACGTCGAGACGAGGTTGTTCTCGTAGTACTCGAGTGGCTTGGTCACGCTCTCCCCCACCGCCTTGAACCCGGCGAAGTGGATGACCGCATCGATCTGCTCGTCGGCGAAGAGGTGCTCGGTCTTGTCGTGGTCGGTGAGGTCGAAGGACCGCACGTCCAACGGCAGACCCGTCAGTGCCTCCACCCGACCCACCACGGACGGCTTCGCGTTGGCGAAGGAGTCGACGACGGTGACGTCGTGCCCCGCGGCGACGAGCTGGACGACTGTGTGCGAACCGATGTAGCCGGCACCACCTGAGACGAGAACGCGCATGGCTCCACCCTAGGGCCGGGCTCTGTCCCCAGGCTGTGCGGGCGCTGATAGCGTCGACAACGACCACATCTGCCCCGTACGAAGAGGTACTCATCGTGAGCCAGACCCCCGTCAAGGTGGCCGTGACCGGCGCTGCCGGTCAGATCGGCTACAGCCTGCTGTTCCGCATCGCGTCGGGTGCCCTCCTCGGCCCCGACGTCCCCGTCGAGCTGCGACTGCTCGAGATCACCCCGGCGCTCAAGGCCCTCGAGGGTGTCGTCATGGAGCTCGACGACTGCGCCTTCCCGACGCTCTCCGGGGTCCAGATCGGCGACGACGCCGAGAAGATCTTCGACGGCGTCAACCACGCCCTCCTCGTCGGTGCCCGTCCGCGTGGCCCGGGCATGGAGCGCGGTGACCTGCTCTCGGCCAACGGCGGCATCTTCGCCCCTCAGGGCAAGGCCCTCAACAAGGTCGCGGCCGACGACGTGCACATCACGGTCACGGGCAACCCGGCCAACACCAACGCCCTCATCGCGATGAGCAACGCCCCCGACATCCCCACCTCGCAGTTCTCGGCCCTGACGCGCCTCGACCACAACCGCGCGATCAGCCAGCTCGGGGCCAAGCTCGGCGTCCCGGTCACCGAGATCAAGAAGATGACGATCTGGGGCAACCACTCCGCGACCCAGTACCCCGACCTCTTCCACGCCGAGGTCTCCGGCAAGAACGCCGCCGAGACGGTCAACGACCAGGCGTGGCTCGCGGACACCTTTATCCCCACCGTCGCCAAGCGCGGCGCGGCGATCATCGAGGCGCGCGGTGCGTCCTCGGCCGCCTCCGCCGCTTCGGCCACCATCGACCACGCCCGCACCTGGGTCGAGGGCACCGCCGAGGGCGACTGGACCTCCATGGCCGTGCGCTCCGACGGCTCCTACGGCGTCGAAGAGGGACTCATCTCCTCCTTCCCCGTCACCGTCAAGGACGGCCAGTGGAGCATCGTCCAGGGGCTCGACATCAACGAGTTCTCCCGCGGCAAGATCGACGCCACGGCGGCCGAGCTCGCCGAGGAGCGCGACGCGGTCAAGGGCCTCGGATTGATCTAGCCTGATCTGGCCCTGACGCCGAAGGCGACAGCGCAACGCGAGCACGCGGCATACACCGGATTCTTTCGGGGTATGCCGCGTGCTTGCGTTGCGCTGCACGGCGGCCGCGAGCCTCTGACCTGCAGAAACATCCACGCTTGCGGACTGTGGCGGCTTGGCTTCAGGTAGACAGGAGGGTATGCCTGACAACCCCGAAGCCCCCGCATTCGCGGTCGCCGGCGACTGGGGCGGCCAACTCGTCGCCACCGCCATCCACACCGGCCACGACCTGCGCGCGGAGATCCGCGACGCGATGCTCCTCGACGAAGCGACGCGACTGCGCGAAGAAGACCCGTTCACCGACGCCATCGGGTCGCAGTGCCCGGCCCAGGTCGTGGTCCACCGATCACGCTTCGAGGTCGACCTCAACCGTGACCGCGACGGGTCCGTCTATCGGCGTCCCGAGGATGCCTGGGATCTCGATGTGTGGCGCGAGAGCCCGCTCCCTGACCACCTGAGTGAACGCAGCGCGCAGATCCACGACGCGTTCTATGCCGAGCTCGGTGCGCGACTCGACGAGGTCGCTGCACGGGGACCGTTCGTGGTCTATGACGTGCACTCCTACAACCACCGACGCGACGGGGACGACGGACCAGAGGCGCCCTTCGAGGACAATCCCGAGGTCAACGTCGGCACGGGCTCCCTCGACCGCGACCGCTGGGGCGGCGTGGTCGACGCGTTCATGGACGCACTCTCCGGACCCGCCACCGCTGGCGGCGAGATCGATGTGCGCGAGAACGTCCGCTTCAAGGGCGCCCACCTCACGCGGTGGGTCCACGAGCGCTACCCGGATCGTGGCGTCGCCCTCGCCCTGGAGTTCAAGAAGACCTACATGGACGAGTGGACCGGCGAGCCGGACCAGCAGCGCATCGACACGCTGTCACAGGCCTTGGGCGAGACCGTCGAACCGGTGCTTCAGGCACTCCGATCCGTCTCGGGCGGCGCGGCAACAGGTGTCGAGCGGTGAGCGCCCAGACCCTCTCCGTCGCGGACCTCGCGATCGACCATGCGCTGGCCCAGACGGCTCGCAGCATGCAGTTCCTGCTCGACGTCACCCCCGTCAATGCCGACAAGGTGAGGCACGACTTCGCCCATGGCACCGTCGCCCAGCCGTCGTTCCACTATCGACCCCTGGAGACGTCGCCCGAGGTCCTGGCCAAGGCGCTCGAGAACATCGACGTTGCCGACGTCGAGGACGCAACCCTCGGCCACCTGCTGCGGGCCAAGCATCGTGAGCTCGGGCTCCAGATCGAGATGCTCAGGGCACGCGACACCGACGACTTCAGCGCGCTCAGCATCGAGCTCTACGGCGGCGCCACCCCCGAACTGCGCAGACAGGCAGACAACATCCTGGCTCGCGTGCACCGTTCCGAAGACGCTGGAGACAGTCTCACCGCACCCGAGTTCCTCGAGCTCGCGCACAGTGAGATCGACTTCTATCGCGAGGTCGACCCCGAGATCGACATCCACGCCGAGATGCGCGACGACGTCAACGGGGTCATGGTCAGCGGCAACACCCTGCTCATCGACAGGGATGTCGTGGTCCAGCGGGCGCGTGCCAACGCGCTCATCCAGCACGAGGTCGGCACGCACCTCGTCACCCAGGTCAACGGTGCCGCCCAGCCCGTGCAGGTCCTGGGCACGGGGCTCGCCGGCTACGACAGGACCCAGGAAGGGCTGGCCATACTCGCAGAGATCGGGTGCGGCGAGCTGACGCCGTTCCGCCTGCGGCAGCTGGCCGCCCGCGTCCTGACCGTGCACCGAATGCACGTAGGCGCAGATTTCGTCGAGGCCTGGCGGGCCCTCGTCGACGACGGCTTCCCCAAGAGCAGCGCCTTCACGACCACGATGCGCGCCTACCGCTCCGGTGGGCTCAGCAAGGACGCGATCTACCTGCGCGGGCTCGTCGAGCTCCTCCGCCACCTGCGCCGTGGCGGAGGCCTGGACCTTCTGTGGCTCGGCAAGTTCTCGCTGGAGGACCTGCCTCTCATCCGCGAGCTCGACCGGCGCGGCGTCCTCCGTCCTCCCCGTCTCGTGCCTCGCTACCTCGAGGACGCGAGAGCAACCGAACGGCTCGACGCCGCGGCCGACCACGCCGATGACGTCGCGCAACTCATCGAAGGAGCAGCATGAAGATCGGATTCGTCGTCAATGACGTCATGAGAGAGAAGCCCGTCTACACCACGATCCGGCTGGCCATGGCCGCCGAGCAACTGGGGCACAATGCGTTCCTCATGGGCATCGGCGACTTCGCCTATGAGCCGGACGGCTCGCTGACCGCACGGGTGCGTGGTGGCGGAAAGGGCAAGAAGTACCGGTCCCTCGAGCGCTATCTCGACGACGTGCAGACGCCGGACGTCGAGGTGCAGGTGCCGGTCGGTGAGTTCGACGTCGTCATGCTGCGCAACGACCCGGCCGAGGATGCTGAGGGTCGCCCGTGGGCGAACAACGCGGCCGTGGCATTCGGTCAGCTCTTCGCGGCCGCCGGAGTGCTCGTCGTCAACGACCCCAACCGGCTCGCCGACGCCCTGTCGAAGGCCTACTTCCAGCACTTCCCCGAGATCGTGCGACCCCAGACGCTCATCTCCCGCGACGAGGACCAGATCGCTGCCTTCATTGCCGACCTCGGTGGTCGAGCGGTGCTCAAGCCACTGCAGGGTTCCGGTGGCAGTGGGGTCTTCCTCGTCAACAGTGCCGAGTCGCCCAACCTCAGCCAGATCATCGAGGCCATCGCGCGCGACGGCTACGTCGTCGCCCAGGAGTACCTCCCTGCCGCCACCAACGGTGATGTGCGGATGTTCGTCATGAACGGGCGTCCGCTCGAGGTGCAGGGGCAGATCGCCGCCTTCCGGCGCAAGAGCGGTGGAGATGACCTGCGCAGCAACATGTCGGCCGGGGGCAAGGCGCACAAGGTGGCGGTGTCCGACGAGATGCTCGCGCTCGTCGAGACCGTGAAGCCCAAGCTCGTGGCCGACGGCATGTATCTCGTGGGGCTCGACATCGTGGGAAACAAGCTCATGGAGGTCAATGTCTTCAGTCCCGGCGGCCTGGGGTCCTGTCAGATGCTGTATGGGCACGACTTCGCCAAAGCCATCATTCGTGACCTCGAGCGCAAGATCGAGATCAAGACGCACTACGGCTCGGAGATGAGCAACCTGCGGCTTGCCACGCTCTGAATCGGCCGAAGGTATGGATTGCACAAAATTGTGTGGAGAACTCTGGACGCCACGGGTGGGCGCTGGCAGGGTGCACCGTGGGGCCGCGATCGTGACGAACGCCCTGACCGCATGACCGCCTGACCCGTCAGGCACAAGGCCCGTGCCCCCTCCCTGGGGGGTGCGGGCCTTGGTGTTGTCGCCACCCAACCCGGAGGGTGTTGCATTGATATCATTGCCGCATGGCCGCCATCACCATCCGGAAGTTGCCCGACGACGCGAAGGAGAAACTTCGCATGCGGGCCGCTGGGCATGGGCGCTCCATGGAGGCAGAAGCACGCAGCATCCTGGTCAACGCCCTCGACCGCTCCGCCGCGAGCGATCTCAGCTGGATCGAGAAACTCATAGCGGCCGGGGACACCGTGGGCGGCGTCGACCTCCAGTTCATTCCTGACGAAGCCGCCACGGTCGCGGAGTTCGACGAGCGGTGATCCTCCTCGACACCAATGTCATCTCGGAAGTCATGCGCGGCCCACGGGCCGACCGGCGAGTGCTCGCATGGGTGCGCTCTCTGGACACCATTCCTGTCACGACCGTGATCAACCGTGCGGAGATCCTGGCGGGCATTGCCGTCCTCCCCAGTGGCCAACGGCGTGACCTGCTGGAAGCAGCAGCACATGACGCCTTCGATGGCTTGGGCGTCTGTCTGCCGGTGATGCCCGAAGCAGCCTCCGCCTACGCGCGAATCGTCGCTGAACGGCAAGGTGCCGGGCACCCGGTCGGAGCGATGGATGCGCTGGTTGCCGCGATTGCCACCGTGGCTGGGGCGACGGTTGCCACGCGCGATGTCGCAGACTTCGCCGATCTCGGCCTTCCCTTGATCAACCCGTGGGAATGATCAGGGGACCGCGGCGAGGAACAGGTAGGCCGCGCAGAGGGTGAGGTGGACGCTCGCCTGCAGACGCGTGGCGCGTCCCGGGACGACCGTGAGCACGCCGGTCACGATGGTGATGGCGAGCAGGGTGATCTGGGTGGCGTCGAGCCCGAGGTGGAGGGGCGTGTCGATCCAGATCGTCGCGATGGCCAGGACCGGGATCGTCAGTCCGATGCTCGCCATGGCGGAGCCGAGGGCGAGGTTGATGCTCGTCTGGACACGTTCCCGGCGGGCGGCGTTGACGGCGGCGAGGGTCTCTGGCAGCAGCACCAGCAGGGCAATGACGACACCGACGAACGAGTGCGGCAGACCTGCAGCGGCAACAGCCTCTTCGATAGACTTGGACTCGACCTTGGCGAGGCCGACGACAGCGATGAGCGACAGGAACAGGAAGCCGACGGAGGTCCACGTCTCTGCGTTGGTGGGCGGGGTGGCGTGCTCGTCCTCGGGCAACGGCTTGCCCTTGGACCCGACGGGGAGGAAGAAGTCGCGGTGGCGCACGGTCTGGGTGAGAACAAAGGCGGCATACAGGCTGAGTGAGGCCAGGGCGGCAAACGCGAGCTGGCTCCCGGTGAACCTCGGTCCCACTTCACCCGTGGTGAACGTCGGGAGGACGAGGCAGACCACCGCGAGCGTGGCCACGGTGGCGAGCGCACCACCGGTGCCCTCGGCGTTGAACCGGACGGTGCCAAAACGTCGTGAGCCCACCAGGAGCGACAAACCCAGGATGCCGTTGACGGTGATCATCACGGCGGCAAAGACCGTGTCACGAGCCAGGGTCGACGTGCCCTCGCCGCCGCTGAGCATCAGCGTGACGATCAGCGAGACCTCGATGACCGTGACGGCGACGGCGAGCACGAGCGAACCGAACGGCTCTCCGACGCGGTGGGCAACGACCTCCGCGTGATGCACGGCGGCAAGCACAGCGCCACCCAGCAGGACGGCGACGACACCGACGACGACCCCGTTGATGTCACGACCCCACGTGACCGCGAGAGCGATCAGGGCAAGAAGGGGAGCAACCGTGGTCCAGTGGAACAGGTGCGTGTTGGTGGCGGTCGTGGGAGATGTGTCATTCCAGGTCTCGGGCATCAACCAGCACCATGCTCGGCCGAAGCGAGGTGCTGGGCGGCCTGCTTCTCGGCGATCGCGACGACGTTGCTCAGGAGCATCGCGCGGGTCATGGGGCCGACCCCGCCGGGGTTGGGGCTGACCCAACCGGCGACGTCCGCGACATCGGCGGCGACGTCACCGGCGATGACGGAGCGACCGTCCTCGACAACGCGGCTCACGCCCACGTCGAGCACCGCTGCGCCGGGCTTGATCATGTTGCCCGTGATGAGTCCGGGGACGCCTGCTGCGGCGATGACGATGTCGGCGCGACGAACCTCGGCGGCGAGGTCGACGGTGCCGGTGTGGCACTGGACGACGGTCGCGTTCTCGGAGCGGCGGGTCAGGATGAGCGAGAGCGGACGGCCCACGGTGATACCTCGACCGACGACGACCACGCGGGCGCCGGCAATCGGCACGTCGTAGCGGCGGAGCAGCTCGATGCAGCCCACGGGCGTGCAGGGAAGGGGTGCTTCCTGTCCGAGGACGAGCCAGCCGAGGTTGGTCGGGTGGAGCCCGTCGACGTCCTTGGCGGGGTCGACGGCCGCGAGGATCTGGTTCTCGTCAAGGCCGGTGGGCTGCTGCACGAGGAAGCCGGTGCAGGCGGGGTCCTCGTTGAGTTCACGCACGACCGCGAGGACGTCGTCGAGGCTGGAGTCGGCGGGCAGGTCGCGCCGGATGCTCGAGATACCGATCTCCGCGCAGTCCTTGTGCTTGGCGTTGACGTACCAGCTGCTGCCGGGGTCGTCGCCCACGAGGACGGTGCCGAGCCCGGGTGTGACCCCGAGTTCGGCCAGCGCGGCGACGCGGCCGCGCAGCTCCTCCTTGATCGTCGAGAGGATGGCCTTGCCGTCAAGTGTCTGAGCAGTCACACGGCAATTCTCCCAGACCCACAGATCCGGCTGACCACTCGACCGGCGCCCGCTCACACCTCCCCCGCCCAGGACGTGTCTTTGCTTCACCCCGCGATGCAAAGACACCCCCATTTGCTTCACCTGCTGGAGCGAATGGGGGTGTCTTTGCATCGCCATCGGGAGCAAAGGCACTCCGTTTCGCGGTGCTTGTGGGGAGGCCGGCCCGGTGGTGCGCGGTGGGAACTACCGGGTCGGGGTTGCCGCGGCCAGTGCGGCCAGGGCGGCCGGGAAGCACTCGGCGGGCGGCGTCACCAAGCCCGCGCCGACCTGTCCCGTGCCAGCGACGCGACCGGCCATGCCCGTGTTGATCTGCGGCAGGATCCCGGTGCGCACGACCGACATGACGTCGATGCCCGTGGGCGTGCCACGGAAGTCGAGGATCGGCACCTGGAACATGGGGTGCTCCCCCTGCGTGATCTCGTACATCGTCTGCGTCGCCCGCAGCGCGAAGGCCACGTCACCGCCGACGAACTTCACGATCGCCGGCGCCGCTGCCATGGCGAACCCACCGATGCCGCCGGTCTCGGTGATTGCCGAGTCGCCGATGTCGGGGTTGGCGTCGTCGGGTCCGTAGTCACCGAGGAAGAGCCCCTGTGGCGTGTTCGCCGGTCCGGTGAACCACTCGTCGCCCGTCCCGGAGACCCGGATCCCGAAGTCGGTGCCGTTGCGCGCCATCGTCGTCACAAGGGACGAACCGGGTATGCCGTGTGCCGCCATCGTCGCGAGCTTGCAGGCCGGCATACCGAGATTGAGGAAGAAGTGCTCGTTCGCGCCGGAGAAGCGGACGGCCTCGGCGATGTCGGTCGAGCTCGCGTCGGCCGTGATCATGCCGGGCAGGAGCTCGCGCAGGAGCATGAGGGAGCCCGCGCGGTTGCGGTTGTGGCCCTCGTCGCCCATCTGCAGCATCTGGGCGAGGATCGACTTGATGTCGAACGGACCGGTCTTGCGCACTGACTGTTGCAGGATCGGGCCGAGGACGTTGTTCATCCAGTGCAGGCGATCGATGACCTCGGGGCCGTACGCGCCATAGCGCAGCACCTTGCCGAGGCCCTCGTTGAGCGAGCACCAGGACCACGCGTCGTGGACCTCGTCGCGCAGGCCATACATCCACATCGAGGGCGACACGACACCAGCCATGGGGCCGACGGCGTCGCGGTGGTGACACGGCTCGAACGTGAACTTGCCTGCGGCGAGGGCCTTCTCGGCCTCCTCGGCGTTGTCTGCCAGCCCCTCGAAGAGCACCGCGCCGATGAAGGCGCCCCGCAGTGGACCCGACGCTCGCTCCCAGTCGATCGGCGGACCGGCGTGCAAGAAGGTGCCGCGGTCGAGACCCAGCGCATCCTTGGCCGTCTTGACGTCGACCAGCTCGGCACCCGCTGCGGTCAGACGTGCGTATGCCGTGGCGTTGGCTTCCGCTCGCCGCGCGTCGGCCATCACCGTCGCCAGGTCGGCCTCGGTCCCGGCCATGGGCGGCTGCCAGTCCGCCTCGACGACGGAGACCGCCTGGCCGCGCAGAGCATCGGCGAACAGCTGGACACCGGCCGTCGCGACCGAGGGCGACTCGACCGAGAGCAGACCACGCAACGGACCGGTGGTGGCGGGTGGCTGAGTCATCGCTGGCCTCCGAGGAAGGTGAGGGCGTGCCGGGTGGCATCACGGTTGGAGAGGAAGACGGAGGCGCCCGCCGCTGCGAGGGTCTCGCAGGTCCGGGTCAGGCCCTGCGGGTCACCGTCGGTGCCGATCACGGCGACGACGACGGGAAGCTCACGAGCGGCAGACTGCTTCGCGGCACGGATCGCGTCGGCGAGATCGGCGGCAGGGTCCTGGTGGGCGCCGAAGCCGAGGACGAGGTCGAGCAACAGCACTCCACACGTGGGGTCCTGCGCCTCGGCCGCGATGCGCTCCATCCGTAGCGTCGGGTCGATCATCGGGTGGGCTCGACCCTGGGTCAGACCGTCGTCACCGAAGTCGATGACGAGGTGCCCGGCGTCCTTGAGGTCGGAGCCGAGGGCGAGATCGTCGCGCAGGGGGATGTTGGACCGGATGTCGCCGAGCGACTCGGCCGCGATGAGCATCGCCTCGTCGGCCAGGGTGCCGCCGCAGAACAGCCCGCGCAGGCTTCCGTCGACCGAGCCCGGCTCAGGATCGTTGTCGGACAACCACTTCGGCCACTGCGGAACGTCGCGCCCTTCGGCCTCGAGGACGGCCTCCAAGGCGGTGGTGAGGTCGGGCCGACCGGCCCCGAGCGTCGCCCAGCGGACAGGGAGGCCCAGTCCGGCGGCGTACGCCTCGAGGTCCGTGAGGACCTCCTCGTCCGGCGGCTTCGAGACGACGACGATCGAGGTCGTGGCCGGATCGGCGGCGAGCGCGGCGAGTGCCTGACGGGTGGAACGTCCCCCGACTGCGGCCTTGAGATCACGGCCACCGACGCCGAGGCAGTGCGAGATGCCGACCCCCGCCGCGTCGAGGAGGCACATGATCTGCTGCGCGCCGGTGCCCGAGGCGGCGACCATGCCGATCGGGCCCGCCTCGACCACGTTGGCGAACCCGAGGGCGACACCCCCGACGACGGCCGTGCCACAGTCCGGACCCATCACCAGCACGTCGGCCGCGGCCGCAGCATCCTTGAGCCGGACCTCGTCCTCGACGGGGACGTTGTCCGAGAACAGCATCACGGAGGCGCCGGCACTGATGGCGTCGAGCGCCTCGGCTGTTGCGTAACGGCCCGGGACCGAGATGAGCGCGAGTTCCGCTCCCCCGACCCGGATGGCCCCACTGGTGGTGCGGGGTGCAGGCGCGTCGCCGAAGCCACCGCTGGGCGCAGCCTTCGCACTCAGGGCGGCGGCGGCCGTGGCAAGGCCTGCCGCGACGGCGACCTCGTCAACGGCTCGGACGGCGACGACGAGGTCGTTGGGGCCAGCGCCCTCAGGGATCTCGAACCCCATTCCGGTGAGCACCTCGACGTTGAGCTCGGTCGTCATCGCCACCTGAGCGGCTTCGACCCCCTCGACATCGGCGACCGTGCGTGAGACCTGGAGCAGGGTCACGGAGTCGTGGTAGGCGCCTCGGCGCACGTCGACGTGGGTGATACTCACGACGGGATTCCTTCCGGCAGAGGGCAGTTGGCGATGTGTTGCATGAGTTCGATGCCTTCGAGGAGGCCTGCTCCCGAGGTGTGGCCGATGGCCAGGACGAGTTCGCGGGTGCGGTCGGCGTCGGGCGACCCAGCCACCGCGTTGGTGACGTGGTCGACGACGGAGGACACGGCATACCCGGCTTGCGCAGCGACGACGAGGGACGCCGACAGGCTCGTGGTGCGGTCCACGGGGATCGCGTCCGGGACCGCGATCCCGAGGGCGCGGGCGGCGAGCAGGGCGCCGCAGAGGACGTCGTCGGCGCGAGGGGTGAGGCCCTCGCCGCGTCCGAGCTCGGCGAGGAGCGGCTCCCAGTCGAAGTCGGTTGGGTGTGCGGCGCCGGTCGAAACCCGTCGTGGCCGCCACGAACGAACGAGGCGTATGCCGTGGCTCGGCAGAGCGATCTCGTCACCACCGAGCGTCACGACGTCGCCCGGCGCCACTCCCCAGTCGCGGGGACCGGGCTGCGCGACGCGGACAGCCGTGGGCAGCATGAGCGCGTCGCTCGTGACGACGGGAAGGACGTCGGCGTGGCCGGAGTCGTCGTCGGAGAGCGCGAGGTAGAGCGCGGTGGGGAACGCGGCGAGCACGACGGCGGGGCGGCGTTGGCCCGCGACGAGGATCCGAGTGAGCGGGGAGGCCGCAGCGGGATATCTCGGATGCACACTCGGAACGCTAGCCAGCGTGACTACAGTGGCCTGATGGTAAATGTTGCCAACGATCTTGGCCCTGAGCCTCAGCACTTGCCAGCCGAGGAGATGATCGCCTCCCTGCGACGCGTCGTCGACCATCAGGCTGAGCTGTTGCGCCGCGAGGACGAAGTCAACCGGATCCTCGTGCAGACGGTGCTCACCGGCGGTTCCCTCGCCGACCTGGGCCAGGCCCTCGTCGGCCTGTTCCCGGGCGTGACGCTCGTGACGACCACCGACGGGCGCCTCGTCGCCACGGCCGGGTCCGAGGAGGACGTCGCGACGGTGATGGCGCTCGACTGCTTCGACCGCACCGGCCGCCTCATCGTCGAGGAGGAGCCGGTCGGGGTTCGCGCTGCGGGACCGGTGAAGTCCGAACGCACCATGGTCCGGATCGTCGCGGGCACGTCGGACCACGGGCTGCTGGCGGTCTTCACACCGGGTCGGGTCCTCACGACCACGGACGTGCACGGGTTGGAGCGCGCCGCCGCCGTGGCCGCACTGGCCATCACGAAGGAACAGGCCGTGTCTGCGGTCGAGGGGAAGTACCGCGCGGAGTTCCTGCGCGACACCCTCGTCGGCCGTGGGGGCGCGCCCGAGGAGGCCATAGCGCACGCCGCCTCGTTGGGGTGGAACCTGGATCGACGGATGGTCGTCGTCGTCGCCGAGACCGACGAGGACGACTCACGCACCAGCCGTGACGGAGACGAGCTGCGTTCTCTCCAGGAGCGATTCGTGCGCGCCTGGGTGCAGGCCGTGCGGACCCGGGAGCCCATGGCGCCCGTCGCTGGCTTCTCCCAGGAGGTCGTGGCGCTGCTGCCCGCTCCGTGCAGTGGAGAGGGCGAGCAGCAGACCGTGATGCGCTCGATCGGCGAGATGGTCAAGATCGTGCGCGGCGACGGCGGCGGTGGACGGCGCACGTTCTCGACGGGCGTGTCACGACCCGTGGACTCGGTCGACGACATCCCCCGCGCCTATGCCGAGGCCCTGCGGGCTGTGGCGGTCGGTCGGCAGATGCAGGGCGAGTCGGCGGTCATGCACTTCGACGGGCTCGGGATCTATCGACTGCTCTCGCTCATCCCTGACAACGCCGACCTGCGGGCGTTCGTCGACGAGGCCCTGGGGGATCTGGCGACCGATGCCCAGCCGTCGTACGCCGACCTGCGCCAGACCCTGCAGGTGCTGCTCGACACCAACCTCAATGTCGCCGAGACGGCCCGGATCCTCTTCTTCCACTACAACACGCTGCGCTACCGGATCACCAAGCTCGAGCAGATGCTCGGACCGTTCACGTCGGACCCGCAGTTGCGGCTCACCCTGTCGCTGGCCCTGCGGATCCGGCAGATGCGCGGCGTCTGACGCTGGTGAACGGCCCCTGACGCGCCTTCGTCGGCGCCCGGATCTCCGCCCTCGGCGAGTTGCTGCTGACGTGGTCCCCGGAGCCGAACGCCGTGCCACGATGAACCGTGTGACAACGGTGTGACACGGGCTACTTCGAGTTGCCAAGGCCGCCCGCAGTCCGCTGTCACAGATTGACGAATGACCCTGAGGGTGCGGCAACTAGCGTCCTCGTATCCCGATGACGCGACTCCCCGCGCGTCCTCCGCTGAGGAAGGTCACACGCACATGGCTCTTGGACTTGGTTGGAAGCTGAAGGAGGGCACGCTCGGCCCCGACGACGTCGTCGCCCCCGACGAGCGGCTCGACTGGGGTCGCACCGTCGGTCTTGGCGCGCAGCACGTCGTCGCCATGTTCGGCGCAACGTTCGTCTTCCCCCTGATCATGGGTCTCAACCCGCAGCTCGCCATCATGATGAGCGGCATCGCGACCATCGCGTTCCTGCTCATCGTCCAGGGCCGGGTGCCCAGCTATCTCGGCACGTCCGCCGCCTTCGTCGGTGGTGTCGCCGCAATCCGCGCGCAAGGTGGCGACTCGTCCGAGGTGACCGGCGCGATCCTCGTCTCCGGTGTCGTCCTCGCCCTCATTGGCGTGGCCATCCACTTCCTCGGCTCGGGCGTCCTGCACAAGGTGCTGCCGCCCGTCGTCACCGGCGCCGTCGTCATGCTCATCGGCTTCAACCTCGCACCTGTTGTCGCCGACATCTACTGGCCCCAGGACCAATGGGTGGCGCTCCTGACGATGCTCTTCACGATCGTCTGCGCGGTCGCCTTCAAGGGCTTCATCAGCCGCATCGCGATCTTCCTCGCGCTCATCTTCGGCACCGTCCTGTCGTATCTCCTCGACAAGACCGCCGGTCCCATCACCTCCGTGCTCGGCGGCGCGACCGAGGCCACAGAGCACGTTCGGTGGAACACCTCTGGCATCGGCGACGCGTCCTGGTTCGGCTTCCCGGCCAAGACGATCTTCAAGGCTGACGGCACCGAGGTGGCCGGCTGGCACGCGCCGAGCTTCTCCACCGCGGCCATCCTGCTCGTCCTCCCGGCGGTCATCGCCCTGATCGCCGAGAACACGGGCCACGTCAAGGCCGTTGCCGAGATGACCGGCCACAACCTCGACAAGGACATGGGACGCGCCATCGCCGCCGATGGTTTCGGCACGGTCCTCGCCTCGTCCGTCGGTGGCTCGCCCACCACGACCTACGCCGAGAACATCGGTGTCATGGCCGCCACCCGCGTCTACTCGACCGCCGCCTACTACGTCGCCGCGATCGTCGCGATCATCTTCGGCCTCTCCCCCAAGTTCGGCGCACTCGTCGCCTCCGTCCCCGGTGGGGTTCTCGGCGGCATCACCGTCGTCCTCTACGGGATGATCGGCCTGCTCGGCGCGAAGATCTGGAAGGAGAACGGGGTCGACTTCGCCAACCCGATCAACCTCGTTCCCGTCGCCGCTGGCATCGTCATCGGCATCGGCGACGTCAAGCTCAAGTTCAGTGACGACTTCACGCTGAGCGGCATCGCCCTCGGCACGATCGTCGCCATCGGCGCCTTCCACCTGGCCCGCACACTCGCCCCCGCCGACCTCCGCAACCGGGCCGACGGCAAGAGCGGACCCGGCGGCACGGCGATCACCACCGGCGACCGCGTCTACGGCGACGAAGACGGCATCGACGACCTCTACCAGTCCAAGCGCTGAGGAGCTGACCCCCCGACGTGAAGCCTGCCCCCTTCGTCCACCACGCCCCACGCACCCTCGACGAGGCCATCACGGCCCTCGCTGACGTCGGACATGACGGCAAGGTCCTCGCCGGCGGGCAGAGCCTCATCCCGGTGCTCAACATGCGTTTGGCCCAACCGGCGCACCTGGTGGACATCAACCGGGTCGCCGGGCTGGACACCGTGACCGTCACCGACACCCACGTCCGGGTCGGTGCGACCGTGCGTCACGCCGTCCTTCAGAAGAACGATGAGGCGTATGCCGTGCTGCCGCTTCTGCGTCAGGCGCTCCGCAACGTGGCCCACCCGGCCATCCGCAACCGCGGCACCACCGTGGGCTCCATCGCCCACGCCGACGCGGCCGGCGAGATGCCCTCGATCGCAGTGCTGACCGAGGCGGTCATGGAGATCGTCGGTCCCGGTGGTCGCCGCGAGGTGGCGGCCGGTGACTTCTTCGAAGGCCCCTTGCAGACCATGCTCAAGGCCGATGAGTTGCTCGAGGCGGTGCGCTTCGGCCGCTTCGGCGCCACGACCCGCACCACGTTCATCGAGTCGGCCCGCCGGCACGGTGACTACGCGTTGGCCGGCGTCGGCGTCGCAGTCGATCTCGACGGGCAGGGACGGGACGCGGTCGTCCGAACTGCTCGAGCGGCATACGTCTCCGTCACGGACATCCCCGTGGTCATCGACCTCACCGAAGCCGTTGCGGGACAGTCGATCTCATCGAGCTGGGACGGCATCGACGACCTCGTCCAGGCCGGCATCGCACCCGAGGCCGACATCCACGCCACCAGTGAGTACCGCCGCATGCTCGCCGCCGAGCTCACGCGACGCGCACTGACCATCGCCACGACCGAGGAGGACGCATGACCGACATCGACCAGAGCGCGCCCACCACGGACGCGACCCTCAACGTTCCTGTGACACTCAACATCAATGGGGTCACCCACACTCGTTCAGTCGAGTCGCGGCGACTCCTGTCGGACTTCATCCGCCACGACCTGCGACTCACCGGCACCCACGTCGGCTGTGAGCACGGCGTCTGCGGCGCGTGCACCGTGCTCGTCGACGGTGAGCCGATGCGCTCCTGTCTCATGTTTGCCGTGTCCGCCCAGGAGCACACGATCACCACCGTCGAGGGCCTCGGCACCCAGGACGCGATGGGTCCGGTGCAGCAGGCGTTCGTCGAGTGCCACGGACTCCAGTGCGGCTTCTGCACACCGGGATTCGTCACGACGATCACGGCCTTCATCGAGGAGAACCCCGACCCGACGAGCGAGGAGGCGCGCGAGGCGATCTCGGGCAACCTCTGTCGTTGCACGGGCTACCAGAACATCTGCAAGGCCGTCCTGCGCGCCGCCGAGATCAAGCGCGACCTGAGGTCGAAGTCCGACACGTCTGCGGGGGCTGACTCATGAGCACCCGCCAGTTCGGCCAGCCCGTCCTGCGCAAGGAGGACCCGCGTCTCGTCACCGGCAACGGCCGCTACCTCGACGATCTCGGCCACGACGCCTACGAGGTCGCGTTCGTTCGCAGCCCGCACGCCCATGCGCGCATCACGGACATCGACGTCGACGGGGCTGTGGAGATCGATGGCGTCATCGCGGTCTACACGCACGAGGACCTCGACGGGCCCGCTGCTGATCGGTTGCCGCTCCTCATCCCCCACCCCTCCATCGAGGCCGGGCGCACCGGCTACCCGCTCGCCAAGGACGAGGTCAACCACGTGGGCGAGGCCATCGTCATGGTCATCGCGCGCGACCGCTACCTCGCCGAGGACGCTGCCCAGCGCATCGTGGTGACCTATGAGTTCCTGCCGCCGGTCGTCGGCATCGCGAACTCGCGCGACGGTGACCGGCTCGTGCACGACGACGCGCCCGGCAACGTCGCCGCCCACCTCCTCCAGGAAGTCGGCAACGTCGAACCCGCCATGGCTGCGGCGCCCCACACCCTCACGCTCGAGCTCGAGATCGAGCGCAGCGCCTGCATGCCCATGGAGGGCAAAGGCGTTCTCGCGCACTGGGACTCGGACGAGCAGCGCATGCGCATCCACTCGTCGACCCAGACCTCGACCGGTGTGCGCGCGGCGGTCGCGGCCAAGCTCGCACTGCCACTCGCGCAGGTCGAGTGCATCGCCCCCGACGTCGGTGGCGGCTTCGGCGTCAAGATCATGCACCCCTGGCCCGAGGAAGTGCTGGTGCCGTGGGCCTCTCGCAAGCTCGACCACGACGTCAAGTGGACCGAGGACCGGCGTGAGCACTTCACCTCGAGCGCGCACGAGCGCGGCCAGCTGCAGCAGGTCACCGTCGGCTTCGACGACGACGGGCGGCTGCTCGCCCTCGACGTGAAGTTCTGGCACGACAACGGCGCCTACCTCCCCTACGGCGTCATCGTCCCGATCATCACGGCGACCCAGCTGCTCGGCCCCTACAAGCCGCAGAACTACCGCGTCGAGTTCTGGTCCCTCTACACCAACACCGTTCTCGTGACTCCCTATCGAGGTGCTGGCCGCCCGCAGGGGTGCTTCGCCATGGAGCGCACCATGGACGCCATCGCCGCCGAACTCGGCATCGATCGCACGGAGGTCCGCTCCCGCAACTTCATCCAGCCCGAGGAGATGCCCTACGACCAGGGGCTCCTCTTCCAGGACGGGCGCCCGCTCAAGTACGACTCCGGCGACTTCCCGGCTTCCCTCGCCAAGCTCAAGGCGCTCGTGGGCTGGGACGACTTCGCGGCATACAGACAAGAAGCCGAGTCACAGGGGCGCAAGGTCGGTCTCGGGATCGGTTGCTACGTCGAAGGAACGGGCGTCGGTCCCTACGAGGGTGGGCACGTGCAGGTCGAGACGAGTGGGCGCGTCAACGTCGCCACTGGCCTCACCACCCAGGGGCAGGGGCACCAGACGATCCTCGCCCAGATCGTCGCGGACGAGCTCGGCGTCCCCATCGACGACGTCTACGTCACCACCGGTGACACCAGACGGATGCCGTATGCCGTGGGGACCTTCGCGTCGCGCGGTGCCGTCATGAGCGGCAATGCCGTGGCCCTCGCGGCCCGCGCGGTGCGAGCCAAGGCGTTGCGGATTGCCGCCGACGCCCTCGAGGTCGCGGAGGAGGACCTGCAGATCGAGGATGGCGTCATCAGCGTCAAGGGTGCGCCCCACGCCTCGATCGCCCTGTCCACCGTGGCCGTCATGTCCAACCCGTTGCGCTATGCCTTCGACGAGTCGGCAAAGGCCGCAACGCAGTTCGCCGGAGCCTTCGACCCCGACAAGCCGCCGGTCGCCGACGACGACGAACCCGGGCTCGAGGGCAAGGACTTCTACTCGCCCACCCAGGCGACCTTCGCCAACGGCATGCACGCAGCCATCGTCGAGACCGACTCTGTGACGGCCGAGATCACGATCCTGCGCTACTGCGTCATCCACGACTGTGGTGTCGTCGTCAACCCGATGATCGTCGAGGGCCAGGTCCATGGCGGCGTCGCCCAGGGCGTGGGTGGTGCCTTGTATGAGCGGATGGTCTATGACGAGAGTGGGCAGCTGCTCAACGCGTCGTTCATGGACTTCCTCATCCCCTACGCGTCCGAGGTCCCACACATCGAGACCGATCACCTCGAGACCCCGTCACCGCTGAACCCGCTGGGGATCAAGGGCGCTGGCGAGGCGGGCACCATCCCCGTCACGGCCGTCATCGCGTCCGCGATCTCGGATGCCGAGGGATTCTTCATCCGCTCAATGCCGATCAGTCCGGTCGAGCTGTGGGAGCTGCGCGCCCAACACCGCCAGAGCGAACTTCACCTCCAGACAAGCACCACCGAGGAGCACCGATGAAGATTTCCGGAACCGCGACGATGGCGGCCTCCCCCGAGCAGGTGTGGCAGGCGGTCCACGACCCGGCCGCTCTCGAGCGCAGCATCCCCGGCTGCGAGAGCCTGCGTGAGCTCTCCCCCGGTCGCTACGCGATGACGGTCATGGCCGGGGTCGCAGCGATCAAGGGTTCCTACGACGGTGAGGTCGCGATCTCCGACATCAACGAGCCGGACCGCTTCACGATGAAGGCGGACGGCGCCGGTGCGCCCGGCACGATCTCGACGACGGTCGACGTGACCCTGGTGGCCGCGGACGGTGGCGGAACGACCATCACCTATGAAGCCGACGCCCTCGTGGGCGGACCCATCGGAGGAGTTGGCCAGCGGATGCTCGCCGGCGTCGCCCGCAAGATGGCCGGCCAGATGTTCAAGGCACTGGACGACGACATCGCCGGTGTCCGCAGGGAGAAGAAGAAGGCCAAGGGCGGCGCCGTTGCCGCAGGAGTCAACGCCGGTGAAGTCGACCGCGGCGCTCGACCGCTCAACCCGGTCGGGACAACCGTTGCCGTTGGCGGGCACTCCGGCTTCGTGCCAGGGGCCTTGTTCGGAGCGGGTGTCGCCCTCGCCGGCGTCATCGTCGGCTGGCTCATCGGAGGTCGCTGATGCGTGCTCTCACTGCCGCCGCCATCCAGGTCGCACCCGTCCGGGGATCCCTGACGCCGCAGGTCGTCGAGGCAAACATCGCGCGCTGCGTCGACTTCGTACGACGCTGCGTCGCCGAGACCGGCGCCGAACTCGTCGTGCTGCCCGAGTCCGCCACGACCGGGTTCACGCCTGACTGCCCCGTCGAGAACCTCTGGGACCTGGTCAGCGAGCTGCCCGGGCCGATGACCGAACCGTTCCAGGCCGTGGCCCGCGAGCTCGGGATCGTGCTGTGCGTCGGCACCTATGAACGCGGCCCAGAGCGTGGTGTCATCTACAACGCGTCCGTTCTCATCAACTCCGACGGCGAACTCCTTGGGGTCTATCGCAAGACGCACCCCTTCTGCACCGAGGCCGTCTCCGGTGGCGGCTGGGTCACCCCGGGCGACACGGTCACGGTGTGCGACACCGCGATCGGTCGCATCGGCATGATCATCTGCTTCGACGGTGACTACCCTGAGCTGTCGCGCATCCAGGCCGTTCAGGGTGCCGAGATCATCTGCCGCCCGTCCGCCCTGCTGCGCTCGGCCGACATCTGGGAACTCACCTCGCGGGCGCGCGCCTATGACAACCACGTGTTCGTCATCGGCGCCAACGCGACCGGCATCGACCCCGCCGGCGTCATCTACTTCGGCAACAGCCACATCGTCACGCCGAACGCCACGATCATCGCCAAGGCCGCGTCACACGAGGGCTGGGTGTCCGCCCGCCTCGACCCGGCGACAGCCCTGTCGTCGCTCACGCCGGGCTCCAACATCAGCCAGGGCTTCGACCACCTGCGCGACCGCAACCTCGACCTCATCCGCAACCACCGCGAGGAGCTCGAGTCACCCGCCAAGACCTCCTTCCCTCATGGCGCCCCTCGCCCCGACCACAAACCCGAAGGCGACTGACCCCGCCCACGTCGCCACACCTTTTCCGGGGCCGGCGGGAAACAGGTCCGGAGCAAGGGAACAGTTCCCTTGCTCCGGACCCGTTTTCCGGGGGCGGCGGGAAACGGGTCGGCCTACACGGGCAGGAGGCG